>UQYG01000001.1 GCA_900545275.1 uncultured Sutterella sp.
GGCTAGCGAAACCGTCTGTTCGTCGTCGGGCCGCCCCTTCTGCGCGGATGCGGCGAGCCGGCAGGCTTCTTCGTAGCGACTGTTCATCTTGGCGTGCACGGCCGAGGCGAGCTGTACCTGCGGAGCGTTGCGGTGGCGGCTTCGATAGGGTTCGAGCAGATTCGTCACGACGGCGTAGGAGAGCTTGCTTTTGGCGAGAAGTTCCGTCATGCGGGCGGTCCAGGCGACTTTGTCTTCCGCATTGCGGTACATCACGGCGAGCCGATCGCGAACGGCGCCAACGGTTTCGTTTTCGATGTCGCGCGCGAGCAACGACTGCTGGGCGATTTCGGACTTCGGGTCGATTTTGAGCCATTCTTCGGCAATGCGCACGACGAGGTCCGAATCGCGGGCCGATACGGCGGCCTGCCAGGCCATTTCGGCAAGTTCCGGCGTGGGCGTCTGCTGGAAGGCGTCGTAAAAGGCGTTCGCCGCGAATTCGTGTTCGTCGCGGTGCATGGCGATGCCGCCCGCGATGAGGTCGAAAAGCTGGCGGTTTGCCTTCGTCACTGCGGGATGCCCCGCGGGCATGCCTTCGGAAGAGAGGCCCATGCCCGGATGGGCCGAAAGAGGCGACGCGAAAAGAAAGGCGCTCATGCCGGCGAGGAGCGTTGCGCCGAACGTAGTGAAGGGACGCATGTCGTTATGAATGTCGAGTGCGGAATGTCTCGCCATTGTAGCGAGAACGCTTCCATTGAAACGGGTGAAGCGGGACGGAAGATGTGCCAAAATGCCTCGTCATGACAGAGAAGCATCAGAAATTTTCGACGCAGGGGTTCGGCGCCGCGCTTGCAGAGTGGCAGAGAAGCCACGGCCGACACGCCTTTTCTTGGCAACGCTACGAAACGCCCTATGAGAGATGGCTCTCCGAAGTCATGTTGCAGCAGACGCGCACGACGACGGTGGAGGGGTATTTTCAAAAGTTTCTTCGCGCCTTCCCTACGGTGGAGGATCTCGCTCGGGCGACGGACGATGAGGTCCAGGCACTATGGGCAGGACTCGGCTACTACAGCCGAGCGCGCAACCTGCACCGGGCGGCCCGTTTGGTGGCCGAGCGGGGCGGCGTCTTTCCGAAGACCGCCGCGGGGCTTGCCGAACTCCCCGGCGTGGGGCCGAGCACGGCGGGCGCGATAGCGGCCTTTTGTTACGGCGAGCGGGCCGTCATGTGCGACGGCAATGCCAAGCGAGTGCTCGCGCGAGTGATGGCGATTCCCGGGGCCGTCGGGGAGCGGGCCTTCGAAACGAGCGTTTGGCGCGCGGCCGAGTCGCTTCTGCCGGCGTCCGAAGACATGGCCGCTTATACGCAGGGGCTCATGGACGTGGGGGCGGAAATCTGCCGCAAAAAGGCGCCTCGTTGCTCGGAGTGCCCCGTGCGGACCTTTTGTCGGGCTTCGCAGGAGGGACGGGTCGAAGACTACCCGGCGCCGCGCGCCAAGCGAGAGCGGCCCGTGCGCTCGGCAACGCTCTTTTTCCTCTATGCGGACGGAGGCGTCGTCTTGGAAAAGAAGACGACGCCGGGCGTTTGGCGCGGACTCTGGGTGACGCCTTCAGGGGAGGGATATCGCACGGCCGAAACGCTCTCGCTTCCTGGAGGGGACGTCCTCTGGGAACGCGTGGGCGAGGCCTGGCCGCATGATTTCACGCACTACCGCCTCGTCATCACGCCCGTCGTCGCGCGTGTAAGAACGGTCCGGCGCGAAGGCTGGCGAGTCGTGCCGCTCCCGGAACGGGAGACGCTCGGCATGCCTGCGCCGATCGCGCGCTACTGGCCTGAAGCGGACGCCGTCGCTAGGCAACTCAACGCGTCTGTGTGCGGCTGAGTCCGTAACTCTCGAGGGCCCGGTGCCGAACGAGCGCCCCGTCCGCGGCGAAGCGGCGGCAGAGGGTTTCGGCCGTGAATACGGAGCGGTGCTGTCCGCCCGTGCATCCAATCGCAACGGTGAGGTAGTGGCGATTTTGCGCGCGGTAGGCGGGGAGCCATCGCCGCACGAATCCCTCGATGTCGTCGATCATGCGCACCACGTCGGGCTGGGCGGCGAGGAACGTCGCGACGGGCTCGTCCTTCCCCGTGAGCGGTCGAAGGGATTCGTCATAGTAGGGATTGGGGAGGCATCGCACGTCAAAGACGAGGTCCGCGGCGACGGGAAGTCCGTGCTTGAAGGCGAAGGACTCAAAGGAAAGCGTCAGCGGTGCGGAGGCGAGATTGACGAACTGTAGGACCCAACAGCGAAGAACGTTGGGGAGGATCCCCGTCGTGTCGAGGACGTGACCCATGACGGCCGCCTCGCCGAGAATGTCGCGCTCGCGCTCGATCGCCTCCTGTAGCGTCGCTTCGCGTCCGTTTTGACGCAGACGAGTCGTGAGCGGATGTCTGCGTCTCGTTTCGGAGAAGCGTTGCACGAGTTCCGCGGTCGAGGCCGTCAGAAAGAGGACGCGCACGTCGTGTCCTTCGGCGCGCAGGGTTTCAATGCCGTTGCGGATGCCCTCGAACGTGGCGTGCGAGCGGGCGTCGATGGCGACCGCCGCCATGTTTGTGCCGCCCGCGTGCAGGTCGCGCAGGACGGGGACGAGAAAGTGCGCGGGCAGATTATCGATGCAGTAATAGCCGCAGTCTTCGAGCTGTCGGATGGCGATCGACTTTCCGCTCCCCGAGAGGCCGGTAACCAAAACGATTTGCATGCTCGCTCCATGAGTGTCGTGACGTTTGCTCAGTCTAAGGCAAATCGAAATCTTCGCCGAAAGCGAACTCGGTACCGGGCTTCAGCCCTTTCTGCGCCGTTCGCTCGGACTCGGAATGCCCGCTTCGGTCCGATATTTCGCCACGGTGCGGCGGGCGACGTCAAAACCCGCCTCCGTTAGCATGGCCGTCAGTTTCGTGTCGCTTAGCGGATGGGCGGGATCTTCGTTTTTCACCCAACCGTAGATTCGCTCTATGACTGCCTCCCGACTGGGACCCGCATGACCGGGGCCCGGGAAAAGCGTCTGCAGTTCGTAGGTGCCGTGAGGACAGCGGAAGTACTTACTCGTGACGGTGCGGCTGACGGTGGAGTCGGCGAGTCCGAGCGCAGAGGCCGTCTCCTGTTGTGTGAGCGGCACGAGGGCGTCGGGGCCCCGTCGAAAAAAGGCTTCCTGCCGCATGCCGGCAAAGCGGATGATTCTGAGGAGCGTTTCCTTTCTCGCCTCGACGGCCCGAACGAAGGCTTTGGCTTCCTGCCAAAGTTCGCGCAGATGGTCGTCGTGCGTCGCCCGCTCGCCCGACTGCACGAGCGTGACGACGGGCGCTGCACCCCTCAGAAGAGTGAAGCGAAGTCCCTCATCGGGGAGCGGCTCGACCCACACGTCGGGACGGACGTATTGCACGGGCGTTTCGGCAAAGCCCGAGGTGATGTTGGGCCGAAGCTTGGAGAGGAGCGAGAGGACTTTGTCGCGCAAGTCGCAGGAGAGTCCGCTGTTCGGCGTACGAAGGCGTGCGAGACCTTCAAGCCCCGACGCCGCGAGACGTCGGAAGGCTTCGGCGGTTTCCGGGTCGACTTCGCGCTCCTTCAGAAGCTCGTCGACCTGCAGGCACAGCATTTCTCCGCGGCTGAAGGCACCCACGCCCGTAGGATCGAAGTTGCGCAGAATCTTCAGCGCGCTGTGCCAGTCGTCGGGAGAAATCGTTTCGTTCGCTTCCTTTCGGATGGCGTCGAGCGTCGTGGGTAGAAGACCGTGTTCGTCGAGCGCGTCGATCAGATAGAGAAGCGCCGCACGCGTGTCGTCCGCAAGGGAGAGAAACCCCATTTGCGCGCGCAGGTGTTCGCCGAGCGTTTCTTCACGCGCCTGTGCATCCCAGGGGTCCGCGGAGGATTCTTCGGCGACCGGCCACCGGTCGTAGAGATGATCGATCGGAAGGTCCGTTCGTTCGAGCGTGAAGTTCTCGTCGGAGGGGATGTCGGACGGCTCGGCCGGCCTTTCGGTGTCGATTTCGAGGAAGGGATTCTCCGCGGCGAGGCGTTCCGCCTCGTCGCGCAGTTCCGTCGACGACATCTGCAGGACGCGCAGAGATTGCCGCTGCGAAAGGTTGAGCGTCGTCTGCAGACGTTGCGAGGCCGAGAGGTCGAGTCCGATCATGCGGCTCATTACATGCGGAAGTTGTCGCCGAGGTAGAAGGTGCGCACTTCGGGATTGTCGATGATGTCCTTGGGCGAACCCGAGGCGAGCACGCTGCCCTCGTTGATGATGTAGGCGTGGTCGCAGATGGCGAGGGTTTCACGGACGTTGTGGTCCGTGATGAGGACGCCGATGTTGCGGTCCTTGAGGAATCGGACGATGCGCTGAATTTCGATCACCGCGATAGGGTCGACGCCTGCGAACGGTTCGTCGAGCAGAATGAAGCGGGGATTCGCTGCGAGCGCGCGGGCGATTTCGGTGCGTCGACGTTCGCCCCCCGAAAGCGACATCGCCATGCTTGTTCGGATGTGCTGAATCTGCAGCTCTTCAAGGAGCATGTTGAGGCGCCGTTCGATCTCGGGCTTCGAGAGGGGACGACCGTCTTCTCCGTCCTGAAGTTCCAAAATGGCCCGGATGTTATCCTCCACCGTGAGGCGACGAAACACGCTCGCCTCCTGCGGAAGGTAGGAGAGTCCCAAACGGGCGCGCTGATAGATCGGCATGTGCGTGATCGACTTGCCGTCGAGCTCGATCGTGCCACGGTCCGCGACGACGAGTCCCACGACCATGTAGAAGGACGTCGTCTTGCCCGCGCCGTTCGGACCGAGCAGACCGACCACTTCTCCGGATTTCACGGCCAGATCGACGCCCTTGACGACCTGGCGGGAACCGTAGTGTTTCTGCAGCCCCGTCGCCACGAGCGTGTGGGTGTTGTTGTGGCGGATAGGATTGTTGTTTTGCGTTTCGGTCACGGTGCGTCAGTCCTTTTTGGCGGGCGTCGAGAGAGAGGTGGCGTTCGAGAGGTCCGTGCCTTCCCGGGGCTTGGTGTCCTTGGTGTTGTTGCGCGGCGCGATGATGGTGCTTACGCGCTGCTTTTGGCCGTTCACCACGCCGCCTTCGACGCGCGAGCGGGCGTTGCGCATGTCGTAGACGATGCGTTCGCCCTCTGTGATGTCCTTTTCCACGCCGTTTTCGGAACGGGCGAGGCGTGCTTTGCCGTCAAGCGTGATCGTGTCGACTTCCTCGTCGTAAATGATCCTTTCGGCCTGCGCGTGCACCCATTCGTCAACGCCGGGCGTCTTGGGATCGCGTTGCTGACGGAAGCGCGCGAGGTTTCCCGTGACGGTACCCTGACGGTAGCCCCGCGCGGAGAGGCGCAGTTCGAGACGGGCGCCCTGCAGGTTCATGGAGCCCTGAGTCACGATGACGTTGCCCGAATAGACGGCTGTCTGCTTGACTTCGTCCCCGTTGAAGGTGTCGGCGTGGATCTCGATGGGCTGCTCCCGGTCCGTGGCTAGGGCAAAGGCGCTGAGCGGAAACAGGACGCTGGCGAGAAGGCATAGGACTTTGGTGGACATGACGAGTTCTCGTGTTATCAGGGCAAAGCGATCGATTTGGATTGCGGATGAAGGACCGTCTGGACGCTTCCCGTCAGCTCGACGGTGTGTGCGACGTTATCGTAGCGCATTCCGTTTTGCGAAGAGGTGGTGTCTTCCCCGCGCCGCATGAAGACGGGGCGGTCCGTTTCAAACTGGTGCGTATCGAGAAAGCCGTTGAGGAATTCCGTCTCGAAATAGAGATCGGGCTCCGCTTCGGAGGCGGCCCGGGTGAATCGGACGTTTCCCGTGAGCTGCACGGTTTCCAGACCGTCGAGACTTTCGGCCTTGTCGGCTCTCGCGACGATCTGGGGCTTGGACGGGTCCAGCGTGTGGTAGGTGGCCTGGTGCGCCATCATGCGCTCGTCGGAGTAGTGTTCGACGTTGCGGGCGGAGAGCCGCTGCGAGGCGACGCCCTGTTCGTTGAAGTCGGACATCGTGACGTCGGTCGCGATGAAGTCGGGCGACGAGGCGCTCGGGACGTACTTCAGATCGTCGAGCGAAATCTGGATGGAGTAGTAGTAGCTGAGTCCGACAAGGGAAAAGAGCAGGGCGGCTCCGATGATGGCCGTGATGCGTTCATGAATGACGAGGCGACGGTGGGCCATCTCACTTCCCTTCCACGTAGGTTTGGCGGATCAGATCGTCCCAACGGTTCTGAGCGCGGAGAATGAGTTCTGCGAGTTCGCGCACGGCACCGCGGCCGCCCGGGAAGCGGGAGCGAAAGTCGATGAGGCCGTCGAGATCGGCAATGCCGTCGGCGGGCGTCGCGGCGAGTCCCGCCCGCATGAGAAGGGGCAGGTCGGGCACGTCGTCGCCCATGTAGGCGACTTCCTCGTTCGCGAGGCCGTGGCGGGCGAGCATGGCTTCCCAGGCGTTCGTCTTGAAGCGCTGGCCCTGTGCGAGGTCCGTGATGCCGAGTTCTTCGGCGCGGCGCGCTACGATGTCTGACGAGCGACCCGTGATGATGCCGACGGGAATGCCCGCCTTCTGGAGCATTTTGATGCCGAGGCCGTCCCGAACAAAAAAGGCCTTGTGGAGTTCCCCCGAGCCGGAAACGTTGATCGTTCCGTCCGAGAGCACTCCGTCGACGTCGAGGATCACCATGCGGATGCGGCAGGCTTTTTCCTGGAGCTTGGCCATCATAGAGACTCCTTAGAGGACTTTGGCGTTGACGAGGTCGTGCATGTGCAGGGCGCCGACGAGGCGGTTCTCGCCGTCCACGACGAGCAACTGATTGCACTGGCGCTGATTGAGGATGCGCACGGCCTGTGCGGCGAGTTCCTCGGGGCGGATCGTGGCCGGCGAGTGCGTCATGACTTCCGAGATGATGACGGGGCGGATGTCGCCGCGTGCCTCGATCAGTCGGCGTAGATCGCCTTCGGTGAAGATGCCCAGCACACGCCGGTCGGCGTCGACGATCGCGGTCATGCCGATGTGCTTCTTTGTGATGACGCGCACGGCGTCGAGGACGCGGGTGTCGGCCGTGACGAAGGGCACCGCGTCGCCCGAGCGCATGACGTCGGAAACATGCAGAAGAAGGCGCCGTCCGAGTGCGCCTCCCGGATGGCTCCGAGCGAAGTCTTCCTTGCTGAATCCCTTCGCGGAGAGGCAGGAGACCGCCAGGGCGTCGCCGAGAGCGAGCGTGGCCGTCGTGGAGGACGTAGGCGCGAGGTTGAGCGGGCAGGCCTCGCGCTCGACATGGCAGTTGAGGTGCACGTCCGCGTACTTTGCCAGGCTCGAATTGGGGTTCCCCGTCATGGCGATGAGACGGGCGCCCTCCCGCTTGAGGGTCGGAACGATCGTCAGAAGTTCGTTCGTTTCACCCGAGTAGGAGATGGCGAGCACCACGTCGTCGGACGTGATCATGCCGAGGTCGCCGTGAGCGGCTTCCGCCGCGTGCACGAAAAAGGCGGGCGTGCCCGTGGAGGCGAAGGTCGCGGCGAGTTTGCGTCCGATGTGCCCTGATTTGCCAACGCCCGAAACCACCAATCGGCCGCGGCAGTCGAGAAGAATGCGGACGGCTTCGACGAAATCGTCGCCGATGCGTTCGGCGAGCGTGTGCAGGGCTTCGGCTTCCTGTTGCAGGACGGCTTGTCCGAGTCGAAGGGCTGCGGCGGGATCGAGCTGATAAGGCATGTGGATCTTCGTGAAAAGCGGTTGTAGGGACAATTTATAAATGATACCGCGTTCGGAGGTGGCGCCGATTCGAGAAGTCTCGTTCGGCAAAAGATCACGGCGTTTTTTCTTTTGCAAATGAAAAAACGGCACCCCGAAGGGTGCCGCGGCAAGGATCGACCGTAAGGCAGAGTCGATCAGTGCGTGAGAATCTTGGAGAGGAACTTCTGGGCGCGGTCCGTATGGGGTTTGCCGAAGAACTCGTCCGCGGGAAGGTTTTCGATGATTTCGCCCGCGTCCATGAAGATAACGCGGTCGGCAACCTTCTTGGCAAAGCCCATTTCGTGAGTGACCACCATCATGGTCATGCCTTCCTTCGCGAGCTGCACCATAACGTCAAGCACTTCGTTGATCATTTCCGGATCGAGGGCCGAAGTCGGTTCGTCAAAGAGCATGCAGATCGGGTCCATGGCAAGGGCGCGGGCGATGGCAACGCGTTGCTGCTGACCGCCCGAGAGCTGGCCGGGGAACTTGTCGGCGTGCTTGAGAAGACCGACGCGGTCAAGGAGCTTCAGACCGCGTTCGGTCGCTTCCTCGCGGCCCCGGCCGAGCACCTTCATCTGCGCGAGAACGAGGTTTTCCCGAATCGAGAGATGGGGGAAGAGCTCGAAATGTTGGAACACCATGCCCACGCGGCTACGCAGTTTCGGCAGGTCGGTCTTGGGATCGCCTACTGAGATGCCGTCGACGATGATCTCGCCCTTCTGGAAGGGTTCGAGCGCGTTGACCGTCTTGATGAGGGTGGACTTGCCCGAGCCAGACGGACCGCAAACGACGACGACTTCACCCTTTTCGACGTTGACGGAGCAGTCCTTCAATACCTGAAAAGAGCCGTACCATTTGCTGATGTTCTTGATTTCAATCATTGCCATGGTGGAGTATTCCTTTTGTTTTTTCTCTGGGGGAGAGTGGTTAGCGCGCGACGGCCATCCTCGCCTGCAGTCGACGAATCAGCAGGGAAAGAGAGAGGGAGACCGTCAGGTAGGCCAGTGCCGCAAACGAGTACATCAAAATCAGTTCCCCGTCGCGTTGAGCGATTTTCGTCACGGCTCCCATGAAGTCGTTGCCGCTGATCACATACACGAGGCTCGTGTCCTGAAAGAGAATGATCGTCTGTGTCAGAAGAACGGGGAGCATGTTGCGAATCGCCTGCGGTAGCACGACGTAGCGCATCGTCTGAGGGTAGCTCAAACCGAGACCGTATGCGGCGAAAATCTGTCCTTTTTTGACCGACTGAATGCCTGCGCGCATGATCTCGCTGAAATAGGCGGCCTCAAAGAGCACGAAAGTGATGATGGCCGTCCAGTCGGCTCCGATCATGACGGGATGGTCGAACGCGAAGAGCACTCGGAGCACTTCCGGCATCAGGAGGAAGAACCAGAAGAGAATCAGAACGAGCGGAACGGAACGCATGAAGTTCACGTAGAGACGGGCGGGTTCTCGAAGCAAGGGCTTCGACGAAAGGCGTGCGAGCGCAAGCAGCGTCCCGAGCGTGAGGCCGCCCACTGTCGTGATGAGCGTAAGCTTGAGCGTGTAAAGGGCGCCGTTGATCAAGAAGGCCGACGAATTGGTAATCGAAGAAAAATCCATTATTCGCTCCTGACGGGTCAGCGGGCCGCGATGAAGCCGGGGATGGCGCTCTTTCGTTCTATGGCCGCCATGAGGCGTCCCGCCGAGAGCGAGATCGCAATGTAGAGAACCGTCGCCCACAGATAGGCGGCGAAGAATTCAAAGGTGTTCTCGCCCATTTCGTTGGCGCGCATCGTGAGTTCGGGAAGGCCGATCGTGAGGGCGACGGCCGTGTTCTTGATGAGGTTCATCGCTTCGCTCGTGAGGGGCGGCAGCACGATGCGCAGCGCCATAGGGAGAATCACGTGCGCATAGCTCTGCGTGGCGCGCAGGCCCATGGCCTTGGCGGCGCTGAAGAGCCCGCGCGGGATGCTGACGATGCCCGCTCGGACCTGTTCGGCCACGCGCGAGGACGTGAAGAGACCGAGGCAGAGGAAGGCCGAAAGGAACTGCGAGGCCACGGGCGGTGCCGAAATCATCCATTCCTTGTATGGCGCGACGAGTTCGGGGAGCACGAAGTACCAAAGAAAGATCTGGACGATCAGGGGAATGTTGCGGAAGAGTTCGATCCAGGCTTCGCAAAAGCCCCGTACGAAACGGTTCTCCACTGTGCGCAACGTCCCGATGACGATGCCGACCGCAAGGGCGAGCGCAAAGGCGCTCACGGCGAGTCCGATGGTCCAGCCCGCGCCGTAGAGGATATAGAGCCACCAAGGATCCTCCGTGAAGAGGGAAGGTTCAAGGAGCATTTCCCAGTTGAAATTGAGCGCCATGATGTTCGTTGTCTTTCAATCGTTGTGAAAAAAGGGGCGGACCGGCCGCCCCTTTGCGTCGTCAGATGCCGTCGCTGTTGGGGTTGGCGAAGAGATCCTTCGTCGTCTGGTTCATCGGGAAGGCAAGATTCACGTTTTTGGGCGGAATCGGCTTTTCAAACCAGGTCTTGTAGAGTTCTGCGAGGCGGCCCGAACGCATCATCTCGAGAATCGTCTCGTCCACGAGCGCCTTGAACTGCGGGTCGTCCTTGCGGAACATCGGGCCGTAGGGTTCCTTGCTAAGCGAGGCGTCGAGAATCATGAAGTCGTCCGGGTTCGCAAGATTGGCGATCTGGCCCGCGAGGAGCACGTCGTCGAGGATGAAAGCGTCGGCCCGACCGTTGGCAACGAGCTGCATGGATTCGGCAAAGTCCTTCGTCATGAGAAGGCGCGTACGGATGCCTTCCTTCTTTTCGAAGGCCTTGAGGAGCGCCACGGAAGTCGTTCCGGCCGTCACGGTCACGTTTTTGCCGTCGAGGTCCTTGAAGGAGCGGATTCCTGAATTTTTGTTGACGGCGGCGCTCACCTGAATGCCGAAGTAGGAAATGCCGAAGGCGGCCTGACGCTGACGAACGAGGGAATTCGTCGTGGAGCCGCATTCGATGTCGACCGTGCCGTTCTGGATGAGCGGGATGCGGTTGGCGGACGTGACGGGCTGATAGCGGATCTTCAGATCCGGCATGTTGAGGCGCTTCTTAACGCTTTCCCCCACGGCGCGGCAAACTTCAAAGGCGTAGCCGACGGGCTTGCCTTCTGCGTCGAGGTAGGAAAACGGGACGGAGCTTTCGCGATGGCCGAGCGTCAGGGTGCCGGACTCCTTGACTTTGAGGAGGGTGCCCGAGAGTTCTTCGGCTCCCGCGCCGAGGGCGACGCAACAAAGAGCCAGAGGCAGGAAGAGAGCGGAGAGTTTCATGGAAGAGAACCTCTAGAAAAAAGGGGGGATGCGAAAAGGGTTCGCCTTCCATTGAAGCAAAGGGCGTGCCAAAAATGAAAACGGCCTGCACAGCAGGCCGTACGAGGAAAATGACGTGTGAATGCACCGAAGAGGAGTAACTTGCGTGCATCTCTTTGGTGCGTCTGATTTGGTGCGGAATGCACCGCATGGGATCAAGCTTCCGCCGAGGAGAAAACCGGTTTGCGGCCTTCGAGGAAGGCGGAGAGCGCTTCCTGGGCTTCGGGAGAAGCCGCCTGACGGCGGTAGACCGCCTCTTCGTTTTCAATCTGTGCGGAGAGCCAACCGTTTCGGGCGTCGCGCAAAAGGCTCTTCGTGGCGGCGACGGCCTGCGGAGGCAAAACGGCGAGACGAGCGACCTTGGCGGCCACAACCTTCACGAGATCGTCTTCGGGGACGACTGCCGCAATGAGGCGCATGGCAAGCGCCTCATCCGCCGAAATGGGTTCGCAAAGGAGAAGCTTTTCCGCGGCGCGGGCGGCGCCCGCCGACCCGAAGACCAGGGCGGCGGTTCCAAAGCGGGGCGTGCGGCCGAGTGCAACAGAAGGAACGGAAAAGAGCGCCTTGTCGGACGCATAGACGAGGTCGCAGTAAAGAAGAATCGTGAAGGCGTCGCCCACGGCGGGACCCGCCACCTCCGCCACGATCGGCTTGGGGAAGCTGCGCAGGGTCTCAAAGAGACGGCCGGCCGCCGCGTCGATCGTTTCGGGGGCATTGAGCGACTCGCGTACGTCGGCGCCCGCGGAGAAGAGTCCGGTCGAACCCTTGAGGAGGACGACGCGCACCTTGTCGTTTTGGCGCGCGGCGTCGAGTTCGCCTGCGAGCTGATCGAACATGTCCGCGTTGAAGGCGTTGCGCTGGGCGGGACGGTCGATGGTGAGGCGAAGAATGCCGTATTCAAATTCGGAACGAATGGTCATGGGAAATCCCTTCCACAAAGAGGAGACTATCCTAGCGAATATTTCAGGAGAAATCTTTGTAGCGGAGCGTTTTGCTCCAAACGAGCGAATCAGGTTCGTCGCTTTCGTTGGCGGCGTAGCCGAGTTTCGTCATCAGACGGTTCATGCCCGCATTCTCGCGCAAGACGAGTCCCGTAAGACGTCCGATGCCGCGCGAGAAGGCTTCCGCCTCAATGTGCCGCATGAGGCGCGAGGCGAGTCCGAGGCGTTGGAAGCGCTCTTCGACGACCACGCCGAATTCCGCCGACAGACCGTCGGCGTCGGCCGACCAACGGACCACCGCACGGATCTCGTCGCCTTCGAATAGGGCCCAGGCGTTTTCCAAATCGTAGTTGAGCTGGGTGAGTTCCGAGACGACCGCCTGCGTGATGGGCGCCCTCGTGTGAAACCGAAGGAATTTCGTTTCGGCGGAGAGTCGGTCCAAAAAGGCTTCGAGGCGGAAAAAGTCGTTTTCCCGAAGCGCCCGCAGGCGCAGGATCTTGTCGCCTGCAGACCAATTCTCTTCCGTGCGGCTCGCCGACGCCACGGTGAGGTGCGAGGCCCGGATGTCGCACTCGACGGGGGCTTCGCGCAAGTGCACCGAGGCCGAAAGCGCCAGGGTTCCCCGCTGGGTCTCGACGACGGGATCGAGAACGATGCGGCGCAACGCCGGTATGGCTTCGGCCAGGTCGGCGAGACGCTCGAGCATGCCCGCAAGCGTTTCGCCCGCCCCTGTGTTCTGCAGTCGCGTTTGAGCGAGGAGCGCCTTGGCGTCGCGTCGCGAAGCGGGAACGAGCGCCGTGCGCAGATCGGGTCTGCAGCGGTATACGACGCCGCCCGCTCCCGCTTCCAGGATCGGACCGAGGATGCTGTCCGTGTCGAGCGTCAGGCGATAAGCGTGCCTTGCGTCGTGCGCGACGAAACGTTCAACGAGCACACCCTCGAAGAAACGGCGCTCCTCTTCAACGATGGCCTGCCAGGCCTCACGAAGTTCCTCTTCGGTGCGCAGATCGAGAAGCGTCGCGTCGGTCTCTTCGAGAAGCGGACCCGGACCGAGTCGCTTGAAAACGACGGGGGCGCTGATCTCCCGAAAGATCCGCAACGCCTCGTCGAGCGTTCTCGCCCGATGCGAGGATTCGTGCGGGAGTTCTGCGGCCGTGAGGAGAGCCTCCACCTCGTCGGGCTCCAACAGATAGCGGTGAGCCCCGAGGGCCTTCTTCACAATGTTGCGCACAGCCGCGAGCGCGCGTCCGTCCAGACGGTCAAGCCCCGGTTCGGGCGCCTCTCGCCGGGCGATCGTTTCGCGTCGGTGTTGCGCAAGCGTCCCAAAGGCCTGCACGGCGCTGGCAGAGGAGCGAAGCGCAATGACCTGGGATTGGGCAAGTTCTGGAAGAAGCGCCGCGACGGCGTCGTCGTGGCGATGTCCCGCCCAGGAAAGAAAAACAGGCTTGGGCGTGCGCTTCGCTGCGTTGGAGACCGCCCGAATCGAGTCGGTCGGAGTGGAAAAGAGCGTGGGGCCGAGCACGACGAGCAGTCCGTCGATTTCAGAATCACGCAACACCGCTTCGGCGCTCGCCTGCATTTGATTGGGTTTCGCCTGCAGACCCGCGTCAACGGGATTGACGGGAAGTTGGGCGCCCGGGAAGATCGACTGCAGGGTGTGGATCGTAGCGGGGGCAAAACCCTGCAGATCCACGCCGGAGGCGTGGGTGATACCCGCGGCGAGCGCGGCGAAAGCGGAACTGTTGGCGACGACGCCGAGTCGGTTGCGCTTCGGGATGCGGCCGCAGTGGAAGGCTGCCGTGACGGCAGTGCATTCCGAGACGTCCCGCACGCGGTGAGCGCCTGCGCGTTCGAGAAGCGCGTCGAAGGCGTCGTCTCGTCCTGCGGCCGTGTGGAATTTGTAGCTCGCAAGACGATCGGCGATGAAGCGAGGATCCTCGCCTGCGCGGAGCACGACGACGGGCTTTCGCTTGGCCGCGTACCGCAGGGCCGTGTAAAAGGAGCGGGCGTCGCGCAGAGCCTCGATGTGGAGAGTGATTACTTTGGTGCCTGGATCATGCGAGAAGTACCGTAGCAGTTCGGGCATCCCGATGTCGAGTTCGAGCCCCGTCACGACGACGGAGCGGATGCCTGCTCCCGTCTTGGCTAGGTCGTCCATGAGGGCCGTGGCCAACAGCCCCGACTGCGCGAGGAGCGTCACGCCGCCCTCCTGCGGCATGTGGTCCCAGGGACCGATGTTGCAGCCTTCGGCGGGATGCGCAAAACCGAGCGAATCGGGACCGATAAGGCGAACGCCCGCCTTGCGCGCCGCCTCCGATACGGCGGCGTGCCAGGGACGGTCGCTGGCGTGTAGATCGTCCGTGATCGGAATGAGGGCGAAGCGAATGCTTTTTTGAGGAAGTTCCGCGATGACCGCCGGCATGCGCTTCGGGGGGACGGCCAGGAAGGCCAGGTCCACGCGTCCGGGAATCTGCTTGACGTGGGCGTAGCAGGGGACCTCTCCCAAACGCTCGTATTTGGGGTTCACGGCGTGCAGGTGCCGAACGCCGGAGCGCTGCAGGGCGTTCCAGAACTTCACGCCGTTGCTTTGCGGCTGCAGACTCGCTCCTATCAAAGCGACGGAGCGCGGATGAAGAGCGAAGTGAAGAGCCTGTGGCGTCATGGCGAAAAGGGGAGAGAGCGGTTTTCCTCACCGTATTCTACCGAAGACGGTTTCGCGGAAAAGAAATCCCCGAAGGGCGGGGCCCTTCGGGGATCGAAAACCGAGTGGAATTCGGTTATTGACCGGCGATGTCGTGCGCCTTCTTGGGTTCGTTGCGCAACCGGATGTGCAGTTCGCGCAACTGCTTTTCTTCGACAGGGGCCGGAGCCTGCGTCAGCAGACACTGGGCTCGCTGAGTCTTCGGGAAGGCGATGACGTCGCGGATCGAATCGGCGCCGGCCATCATCGTGGCGATGCGGTCGAGACCGAAGGCGATGCCACCGTGCGGGGGCGCACCAAACTGCAGGGCGTCGAGGAGGAAGCCGAACTTGTTGCGTGCCTCTTCCTTGCCGATCTGAAGGGCTTCGAAGACCTTTTCCTGCACTTCTTCGCGGTGGATACGGATCGAACCGCCGCCGATTTCCCAACCGTTCAGAACCATGTCGTAGGCCTTGGCGTAGGCGTGTTCGGGGTCGGAGACGAGGCGATCTTCATGACCGTCGAGAGGCGACGTGAAGGGATGATGGCAAGCCATCCAGCGGCCTTCTTCTTCCGAGTATTCGAACATCGGGAAGTTAACGACCCAGAGCGGACGCCAGCCCGGCGTGTAGAGGCCGTGGGCCTTGCCGAATTCGGAGTGACCGATCTTCAGACGCAGGGCGCCGAGGCTGTCCCAAACGATCTTGGCCTTGTCGGCGCCGAAGAAAACGACGTCGCCGTCCTGAGCGCCCGTGCGGGTGAGGATGGCCTGAAGTTCTTCGTCGGAGAGGTTCTTGACGATCGGACTCTGCAGACCTTCGCGGCCGCGGGCGAGTTCGTTGACCTTGATGTAGGCAAGCCCCTTGGCACCGTAGATCTTGACGAATTCGGTGTAGGAATCGATTTCCGAGCGCGGCATCGAGGCGGCACCGGGAACGCGCAGGGCGACGACCTTGCCGTTGTGCAGCGACTTGACGCCCGAGAAGACCTTGAAGGCCGAGTTGATGACCGCGTCGGTGACTTCGACGAGTTCGAGATGCACGCGCAGGTCGGGCTTGTCGGAGCCGTAGCGGGCCATCGCTTCGTCATAGAGCATGACGGGGAAGGGATTGATCAGGTCGACGTCGAGCACTTCCTTGAAGACCGTGCGGATGAGGTCTTCCATGATGGCGCGGATTTCGTCCATCGAAAGGAAGGACGTTTCGATATCCACCTGCGTGAATTCGGGCTGACGGTCGGCGCGCAAGTCTTCGTCGCGGAAGCACTTGACGATCTGATAGTAGCGGTCAAAGCCGGCGATCATCAGGAGCTGCTTGAAGAGCTGCGGGGACTGCGGCAGGGCGTAGAAGCAACCGTCCTGAACGCGCGAGGGAACGAGGTAGTCGCGGGCGCCTTCCGGGGTGGAGCGCGTCAGCATCGGCGTTTCGATGTCGATGAAGCCGTGCTTGTCGAGGTACTTGCGGAAAGCCATGGCCGCGCGGTAACGCATGCGAAGATTCTTCTGCATGGCCGGACGGCGAAGGTCGAGCACACGGTAGGTGAGGCGGGTCGTTTCGGAAAGGTTCTCGTCGTCGAGGTGGAAAGGCGGCGTCACCGACGGATTGAGAATTTCCAGTTCGTGGCAGAGCACTTCAACGCCGCCCGAAACGAGGTTTTCGTTCTTCGTGCCTTCGGGACGGGCGCGAACGACGCCGACGACCTTGAGGCAGTATTCATTGCGGCACTTGTCCGCCGTGGCGAACACTTCGGGACGGTCAGGGTCGCAGACGACCTGAACGAGACCTTCTCGGTCGCGAAGGTCGATGAAGATCACGCCGCCGTGGTCGCGGCGACGGTGGGCCCAGCCGAAAAGGGTCACGGTCTGACCGATGTATTTCTCGTCCACCAGACCAGAGTAAACGGTACGCATAAAAGCTCCGACAAGTAGGGTTGGATCGCCGTTTCTCCGACATCGCGCGAAGCGTGGGGACGTTCGGCGAAACGACCGTATGAATTCTAAAGTTTAGCGCCTTTGCGGGCGGTTCGCTGTCCGATTATTTCTTCTCGGACTTGACGTGCGAAGCGGGCAACGCTTTGTGACCGCCGTTGAAGTCCGTTGCGGCCCATCCGGAACCCTTCAGTTCGAAGCCGGGGGCGGACAATTCCTTCTGCATCGTGTCCCGACCGCACTGCGGGCAGGTTTTGATGGGAGCATCGCTGATTTTCTGCAGGTAGTCCTTTTCGTACCCGCAGGCGGTGCACTTGTAAGCGTAAATAGGCATTTCTTTTGAATCGTTCGAAAAAAGAGCGGGAGGAAAATTATAGGTCCTGCACCGCCTCCCGTAGGGGACGAACGACAGGGAAATCGTCGGGTCGGCGCCGAAAGACACAAAACGGGCGCCCCGCCCGAGGGAGCGGGACGCCCGAAAAGGGACGGAAAAAATCAGTCTTCTTCCTTGCGTTGGTACTTCGAGGCGAGTTCCTGCTGCTTTTGGAAGGGAAGCGGCGCATAGTCCTCAAGTTCCATGCTCCAGGAGCCCGAACCCTGCGTGAGCGCGTGCAGACGCGTCGCATAGCCGTCGAGCTCGGCAAGCGGAACGACGGCCGTGATTTCCATCAGACCGCCGGGCAGACTGTCGGTGCCCGAAACCTGACCGCGGCGGCTCGCGAGGTCGCCGGCAATGTCGCCCATGTAGTTTTCCGGCGCGACGATTTCAACGCGGACGATCGGTTCGAGAATCTGCGGCGCGGCCTTGGCGAGCGCGTCGAGGAAGGCCTTGCGGCCGGCCGACACGAAGGCGACTTCCTTCGAGTCGACGGGGTGGTGCTTGCCGTCGTATACCGTCACGCGCAGGTCCTGCAGGGGATAGCCCGCGAGGTAGCCGGTGGCGAGCACTTCGCGCACGCCTTTTTCCACGGCGGGGATCAGGTTGTACGGAATCACGCCGCCCTTGACCTGGTCGACGAATTCGAAGCCCTTGCCGCGTTCGAGCGGTTCCACACGCAGGTAGACTTCGCCGAACTGACCGGCGCCGCCCGTCTGCTTCTTGTGGCGGGCGTGGCCTTCGGCGGGCTGACTGATCGTTTCGCGGTACGGAATCGACGGAGCCGTCGTTTCCACTTCCACCTTGAAGTGCAGCTTCATGCGTTCGAGAATCGAACGTACGTGCATTTCCGTGATCCCGCGGATAACCGTTTCATTGAGCACCACGTCGTGGTCGACTTCCATGGTCGGGTCTTCGGCGAGCATCTTGTTGAGGGCGTCGGAAAGGCGGCTTTCGTCGCCGCGGCGCGCCGGACGGATGGCAAGGCCGAACATCGGCTTCGGGAAGCGGATCGGACGCATGCGAACGTCGGTGTGTTCGGGATCGCTGTGCAGGACCGAACCGTAGCGGAGTTCGTCGATCTTCGCTGCGGCGCCGATGTCGCCCGAGGTGAGAACGTCGGTTTCGGCGGTGTTCTTGCCCTGAAGAATAAGCGGGTGAGCAATCTTGATCGGCTTCTTGTTGTCGTCGACGTAGAGAACGGAGTCCTTCGTGATCTGGCCCTGATGGACGCGGAAGACGCCGATCTTGCCGATGTACGGGTCGTTGACGATCTTGAAGACCTGCGCGATGACGGGGGCGTCCTTGTCGGGCTTCGTGGCGAAGGGCGTGCCGTCGCCTCGCACGAACAGCGCTTCGTTGGCTTCGGCCGGACTCGGAAGGTGACGGATGATGACCTTCATGAAGTCGCGGATGCCGATGAGGTTCTTGGCCGACACGAAGCACACCGGGATGATGTGGCCTTCGCGCAACGCCTTCGTAATGAGCGGGTGGAGCGTGCGCGGGTCGACGGATCCCTGTTCGAGATAGCGTTCGAGCTGTTCGTCGTCCTCTTCCACGATGCGTTCGATGAAGGCGCGGTGCACGTCGGCGACGCTCATGATGTCGGATTCGCCTTCTTCACGTTCGAAGCAGTCGATGACGTGCGCGTGGTTCTGCGTGGGAAGGTTGATCGGGAGGACGCCCGGACCCCAGATCGCCTGCATTTCGGCGAGGAGTTCCTCAAGGTTGGCTTCGGGGACGTCGAACTTGTTGACGACGATCATGCGGCAGAGCTTGCGCTCGGCAGCCATGTCCATCATGCGCTGCGTGAAGAGGTCGACGCCCTTGGTGGCGTCGATGACGGCCGCGACGGACTTGACGGCGTCGAGCGCCGAGAGGTCTTGGCCGATGTAGTCGGGGTACCCCGGGGTGTCGAGCACGTGAATGCGCACGGGGGTGAGGTTCGGCATGGCCGTATCGATGTGGGCGACCGCCAGGCGGATGGAGTGTCCGACTTCCTTTTCCAGGGCGTCGTTGTCGCACATCGTGTTCCCGCGTTCGACCGTGCCGGGTTCGGGAATCATGCCGCTACGGTAGAGCATGGCTTCGATGAGGGTGGTCTTACCGCAGGAGCCGTGCCCTACCAGGGCTAGAGTACGGAGGTTTTCAGTCTGAAAGTAACTCATTGCGCTTCTCCCTTTGTAGTCGAGTGCATGTCCAACCATTTTGCCCCCTGTTCCCCAGTATCCGAAGGGCTTTTTTGAGGGGGTTTGACATTTGGCGAAGGATATGCAAATAGAGTTGCGGAGGAAAGGAAAAAAGCACAAACTGAGAAATTGGGTTCCGTTTTTTCGAGTCAGCGAGGAAGGAAAATCGTCACGCACAACCCGGGGTCGGCGTTTTCTGCGCGGATCGTGCCGCGGTGGCGTTCCACCGCACGCCGTGCGATGGCGAGTCCGAGACCGAACCCTGTGCCCGAGCGTTGTGTTTCACCCCGGAAAAAGGGTTGGAACATGTCGGTGAGATCTTTGGGCGCGACGCCCGGCCCCCGATCGCGGCAAATCCAGCGGATGCCGTCGGCGTCCTCCGTGAGGGTCACGTCGATGACCGATCCGTCGGGCGCATGGCGCAGGGCATTTCGAAGAATGTTCTCGAAGGCTCGAGAGAGAAGCAACCGGTTGTGCGCAAAACGAACCTCCTCCGGAACGTTTTCTTGCAAGGTGACGTTTCTGTCCTGCGCTTCGAAGCGGACCGCATCGTCCACTTCTCGGACGACTTCGTCGAGAGCCATATCCTCAAAGCGCAGACTTGCCCTCGCGTCGAACCGGGCGTAGGTGAGAAGATCGTCGACCAACCGGTCGATTTCGGCCACTTCCTTTTCAATGCGGGCGAGCGACTGAGGGACGCGTACCGGATCCCGGTCCGCGAGCGCCAGGGCGACGTTGATGCGGGCAAGCGGACTGCGGATTTCATGACTGACGTCGTGAAAGAGCCTTTGTTGGCGATTGATGAGTGCCTGAATCTCTTCGGCCATGTCGTCGAAGATCACGGCGAGTTGAGCGATGTCGGCGTCGTCCTTCCGGAGTTTTTCCGCGATTCGCGTTTGCAGTTCACCGCGCGCGAAGGTCCGCATGGCTTCGTTGAGTTCTTCGAGCGGTCGGGTGAAGCGTCTCGCCAGGTACCAGCTCACGAGAACGATGAGAAGAAGCGCGCAGGAGAGCGTGAGGCCGAGCGGAAAGTGCGTCAGATGCTTCGGCAGGGAGGGTGGATCCTGAATGCGAACGGCGAAGAGAAGGTAGTCGCCGTGGGACGTTGTGATGCGTCGGACGGTGTCGGGCAAGGCGCCGGAGGAATTGGGGCCGAGAAACGAGCGGAGTTGTTCCAGCGCGCTTTCGGGAATTTCTCTCCCTAGAACGTCCCGCAGGGATTCGTCCGTGACGTAGAGAACCGACTCGAAGAAATAAGGACTTCTTTCGCGTAGCCAGTCGGCCGCAGCCTCGGGGCCGCCGTATCGAAGAACTGAGGCGAGGGTGCCGAGAGAGCGTTGCGCAATGGGGCTGTCGCTAAGCTCCCCGATTCCGCTTCCCACGGGGCGTTGGAGGAAGTAGGCGACCGCCACCACCACGCAGGCCGTGATGATGAAGACGGAGGTGAAGCTCAGGAAAAGCTTGCCGAAAAGCCCTCGTCTCGGTCGCCGCGAAAACATTTTCAGACTCCTTCGTCAACTCGGTCGACCAACTGATAACCGACGTTGCGGCGGTTGGCGACCTCGAGTCTGCCGTTGGTGCCCTGCGTCAGTTTGCGCCGTATCGAAGACATGTGCACGTCGATCGTGCGGTCCTTGGACTGACGCACGCGACCGAGCGCCTTGATGTAGAGCGTTTCCTTGGAAACGGGTGCGCCTTTGGCCTGAACGAGCTGCAGCATGATGGAGAACTCCGTTCCGGTGAGGGGAATTTCCTCTTCGCCGTAGCGGCAGGTGCGCCTTGCGACATTGAGCTTCAAGTCCTTCCACGAGATGTCCGCCGACTGGTGCGAGGCGTTCTGGGTGCGGCGCAGAATCGCCTGGATACGCGCGGAGATTTCTCTCGGGGGACAGGGTTTCGGAACGTAGTCGTCCGCGCCGAGTTCGAGTCCGATGATGCGGTCGACGGGATCGCCCCGCGCCGTCAGCATGAGCACAGGGACGTGCGATTTTTCGCGCAGAACCTTCAGGACTTCAATGCCGTTCATTTCGGGCATCATCACGTCGAGAATCACCAGATCGAAGGCTCCGGACTCGAACTTGCGGATGCCCTCGGGACCGCTGTACGCGGGCGTCACCAACATGTTGTCGAGGGAAAGGTAGTCCGAGAGGAGCGTGACCAAATCCACATCGTCGTCAATGAAAAGGATGCGGGCAACGGGAATTTGTTCCAACATGGCCTTGAATTGTCATTTTGGTCAGAAAACAAAAGGGGGCGGAGGTTCGGCTGGCGTTTTTTGTTTCGGGCCGGCGGAGGGCCGCTTCCCTTGTGCGGAGGGTTTGTTGGTAGTGTAGCAATAGTGTGCGAATCGCGCTTTCTTACCGTGTTCGTAATCGAACGCTCAGGGAAAAACGCGAGAATGAAAATGGGACCGTTCGGGGTAATTCGTAACCGATCGGGGGGCTTTTGTTACGAAGGCTCTCCTTTCCTTAACCTCCAATACGTGACAATAACCGTGAGGGAAGTGCCGCAGCGCTTCCGAAGAAAACAGACGAAGAAGGAGCAGAGGTGATTTTTGTGAAGCGTCGCTTGATTCGCGCCTTGTCGGTGCTTGCGGCGGCGGGTGCTCTGACGGGATGCGCCGTACAGTCGGAAAACTGGGCGGTCCTGTCGGAGCCCTTGACGCCGGCGAACTGGAGTCATCCTGCGCCGCAGGGATCCGAGACGTTCGAAACCGAGGCGTTTTGGGCGGCTTGGAACGATTCCGTGCTTGACGCGCTCGTTCGCAGGGCGGTCGAAAACAATACGGACGTTCTCTCGGCTCTTGCCAATCTGAGGGCTGCCCGCGCGCAGGTGACGAGCGCCACGTCCGCGCTCTTTCCGAGTTTCTCGGGTGGAGGCAACGGACGCACCACGCGTACGTCGGGCAATCAAACCGAATCCTGGCAGGCGGCTCTTTCGGGCGAGTGGACGATCAACTTGGCGGGGCGCGAGTACCGTCTGAATTCGTCGGCCGAGTGGAGCGCGCTCGCCTCCTGGCTTACGGTAAAAGACGTCGAGGCGGCCGTGGCAGCGGAAACTGCGCAGGCCTACGTCAATCTGCGCTCCGCTCAGATCAACCGCCGTATCGTCGAGGACAGCATCCGAAACTACCGGGAAAATGAACAGCTCGCCCGTTGGCAGGTGGCGGCGGGACTCGCCACTGCGAGCGACGCGGAAGACGCCATTTCGCAGTTGCGCAGCGCCGAGGCACGACTGCCGGAGATCGATCGCGGCATTCAGGAGTACAAGAACGCCCTGGCGCGGCTGACGGTACTGTCGCCCGAAGCGTTGCCCGAATCGCTATCCGACGCCGGTGCCGAGCTTCCGACAGTGCCTGAAGGTCTCGCCGTGCGGCTACCCGCCGACACGCTGCGGCAACGCCCTGACGTGCGCGGTGCGGAAATGCAGCTGCGAAGCGCGGCCGAGGCGGTTGACGCGGCCGAGGCAGCCTACTTCCCGAGCCTTTCGCTTTCGGGGTCGTTGGGCACGCAGGCGGCGACGATCGGTATGCTCGGGGCTTCGGGAACGGGCATCGCGACCCTTGTCGGAGGACTCAGTATGCCGCTTCTCAATTGGGGCGGTCTTGTGGCGCAGGAAGAGTCGGCTCGGGCCACGCTCGACTCGGCGAAGGCCAACTATCTCGCCGTCGTGACGGGTGCATTGGAGGAAACGGACAACGCCCTCACGGGAATCAGGTCTTCGGAAGAACGTGTGCGGCGCCTCTCCGAGGCGGTCGAGCACGCGGAGGTTTCCAATCAGCTTGCGCGTCTCGAGTACGAATCGGGAATAGGCGACTATCTGACCCTTCTCTCCTCCGAGCGCACGCTTCTCATGGCTCGTGAGACGGCGCTTGCGAACGACACGAATCGAGTCAACTACTACATCATGCTCTATCGGGCTCTGGGGGGCGGTTGGACGCCCGAAAACGGCCCGGACACGGAAAGCGGTAAGGAATGACGATGGCGGACAAGAATGCAAAGAAAGAAGCCGTAAAGAAACTCGGTCTCGATGCGGCGATAGTACCGTGGTACAAGCGCGTTCTCTATTGGGGAGCGGGCCTCGCGGTTGTCGGTGCCGTGGGGTACTTCGGCTGGCAGGCCACGCAGAAGACGGAGGTCGTGACGTTCGTGACGGAGGACGCCCGCGTCGGCGACATTACGGTCACCGTGACGGCGGACGGCACGCTCAAGCCCCTTCGCACGGTGTCGCTCGGATCGGAACTTTCCGGCATTGTGCGAAAGGTGAACGTCGACGTGAATGATCCGATCCAAAGTGGTCAGACACTGATTGAACTCGACCGGGCCAATCTTCTGGCCCGCGTCGCAAGCGGGGAGGCGGGGTTGCAGTCGGCCAAGGCGTCGCTCGCTCAGGCCGAGGCGCAGCTCAACGAGGCCCAGGTCCGCTACGACCGGCAGCTCGAACTCCATCGTCTCTCGGGCGGGCGCATGCCGGCCAAGACAGATCTCGAAACGCAAAAGGCGACCGTTCTCACCGCCAAGGCGACGGTCGAAGTTGCCCGCGCAAGCATTGCCGACGCGGAGGCGACGCTATCGACCGCCAAGACGGACCTCTCCAAGGCCGAAATCAAGTCGCCGATCGACGGCGTCGTGCTCGCACGCACCGTCGAGCCGGGGTACGCCGTGGCGGCGAGTCTGCAGGCCGTGGAACTTCTGTCGCTGGCGACCGATTTGCGCACGCTCGAGTTGCAGGTGGACGTCGACGAAGCCGACATTGGCGTGGTGGCGGCCGGACAGGACGCCTACTTCACGGTGAGCGCCTACCCGAACCGGCGTTTCGCCGCGACGCTCAAGAAGGTTGCCTTCGGAGCGACCACCACGGAAAACGTCGTGACCTACACGACCTACCTCGACGTGGACAACACGGAACTTCTCCTTCGTCCGGGCATGACCGCCTCCGCCACGATTCTCACGGCGCAAAAGGACGACGTGCTGTTGGTGCCGAATTCGGCCCTTCGCTTCAAGCCCCGCACTACCGAGAAGAAGGGCGGAAGCGCCGTGATGATGGGGCCGCCTCACCGCATGGGTTCGAGCAAGACCGTGCGCGACGAAGTGCAACACGGCGAGCGCGAACGCACGCTCTATGTTCTGCGCGACGGCAAACCCGTGGAGGCCAAGGTCGTCACGGGTCTCACCGACGGTACGAGAACGGAAATCGTGTCTGGAGAAATCCGGGAGGGCGACAAGATCATCGTCGATCAGCGCCGTTCGGAAGACGCGTGACGGAGAGGATATGAATAATGTCGACATAAAGGCGCCTTTGGTTGAGTTTCGTGATATTCACAAGCGTTACGGCGTGGGAGTCGCGGCCTTTGAGGCGTTGAAAGGCGTGAGTTTCCGTATCGACGAGGGAGAATTCGTGGCAATCATGGGGCCTTCGGGTTCCGGGAAATCCACGACGATGAACATTATCGGCGCACTCGACCGCCCGACGGCCGGGGAGTACCTTTTTGACGGCGTGCATGTGGAGGGGCTTTCGCGGGATCAGCTCGCCATGCTTCGCCGCTATCACCTCGGCTTTGTCTTTCAGGGCTTCAATCTGCTCGCCCGAACGACGGCGCTCGAAAACGTCGAACTGCCGCTTCTCTACCGAGGACTTCCGCGCGTCGAGCGACACGAAAAGGCCATGGAGGCCCTCGACCGCGTGGGACTTGCCGATTGGTCGCAGCACACGCCTTCGGAACTCTCGGGCGGTCAGCAGCAACGCGTCGCCATCGCTCGAGCTCTGGTGACGCATCCCCGTCTCCTTCTGGCGGACGAACCGACCGGGAGCCTGGACAGTGCGCGAAGCGTGGAGATTATGGAACTCCTTACGGAACTGAATCGCGAGGACGGCATCACGATCGCGCTCGTGACGCACGAACCGGACATGGCGAAGTTCGCGAGGCGCCATCTTCTTTTTCGCGACGGTGAACTCATCTCGGACACCGTGGGAGGGTTGCCATGATAGGAAACGCCTTTTTACTTGCCATTCGTCAGATCGCGCGCAATCCGATGCGAAGTCTCCTGACGGTGCTCGGCGTCGTGATCGGCGTGGCTGCGGTCGTCACGATGGTGACGGTCGGCAACGGCGCGAGCAGCGCGATTCGCGAACAGATCGAATCCTTCGGAAACAATCAGCTAATGTTGCGCCCGGGCATGCGCCTCGGTCCAGGGCAGGCGGTGGGCGCTCCTGACTTCAAACTCGCGGACGTGCGGGCGCTCGCCACGCAGATCGCCGGGATCGAAGGGGTGGCTCCGCAAACTTCAAGAACCGTCACGGTGGTCGGGAACGGTCGGAACTGGTCGACGAGCATCATCGGCACGACGAACGCCTACTTTGACATCGACAACCGCACGCTGGCGGAAGGCCGGTATTTCGAAGACGGGGAAATTCAGTCGGGCGCCGCCGTGTGCGTGATCGGCGAAACGATTCGCCGGGAACTCTTCGGCGAAAACAGTTCGGTCATCGGAGCGAGCATCCGAACCGGGGGCTTTTCCTGTCGCGTGATCGGTTTGCTCGCCGCCAAAGGTAGCGCCGCCATGGGAGGCGATCAGGACGACCTCCTCGTGATGCCCCTTCAGACGGTGCAGCGCCGTCTTCTCGGCAAGCCCCGCGTAGGCTCCCTCCTGCTGCGCATGAACGCGGACTCGGACCGCGAACGCATCAAGGAGGCCGTACGCGATCTCATGCGCGAACGGCGGTCGCTCTCGGCCGAGGACGACGACAATTTCCAGTTGCTCGACACGGCCGAAATCGCCGAAAAAGTCGCATCGACGACGAACATCATGACGACGCTTCTTGCCGCCGTGGCGGCGGTGAGTCTCCTCGTGGGCGGGATCGGGATCATGAACATCATGCTCGTGTCCGTCACCGAAAGAACGCGTGAAATCGGCATTCGCCTTGCCATTGGCGCACTCGAGCGCGAA
The DNA here is from genome assembly GCA_900545275.1 of uncultured Sutterella sp. Lineage (GTDB taxonomy): Bacteria > Pseudomonadota > Gammaproteobacteria > Burkholderiales > Burkholderiaceae_F > Sutterella. The sequence goes on from UQYG01000001.1 coordinate 26,136, forward strand.
GTGCTCATGCAGTTTCTAATCGAGTCGCTCATGCTCGGCGTGTTGGGAGGCGTCCTGGGACTCCTTCTCGCCTTCGGCGCATCGAAGGGGCTCGCCTACGTGATGGAGGTTCCCTTCCTCTTCAGTCCGGGAATCAATCTGCTCGCCTTCGGCGTTTCCGCCCTGACGGGCGTGATCTTCGGGTTCTTCCCCGCGCGAAGGGCCGCAAAGCTGGATCCCATCGACGCCGTGCGGCATGAATGACGAAAAAGGCCGGCGCCTCGGGCGTCGGCCTTTTTGTCAGCGATCGAATCGTTATCGATCAGAACGGAACGTCGTCCTCGTCAAGCGAATCGTTCGGCACGGGGCTCGGTTTCGGAGCGGGCGCGGCGGTCGGACGGGCGGCGGGAGCGGGACGCGGCGCGCTCTCGAAACCGTCGCTCGAGGCGGAGGCGCCGGCGTTTTCGTAATCGCTGCGGCGGCCGAGCATCTGGAAGTTTTCCCCGATGATTTCCGTCGTATAGTGATCGCGTCCTTCCTGATCGGTCCACTTGCGCGTGCGCAGACGGCCTTCGACATAGATCTGGCGGCCCTTGCGCAGGTAATCGCGGGCGATTTCAGCCTGGCGGCCGAAGAAGACGACGCGGTGCCATTCGGTTTCTTCCGTCGTCTGACCGTCGGGCGTGCGGTAGCGGCGCGTCGTGGCCAGGGCGAGATTGGCGACCGCGGTGTTGCGGTCGGTGGTGAAGCGAATTTCGGGGTCACGACCGAGATTGCCGATGAGAATGACTTTGTTGACCATAATTCAACCCAAAATCAAAGTAACGTACCCAAATAAAACAAAGCCGAAGTCTCTCGAGCGGCGGAATGTCCTCCGGCGGAGGACATGCTCGGCGTGAGAGTCAGCCAACCTGTGCTCGGAGATCTTCCGAAGCGAGGTTCATTCTACCGAAGGAACGCGACAATTTGTAGCGCATCGACACGCACTTCGTCACCGAGTCGCGTCGGTACGCTTTTTGCGGCCGGGCTCCGACTGACCCCGGGCGACGAAGTACCAGAGGATCATGAGCAAAGCGGCTGCGACAAAGACGGTTTCGGCGCAGAAGTGCTTCGCAAGCCATCCGCCAACGGCGCCTCCCGCGAAAAGTCCGATGTTCTGCGTGGTGTTGTAAATTCCCAACGCGAGTCCCTTGCTCTCTCGGGGGGAAAATCGCGAAATGAGTCCGGGGAGGGTTGCTTCCAGCACGTTGAAGCACGTGAAAAAGAGCGCGAGGAGGAACGCGATCTCCCAGATGGAATGCATCAGGTAGGTGAAGAGCCCGAAGGTGGCGGTCATGAGAAGGATCGCCCGACGAACGAGAGTCGTGACGTTTTGCGTGCGTTCGGCCCAACGGATGGGCGCCACCATCAGCGCAAAACCGAAAAGGACCGCGGGAAGGTAGACGTACCAATGGTGCAGGACGGGAAGATCCATCGACTCGAGCCGTCCCGGCACGACGACGAAGATCGCCGTGAGCACGGCGTGAAGGGAGAATATCCCGAAATTGAGCCGCAGGAGTTCCGGGTCGAAGGCTACGTCCTGCCAGCGGCTCGTGCGCTTTTCTTCGCCCGCGGCGGACTTGGGCGGATTGGGGACGACGTAGAGAATCACGGGCAGGGCCGAAAGGGCGAGAAGGCCCGTGATGACGAAGAGTCCCGGAACGCCGAAAAGCTCGTTCAGGGGCGGCGCGATGACGAGCGAAAGCGCGAAAGTAAGGCCGATCGAAGCCCCCACCATCGCCATGGCCTTCGTGATGACGCGCTCGCGCACGCTGTCGGAAATCATCGCCGTGACGGCGGCCGAAATGGCGCCCGCCCCCTGCAGGGCGCGGCCGAACATGACGAGGCCGATCTGATCGGCGAAGGCGGCAAGGAAACTCCCTACGGCGAAGATGAGAAGTCCGACGACGATCACGGGTTTGCGGCCCCAGCGGTCGCTGGCGACGCCGAAGGGAATCTGCAGGAGGCCTTGCGTAAGACCGTAAATGCCGAGCGTCAGACCCACGAGAAACTCGTCGTTGCCGCCGGGGATCTTGTGAGCGTAAACCGCGAAGACGGGTAAGATAAGGAAGAGCCCGAGCATTCGAAGCGCAAAAATTCCGGCAAGGGAGGCGCTCGCCTTGATTTCCGGACGGGTCATTTTGCCCGCCTGCACATCGATTTCCTGTTCCTGGCTCATTTTGCGATTTCTGTTTGGTTGGAAAGGTGCAAAGTCTAACGGAGCCGCCAAGCCCTTTTCCTTAAGGAACCGAGATGCCGAATCCTAAAGTCATTCGTGTGCGGGGAGCGCGCACGCACAACCTGAAGAACGTCTCGGTGGAGATTCCGCTCAATGCCGTGACGGTCATCTCGGGCGTATCGGGCTCGGGGAAGAGTTCGCTCGCCTTCGATACGCTCTACGCCGAGGCGCAGAGACGATACGTGGAGAGCCTTTCGATTCGAGCGCGGCAGGCGATGGATCTTCTGCCGAGGGCGGATGTGGAGACGATTGATAATCTCCCCGCCGCCGTTGCGATCGAACAAAAGACTTTGGTGAGAAATCCCCGCTCCACCGTCGGCACGATTACGGAACTCTCCGACGCGCTGCGTCTGCTTTTCGCCCGTACGGGACAGCCCTTCTGCCCGGAACACGGTGAACCCCTTTCCGCGCAGACCGTAGCGGAAATGGTCGAGCGCACGCTAGAACGATCCGTCGAGTTGCGGATTCTCATTACCGCACCGCTTTCGCAGTCGGACGAAGTGACGGTCCGCCGACTCGCGCCCTGGAGCGCGAAGGGTTATACGCGCTTCGTGGCCGAGGGCGTCGTGCACGAAATGGAAGAGGCGGTCGACCTGCCGGAGCGCACCGCGTCGCTTGAACTCGTCGTTGACCGCTTGCGCGTGCGAGATGAGCAGCGCGAGCGTTTGGCCGAAAGTTTCGAGTCTGCCGCCAAAATCGGAAACGGCCGCGTCCTCGTGCGGGAAATGGATTCGCGGACCCTCTACGGATTTTCGACGAACTTCGCCTGCCCCGTCTGCGACTACCGCTCCCCGCTTTTGGAACCGAAACTCTTCTCTCCGAACCATCCTTTGGGTTGCTGTCCGGAATGCGGTGGCACGGGGGAGAAATCGTTTTTTGCACTCGAAGCTCTCGTGGAAGACGAGGGAAAGTCGCTCGAAGCGGGGGCTCTGCGGGGGTGGAATCCTTCTTCGGGCGTACGGTGGACTTCTGTGGAGGAGGCCTGCCGGCGTCTCGACATCGACACGGGGCGACCGTGGAAGATGCTCGCCGAGGAGCAGCGCGATGCGCTCTGGTCGGGACGGGAATCGGTGTACGAAGGAATCCGCAGTGAGCTCGAGGCGGCCTGGCGCACCGGTGACGCCGCCCTGCAAAAGGGACTGTCGGACTATCGCAGACTTCGGCCCTGTCGAACCTGCGGCGGCTCGGGAATCGGTCTTTACGGGCGAAGCGTCTGGATCGGAGAGGGAGAGATGCGCAGGACGTTTCCGGAAATTCTCTCTATGCCGCTTGCGGATCTCGCCCGGTATTTCGAAGACTATTCCGTTTCGGGCGGCAAGACTGTCGTGGCGACGCCCCTTCTTGCGCTCATCCGCGACCGTCTGCGTTTTCTCCTATTGGTGGGGGTTCCATATCTGACGCTCGGGCGCTCCGCCGACACGCTCTCGGGGGGCGAAGCGCAGCGGATTCGGTTGGCGGGTCAGCTCGGCTCGGGGCTCACGGGCGTGCTCTACGTTCTCGACGAGCCGAGCGTGGGCCTGCATCCGCGGGACAACGACCGCCTCATTCGAGCGATCCGCAATCTGCAGGAGCAGGGAAACACCGTCGTGATGGTCGAACACGACGAAACGGTGATGAAAACGGCCGACTGGCTTGTCGACATGGGGCCGGGCGCGGGAGAAACGGGCGGTGAACTGCTCGCCGCGGGCCGACCGGAGGACGTGGCCCGAAACGAGCGGTCGCTCACGGGACGGTTTTTGTCGGGCCGCGCCGATTTCGGCGAAAAACGCCCGCGGCGCAGGCCCAGTCGCTTCCTGCGCCTCGTCGGCGCGAAGGGGCACAACCTGCAGGGCGTTACGCTTTCGATTCCCGAGGGTCTTTTCGTGGCCGTCACCGGGGTGTCGGGCGCGGGAAAGTCGTCGCTCGTCAACGACACGCTTTGCCGGGCGCTGAGAAACCGATACATGGGCGCACGCGAGGAGGTTCTCCCCTTCGAGCGGATCGAAAACGCCGATCTCTTCGACAAGATTCTCACGGTTGACGCCTCGCCCGTCGGTCGGACGCCGCGCTCCAACGTGGCGACCTTCGCCGGCCTCTACGGTCCCGTTCGCGAGGTGTTTGCTTCGACGCTCACCGCAAAGGAGCGCGGGTACGACGCCAACCGCTTCAGCTTCAACGTCAAGGGGGGACGCTGCGAAGCCTGCGGCGGAGACGGCGTCGTTCGGGTCGCCATGCAGTTTTTGCCCGACGTCTACGTGCCCTGCGACGTCTGTCACGGAGAGCGCTTCAACCGCGAAACACTCGAAGTCCGCTACAAGGGCCTCAATATCAGCGAAGTGCTTGCGCTTACGGTGGAGGAGGCTTCGGACGTTTTCGCCAATCATCCGGCGCTCAAGCGGCGACTCGCGTTGCTCACGGAAGTGGGGCTTGGTTACATTCGGCTCGGACAGAGCGCGCCGAGTCTCTCGGGCGGCGAGGCGCAGCGCCTGAAACTTGCGACGGAACTGGCGAGGCCGAGTACGGGAAGAACGCTCTTCGTTCTTGACGAACCGACGGTGGGCCTGCACCCGGCCGACGTAGCAAAGCTTTTGCAGACTCTTGACCGTTTGGTCGAGGCGGGCAACACCGTGCTGGTTGTGGAGCACGACCCGCGCGTCATCGCCTTTGCCGACCGGGTGGTGGAACTCGGCCCCGAGGGCGGCGCCGCAGGCGGTCGGATCATGGCCGAAGGAACGCCCGAGGAACTGGCCGCGGGCGATACGCCCACGGCGCCTTATCTGCGCGACATTTTGGGAGTAGAAAAAGAATGCGGTGTTTAATTACGGGGGCGGACGGACGACTCGGGCGCGCCCTCTCGCGGGCGGCGGCAACAAGGCCCGACCTGACGGTTTGGAGTCTCCCGAAGGGTCGGCTCGATATTACGAGTCGCTCCGCGCTCGAGCGGTGCATGAGCGCGTTTCGACCCGATTGGGTCGTAAACGCCGCCGCGGTGACGCGCGCGCCCGAAGGCCGACTCTACGAATACGGACGCGTGAATGCGGAGGGTGCCGGATTCGTCGCCGAAGCAGCCCGGGCCGCGGGAACGAGAATTCTGCAGGTCAGCACGGACTACGTGTTTTCTGGGGAAGGTGAGGCGCCCTGGTGCGAACGGGATCGTCCTTCGGCACGGGGGCCTTACGGGCGCTCCAAGGAAGAAGGCGAGTACGCCGTGCTGCGTTCGGGCGCCGCGGGCTACATCGTGCGCGCGGGGTGGCTGCATTCGGGAGAGCGCGACTTCGTCGATGCGATCCTCACCAAGGCCGCCCGGGGCGAAGCTCTGCGCGTCGTCGACAAACAGGTGGGAAAACCCTCCGAAACGGATGCGTTTGCGGCGTGGCTCCTGCGCGTCCTGACGGAATATCCCGAACCCCGAGGGATGGAAATCGAACACTACGTCGAGCGGGGCGATTATGTTTCTCGCCTGGAGGAGGCACGCTTCATTCTCTCCTCTGCGCTTCGTCACGACGAAGCGCACGCCGGGGTCTGGAGCGCGGCGCTTTCGGGACTCTCGGCCGCTCCACTCGCTGATCCCGCTCAACCGGCCAATTGCCGGCTAGTCTGTGGAAAAACGAAAGGGATCTCGGAAATTCCTACGGAGAGTTGGCAAAATGGTGTGGATAACTCTGTTATCAAGTGGTTGTCGCTTTCCGCGAACCTGTGGATAACTTCTTCGGTGAGGAAAAAGGCGCCGCCGCCCGAAGCCGAACGGTGACGCCCAAGAAGGATCAGTTTTCGAGCATCGACTCGAAGCGCCAAGCGTCGCGGCACATGTCGTCAATGTCGTAGCGGGCCCGCCAACCGAGAAGTTTTTCGGCGCGTGAAGGATCGCCCCAGTTCGCGGCGATGTCGCCTTCGCGGCGCGGAACGATTTCAAACGGAATTTTTTGTCCGCTCGCCTTTTCGAAGGCGCGGATGACTTCCAGAACGCTGTAGCCGCGTCCGCAGCCGAGGTTGATCGCGATCCAACCCGGATGCGTCGTAACGTAGGGGAGCGCCTTCACGTGTCCTTCGGCCAGATCCATGACGTGAATGTAGTCGCGCACGCCCGTGCCGTCGGGCGTAGGGTAGTCGTTGCCGAAGACGCGGACCTTGGGAAGACGTCCGTGCGCAACGCGCGCCACATAAGGAAGGAGATTGTTCGGGATGCCGTTGGGGTCTTCGCCGATGAGTCCCGAGGGATGCGCTCCGATCGGATTGAAGTAGCGCAGACAGACGACGCGCAGTTCGGGATCCGCCTTGGCGCAGTCGGCAAGAATCTGTTCGATGTGCAGTTTCGTGCGGCCGTACGGGTTGGTGGCTTCTCCCGTGGGCATCTCCTCCGTGAGCGGAAGCGACATGGGCGTGCCGTAAACGGTGGAGGACGAACTGAAGATAAGGGACTTCACGCCTTCGGCCCGCATCGCTTCGAGAAGCCGCAGTGTGCCGACGATATTGTTGTCGTAGTATTCGAGGGGTTTTTCCACCGATTCGCCGACTGCCTTGAGCCCGGCGAAGTGAATGACGGCCTCGATGCGGTGATCGTGAAGGGCGCGCCGCATGGCTTCTTCGTCGCGAATGTCGCCGATCACGAGTTCGGCACGGCGCCCGGTGATGCGCTCGAGCCGATCGACGACTTCGGCGCGGCTGTTGGAGAGGTTGTCGTAGAGCACGACGTCGTGTCCGGCTTCGAGGAGAAGCGCGGCGGTGTGCGAACCGATGAAGCCGGTGCCGCCCGTGAGAAGAATGCGCATGAATGAAATCCCGTAGACGGGGAGACGTTTCGAAATTGAGAACGCAACCCCCATTACACTTAAAAGGTCGATTTCTTCCTCTGCTCGTCGCTGCCGAGGAGAGGAAGAGAGAAAGATTCCCTGAGATTGTATCCGTTTGACGAGGCGTTTCCTGCGTGGTGCGTTCCCGAAACAACGGAGAGATCCGTTCGAACCTGAGGAGGAGGCGGCGCGTTTTTCCCCGTCGGAAGACGGGGAGGACGCGACCGACAGCGTTATGAACTTTCGCTCGGCGGCTGGCCCGATGACGGCGGCGATGGCGGTATTACTATTGTTCGGACAAAACGCGTGGGCCAAGACGCCCGAGGAAGTGCGCGCCGCGTGCCGGGCTCAGGGTCGTCCCTGCGTCGGACTCGTGCTCTCGGGCGGCGGCGCCCGGGGCTTTTCGCACGTGGGCGTTCTCAAGGTCCTCGAAGAACTGAACGTCAAGATCGACGTGGTGACGGGAACCTCCATGGGTTCGATGGTGGGCGGCGCCTATGCGGCGGGGTACAGTGCCGACGAGGTCGGCAAAATCGTGCTCGGCGTCGATTGGGACAAAATGCTCGCCCTGCGCGGCGAGCGTCGGTACATTCCGTGGCTGCAGAAGCTCGACGATTACTCCGGCCTCACTACGGGCGGACTCAAAATTGACCGGGCCGGCCACGTGCGTTTGCCCGAAGAGGTCTTTCCCTCGCAGGAACTCGACATTTTTCTCTCCAAGCACGTCGGAGCGGTCAATCACATCCAGGACCTCTCGAATCTTGCCATTCCCTTTGCGGCGCCTGCGACGGACCTCGTGAACGGGCGCCGCGTCGTGATGCAGAAGAACTGCACGCTGCGCGAGGCGATGCGCGCATCCATGTCGGTGCCCGCCGCATTCGCTCCTGTGGAATACCAAGGAATGCTGCTTGTGGACGGAGGACTCGTCGACAATCTGCCCGTGGAACTCGCTCGGGAGCTCGGCGCCGACATCGTCATCGCCGTGAATGCCGGAACTCCCCTGGCCAAGCGCGAGGAAATCACGAATTTCCTCGACGTTTCGGCGCAGATGGTGAATCTGCTCACGGAGCAGAGCGTGCGCCGGTCGATGGAGCAGTTGACGGAGCGCGACATTCTGATCACGCCCGATTTGTCGGCCTTCACGAGCGCGGACCTCAAAAAGAGCCCCGCCATCATCGACGCGGGTTACGAGGCGGCACTTAAGGTAAAGGACCGTCTGGCGAAGCTTTCGTCCAATCCCGCACTCTATGCGGCCTGGAACGAGCAGCATCTCGCGGGCATGCCGAGGCGGGCTTCGGAAGAGACGAAGGTCCGCATTGCGGACGTGCGCGTCGAAGGGCTCACCACGGTCAATCCGGAAGCCGTCGTTGCGATGGCCAATCTGCCGCGCGAGCGCGATGTCTCGAATGAAGAGGTGGCCGACTCGGCCCGCCGGATTTGGGCTTCGGGCGACTTCACGCAGGTGACGTATTCCTTTGAGCCGGGGCCCGACGGCACGGCGGTGCTGGTGCTCAAGCCTCAGGAACTCAAACCCGGGTATTCCTCCATCCGCTTCGGCGGGGCCGTCGAGTCGGACTTTCGTGACCACTCGGACTTTAATCTGATCCTCTCGCACACCTGGGGGTGGATGAACTCCTGGGGCGGACAGTGGCGCAATCAGGTGCAGCTGGGCGAAACCAAGGGGTTCTCGAGCGAATTCGTGCAACCGCTGGGGCCGGGATCGCCCTGGTTTCTTATGCCGAGACTGAGCTTTGAAGAGACAAGCTACGACGTCTATCAGGACGGAAAGGCCCGACACCGCTGGAGCAATGAGGAGTATCGCGCGCAGGTGCGGCTCGGACGGGAATTGTGGGATCTCGGCGTGATTGCGGGCGGCGTGGGCTGGGTCAACCGCGACACGACGCGGGTGATCGGTTCGGCACCGGAAGGCGGAAGCCGCTCTTCCGGGGTCGCAATGGCGGACCTCTACCTGGACACGCTCGACCGGGTCGCCTTCCCGACCAGGGGGTGGAGTCTTTCCGCCTCGTGGGAACTCTCCGAAGGAGACGCCGCTGGTGACGCGGGCGGCCACAATTCGTACGAGGTGAGCTTCAAGATGCCCGTTTCCTTCGGGCGCTGGACGGCTACGGGCACGTTTGAAGCGGGCCGTTCCACCCGACACGGCGAATACCAGTTGGGCGGAGCGGGGCATCTCTCCGGCAGTCCCGACGGCCGATGGTCGGGGTCCGACAAGCAGTTCGGGTCGATCGGGCTTGCGCGGAACATGTCGGATCAGCTCGACATCGGGATGCCCGTGTGGTTCGGAGGCTCTCTCGAAGCGGGGCGGGCTTGGAACCGCTCCGAGTCCTCCGAATATGATTCGTCCTACGACGACTGGAAAAAGGCCATATCGCTCTACGTGGGGCTCGACACCTACGTCGGCCCCGTGTATCTCCTCTGGGGGAAAACCTTTGGAGAGGACTGCGGGCTTTATTTCCGCTGGGGGTACATGCACTGAGCCTCAGGCGGATTGTTTCGCGGCGGCCTCGTTTTCGGGCAGGTGCTCGACGACGAGCGCAAGCGCGTGCAGGGAAACCGTCACTTCGGCCGAGAAAAAGAGCGTCGAGACGACGATGCAGAAGATGGCCGAGACGAGAAGCGTTGACTGCAGGCCGACGAGCGAAACGTCAAGGATGCCGCTCAAGAGCCCCGTGAGCACCATGAGCCCCGAGCAAAAGGCCGAAAGCACGACGGTGATGGTGGCGGAGCGCAACAGGGCCGCACGGTGGAAGATGAGGTCGATTTCCGCGTCGATGTCGGGTTCGATGGTTGTGCCCGAAGCCTCGCGCTTTTCCATGAGCTGACGGATGCGTTCGGTGGCGTGGTTGTAACGCGCGGTCATGCAGAGCATGAGAATGCCGACGCCGGAAATGAGAGTGATCGGCGTGAGGGCCTGCGAAACGATCGTGTTGAGTTCGGAAAAAATCACGACGGCCTCCCTTTAGTAGAAACGGGCGTAGTGCTTCTTGCGCTTGCCCGGCAGGTTCGAAACGGCGATGCCGAGCGCTTTGAGCGAAGTGAGCACTTCAAAGAGGAAGAAAAGGGAAGAGAGCAGAATGAGCCCGATCGAGAGGAAGAGCCACAGGACCGCAAGCGACGTCAGATCCGTGTTGATGAAGTGGCTCGCCACGCTCGTGGCGACGAGAAAGCCCGTGCAGACTGCGGAACTCGAAATGCAGAGCATGGCGTGCCGCAGAAGCGCGGCGCGGCGAAAGACGTAGCGGATTTCCGTGTCGATGCAGGGCTCGTTCTTGAGACCCGACGCTTCGCGACGCTTGATGAGTTTGCGGATGCGGTCAGTCGTGCTGTTGTAGCGGTTGGTCATGCAGAGCATCATGAGGCCGACGCCCGAAATGAGCATGGTCGGCGTCAGAGCGCTCGAAAGAATTTCATTGAAGCTGGTGATCATGGCAAAGTCGGACGAAGAAGGTTCGGGTGGTCAGGCCTTGATGAAGGAGACGGGTTCGGGCGCCACGATGCGGCGGTAATCCTCGGTGCGGATGATGATCGACGTGTCGAGGGCGCCGGCATTGAAGGCGAGCTCGTCGTAGCGTTCGTAGAGCGAAGGATCAGCCACGAGGCGCAGGTCGGGATGCAGACTCACGGGCGGAACAGCACCGAAGACGCATCCCGTCAGTTCGCGGACTTCGTCGGGGCTCGCGAGCGAGGCGCGGCGACCGCCGAGCGCAGCGGCGAGTTTCGGAAGATCGGCCTGTTTGTCGGCGGGCAAAACGGCGAGCACGTGACATTTGACGCCGTTGCCCTTGACGGTGCAGCACAGCGCCTTGGCGCCCTGACCGAGTTCGGTGCCGCGGATTTCGGCGACGGACTGGCTGGTCTTGCCTGCCGCCTCGTGGTGCAGCACGCGAAACTCCGCGCCGCCCGCGCGGAACATTTCGCACAATTGATCGAGAACGTTTTCGGGCATGGTGTTTCTCGGAAGAAAAAGAATGGGACCGAATAATAGGGAAAGGGGTCGGTTTTTTGAGAAGCCGAGAAGTATAAACCTTTCGGATCCGTCGCGCCGTATCGGATAAAATACCGCTCTGTTTTTCCGGGACGGGTGTCCCGCAAAGAAATTCGATTCGCTCTCCCGTCCGACCGGGGTGTTGAACTCGGTATCGGAAGGTTTTTGGTTGCAGTCATCATGAAAAAAACTGTTCCGGAAGGCACGATTCTTGCCCTCGATTACGGCCTCGCGCGCATTGGCGTGGCCGTAGGCAATACGCTTACGCAGTCGGCCAGTCCGCTCGTCATCCTTCACGCTGTCACACGCGAGGATCGTTGGCAGCGGCTCTCGGCCCTTTGTGAGGAATGGAATCCCGTGGCCTTCGTTGTGGGCGTGCCGCTTCACGGAGACGGAAGTGAATCGGAGCACACGTTGCGCTGCCGGCGTTTTGCCCGGCAATTGGGGGGGCGTTTTCGCAGGCACGTCTATGAAGTGGACGAACGATATTCCTCCGTCGTGGTGGAATCGGGGCGGGAGAAGATCGACGACCGTTCCGCCGCCCTGTTACTTCAGCAGTTTTTCGACGAATCCTCCGCGCAGTCCTAAGCGAGTTTTACATGCGTTATCTCATCGGCAGTTTCCGTTTTCTGCTTATCGCGCTCTACATTCTCTTTCTGATCTTCTTCGCGGTCCTGGTGCTTCCCGTTCTGACTGACGGGAGCCGTGCCACGTGGATTCGGCGCCTCGCCCGTACCGTGCCCCGCATCATGGGGGTGCGCGTCAAGGTTTCGGGCGGGATTCCCGACCGGGATGCGGTGACGCTCGCGCACCGTCAGGGGAAGACGGGGTACATGATCTGTTCGAACCACATCTCGTTTCTGGACATCTTCCTCTTGGATTCGATCCTGCCGGTGCGCTTCGTAGCTAAAAAAGAAATCGAGTCCTGGCCCGTCTTCGGTTTGATTTCCCGTGCTGCGGGGACGCTCTTCATTGACCGCAGCCGCCGCCGCGCCGTGCTGGAAATGGCGGAAAGAATGAACGAGACCCTTCGGGCGGGCGAATCCGTATTGTTCTTCCCGGAAGGAACGACGGGAGAGGGACGCGTGCTTCTTCCCTTCTACGCGAACCTATTTGCTTCGGCCGTGGCGACCGAGGCGGAGCTCATCCCCGTGGTGATTCGTTACACGCAGAATGGAGAGATCACGACGATTCCCTCCTACGCGGGCGCCATTCCGCTTTTCACCGTTATGAAGCGAATCGTCTTTTCTTCGGGGCTTGAAGCCGAGGTGCAGGTGCTCGAACCGATTTCTTCTTCGGGCGTGGATCGCAAGACGCTTTGTGCGCAAACCTCCGCCGTCATGTCCGCGGCGCTCGGCGTTCCCGACGCCACGGCGGCGAAGGAAGAGGCTGCCCGTCAGCGCCGCGAGGCGGCGCTTCGGCACGACTGAACTCAGCGCTTTTTAGAGGAGTAACGCAGGGGATCGGCCCACATGGGGCAGCTCACCTGCACGACTTTCCGCGTCTCGATGTTGAGGGCGGTAAGCGCGCCGCCCCACAAGCACCCTGTGTCGATCGACATCAGGGTCGTTTCATTTTTGAGGCCCAGCATGGACCAGTGCCCGAAGCAAATCGGTACGTTTTCACTGCGGCGGTCCGTGAATTCAAACCAGGGAACGAGACGCTCGGGCACGCCTTCGAGTCCTTCCTTCTGATCGAAGTCCAACTCTCCCGTGTAGCGGTCCACGAAACGGATGCGCGAGAAGCTGTTGAAGACGGCTCTTCGGCGCTGCGCCCCCGTGAGTCCGGTCGACCACTGCGTGTTGCCGTACATGTCGCGGAACATCTCGCGCCAGTCGTTGCCGCAGAGGCCCGTCTCCATTTCGCGCGCGAGCGCCCGGGCGTCTTCGAGACTCCACGCGGGATTGAGTCCGGCATGGACAAAAACGACGCCCCGGTCTTCGATGAGAAGACGGCCGCGGCGAAGCCAGTCGATGAGTTCGTCCCGGTCGGGCGCGCCGAGGACGTCGTCGAGCGTGTCCTTCTTGTGGGGCGATGCAAAGCCCGCGGCGATGGCGAGAAGGTGTAGGTCGTGATTGCCGAGCAGAAAACGCGCGCGGGAGCCGAGCGAGCGGATGCGCCGCAACACGCCGAGGGATTCGGGACCGCGGTTGACGAGGTCGCCGAGGAAGAGAAGTTCCGCGTTTCCCGGGAGGAGTTCAAGGAGTTCGTCCAGGCTTTGCAGGCAGCCTTGAACATCGCCGACGGCAAAAAGGGGAGGATTCGTCATGGAGCGCTGCGGCTTCGGTAAGATGAAAGGATCTACATTTTAATCCCGGGAACAGAGAGTCATGAGCACGCGTTGTCCGCCCCCCGCCTTTGAGAAGAAAATCTGCACGATGGAGGAACTCTCCGAACGTGCGGCAGCGCTCCCCAAACCCGTCGTCTTCACGAACGGCGTTTTCGATATTCTTCACCGCGGGCACGTGACTTATCTCGCGCAGGCCAGGGCGCTCGGCGCGAGTCTCGTTGTCGCCGTCAACAGCGACCGTTCGGTGAAGATGCTCGGAAAAGGAGACGATCGTCCGATCAATACGCAAGCCGACCGGGCGGCCGTCGTGGCGGCGCTCGAGAGCACGGACCTCGTCGTCGTTTTTCCCGACAAGGTCCCGCTCGAGGCCGTGGAGAAGGCTCGCCCCGACATTTATGTAAAAGGCGGCGACTACCGCATCGAGGATCTTCCCGAAGCCAAGCTCGTCGCCGCCTGGGGCGGGCGCACCGTGACGGTCACGTTCGAGCACGAACGCTCCACCACGGCGCTGTTGCGCAAGGTGCGCGGCGGTCAGTGAATTTCAAAGCCGCGCTTGCGCGCGAAGTGAACCGTCGCGTCGATGAAACCCTGCTTGCTGCCGCAGTCAAAACGCGTGCCTTCGAAGCGGTGGGCGTAGGTCGGCACGTTCTCCAGCGACGCGGCGATGCCGTCGGTGAGCTGAATTTCACCGCCGACGCCGGGCTGCAGGCGGGCTAGATGATCGAAGATGTCGGCTTCGAACACGTAGCGGCCGATGACGGCCATGCGCGAGGGGGCCACGGAGGGATCGGGCTTTTCCACGATCCCGCGCACGCGCGGCGTCGTAAGGGAACCATCGTCCACGCTTACGATCCCGTACTTCTTCGTTTCTTCGGGAGCAACGTCCTGAACGGCTACGACCGAGCCGCCGCCTACGCTCGCGCGGGCTTCGATAAGCTGACCGATGCAACCCTTCGGGGCGTCAATGAGGTCGTCGGCGAGGATCACGGCGAAGGGATCGTCCCCGACCACGGGCTGCGCGCAGAGCACGGCGTGGCCGAGACCGAGCGCCTTGGGCTGACGCAGGTAAATGCAGTGAATGTTGTGCGGGAGAATGCTGCGTACGATTTCGAGAAGTTCGTCCTTGCCCTTTTCTTCAAGTTCGCGTTCGAGTTCGGGGTGGGCGTCGAAATGGTCTTCAATCGCGCGCTTGTTGCGGCCCGTGACGAAGATCATCTCCGTGATGCCCGCGCGGGCGGCTTCTTCCACGGCGTACTGAATCAGGGGTTTGTCGACGATCGGAAGCATTTCCTTGGGCATCGCCTTCGTGGCGGGAAGAAAACGCGTGCCGAGGCCGTTGACGGGGAATACGACTTTGCGAACGGGTTTCATGGTGCGGTTTGAGCGCCTTTTCTCCGGCGGGCGTGCCGAAGGGGCGCATCCTCCTTTGCGTTGGGCCACGGCGCGGTGCCGCGGCCGTCGTTGAAGTTAAAAACGGTCGGCCGGAAACGTTCCGGCCGTTCGGAGCCGCCTTTAGGAGACGGCAGGTTGGAAATCGGACAAAATCCTGACGCCCTCGAGGAGGGACAGAGCCGTCTGCGTAGCGTCGGGAGAGGGTTCGGGAAGTGCCTCGGCATCGGTGCCGACCTGAATGCGAACCGGAACGCCCGCCCGGCGGGCTGCGGTCATGTCGCCCGGCTTGTCGCCGAACATGACGCTCTGCGAGAGGTCGAGCGAGAGCTCGCGGGCGGCGCGCAGAAGCATTCCGGGCTCGGGTTTGCGGCAGTCGCAGGCCTGTTTGTACGCGCCGATTCCCTTTTCCGGATGATGCGGGCAGTAGTAGACCCCCGCGATCGAAACGCCTTCGTCGGCGAAACGCTCATTCATCCAGGCGGTGAGACGCAGGAAGTCGTCTTCACCGTAGTACCCCCGGGCGATGCCCGACTGATTGGTCACGACGACGAGCACGTACCCGAGCCGACCGAGTTCGCGGCAGGCTTCGAAGACGCCGGGGAGCCACTCGAAGTTTTCGGGGCGGCTCACGTAACCGTGATCGGCGTTGATCACGCCGTCACGGTCAAGAAAGGCGGCTTTCTGCATCAGGCTTCCACGTCCGGGTGGGCTTCGAGAAGGTAGTCCATGTAGGCCGAGACGCCTTCCTCGACGCTTCGGAAGGGAACGTCGCAGCCGCTTTCGCGAAGCTTCGTGAGGTCGGCCTGAGTGTAGGCCTGGTACTTCCCCTTGAGCGCTTCGGGGAAGTCGATGTACTCGAGTTCTCCCGACGAGACGGCTTCGGAGAGCGTGAGCGAGTCCTTCCCTTCGTGGCGGCGAAGGCTGTTGATGACGGAAAGGGCCACGTCGTTGAAGGGTTGGGCGCGGCCCGTGCCGCAGTTGTAGATGCCCGAGACCGGATGGTCGAGGAAGTGCATGAGAACGTTCGTGACGTCGTCGATGTAGACGAAGTCGCGCAGCTGTTCGCCGTTGCCGTAGCCGAGGCACCCTTCGAAGAGCTTCACCTTTCCCGTGCGGCGGTACTGGAAGTACTGATGGAAGGCGACGGAAGCCATGCGTCCCTTGTGCTGTTCGTGCGGACCGTAGACGTTGAAGTAGCGCAGACCGATCACCGGGGAGCGCAGATAGTCGAATTCGCGGCGAAGTACCTGATCGAAGAGGAACTTCGAGTAGCCGTATACGTTGAGGGGACCTTCGAATTCGAGTTCTTCACGGAAGGTCGTCTTGGCGCCGTAGGTGGCGGCCGAGGACGCGTAGATGAAGGGAATGTGCAGCGACTGCGCCCAGCGGTAGAGGTCGAGCGTGTAGCGGTAGTTGTTCTCCATCATGTAGACGCCGTCCTGCTCCATCGTGTCCGAGCAGGCGCCCTGGTGGAAGATCGCTTCGGGCTTCGGAGCGGTCCCCGCCCGCACGCGCGCGATGAAGTCGCGCTTGTCGAAGTAGTCCGAAATCTGGCACTGGGCGAGATTGAGAAATTTCTCGCTCTTTTCGAGATTGTCCACTGCAATGATGTCGGTCACGCCGCGGCGGTTGAGCGCCAGAACGTTGTTGCAGCCGATGAAGCCGGCCGCGCCGGTTACGAGGATGCTCATGATGATCCTTCCTTAGGAAAAAAGTTCTTCATACGTGACGGAGGCCGTTCCGAGTTTGCCGACAACGATGCCGCCCGCACGGTTGGCGGTAGCGACGGCTTCGGGGATCGGAACGCCCGCGGCGACGAGCGTGGCAAGGACGGCGATGACGGTGTCGCCTGCGCCCGAAACGTCGAAGACTTCGCGGGCCTGCGCGGGAACGGTCATGGCGCCGTCGTCGGAAAAGAGCGTCATTCCTTCCTCACTGCGGGTGAGAAGGAGGTATTCGAGGTTGAGTTCTGCGCGCAGGTTCTGCGCGCGCTCGAGAAGATCCGCTTCGCTCTTCCAGGCGCCGACGACCTGTCGCAGTTCGGAGCGGTTGGGCGTGATCACCGTGGCGTCGCGGTAGCGCTCGTAGTCGTCCCCTTTGGGGTCGACGAGCACGGGACAGCCCTTTGCGCGGGCGCACTCGATCATCTTCGTGATGTGCGTGAGGCCGCCCTTGCCATAGTCGGAGAGCACGAGAGCGTCGGTCTTCTCGAGATGGCGATTGAAGAGGTCGAGGTGGTGCAAAAGCGCTTCGGCGTCGGGGTGGGATTCGAAGTCGCAACGGAGCATCTGCTGCTGCCGGGCGACGATGCGGAGTTTTTCCGTGGTGGAGAGCGTCGGATCGAACTGCAGGGCCGCTTCGATCCCCTCCTTCTGAAGGAGCTCTTCGATGCGGCGTCCTGCGGTGTCTTCTCCCACAACGGAGAGAAGGGTGGCGCGGGCGCCTACATGCGCGATGTTGAGCGCGACGTTGGCGGCGCCGCCGAGACGTTCTTCGGAGCGGACGACCCGCACGACGGGCACCGGCGCTTCGGGAGAAATGCGCTCGGCGTCGCCGAACCAGTAACGGTCGAGCATGGCGTCGCCCGTGACGAGGACGTTCGCGGAAAGAATTTGTGCTTTATTCATGGGCAAGTGGGCGTGTGCCGCCCGTTCGGAGCTAGCTCAGGTGCGCTACATTGTATCCCATGGTCAGGGGGCTCATTCCGAAGAGGTAGGGGCCTTTGCTAACATACATCCTTTCAGCTTATTTCCAGATTCCGGGTGATTGAACATGCTGGATGCATCCATTTTCAAAGCGTACGACATCCGTGGGGTTGTCGACGTGACGCTGACGACCGAAGTCGTTCGCGCCGTAGGCCGAGTGCTCGGTTCCATGGCCCGTGAGGCCGACGTCAAGGCGTTCTGCGTCGGGCGAGACGGACGACTCTCGGGCGAACGTTTGGCCGATGCGCTTGTCGAGGGCGTCCTCTCGACGGGCATCGACGTGATCGACATCGGCATGGCGCCGACTCCCGTCCTTTATTTCGCAACAAATTATTACGGAACGGGAACGGGCGTGGCCGTCACGGGTTCGCACAATCCCCCCGAGTACAACGGTCTCAAGATGATGGTGGCGGGCGTTACGCTCTTTGCCGACCAGATCCAGAAGATCCGCGAACGAATTGAAAAGCGCGAGTGGTTCGAGGCCGAGACGCCGGGAACGCGCAAGACGGTGGACGCCGTTGCGCCCTACCTCGAGAAGGTGCTCGGCGACGTTACGCTTGCGCGTTCTATGACGATCGCCGTCGACGGCGGCAACGGCGTGGCGGGCCCCCTCGCCGAACGTCTCTATCACGGACTCGGCTGCCGGGTGCTGCCGCTCTTTACGGAGATCGACGGACATTTCCCGAATCATCACCCCGATCCGTCGAAGCCCGCCAACCTGGAGGACCTGCAGGCGCTCGTGCGCGCGTCCGACGCGGAAGTGGGACTTGCCTTCGACGGCGACGGCGACCGCCTCGGCGTCGTGACGAAGTCCGGTCAGATCATTTATCCCGACCGTCAGATGATGCTCTTTGCTGAAGACGTGCTTCGCACTCATCCGGGCGCCCAGATCGTGTACGACGTCAAATGCACGCGTGCGCTTGTGCCCTGGATCCGCGAGCACGGCGGCGTTCCGACGATCAGCCGCACGGGACACTCGCTGGTCAAGGCGAAGCTGCGCGAAACGGGCGCGCCCTTTGCGGGCGAAATGTCGGGGCATCTCTTCTTCAACGACGGTCGTTGGCCGGGCTTTGACGACGGCGTCTATGCCGGCGCTCGACTTCTCGAAATCCTCTCGCGCGAAAAGGATCCCTCCGCCCGTCTCGAAGCGTTGCCGAGCGCCGTGAACACGCCCGAACTGCACATTCCGATGGCCGAGGGCGAACAGCACGCTTTCATCCGCCTGTTGCAGGAAAAGCTTCACTTTGACGACGCCGAAGACATCATCAAGATCGACGGCGTGCGCGTCGAATGGAAGGACGGCTTCGCGCTCGCCCGCGCATCGAATACGACCCCCGTCGTCGTGATCCGTCTCGAGGGAGATACGGAAGAGGCGCTCGAGCGAATCCGCAAGCGTTTCGGCGATGCGCTCCATGAGGTGGCGCCCGACCTGGCGCTTCCGTTTTGATTGAATTTCAGAGGATTCCCATGCCCAATCCCTCCGTCGAATTGTTGCCGCTCCTGCGTCAGTCCGGCGCGGCGGTCGAACGCCGCGCCTGCGGTATTCGGCTCGACATCGGTCGACAGCGAATCAGCGGCCCCGACTTTGAACGGCTCGTCGCCTTCGGCGAGAAGCGAGATATTCTCGCCGCGCACCGCCGCATGATGGCGGGCGAAATCGTGAACGAGTCCGAAGGACGCGCGGCTCTTCATACGTCGCTTCGTTCCTTCTCCCCGTCGGCGCCGCACTACGACGAAGTCGAGCACGAACGCCGCCGCATCTTTCGGTTTGCTGAAGACGTCCGCAGCGGCCGCTGGACCGGTTGCCGAGCCGACCGCATCACGGACATCATCAACGTGGGCATCGGCGGTTCCGAAATGGGACCGCACGCCGTGTACCACGCCCTGCGCGGCGCCAATCCCGACATCCGCGTGCATTTTCTGAGTTCCGTCGACGGCGTGTTGCTCGAGCGAGTGCTCGCTTCGTGCCAACCGCATTCGACTCTTGCGATCGTTTCTTCGAAGAGCTTCTCCACGCGAGAAACGCAGGTGAACGCGGCAGCCGTGGATCAGTGGTTCCTCGATGCGGGGATCGTGGGGGCGGACCGCAACCGTCACATCGTGGTGGTGTCTTCCAAGCCTGACGCCGCCGCGCAGATGTGCCTGCCCGAAGAGAACCTTTTCCACATCTGGGACTGGGTGGGCGGGCGCTTTTCCGTTTGGGGCGCCGTGGGCCTTCCCGTCGCCGTGGCGCTCGGGCCGGATGTGTTCCGGGAGTTTCTGCAGGGCGCGGCCGAAATGGACCGGCATTCCGCCGAAGCCCCGATTGCCGAGAATCTGCCCGCTCTGCTCGCGCTCATTTCGTACTGGAACGCGACGCGGCTGGAAATTTCCTCGCACTGCATGCTCCCCTACGACGAGCGCCTGCGCGTTCTCGTGGCGTGGCTGCAGCAGCTGGAGATGGAGTCGCTCGGGAAAACCGTCACGCCCGAGGGGGAGCCGATCGAAGGACATACCGGTCAGGGCGTATGGGGCGCCAACGGCAACGAAGCCCAGCACAGCTTCTATCAGTGGCTCCGCCAAGGGACAGGGCGCACGAGCATCGACATGCTCTGGAGTGAAATGCCCGGTCACCGCTATGCGGAACACTACAAGGTGCTTCTCGCCAACGCGCGCGCTCAGGCCGAGGCCCTCGTCACGCGTGATCCGTCGAGCCCGTTCTTCAACGCCGTGAGCACGATCGTGCTCGACGCCGTGAATCCGCGCCGCCTCGGCGCGCTCATGGCCATGTACGAACACAAGACCACGATGCTCGGGACGCTCTTTCACATCAATCCGTTCGATCAGCCCGGCGTGGAACTCGGCAAGCGCCTGTCGCGCAGGGCGGAAAAGGGCGGAGATCCCGCCGCAGCCTTCCGGGCCGTTTTGGAGGGCGCCGCGTGAAGATTCTCGTCGTCAAAACGTCGAGCATGGGCGACATCATCCACGCTCTGCCAGTCACGGTCGACATTCGTGAAAACCTTCCCGACGCCGAGGTGCACTGGCTCTCCGAGGAAAGCTTCAAGGAGATCCCCGCGCTCTCGCCCGTCGTCTCGAAGGTGCATGTCTGCGCCTTTCGCCGTTGGCGCAAGAACGTCTTCTCGTCCAAAACCTTCTCCGAGGTTCGGGCGCTGCGGGCGGCGCTTGCGGGAGAACGCTACGACGTGGTGATCGACGAGCAGGGACTGCTACGCTCGGCCTGGCCCGCTTCCTGGACGCGCGCTCCCGTGCACGGCTTCAGTCGCGATACGGTGCGCGAGCCTGCGGCGGCCTTCTTCTACCGTCATCCCCATCGGATTCCCGAAGAGGTGGGGGCCGTGAAACGTTACCGTTTGCTTGCGGCCGAGACGCTCGGCTACGAGGTGCCCGCGCACGCTCCCGCTTTCGGGCTTCGTCCGCGGGCAGAGGCGCTCGGAGTGCCCGAAGGACCCTGGGTGGCGCTCGCCGTCAACGCCAGCCGCGATGAAAAGCTGTGGCCGGAAGACCATTGGGTCGATCTCGGACGTTCGCTTCTCGAAGAGGGGCGCCGCAGTGTCTTTTTCTGGGGAAACGACCGGGAGCGGGAACGCGTCGAGCGCCTGGCACGTTTCATTCCCGACTCCCTCGTCGCGCCCCGCGCGCGGCTCGACCGCGTGGCGGCTACGCTCGTGAAGGCCGAGGCGCTCGTCGGCGTCGATACGGGACTCTCGCACCTCGCGGCGGCGCTTGGATTGCCGACCGTGGGACTCTACGTTTCGACTCCCACGGAGATTCTTCATCTCGTCGGAGACGGTCCGGTGCGCTCGCTCGGCAACGTCGGCGAGATTCCCACCTGGCGGGAAGCCAAAACGGCGCTCGATGCGGTGCGTCGAGAGCAAAAGGAAAACGGATGCAACTGACTCCCTCCATGTACCGCGCCATCACGGTGGTGGCGCTTCCTCTGGCGAGCCTCTACCTCATGTGGCGCTCGCGCAGACAGCCCGCGTACAAAAAGTTTTGGGACGAGCGCTTCGCCTGGGGCATTTTCCCTCCGCGCACGAGCCGACCCCGCGTGTGGGTGCATGCGGTGAGCCTCGGCGAAACCAATGCGGCGCGTCCTCTGATCGAAATGATGCTCAAGCGCTGGCCCGAAATCGACGTGCTCCTCACGCACATGACGCCGACGGGGCGCGAAGCGGGGAAAAAAATCGTCATGGCTCTCGGGCCCGAGCGGATTCGACAGTGTTATCTCCCTTACGACGCGCCCTATGCGGTGGAGAAGTTCTTCCGTCAGACGCGTCCGACGATGGGCGTCATCATGGAAACGGAGGTTTGGCCCAACCTCATGCGTGAAGCCAAGCGTCTCGACATTCCGATGGTGCTTGCCAACGCGCGCGAGTCGGCGAAGTCGCAGCGCGAGGCGCAGAAGTTTCATCTGGTGATGCGGCCCGCCTTCGAGAGCTTCTCCGCGGTTCTCGCGCAAAGCGAGGAGGACAAGGAACGTCTGGAATCGCTCGGTGCGAAGAACGTCAAAGTGTGCGGCAGCGTGAAGTTCGACATCAAGCCGAATCTTTCGCAGTCGGCTGCGGCGAAGAGCTGGCGCAAAACGATCGGCCGTCCCGTGCTGACGATCGCATCTACGCGTCGAGGCGAAGAAGCGCGCTTTGCCCGCGCGTTTGTCGCGAAACGCGAAAAACTCGGCAATGCTCTTTTGCTGGTGGTGCCCCGCCATCCGGAGCGTTTCGACGAAATCGCCCGGCTTCTCGAGGAGGCGGGACTCAAGGTGTGCCGGCGCTCGAGCGTTCTGTCGCCCCGCGAGGTGCCGGCGGACGCCGACGTGCTCTTGGGGGACAGCATGGGCGAGATGAGCTTTTATTGCGCTTTGGGCGACATGACCGCCATGGGCGGCTCTTTCGAGCCCTTCGGGTCACAGAACATGATTGAACCCGCCATGGCGGGTTCTCCCCTGGTGGTGGGACCCTCCACCTTCAACTTCGACAAGATCGTGCGCGACGGACTGGCCGCTCGCGCGATGGTGCAGGTGGAAACTCCCGAGCAGGCCTTCGACGTCTTTTCGGGGTGGCTCGCCGACGAGGCTGAGCGGAAGGCTGCGGGCGAACGGGCCGAAACGTTCGCGCAAAAACACGCAGGCGCGACCGCTCGCATGATGGATGAAATGGAGTCGCTATGGCAGACCGCGCTCAAGAACCGAAACGAATTGCAAACGTACTGACGATCGCCGGACTTGATCCTTCTGGCGGCGCCGGGATTCTCGCGGACGTGAAGGCGATGAGCGCCTGCGGGACTTACGGCATGGCGGTCGTCGCTGCGCTCACTGCGCAGAACACCTGCGGCGTGACGGGCTGGCAGCCCGTGGCGCCCGACTTCGTGCGCGCGCAGATCGACGCGATCTTCGAGGACATCCGCGTCGACGCCGTCAAGATCGGCATGCTCGGAACGCCCGAGGTGATCGAAGCCGTCGCTCAAGCGCTCGAGCGCCATCGGCCGCCTTTCGTCGTGCTCGATCCTGTGATGGTCGCCAAGGGAGGCGACCGCCTGCTCGCCGAAGAGGCCGAAACAGCCCTTTGCGAACGGCTTCTTCCGCTCACCTCCGTCATCACTCCCAATCTTCCCGAAGCGGCCGTGTTGGCATGCGAGCCGGAAATCCGCGAACGCGCGGAAATGCCCGCGCTCGCAAAGAAGCTCCTCGGACGCCTCGCTGCGGGCGCCTGGGTCTATCTGAAGGGCGGACACCTCACGGAATCCGCGTCTCCCGACTTTCTTCTTTCGCGGGAGACTTCGTTCACTTTCGATGCGCCCCGTATCGCGACCAAGAATACGCACGGGACGGGTTGTACGCTTTCCGCCGCCATCGCCGCCCAACTCGGCCGCGGCGAGAGCGTTCCCGAAGCCGTGCGAAAGGCCAAGGCCTACGTGTACGAGGCAATTGCTCGTGCTGATGAACTCGAGGTCGGCCACGGACACGGTCCGACGAATCACTTCGCCGCACTGTGGCGGGACGGAGGGTTGTAAGAAATTTGTAACAGTCCCTTGACAAACAATGGGACTTCATGCATAATCTCAATTCTCAACGGCGCATTAGCTCAGTCGGTTAGAGCAGAGGAATCATAATCCTTGTGTCCGCGGTTCGAGTCCGTGATGCGCCACCAGAATTCCGGAAAGAGGGAAGGGTGTCCGAGCTGTCGGACGCCCTTCTTTTTTATGCGCGTTTTTTTTCGCGTGTCTCTCGGGCCCAAGGGAGGAATATTTTTGTATATTTCCTTTCGGCCCGTCAGGAATTTACGCCAGAATCCCAGGTATGTCAGAGGGTTGCGGGAATCTCTTTGCTTTCTTGCGGGGCCAGTTTCCCGTAGTGGGGTTCGCCGCAAGGCGAGCGTCTTGCCCTTGGTCTGCGATCAACCGAGGTTCCTTGTCCTTTTGGGGCGCGGAGCCTATTTTTTTGTCCCCGGATATAAACCGTGTCAGCGAAAAAACTCTATCTGCGTAGCTTCGGCTGCCAAATGAACGATTACGACTCCGCCCGTCTTTCGGACCTTCTGGCCGACGAGGAGGGATACGAACGTACGGAAAACCTCGAAGAGGCGGATCTCGTCGTCATCAATACCTGCTCCATCCGCGAAAAGGCGCAGGAGAAGGTCTTCTCGGATCTCGGTCGCATTCGCGACGTGAAGAAGCTTCATCCCGAAATGCGCATCGCCGTGGGCGGGTGCGTGGCGACGCAGGAAGGCGACGGTATTCTGAAGCGCGCTCCCTACGTGGACGCCGTCTTCGGGCCCCAAACCCTGCACCGTCTCCCCGAACTTCTTCGAAAGCGTGAGGAGACCGGTCGCGCGCAGGTGGACGTGAGCTTTCCCGAAATCGAGAAGTTCGACCATCTTCCCGTGCCGCACGCCCAGGGAGCGACCGCCTTCGTTTCGATCATGGAGGGCTGTTCCAAGTATTGCTCCTACTGCGTGGTGCCCTACACGCGCGGCGAAGAAATCTACCGCCCGCTCGTCGACGTGCTCCTTGAAGTGGCGCAGCTTGCCGATCAGGGCGTTCGCGAAGTGACGCTTCTCGGACAAAACGTCAACGCCTACAAGGGCGAAGCTCCCGACGGCGAGACGGTCGACTTCGCGTCGCTTCTCGACTATGTCGCCGAGATCGACGGGATCGAGCGCATCCGCTACACGACGAGCCACCCCCGCGAATTCACGCAGCGTCTGATTGACGCCTATGCGCGCAACGACAAACTTGTCAATCACGTGCATCTTCCCGTGCAGTCGGGATCGGACCGGGTGCTCGCCGCGATGAAGCGCGGCTACACGGCGCTCGAATACAAGTCGATCGTGCGTCGTCTGCGCGCCGTTCGGCCCGACATTTCGATCGCCACAGACATCATCGTGGGCTTCCCGGGAGAAACCGAGGCGGACTTCGAGGATACGATGAAGCTCGTGCGCGAGGTCGGATTCGACGCGAGCTTTTCCTTCATCTACAGCCCGCGTCCGGGCACGCCCGCCGCGCGTCTGTCCGACCCCGTTCCTTATGATGAGAAGCTTCGCCGTCTGCAGGTCCTGCAGGCGGGAATCGACGCCAACGCCCAACGCATCAGCGAATCGATGCTCGGCACCGTGCAGCGCGTACTCGTCGTCGGTCCCGCCAAGCGCGGCGAAGGGGTCCTTGCCGCCCGTGTCGACAACAACCGTATCGTAAACTTCAGGGGGGACGCTTCCCTGATCAACCGAATGGTCAAGGTGCGCATTACGGATGTCTTCCCGCATACCCTCGGCGGGGAGCTCGTCAAGGAAGACTGAAGATGGAGAATGAACGAAAAGAGACGCTGACCTTTTCGACGGATGCCGACCTTACTTCGCTTGCGGGCCTTTGCGGTCCGCTCGACGAGAATCTGAGGCAGATGGAGACGATCCTCGGCGTCGTCATTCGGCGCCGCGGCGGCGTCTTTCGCGTGACGGGGGCGCTCGAAGAGTGCCGCCGCGCCGTCAAGGCACTCGAAACTCTGCTTGCGCGGGTCGAGGCCGAGTCGCGGGAACTTTCGACCGACGACATTCAGTGGCACTTCGTGGCTCGGGACGATGAATACCGTTCGGGCGAAGCGGAGGATCCGGAGGGCCCCGTTTCCGACATCGATCTCAAGGTCCGGCGCCGCGACCTGCAGGGGCGCACGCCGAACCAGCGGCGCTATCTGCGCGACATCCTCTCGCACGACATCTGCTTCGGCGTGGGCCCCGCGGGGACGGGGAAGACCTTTCTCGCCGTGGCGGCGGCCGTGGACGCCTTCGAGCGCGGCACGGTCGAGCGCATCGTTCTGACGCGTCCCGCCGTCGAAGCGGGCGAGCGTCTCGGCTTTCTGCCGGGCGACCTCACGCAGAAGGTGGATCCGTATCTGCGTCCGCTCTACGACGCGCTCTTCGATCTGATGGGCTTTGACAAGTCGCAGCGCCTCATGGAGCGTCACTCGATCGAGGTGGCGCCGCTTGCGTACATGCGTGGGCGTACGCTCAACAACGCCTTCATCATTCTCGACGAGGCGCAGAACACGACGCCCGAGCAGATGAAGATGTTTCTCACGCGAATCGGCTTCGGCTCACGCGCCGTCATCACCGGGGACATCACGCAGATCGACCTGCCGCGCGGCGTTCGCAGCGGCCTGAAGCACGCCTGCGAGGTGCTCGAGGGCGTGCGCGGGATCGCCTTCACCCGGTTCACCAGCAAGGACGTGGTGCGTCATCCGCTCGTCGCGCGCATCGTGGAAGCCTACGACGAGGCGGACAAAAAGGAGGAAAAAAAGTGAATCCCGAAATCAACGTTTCGGTGCAGCGGGCCTCGCACTACGAGGAGCTTCCGTCGCGCTCGGTGATGCTTCGTTGGATCCGCAGGGCCTGCGAAACCGAAGGCAGCCTCACCGTGCGCTTCGTCGACGAAGAGGAGGGGCGGATGCTCAACGCGCAGTACCGCAAGCGCGACTATGCGACGAACGTCCTCACCTTTGACTACTCGCACGATCCCGTGGAGGCCGACATCGTGATCTGCGTACCGGTGATTCACCGCGAGGCGGCCGAGCAAAATAAGACTTTCCGCGCCCACCTGGCGCACCTTCTCGTGCACGGCGTGCTGCATGCGCAGGGATGGGACCATCTGACCGACGAGGAGGCCGAGGAAATGGAAGCCGAGGAGCGTCGCATTCTCGCGTCGCTCGGTTTTGACGATCCGTATTCGACGCCCGCCGTGGCGCACGATTGACACGCGGTCGTGCAATACTATACGGACCTTCCCTTTCGACCAGGACCTTATGTCAAACGAACCTCCCAACCCGAAACCGAAATCTTTTCTCGACCGACTCGCCGCCGCCTTTCATGATGAAGAGGTCGAAGACCGCGGCCGACTTTTGAGTCTCATGCGCGACGCCCAGTCGCACAACGTCATGGACAAGGAGACGCTCTCCATGATGGAGGGGGCCCTGGAGGTCTCGGATCTGCGGGCGGACGACCTGATGATTCCGCGTGCACAGGTGCAGGAGATCGATCTCACGGGGACGCTTGACGATTGGATCCGAACCGTGATCGAAAGCGGTCACTCGCGCTTTCCCGCCGTGGACGGCGATCTTGACAACGTGCAGGGGATTCTGCACGCCAAGGACCTTCTGCGCCTCATGATCAATCCCGAACTCGACGTGCGCAAGCTCCTGCGGCCGGCGCGCTTCATTCCCGAATCGCAACCGATCAACGTCCTTTTGCGCGACTTCAAGAGCACGCGCAGTCACCTTGCGCTCGTCATCGACGAATTCGGCAGCATCTCGGGCCTCATCACGATCGAAGACGTGCTCGAGCAGATCGTGGGGGACATCTCGGACGAATTCGACCGGGACGATCCTTCGGGCGTCATCGTTCAGGAATCGACGAACCGCTGGCGCGTGGGAGCGCACCTCGAAATCGAAGCCTTCAACGAATACTTCTCCGCCGAACTTCGGGACGACTACTGCGAAACGGTCGGCGGGCTCGTTACCGACCGCCTCGAACACGTGCCGCAAAAGGGCGAGGTCGTCGAGGAGGCGGGCTTTCGCTTCACGGTGGCGGACGCCGACGAGCGGCAGGCGCAGGCGCTCATCGTCGAGCGCCTCTAACTGGTCGGAGGGGTGGGCGACATGTTCCGAAGAGAGGGTGCGGGCCTGCGGCTTATTCTGGCGTTTCTCGCGGGGGCCGTGACGTCGCTCGCCTTTGCTCCTCTGGAATCGCGCATCGCGCTCTTTGTTGGGTGGCTCCTCTACGGATCGCTCCTTCTTCGCACGGAAAAACGCAGGCACGCCTTCCTCCTCGGCTGGGCCTTTGGCTTGGGGTGGTTCCTCCCGGGACTGCACTGGGTTCTGCGCTCGATCGTCGAGTACGGCCATCTTCCCTTTGCGCTCGGAGCGGCGGGGCTCGTGGTCTTCGCGCTCTTTCTTGCGCTCTTTCCAGCCTTCGCGGCCCTTCTTGCATCCCGCTGGCGCACGTCGCCCGCAATCTACGGCCTTTTGGCTTTTCCCCTTTGGAACACGGCCTTCGAGGCAATCCGTACGGACGTCGTTCGATTCGGTTGGCTCTCTCCCGCTTACGGGACGCTCGACACCTGGTGGAGCGACTGGGCCCGTCTGGGGGGCGTCGACTGGGTGAATTTCGGCTTTTTCCTTACCGTGGGCGCCGTGTTGACGCTCCTTTTCGGACGCACGATGAAGGGGCGCGTCACGGCCGTTCTTATGGTCCTTGCGGTGCTCGCGGGCGGCTGGGGGCTCTCCGGCCTTTCATGGTCGACGCCGACGGCTCCCACGTGGTTTCGTCTCGTTCAGCCCGGCCTTATCGTGACGAACCGGCCGACGATTGCTGAAAACGCGGGCCGGCTCGACTACGTGACGGACTTCGTTCGGGATCCCTGGCCCGAGGAGAGCGCCGGGCGTCGGGCGGTCCTCCTTTCCGAAAGCGTGGTGACGGTGCCCGTGACGAGTCTTCCCGCCGCAGACCTCGAACGACTTCACACGCTTGCCCTGCGAGCGGATGCGCCGGTTCTCTTCACGGGACTGCGCCGCGAAGGCGACGCCGTCTACAACACGGCCTACTGGATGGACGGGAAGGGCTGGCTCTCGCTCGTCGACAAACGGCGGCTCGTCCCCTTCGGAGAATACGTTCCGTCGGCACTGCGCTGGCTTCCCGAACTCTTCGGCGTTCGAATCGGCGACATGACGCCGGGTGCGGGCGGCGTTCTCCCGCAGACGATCGGGGAGGCGAGGGTCGCAACACTCATCTGTTTTGAAAATCTCTTCGGAACGCTTCTGCCCGAACTCTTTGCCGGCGGAAACGATCCGACGCACCTCGCCGTTGTCTCGAACCTCGGCTGGTTCTCGTCGGCGGCCAAGGGGCAGCACCTTGCCATCAGCCGTCTGCGTGCGATCGAGTCGGCGCGTCCGCTGCTCTCCGTCAACAACAACGGCGACTCGGCCGTGATCGATGCCGAGGGCCGCGTTCTTCTTCGTTTCGTCCCGGAAGGCTCGCAGGTCGAAACGATCGTCCTGGAGGGCGCGTCGGGCGATCCGACGCCCTTCATTCGCTGGGGCAACCTCCTTCGGACGCTCCTCTATCTCGTCGCGCTCCTCTTTCTTCTCGCCTTTGGGGTAAGAACGAAAAGAGCGTGGCGTTCGAATGACTTATAATCGTTCGTCTCTTTCGCTTTTCGAAATCTTCAAAAGACCAACCGTAAAGGCGCCGCGCATGCCGCGGCCGTTTCACCATGATCACTTTTCAGGAAGTCATCCTGCGCCTGCAGGAATATTGGAATCGCCAGGGCTGTGCGCTCCTGCAGCCGATTGACTTGGAGGTGGGTGCCGGTACGTCGCACACCGCCACGTTCCTGCGCGCGCTCGGTCCCGAACCGTGGCGCGCCGCGTACGTTCAGCCCTCGCGCCGTCCGAAGGATGCCCGCTACGGCGAAAATCCCAACCGCCTGCATCAGCACCATCAGTATCAGGTCGTGCTCAAGCCCGCGCCCACGAACATCGTGGATCTCTACCTCGGTTCGCTTCGCGCGCTCGGCATCGATACGACGATCAACGACATCCGCTTCGTTGAAGACAACTGGGAAAATCCGACGCTCGGCGCCTGGGGCCTCGGTTGGGAAGTCTGGATGAACGGCATGGAAGTGACGCAGTTCACCTACTTCCAACAGGTGGGCGGTCTCGAATGCAAGCCGATCACGGGTGAAATCACCTACGGTCTCGAACGCCTGACGATGTATCTGCAGAACTGCGACAACGTCTTCGACCTGGTCTTCACGACCTGGAAGGATCCCGACGGATCCGAGCGCGTTCTCACCTACGGCGACGTCTTCCATCAGAACGAAGTCGAACAGTCGCACTACAACTTCGAAGCCTCCGACTGCACGAAGCTCCTGCAGCAGTTCGACTATTTCGAATCCGAAGCCAAGCGCCTGATGGACCTCAATCTGGCTCTTCCCGCCTACGAAATGGTGCTCAAGGCCGGTCACACCTTCAATCTGCTTGACGCGCACGGAGCGATCTCCGTGACGGAACGTGCCGCCTACATCGCCCGCATCCGCAACATCTCGCGCTCCGTGGCGCAGAGCTACTACGACTCGCGCGAACGCCTCGGCTTCCCGATGTTGAAGAAGGCTCACTAAGGCGGAGGATGAAAAAAATGAAGAATCTGCTTGTCGAACTCCAAACGGAAGAACTCCCGCCGAAGGCCCTTCTGAAGCTTTCGCGCGCCTTTGCCGACGGCATTGCCAAACACCTTGGGCAACAGCATTTCCTGACCGAAGAAAGCGTCGTGGCTCCCTACGGTTCGCCCCGCCGCCTGGCCGTGCGCATCACAAACGTGCTCGAAAAGAGCCCCGACGAAGCCTTCGCGCAGAAGCTCGTCCCCGTGCGCGTGGGGCTTACGGCCGAAGGCGAAGCGACGCCCGCTCTCACGAAGAAGATGGCCGCGCTCGGCATTCAGTGCGACGTCTCGGCCTTGAAGCGCGTTCAGGACGGCAAGAACGAACAGCTCGTATTTGAAGGCGTGCGTCCGGGCGTGGAGCTCGCCGCGGGCCTTCAGACGGCGCTTGACGCCGCCGTCAAGGAACTTCCCATTCCGAAGGTCATGACCTATCAGCTCGCCGACGGCGAAACGACGGTCGCCTTCGTTCGCCCCGTCAAGCACCTCGTCGCGCTCTGCGGGGAAGAAGTCGTCCCCGTGAAGCTTTTCGGCCTCGACGCCGGCCGCGTGACGATGGGCCACCGTTTCCTCACGAGCGAACCCGTGGAAATCGCTTCGGCCGACGCCTATGCGGATACGATGAAGGCCGCCTTCGTGATGGCCGACTTCGAAGAACGCCGCGAACTCCTTCGCAAGCTCCTCACGGAAGCCGGCGAAAAGGCGGGCGGTTCCGTCATCATGCCCGAAGACCTTCTTGAAGAAGTCACGGCGCTGACTGAATGGCCGGTCGTCTACGAAAGCAGCTTCGAAGAGGAATTCCTTCAGGTGCCTGAAGAATGCCTCATCCTCACGATGCAGCTCAATCAGCGCTATTTTGCGCTTCGTGACGCCGACGGGAAGCTCATGAACCGCTTCCTGCTCGTCTCGCAGCTCGTCGCCCGCGACGGCGGCAAGGCGATCTCCTCGGGCAACGCCCGCGTTGTGCGCGCCCGTCTCGCCGACGCCAAGTTCTTCTATGACCAGGACCGTCTGCAGACGCTCGAGAGCCGCGTGGAAGGCTTGAAGCACGTCGTCTACCACAACAAACTCGGCAATCAGGCCGAACGCATGTTGCGCGTCAAGACGATGGCCGGGCGCTTCGCTTCGTTCATCGGTGCTGACACGAATCACGCCGAACGCGCGGCCATGCTCGCCAAGGCCGATCTGCGCACGCTCATGGTGGGAGAGTTCCCCGAACTGCAGGGGATCATGGGCGAATACTATGCCCGTCACGACGGCGAACCCGACGACGTCGCCCTGGCGATTCGCGAACACTATCAGCCCCGCTATGCGGGCGATGCGCTTCCCTCGACGCCGGTGAGCCTCGCCGTGGCGCTCGCGGACAAGATGGAGACGCTCACGGGGCTCTTCGGCATCGGTCAGATGCCGACGGGTGAAAAGGACCCCTTCGCGCTGCGCCGTCACGCCCTGGGCGTTCTTCGCATGCTCATGGAAAAGGGGCTCGACCTGTCGTTGCGCGACCTCGTCGACGCGGCCTGGGAAGTCGAGTCGGGCGTTGCGGGCGTGAGCGATCACCGTGAAGAGCTCATGAGCTTCTTCTCGGATCGTCTGCGCGTGATGCTGCGCGACATGGGTTACAGCGCTCAGGAGGTCGACGCCGTTCTCGCGCTTCATCCGACGCGTCTTGCGGATCTTCCCAAGCGCCTCGCCGCCGTGCGCGCCTTCATGGGCCTCCCGGAAGCCGCGTCGCTCACGGCCGCCAACAAGCGCATCGGCAACATCCTCAAGAAGGCCGGTGACGAAGAAATCGGCGGCGTGTGTGAAGCCGACCTGGCGGAAGACGCCGAAAAGGCGCTCTACGCCGAACTCGTGCGCGTCGAGCCTGAAGCGACGGCCGACTTTGAGGCGGGCCGCTACGAAGAAATGCTGCGCCGCCTCGCGGTGCTCAAGGCTCCGGTCGACGCCTTCTTCGAATCCGTCATGGTCAACGCCGAGGATCCGAAGCTGCGCCGCAACCGTCATGCGCTTCTGAAGCGCCTTTACGGCGCGATGAACCGCGTGGCCGAACTCGCCCGCGCGCAGTAATCGAAGACATGGAGAAGGGGGACTTCGTCCCCCGCGCATACCCGCGGAGGATGTTCGGCATTCCCGCGGGTTTTTTCTGAGGGTTGAAAAATGGATGCGATTCGGGGCTTTTGCTTTTACGTCGTGCTCGGCGTGACGGTGATCTTTCTCTCGCTCACGGCCCTTCTCGCCGCACCCTTTACGAACGAGGTGTGGCGCTACGAGAAGCTTTGCCGTCCCTGGGCAAAATTCATCCTGCGTACGTTGGAGGTGATCTGCGGCGTTGACGTGAAGGTCGAGGGGTGGGAGAACATGCCGCCGGCCACCAGCGCCCACGTGGTGCTCGCGAAGCATCAGTCGGCCTGGGATCCCTTCTGGCTGGGCGCCTGGCTGCCGGCGCGCGCCTCCTTTCTCTACAAGAAGTCGCTCCATTGGATTCCCGTCGTCGGCTGGCTCATCTGGTCGATGAACATGCTTGCGATCGACCGTTCGCAGGGGCGAAGCGCCTTTCAGAACTTCATGGTCAAGGGCCCCGAATATCTGCGCCGCGGTTGGTGGATCTGCCTCTTTCCCGAAGGGACGCGCGTGCCGCCAGGGGAATCCTGGCCCCTCAAGACGGGGGGCGCCCGCTTCGCCGTGGCCCACGGCGTGCCGATTCTTCCGATTGCTCACAATGCGGGCCGCTGCTGGCCCAAGAACAGCATTGCCAAGCACCCCGGAACGATCACGGTCGTGATCGGTAAGCCCATTGAGACGGTGGGGCGCGAGCCGCATGAACTGACTGAATCCCTTCGCGCGTGGTTCGCCGAAACCGAAGAAAGGATTTCTCAGTGAGCGCAGAGGATACGGAAGTCCTAGACCTTCACGAGATCGCACTGCCCGACGGTACGCACTGCAGCATCCTCTGGCGAAAGAGTCTGGAAGAGTCGTTTTGTTGCGGATCGGGGCGCTTTCGCTTCTTCTTCGTGAGCGGGAGCGCGCGCTTTTTGCGGGGGATGATGCGGCGAATCGAAACGCTTTCCTTTCCGCCCGAAAAGAGCGGTCTGTGGCGGGTGAGGAGGATCTCTCAGATCGCGGAGAAAGCGTTTCGGATTGAGATCGAACACCCCGAGCACGGGGAAAGAAACGTGGTCTGCGCCGTGCGCTCGGACCGAAGGAGACGTTCGATCGGCGTGCAGACGGACCGGACGCTCAACCGAATCCAGGTCACGCTTCCGGGCTCGTACTGCGGGGCGCTCCTGCCCTATGCGCTGCGGCTCGTCGACTGGGAGTCTCTCCTTGTGAGCGATCCCCGCCTGTTTTCCTGTGGGGACGACGGAAGAAGGAAAACGTTTCGCTGGCGCGGACGGGAATGTCCCGTTCGGCTCGGAGCGCGCACGTCGCACGTTGAGAACGGGGTTCTTCATCTGCGCGTCGCGTCCGACGCGTCGGAAGCCGAAGTGGAGGAGGCCTACGGGCGGTTTCTGCGCGCGGATTTCGAGGCCTACGTCGGGCCCATTCACGAGAAAGTCGTGGAAGAGACGAATCTGCGGCCCGCAGACTGGGGCATGATTCGGCGGGGCGCGCGAACGCTCGGGCGCTGCACGCTCCCCGCGCGCAGGGTCACGTACCACTGGCGCATCGTGGCCGAAAGCGAAGCCTTCGTGCGCTCGATCGTGATTCACGAACTCTGTCATCTCCGGGAGATGAATCACGGTCCACGCTTCTGGCGCCTCGTTCTCTCCTTTTGTCCCGAATACTTCACACTGCATCCGAGGCGCCGAATGCCGAATCTCGGCTGATCAGGCGCGTTCGGGGACGTTCTGAGCGAGCCGCACGAAATCGTCGACGGGGAGTGTTTCGGCACGGGCTTCGGGGCGCACGCCAAGGGCCGCGAGCTCGTCGGCGGTGAACCACGCCGAAAGGGCGTTTCTCAGGGTCTTGCGGCGCTGTCCGAAGGCAGCCGTAACGATGCCGCCGAGCGTTTCCACGTCGACGGGAGCGAGTTCTTCGCGGGGTCTCGGGCGCATGCGCACGATCGACGAGGTCACCTTCGGCGCGGGCACGAAGGCGCCGGGCGGGACGTCAAAGAGCTTCTGCATCGAATAGCGGTACTGCAGCATGACGGAGAGACGTCCGTAGGTCTTACTTCCCGGGGCCGCGACCATGCGGTCGACTACTTCCTTTTGCAGCATGAAGTGCTGATCGACGACTCGGTCGGCCGCTTCGGCGAGCTTGAAGAGAAGCGGCGAAGAAATGTTGTAGGGAAGGTTTCCGATGATGCGAAGGGGCTTTTCGGGCAGAACCGCGTTCCAGTCGAGCTTCAGGGCATCCGCCTCGATAAGCGTGAGCTCGGACTCTTCGAATTGGGTGCGCAGGAATCGAGCGAGGTCCCGGTCGATTTCCACCGCGGTTTCGTGTCCGGCAAGCGCAATGATTTCCCGCGTGAGCGCAGCCTGTCCCGGGCCGATTTCCACGATGGCTTCTCCGGGGTGCGGGTCGATGCTGCGAACGATGCGGTCGATCCAGTGGCGATCATGCAGAAAATTCTGCCCGAAGCGTTTGCGGGCGTGATGTCCTTCCAACCATTCCTGTTTCACGGTGTGGGTACTCTTTGCGTTGGGGAAAAATGAAAACGAGCCCGGGACACGGGCTCGTTCGAGAGGGAAAATCAATCGAGGTTTTCGCCTCGGATCTCGACGTAGGCCTGGTCGCGCAATTCCCGTTGCCAGTTGTAGACGGCTTCGGCGAGCTTCTTTTCGCGAAGCGCCTGTCGCGCGGCGATGCGCATGCGCTGAGGGTTGCCCTCTTTGTCGGTGCGGCGTTCGATTACCTGGATGAGATGGTAGCCGTACTGCGACTTGATCGGTTCGGACACCTGACCGGGCTGCAGGGCGTTCATGGCCGCCTCAAATTCGGGAACGGTGTCGCCCGCTTGAATCCAACCGAGGTCTCCCCCGCGCGTGGCGGAGTTGTCGACCGAGTTGAGTCGCGCCATCGTGGCGAAGTCGGCTTCGCCCGCGTCGATGCGGGCCTTGATTTCATTGAGGCGGCGAAGCACGTCGACTTCCGGCGTGATGTCGCTCACGAACATGAGAATATGGCGCACGTGCGTCTGAACGACGGGGCCGCCCGAGAGCTTCGCTTCCACGCCGTCGCGCTGGTCGAGCACCTTGATGACGTGCACGGCGGTCTTCGACTGCGTTACGAAGACGTTGCCGGTCTTGGGGTCCTTGGAGATCGCGTCCCAAAATTCGGAGGGAATGCGCGAGCGGTCGCGCCAGCCGAGGTCGCCCCCTTCGAGGGCGTCGGGCGAACGGGAGTGCGACGCCGCGAGAGCGCTGAAGTCCTCGCCGTTGCGGGCGCGCTGCGCGAGCAGCATGCCCGTTTCGAGGAGCTGCGTTTCGTCCGCGCCGGGTTCGAGCGGCAACAGAATGTGCGCGAGACGGTATTCCGTCGTATCGGCGTTCGTGAAGCCCGCCTGTTCGGCTAGGTAGGTGTCGATTTCGCTGTCGAGAATGACGATCTTTTCGTCGACTTCGCGCTCGCGCAGGCGCTGCGTCGTGATTTCGTCTCGAATCTCTTCGCGGAAGGCGGCAAACGACACGCCGTCGGCGGCGAGACGCTGATTGAGTTCGTCGACGGTGAGGTTGTTTTGGCGGGCGATCTGTTCGATCGAGGCGTTGACCATCTGGTCGTCGATTCGGATGCCGGTTTCCTTGGCGCGCTGCATGATGGCGCGTTCCGTGATCAGACGGTCGAGCACCTGCGCACGCAGGGTTTCCATGGGCGGCAGCGAAATGTTCTGGCGGCGCAGATTGATCGCGACGACATGGGTGCGGTTCTGGAGTTCCCGCTCCGTGATGACGTCCTGATTGACGACGGCCACGATGCGGTCGAGTTCCCCCTCCTCGAGGCGGGAGATGACGTAGATCGATTCCGGCTCGGCCGGGGCTTGCGCGGCCGGCGCAGTCTGCTGCGCCGGAGCGGGCGCGTCCATGATACTCGCGGCGTGAGCCGAGGAGAGGCCGCCGAGAAGGACGGCAAACGTAAGCAGCTTATTCATAGTAGTCGTAAGGCGCCGACGTCATCGGAGCCGAGGTTCGGGTCTGATAGCCCTTGATGTTTCGTTGAAGCACGGAGAGCGGATTGTTACCAATGCTACCCAAGCCGGAGAGCTCAAGTTGTAAGAAGAAGTTGGTTTCTTCTTCGTTCGAGGTGGTCGTATAGCGTTGGGCGACCGCACGGAAGATCCAGCAGTCGTGATGATATTCGAGTCCGCCGATAACTTCGAGCGGCTTGCTGCCGCGCAGCGAGTAGTTGTAGCGGAAGAGCCCGTAGAGGCGTTCCGTAAGCGGCCACTGCATTGCGAAGTCCACCTGCTTGATGTGGTTGTAGGCGTCGTCGGGCGAGTAGTTGTAGCGGTAGTAGAGTCCCATGAGCGACATGGGTTTGGGCATCCACCGAAGCCCCGCGTTGATCTTCACGAAGCGGTTTTGGGCGGAGGAGTACTGTGCGGCGGCCGAGCTCGTGATGTTGCGCGTCAGACGTGCGCCCACGCTTGCGAGAAGGTCGCTTCGGACCTCCTGTTCGCCCACGACGCGTCCGTCGTCGCGGTACCAGTAGTAGGGACTTCCTTCGGGGAAGGTCACGCGTTGGTCGTTGAAGTACTGACGTTGCCCGACGCTCGCGCGGAAGAGTTCCAGTCCCGTCTTCTTGTCGATGTAGCGCGTCGAAAGAACGGCGGTGAGCTGATTCGCTTCGGAGACGCGGTCATAGCCCGAGTAGACGTTCTCGGTGAAGAGCGTCGTGAAGTTGAGGTCGGCGATGGTCGAGTCGAAGATCGGGATTTCGCTTTGGTCGCGATACGGCGTCCAGGCGTAGAAGATACGAGGCTCGAGCGTCTGGTAGGCGTCGCGCCCGAACCAGGTCGAGTCGCGCTCGAAGACAAGCCCTGCGTCGAGACTCAGGGTCGGCACCGTCATGCCTGGTGTGGTGTTGTTGATGTAGTCGCGCGAATCGAGGTCGTAGGACGTGGCGAGGAACTGCGCCTTGGGGGTGATGAACCAGCCCGGACCGGCGAGCGGATAGCTCACCGTCTGATGAAAGACGAAGCGCGAGCCGTCGACGTAGTCGCTGCGGGTGTGCTGAAAGCGCGTCGCTTCGAGCACGGTTTCGAGTTCGAAGCCGTTGAAGTCGCCCGTGTGGCCGCGCCAGAGGAACTGCGGTACGCGTTCGTAAGGTTCCGTGTCGAGGTTTTCGATGTCGAGCGTCTGGTTCTTCGTCACGCGCAGGAAGGTGTTCCAGTAGGTCTCATCGTAGGTGAGCGTATATTCCTGCGGCAGGACCGATTCGGAAGATTCGCGGATGTTGCCGGAAAAGTCCGAGATATAGCTGTCGTCCGACACGCGGTTGTAGTCGACCGTGAAGCCGAGCTTGTCGCGGCGGTATTCCCCTTCGAAGCGCAGGCCGTAGCGGTCGTCGTCGTACTCGCGGTCATTGGGGAGGTAGTCGAGATTGAGTTCCCCTTCGACGTTCGGCAGGAGGAAGCGGAACTGATTGCCCATCATGACGCCGCGCTTGGTCATGATGCGGGGCGTGAGGGTGTAGTCGTAGTTCGGCGCGATGTTGAAGTAGTACGGAATGGAGAGGTCGACGCCTCGGGTCGAACTCATCCCGTAGGTGGGCGTCAAAAAGCCCGAACGGCGCTGATTGCTGATCGGGAAGGCGAACCAGGGCGAGCCCAGAATGGGCACGCCCTGAAAGTGCAGGGTCGCGCCCGTGCCGCTCGCGCTCTGGTCGTATTCGTCGATTTCGAGCTCGTTCATGCGGATGAACCAGGCCTCGTCGTCGCGGCGGCAGGTCGTGATGGTGACGTCTTCCATCGTGGTGTTGTCGCCCGAGAGAAACTTGATGTTCTTGGCGCAGCCGCGCAGGTTGCGGGGGGCGTACTCCCACTCGGCGTCGGGCATTTCGCCCGAGCGCGAAGTAATGCGGAAAAGCATCGACGGGCCCGAGAAGCTCGCCCCCTGACGGGCGATGCGGGCGTTGCCGTTCGCTTCGACGGTGTCTTCGGCGTGGCGGTAGGTGATGCGATCCGCCGAGAGGACCGTGCCGCCGCGCCGGATTTGCGCGTTGCCGTATAGGTGCAGTTCGTCGTCGGCCGATCCTTCCATGCGGTCGGCCTCGATGAAGCTGGCGGCGTCGTTCGAAGGTGCGCCGAGCGAGGGATCGAGCGATCTCACGGAATCGAGTTTGACTCGAACGGCGTCGGCGGCCGTCACTTCGCCGGCGAGGGCCGAGAGCGCGGCGGTCAGACCGAGGACGATTTTTCGGGTGCGGAGCGCGGACATAAAAAAGCGTTGAAAAATTCCCGAAGACGCGGGAAACGCCTGCAAAAGGCGGTCACTCGGGCGATTCAGGATACAATGGCGGACGTAAACAATGAATTATAGGTTGGGCCGCCCGCCCGTTGGGCGGATTGCGGGGACTTTCCCGCGCGGTCCGTCCGCTTTTTCGATCTTTTCGCCATGGACAAAAATTCGGATCCCCGCACCCTGCGCATGCTCGCCTGGCTCGGCGAGGCGGGCGCCCCTCAGGGACTTTGCGCCGATTCTCCCTGCGAACCCGCAAGCACCGACGCGGGCTTTCGCCGTTATTTCCGCGTGACGGGCAATGAGGGCGCCACCTTCATCGTGATGGACGCGCCGCCCGAACACGGCGGGATGGAGCCTTTCGTGCGCGTGACGGCACTCATGCACGAGGCGGGCCTGCATGCGCCCGAAATCTTCGCGTCCGACCTCAAGGAGGGCTTTTTGCTTCTCTCCGATCTCGGGCGCGAGACCTACCTCAACGTGCTCAATGAAGAGAACGCCTTCTCCCTCATGGACGACGCTACGTCGGCGCTCGTCGCCTGGCAGAAGATTTCCCGTCCGGGCATTCTGCCCGAGTACGACCGCGCGGTGCTCGAGAGGGAAGTGAATCTCTTTCCCGAATGGTATGTGGGACGCCACAAGGGCCGTACGTTCACCGAGACGGAAAGCCGCTGGTGGAAAATGACGATCGACGCCGTCATCGAAAACAATCTGCGCGAAGCGAAGGTGTTCGTGCACCGCGACTTCATGCCGCGCAACCTCATGGTCTCCGAGCCGAATCCGGGCGTCATCGACTATCAGGACGCGCTCTACGGACCGGTGAGCTACGACATCGCCAGTCTTTTGCGCGACGCCTTCGTCAGCTGGGACGAACGTTTCGTCCTGGATACGACCATTCGTTATTGGGAGAAGGCCAGAAAAGCCGGAATCCCCGTACCGGCTGACTTCGCGACCTTCTACCGCGACGTGGAGTTCATGGGCGTGCAGCGTCACCTCAAGGTGGTCGGGATTTTCGCGCGTCTTCACTACCGCGACGGCAAGGAAAAGTACCTCAAGGACGTCCCGCGCTTCCTCAAGTACCTGCGCGACGCCTCGAACCGCTACCTGGAACTCTCGCCCCTGAAGCACCTTCTCGACCGCGTGGAAGAAACGCAGGATCGGGTGGGGTATACCTTCTGAGCATTGTCATGCGCGCCTTGATTCTTGCTGCGGGCGCGGGATCGCGTCTGCAACCGCTCACCCGCGCGGTTCCGAAGCCCCTCGTTTCGGTCGGGGGCGCCCCGATGGCCGTGCGCCAGATCATCGCCCTGCGCGAGGCGGGCGTGCGCGACGTCGTGATCAACGCGGCGCACCGCTGGCGGCTTCTGCGCGCCGCTCTAGGAGACGGATCCGCCTGGGGCGTGCGCATTCACTGGAGCGTCGAAGGCGATTCGGTCGATGAGGCGCTCGAGACCCGCGGCGGCATCGTAAAGGCACTGCCGCTTCTCTCGCCCGACCGAAAGACGCCCTTTCTCGTCGTAGCGGGCGACATCGTGACGGACTATCCTTACGGGCGCCTCGTCGCGCGGGGCGCTGCCCTCGGGGAGGAGGCGCTCGCGCATCTCGTTCTCGTACCCAATCCGAGCTATCACCCGTCAGGCGACATGCGGCTCGAAGCGGGGCGGGTGCGGCGCGACGCCCCCACGCACACCTTCTCGAGCCTCGGCGTCTATCATCCGGCGCTTTTTGAGGGCGTCGAACCCGTCAAGGCGGGGCTTTTCCCCTGGATGAACGCTTTCTGCGCCCAAGGGCGCGTGACGGGGGAAATCTACGAAGGATACTGGCGCAACGTGGGAGACTTTTGCGAACTCGCGCTCGCCGAGCGCGAGGCGCTTCGTCTTTCCGGCGTCTGGCCGAGGCCGATCTCCTCACATCCCGTCGGGGCTTGACTTACAATGATGGCTCCTTCGAACTTCCCCTCCTGATCACGCCCGCTCATGCAGCTCGGACCCTACACGATCACGAATCCCGTGATGCTCGCCCCGATGGCGGGCATGTCGGATCTCCCCTTCCGGGAAATCTGCCGGGAGCTCGGTGCGGGCTATGCCGTGGGCGAAATGACCACGAGCAAGCCGGAACTCCGTGAAAGCCGCAAGAGCGCCGGACGCTGGGCGCAGGAAGAGGAAACGGGCCTCAAGGTCGTGCAGCTTTTGGGCGCCGATCCGCGCATGATGGCCGACGCCGCGCGCTACGCTGCCGACACGGGCGCCGACGTGGTCGACATCAATATGGGCTGTCCCGCCAAGAAGGTCCTGCAGACCGCCTGTGGCAGCGCACTGCTTCGCGACGAAGTTCGGGTGGCCGCCATTCTCGACGCCGTCGTCGCGGCCGTAGACATTCCCGTCACGCTCAAGATCCGAACGGGCTGGTCCGCCGCCGACCGCAACGCCGTATCGGTCGCGAAACGCGCTCAAGAGGCGGGCGTCGCCATGCTTGTCGTACACGGTCGAACGGGCGAGCAGGGCTTTCGAGGGGAAGCCGAATACGAAACCGTGCGGGCGGTGAAGGAAAGCGTATCGATTCCGGTCATCGCCAACGGAGATATCGATTCGCCCGAGAAAGCCGAGGCGGTCCTTCGCGCCACGGGCGCGGACGGCGTGATGATCGGCCGCGCGAGCTACGGGAATCCCTGGCTTTTCGGCGCCGTATCCGCCCGTCTGGGCTTTTGGGGCCGGACCGTGGAGGCGACGCCTCGGGAGCGTCGGCGCGTCGTTCTCCGTCACCTCGAGAAGCACTACGCCCACTACGGGCTCGAGCAGGGCGTGCGCACGGCAAGAAAGCACATCGCACACTATTTGAAATCTCTTCCGGGCGGAGCCGAGGCGCTCCCCGCCATCTTGCGCGCGGGGACGGCCGACGAGCAGTTCGGACTCACCGCCGTCTTTTTCCAGCGTCTTTGCGAGGAGGCCGCATGACCCGCTACCGTACCGCCAAACTGCGCCGACTTGCCGATGAAGACGTGGAGGAGAGCGCTCTCGACCGCATCATCCGCGAACAGCTCGATCAGTATTTTGAAAATCTGGGCGGCCGTCAGCCGATCCCGCTTCATCAGCTCGTGCATGAAGCGGTGGATCGTCCGCTTTTGCGCTACGCCCTGAAGAAATGCGACTGGAATCAGAGTCGCGCAGCCGAATTATTGGGAATTCACCGCAACACGCTCCGTGAGAAGCTCCGTGAACTCGGGCTCTACGAGGGCAATTTTTGAGGAAAAGTAAATGCGCAAACAAGCTCTCATCAGCGTCTCGGACAAGACGGGGGTCGTCCCCTTCGCCCGTGAACTTCAAGGCCTCGGATACCATATCCTGAGTACCGGCGGCACGGCGAAGCTTCTTCTCCAGGAAGGGGTCGAATGCCAAGAAGTCGCCGACTACACGGGCTTTCCGGAAATGCTCGACGGCCGCGTCAAGACGCTCAACCCGAAGATCCACGCGGGCATTCTCGCCCGCCGTCCCGATCCGGAACACATGAAGGCGCTTGCCGACCATGACATCGATCCGATCGACCTCGTCGTCGTGAATCTCTATCCCTTCGAACAGACGATCGCGCGCCCCGACTGCACGTTCGAGCTCGCCATCGAAAACATCGACATCGGCGGCCCGACGATGATCCGCGCCGCAGCGAAGAACCACGAATCCGTGGCGGTCGTCGTGGATCCGGCCGACTACGAGCGCGTTCTCGAAGAAATCCGCCGTGAAGGAGGCGTGACGGCGGCCACCCGCCTGATGCTCGCCAAGAAGGTTTTCGCGCACACGGCCCGTTACGACGGCATGATCACGAACTACCTCACGAGCCTTGACGAAGAAGGCAAGCGCGGCCGCTTCCCGCAGGTGCTTACGCGCCAGTGGGAAAAGGTGCAGGACATGCGCTACGGCGAAAATCCGCACCAGGCGGCGGCCTTCTACCGCGAAGTCTCCGTGGCGCCGGGCCTTCTCGCGGGCTACGTGCAGCTGCAGGGCAAGGAGCTCTCCTACAACAACATCGCCGACAGCGACGCGGCCTGGGAGTGCGCCCGTTCCTTTGAAGCGCCCGCCTGCGTCATCATCAAGCACGCCAATCCCTGCGGCGTGGCGATCGGCGAAAACGACGCCGAAGCCTACCGCAAGGCCTTCTTGACGGACAGCAAGTCCGCCTTCGGAGGCATCATCGCCTTCAACCGCGAAGTTTCGGGCGAATGCGCGCAGCTCGTCTCCAAGCAGTTCGCCGAAGTGATCATCGCGCCCTCGTATTCGAAGGAAGCGCTCGAAGTCTTCGGGGCCAAGAAGAACCTTCGCCTTCTGACCGTTTCGAACGGCAAGGCCGCCAACGACTACGACTTCAAGCGCGTGGGCGGCGGTCTTCTCGTGCAGACGCCCGACACGCAGCTCTGCGACGCTTCGGCGCTTCGCTGCGTGACGGAGCGCAAGCCCACTTCGCAGCAGGTGGCCGATCTCATGTTTGCCTGGAACGTCGCCCGCTTCGTGAAGTCCAACACCATCGTCTACGTTCGCGACGGCATGACGCTCGGCGTGGGTGCCGGCCAGATGAGCCGCGTCGACTCCGCCCGCATCGCGGCCCTCAAGGCCGAAGAGGCCGGTCTTTCGCTCGAAGGGTCGGTGGCGGCTTCCGACGCCTTCTTCCCGTTCCGCGACGGGCTCGACGTTGTGGTGGACGCCGGCTGCACGGCCGTCATCCAGCCGGGCGGCTCCATCCGTGACGACGAAGTGATCGCCGCCGCCAACGAACGCGGCATCGCGATGGTCTTCACGGGTGAACGTCATTTCCGTCACTAACGGTTAAGAAAAAGGCGTCCGAATCCTCGGACGCCCGAATCGTCATTCGATAGACTGAGCGGAAATCCGCAGGAAACGGCGCCTTCGGGCGCTGTTTCCGTCAGCGGACAACCATAACGAAAGAGGCTTTTTCCTCATGACCGTTCCTTCGACTCTTTTCTCCCGCCGCACGGTGCTCGGCGCGGCGGCTTCCCTTGCCGCGCTTTCGGCTTTGCCCGCGGGGGCGGCGCTGCGCGTGGACATCACGGGCGTGGGCGCCAATCAGATTCCCGTCGCGATCACGGTGAATCAGCCCGCGGACGCGCCGCAGGACATCGGGGCGATCGTGCGCTCCGACCTCGAGCGTTCGGGGAGCTTCCGTTTCGTCGACGCGTCGCAACTCGGGCCCGTCGACGACTATGAAAAGCCTTCGATTCTT
The DNA here is from genome assembly GCA_900545275.1 of uncultured Sutterella sp. Taxonomy (GTDB): domain Bacteria; phylum Pseudomonadota; class Gammaproteobacteria; order Burkholderiales; family Burkholderiaceae_F; genus Sutterella. The sequence continues at coordinate 69,875 of UQYG01000001.1, forward strand.
CCCGAGGTCGCCAAGCTCGACGTGAACGCCTTCGTCGCCGCGAAGGTGGAGGCCCTGGGCGACGGACGCTGGGACGTGCACTACTACCTCTACGACGCCGTCTCGGGCGAAGCGCTTGACTCGGCGCGTTTCACGGGGCGTCCGACGACGCTTCGCATGTCGGCGCACCGCATCTCCGACCGCGTCTATACGCAGCTCACCGGAGACGGTCCGATGTTCGCCTCGCAGCTTGCCTACGTCGCACAGCTCGGGCCGCGCCGCTATCAACTGATCGTGGCCGATTCGGACGGGGAAAATCCGCAGGTGGCGCTCGAGTCGCCCGAACCGATCATTTCGCCCGTCTGGAGTCCCGACGGCAAGTCGCTTGCCTACGTGAGCTTTGAGCGCCGCAAGGCGATCGTCTACGTGCAGTCGCTCTCAACGGGTCGCCGCCGCGCCGTGGCGGCTTACCACGGGAACAATTCCGCTCCCGCCTGGAGTCCGGACGGACGCCGCATGGCCGTGGCGCTTTCGCGCGACGGCCTCACGCAGATCTATCTGATCGACCTCGCCACGGCGACCCTCAAGCGCTTCACGAACAGCTACGGCATCGACACGGAACCGGTCTTCACGAAGGACGGCCAGTACATCTACTTCACGTCCGACCGGGGCGGCGCGCCGCAGATCTACCGCCAGCCCGTTGCGGGCGGGCGGGCGCAGCGCATCACCTTCGGCTCCTCCTACGCGATCAGTCCCGACATCAGTTTCGACGGGCAGCGCCTTGCCTACGTGAGCCGTCTCGAAGGGCGCTTCCGCATCGCCGTGATGGACCTCGCCACGGGGCGGGACGTGCTCGTCACGGTAACGGAGAAGGACGAATCCCCCTCGTTTGCGCCGAACGGACGCTTCCTCGTATACGCGACGGAAGAAAACGGCCGCGGCGTGCTCGGCACGTCTTCGGCCGACGGACGGCTTACGACGCGCCTAACGGGCGAAGGCGACATTCGCGAACCCGCCTGGGGTCCGATCATTCAATGAACAACCCTCCGAAGAACATAAGGAGAAATAACATGCAGTTCTGGAAACTTTCGGCCGCGGCCGCCGCCGCGGCGCTCCTCTTGACGGGCTGCTCCTCGGTGAGCCTCGACGAATCGGCCAAGGAAGGCACGCTCGCCGGCGAGGAAACGGTGCAGACGGCCGTGAATCCCTTCACGGATCCGTCCAATCCCCTCTCGCAGCGCTCCGTCTATTTTGCGTTTGACTCCTACGACGTCTCGCAGCAGTACCTCCCCTATGTGGAGGCGCACGCCGAGTGGCTTCGCGCTCATCCCGACGTGAAGATCGTCATTCAGGGCAATACCGACGAACGCGGTGGTCGCGAATACAACCTCGCGCTCGGTCAGAAGCGCTCTGAAGCCGTCAAGCAGCGCATGCTCCTGCTCGGCGTTCCGGGCGACCGCATCGAAGCGATTTCCTTCGGCAAGGAAAAGCCCGTCGCGACGGGATCCACGGAAGAGGCTTGGGCGCAGAACCGCCGCGCCGACATCGTGTATCCGCCGCAGTACACGGAAAACGTTGCGCCTGCGCCCGCCGCTACGCAGCCCTAACGAGAAGAGGTTCCCATGAGGGCACTGAAGGTTTTGGCGTTGACCGCGGCGCTCGCGGCGAGCACCTCCGCGATGGCGTTTGCCGACGATGAGGCGCGGCAGGCGATTCTGGACCTCCGCAAGGAAGTCCGCACGCTGCAGGAGCAGCTCGACATGCAAAAGAACGCGCAGATGCAGCTGATGACGCAGATCAACCGCCTCACCGAGCAAAACCGCATGCTCACGGGCCGAATCGAAGAGATCTCCAATTCGATTCACGTCGAGCAGCGTTCCTCGCGCGAACTCTACACGAAACTTGACGACCGCCTGATGGCGCTCGAACCCGTGTCGGTTGAAATCGACGGTGCGACGCACCTCGTGGACGCGCAGGAGAAGGCCGCCTTTGACGCCGCCTTCGCGAAACTCCAGGAGGAAGACCTCAAGCCCGCGCTTGCGGCGCTCAAGGACTTCGTCTCGCACTATCCGCGCTCCGTATACAAGGCGGAGGCCCTTTTCTGGTGGGGCTCCACCGCCTTCGCGCTCGAGCAGTACAAGACGACGATGACGGTGCAGAACCGCCTCATCCGCGAGTGCCCGAAGAGTGCGCGCGTGCCCGACGCCATGCTGAGCGTGGGCTCCGCGCAGGCGGCGCTCGGCAACGTCAAGGCGGCGAGCGCCACTTTCTCGAAGGTGATCCGAAACCATCCGGATTCGGAAGCTGCGGGCGAGGCCAAGAAGCGACTCGCAAGCATCAAGAACCCCAAGGGAAAGTAAAAGCAAGGGGTTTCCACAGGCAAATCGGTCGTCCGTTCGGACGACCGATTTGCTTGTGGGGCGGATCGACGCGGGCGTTTCCCGGAGACGACGGCGTCGGAGGCGGTGATACAATGCACGCAGCGCTCGGAACGGGCGTTTGATTTTTTCTTTTTACGAGGGAATCCGGTCGGGCGATCTGCCGGACGGGACGGATTTCCGAAGGGCGGTCAGCCGGAGCTTTTCATGACGACACAGCATTCTCAAGGCGCGGACGTTTTGCGCAATCCCTGCAAAAACCGCGGCCCCTCCTTCACCGAAGCGGAACGTGACACCTACGGTCTTCGCGGACTTTTGCCGCCGGCCGTGCAGACGTTGGACGAAGAGGCCCGCCGCGCGCGTCTTCTCGTCGAACGCTTTGAAAAGCCCCTCGACAAGTTTCTGATGCTCGACAGCATCCACGCGACGAACGAAGAGCTTTATTTCAAGCTTCTCATCGAGCACATCGACGACTACATGCCCATCGTCTATACGCCGACGGTGGGCGAAGTCTGCCAGAACTTCAGCAACATCTACCGCTTCCCGCGCGGTCTCTTCGTGTCGATCGAAGACAAGGGCCGCGTTGCGGAACTCGTCGCGAACTGCCCGCAGGAAGAAGTGGATGTGATCGTCGTCACCGACGGTCAGCGCATCCTGGGCCTTGGCGACCTCGGCGTCAACGGCATGGGCATTCCCTGCGGCAAGCTCTCCCTCTACACGGCTTGCGCCGGGATTCATCCGGAACGCACGCTTCCCGTGACGATCGACGTCGGTACGAATACGGAGCGCTATCTCCAGGACCCGCACTACCTCGGCCTTCGCCACGAACGCGTTTCGGGCGAAGCCTACGACGAACTTGTCGAAGAATTCGTCACGGCCGTGAAGGCCCGTTGGCCGCACTGCCTCATCCAGTTTGAAGACTTCGGCAACAACCACGCCTTCGACCTGCTCAACCGCTACAAGGACCGCGTCCTTTGCTTCAACGACGACATTCAGGGCACGGCCGCCGTAGCGCTCACGGGCTTTTATTCCGCTCTGCGCGTCAAGGGCGGTGCGCTTGCCGACGAACGCGTCCTCTTCCTCGGCGCAGGCGAGGCCGCCACGGGGATCGCGACCCTGATCGTCGACGCGATGGAAGACGAAGGGATGGACCGTCAGGAAGCGCTTCGTCACTGCGCGCTCTTCGACTCGAAGGGCCTCGTGACGGCGAGTCGCACGGGCCTCGCCCACAACAAGATTCCGTTCGCGCACGACCTGCCCGAGTGCAAGACCTTCCTGGAAGCGGTCCGCGCCTTCAAGCCGACCGCCATCGTCGGCGTCGCCGCACAGCCCAAGGCCTTTGACGAGGCCGTCCTCAAGGAAATGGCCGCGCTGAACGAGCGTCCAATCATCTTCGCGCTCTCGAACCCGACGTCGCGCGCAGAATGCGACGCCCGCACCGCGTACGAAGCGACGGACGGCCGCGCGCTCTTCGCCTCGGGCTCGCCCTTTGCGCCCGTGACGCTCGGCGAGAAGACCTTCGTGCCGCGTCAGGGGAACAACAGCTACGTCTTCCCGGGCCTCGGCCTCGGCGCCGTATTCTCCAAGGCCACGACCATGCCGACGGGCATGTTCCTCGTCGCCGCCCGTGAGCTCGCCCGCCTCGTAAAGCCCGAAGACCTCGAACAGGGTTCGCTCTACCCGGCGCTCTCCGAAGTGCGCTCCGTCTCCTGCCGCATCGGTGCGGCCGTTGCGGAATACGCCTACACGCACGGTCTCGCCGGCAACGACCGTCCCGCCGACCTCGAGGCCGCCGTGGAAGCCTTCATGTACAAGCCCCGTTGATCCTATCACCGGGAATCGGGGCGCCGCGAGGCGCTCCGCGAAGCGGGACCTTTTCGTCGGAAGGGACGGAAAGGTCCCGTTCTTTTCCGGGGTCTTCCCCCTTTGAGACGCCCGCGTGACGAAGACGACGCTTTCCCTTACGACCAATCTTCCCGCGTCCGACGAGGTGCGGGAGGACGTGTTCGCGCGTCTTTACGGAGAGCCCCTCGGGAAGTGTCCCGAAGACCTCTTCATTCCGCCCGAAGCGCTGCAGGTCTTTCTTGAGAGTTTTGAAGGACCGCTTGATCTGCTTCTCTACCTCATCCGACGCCAACAGTTCGACATCTTCGACATTCCCATGGCGGAACTCACCGAACAGTACGTGCGCTACGTCGATCTCGTGCGCGAACGGCATCTCGATCTTGCGGCCGCCTACCTCGTGATGTCGGCAACCCTCATGCAGATCAAAAGCCGACTGCTTCTGCCGGCCCGCGTGAATCCCGAAACCGGGGAGGAAGAGGATCCCAGGGCGACTCTGATGGAGCGGCTTCTCGTTTACGAAGCTGTTCGCCGCGAGGCGGCGGCCCTCTCGGAACTCTCCGAGTGCGGGCGCGATTATTTCGTCGCAGCCGTTTCCCTTCCCGACCTGCCCGAGCCGCCCGCCGAAGCGGAGCCCGAGGATCTTCGTCGGGCCTGGATCGACATCGTCGGGCGGCGCAGTCTTGCGGCGCATCACCGCATCACGCGCCAGGAACTCTCCGTGCGCGCGCACATGGGCGAGGTGCTGCGGCGTCTTCGCACGGGGGGTGCGGTGCTTCGCTTTTCCGAGCTCGTGGAAGATGCCGGCGGACGAGAGCACGTCGCCGTGTGGTTTTTGGCGATTCTGGAGTTGGCGCGCGAGGGGCTCCTCGATCTTGTGCAGGAAATACCGCGCGGCGACATCGTCATCCGGGCGGCCGATGAAAAAACGGACCGCCTCCTCTTTGAGGAAGACGGTCCGCAATAGGTCAGACGGCCGCGCGTCAGAGTGTTCGGATGACGGGACGCGACTTTTCCTTTTCGTCGAGTTCGGCGAGCACCGTGCGGGCGCGGGCCATGGCGAACTCCATGTTCGGCGTCATGTTGGGGCCGAGCGCCTGGGCGATGCCCGTGCGGCGCAGCTGCGCGAGTGAGTGCCCCGTCGCCCCCGCGATGATGAGTTCGTGGTTGTGACGGTGCAGGGCCCGCACGAAGACCTCGATCTGATCCATGGCCGAATTGTCGATGTGCAGGAGCTCTTCAAAGTCGAGCACGACGATGCGCGCGGAGCCCGCCATCGTGATGCGGGTGGGATCCGTCACGAACTCCAGTTTCGAGATCGAGCCGAAGAAGAGCGCGCCTTTGATGTGCCAGGCTTCGACGTTTTCCGGCATGTTGAAGGGCAGCGTCGCGCGTTCGACCACCGTGAGGTTGTTCATGCGCACGAGGAAGAAGACGCAGGCGACGACGAGACCGAATTCCACCGCGACCGTCAGGTCGAAGATCACCGTCAGAAGGAAGGTGACGATGAGCGTGGCCTTGTAGGAGAGCGTCATCTGGCGAAGACGCAGGAATTCGCGCCAGTTGCCCATGTTCCAGGCGACGAAGACGAGAATCGCGGCGAGGGCCGAGAGCGGAATGTTCGAGGCGAGCGGCGCCGCGGCGAGAATGACGACGAGAAGCGTCACCGCGTGCACCATGCCGGCCACCGGCGAGGCCGCCCCCGACTTGATGTTCGTCACCGTACGCGCGATTGTGCCCGTAGCGGGAATGCCGCCGAAGAAGGGCACGACGAAGTTCGCGACACCCTGCCCCATCAGTTCCTGATTGGGATCGTGGCGATCGTCCGTCATCGTGTCGGAGACGCGGGCGCACAAAAGGCTTTCGATCGAACCGAGCACGGCGATCGTGAGCATCGGGCCCAAGAGCATCTTCGCCGTTTCCCATTCGAAGTCGGGAATCGTGAAGGAGGGAAGGGACTGCGGAATGCCGCCGAACTTCGAGCCGATCGTCTCGACGGGAAGGTGGAAGATCGAGACGAGGGCCGTCGAAAGAACGAGCACGACCACGGTGCCCGGCAGGTGCGCGATCCAGCGCTTCCAGGGCGGACCGCTCATCGCATAGCCCTTGGGCCAGAACTTCACCAGAAGGAAGCTCGCGAGCGCGATGCCGAGCGCCCAGAAGTTCACCGTGTCGATGTGGGTGGCGATTGCGCTCACCTGGCCGAAGAAGTCGGCGGGCATCTTCTCGACCCGAAGTCCCAGGAAGTCCTTCACCTGCTGCAGACCGATCATGACGGCGATGCCGTTGGTGAAGCCGATCACGATCGAGACCGGAATGAACTTGATGAAGCCCCCGAGCTTGAAGAGTCCCATGAGAAAGAGAATCACGCCCGCGCCCATGGTGGCGATCATCAGGTTGCTCAGGCCGTACTGCGCGATAAGACCGTAGATGATGACGACAAAGGCGCCTGCGGGACCGCCGATCTGCACGCGGCAACCGCCGAGAAGCGAAATCAGAAAGCCCGCGATGATGGCCGTGTAGATGCCCGATTCGGGCGGAACGCCCGAGGCGATCCCGAAGGCCATGGCAAGCGGCAGCGCCACCATGCCGACCGTGAGGCCGGCCGAGACGTCTCGGCTCAGCATGTGGGTGTTGTAGCCGCGAAGCGACTGCAGGAATACGGGAGAAAAACGCGCCAGAGGCACGTGGTGGAAAAACTCCCGCAAGTGTTCTTTGAGGGTGCTCATTTTGTGATGGGAATGGGCGGGGAAAAGTCAGCCGATTATTGTAAGAAAAAAGCACCGTTTGTAAAAACGGTGCTTTTTGCCGTAGGGCAAAGATTCTCGAAAATACGGGTTTTCGAGATCACCGGATCCGCATGCCGGGCACGGCCCCCGAATCGGGGCTCAGAAGGAAGAGGCCGAGGCCCTTGTCCTTGGCGTCGGAGGCGCACAGAACCATTCCTTCGGAAACGCCGAAGCGCATCTTGCGGGGCGCGAGGTTCGCGATCATGATGACGAGGCGGCCCTCGATGTCTTCGGGCTTGTAGGCGCTCTGAATGCCCGAGAAGACGTTGCGCTCGCGTCCTTCACCCACGTCGAGCGTGAGCTGCAGAAGCTTCGTCGAGCCTTCGACGGCCCGGCAGCGTACGATCTTCGCGACTCGAAGATCGCACTTCAGGAAGTCGTCGATCGTGCATTCGGGGGCGATCGCTTCGCCGCCGGGAAGAACGGGTTCGGGTTCCGGAGCCTTCTCCGGGACGAGAACATCGAGCTGCTTTTCCATGTCGACGCGCTGCATGAGGTGCTTGAAGGGCTGAACGAGGTTGGCCGAAGAGAGGGGCTTGTCCATGTCGGCCCAGGTCATCGGAGCGATCGAGAGGAAGGCTTCGACGCGTTCGGCCGTGGCGGGCAGAACGGGCTTCAACATGAGCGTAAGCATGCGGAAGCCTTCGAGGGCGATCGAGCTCACGCGCTGCAGGTCGGTCGCTCGGGCCGGGTCCTTCGAGAGTTCCCAGGGCTTTTCGCGGTCGACGAACTCGTTGATCGTGTCGGCGAGTTCCATGATGATTCGCATGGCGCGGGCGTATTCGCGCAGTTCATAGCATTCGCGCACTTCCGCCGTGCGGGCGCGGATCGACGTGAGGATCGGATCGTTCATGGCGTCGTCGGCGACGCGGCCGCCGAACTTCTTGACGATGAAGCCCGCGGAGCGGCTCGCGATGTTGACGTACTTGCCGATCAGGTCCGAGTTGACGCGCTGAGCGAAGTCGGACTTCGTAAAGTCGACGTCTTCGACGCGGCTGTTCATCTTGGCGGCGAGGTAGTAGCGCAGCCACTCGGCGTTCATGCCGAGTTCGAGATACTGCAGGGGCGAAATGCCCGTGCCGCGGCTCTTGGACATCTTCTGCCCGTTCACGGTCATGAAGCCGTGGACGTTGACGTGGTCGGGCACGCGGAAGGGCTTGCCGGAGAAGTGCAGCATCGCGGGCCAAAAGAGCGTGTGGAAGTAAATGATGTCCTTGCCGATGAAGTGGATCTGCTCGGTGTTTTCCTTCTGCAGCTCCTCTTCGAAGTTGAGGCCGTTCTTTTCACAGTAGGCCTTGAAGGATGCGAGATAGCCGACCGGCGCGTCGAGCCAGACGTAGAAGTACTTGCCCGGAGCGTCGGGGATCGCGATCCCGAAATAGGGTTCGTCGCGCGAGATGTCCCAGTCGGCGAGGTTGCCGTCGGGACCGAGCCATTCACTGTCCTTGGCGAGGACTTCGGCCTGCACCGTGGGCTGGCCGTCACGGCCGCAGCCCTGCGTCCAGGCGCGCAGGAACTCCACGCACTTCGGATCGGAGAGGCGGAAGAAGTAGTGGGTCGACTTCTTGAGAACCGGCGTCGTGCCCGAAAGCGTCGAGTAGGGATTCACGACTTCGGTCGGGGAATAGACGGCCGAACACTTTTCGCAGTTGTCGCCGTACTGGTCGGGCGCACCGCAGCGCGGGCAGGTGCCCTTGATGAAGCGGTCGGCGAGGAACATCTTCTTCGAGGTGTCGTAGAACTGCTCGATTTCCTTCGTGTAGATGAGGCCCGCGGCCTTGAGACGGCGGTAGACCTCCTGGCTGAGCTCGTGGTTTTCCGGAGCGTCGGTGCTGTGCCAGTGGTCGAAGCTGATGTGGAAACCGTCGAGGTACTGCTTGCGGCCCGCCGCGATTTCCGCGACGAAGGCCTGCGGCGTGATTCCGCGCTTCTGCGCGGCGATCATGATCGGGGCGCCGTGCACGTCGTCCGCACCGACGAAATGCACCCGGTTGTCGGACATTCGCTCATGACGAACCCAAATGTCGGCCTGGATGTATTCCATGATGTGCCCGATGTGGAAAGCGCCGTTGGCGTAGGGCAATGCGGTGGTGACGAAAAGATTGCGCTGTGACATACGAAAAAAGTGTGTGACGGTCGATGAAAGCCTGTCCTGAGGTTCCGACAGGCGGAATCCGCTCATTGTATCAAGCCAAAGCGGGCATGTGCGCCCGGGCTTGGTACAATGATCGGACGCTGTTCCGGCGGCATCCGGCCGTTGGATTGGGATTTTTCTAGGCAAAGGACATGATTACGGAAACCGAAGCCCGCGCCGTATTGGCGCAGTTGGAAGAGCCCGTTACGAAGACGGATTACGTGACGGGAAAGATGCTCGAAAAAATCGAAGTCGATGAAGAAGGCAACGTGTGCGTCGACATCCGTCTCGGATACCCCGCCAAGAGTTGGGCGCAGAAGGTGGGCGAAGCCGTGGGCGAAGCCCTTAAGAGGGCGGGCGCCGCCAGCGTCGAAGTGAGCGTGCGTCAGGAGATCATCGGCCACAAGGTGCAGGGAACGACGAAGGCGCTCCCCAACGTCAAGAACATCATCGCCGTGAGCTCGGGCAAGGGCGGCGTCGGCAAGTCCACCGTCTCGGCGAATCTCGCCCTCGCGCTTTCGCTCGAAGGCGCCCGCGTGGGCGTGCTCGACGCCGACATCTACGGTCCTTCGCAGCCGACGATGCTCGGCGCCCACGGACAGCCCCTGAGCGCGGACGGCAAAATGATGGAGCCGCTCGTGAGTCACGGGCTCGAGATCAACTCGATCGGCTTCATGGTGAGCGAAGACGAACCCATGATCTGGCGCGGTCCCCTGGCGGCGGGCGCCTTGACGCAGCTACTCAACCAGACGAACTGGCACGATCTCGACTACCTCATCATCGACATGCCTCCGGGAACGGGGGACATTCAGCTCACGCTCTCGCAGTCGGTGCCCATCACCGGGGCGGTGGTCGTGACGACGCCGCAGGACATCGCGCTCATCGACGCGAAGAAGGGGCTGCGCATGTTCCAGAAGGTGAACGTGCCGATTCTCGGGATCGTCGAGAACATGTCCGTCTTCGTGTGCCCAAACTGCGGTGAGGCCCATCACATCTTCGGCGAAGGCGGCGCCAAGCGCATGTGCGAACAGTACGGCGTTCCGCTTCTCGGGGAACTTCCGCTGTCGCTTCACATCCGTGAACTTGCCGACGGAGGCAACCCCACGGTTGCGAGCGAACCTGAGAGCACCGAGGCGATGATGTACCGCCGCATGGCCCTCCAGGTGGCGGGCGCCGTCGCGCGTCTCGCGAAGGACTACACGGCGAAGATGCCCGCGATCAAGGTCGTGCGCTGAAGCGCGTCGCGCGAACAACGAAGGGGCGGCTCCTTGCGGGGCCGCCCCTTTGTCACGGGCGAACGCCCGAAGAAAAGGGGACCGTTCCGGCCGATTCTTCCGGCCGTGACGGTCCCCGTGTTTTTCACTTTCGAGAAGGCGGTCAGTCTTCGTCGAAGTTCGGCGTTTCCACGCCGAGCACCTTATGGAGTTTCGGCGACGTGGTCGTGTACTGCAGGAAGATGCGCTTTTCGGGGAAGACGTAGTCGCAGGCCGCGAAGGCGGCAAGCGCGCATTCGTGGAAGCCCGAGAGGATGAGCTTCTTCTTGCCCGGATACGTGTTGATGTCGCCCACGGCGAAGATGCCCGGGATGTTCGATTCGAAGCGGGCCGTGTCGACGACGATCTGTTTGCGTTCGAGCGTGAGGCCCCAGTTTTCGATCGGGCCGAGCTTGGGTTGCAGACCGAAGAAGACGAGGAGATGGTCGAGCGGAATGCGGCGCGTCACGCCGTCGGCACCCGCGACGAGCACTTCCGTGAGACGGCCGTCGGCTTCGTTGAAGCCCGTCACCTGACCCACTTCAAACTGCATTTCCCAGTTTTCGCAGAGCTCGCGCATCTTCGCGACCGAAGCGGCCTGGGCGCGGAAGCCGTCGCGACGGTGCACGAGTACGACGCTTTCGGCCTTGCCGACAAGGTTGAGCGTCCAGTCGAGCGCGGAGTCGCCGCCGCCGAGAATGACGACGTTCTTCCCTTCAAAGAGGGAGGGATCCTTGCAGGAGTAGTGCAGCTGCGTGCCTTCGAACTTTTCGATGCCCTTCACCTTGAGCGGACGGGCCTGGAAGGAGCCGACGCCCGCGGCGATGATCACGACCTTGGCGTGAAAGCGCGTGCCCGCACTCGTTTCCACGTAGAAACGTCCGTCCTCCTGCTTTTCCACGCGCGTCACTTCCTGACCGAGGTGGAAGACCGGGTGGAAGGGGTGGATCTGTTTGAGGAGGTTTTCCGTGAGCTCGTAGGACGAGTAGACGGGAACGGCGGGAATGTCGTAGATGGGCTTGGTCGGATAGAGTTCCATGCACTGACCGCCGACGCTGCGCAGCGAATCGACGACGTGCGCCTTGATTTCCAGAAGACCGAGTTCGAAGACCTGGAAGAGACCCACCGGACCGGCGCCGACGATTACGGCGTCCGTTTCAATGATCTCGTCCGTCTTTTCGGCCAGAGTCAGATAGTCTTCAATAGCCATAGGGAGAAGGGATTCCACAGACGGAACCCGTACGCTCGACCGTCCTGAACGGAGCGGGAGCAAAAGGGAACAAGGGAAAAAGAAAAAACCGCGCGAAACGGTTGTCCCGTATTTTCGCACGGTTGAAGGGGAAAAAGCTGAGCGGAAAAATCGATTTTCAGCGCCGTTCCTTTTCATACTTGAGTTCTTCGCGCAGTTCCCGCAGGCGCGCGTCGATTTCGCTCATCGTGTAGAAGTCTCCGTCGCTTGCGCGCTGCGCGAGGTCGTACTGGTAGACGGCCGCTTCGGTGGCGCCGAGAAGCGCGTACATTTCGCCCGTGTGCTGGAACTGCAGGCTTCGCTTGCCGAGCGCCTCGTAGGAGCGCGCCAGAAGGGCGTGATAGTCGGGGTTGTTTTCCGAAATGGCCGAGGATCCGCTTCGCAGGAAGCGCACGATTTCCTCGTGACGACCGAGCTCGTAGAGCATGTCGAGGTAGTTCGAGGACATCATGGGCGAGAGCGGATAGCGCTCCATCGCCTTCTTCGCGCGGGCAAGCACGGCTTCCTTTTCCTTTTTGGAGGAGGTCGCTTCAAAGCTCGTGCGAAGAAGGTTGCGCTCGACAGTCGCGTTCTTCGGGAAGACCTCGGCGGCGCGTTTGGCGTAGGAGAGCGCTTTGGAGGGGTCCTTTAGCTCTTGATAGACGACGGAGAGGCCGTACCAGCGGGCGGCGCGCTCCTTCCCCGAAGTCTCGTTGAGTTCGCGCAGAAGGTTCTTCTCCACTTCCCGCCAACCGTCGTAGCGGGTTTCCTGCAGGACGCGCAGGCGCTGCTGCACGAGAAGAAAGTCGTCGGAGTCGCGGTGCATGCGCGTGGGTAGCTGCCGCGTGCGGTTTTCCACGTCCGCCATACGTTCGACCGTAAGCGGGTGGGTCGACAGATAGGCCGGAGCGGCGGACTCGTAGAAGCGGTTGTTCGCTTGCAGACGCGCAAAGAAGCTTCCCATGCCGTTGGGGTCGAATCCTGCGGCGTAGAGCGTGCGAAGTCCCACTCGGTCGGCCTCGCGTTCGGCGTCCTGAGAGTAGTTGAGTTGGGACTGAATCATCGCCGCCTGCGAGCCCATGGCGACCGCCGCTGCGGCGTGTCCGCCCGAATTGCCGCCCGCGCGGGCGGCGAGAATGGCCAACAGCAGCGAGCCGAGCGTGAGCGCGAGATTTCCCTTCTGTCCCTCGATCATGCGCGCGATGTGGCGTTGGGCGACGTGTCCGATTTCGTGGCTCATCACGCCCGCGAGTTCGCTTTCGGTCTTCGCGGAAATGACGGTGCCCGAGTGCACGGCGATAAAGCCGCCGGGCAGTGCGAAGGCGTTGAGGCTCGCGTCGCGGATCGGAAAGAAGAAAAAGTTGTAGGTGTGCGTCGTTGCGTGGCTGACGAGCTGATAGCCGATGCGGTTGAGGTACTCCGTCACCTCGGGGTCGTTCATGTAGGTGGGATCGGCGCGGACCTGCTGCATGAGCTGCTTGCCGAGCGCGTACTCGTCCGAGGGCGAGAGTTCGGCGCCCGCCGTGGTGCCGAGACTCGGCAGATTGAGGTCTAGCGCCGTGCCGCCCGGAGCCGCGTAGGCGCCGAGCGGCGTGACGGCGAGCGTGAGCGAAGCGATCAAAGAGGGCCAAACGGGATGCATGGGCATAGCCTGGTGAAGTGGTCTGATCATGATAGACGCTCGTTTTCGGAAAGAGCGAACGGGAAGGCTTTTCCCTCTGTAAAGATCTGAAAACGCGCGTTCGGGCTCGTCTACAATGTGCCCTTTCGATTCATCTGTCGGAGAAGACACACATGTCGGAACTCACGCACTTTGATCAGGAAGGACAGGCGCACATGGTCGACGTCGGCGCCAAGGCCGAAACGCATCGCGTCGCGCGCGCGAGCGGGCGCATCTACATGGCGCCCTCGACGCTCGAACTCGTCAAGACGGGAACGGCCAAGAAGGGCGATGTACTCGGCGTGGCGCGCATCGCCGCCATCATGGCTTCGAAGCGCACGTCGGATTTGATTCCGCTCTGTCACCCGATTTCGCTTACGCGCGTGAAAGTGGATTTTGCGATTGAAGAGGAGAAAAGCGCCGTCCGCTGCACCGCGCAGTGCGAGTGCAACGGGCAGACGGGGGTGGAAATGGAGGCGCTCACGTCCGTGCAGGTGGGACTTCTGACGATTTACGACATGTGCAAGGCCGTGGACCGCGGCATGACGATCACGGACGTGCGTCTCGAAGAAAAGCGGGGCGGCAAGTCGGGCGTGTGGATGCGCCCGACCGAATGAAGTCCGTCAGTTTGGGAGGACGCCCAGACAGCTCGCTTCGTACACGGCTTCGGCGCGGGAGTGCACCTGCAGCTTGCGGTAGAGCTTCTTGACGTGCGCCGTGACGGTGTGCGGCGAGATGTTGAGGAGGTTTCCGATTTCGGCGAAGCTCAGGCCCTTGGCGAGGAGGACGAGAATGTCGTGTTCACGCTGCGAGAGGGCCTTGTGCTCCTTTCGTTCGGGCTCGAGCGATTTTTCGGCGAGGGCCCAGTCTCCCGTCTGACGGGCCCGCAGGGCGCGAAGAACGCAGCGGACGACTGAGGGGGAGACGGGGGAGCCGCCGCTTGCGAGAAGGCGAATGCAGCTCACGATGTCTTCGCGGCCGCCCTTGAGAAGGTAACCCGACGCGCCCGCCTGAACGGCGCGCATCACGACCGAGTCTTCGGCGTGGGCCGTGTAGACGATGACCTCGAGCTTGGGATTCTTTTGAACCGCCTTGGCGAGAATCGGCGTGACGTCCTTGTTGGAGAGGACTACGTCGGTGACGAGAAGGCCGAGATCGGGGTGTTGGGCGAGGAGCTCTTCGAGTTCCGCGGGCGTCATGGCCGTGGCGAGGACGGAAAGATCGTCGTGACGGTCGATCTGTCCCGCTATGCTTGCGGCCTCGGGAGCGTTGTCGGCGGCAACCAGTACAGTGATGATTTTCTTGTTGGAGGAATTCATTGTGGGGGTCGTCGAACTCGTTCTGAAGAATCGTAGTTATAGCGCAATTTCGGGACGGTCGTGCCTCGGAACCGCCCCGCACAAAAACACCCCGTAGACGAGTCTGCGGGGTGTCGTTGGGAGTCGAAACGCCGTCAGGCGGTGCGGACGATCAGCAGCGGAACGTCGGAGAGCGCCGCGATGCGCGTGGCGGTCGAGCCGAGCAGAGCGGCCTTGAAGCGGCCGTAACCGTGCGTGCCCATGACGATGAGGTCGAGCTTGCGCTTCTTGGCAAAGTTCGAGATTTCGTCGCCGGGGTTGCCGACCAGGCAGATTTCCTTGGCGCGGCGGCCCGCCTTGGCGAACATCGGACGAAGCGGGGCGACCGCCTCTTCAAACTCTTCCTTCTGCAGTTCGGCCACTTCCTCTTCGGAGAGGCTCGGAAGCGCCATGCCGGCCATGTCGGGCATGACGGCGCCCGCGTAGTCGCTCACGACGTTGATGATGTAGAAGTAAACGCCCGCGCCGAAGAGCGAGGCGTGACGCAGGGCGTAGCGCACGGCGGCGCGGCCGTACTTCGAGCCGTCGACGGCGATGCCGACGCGCAACGCGTCGTTGATGCGCGGCATGTGGTCGCGAAGGATCACGACCGGGCAGGTCGAACGGGCGAGGACGCCGTTCGAGACGGAGCCGAAGAAGAGCCCCTTGATGGCGCCCTGACCGCGCGAGGACATTACGATGAGGTCCGCGCCGATGTCCTGGGCGGCCTGCATGATGCATTCGACGGGGTCGCCAACGGCGGTGCGTTCCTTCACGGGAGCGTCCTTGAGGACGAGACGGGCGGGTTCGAAGACTTTTTCGGCTTCGTCTTCATAGTAACGGGCGAGCGCCTCCTGGCCGACCAGGCGGCAGGCGCGGGCGGGCAGCGGCTGCTGCACGTTCAGGAGTTCAATGGTGGGGTTGCTGCCGAGCAGCGTCGTGCGGCTCGCAAGAAATTCGAGCGTGTACTCAGTCTGGGGGCTGGCGTCAATAGGAACGAGAATCTTCATATTGTTTCCTGATAAAACCAGAATGAATGGGTTGCGAAAGAGAATTGCTTTTTACGGCCTCTGTATACTGGGAATAGTAGCGAATTTGAGTGTGGTTGTCCAATCCGTTTCCCTTAAAACCTTGTGTTTTCAAGGAAGATTTCCGTTGTTTGATGTTTTGTTTTTGTTGGGTTTGTCGAAAGAAAATGAATCCCGTACAGGAACCGGTATTCTGTCGGCGCACCCTTTATTCTCTCTGATATTGCTTGCATGACGAGGAATTTCGAATGAGCAGAACTTTGGATCCCCGCCGCATGGGCGGTGTGGCGCGGCTCTACGGCGAGTCGGGGGCCGAACGTTTGGCGGCGTCACACGTCGTCGTGGTGGGTTTGGGCGGCGTAGGCAGCTGGGCGGTCGAAGCGTTGGTGCGAAGCGGCGTGGGACGGCTCACCCTGATCGACGGCGACTGCGTGGAGGCGTCGAACACGAACCGTCAGTTGCCGGCGATCGATCCCGAATACGGACGCGCCAAGGCGGAGGTGCTCGCC
This sequence comes from uncultured Sutterella sp., assembly GCA_900545275.1. GTDB lineage: Bacteria > Pseudomonadota > Gammaproteobacteria > Burkholderiales > Burkholderiaceae_F > Sutterella. Next base: position 86,012 of record UQYG01000001.1, read on the forward strand.
GAGCGTTGCCGCCGGATTCATCCGGACTGCGACGTGCGGGCTGTGGTGTCCTTCGTGACGACCGAAAACGTATCGACGGTCATTCCGCTCTGCGACTGGGTGGTCGACTGCATCGACGACCTTACGGCGAAGGCGGTGCTCTGCGCCGAAATGAAGAAAATCGGACGCTCCCTTATCGTCGCGGGAGGCGCGGGCGGCAAGGTCGATCCGGGCTTCGTGACGGTCGATGACCTTGCCCGCGCAAAGGGAGACGCGCTCACGTCGAAACTGCGTACGATGCTGCGCAAGCAGTACGGTTTTCCCAAGGGGCGGGCCGACGGCAGGAGCGAGCCCTTCGGCATTCCCTGCGTCTACTCGAGCGAACCCCTTCGTCAGCCAGAAGCGGCGAACAACGAAGCGATCGGTGCGGCGCCGGGCGTACGCATCGGATTCGGCTCGTCCGCCACCGTGACGGGAACGGTCGGTCTGCGCGCGGCGAGTCTCGTCGTCAACGCCATTGCCTTTGCGGACGGGCAATCCCGATGACGGAGCGGCACACAACGCTCTACAATGGACTGGATCGGTAGCCTTGGCTTCGGCGGGGCGCCACGGAATGCTCAAAGGAGGACAACATGTTCAAGCGAATTCTCGTTCCGACGGACGGAACGGAGCGGTCCGCCAACGCCGTCAAAGGCGCTGCGGGTTTTGCCAAGGCCCTCGGGGCCGAAATCGTGCTCGTCACCGTCATCGAACCCTATTCCTACACGAACCTCTCGGAGTATCGTCCCGAGACGATCGAGCAGTACGACGAACGCGTCACGGCCGACGCCGAGGAACGCCTCGACTTCGCGCAGCGCCTCTGCAGGGACATGGGCGTCGAGACGGTGCGCACCGAAATGGTCAAGAGCTTCTCTCCCGCGGAAGCGATCATCGAGCTCGCCAAGCTCAACCACTGCGACCTCATCCTCATGGCGAGCCACGGCCGCAAGGGGATCGCTGCGGTGCTGCTCGGTTCGGAAACGCAGAAGGTGCTCACGCACTCGCAGATTCCGGTCATGGTGTACCGTTGATTATTTTTCGAGACAATTTCCCGCGCGGACGGACCGAGCGGGAGAGCGCTCTTTGCTACAATCGAGCCTCTCTCCTTGCGTGAGGGATTGGACGGGATGTTCCGGTGTCAGGGAACATCCCGTATTTCCGATTGAATTGAATTTTTTGCTGGAGAACGACATGGGTGAAGAGACCGTTGCGGACGATCTGAAGGGACAGATGGATCCCAATAACCTCTATCGCGAAGAGGTGATTACGGACCGCAAGGTGGGTACGATCCGCATGCTTACGCCCGTCACCGACAAGGGCGAAGTCGATCCTTCGCGCAAGCCTCTTTTCGTGGGCGACGCGCAGATCATGACGCAGATGGGGCCGCTTCCCCTGACGTTCGACATTCCGGGCGAGACCCTCGCCGAAGCCGTGGCGAACTATCGCGACGCCGCCAAGGAAGGTCTTCGTGAAACGATCGAACGCATCGAAGAGATGCGCCGCGAAGCCGCGCACAAGATCGTTACGCCCGGGATGCCCGGCTATCAGGCGCCTCCCGCCGCCGGCGGAAGCGGTCTCGTCATGCCCTGACGCAGGACGAAACGAATGCAAAACGGGAGGCAGTCGGGGCGACCCGCTGCCTCTTCTTGTAGGAGCATAGCCACAGGATGTCGGATAAACCCTTCACACGCGAAGATCTGGCCCGGGCCGACGTAAAACTACTGCGCGACGGACGGGCCGCGAACGCCGTCGTCACCTGCGTCACCTGGAAGGGACGCCGTTGGACGGTCAAGGACTTTTCGTCCCGTTCCTGGTGGGTGCGCCGCTTTCTCGCCCCCTTCCTTCTCGGGCGGGAAATCAAGATTCTGCATCGGCTCCGGGGCGTAGACGGCGTGGCCGAAGACGCTTTTCGGATCGACGCCGACGCCATCGCAGTGAGTTTTGTCGAAGGTCGGAATCTGAGCCGCGTGACGCGCGAAGAGGTGACGATCGAATTTCTCGAAGCCTTCGAAAAACTTCTCGACGCGATGCACGCGCGCGACGTCGTGCATCTCGATCTGCGCGGCACGGGGAACATCGTCATGCGTCCCGACGGCAGTCCCGCGCTCATCGACTTTCAGGCTTCTCTCGTTACGAGTTGGATGCCCGCGTGGCTGCGGCGCCTTCTCGAAGACATGGACCGCTCGGGGGCCCTCAAGAAGTGGCGCAAATTTCACCCTGAGGCGATGGGCGAGGAGCGCGAGCGCGAGCTGGAGCGCATCGACCGCCTTCGCCGCTACTGGATTTTCCGCGGGTACTTCGGCAAGAAGAAAAAGCACCGCCGCTCCCGCTCCTGATTTTTTTCAACTTTCCCGGTTCCCTTGCGGCCGGGGTTTTTCCCAATCTGTATGGCTCAGTACGTATTCACGATGAATCGCGTCGGCAAGGTGGTTCCGCCGAAGCGACAAATCCTCAAGGACATTTCCCTTTCCTTCTTCCCGGGCGCCAAGATCGGCGTTCTGGGTCTGAACGGCGCCGGCAAGTCGACGCTTCTCAAGATCATGGCGGGGGTCGATACGGACATCGAAGGCGAAGCCGTTCCGATGCCCGGGATCAAGATCGGCTACCTGCCGCAAGAGCCGCAGCTCGATCCCGAAAAGACCGTGCGCGAAACCGTCGAGGAAGGCATGGGCGAAATCATCGAGGCGCAGGCGAAACTTGACGCCGTGTACGCCGCCTACGCCGAACCCGACGCGGATTTTGACGCGCTCGCCGCCGAACAGGCGCGCCTCGAAGCGATCATCGCCGCCGCGGGGACGAACACCGAAACGCAGATGGAAATCGCCGCCGACGCGCTGCGCCTGCCGCCGTGGGAGGCGAAGATCGGGAATCTTTCGGGGGGCGAAAAGCGCCGCGTAGCGCTCTGTCGTCTGTTGCTTTCGCGTCCGGACATGCTGCTTCTCGACGAGCCGACCAACCACCTCGACGCCGAAAGCGTGGAGTGGCTCGAACAGTTCCTGCACCGCTTCCCGGGCACCGTCGTCGCCGTGACGCACGACCGCTACTTCCTCGACAACGCGGCAGAGTGGATTCTCGAACTCGACCGCGGCGAGGGCATTCCCTGGAAAGGCAACTATTCCTCGTGGCTCGATCAGAAGGAAAAGCGTCTTGAGATCGAACAGCGTCAGCAGGACGCCCGCATGAAGGCGATTCAGCACGAACTCGAATGGGTCCGCCAGAATCCCAAGGGCCGTCAGGCGAAGTCGAAGGCCCGACTCTCACGCTTTGAAGAGCTCTCGAGCTACGAATACCAGGCCCGCAACGAAACGAACGAAATCTTCATCCCCGTGGCGGAACGCCTCGGCAACAACGTGATCGAGTTCGAACACGTCTCGAAGGGTTTCGGCGATCGTCTCCTCATCGACGACCTGTCCTTCCGCATTCCTCCCGGCGCGATCGTCGGCGTGATCGGCCCGAACGGCGCCGGCAAGTCGACGCTCTTCAAGATGATCACGGGCAAGGAAACGCCCGACTCGGGTTCGATCAAGATCGGTCAGACCGTGCGCATTGCCGCGGTCGATCAGATGCGTGATTCGCTCCCGAACGACAAGACCGTCTTCGAAGCCGTTTCGGAAGGAAACGACGTTCTGCAGGTCGGCAAATTCCAGATGTCGAGCCGCGCCTACATCGGCCGCTTCAACTTCAAGGGAGGCGACCAGCAAAAGCTCGTGGGCGCTCTCTCGGGCGGCGAGCGCGGGCGTCTGCATCTTGCGAAGACCCTGCTTGCGGGCGGCAACGTTCTGCTCCTGGACGAACCGTCGAACGACCTCGACGTCGAAACCCTGCGCGCGCTCGAAGAGGCGCTTCTCGAATTCGCGGGCTGCGCTCTCGTCACTTCGCACGACCGTTGGTTCCTCGACCGAATCGCCACGCACATCCTCGCCTTTGAGGGGGATTCGAAGGTGGTGTTCTTCGACGGAAACTACAACGAGTACGAGGCCGACAAGCGGCGTCGTCTCGGCGAAGCGGCCTGCCAGCCCAAGCGTCTGCGCTTCAAGCCCTTGAAGCACTAAGACATGCCGGCAAGACGCGAAGTCGTTTTGTTTGAAGGACGGGCGGGAGAAGAGGCCTTCTCCCGCCGCATGCGGGCGGTTTCCTGCGGGAGCCGCCCGCCTTTCGTTCGTCTGTCCTTCGTCGGTCCCGAGGGAGACCGGATGCCCGGCTTTCACGTCCGCGGGACGCCTTACGGGGAGGAAGCGGTCGCGGCTTTTCCCAAAGAACGGCGCCGCACGGCCTGGAGGGGACGCATCGACGAAATGTGGCTCGACGTCCCCGACGAACTTCTTCTCCTCGCGGGTCCCGATACGCTCGTTCATCTGCCCGAAGGCGTCGATCCGGGCGGCGCTTTTTTGAAAACGCCAGACGGATGGCGCCGCAGAGGGAAAAGCCGGCCTGTGCGGAGTCTCCCCGAACGCGTTCTCGTGGTGGGGGCGGGACTCGCGGGCGCTTTCGTAACGGAAGCCCTTGCGGCGCGCGGCGTGCGCGTCACGGTGCTCGACCGCCATCAGGTCCCCGCGGCCGGGGCGAGTGCGCTTTGCTGCGGTCTTTTGCATCCGCACTGGCAGGCCAGCGACAACCCCCTTTTCGCGCTTACGCGTGCGGGATTCGCCTGCGCGCGGGAAACGCTCCTTCGCCATCCCGACTGTTGGGCGCCGATCGGAGTTCTCGACGTGGCGTGCGACGACGAAACGGAAGCGGCCTGGCAGACGGCCCGCGCCCAAAACCGTCCCTTTCCCATGCCGCCCGATTTCGCCAGATTGGTGTCGCGCGACGAAGCGCGGATCCTCTCGGGACTTGCGGTGAATCGGAGCGCTTGGTGGTACGAAAGGGCGGGACTCGTGCGCGTGGGGCGTCTCGCGCGCACGCTTCTTGCGCAAAGCGGGGCCCTGATCCGCTGCAACACGCGCGTTTCGCTGCAAAGAAGGGGCGGAGAGTGGCTCGCCCTCACGCCCGCGGGCGAAGTCGCGGCGCGGGCCGACGCCGTGGTGATCGCGGCGGGGTGCGAAAGTGCGGGGCTTGCAAACCTCCCGGACGTTCTGCTTCCGATCGAACCTCTCTACGGACGAATCAGCCTATTGGGAAACGACCCGTATCCGGGGCTTCGCACGGCGCTCACCGGGCACGGCTATCTGGGAAAACTCGACGGCTTCATCGGGGTGGGCGCCACGTACGAGCGAGGGAACGCTCGGGTGCTGACCGCCGAGGCTGCGCACGAACACAATTTCGGAACGTTTACGGACGTCGTCGCGCCCTCGGAGCCGCCGCTTCCCGCCGCTTTCTATGAGGGCGTGCGGGCCGTGTCGGCCGACCGCCTCCCCGTCGTGGGGGCGGCGCCCGACGCTGAGGCTCTGCGCGGGCTTGCTTTTCGAGGCGTGCCTCAGGAAAAAGACCTTCCGACAAAGGAGGGGCTGTGGCTCTGTACGGCGATGGGCTCGCGCGGCATCACCTGGGGACGGCTCTGCGCGCAGACGCTCGTCAGGGAAATGGCGGGCGAAGCGCCGTTGCTGGAAGCGGCGCTCGTCGGGGCGCTCTCACCCCTAAGGTTTGCCGCCCGGGCCTATCGTGCGTCGGGCGGCGGGGCGATTCTCTAGAAAAGTCGGAAAAGGAAGGCGGGCGCAGGGCTTATTTTTTGCCGCAGCACTGCTTGTATTTCTTGCCGCTGCCGCAGGGGCAGGGATCGTTGCGGCCCACGCGCGCGGCGGTGTTGCGCACCGGGGCGTTCGGATTCCATTCGGCTTTGAGACGGTAAGCGGCCTCCACGATGCGGTAGAGCGCGTCGGCAAGGCTCACCTTGGCGGGTTCTTCGCCCGAGACGGCGTCCCAGAGCTCGCGGGCGGTCTTTTCTTCGTCCGAAAATTCGAAGGTGTCGTCGGGAATGTAGGAGGCGATCACCGCAAGGGCCGCGTGCGCAACGTCGGAGAGGACGAGCTTTTCGGAGGCGCCCTGAAAGAGCCCCATGAAAAAGCCCGCGCACCAGGGCGAAACCGCTTCGATCCCGTCGGGGCCTTCGATCGGGTTTTCCTCGTCGTCGAGAATCGGAAGAATGATCGGGTCGAGACCGTTGCCCGCGCGAAGCGCCGCGTTCACGACGTTGCGGCGAAGCGTAAGGAGCTCGAAGAGACGGTCGTTCTTCGGAAGGACGGCCGCGTCGCCCGTGACCGAAAAGAGGTAGGGAATCACCACTTCGTCGGGACGGGGATTCTTCAGCACCGCAAGGGCCGTGAAAAATCCGTCGATGACGCCGATGTCCATCGTTTCGTCGTTGCCGCAGGACTCGAGCAGATCCTGAATTTCGTTGACTTCTTCGTTGTCAAAGCGCAGATGCGTCGTGGTCATGGAAATGTCCGTTCGGAAAGAGAAATCGAGGCATCTTAGCAAAGTAACAGCTCGAATACAAAAAAGGGAATGCTCGCTCACGCGGCGGTCGCACCGATTCCGCTAACATGACGGGTTTCATGGAGACATTGCCGAAAAGGAGAAAGGCGTGGATTGGTTTTACTGGTTTCAGGCGGCGGTGCTCGGTATCGTCGAAGGCTTGACGGAGTTTCTGCCCGTGAGCTCGACGGGGCACCTGATCATCGCCGCTGACGCGGTTGGGTTCGCCCAGACGCCGGGGTCCGACACCTTCGTGATCGCGATTCAGGCGGGAGCGATTCTGGCCGTCTGTTGGTACTACCGCGCCCGCATTCTCTCGGTTCTGAAGGGACTTTTTTCAGAACCCAAGGAACAGCGTCTCGCCGTCAACACGATCGTGGCCTTTCTGCCCGCGGCCGTGATCGGCGTTCTCGTGGCCGGTCTCATCAAGGCCTATCTCTTCAACGCCGTGACGGTCGCCGTGGCGCTCGTCGTGGGCGGGCTCCTCATTTTGTGGATCGAAAACCGCCAGGAGCGCCTCGGCGTTCAGCCGCGCGTCGCGACGATGGACGACATGACGTGGAAGGACGCGCTCGCCGTGGGCTTCTGTCAGTGCCTTGCGATGATTCCGGGGACGAGCCGTTCGGGCGCGACCATCATCGGGGGCCTCGTCTTCGGGCTCTCGAGAAAGGCGGCGACAGAGTTTTCCTTCTTCCTTTCGATTCCGACCATCTTCGGAGCCACGGTCTACGACCTCTGGAAGTCCCGCGAGGTGCTGCACATGGCGAATCTTCCGGGACTCGCGATCGGGACGGCCGTGTCGTTCTTCTCGGCCCTGCTCGTTGTGCACTGGCTTCTTCGCTACGTCTCCACCAATAACTTCAAGGCGTTCGGTTGGTACCGCATCGTCTTTGGCGTCGTGATCCTCGTCACGGCCGCGACGGGCTGGGTCTCCTGGGAAGGGGGCGAAGCCTTTTGACGAAGACCGCACACGACAAAACGGCCCGAGGCGTTGAGCCCGGGCCGTTTTGCTAGGCATCTCAGCGGCGGATGTAGACGAGGTCCCAGATGCCGTAGCCGAGGCGCTCGCCTCGGGCCTGGAACTTCGTGCGGGGACGCTCGCAGAGGGGATTTCCCATGACGGGACTGAAATTTCCCTTGCCGTGGAGGTTTTCGAGAAGGGGCTCCCCTTCAAGGACCTCGAGCATCTGTTCGCTGTAGTTTTCCCAGTCGGTTGCGCAGTGGATGTAGCCGCCCGGACGGATGCGGGAGGCGAGCATGCCGATGAAGGGTTGCGCGACGAGGCGGCGCTTGTGGTGACGGGCCTTGCGCCAGGGGTCGGGGAAGTAGATGTGCACGCCCGCGAGCGAGTTTTCAGGGATCATGTCCCGAACGATCTCGACGGCGTCGTGGCGGACGATGCGCACGTTCTCGAGCCCCATTTCATCGAGACGCTTGGCAAGCGCCCCCACGCCCGCAACGAAGACTTCGCAGCCGAGAAAATTCACTTCCGGATGCGCGGCGGCGATGGCGGCTGTCGTCTCGCCCATGCCGCAGCCGATTTCGAGAACCGTGTCGGCTTCGCGCCCGAAAGCCGCGGCGAAGTCGAGCGTTTCGGGACGGTATTCGATCTGATAGCGCGGGAAAGTTTCCTCGAGCGCGCGCTTTTGAGCGGCTGAAATGTGGCCGCGGCGCATGACGAAGCTGCGGATGTGGCGATTCTTGAGCGCTTCGAGCTCTTCAGGCGTGAGTTCGGGTTTTTCCATGGCGATGAACGGAAGAGAAACACAAAAATCGCACCACGAAATACCCGTGACACGACGACGATCTTCTGCTTGGGGAGAGTGTTCCGCAACGAGTCGGCGGAGAGGAGGAGGAAGGCTGGAGCGGGTGAAGGGAATCGAACCCTCGTCTTTAGCATGGGAGGCTATTGCTCTGCCATTGAGCTACACCCGCCCGCAGAGGACATGAAGTGTAGCACGGCGGCCCCGCTTTGTGGGGCCGCCGCGACAAAAAATCACTTGTGACTGATTTTGCGGACGATCCAGTCGCCGATCATCTGAATGCCCTGCACGAGAACGATCAGAATGAGGACGACCGTCCACATGACTTCGGGCATGAAGCGCTGATAGCCGTAGCGGATGCCGAGGTCGCCGAGTCCGCCCCCGCCGATCGCGCCCGCCATGGCGCTGTATCCGATCAGGGCGATGATCGAGATCGTGAGGCCCGAGACGATGCCGGGCATCGCTTCGGGAAGGAGGATCTTCATGACGATCTGCAGGTTCGTCGCGCCCATGGACTGCGCCGCTTCGATGAGGCCCTTGTCGACTTCGCGCAGGCTCGTCTCGACGATGCGGGCGATGAAGGGGGCGACGGCGAGCGTGAGCGGCACGACTGCGGCGGCCGTCCCGATCGAAGTCCCCACGACGAGACGCGTGAAGGGAATGATCGCGACGAGGAGGATGATGAAGGGGATCGAACGGAGCGCATTGATCACGGTCCCGAGCACGACGTTGAAGGTCGGCATCGGAAGGAAGGACTTGCGGTCGGTGATGAAGAGGACGACCCCGAGGGGAACGCCGAGAAGCGCGCCCACGCCCCCGGAGATGGCGACCATCGCGAGAGTCTCAAGGAGCGATTGCCAAATGATGACGAGCATGTCAGAGGACATCGTTGAGTTCCTCCACGATTACGCCGCGGGAGCGGATGAATTCGATGACGCGGATGTAGTCCGCGATGGGGGTTTCGACGAGCACCGTAAGGGTGCCGAGGGTGCGGCCGTGCAGATCGTCGACCGTGCCGCGCAGAATGCTCAGATTCACGTGGAAGCGCTGCGAGCACTCGGAAATGACGGGCTTCGTGACTTCGCTTCCCACGAAGGCGAGGCGCAGGAGATGCACGGACTTTCCCTCCTCAGCGTTTTCGCGGGCGCTGCGGAAGACCCGGATCACCGATTCGGGAAGGTCCCGAGCCATGACGTTCCCGATCAGAGCGCGGGTCGTTTCGGACTGCGGACGGCTGAAGATGTCGAGGACGTCGCCCGACTCGACGATTTCGCCCTGGTTCATCACGACGACGCGCTCGCAGATCTGCTTTACGACGTTCATTTCGTGCGTGATCATGACGATCGTGACGCCGAGTTCTCGGTTGATCCGCTGCAAAAGCGCAAGCGTGGCAGTCGTCGTTTCCGGGTCGAGGGCCGAGGTGGCTTCGTCGGAGAGAAGCACCTTCGGGTCGTTCGCGAGTGCACGCGCGATGCCGACGCGCTGCTTTTGGCCGCCCGAAAGCTGAGAGGGATACTTGTTGGCGTGTTCGGAAAGGCCCACGAGTTCGATGAGGGGCGTGATTTTTTCCCGGATCTTCTCTTCGGGAACGCCGGCGAGCTCGAGCGGGAGCGCCACGTTTCGGTATACCGTGCGCGAGGAAAGAAGGTTGAAGTGCTGGAAGATCATGCCGATCGAGCGGCGGGCCTCGCGGAGTTCCGCTTCCGAGAGGTCGGTGAGGATCTTGCCGTCCACGACGACGTTCCCCGACGTGGGACGGTTGAGAAGATTGATGCACCGCACGAGCGTGCTCTTGCCGGCGCCCGAGCGGCCGATGATGCCGAAGATTTCGCCCGGACGGATTTCGAGCGAAACGTTCTTGAGCGCATCAAAGGACTTTCCTTCGGGCGTCGTGTAGGTTTGCGTGATGTTTTGCAGTTTGATCATGTTCTGTCCGCAATGAGGATTTCGGGACAGTGTAGGCGAGGCGCGGCTTGTCGCCGCGCCTCCCGTCCCGATTTTTCCGCATTCCTTGCGGTATTACCTCAAAGAACCCGACCGAGGGTCGCCTGCAAGGAAAAAGCCCGCCGCAGAACACTCTGCGACGGGCCTGAAGTGGTGGGAACGTAGGGATTCGAACCCTAGACCGACGGATTAAGAGTCCGCTGCTCTACCAGCTGAGCTACGTTCCCGGTGTGAATTGTCTCGTCGTTGGTGGGTCGTGCGGGAATCGAACCCACGACCAACGGATTAAAAGTCCGCTGCTCTACCGGCTGAGCTAACGACCCCCAGTAGGAAGCGTATGCTTCAGTTGGCGAGGAACAATCAACCTAGGGGATGAATCATACCTGAATCACAAAAAAATGTCAAGGACAATTTTTCGACGGGCGCGAAAAAAGCCGGATCGAGAGAATCCCTTGATTGCGGCGTTGTTAAACTTGTTAGGGTAACCACTAACAAGTTTAACCTTGGCAAATGCGAAATTTTCAGGCATCATACCATCATGCAAAGGGGATCCTTTTTCCATCCTGTTGATATCAAAAGGATTTCCGTGTTTGTAAGAGAGACGTCATGCGCATCTATCTCTTGATAGGCGCGTATAAAACGACGCTATCGTCGATTTTCTGAAAAAAGGACAGATCATGGCTGCCAAGAACAATCCTCCTCCGCGCCCCGAACGTTTGGAAGGCGAAGAACGCAAGAAGGCGCTGGCCGCGGCGCTCGCGAACATCGAAAAGCAGTTCGGCAAGGGCTCCATCATGCGCATGGCGGAAGGGTCCGAAGCCGAAGACATCGAAACGGTGTCGACGGGTTCGCTCGGTCTCGACCTCGCGCTCGGCGTGGGGGGACTGCCGCGCGGCCGCATCATCGAGGTCTACGGTCCGGAATCTTCGGGCAAGACGACGCTCGCCCTGCAGGTCATCGCGGAAATGCAGAAAAAGGGCGGCACCTGCGCCTTCATCGACGCGGAACACGCACTCGACATCAAGTATGCGCAGCGCCTCGGCGTGCATCTACCGGACCTTCTCATCAGTCAGCCCGATACGGGCGAACAGGCGCTTGAAATCACGGACGCCCTCGTTCGTTCGGGTTCGGTCGACCTCATCGTCGTGGACTCGGTGGCGGCCTTGACGCCCAAGAGCGAAATCGAAGGCGAAATGGGCGATTCGCTGCCCGGCCTGCAGGCTCGCCTCATGTCGCAGGCGCTTCGCAAGCTCACGGCCTCGATCATGCGCACGAAGTCGATGGTGCTCTTCATCAACCAGATCCGCATGAAGATCGGCGGCTACGGCAATCCGGAAACGACGACGGGCGGCAACGCCCTCAAGTTCTACGCTTCGGTGCGCATGGACATCCGTCGCGTGGGCTCGATCAAGAAGGGCGACGAAGTGATCGGCAATCAGACGCGCGTCAAGGTCGTCAAGAACAAGGTGGCGCCTCCCTTCGGCGAAGCGGTCTTCGACATCCTCTACGGCGAAGGCATCTCGCGCCTGGGCGAAATCATCGACATCGGCAGCGAACTCGACGTGATTGAAAAGGCCGGCGCCTGGTACTCGTACAACGGCACGCGTCTGGGCCAGGGCAAGGAAAACGCCCGCGACTTCCTGCGCGCGAATCCCGAACTCTGCGAAGAGATCGAAAACAAGATCCGCGAACTCAAGGGCGTGCACCACAATACGGTGTCGAACGACGAATCCGTCGTGATGGATGACGAGGACATCGAACTCTGACGTTCAGGATGTCCGGAAGAGAAAAGGACCTTCGGGTCCTTTTCCTTTGATGGGAGACGAGCGTGAAGCGCAACAACGAAGACAACTGGGAGGAAGGGCAACTCTTCGTTTTCGGAGACGACGGCGAAGTGCTGCCCTATACGGAGGCGCCGCCGGAAACCGAGCCAATCCTGTCGCCCGAGCCCGAAGAAACCTTCGAAGTGAAGGCCCGTGCCGCCGGCGCGCCGCGCTCGGCCGAGGCTTTTCTTGCCGAACGGGAGGCTCGGTCCGTACGCTCGGTCCGGCGCACCCGAGTGAAGGAACCCGAGGATCCGTTTGCGTTCGAGTACTGCAACGACCCCGAGGAGTGGGAACGCCGCGCGAAGGAAAAGGCCGAAAAGAAGGGACGAAAGCGTCCGAAGCGCAGTCTCAAGATGCGCGCGGCGGCGGCTCTCGCCCGTCGGGAATATACGAGAAAGGCCCTTCGCGAGAAGCTTATTCGAGGGCTCGAAGAAGGAGAAACCGAGGTGGACGTCGACGAGGCCCTGAACGACATGGAGCGTTGGGGCTATCTCTCCGACGAGCGCTTTGCCAAGGTGCGGGCCCGCAACAAGGCTTCGATTTTTGGGGACCGGCGCATCCGCGAGGAGCTTCGCCGCGAGGGCGTCGCGCAGGAAACGGCGAGGATTGCGATGGACGAAATCACCGAGCCCGAAAACGTGCGTTGCTACCGTCTCTGGAAGCGTCGATTTGGGGAGCTTCCGACGGATCGGAAGGAGCGTGAAAAGCAGATTCGCTACCTCCTCTACCGAGGCTTCAGCATGTCGAGCGTCGACGACGTCCTTCGAGGCCGCGTGATCGTGGAGGAAGAGGAAGTCTCCGACTGGGGCCTCTGAGCGCGGGAAAAACGCGAATTTTCTCGTAAAAAAGCGGGTGTCCGACTTGTGCGGAAAACAGCCTTTGCTAAAATTTTTCAAAATTCATTCTTATCCACGGAGGATATTTTGGAAGCGATTTGGGACATCCTGGTCAATCTGCACTGGGGCGCCATCGGTCAGATCATCATGATCGACATTCTCTTGGGGGGCGACAACGCCGTCGTCATCGCCATGGCCTGTCGAAACCTGCCGCACGAACAGCGCAAACTCGGCATTTTCTGGGGCACGACGGGTGCGATCGCCCTGCGCGTGATTCTGATCACCTTCGCGGTCATGCTGCTGGACCTCCCCTTCCTCAAGGTGGCGGGCGGCGTGCTCCTTCTCTGGATCGGCATGAAGCTTTTGATTCCCGACGACGGCGCGCACGACAAGATCGAAGGAAGCGGCCGTCTCATGGGTGCGATCAAGACGATCATCGTGGCCGACTTCGTCATGAGCTTCGACAACGTGATCGCCATCGCCGGCGCCGCGCAACAGGCGCATGAAGCGCATCAGACCCTTCTCATCATTTTCGGTCTCGTCGTCTCGGTGCCCTTCATCGTGTTCGGCAGCCAGGTGATCCTGAAGCTCCTCGACCGCTTCCCGATCATCATCTACTTCGGCGGCGGCCTTCTCGGTTGGATCGCGGGCGGCATGGTCGTGAGCGACGCCTGGGTCATGGAGCATTGGGCCGCGGCGCCTTCGATGCACTATCCCGCGGCTGTGGTGGGGGCGCTTATCGTGGTGGCGGCCGGCCACTGGATCGGTAAGCGCAAGCAAAAGGAAATCGAGGCGCGGCACGCGCAGAAGACCGAAGCCTAACCGCGAAACTCGGCAACACACAAAAATAGAGGCGCCCTCATGGGCGCCTCTTTTCGTAAGAGTGGATCAGCTAGGGTCCCCCGTCACTCATCCGATGGTGTGCGACGTGTCGATGAAGCCGCCTCCGAGACAAACGTCTCCCTGATAGAGAACGGCGCTCTGGCCGGGCGTCGCCGCCCACTGCGGTTCGTCGTCAAAGAGGAGCGTGAAGTTTTCCGAGCTCACCTCCGTGAGACGGCAGGGCGTGTCCTTTTGCCGATAGCGTGTCTTCACCGTGAGCTGCGCATCCGGATCGGGCGCGTAGCCCGCCACCCAGCTCGGTTCCGCCGCGCGCAGACGGTCCGCCAAAAGCCACGGATGGTCGTGCCCCTGACATATCCAGAGGGTGTTCGTCGCGAGATCCTTGCGCGCGACGAACCAGGGTTCGCCCGTCGCGTCCTTGAGACCGCCCACGCCGATTCCCTTTCGCTGACCGAGCGTGTAGAAGGAGAGCCCCATGTGTTCGCCCACGATCTTGCCGTCGGGCGTCTTGATCGGTCCCAGGTGCGTCGGCAGGTAGCGGTTCAGAAATTCTCGGAAGGGACGCTCGCCGATGAAGCAGATGCCGGTCGAGTCCTTTTTCTTGGCGTTGGGCAGACCGATGCGTTCGGCGAGCGCGCGCACCTGGGTTTTGAGAAGTCCGCCCACGGGAAAGAGCACGCGGGAGATCTGCTCCTGCGAGAGACGGTGCAGGAAGTAGCTCTGATCCTTGTTCGGGTCCGTGCCGCGAAGGAGCTGTACGCCCGCTTCGGTGCGGCGCACGCGGGCGTAGTGGCCGGTCGCGATCCAGTCGGCCCCCATCGTCATGGCGTGGTCGAGAAAGGCGCGGAACTTGATTTCGGCGTTGCAGAGAACGTCCGGATTGGGGGTGCGTCCCGCGCTGTATTCGCGAAGGAAGTCCGCGAATACCCGCTCCTTATACTCTTTGGCGAAATTGACGGCCTCGATGTCGATGCCGATCACGTCCGCGGCGGCCGTCGCGTCGATGAAGTCCTGACGTGAGGAGCAGTATTCCGTGTCGTCGTCATCTTCCCAGTTCTTCATGAAGAGGCCGATGACGTCGAAGCCCTGTTCTTTGAGGAGCCAGGCGCTCACGGCGGAGTCCACGCCGCCCGAGAGGCCGATCACAACTTTCTGACTCATGGTGTGGTGCGGGCGATCCCCCGATCGTCGCCGACAGGTCGAATCGCTACAATGCAAATTTCCAATACGGTAAAGACAGAATTATGAACGAAAACGATTCCAACCGTTCTCTTTCCGAGCGCCTCGGGGTGACGGCTCCGGTGTGGAGCGCGCCGATGGCGACGGATCTGTCGCCCGAATTCGTGGCGGCCGTCGCCGAAGCGGGTGGGCTCGGCACGGTGGCCGCGGACGACGTCGCGGATCCGAAGGCGTATTTCGAAGCCCTGCGCAAAGGAACCTGCAAGCCCTTTGCCGTGGCGCTTCGCGTGCCGGACGTCAAGGCCTTTCCCCTGACGAAGGAATCTTCCCAGCGTTGGGCGAAGGCATTCGTTGAGCGCTACCGCGAAGCGATCGAACTCTCGGGTACGGGGTGGACGCAGGCGAGTCTCGCCGACGCCTTCCTCGCATTCGATCCGCTCAAGGCCTTTGAAGAGCGTTTCCGTTTCTGGCTCGAAACGGGGCCCGTCGCGATGATTTCAACCTTCGGAGCCTTTCGCGAGCCCGAGGAGGACGCGCTTCGCGAAGCGAGCGTCCTCAACGTCGCGACGGCGACGACCCTCAGGGAAGCCAAGGTGGCGCGCGCGGCCCGCGTCGACGCGATCGTCGTGCAGGGGGCGGAGGCGGGCGGCCCCCGTTGGTCTTCGATTGATACGGGGGCTGCCGCGGTCGGGCTGATGTCTCTTCTTCCCCACGTGAAGCGCGCGACGGGATTGCCCCTTGTCGCTGCGGGCGGCATCGTCACGCCGGAACAGGCGCGTGCCGCGAGGGTCCTCGGTGCGGACGCCTGTCTCGTGGGATCGGCCTTTCTTGCGACGAGGGAAGCCCGCGCGGACGGCTTTTATCAATGGGCAGCAACGGAGAGTTCCCAGACCGATTATGTGTACGGACCCTTGGAGGGAACGAACGACGGGTGGTATCTGCGAAACGATTTCGCTTTGGGCCTCGTAAAGGAAGTCTTCTTTGCCGACCGGCCGCCCTCGGGACTCTTTGAACCCTGGACGGCGCAATTGCGAAAGCGCCTCATGGCCGCCGGCGAGGGCGCGGCCGTGGCACTCAGCTTTGGTCAGGCGGCCGGACGCGTTCCTTACGCTACGGTCGCCGACCTCGTGAGAGCGCTCAGCGTGTGAGCCACTCGAGAACGGGAACGCCGAGATAGGGCGCGAGGAAGGCCGTCAGAAGGCCCGTAATCCCCATGGCGAGCCCGGAGAAGGCGCCCGCCTTGGGCGAAATGCTGAAGGCGGCGCTCGTGCCCATGCCGTGGGCGGAAACGCCGAGCGCAACGCCCTTGGCGGTGTCGGACGAAACACGGATCAAGCGGAAGAAACCGCGTCCGACGACGGAGCCGAAGATCCCCGTAATGACGACGAGCGCCGCGGTGAGGTCGGGCATGCCGCCGATCGCTTCGGAAATCCCCATGGCGATCGGCGTCGTGACGGATTTCGGCACGAGCGAGAGCAGCGTCTCGGTCGAAAGACCGCAGAGCACGCCGATCACGATGACGCTCAGAACGGCGACGACGCCACCGACGACGAGTCCCGTAACAAGGGGCACGAAGAGCTGAATGAGGCGCGCGCGCTGATCAAAGAGCGGAATGGCGAGCGCGACGGTTGCGGGACCGAGGAGAAGATGAATCGTCTGCGCCCCTTCGAAATAGGTTTCGTAAGGCGTGTCCGTGAGCGCCAAAACGGCGATGAGGAGCACGACGCTCACGATGATGGGGCTCAGAAGCGGAAAGAAGCGCGACTTGCGGTAGAGAAAGTGCCCGAAAAGGTAGATTGCGAGCGTGAGCCCGAGCCAGAAGATGTTTTCGGATGCAAAGTGATGCCAAAGTTCCGTCATGATCAGTCCTCCTCTCGGTCATGAACACCCAACGCCTTCGACACGAGTTGGATCGTCCAGGCCGTGACGGCCATGGCGAAAAGGGTAGAAAGAACGAGCGTCACGGCAATGCCGACGCCTTCCGCTTCAAAGCGCGCGACGTGGCGAATGATCCCGACCCCGGCGGGGACGAAGAGCAACGAGAGGTTCGAGAGGAGAACGCCGCCCGTGGGGCGGACGAGATCGATCAGGTCGTCCTTCACGAAGAAGGCGAGAAGAAGGAACACCATTCCGAGCACGGATCCCGGAACGGGAATGCCCGTGAGCATCGCGAGCGCCTCGCCCGCGAGCTGAAAGAGCACGATGATTGTGATGGCGTTGAGCATTGTTCTTGTCGGGCGGACGCATTTTGCGAAGGAGAAGCGCCGTCCCGTTTGTTAAGATGAGAACCGATGATTCTGGCACGTCTCGACGTTGCCGGCGGCCGTTTTTCGCCGCCATGCGTACAACCTTTGTCCGAACGCAAAGAAGCTCCGCGGTTCGGATCACACTACGGAAAGGAGGGCAGGATGCCCCGAAACATGACTTTCGCCATTCGAGGCGAATACATTACGCTTGACGCTCTTCTCAAGGCGGTGGGCGCGGCCGACTCGGGTGCGCAGGCCAAACACCGCATCGCCGAGGGCGAAGTGACGGTGGACGGCGTTGTGGAGACGCGCAAGACCCGCAAGCTTCGCGGCGGCGAGACGGTCGTCGTCGACGATCTCGCCGTCGTTCTCGTCGCGGAGAGTGCGGCATGACGACCTTCGTGCGCAACCTCCTCTACCGTCAGGTGAAGGACCACATCCTCGGCGAGCTCGCCGCGGGACACTGGAAGGCCGGGGAGATGTTGCCGAGCGAAAAGCTCTTTGCCGAGCAGCTCGGCGTTTCGCAGGGCACGGTGCGAAAGGCCATTCAGGAGTTGGTGGAGGAAAACGTCCTCTACCGAGAGCAGGGGCGGGGCACTTTCGTGCAGAGCTTCCTTGCTTCGGGGTACTGCAACTCGTTTCACCGTTTCACGAACGAAGAGACGGGGACGATCGTTCCCTTCACGATGCGGCTCGTGCGTTTCGAGCGTGTCCCCGCCATGAGGGCGGACCGTCCGGCGCGGGTGCTTGGTCTGCCGAGCGACGGAGAGCTCTTTCATGCCCTTCGCGTCTTTTCCTGGGAGGGAAAGGACGTCGGTATTTCGGAGCTTTGGCTCGATACGAAACGCTTTGCAAAGCTTACTGCGGAAAATCTCGCGCACCACCAGGGAAGCCTCTATCAGTTCTACGAGCGCGATCTCGGCGTCACGATCGTTTCGGTAGACGATCGTTGGCGCGCAAAGGTCTTCACGCCCGCGCTCGCTTCTCTCGGACAATTCATGACGGGTGCGCCCTACATCGAACTCACCCGCGTGGGGAAGACCTTCGGCGGGGTGCCCGTGGAGTACCGTCTTTCCTACTGCACAACGGAAGACTTCTACGTTCGGATGTAATCGGCGCCGATTGGAAAAAGCGAAAGGCTCGGCCCTCCTGAAGGAAGACCGAGCCTTTTTGGTAAGCGGCCTAGCGTCGATCAGCTGATGAAGTAGAGAACGACGAGGGCGCAGGCCATGACGGGCGCGGTGCGCTTGACGACTTCGAGCGGGCTCACCATGGCGATGCCCGAAATCACGATCATGCCGCCCGCGAGAGGCGAGGAGGCGCGGCCGAAGGCGCCCGCGATGCTCGCGAGGTAGCCGAGGTCGGGGATCGTCATGCCGAACTGCGCGGCGTGCGGGGTGACGGCCTCGTTAAAGGCGAAGGTGGCGGCGTCGCCCGAACCCGTCATCACGCCGAGGACGTAGGGGCCGATGGCGGCGCCGAGCTTGGCGACTTCGCTCGAGTGGCGCAGATAGTCGACGAAGACTTCGATCACGCCGCAGGAGGCGAGACCCGCGGAGAAGACGCCCGCGGCGATGATGATGCCGATGATGTTGCCGTAGCCGCGGCCCATGCCGTCAAAGAACTTCTTGATGATTTCCTGCGGATTCGAGCGCGTCACGACGATGCAGTAGAGCATGCCGATCAACATGGCGGTCGCGACGGAGAGCTTCAGTTCGGGCATCCAGATCGAGAAGCAGAGGAGAACCACCACCGGGAGGATCGGGGCGAAGGCGAAGAGGAGATTCGGATTTTCCGGAAGTTCCGGGCCCTTGCCGTTCGTGTCGAGACTCTGAACGTCGAAGCCGCCGCGCTTGAAGTCGCCGTAAACGAAGCAGAGGATCGTCATGAAGGCGGTGATCACGAAGAGAAGGCCGATCGTGCGCGGAGCCGTCGCGTAGATGTAGTCCATGATCGGCATTTCGGCGAGTTTCGAGACGAAGACGTTGTGGGAGGTCCCCGGAGAGAGGAAGCCCGGAACCGTGGCGCCCGCCACGGCGGCGGCCGCGATGGCCGGACGGAAGCCCGCGCGGACCATCAGGGTGACGATCGTCGGACCGACGGCGGCGCACAGGCCCGCAAAGGAGGAGATGGCGACCGAGATGAAGCCCGTCACGAGCATGCAGCAGGGCAGCAGCAGGACGCCCAGCGTGCGAAGAGGCTTCGTCAAAAGCGACACGAGATGGAGGTCGCACTTCGTGAGCGACATGACGCCCGCAAAGCCCATCGACGAGCAGATGGCGATGATGAGCGAAGCCGAGGTCATCGACTTGTCGAACTGCTTGAAGGCGGCCATCGGTTCCACGGCGAGAAGCGCCATGATGAGGCCAGACGTGAGGAGGACGAGACGCGTTTCGTAGCGCTTGATGAGCGCCCACACCGTCCCGATCACCACGACCAAGGCGGCCCAGAAGGTCCAAGTCATTTGAGGAATCTCCGTAGTAAGGCCGAACGTTCGGGAAAGCGTGTCCGAGGAGCGGCCGTTAGAGGATGAAAAGCGAATTTGGAATGCCGTGCATCTTATTGGTCCCGTCCCTTCGGATGAATTGGGAATAAACCCGAATTCTATATCTTATAGAAGACATATGACTCGGCGATTTCCCGCTGTCTCTCATTCGTCAAAGCCGTTAGCATACGGGGAACGGCAGAGGAATGCGCGTTTGTCGACGGCATTCCAAAATCTGAAACACTGAAAGTTAGGGAGTCCATCATGACCGCTGTGCCCGCACTCGACACGAGTTACGTGCAGTTGCTCGAAACGATCCGCCGCGACGAAAAAGTCGCGCGTGCGCTCGAGATCGCGCTCGAAGAAGTCGACCGCGCCATGGAAGAACAGATCGAACTCTGTGAAATCGAAGCCCCCACCTTCGCCGAGGAAAAGCGCGCGGCCCGCGTGGCCGAACTCATGCGCGCCTACGGCCTCACGGACGTCGTGATCGATCCGATCGGCAACGTCGTCGGCCGCCGTCCGGGGCGCAACCCCGAAGGGCCCGTGCTGGCGCTCGGCGCCCACATGGATTCGGTCTTCCCCGCGGGCACGGACGTGAAGGTCCGCCGCGAAGGGAAGATCTTCCGGGCGCCCGGGATCGGCGACAACTGCTCGGGCCTGCGCGCGCTCCTGCAGATCCTTCGCATGTTTGAGATCACCGGCATCGAAACGGAAGGCGACATTCTCTTTGTGGGCACGGTCGGTGAAGAAGGCCTCGGCGACATCCGCGGCTCGAAGGCGCTCTTTGACGGCTCGCGCCGCATCGACGGCTTCATCGCGATCGATTCGACCGACGTGGGCCGCGTGCTCTGCGGCGCGACGGGGTCGCACCGCTGGCGCCTCACGGTCGAAGGGGCGGGCGGTCACTCCTACGCCGATTTCGGGAAGGTGCCCTCGGCCATTCACGCCATCTGCCGCGCCGGCGCCAAGATGGCGAATTTCCGCGTCCCGGCGGAGCCCAAGACGACCTACACGATCGGCACCGTCAAGGGCGGTACGACCGTCAATTCGATCGCCGCGCGCGCTTCGGTCGAAGTCGACATGCGAAGCGTGAGCAACGAAGAGCTCCTCGCCCTCGAAGCCAAGATTCTCGAAGCCTTTGAAGAAGGCGTTCGCGAAGAAAACGAATTCTGGGGCGTCACGGATGAAGCGCTTCGCCTGCGCCTTGTGAAGGAAGCGATCGGGAACCGACCCGCCGGGATGCGCCCCGACGACTGCCCCGTGCTGCAGTCGGCCCGCGCCGCGCAGAAGTCGCTCGGCATCGAACTCACGAAGTACATGTGCTCCTCGACCGACGCCAACGCGCCGATGAGCCTCGGCATTCCGTCGACCTGCCTCTGTTCGGGCGGCAAGGGCGTCAACGCCCACACGACGAAGGAATACTTCGAAATGGTCGACACGCATCTCGGCCCGCAGCTTGTCTTCCTGACGACCTGCCTCCTGGTCGGTGCGAACGGAACGGCGCCGAAGCTTCCCCGCCGTTAAGAAAATCTTCCTCCAAGAGCAAAACGGGCGCCCCGCGGGGCGCCCGTTTTGCATGAGGGAAAAGTCGTTGGGCTCAGGCGAGATCCTTGAGCTCCCTGCGAAGGATCTTCCCCACGGGGGTCTTGGGGAGCGACTCGACGAAGACGATCTTTTTGGGAACCTTGTAACCCGTGAGCTGCGTGCGGCAGTACTTGCGCACGTCGTCTTCGGTGAGGGTCGGATCCTTGCGCACGATCACGGCCTTGACGGTTTCGCCCGACTTCGCAGAGGGAATGCCCACGACGCCCACTTCAAGAACGCCGGGCATCGAGGCGATCACGTTTTCGACTTCGTTCGGATAGACGTTGAAGCCCGAGACGAGGATCATGTCCTTCTTGCGGTCGGTGATCGTGATGACGCCGCGGTGGTTCATGTAGCCCACGTCTCCCGTGCGAAGCCACCCGTCGCGAAGAACGTTGGCCGTTTCTTCCGGTTTCCTCCAGTAGCCCGACATCACCTGCGGACCGCGCACGCAGATTTCGCCCGTGTAGTCTTCGGGATTGCCGCCTTCGGGGCACAGCCCCAGGTCTTCGAAGCCGTCGCCGCGGATCGACACTTCGGTCGAGGGGAGCGGACAGCCGACCGAGCCGTCCCAGGGAGCGTTCGGGATGTTGCCGCACACGCCCGGGCTCGCTTCGGTGAGGCCGTAGGCTTCGAGAATGTTGCTGCCCGTCTGCGCCTTCCAGCGTTCGGCCACGGTGCGCTGCACCTGCGTTCCGCCGCCCGCCGTGAGCTTGAGCCGCGTGAAGCGGTGCGTGCAGAAGGTGGCGTTGTTGAGCATGGCGGCAAAGAGCGTGTTGACGCCGACGATGACGGAGAAGTCCCACTTCTTGACTTCCTTGGCGAGTCCCTCCATGTCGCGCGGATTCGTGATGAGCACGCTCGTGGCGGCACAGCGCGTAAAGCAGATCGTCGCGGTGAGCGAGAAGATGTGGTAGAGGGGAAGCGCCGTCATGACGACTTCCTTGCCTTCTTCAAATTCTCCCGAAATCCAGCTTCCGACCTGCTCGACGTTCGCGATGAGATTGCGGTGCGTGAGGATCGCTCCCTTCGAGACGCCCGTCGTGCCGCCCGTATACTGCAGGAAGGCAACGTCGGTGTTGCGGATCTCGTGCGGCGTGAAACCGTGCTCGGCCCCCTTGGCTAGCGCCGTACGGAAGTCGACGGCGTGCGGAAGGTTGTAGGCGGGCACCATCTTCTTGACGCGGCGCACGACGAAGTTGACGAGCGTGCGCTTCACGAACGGGAAGAGATCGCCCACGGCCGTCGTCACGATGTGGCGGCATTCGGTGCCTTCAAGCGCATGCTCGAGCGTGCGCGCGAAGTTTTCGATGATGACGATCGCCTTTGCGCCGGAGTCGCTCAGCGTGTGCTGCACTTCGCGCGAAGTGTAGAGGGGGTTCACGTTCACCACGATGAAGCCCGCCCGCAGGCAGGCGAAGAAGGCGACGACGTACTGCAGGAGGTTCGGCATCATGATGGCCACGCGGTCGCCCGGCTTCAGGTCGGGGAGACTCTGCAGATAGCCCGCGAAGTCACGCGTGAGCTGCACCATGCGGCGATAAGAAATCGCCACGCCCATGTTTACCCAGGCGTCGCGGTCGGGGAACTGCTCCGCCGCACGGTCGAGAACGGCCGGGATGCTCGGATAGTGATCCGGATCGATTTCGTGCGGAACGTAGGAGGGGTAGACGTCGAACCAGGGGTGTTGGGTTGCCATCGTGGAAAATGTCCTGTCGAAAGAATGGGCGGGTTATAGCACGTTTTTCTGCCTTAAAGCGGGCCGAAAAACCGCGATTTTCCCCAAGAAAGACCCGAAAAAGCAAAAACCGACGTCATCTCCGAAGGAAAACGTCGGTCTTTTGCAAATTGAAGACAAGAAATATCAGGCTTCGAGCGTGAGGCAGTGACGGGCGTATTCTTCCACGTCGTTCCAGTCCGTGTAGTCGATCACGGCGGTCGGTTCCGTCGGGCCCTTCGTCATCTTCATGATCATCTGGATGAGCTTCGTGTCGATCCAGGACCAGTTCGGATAGTCCACCTTGCCGGCGAAGCAGTGGGCGTCCTTTGGCTTCCAGGGATTGTTCGCGAGGAACTTGCGGCAGTACACGTTTCCTTCGGGGGTGGCCTTCGCCGGCGTGCGCGCGACGACGGAGACACAGAAGAAGGAGTTGGCCTTGCAGTCGAGCACGGCCTTGTACTTGTTGACGAAAGCCACGAATTCGCGGCGGAAGTGGCCGTAGAGCACGGGGGCGCCGGCGATGACGAGGTCGTACTTGTTCCAGTCGAGACCTTCGCGATCGGCTTCCACCACGTCCATCAGGTCGGCCTGATTGCCTTCGGCGATGACCGTTTCCCAAATGCGGCGCGCGATGCGGGCGGTGTGGCCGGAACGGCTTTGGTAGAGGACAAGAACCGTCTTCATTGTGTGTTTCTCCATGGACGAAAATTCCGTCCTTCAAGTTTAGCGGTTTCGGGATCGGACGGCACCATGCATCCGACGAAACGCATCCTAAGCCTCCATGATTGCTCGGACCTTAAGCGGGAAGGCGACGCGAAGAATTCTGGGGAAAATCCTCCGTCCCCTTCGCCGTTCAGTTACAATGCAGGCCTTTCTTCCGCGAGGAAGATGGGTTCGCGCCCGTCGGGCCGAACCGACGTTTCCCGTTCGTTGCGCCCCATCCCGTCTGGCGGGCTTCGCACGAACGGGCATTTGATCAATGCGGGTTCGAAACGCTTTTCCGATACCGTGTCGTTTCGGGCTCCAACCCTGGAAAATTATGGCAAAGGAAGATCTGATTGAGATGTCCGGCCAGGTGCTCGAAGTCCTGCCGGATGCTCGTTATCGCGTGAAACTCGACAACGGCCACGAACTCGTGGCGTACACCAACGGCAAGATGCGCAAGCACCACATCCGCATTCTCGCCGGCGACAAGGTCTCGCTCGAGCTCTCGCCCTACGATCTGACGAAGGGTCGCATCACCTTCCGCCACATCGAAGGTCGCCCGCCGATGAATCCGCAGGCCCGCCGCCGCTGATCGTCGAGAAAGACAAAAGAAGATCCCGCGCCTCTTTGGTGGAGTGCGCGGGATTTTCGTATGGGGGGATGCCTTCCGATCAGAAGGCGTCCTTGAAGGTGATGAAGAAGATCACCGTGAGGTGGTAGAAGACCGGGGCGGCGAAGGTGAGGGGGGCGAGACGCATGAGCGTGCCGCGCGTCATGTAGACGTCGCCCTCGCCCGCGAGGGCGTGCGCCCCCATGCTGCGGCGCACGACGTTGAGGACAAGGTCGCCGAGACCGCCCGAAATCACGATGGCAAGGCCCATGAGGAGCGCCTGCCAGAAGCGGAAAGGCGTGATCCAGAAGAGCGCGGCCGAGGCGAGAAGCCCGCCGAGCCCGCCGACCACTGCCCCCATGAGGGTACGGTTCGTGTTGAAGGAAAAGGTCTTCTGCCCCATAAAGGAGCTCGCGATCGTCGCGCAGAGGTCGGAGATGAAGAGGACCGCAAGGAAGAAGAGCATCATGAGCGGTCCCGACGAGTTGTAGCGCGTCAGATCGAGCGTCGCGATCGCCGGCGCGTGGCTCACGCAGAAGACGCAGAGCATGATCCCCCACTGCACTTTGGCGACGCGCTCGAGGTAGCGGTCCGTGTCCTTCGAGAACGCCATGATGACGGGGAGCGCAAGAAAGAGATAGACCGGAATGAAGAGCGTGAAGAGCGACGGCAGATCGAACCCGATGAGGATGTATTGCAGCGGGATCGCGATATAGAAGGCCGTGATGAGCGCGTAGTGGTCGGTCGACTTCGTCGGCGTGATGGCGATGAATTCGCGCAGCAGGAAGAAGCTCAGCATCGCGAAGAAGACGAGCAGCGTGTTCTGCCCGATCGCGAAGGCGATCGTGAAGACGACGATCAGCCACCAGCCCATGCGCACGCGCGAATGGACGGTGAGCAGACGGTTGCGGCGCACGGCGTCCGTGACGTGCTCAATGGCCCAGGCGCCGTATGCGGTGCCCGCGGCGATCAAAACGGTG
This sequence comes from uncultured Sutterella sp., assembly GCA_900545275.1. Classification (GTDB taxonomy): domain Bacteria; phylum Pseudomonadota; class Gammaproteobacteria; order Burkholderiales; family Burkholderiaceae_F; genus Sutterella. The sequence continues at coordinate 111,168 of UQYG01000001.1, forward strand.
AGGCCCACGAGCAGGATGATGTAGGCCTCCTGAATGGTAAAACCGAGTCTCATGGCTGGCTCAACTCCACAATGGCGTTGCGGGCGCGCTCAAGGAAGTCTTCCTTGAGGTCTTCGGGGTGATGCGGCAGCGGCGCGCCGAAGCGGACCGAGCAGACGGTCGGCACGGGAATGAGCACGCCCTTGGGCATGGCCCGATGGAGGTTTTCGATGTAGACCGGAATGAGCTCCACGTCGGGAAATTCACGCATGAGGCGCCAGATGCCCGACTTGAAGGGGCTCGGCAACGGTTGAGGGCGTCGCGTTCCTTCGGGGAAGATGATGAGGGAAGATCCTTCCTGCAGGGCTTCGCGCAGGGGATCGAGCGGATTGGCGTGCTCGGTGCGGCGACGGTCGACGAGCACGACGTTGAGTTCTTCGAGCGCGATGCGGCGGCGAAGAACGCCCTTTTCCCAATAGTCCTTGGCGGCGACGGGGCGCACCGTGGCGCGCAGGGCCGGCGGCAGCGACGCCCAGATCACGATGGTGTCAAGGTGACTCGTGTGGTTGGCAAAGTAGATCCGCTGTCGCGACGAGGGGGCGCAGCCCTGCCAGTGAGGATAGGCCCCGACGAGCAGTCTGGTGAGCCAGACGATCGGCGTCATCAACTTGAATGATTGGAACACGTTGGTACCCTGGGGTATGAGAAATTAGTCTGATTATAAGCGTCACGCCTCGGTGCCGCCCACGGTGAGGGAATCGATGCGAAGGGTCGGCAGGCCCGTGCCGACGGGACAGTTTTGTCCGTCCTTGCCGCACTGTCCGATGCCGTCGTCAAGCCTCGAATCGTTGCCGACGAGACGAATGCCGAGAAGCGCCCGGTCTCCCCGGCCGATGAGGGTGGCCCCTCGCACGGGTTCTGCAAGACGTCCCTTTCGGATGCGTCGCGCGCCGCTCATCGTAAAGACGAAGTCGCCGCTCGTGATGTCGACCTGTCCGCCCGAGAAGTGTTCGGCGTAGAGACCGTCTTCGACCGAGGCGACGATTTCTTCGGGCGTGAGTTCCCCCGAAAGCATGAAGGTGTTCGTCATGCGCGGAAGCGGCAGCGTCGCGAAGCTCTCGCGTCGGCCGTTGCCGGTGAGCGGCAGTCCGAGCGCACGGGCGTTGAAGCGGTCGGTGAGAAGGCCCGTGAGGATGCCGTCTTCGATGAGAACCGTGCGTTGCGTGGGCGTTCCTTCATCGTCGACCGAGAGCGAGCCGCGTCGTCCCGGAAGACTTCCGTCGTCGACGATCGTGACCCCGCGAGGGGCGACGCGCGTACCGATCCGGCCCGTAAAGACGGAGGTTTCCTTGCGGTGGGCGTCGGCTTCAAGACCGTGTCCCACGGCTTCGTGCAGGAGAATGCCGGGCCAGCCCGGGCCGAGCACGACGGGCATCACGCCCGAGGGCGCGGGACGGGCCTCGGTCTGCAGGACCGCTTCGCGAACGGCTTTTTCGCACCAGGTTTCGATGCGATCCCGCGTGAAGTGTTCGATTCCGCAGCGACCACCCCCGCCGCTCGTTCCCTGTTCGGTGCGCCCGTTTTGTTCGGCGAGGACATTGACCGAAAGATAGATCTGCGGCCGAATGTCCGCCGTGAGTCTTCCTTCGAGATCGGCGACGAGCACCGTCTCGATTTCGGCCTGAAGCGTCGCCGTGACGTTTCGCACCGAAGGAGAGAGGCTCCTCGCATAGCGGTCGATGTGGCGAAGAAGTTCGATCTCCCGGGACGGATCGACCGCTTCGACGTCGGGCGAGTAAAGCGGTCGGACGGCTTGGGGACGAAAGTGCGCGGGCATCGTCACCGAACGAGGGCCGCAGAGAGATCGCAGGTCGTCCGCCGAAGCGAGGAGATTGCGGGAGACAAGGTCGTCTCCGTAGGAGAGGGCCTGGCGCTCTCCCGCGATCGTGCGCAGACCGTAGCCGCGGTCGATCGAGAAGTGTCCGGTCTTTACGATTCCCTCTTCGAGAAGCCAGTCGTGCGACTCGATGTGCTGAAAGTAGAGGTCCGCCCAGTCGACGCCGCGGCTTCCCGCACGCGCGAGGGCGGCGAACAGGGCGGCTTCGTCGAGGTCCGACCCCGTCCACAGGGTGCCGCACGCTTTTTCAAGGATCGTAGACATGAGCGAAAAAGAAAGGGGAAAGGGCGAACTCTAGCAAAAAGCGACTCATTTTGCCGTGCGGGGCTTCGCCGTTTTCTCGACGACGGGGTCCTGGAAGCTGCCGTGCACGCGATAGCTGGAACTCATCAGATTGGAAATTTCATCCTTGAGGAACCATTGTGCGACGAAGGTTCCGACCCCGACGGCGGGGTTGAGAAGCGTGAGCGCGAGCGCGGGCGCTTCGGCGTTGAATTTCGGAAGCACGAGCGCTTCCATGTCGAGCTTTTCGCCCACGAGGTCGACATCGCCGGAAAGAAGGATTGTGGCGGGGGAACCCACGATCGCGACCTTTTCGGTCGAGAGAATGCCGCGGCGGAGTTTTCCGCCCGCCGCGACGGAGTCAAAGGTGAAGCCCTTGCCGATTACGTCGCGGAAGTCGAGGGTGAGGCGCCGCATGAGGTGCTGCATGGAAAGAAGCCCGAGAAGCCGACCGCTGCCGGGTTCCACCTGCAGAATCTGACCGGAGCCCAGCATCGCCGTCACTTCGCCCGAGAGCGTGTTGAGCTGCGGCATGTGGGGCTGACCCCGGAAAGTGAGGTCGAGCTTCACGTTTCCGGGCGCGTTGCGGATGACGTCGCGGATGCGCAGATCGTGCAGAATGCGGCCAAGGTCGGAGAAGTTCGCCTCGAGCGTGAGGTGCGAGGTTCCGACTTCGTCCGCGGCCGATTCCGGGCGCCAGACGCCCTGACCGAGAAGACTGCCGCCGCGCGCCGTCACGGCGATGCGGTCGATGATGGCGAGCCCTTCGCCCGAAGGCGCGATTTCATTGCGGGTTACGAATTCGACCTTTCCGATGCGTCGTTCGCCTACGCGAAGGTCGCCGATCGTGAGGTTGATGCTCGGAAGGGTCCCGGGAGCGGGGCTGGTGTCGAGAGCCGTGTCGATTTCGTCTCCGGCCGCTTCCGGCAGGTGTGCGCGGTCGATTTTGAAGGTCCACTTGTCGGGCGAGGCGCCCGCGTCGAGAAATTCCGCCTGACCGTTCACTTCGTCGCTCGCGAGACGCAGGTGCCAATCGTTTTGTCCGAAGTGACGAAGCGTCGCGTCTATGTTGTGGATGGTCATGCGGTGGGCGAGGAGTTCCGCCACCTTCACGCGCAGGGTCCCCCAGGGAATCCGGTAGCCGTCGGCATGCGCCTTGCTGTTGCGGTCGATTTCCCGCCAATAGGGCTCCCACTCGTCCCAGGAGAAGCGCGGCACGTTGACGGAGAGGTCGAGCCGGTCACCCGCCTTGCCCATGGGCGTGCCGACGCCGACGAACCCCGACGTGAGGGTGTAGCCCTCCTCGCGGTCGTCAAAGTAGAGCGCCGCCTCGAGGTGGCCTGCCGAACTCAAAACGAGGCCCTGTCCCGACGGGCGGGGCGACCACGAGAAGCTCGTCGGCCAGACCTCCGTGGCGCTCTTTGCGAAGGGAGCGGGCAGAGAGGAGGACAGTCCCGCTAGGTTTGATCGTCCGGAGAGGCGAAGCGGCGTTTTTCCCTGAAGGTCCACCCGGGCGTAGACGCGCACGGGAGCGGTCCCCGAAAGGGCGGAGAAGACGGGCGAGAATTCGGGGGCGGAGGCGAGCCGTGCGAGGTCCGCCGGCCCCGCCCGTCCGTCGACGTCGATGACGACGTCGTTCTTTTCCGTGCGCACGGCCACTCGCGCCGGGCCCGCCGCGGTCCGTCCCTCGACGGGCGAGGGCGTGTCGACGCCTTTTTCCGTGATGACGAGCGTTCCGACCGCGTCTTCGAGCGTCGGCAGTCCGTGACCGTAGTCGAAGTTTGTCTTCTGCAGATTGGTCGTCACCTTCACGCGGGTGCGCTCGGGGTGCGCGAGCGGAACGGAGAGGCCGAGCCGCACGTCGACCGGTCCCGAACCGTTCGATTCCGCGAAGGCGCCGCCGAGAAGGCGCGAGAGCATGGGGGCTTCATTGAGGTAGCGAAGGGCGTCCTTGGCGTCGCCGCGGATGCGCCCGTCGACGAGCAGCGTGACGGGCGTGGCGGAAAAGGCGGGAATTTCCACCCGCACGTCCGACGCGTGCAGATTCCGCGATTCGGCCTTGCGGCCCGTGATCAGCATGCGCTCGCCCTCGAAGAGGAGAGCCGCCTCGACGTTCGTGAGGACCGGCCACTCGGATCCGGCCTTCTTGCCCTGCGTCGGTAAAAAGTCTAGCGTGCCGCCCGTGACGTGGCCGCGGATGCGGAAGAGTCCGTTTTTGCCGTCCGACCACGGGTAGTCCGCGAGACGTCCTTCGAGGTGCCAGTCGCCCGAGGTGGCGCGGCCCTTGAGAATGCCGTGCTCGAGCCAGTCGAGCGTGCCTTCGCCCACGACGCGCGGCAGGTAGTGCCGTACGGCCGGCCCGTTGGCCCGGAGGATTTTGCCGGCGAGCTTCACGGTTCCCGCAACGTTGTCGTCGAGCGTCCAGGTGCCCGTGCCCGTCACGGCCGCCTCGCCGTTTTCGGCGCGAAGATCCCGCAGGTCGACCGACCAGTGCTCGTTCTTGGTGACGCGAGCTTCAAGCGAGAGTCGATCAAAGCGCATCGTCTCGCGTCTGAAAATCTTGGGAAAGCGCAGCGATGCGTTGCGACTCGCGAGCGTTACGCGTACGGAACGGTCCGCCTGCTCTGTCGAGAGCGTGCCCGAGAGATTGTGAAAACTCGGACGAGCCGCGTCGTTTTTGATGCCGAGCCCTTCAAAGTCGAACGACACCGCCCAGTTCGCGATGGAGGCGAGATCGCCCCGACCCGAGGCGACAAGATTGCGGATGCGGCCCGAAAGACCGTATTCCCTGAGTTGCGCGCGCACGTCGTCGGGAATCGGAAGCGAGGTGCCGATCGAGGAGAGAAGTCCGATGTCGAGCAAGGAGGCGCCGACATCGATTTCGACGGTCTTGCCCGCGGCGTCCGTCTTGCGGCGAAACGTCAACTGCCGCGGACGCCACTGCCAACTCTCGGTCGACTGCAGACGCAGGGCTTCGAGCGAGAGCGTCTGCGTGCGCGTGTCCGGGTCGAAGGCATAGTTGAGACGCGTATCCGCCCGCCGCAGATTGAGGGGCGTCAGATCGTCTCCGAGGCGCAGACGAACGTTTCGGGTCGAGAGGTCCGCAAGGAGCGTGCGGACTTCGCCCTGATCAAGGTCGCTCCAAACGCGCACGCGTCCTTCGCCCGAAGAGAGGTAGTTGCGCAGACCCAGGCGACGGGCGATCTGTCCCACGTTCGTGCGCTCGAGGTTCGCGTAGGCGCGTGCCGTCCAGGTTTGCGGACGGGCCGTGTCGGCGAATAGGCTCTTGTCGACTTGAAAACGAAGGGAAAAATCGTCCGAGCGTTCGCCGCTCACAATGGTGCCGTCGAGACCGCTTCGCCAGGCGAGCAGTTCGTTCTCAAACCGAAAATCGAGGTTTTCGATCCGAACGGCGGCGACGTCGGGACGACGGAGATCCTGATAGGTGACGGTGCCGTTGACGAGCGAGAGCTGCCGCTGTGCGAAAAGTTGCGCAAGCGCCGGAATTTCTTCGGGTAGTCCCGTCTTCTCTTCGTCGTCCGAGAGTTCGGGAAGCGGGAGCACGAAGCCCGCAAGGTCGACGGACTTTTCATCGAGACGCCGCACCGCGAGCGTCGGCTGATAGACGATCAGTTCGCGAAAGCGCGGCGCCCGGTACCAGAGGGAGGACCAGGCAAATTCCGCACGGATGTGCGGGATGAAAAGAGAGTCGGGGCCGTTCGGACGGGAAAAGCGCAACGAATCGATTTCGATGCGTGGCCAGAGGAAATGAAAGTCGAGTTCAAACCTTTCGGCTTCGATTTTTGCGCCCGTCGCTTCGGAAATGGCCGTCGTGATGCGTCCGCGCAGTTCGTCGGCGTGGGTCGAGACGTACCAGCGCATGCCCAGGAGAAGAAATCCCAGGGCGAAGTACACGACCACGAGCGACCACCAGAGCCAGCGCGTGCGCTCGAAGAAGGATCGGTAGCCCGCGCGGTGACCGCGGTAGACGACATAACGGCGTTTGAAGTAGGACATGCACCGACGAGATTGGGATGGAAAGGAGCAAAGGTATTGTAGTCCTCCGCCGCGGGCCCTCCGAAAGGATTGCGGTGAACGGGAGGCGAATGAAGCGTAAAAAATCGTGAGGCGGCTCTGCGGTGTTTCGCCGATTGGTGTCGGCGGGCTCGTGCCGTAGAATGAAAAAACTTTGTCTCACTCTCGGATTCCGCCATGCCCCGTCTCGATCTTGCCGGCGTACTCGAACACTCCAACTTTGTGCGGCGCGCTCTGCGCGCGATGTATCCCCTCGAAGAGGACGACGCGCGCCTCGCGCATCTCGCGGCGCTCGTCGAGGAAGGCCGGAGCCGGGCTGATTTCGAGCGCGCCGTCGAGGGAGAGGACGATACGGAACGGCTCGCCGACACGCTCAGACGGGTGCGCCGCGAGCTCATTCTCTATCTCGTCGCGGCCGATTCGACGGGCGCGATCGACTATTTCGGCGTGGTCGAGCGCATGACGGACTTTGCGGAGGTCGCCGTGAGAACGACGGTGCGCGCGCACGCGAGGGATTTGGCGCGCCGTCACGGCGTTCCCTTCGGCGCCGTTTCCGGAAGGCCGCAGGATCTCATCGTGGTCGGCATGGGAAAGTTGGGCGGGCGCGAACTCAACGTCTCCTCCGACATCGATCTTATTTTTCTCTACGACGAAGACGGGGAAACCCGGCCGACGCCGGAATTTCCCGACGCGCGGCGCACGCTCACGGTTACGGAATTTTACGAAAGGCTCGCGCGCAGGGTTCTGCCCGCCCTGAACGACATTCGAGGGGCGGGCTTCGTCTTTCGCGTCGACATGCGGCTTCGTCCCAACGGCGACTCGGGTCCGATCGTGGGGTCAAGCGACATGCTCGAAGAGTACCTCTATACCCAGGGACGCGATTGGGAGCGCTTCGCCTGGCTCAAGGGCCGCGTGGTGAGCGCCCCCGTCTTTTCGAGCCCCGAGGAGTTCGAGCGCGCCACGCACACGGTCGAGAGCCTCGTACGGCCCTTCGTTTTCCGCAAATACCTCGATTTCGGCGCGATCAGTTCGCTCACGAAGCTCCACGAGACGCTTCGGGCCGAAACGGCGCGACGCGAAGCGCAGCGAAGCTTCACGGGCGCGAACGTCAAGCTCGGTCGAGGCGGCATTCGCGAAATCGAATTCATCACGCAGACGCTGCAGGTGATCCGCGGGGGGCGAGACGTGCGGCTTCGCGGCAAGGAAACGCTCCCGATGTTGACGCGCCTCGGCGAAGAAGGGGTGCTCGCGCCCGACGTCGCCGAGAGGCTCAAGGAAGACTACGTGTGGCTCCGAAACGTCGAGCACGCCCTGCAGTACGTGGACGATCAGCAGACGCAGCTCCTGCCGCGCGAGGGGAAAAATCTCGTGCATGCGGCGGCGCTTCTCGGCGTCACGCCCGAAGCGCTTTGGGCCCACTATGAAATCGTGCGCGAGCGCGTGGGCCGGGCCTTCGAGAACGTCTTCCAGGTGAAGGAGGCTCCCGAGCGCGCGAAAGACGACTGGCCCGTGGGCTGGCAGACCGGCACCTCGAGCGCGAGGGCCGCGCTCGAAGAGATGTTCGTGCGAAAGGGTTATGCGGCAGAGGACGCTCAGGAACTCGCACAGCGGACCGCCAACCTTGCGATGGGGCGCTTTTCCGCCTTCAAGTCCGAAGGGGCGCTCCAGAAGATGCAGCAACTCCTGCAGATGGTGGTGGAGAACGTTCCGCACTGGGTCAAAAGCGACGGTGTTCGCGCCGTGGCGCCGTCGGAACTTCTCTCGCGCTACCTGCGGCTCCTCGAAGCCGTGGCGGGCAGAACCACCTACGTGACGCTTCTGTGCCAGTACCCGAAGGCGGCCGAGCGCGTGGGACGCGTGCTTGCGGCGAGCCGTTGGAGCACGGACTTCGTCGCCTCGCACCCGATCATTCTCGACGAACTCGTCGACGGACGGATTCGGGAGATGGACGACTTTACGCCGGTTGACTGGAGCGAGTGGCGCGAGCGCTTCCGCGAGGCGCTCGCCGAGTGCGGAGACGATCAGGAGCGGCAGATGAACCTTCTGCGCGACGCTTATCACTCGGCCGTCTTCCGTCTTCTCATCGCCGACATCGACGGGCGCTTCACGGTGGAGCGTCTTGCGGACCAGCTCTCGGCGCTGGCCGACGCCGTGGTGGAGGAAACGCTCGAGATCGTCTGGCGCGCGATGGCGCAGAAGCACTGCGAGCGCCCCAAGTTCGCGGTGCTCGGTTACGGAAAGTTGGGCGGGAAGGAATTGGGCTACGAGAGCGACCTCGACCTCGTCTTCCTTTACGACGATCCGTCCGACGAGGCCGACCGCACTTACAGCCGTCTCGTGCGCCGCATGATCAGCTGGCTCACCGTGCCGACCTCTTCGGGAAAGCTCTTTGACATCGATCTGCGTCTTCGTCCCAACGGCGAGAACGGGCTCGTCGTGAGCACCATGGCGCATTTTGAAAACTACCAGAAGCGTTCCGACGGCGTGGGCGCCTGGATCTGGGAACATCAGGCGTTGACGCGCGCCCGCTTCGTCGCGGGCGATCCCGCGATCGGGCGGCGCTTTGAAGCTCTGCGCGAAGAGGTTCTCCGCATGCCGCGGGATCTTTCGGCTCTCAAGGAGGCGGTCCTTGCGATGCGCGAGCGCATGCACGAGGGTCACCGCAATCCGACGAAGCTCTTTGACGTCAAGCACGACGCGGGCGGAATGGTCGACGTCGAATTCATCGTGCAGACGCTCGTGCTCGGCTTTTCACACGATCATCCGCAGCTCGTGAACAATTTCGGCAACATTTTGTTGCTGGAAATGGCGGCCGACGCCGGACTCATTTCGGCCGAACTGACGGGGAAGGTGGTGAAGGCTTATCGCCGATACCGCGCTCTGCAGCATGAGATTCGACTCAACGCGGGCGAAGCGCGGGCGGTTCGGGTCGATCCCGCACTCGTCGCCGAGGAGGCCGAAGCCGTGCGCGAACTCTGGCGGGTGTTTTTCGGGTGCTGAGATAGAATCAAAGAAAAACGTTTCTTCGAGAGAGTCTTCATGCCCGTCGTTTCGTCCGACTACCGGGCGCCTTCCTGGTGTCCGGGCTCACATCTGCAGACCTGTCTGCCCGCCAAACTTTCCAAGCGCCCCGAAGTGGAGTACCGCGTCGAACACGTGGAGCTCCCCGACGGGGACTTCATGATCTGGCACTGGGCCAAACCCGAACCGTCGGATCCCAAGGCTCCCGTGCTCGTGCACTTTCACGGCCTCGAGGGAAGTTCGAGGAGTCACTACGCGCTCGCGCTCATGCACGAGGTGCTCCGGCGCGGTTGGCGCGGCGTGGTCGCGCACTTCCGCACCTGCGGGGGCGAACTCAACCGCTTGCCGCGCGCCTATTTCGCGGGCGACACGTCGGACAATTCCTGGGTGCTCAAAACCGTGCACGCCCGCTTTCCCGAAGCGCCGCTTTATGCGGTGGGGGTGAGTCTCGGCGCGAATCAGCTCGCCAAGACCATGGGCGACATGGGAGAGGACCTCTCCTTCATCACCGCGGCGGCGGCCGTGGGCGGACCCGTCGACCTCGTGGCGGGGAGCGAGCGCATCGACAAGGGCGTCAACACCCTCTACGCCGACATGTTTCTCTCGACGCTCAAGCCCAAGCTCGAGAAAAAGTGCGAACGCTGGCCGGGGCTCGTCGATGCGCAGAAACTCGCCGCCTGCAAGACCTTCTTTGACTTTGACGACCTCTACACGGCGCCCGTGCACGGTTTTCGCTCGGCGATGGATTACTACTCGAAGTGCTCGGCCAAGCCTTCGCTTCCCGGCGTGCGTCAGCCGCTTCTCCTCCTCAACGCGAAGAACGATCCCTTCTTTCCGGGGTGGGCTCTGCCGCGCGAAGACGAGGTGAGCCGCTTCGTCACCTGCGACTATCCCGAGGAGGGAGGACACATCGGATTTCCGACGGGACGCTTCCCGGGCGAACTTTCCTATCTTCCTCACCGTATAATGCGGTTTTTCGACACCGGCGGCTAAACCGTCCGCGTCCGGTGTTTGTCTCCAACCCCGTTACCGCCCCGGCTGACTGCGCCGGCGCGCGGCATGCAGGAGTTCACCATGTCCGGTCCTTACGGAAAGCGCTGCGGCATCGCCGCGCTCGTTCTTTTCATCCTCACCATTCCCGTCGGCAACTGGGTCGTCCTCAACGTCGGCACGACCTGCTACCCCGACGGTCCCTGCGTCATCCCGGTGTGGCCCGGGCTCATGTCGCCCTCGGCCGTTTTGCTCGCGGGGCTCGCGCTCGTGCTTCGCGACGCCGTGCAGTCGCTTCTCGGCAACCGTGCGACGATCGCCGCAATTCTCTGCGGAACGCTCCTCTCGGGCCTCTTGTCGGACCCCGCCGTCGTAATCGGTTCGGCCGCGGCCTTTCTTTTCTCGGAATTGGCCGATTTTCTCGTCTATACGCCGCTTCGCCGGCGCTATCCGAGCTCGGCCATCCTGGTCTCGGGTCTCGTGGGTTCGATTGTCGACAGTTGCATCTTCCTGCAGCTCGCCTTCGGGTCGCTCGAATTCGTGACCGGACAGGTCGTCGGCAAATTCTGGATGAGCCTCGCCGCCGCGGCGCTTCTCTATCTCTGGCGCCGCAAGCGCACAGAAGGCGGCGCCTTCGCCTGAGATTTTCGCGCCGGCGGCTCATCCGACCCGAGCGTCTCCGAAGAGCGCTCGGGTTTTTCATGGACGAGACGGCAATGTCGCCTTAAGTTTCGCCCGTCAGAATGTGGGCACACGATTGATTTGGAGTCCCGTTTCATGACCACCCGAGAGCGCACCGCCCTTCTTCTTCTCAACACGGGGTCGCCCGACGCGCCGGAAGTTTCGGCCGTCCGGCGCTATCTCGCGGAATTTTTGAGCGACGAGCGCGTGATCGAACTCCCGAAATGGAAATGGTGGCCGATTCTGCACGGCATCATCCTGCGCGTGCGCCCGGCGCGTTCGGCCGAGCGCTACCGCGGTGTCTGGACCGAAGAGGGCTCGCCTCTCCTCGTTCACACGAAGTCGATCGCCGAGAAACTCGTTCGGCGCCTCGCCGCCGAGGAAATTTCCGTGCATTGGGCCTCCTGCTACGGCAACCCTTCGATTCCGTCCGTCCTTACGGAACTGGAGAAGGCAGGCGTCGAGCGTCTCGTTGTCCTTCCGCTTTTCCCTCAGTACGCGCCGCAGACGACGGCCTCGGCCTTCGACGCCGTTTTTCGCCACCTCATGACGAGGCGCAGCCAGCCGGCCCTTACGACCATCCGCGAATACGGAACGCACCCCGCCTACGTCGAGGCGCTTGCGCGCAGCATCGAAGCGCACTGGGAGAGGACGGGCCGGCCCTTTGCAGAGGGCGGCAAACTCCTCATGAGCTTTCACGGACTGCCGAAGTCCTGCGTCGCCAAGGGCGACCGCTATGAAGAGGACTGCCGCAAGACGGCGGCCCTTTTGGCGGAGCGCTTGGGGCTCGGGGAGGACGAGTGGCTGCTCTCCTTTCAGTCGCGCTTCGGCAGGGAAGAGTGGCTCACGCCCTACACGGAACCCACGCTTCGCGAACTCGGAAGGGCGGGCGTGCCGCGGGTCGACGTCGTGTGTCCGGGCTTCGCTTCGGACTGCCTCGAGACAATCGAGGAGATCAATGACGAAGCGCGCCGCGCTTACGAGGAGTCCGTCGGGGAGGGGCGCTTCGAATACATCCCGGCCCTGAACGCCTGTGACGACGCCGTGGCGCTTTACGCCCGTCTCACGCTTGAGGCCCTCGGGCGCAAGGCTTGAAAAAAGAGGGAATCATCCCCATATAGAAGGCATCACACGTATTACCCCTTTGAATCGGGAATTTTGTCATGACGGAACAGGAAGAAAAGAAGGCGCAGGAACCCTGCGCCGCCGAAAAGGAAGAAGTCCCCTGCGGCGAATGCGACTGCGGTGCGCAAGCCTGCGGCGAAGCCAAGGAGGAAAAGAAGGCCCTTTCGGTCGAAGAGCTTCAGACGGCTCTGCAGCTCGCCGAAGCCAAGGTGCTCGAGCACTATGATCTTTACGTGCGCGCGATGGCGGAACTCGAAAACACTCGCCGCCGTTCGGCCGAAGAGGTGCAGAAGGCCCGCAAGTTCGGGATTGAGAAGTTCGCGGAAAATCTCCTCCCCGTCGTCGACAGTCTAGAAAAGGCGCTCGAACTCACGAAGGAGGACGACCAGAATCCCCTTCGCGAAGGGATGGCCGCCACCTACCGTCAGCTCACGCACGCGCTCGAAGTGTCGGGTATGAAGGAAATCAATCCCAAGGGCGAAGTGTTCGACCCGCATCACCATCAGGCGATCGCCATGGTGCCCGCGACCGAAGAGATCAAGGCCGGCTGCGTCGTCGAAGTCTTCCAGCGCGGTTGGCTCATCAACGAACGCGTTCTGCGTCCGGCCATGGTGAGCGTGGCGCAGGGCTAAGAAAGGGAGAATGAGTCCGAAAGCCTCGGTTTCGCAAGGAAATCGGGGCTTTTTTCTTCTGCGGGCACGGGGCGGGAGAAAAATTTTCCCGGCTGAGCTTGAAAAATCCGCGGCTGTCCCCATATGGGGATTAAAGGCGAAGAAATTCCTTCGCAGACGATTTCTCTTTCTCATACGCGCCTGCGGGCCCGTCGCAAATCGACCCGCAAGAGCGCCCACAAGAGGTTTTACAGAAATGGCAAAGATTATCGGCATTGACCTTGGTACGACGAACTCCGCCGTCGCCGTGATGGAAGGCGAGAACGTCAAGGTTATCGAAAACAGCGAAGGCGCCCGCACGACGCCGTCGATCATCGCTTACATGGACAACGGCGAAATCCTCGTCGGCGCCCCCGCCAAGCGTCAGGCCGTCACCAACCCGAAGAACACGCTCTTCGCGGTGAAGCGCTTGATCGGCCGTCGCTTTGACGACCGCGAAGTGCAGAAGGACATCGGCCTCATGCCCTTCAAGATCACGCGCGCCGACAACGGCGACGCCTGGGTCGAAGTGCAGGAAGGCAAGAAGCTCGCTCCGCAGCAGGTGAGCGCGGAAGTGTTGCGCAAGATGAAGAAGACCGCCGAAGACTACCTCGGCGAACCGGTCACGGAAGCCGTGATTACGGTGCCGGCCTACTTCAACGACAGCCAGCGTCAGGCCACGAAGGACGCCGGCCGCATCGCCGGTCTCGAAGTCAAGCGCATCATCAACGAACCGACCGCCGCGGCGCTCGCCTTCGGTCTCGACAAGGGCGGCAGCGGCGACCGCAAGATTGCGGTCTACGACTTGGGCGGCGGCACGTTCGACATCTCGATCATCGACCTTGCGAACGTCGACGGCGACAAGCAGTTTGAAGTGCTCTCCACGAACGGCGACACGTTCCTGGGCGGCGAAGACTTCGACCAGCGCCTCGTCGACTACATCATCGGCGAATTCCGCAAGGACACGGGCGTCGACCTCTCCAAGGACATCCTCGCCCTGCAGCGTCTGAAGGACGCCGCCGAAAAGGCCAAGATCGAGCTCTCGAGCCGTCAGGAAACGGAAATCAACCTTCCGTACATCACGGCCGACGCCACGGGTCCGAAGCACCTGAACATCAACATCACGCGCGCCAAGTTCGAAGGTCTCGTCGAAGACCTCGTGCAGCGCACGATCGAACCGTGCCGCAAGGCTCTGGCCGACGCGGGCGCCTCGAAGTCCGACATCACCGACGTGATCCTCGTGGGCGGTCAGTCCCGCATGCCGCGCGTGCAGGAAGTCGTCCGCGAATTCTTCGGCCGCGAACCGCGCAAGGACGTCAACCCCGACGAAGCCGTCGCCATCGGCGCCGCCGTCCAGGGGTCGGTCCTCACCGGCGAACGCCACGACGTGCTGCTTCTCGACGTGACGCCTTTGACGCTCGGCATTGAAACGCTCGGCGGCGTGATGACCGCGATGATCAAGCGCAACACCACGATCCCGACCAAGCACAGCCAGGTCTTCTCGACGGCCGAAGACAATCAGCCCGCCGTGACGATCAAGGTCTATCAGGGCGAACGTGAAATGGCCGCCTCGAACAAGCTGCTCGGCGAATTCAACCTCGAAGGCATTCCGCCCGCCCGCCGCGGCGTGCCGCAGATTGAAGTGACCTTCGACATCGACGCCAACGGTATTCTGCACGTGGCCGCCAAGGACAAGGCCACCGGCAAGGAAAACACGATCACCATCAAGGCGAGCTCGGGGCTTTCCGAAGAGGAAATCGAACGCATGGTGCAGGACGCCGAAGCGAACAAGGAAGAGGATCACCGCCGCTTCGAACTCGCTCAGGCCCGCAACACGGCCGACGCCGCCGTGAGCCAGGTCCAGAAGACCCTGAAGGATTACGGCGACAAGATCGACGCCGCCGACCGCATGGCCTGTGAAGACGCGATCAAGGTCGTGGAAGAAAAGGTCAAGGGCGAAGACAAGGCTGCGATCGAACAGGCCGTCGAACGTCTGATGGAAGCCGCTCAGAAGATCGGCGAGAAGATGAACGCCGCCGCCAAGGAGGCCGCCCCGCAGGGCGAAGCCGAGCAGGCTAAGAAGGCCGATGACGACGTCGTGGACGCCGACTTCACGGACGTGAAGAAGTAATCGGAACTTCCCGAAGGCACACCCAGAAGGGTCGGTCGCGCACACATGCCGACCGACCCTTCTTGAGTTTTTCAACAGGACACGAAGTGCGCCCCCGAGGGGGCGCCGGGAGCAAGGTAGACGATGCCGGATCAGGACTACTACGAGGTACTCGGCGTATCCAAAACCGCCACGCAGGACGAAATCAAAAAGGCGTACCGGCGTCTGGCGATGAAGTATCACCCCGACCGCAATCAGGGCGACAAGACGGCCGAAGAAAAATTCAAGGCCGTGGGCGAAGCCTACTCGGTCTTGTCGGACGAACAAAAGCGCGCGGCCTATGACCGCTACGGCAAGGCGGGCGTGGATCCGAGCGCCGCGGGAGCGGGCGGTTTCGGCGGGTTCGGAGGCTTCGGCAATATGGGCGGGGCCGACATCAACGACTTCGCCGACATCTTCAGCGACTTCTTCGGCGGCGGTCGTCGCCGCGAAGCGGGTCCGCGGGGTCCGCGCGCCTACCGAGGCGGCGATCTGAGCTATCAGATGGAAATCTCGCTTGAAGACGCCGCGAAGGGGAAGACCCTCAACATCCGCATTCCCGCGTGGGAGACCTGCAAGGACTGCAACGGTTCGGGGTGCCGTCCGGGGACGGGCCGCAAGACCTGCCCCACCTGCCACGGTGCGGGCTCGGTGCGCATGAGCAACGGTCTTTTCCATATCCAACAGGAGTGTCCGGACTGCCACGGCGAAGGCCAGGTGATTGCGGATCCCTGTCCCGCCTGCAAGGGTTCGGGCCGCATCCGCACGACCGCGACGGTCGAAGTCAAGATCCCGGCCGGGATCAACGACGGCCAGCGCGTACGCCTTGCGGGCCGAGGCGAGCCCGGCATCAACGGCGGCCCCGCGGGCGACCTCTACGTGGAGATTCGTCTCAAGCCCCATGAGATCTTCTCGCGCGACGGCGACGACCTGCACGCGGAGCTCCCGATCTCGTTCGTGACGGCGGCTCTGGGCGGCACGGTCGAAGTCCCGACCCTGGACGGCAAGACCCAGGTGACGATCCCCGAAGGGACGCAGAACGGGAAAACCTTCCGCCTGCGTGATAAGGGCGTCGCGAATCTGCGCACGAAGGAACCCGGAGATCTGTTCCTCCACGTGCAGATCGAAACGCCGGTGAATCTGTCGTCCAGGCAAAAGCAGCTCCTTCGCGACTTCGAAGCGTCGCTCAAGGACGGCGGTACGAAGCACAACCCGAAGACGCAGTCCTTCTTTGACCGCATGAAGAGCTTCTTCGGTTGAGAAACCGTGTGAACGGAAAACACCAAAAAGCCCGTGGCGCCAAGGCGCCCCGGGCTTTTTTGCGACCGGACCGGGCTCGTCAGCGCTTTCTCTTCGTGCGTGAAGCGAACCACGTGAAGAAGACCGGGACGAAGATCGTCGAAATGAAGGTTGCGGCGAGCATTCCGCCGAAAACCCCGGTGCCCATGGAGTGACGCGCCGCGGCGCCCGCACCCGTCGCGAGGATGAGCGGGACGACGCCGAGCACGAAGGCAAGCGAGGTCATCAGAATCGGACGGAAGCGAAGGCCCGCCGCTTCGATGGCGGCCGTAAAGGGACCTTTGCCTTCTTCGAGCTTCTGCGCGGCGACTTCCACGATCAGAATCGCGTTCTTCGCGGTGAGACCCACGAGCACCATGAGGCCGATCTGGAAGTAGATGTCGTTCGGCGTGCCGCGGATCCAGATGGCGCACATGGCGCCCAATACGGCGTAGGGAACGGCGAGCACCACGGCGATCGGAAGCGACCAGCGTTCGTAAAGGGCCGCGAGGATGAGGAACATCATGAGGAGTCCGAAGCCAAACGCCGTTGCGGAACTCGAGCCGATGCGCTTTTCGTGGTAGGCCTGGCCTGTCCACTCGATCGTGTAGCCCTCGGGGAGGACCGCGGCGCCCACCTCTTCGGCGATGCGGATGGCGTCGCCCGAAGAGACGCCCTGCGCGGCCGCGCCCATGAACTGGGCGGCGAGATAGCCGTTCATACGCGCGAGCGTGTCGGCCCCTGAAATGCGTTCGTAGGAGATGAGGCTTGAAATCGGGATCATCTCGCCCGAGGAACTGCGCACGTACCCGCGCCCGAGGTCTTCGGGAGTGGCGCGCGCGTCGGCCTTGGCCTGCATCACGACGCGGTAGATCTTCCCGTTGCGGGTGAAGTCGTTGATGTAGGAGCTCCCCATCAGGGCCGAGATCGTGTCGTAGACCTCTTCGACGGAAACGCCGAGAGCGATTGCCTTGGCTTCGTCGACGGAGAGGACGAGTTGCGGACTGTCGGCGCGCAGGAAGCTTCGCAGACTCGTGAGCTCGGGACGCTCGGCGAGCGCGTCGAGGTAGACGTCCATCACTTCCTGCAGAACGAGCGGATTGTCGTTGCCGCGCGAGAGCACGTAGCCCGAGAAGCCGTTCGTGGCGCCGAGCCCCGGAATGGCGCCCGGGGTCGTCGCAACGCCCCGCACGTCGGGGTGGGAGGCGATGAGCTGCGTGAATTCCTTCTGCACGTCGGAGGCGGACTTCGTGCGCTCGTCCCAGTGCTTCAACTGCGTGATGAAGGTCGCGGCGTTGGCGCGCTGGTCGCTCGAAAGGGTGTCGAAGCCCACCATCGTCACGACGCTTCGGACGGCCTCGTTCGCGCGGACCGTCTGGAAGAGCTCGTCGACCACCTTTTCCGTTCTCGGGAAGGCCGCACCTTCGGGAAGCTGCAGGGCCATGCGCACGATCCCCTGGTCTTCCGTCGGGATGAAGGAGGTCGGAATGCGCTGGATCATCTGCCAGGCGCCCGCCGTCACGAGGACGAGAATCGTCGCCGTGACGACGCGGTGCTTGAGCGCGAGGCGCACGAGCTGAAGAAAGCGCATCGTGAGCGACGCAAGTCCCTGATTGAACTTCGTAAAGAAGAAGTTGCGCTTCGCGTCGGCGTCGTGGGGCTTCAGAAAGATCGCGCAGAGCGCGGGCGTAAGCGTAAGCGCCACGAAGCCCGAGAGCATGACGGAGACCGCGACCGTCACGGCAAACTGTCGGTAGAGTTCGCCCGCGATCCCGCCCAGGAAGGCGACGGGAATGAAGACGGAACTCAGCACGAGGACGATCGCGACCAGGGCGCCCGAGACTTCCTTCATCGCTTTTTGCGAGGCTTCGTAGGGGCCGAGTCCTTCGGTGCGCATGATTCGCTCGACGTTTTCCAAGACCACGATGGCGTCGTCCACGACGATGCCGATCGAAAGCGTCATGGCAAAGAGCGTGAGCGTGTTGAGCGAGAAGTCCAGGAGCCAGAGCCCCGCCATCGTGCCGATGAGCGACACCGGCACGGCGATGATCGGAATGATGGTCGCGCGCCAGCTCTGCAGAAAGACGAAGACGACGAGAAGGACGAGCAGGCCCGCTTCGGCGAGGGTGCGGTAGACCTCGGTGAGCGACGCCTCGACGAAGACCGTCGTGTCGTCGGTGATGAGGTGTGCGATCTTGCCCTTCGGGTAGTGTGAGGCAAGTTCGGCGACCTTCGCCTTGACGAGTTCCGACGCGGCCACGGCGTTGGCGCCCGTCTGCAGATAGACGCCTACGTTCACGCCGGGAAGGCCGTTGATGTCGACGCGGAATTCGTAGGAGCGCTTGCCCACTTCGGTCGCGGCGATGTCGCGCATGCGCACGATCCCGTTGGGTCCGTCGGCGCGCACGATCACGTTGGCGAACTGTTCGGGCGTGAGAAGCTGCCCGGGCGTGCGCACGGTGTAGAAGAGCTGCTGCTCGGGGATCGTGGGCGCTACGCCCACGCGTCCGGCGGTGCGCTGGGCGTTTTGCGTTTGAATCGCGTTGTCGACGTCCTGCACGGTGACGCCGAGCGCGCCCATACGGTCGGGGTCGAGCCAGATGCGCATGGCGGACTGGGCGTTGCCGAAGACGTTCACGTCGCCGATCCCGGGGATGCGCTTGAGTTCGTCGACGATGTTGAGGTTTGCGTAGTCGGCGAGGTCGGTGACGCCGTAGGAGCCGTCGGGCGACCAGAGCGCCATCATGAGAAGCGTGTCGTTGTTGCGCTTTCTGACGCTCACGCCTTCGTCGCGAACGCGGTCGGGCAGACGCCGCTCGGCCGTGCGCACGCGGTTGTTGATTTCGAGCATGGCGTCGTTCGCGTCGGTGCCGACGTCGAAGACGCACTGAATGCGGATGTCGCCGTTGCTTCGGATGCTCGAGGTGTAGTAGAGCAGCCCTTCGATGCCCGAGAGTTGGTCTTCGATCGGCGCCGCCACGGTTCGCGCAATCGTCTGGGAGTCGGCCCCTTCGTAGGTGGTCGAAATCATGACGGAAGGCGGCGAAATGTCCGGATACTGCGAGAGCGGGAGAACGCGCAGGCACAGAAGCCCGGCGAGCACGATGATGATCGAGAGCACCGTCGCGAAGATCGGTCGGCGAATACAGAACTGACTCAGCATGAGGCTCTCCGCTTAGGCCTGCGGATCGGTGACGGAGGAGCCGTCGCGAAGGCGCAGCAGCTGATCGGTGATGACGAGGTCGCCCTCGTCGACGCCCGAAAAGACGATCCAGTCGGTCCCCTCCCAGAGCCCGACCGTCACGGTCTTGGCGACGGCCTTGTCGCCCTGGCGCACGTAGACGCGGTAGCTGCCGTCCGGCATCTGAACGATCGCCTTCTGCGGCACGCGGAAGACGTTCTGGTTCACGACGGTCTCAAGACGCACCTTCACGAATTCGCCGGGGAGCACCGGCACGGGTTCCTCAAAGCGGGCGCGCATGAGGCGCGTCGAGGTGTCGGGGTCGAGCGACTGGCTCACGAAGTCGAGCCGGGCCCTGTATTCCTTGCCGTTTGCGGAGAAAAGACGAACGCCGCTCTTCGTCGTGATTTCGGCCCCGCCCAGGAGACGCTCAGAGGGTGCAAAGCGCACGCGCAGGTCGTCGCGCTGCGTGATGCTCGTCAAAAGCGTCGTCGAGGCGGAGAGAAGCGCGCCGGGATTCACTTCGGTGCGTCCGGCAATGCCGTCGACGGGCGCCGTGACGCGCGTGTAGCCCAGGGAAATGCGGGCGTCCTTCTGATTCGCTTCCGCGTTGGCGAGCGCAAAGCGCGCGGCGTTGCGGCCGGTTTCGGCGTCATCGAGCTCCTTGCGGCTCGTGGCGTTGGCCTTCCACAACTGCGTCTGACGGCGGAACTCCCGCTCGGCCTGATCGAGTTCGGCCTTGGCTTGACGGGTCGCCGCCTCGGCCGCCCGCAGACGGGCCTCGTAGGGCGCGGCGTCGATCTCGTACATGAGGTCGCCCGCCTTCACGGCGTCGCCCTCCCGAAAGCGCACGCTCTTCAAAATGCCGCCCACCTGGGGACGCACTTCGATTTCTTTGCCGCCTTCGGCCCGCCCGAGCACTTCCACCCAGTGCGACTCCGTCGAGGCGTGCACCGCCACCGTATGTACGGGCAGGGGCGGCGTCTTCACGGCAACGGTCTTTTGATCGGAACAGGCGGCGAGCAGCACGACGGCGCAGAGCGTCAAGCCTCGGGTGACAAAGGATTTCAGCATAGGCAAGGAAAGAAAAGGCGTGCCCTCGCGCAAGGGAGGGCACGGTAGGAAGCGCAACCGTTCCATTTTGGGTAACTTTCGTCACGAATGAATGAACGACGGCGCCCTGTAGGCAAAGAAATGTAACAACAATTTTCTATTATGACGGATCTTTGCCGAGCGGACGAGTTTCCCGGAGGAGCCACGCTTCGGCGGCTTCCGAGAGCGACAGAGTGAGGAGTTCTTCGCGTACCCGGGCGTGAAAAATGTCGATCTGACGAATTTCTTCTTCCGAGAGAAGCGACGGGTCGAAGGCGCCTCGGGCGAGCGGTAGGCGCGTGAGCGTTTCAAAAGCAAGAAAGCCCTCATGTTCGGGGTCGGGCACCACCCGTAGGGTGTTTTCCCAACGGATGCCAAAGCGCCCCGCCGCGTAATAGCCCGGTTCGTCCGAAACCGTGGCGTTGACGGGAAGGGCATCGAGAGCGCGCGGCGAAATGCGAAGCGGTCCCTCGTGCACCGATTGGGCGAAACCGATTCCGTGCCCCGTGCCGTGTCCGAAGTCAAGCCCCGCAGCCCAGAGGGGAGCGCGGGCGAGTGCGTCGAGCGCCACTGCGGGGGTTCCCGCAGGAAAGCGCGCGCGGGCGAGCGCGAGCATGCCCTGCAGAACGCGGGTGGAGGCGGCGAGCGCCTCCCGGGGCGGCGTGCCGACGGCGAACATCCGCGTCGTATCGGTTGTGCCGAGGCGCGAATGCATGCCCGAGTCTACGAGGAGGAGCCCGTTCCCATCGATCGGTGCGGCGGTGTCGGGGGCCGTTTCGTAGTGGGGAAGCGCCGCGTTGGGTCCGAAGGCGACGATCGGATCGAAACTTTCGCAGAGATAATCTTGTGCCTTGCGCCGCTCCGCAATGAGCATCCGAGCGGCGTCCCATTCGGTGAGGCGCTCGCCGGCGGCGAGGCGTTCTTCCAGACGCGCCATCCATTCGATCTGGGCGCGGGCGTCTTCGAGAAGCGCGCGCTTCGTGCGGCGGATTTCTTCGGAGCACTTCACGCTCATCCAAAGCGGCACGGGCGAGGAGGTTTCACAAAGCGTGAATCCCGCTCGGGCGAGTTCACGCCAGAGCGACGAGGGAAGGCGTGCGGGGTCGGCCAAAAGCGTTCCGCGCGGGATGTCCGAGAGACGGCCGACACGAATTCCCTCGCGGGCGAGTTCAGCGAGAAGCTCGGCGTTGAGACGCGGGGAATCGGCGAGTAGCAGGGCCTCTCCCGTCTTCGGCACCCAGAGACGCACGTGCGGCGTCGTGTTGCAGGCGACGTCGAAGGCGCGCAGATGCGTGAACCACGCCGTCTCTTCCGGCCCTATGAGCGTGCTTTCTCCCTCCTCCATCGTTTCGCGAAGGCGCGCAAGGCGCAGGCCCGAAGCTTCGGGCGGGTCGAAGCGAAAGAGAGGCGCGGCGACTTCGGCGGGACGCTCGTCCGGCCAACCCGTGCGAAGGGCGTCGGGGAGCGCAATCAAACGGGCGCCGACCTCTTCGAAGGCGGCTTCGAGGCGGCGCACTTCGGCTTCGGAGAGCGTTTCGGGATCAAACCCCACCGCGAGTCCCCGCACTTTGTCGGGAAGTTCCCGATCGAGGGCGCGGTGCTCTTCGCAAAAGACGAGGCCGAGCGCGCGGCAGCGTTCCGTCGCCGCCAAGGTGTAACGGGAGTCGGTCCAGAGAACGTGCGGGGCGGCGCGGCGCAGCAGGAGCGTGCCGGCGCTCCCCGTAAAGCCCGTCAGATGGGCGCGCAGCGCCCAATGATCGGGGAGATATTCGGAGCCCCATGGGTCGCCCGTGACGACGAGAAAGGCGTCGATCGTTTCGGGGAGGGCGGCGAGAAAGGAACGGATTCGTCCGAGGTAGTCGATGGCCATCTTGAGAAAAACAAAAGGCGCAGCCGAACGGGCTGCGCCGAAGGGAGATCAAAAGAGTTTTCGCACCGTGATGGTGACGGGGAAGCCCACGTGATTGTCGCGTTCTTCTTCGTCCCCCACGTCGAGGTTCACGACGCGCCAACCCGCGTCGCGGATTTCGTCGATCGTCGCCGAGACGTCGAGGTCTGGGCAGGCAAAGCTCACTTCCTTGACGCGGCGAAGCACCGTGACGGGTTCCTGCGAGACGCAGCGCATGGTCGCGCGGTGGGGCGCGTCGATGAGCGGGTCGCGCGAGGCGCCGTCCGATCCGGCGGCCGCCGAAGAGGAAGACGTGCCGTGAGGACCTTGCGCGGCGCAGCCGGCGAGAAAGAGCGCGGCCGCGAGGGCGGCGAGCATGGTGCGGGAGGAAAGAGCGAACATGACAAACTTCTCCGAAGACGACAGACATTCTAGGGCGGCGCCCGCGAAACGCGGACCGTCCGAGGGGAGTGCGTCCGTAACCGAGCGTTAGCGGCGGTTGCCGTTTTTGCCGAAATGACGCTTGTTGCCGTCGCGGTAGGGCGCGCGGTTGCCGTTGACGTTGCGCACGGGGCGCGGGTATTCGTCGGGCATGATCTGCGGCAGGCTCAGTGCCTGAGAGCTCGGATGATAGGGATCGATCGGCTCCCAGTGGATCGGCTGATCGTAGCCGAGATTGCGCAGGTTGCGGCGCTTGGGCTGATAGTGAATCGAATTGCCGAAGTTGTCGTCGTCATAGTCGACGTCACGCTTGACGTGCTGCTTCTTGGGCTTTTTGTCGAACTTCTTGTCGAATTTCTTCGAGTTGGGCCTCTTGAAGTCGCCCCGCTTTTTGTCGCTCTTTTCCGAAGAGCGCTCGGGTTGGGCGTCCTTGCGCTTTTCTTCCTGCGTACCTTCGTCCGCGTCGCGGCGGGTATCCTTGCGGTTCTGTCGGGTGGAGCGCTTCTTTACCGTGAGCGTGCGGGGACGATCGGACGACTCGGGCGCTTGCGGGGAGGCGTCGTCCGCGGGCGTTTCGGGAGCCGGTGCTCCGGTCTCGGGGGCGGCGCGGTTTTCCTCCTTCTTCTTTGCCAGGCGGGCGCGGCGCTCTTCGTGGCGGCGGCGCTTGGCTTCGTGAAACTCGCGGTCGAATTCGGCCTTGGTGCGGATTACGATGTTGAGGGGATTCTCGGGTTCGATCGTGAAGCCGAGGAATTCGGAAAAGCGCGGAAGCTCTTCGACGAGAGACGGATGTACGAAGGTGACGGCTTCGCCGCAGGCGGCGGCGCGGCTCGTGCGGCCGACGCGGTGGACGTAGGTTTCGACGTCGCGGGGAAGGTCGTAGTTGACGACGCAGGGAAGAGACGCAATGTCGAGGCCCCGAGCGGCGACGTCGGTCGCGACGAGAACGCGGAGTTTCCCGTTTCGGAAGTCTTCGAGGGCCTTTTCGCGCTGGGCCTGCGTGCGCTCGGAGTGGAGTACCGCGGCTTCGAAGCCGTCCTTGAGGAGATCTTCGAGCACGCGGTCGGCGCGGGCGCGGGTGCTCGTGAAGACGAGGACGCGGTCGAGTTTGTTGTCGACGATGAGGTCGCGCAGATAGACGGGCATGCGCGAAGGAGACAGAATGACGAATCGTTCCTTGACGTCGGGGACGTCGCGGTGGGCTTCGTCGATGCGCACGGGGTCCTTGAGAATCGCCTTGGCGACGTCTTCGACCTCGTCGTTCCAGGTGGCCGAGAAGAACCAGGTCGGGACTTTCTTCTCCTTGGAGAGGCGGCGGACGATGTGGTTGATTTCCCGGCGGAAGCCCAGGTCCAGGAGCTGATCCCCTTCGTCGAGCACGAAGCATTCGAGATCGCCGACGTCGGCCGCCTCCTGCTTGATGAGATCGAGTGCGCGGCCCGGCGTCGAAATCCAGAGATCGATTCCGCCCTCAAGCGCCGCGATCTGCGGGGCGAGACGACTGCCGCCTACGGAGCAAAGGAGCGAGAGTTCGAGACCGAGGCTGAGCTGTGCGGCGGTGCGGGCCGTCTGTTGGGCGAGTTCGCGCACGGGGCTCAGAATGAGGGCCCGAACCTTTCTCGGCTTCGCGCTCTTCTTTTCGCGTACGAGCCGCTCGAGAAGCGGAAGGAGAAAGGCGGCGGTCTTGCCGCTCCCGGTGTTGGCGACGGCCACGCAGTCGGCGCCCGTGAGCAGGGTCGGGACGGCGGACTCCTGAACGGCAGTGGGTTGCTGCCACGTCAGGGTCTCGATATTTTGCAAAATCGGGTCGGAGAGACCCAGATCGCGAAACGTTTTCGACATGGATGTATGTTCGGTCACGGCGAACGCGCAACCGTTGTGACAAGGTGAATTCTTACGATCAAGATTCCGGTTCCGCGGCAGGCGTCGCGGCGCAGGACGGATATGCCGTCTCCCGCTTCGGAAGGGGGAGTGTTTCGGGACCTCTTACGAGAGGAAGGGCGCACCGAACTCCGCGGGGGATCGGCCCGAAGGGTCGGGCCGTCCGAATAGCTTTTCGGTGATTCTAGCAGAGCGTTTTCGCAAACGGAAAGAGCTTTGCGGTCGCTTACGGGAGCGAAATGCCGAAGGGCGCGAGAAGCGCCGCCGTTTCGACGACGGGCAGGCCCATAACGGAGGTGAAGCTGCCGTCGATGCGGGGAATGAAAAGGCCGCCGAGCCCCTGAATGCCGTATCCGCCCGCCTTGTCGAAGGGTTCGCCCGTGGCGACGTAGCGGGCCATTTCGTCTTCGGAGAGTTCGCGCACGTAGACGTCGGAAGACGATGCGAGAACGCGCGCGTTCTCGAGCGTCGTTCCCACGCACACGTGCGTGACGACGCGGTGGCGGCGCCCCGAAAGGCGTCGCAGGAAGGCCATCGCCTCATCGGCGTCGCGGGGCTTGCCGAGGACGTCGTCGTCGATCGTGACGACCGTGTCGGCCGCGACGACGGGATAGGGTTCGTCCCGAAGGGGCGAAGCCGCCTTCATGGCGAGTCCTTTTTCGAATTTTTCCACCGTGATGCGGCGGCCGTAGTCGTCGGGCTTTTCGCCCGGAAGCTCCTCTTCGTCGCCCGCAAACGCCGTGCGGATCTCGGGATTTTCCGCGAGCACGTGCACGGTGAGTCCGAGGTTTTCCAGTATTTCGCGGCGGCGCGGGCTTTTGCTCGCGAGAATGACGGTTCGCTCCATGTCGGTCAGGCCCGATGGTAGGGGTGCCCGGCGAGAATCGACCAGGCACGATAGAGTTGTTCGGAAAGCAGCACTCGGGCGAGCGCGTGCGGAAGCGTCATGGCCGAGAGTCGCATCATTTCGTCGGCGCGGGCCTTCACTTCCGGGGCAAGGCCGTCGGGACCGCCGATCACGAAGACGATTTCCCGCCGGTCGGCGCGCCACGCGGAGACCGAGCGCGCAAGCGCCATGGTGGTCGTGTCCCGGCCGTGTTCGTCGAGGACGACGACCCAGTCGTCCTCGTCGATCTTGGCGAGGATGTGTTCGGCCTCGGCCTTCATGAGCTGCGCGGGCGTGCGGCCGTTTCGGGGCTCCGTGCGGATTTCGACGAGCGAGACGGGAAATTCGCGAGGAAAGCGCCCGAGATAGTCGCGCACGGCGGTGTCGGCCCAGTCGACGATGCGTTGGCCGACGGCGACGATGCGGATGCCCATTTATTCGCTCTTCTGACGGTGGGGCATCAGGCGGTCGTCGAGCTTTTCGCGGGCTTCGAGGAAGACCTCTTTGCCGCCCCAGATCTCTTCGAGGTTGTAGTAGTCGCGCACGGCGGGCTGCAGGCAGTGGCAGACGACGCTGCCGCAGTCGACGAGCACCCATTCGCCCGTGTCCTGGCCTTCCATGCCGATCACGGTTTCGCCGGCGGCCTTGACGGCGGCGGAGACGGAGTAAGCCAGAGCTCGCGTCTGCCGGTTGGAGGTGCCCGAGGCGATGACGACGCGTTCGAACTGATCGGTGAGGGCTTCGGTGTTGAAGACCTTCACGTCTTTGGCCTTGACGTCGTCAAGGGCGTTCACGATGAGCTGGGTAAGTTCGGCGGTGTTCATAAATTTCGTGTTTACTTCTGTCGAAAGGAAATCGGTCGGTAGAGGCCGTTTTCGATCACGTACTGCACCACGGCGGGCGGCAGATCGCGCTCGAGCCGTTTGAGGGCCTCGACGAGCGGTTGGGTGAGCAACGTCCGGCGGACGGCCGTCGCGCTCGTTTTGTGCGGCGGCATGGAAAAGAAGGTGACGTAGCCCGCGCCCTTTTCCGAGAGGCGCCGGGGCTCGACCGTGCGTTCGCCCGCCCAGCGCCGGACGGCCTCGTCGGGCGCCGTCTCGACGCCCTCGCGGGCGGCTACGGCGATGTGCGCGAACTCCGTGATTTCGCGCCAACGCACCCAGGTGGAGAAATTGTTCCACTGATCGCTTCCCAAAAGGAGGACGACCGGAATCGAGTCGCCCGTTCGGCGGCGAATCGCCTCGAGCGTGTCGATCGTATAGGTTTTTCCGGGCCGCAGCACTTCGCGTTCGTCCACGCGGAAGCGGGGGTCGTATTGTAGCGCATGCCGGAGCATCGTCACGCGGTGAAAGGCGGACGTCACGCGTTTTTTCTGCCACGGGTCGCCCGCGGGAAGAAAGTCGACGCGAAGGATCGGAAGGGCTTCGAGGGCCGCTTCGGCAAGCGCGAGGTGCCCGCGGTGAACCGGGTCGAAGGTGCCTCCCAAAAGAGCAAAACCGCTCCGCATCATGTCAAGGATTCGTCACTTGAGAACTGAAGAGGCGCACGGCGCGTCCGTCCTCGAAACGCACGCCCAGCCAGTTGAGTTCGAGCATTTGGAAATGGCGCTCGTTTCTGAGGAAGCGCTGACTGAACCAGTAGTGCCAACCGTCGGCGGCGTCAAGCGACGCGGGGCCGAGGAGCTCGAGAACGGCGTCCTTCTTCATGCCGAGCCCCACTTTGCCGAGCCGCACGGGAAGACGTTCGGGCGAAAGCGGCCGGCAGACGGAGTCGGGTTTTTCGCCCTCGCCCATCCATTCGAGCTGCGCTTCGGAAACGCGCGGACCGTCGGTTGCGATGAGCCAGAGACGCATGGGGCGTCCGCCTTCGGTGCCCGCAAGGCACAAGATCTCGCGGCGAAAGACGCCGCGTCCTTCCGAAAGACGCATGCCGCCCGTGTGAAGGACCACGTCTTCGAGCGTTGTCTTTTCGAGCATGACGACGGGTTTGCCGAGACGCACGAAGGGAGCGGGGGGGTCCGTGAGGGTGGCCGGGGCGTCCATGAGCGTGGCTGGATAGCCCGCGGGGCCGCCCGCAGCCGATGCGGCGCCCGAAAAGAGGGCGAGGATCGGAACGAGAAAAGCAAAACGCATGGAGGACCTTTCAGAGTGACTTTCTTAGAGGAGAACTTAGCATTGCGCGCTCCCGCTTTGTGAAAGTCGGCTCCGAAAATGCGTGAAGGCACGTTTCCGCGTGCGAAAACGTGCCTTCAGAGTCGAGGAAATCGCCTTAGCGGCCGATCGCGCGGTAGCCGATGTCCGAGCGCATCTGCATGCCGTCGAACTTCACTTCGCGGGCGGCTTCGTAGGCGCGTTTCTGCGCGGCCTTCACCGTGTCGCCCAAGCCGACGACGCAGAGGACGCGGCCGCCTGAAACGATAGTGAGGCCTTCGTCGTCCAACGCGGTGCCCGCGTGGAAGACGTGCGTGTCGGCGTTGTCTTCGGGAAGCGCCTCGATGACGGCGCCCTTTTCGGGACGGGCCGGATAGCCGCGGGCGGCGCAGACGACGCCGAGCGCCGTGCGCGGATCCCATTCGACCGTCTTTTCGTTGAGCTTGCCTTCGATCGCGGCGTCGACGAGTTCGGAGAAGTCGCTCTTCATGCGCATCATGATGGGCTGCGTTTCGGGGTCGCCGAAGCGGCAGTTGAATTCGAGCGTGCGAACGACCGGAGCGCCGTCCTTGCCGCGGGAAATCATGAGGCCCGCGTAGAGGAAACCCGTGTAGCGGATGCCGTCGGCGGCCATGCCGCGAACGGTCGGGAGAATGATGTTCTCCATCGCCTGACGGTAGATTTCCTCCGTCACGCACGGGGCGGGCGAGTAGGCGCCCATGCCGCCCGTGTTGGGGCCCTGATCGTTGTCGAGAAGGCGCTTGTGGTCCTGCGAGGTCGCCATGGGGAGGACGTGTTCGCCGTCGACCATGACGATGAAGGAGGCTTCTTCGCCGTCGAGATAGTCTTCGATGACGACGCGGGCGCCTGCGTTGCCGAATTCATGGCCTTCGAGCATCATGTCGATGGCTTCGTGGGCGGCGTCTTCCGTCATCGCGACGACGACGCCCTTGCCGGCGGCGAGGCCGTCGGCCTTCACCACGATCGGAGCGCCCTTCTTCGCGACGTAGGCGTGCGCGGCGGCGGGATCGGTGAAGCTTTCGTAGTCGGCCGTGGGAATGCCGTGGCGCTTCATGAAGGCCTTGGCGAAGTCCTTGGAACTTTCGAGCTGCGCCGCGGCGCGCGTGGGCCCGAAGATGCGCAGGCCGCGGGCGCGGAATTTGTCCACGATCCCGGCCGCGAGCGGCGCTTCGGGACCGACGAGCGTGAAGGCGACGCCTTCGCGTTGGGCGAAGTCGGCGAGTTGATCGAGATTCGTGACGGGAAGGTTTTCCAGACCTTCGGTCACGGCCGTTCCGGCGTTGCCCGGGGCCACGAACACCTTTTCCACGCGGGGACTTTGCGCAAGGCGCCAGGCGAGGGCGTGTTCACGGCCGCCGTTGCCGATAACGAGAAGCTTCATACAAGGCTCCGAAAGAAGAGGGTATGGGAAAAACGGTGTTGCGATTCTCGCAAAAAAGGCCCGCGAACGCGAGCCTTTCGGGGAGAAAATTATTCTTCGTCGTCGAAGACGGCCGAGGTGTAGACCTGCTGGACGTCGTCGAGATCTTCGAGCGCGTCGATGAGCTTTTGCATCTTCGCGGCATCGTCACCCGTCAAGACCGTTTCGTTCAGGGCCTTGTAGGTGATTTCGGACATTTCGGGGGTGAGCCCGGCGGCTTCGAAGGCCTTCGTCACGGCGTCGAAGGCGCTCGGATCGCAGGTGACTTCGACGGAGCCGTCGTCGGGATCGGTGACGACGTCGTCGGCGCCGGCTTCAAGCGCGGCTTCCATCACGGCGTCTTCGGAAGTGCCCGGGGCGAAGAGGAATTCGCCGACGTGCTTGAACATGAAGGAGACCGAACCTTCGGTGCCCATGTTGCCGCCGTTCTTCGTCAGGGCGTGACGGACGTCGGCGACGGTGCGCACGCGGTTGTCCGTCGTGCAGTCGATGATGAGGGCCGCGCCGCCCACGCCGTAGCCTTCGTAGCGGACTTCTTCATAGGAGACGCCTTCGAGCTGGCCCGTTCCCTTGAGGATGGCGTTGTTGATCGTGTCCTTCGGAACGTTGCCCGCGCGCGCCTTCACGAGGGCGAGACGAAGACGGGAGTTGGTGTCGGGGTCGCCGCCGCCGAGACGGGCGGCCACGATGATTTCGCGGACGAGCTTCGTCCAGAGGTTGGAGCGCTTGGCGTCCTGACGGCCCTTACGGTGCTGAATGTTGGCCCACTTGGAATGACCGGACATGATGTACCTTTTTTTCTTGTGGTGACCTCGGCGTGGCCGCCGGAAGGGGCCCAGCGCACGGGGAATCGGATTGGAATGGCGGAGAACCCCGATCCGATCGGGGCCCTCGAAAGAATGCGCTATTCTAGCGCAAAAAGAGGGGGACGAAAAAAGCCGAAGCCCGGCGGATGCGGGCTTCGGCTTATCTCAACGGAAAGAGACGGTTAGCCGAGGATCGCTTCGACGGCGTTGGCCCAGACGTTGAGGCCCTGCTTCAGGGCGTTTTCGTCGATATTGAACTTGGCCGTGTGATGACCCGACGGACGGTCGGCGCCGAGCACGAAGAAGGCGGCCTTGCCGCCGTGCGCCTGCACGCGGCGCGCGAGGATCGTGGCGTCTTCGGAGCCGCCGAAATTCATGGCGTCTTCACGGACGTTGATGCCTTCGACGGCGCCCGCGGCCTTGCGCAGAACGTCGACGAGTTCTTCGTCGTTCGTGAGGTCGACGGCTTCGCCCATCTTTTCGATGTGGTATTCGCAGCCCTGGGCGTGAGCGCAGCCTTCGATGATGGCGACGGCCGAGTCGTACATGTACTGGTTGATTTCACCCGTTTCGCCGCGGACTTCCATCTTGAGGAGCGCGTTCGAGGGGATGACGTTGCGGCCTTCGCCGGCGGTCATCTGGCCGACGTTGATGCGGGTCATGCCGGAGCCGTGACGGGCGATGCCGAGGAGCTGTACGACGGCGTTGGCGGCGCAGGCGAGCGCGTTGCGGCCGGCGTTGGGTTCGACGCCCGCGTGGGCGGGGCGGCCCTTGAAGGTGACGTCGAGCTTGGTCGTGCAGAGGAAGCCGTACGGACGGATCGAGACTTCGCCCGTCTTGCACATCATGGCGACGTGGGCGGCGAGGAAGTAGTCGACGTCGTCGACGATGCCCGAGGCGGCCATGCCCGCGGCGCCGCGGACGCCTTCTTCGGCGGGTTGGAAGAGGATCTTGACGCGGCCCTTCAGTTCGTCCTTGTGATCGGCCACCCAGTGGGCGAGCGCAAGACCCGTGGAGGTGTGGGCGTCGTGACCGCAGGCGTGCATGAGGCCCGGACGGGTCGAGGCGAAGCCTTCCTTGGCGGGAATGTGGTCGGGATCGGTCGATTCGAGAACCGGGACGCAGTCGATGTCGAAGCGCACGGCGAGCGTGGGACCGGGGCGGCCCGTGTCGAGCACACCGACGCAGCCCGTGAGACCGTCCATTTCGGCGAGGAGTTCTTCGGAAACGCCGTTTTCGCGCGCATAGGCGATGCCGGCGTCAACGACCTTCTGCGAGCGACCGAGGCAGTTGTCGGGATTGATCACCTTCTTGCCCGTGAGGACTTCGTAGCCGTAGGAACGAAGCTTCTCGATGATGAAGGCGGTGGTGCGGAATTCGCTCCAGCCTTCTTCGGGCATGGTGTGAAGATGACGGCGAATTTCGATGAGTTGATCGTTGTAAGCGCAAGTAGAGGCCATTTTGTAAGCGTCTCCTAAAAGGATGGGTGGGCGCGAAGAACGCCCGTGTCGAGCACACT
This sequence comes from uncultured Sutterella sp., assembly GCA_900545275.1. Taxonomy (GTDB): domain Bacteria; phylum Pseudomonadota; class Gammaproteobacteria; order Burkholderiales; family Burkholderiaceae_F; genus Sutterella. The sequence goes on from UQYG01000001.1 coordinate 142,540, forward strand.
ATAGGCGTATCGTTCGGGAATGTCATCAGGGAAAGTTTTGGGTCTTGTAGAAGACTTCTTCCCGGGCGTTGGACACTCGCCAAAAGACCGTTTTTCCCGTAGGATTAGGCTTGCGAAAAAAGGGGCCTCTTCGGTCCCGAACCAAACGAAGGAGATGCAAATGGCGCTTTCTGCCGAAGTGAAGGATTTTGCCCGTCGACTCTTCGATACGGTCCGTGAAATGAGCGCGGACGTGCGCGGCGTGACCCGTCAGGGTTACGGCCCCGTGGAGACGAAGGTCCTCGAATTTTTGAAGGAAGAAGGCCGCAAGCTCGGTCTCGCGATCGAGACGGACGCGGCGGGGAACGTCTGGATGACGATGAAGGGGCGCGACTCGACGCGTCCCGCCTTCGTGGCGGGAAGCCACGTCGACAGCGTGCCGCAGGGCGGCAACTTCGACGGACTTGCGGGCGTCGTTGCGGCGCTCGTCGCGGCCAAGCACATGCATGACGAAGGCGTCGTCCCCGCGGTCGACTACCGCGTCCTCATGATGCGCTGCGAAGAAAGCTCCTTTTTCGGGAAGGCCTACGTGGGCTCGCTCGGGATGCTCGGGCGCCTCAAGGCTTCGGATCTTGCGCTTCGCCACCGCACCGAGGCGGGGACGCTTGCCGACGCGATCCGCTCGACGGGGATCGATCCCGAACGCCTTACGACGGGCGAACCCGTCGTCGACGTGAAGAAAATCGGCGCCTTCGTGGAACTCCACATCGAACAGGGGCCGACGCTTACGAGCCGCGAGTCGCCGCGCGTGGGCGTCGTCACGGGGATCCGCGGGAACATCCGCCACAAGAACGTCGTATGCCTCGGCGAAACCGCTCACTCGGGGGCCGTCGACAAGGAATACCGCCACGACGCGGTGATGGCGGCCGCCCACCTCTTTGCCGAAATGGACGCCGCCTGGGACGAATTCCTCGCCGCAGGGAAGGACCTCGTCTTCACCGTGGGCGTTTTGAAGACGGGTGAAACGGCTGCGATCTCCGTGATTCCGGGCGAAGTGCGCTTCACGATCGACATGCGAAGCCTCAAGAAGGAAACGCTCGACGAATTCCATGCGCGCCTCGAAGCGGAAGCCAAGAAACTCGAAGCGGCGCGCGGCGTGCGCTTCGTCTTTGACGACGCTCTCTACACGGCGCCCGCCGTGCTCTCGGAGGACGTTTCCGAGCGTCTTCATGCGGCGGCCCGCGAAGCGGGGATTCCCGTGATGCCGATCGCCTCGGGCGCGGGACACGACTCGGCCGTCTTTGCGAACGCGGGCATTCCCGCGGCGATGATCTTCATCGCCAATCAGCACGGCTCGCACAATCCCGACGAAGCGATGGAACTCGACGACTTCATGACGGGAGCGGCGCTTCTTACGGAGACGGTGCTTCGCTATGCGTAAGCCCAAGACCGCCGTACTCTTTCTCGAGAGCGACGAGATCCTGCGCGCGGGCGCCGTGTCGGTGCTCGAGGCGGACGGGCGGTTTTCGGTGGGGCGTGCGCGAAACGCGGCCGAGGCGAGGCTCGAGTGGAGCCTGCGCCCGGCGCTCCTTGTTCTTCCCGTCGATCGGGAGGCCTTCGATCCGTATGCGTGGCTCGCGCTTGCGAAAGGACGTCCGGGCGTAAAGGTGCTCCTCGTGCTCGATCCCGACGAGAATCCCGCTTTCGTGAGAAGTCTTCTGGGAAAGGGGGCCTGCGGGTATGTCGAACGAACGAGCGACGCGGCGGCCTTGCCCGCGCTGCTCGAGCGCGCCCTCGTCGGGGAACGCGTCGAGGAGGGCGAGGCGGTGTGCCGAGCCCTTGCCGACTACGAAGCGGTCCGCCAGCGGTACGCGCCGCTTCTCGATCTCTTCGAAAGCCTCTCCGACACGGCCTTCGCCTCGCTCGTGGGGCCCCTTGCGGGAGACTCCGACGCCGAGACGGCGGAGCGTCTCTCGCGCGTCGTGCGAAGTGTGCGCGACGCGCGAAGTGAGGCGAAGAAGGCCCTTCTTCGCGCGGGCTTCACGTGCGAATCGGTGATCGAGGCCATCACGGAGCTGAGGCTCGCCGAAAAGACGGCGGGGCGCCTTCCCGCGCTTCGCTGACTCGTTGTCGCATCCATCCGACAAAAAAAACTCCCCGAAGGGGCGAATCCCGACGGGGAGTGTTCTTTTCCGGGAAGGAAACGGTTACGCGGCGACGCGCGGAACCGTGAGACTGCCTTCGGGCATCAAGATGACCGAGGGATGTTCGCCCACGTAGGTCTTGGCGAGCGCAAAGGCCTCTTCGGGGGTGTCGACAGCCGCGGTGAAGAGCATGTCGCGCGCGAGATTGCGGTCAAGGCGCGAGACGAGGATGAAGCGCGCCTTCGAGAGCGGACGCGTGATGGCGAAGGCCTTGTTCGCGCCGATGCGGAAGTTTTCCTCCAATTCCTTCTTGATTGCTTCCGGGGTCTTCAGACGGCGGAAGGTCTCTTCGAGGACGGCCGAGCCCGAGCCTTCCTCGCAGTCGGCAAAGAGAATGACGACGCCTCCCTTCCTCACGGCGCAGGCCGCGTTGTCCATCGTCTTTTGCATCTGATAGACGTTGATGTCCTTGGGGTAGCCGCCGCAGGAGGCGACGACGAGATCGGCTTCGTGCGGGATTTCGCAGCCGTAGACTTGATCGACGAAGCGGCAGGCTTCGTTGTGGGCCGCGACGTAGTCGCCCGCGAACATTCGCAGGAACTCGTGCTTGGCGTTGAGAATGGCGTTGAAGAGGAAAAGCGAGCGGCCCTTCGCGAAGAGCGAGACCCCTTCCATCTGGTCTTCGTAGCAGGGGTTCCCCGTCGTGATGCCGAGGCCCGCCTTTTCGTCGAGCATGAAGCTGTGATTGACGCGCACGGTCTCCATGGCGGCGCAGCCCGGAAGAACCGCCTTGCGGCCGCCGCCGTAGCCCGAGAAGTAGTGGTGCACGATCGTCCCGGTGAGGATCACGTGGTCGACGTTGCAGAGTTCCTTGTGAATCCAGACGGGGGTGCCGCGGGAAGTGTCGCCGAAGTATTCGAAATCTTCCGACTTCGTGGCGACGGAATTGAACATGCGAAGGCGCGAGGCTACGTTCTCACCCACCTGTTCGACCATTTCCTCGTGCGACATCTCGCGGTGCGTGCCGAGCGCAAAGACGATCTTCATGTTTTCGTCGGGGACGCCGAGACGATTCATTTCGTCGACGAGCACGGGCATGAAGTCGAAGCTGTTCGCGACGCGCGTCGGGTCGTTGCAGATGAAGGCGACGGTGTCGCCGGGCTTGACGATTTTCTCGATCGACGGAAGACCGATCGGGTGACGGATGGCTTCGAGGACGCCTTCGGCCACGTTTTCCATGACGGGGAAGGTTTCGGTGCGGACTTCCTTGAGGATGAGTTCGTCGTCGAGTTCGAAGGTCTTGCGGCCGCGGCCGTAGGCAAAGTCAAAGGTACGGATCGACATGATGTAGAAGCGAATATGAAAACTGCCGCACTTCGAAGGTTCGACGTGCGGCAGGTGGTCCTTATGAGATCGGGTTACCCCGGCGGACGGAGCCGCCGGTTGATTCAGAATCAGATGTAACCGTAGACCATGCCGAGGACGTAGCCCACGAGCGAGGCGGTGATGACGCCGATGAGGCCCGGAGCGATGAAGGAGTGGTTGATCACGAAGCGGCCGATGTGGGTCGTGCCGGAACGGTCAAACTGAATGGCGGCCAGGTCGGACGGATAGGTCGGCAGGATGTAGTAGCCGTAGCAGGCCGACGAGAAGGCAACCACGAGGCCCGGAGGCGTGCCGATGGCGAGGGCGACCGGAACGATCGTCGCGACGGCGGCGGCCTGGGAGTTCACGAGCTTCGAGACGAGGAGCAGCACGATGGCGTAGGTCCACGGCGCTTCACGAACCCATTCGGTGAGGATTTCCTTGAGGTTGGCCAAGTGGGCGGCGAACATCGTGTCGGCCATCCAAGCCACACCGTACACGGCCACGATGGCGACCATGCCGGCGTTGAAGACGGCGGTCTTGGCGACGGCGGAAGCCTTCGTCTTGCAGAAGGCGACCATGAGGGCGCCGGCCGTCAGCATGAACATCTGAATGGCGAGCGTCATCGAGAGGGCCTTGCCGCCGGCGGCGGGACGCAGCGACGGGAACATGCCGAGGATGGCGACCACGGCCACGGTACCGAGGAAGATGTAGAGCGAAGCCCACTGTTCGGGACGGAACTTGATGCCGATGAGGGTCGTCGTTTCGCCGTAGACGTACTTGCGCTGTTCCGGATCCTTGATGAGTTCCTGGAAGGCTTCGTCCTTGTCGAGGTCCTTGCCGCGGAAGAGCGAGAAGGTGGCGAGGGCGAAGATGCCGACGATGGCCGACGGGATCACGATGGCGAAGAGCTGCGTGAAGCCGAAGGGCTGACCGCCGACTTCATAGCCGTCCAAGAGGGCGATCATCGAGACGGCGGCCACGGCGGCCGGCGAGCAGATCACGCCCATCTGAGCGGCAATGGTCGAAGCGGCGAGCGGACGTTCCGGACGGACGCCGTTCTTGATGGCCACGTCGTAGATAATCGGGAGCATCGTGTAGACGACGTGACCCGTACCGCAGAGAACCGTCAGGAACCAGCAGATGTAGGGGGCGAGGTAGCAGACGAAGCGCGGATGACGGCGGAGCATCTTTTCCGCGATCTGCAGCAGGCAGTCGAGACCGCCCGCAGCCTGCAGGGTGGCCGAAGCGCACACCACGGCGAGAATCGTGAGAATCACGTCGACCGGGGGCTTGCCCGGCTTGAGGCCGAAGCCGAAGATGAGGACGATCAGGCCGACGCCGCCGATGAGGCCGAGGCCCATGCCGCCTTTACGGGCACCGTAAAAGAGCGCCGCAAGCACGACCAAGAGTTGGATCCAAAAGTCTAAACCGAGTGCCATTTTGGTTCTTCTCTAGAGTGTTGGTTGGTTAAGGTTTGAGGTGTCAAAAACACAAGGACAGCTAATTCTCTTCGTTTCGTCGGCGCTTTTCCCGAAAATTTGAACGTTCTTTGACGAAAAACGGAAAGTTCACGGATCGGTGACGATCGTTTACATTCAAATACGATCAACCTCCTAGGTATTAGCCCGAACACCTAGAGAATCGCGGCTCCTGAAAGTGTGAAAAATTGTTTCGCCGAAAGAGAAGGCCGCTCGCAAAACGAAGCGGCCTTCCCAAATCAGTCCCGCCGGTCGGTTACTTGGTCTGGCAGCAGGGCTTCACTTCAACCTTCCAGGGCTTCAACTGCTTGAAGAAGTCGTTGCCCTTGTCGTCGACGAGAATGAAGGCCGGGAAGTTTTCGACGCGGATCTGATAGACGGCTTCCATGCCGAGTTCGGGATACTCGATGCATTCGATGCTCTTGATGGCGTCGCTCGAGAGAACGGCCGCTACGCCGCCGATCGTGCCGAGGTAGAAGCCGCCGTGCTTCTGGCAGGCGTCCGTTACGGCCTGGGTGCGGTTGCCCTTGGCGATCATGACCATCGAGCCGCCCTGGGACTGGAAGAGGTCCACATAGGGGTCCATGCGGTTGGCGGTCGTCGGACCCATGGAGCCGCAGGCGTAGCCTTCGGGGGTCTTGGCCGGGCCCGCGTAGAGGACCGGGTGCTTGAGGAGGTAGTCGGGGAGGCCTTCGCCGCGTTCAAAGCGTTCCTTCCACTTGGCGTGGGCGATGTCGCGGGCGACGATGATCGTGCCCGTGAGCGAGACGCGCGTGGAGACGGGATGCTTCGAGAGTTCGGCGAGAACGTCCTTCATCGGCTGATCGAGATTGATCGAGATGCCGCCCGCATCGCCGGGCTTGCGGAGTTCTTCGGGGATGAGGCTCGCGGGATTGTCGTCGAGCTTTTCGATCCACAGACCGTCGCGGTCGATCTTGCACTTGACGTTGCGGTCGGCCGAGCAGGAAACGCCCATGCCGATCGGGCAGCTCGCGCCGTGGCGCGGCAGACGGATGACGCGGATGTCGTGGGCCATGTACTTGCCGCCGAACTGCGCGCCGAGACCGATCTTGCAGGCTTCTTCAAAGAGCTTCTGTTCGAGCTCAAGGTCGCGGAAGGCGCGGCCCGTTTCGTCGCCCGTCGTCGGCAGATCGTCGTAGAAGTGGCAGGAGGCGAGCTTGACCGTGAGCATGGTGCGTTCGGCCGAGGTGCCGCCGATCACGAAGGCGATGTGGTAGGGCGGGCAGGCGGCCGTGCCGAGGCTCTTCATCTTTTCGATGAGGTAGGGAACGAGCTTCTGCGGATTGAGGACGGCCTTGGTTTCCTGATAGAGGTAGGACTTGTTGGCCGAGCCGCCGCCCTTGACGACGCAGAGGAACTTGTATTCCATGCCTTCGGTCGCTTCGATGTCGATCTGGGCGGGAAGGTTGCACTTGGTGTTGACTTCTTCGTACATCGAGAGCGGAGCGTTCTGCGAATAGCGCAGGGCTTCCTGGGTGTACGTGTCGTAGACGCCCTTGGAGATGGCTTCTTCGTCGCAGAAGCCCGTCCAGACGTTCTGGCCCTTTTCGCCGTGAATGATGGCCGTGCCCGTATCCTGGCAGAAGGGGAGCACGCCCTTGGCGGCCGTTTCGGCGTTGCGCAGGAACGTGAGGGCGACGTACTTGTCGTTGTCGCTCGCTTCGGGGTCGTGCAGGATCTTCGCGACCTGTTCGTTGTGCGAACGGCGGAGCATGAAGTTCACGTCGGTGAAGGCGCGGTGGATGAGCTTGGTGAGGCCTTCGGCTTCAACCTTGAGGATGGGATGTCCTTCGAATTCGGAAACCGAGACGTAGTCCTTCGAAACGAGGGTGTATTCGGTTTCGTCCTTTCCGTGCTGGAACATCGGAGCGTACTTGAAGGCGGGATTTTGAGCCATGCTTCTTCCTTTTTTGCTTTGGGAAAAAGGTCCGCGCGTCCTGGCGCGGACTTGTTGTGGATGCGGAGGTCAACGGCAACCGCAGCCGGGTCTCGTGGATCTTTCAAAGCGCCCCGCAAAGGGAGCCTGAAAATAGTCGACGCTAGATTATCCGCTCTCCCCCCAAGGCTTCGCAATGCAGAGAATCACGAGTGTTGACGAAGAAGAAAAAGAATGCGCGTCTTTGCATTTCACGGGGAGAATCAGGCAAAGGGCTTGCGGGTGAGCCGGATGTCGAGCGAGAAGTTGTTGCCCTTGAAATAGTTTCTCGAGCAAAGGAGCACTTCGCCGCGCGGATTGCGGAAGGTGCGCAGGATTTCGAGGATGGGGCTTCCCGGTCGGGTGCGAAGCGTCTTTGCGAGCTCGGCGGTGACGATCTTTGCCCGCACCGACTGGTCGATCGTCTGACAGGCGTCGTTGCGAAGCCGACAGAGAAGGTTGATGAGGGGCACCGTGGGTTCCGCCCGGATGGTGTCGAGAAAGCGTTCGTATTCCGAGGGCATCCATGCCGTCGTGAGGCCGAGGACTTCGTAGGGCTGCCGGCCGAAGCGCGCGAAGTCGATGCGCCAGACGGGTTCGTTTTCGGCGAAGGGAAGGTCCTCGCCCTCCCGGGGCGCGTAGAGAAAATGCGACTGTGCGAGGATCTCGCGCGGCTGCAGGTTGTGGTAGGGGTCGAGGTTCGAGAAGGATTCGACTTCGTAGTAGAAGTTCGGCAGGTGTCCGGTGTTGATCACCTGCGAGCCCACGTGCGGCGTGCGGCGCACGTAGCCGAGGCTCACGAGTTCTGCGTAGGCCCGCCGGGCCGTATGGCGGCTCACGCCGAAGGCGTCAATGATTTCGCTTTCGGTGGGCAGAACCGAGCCTACGGGGTAGCGGCCGCGTTGAATGTCCTCGACGAGCGAGCGGTAGATTTTTTCCCAGAGGGGCGTGCGCATGGGGACTTCCAAAAATCCAAAAAAGAACCCGCTCACCGGGTGATGAGCGGGTTGCCTTACGAGGAGAAAATCTCCCGAATTACTTCCACCAGTTCAGTTCGTCGGGGATGACGTAACGGGTGGCTTCCTGACCGGCTTCAACCTGTTCGGCGCCGATCGAGTAGTTGGTCCAGGCCGTGAGCGTACCGCAGACGATCATGAGGAAGGCGATGACGAGCATCGTCTTGCGAAGGCCGGCACGGTCGCCGACGCGCTGATCGATGATGTCGCGTTCGGGGTTCTTCGCGAAGATGTCCCACTTAACGGCGAGGCGATAGAGACCGATCATGCCGTGGAGTTCCGTGATCACGAGGAAGATGAACGTGTAGAGCATGCCGGAGTGATAGGTGTGCACGCCGATGAGGTTGGGGTCAAAGCCGCTCGGGTTCGTGAGCATGCCCATGACGTGGGGGAACACGAAGAGGAAGAGCAGGAAGGCCGTGACGAGCTGGATCATCCAGAGCGTGGTGTCGGGGTGACGGAGCAGGCGATAGTGGGCCTTGATGTCGCGGCACTGATGATAGGAGGTCGGGAAGCGACGCAGGGCGCAGAGGGCGTGCAGCGTCACGCAGATCGTGATGAAGAGCACGAAGATGAAGTGGAAGGACGGATGATCCTGGCCGTCAAGGAAGTGACCGCCCGAGAAGGCGATGAGGTTCCAGAAGACGTCCTTGCCGAACTGCACCGAGCTCGTGAAGGCCATGTGGCAGAAAAGGAAGAGGCCGAGGATGAGGCCGGTGACGGACTGCGTGACGTCGCAGATGGCCGTGAAGCGGCTCTGACGCTTGGCGTCCTTGAGGCCCACGCCCCAGACGTTTTCGGTGGCCGTCGGGGTGTTGGCGTACTTGATGGATTCAGGGGTCGTCATGATGACTTGTCCTTCGGGGAGTTTGGAAATCGTTGAAAACAACGCGCGGCGCCCGATACAGGAGAGCGCCGCCCGCGTGGTTGGTCCGTGCAATCTACGTAGTGCGACTGCCGTTTGTACGGCCGAAATGATGCCCGTTTTTTGGGACTTTGTCTTTGATGAATGTCATGAAATTTTACGAAAATCGTTTGGAGACTCGAAAAATAGGGGCCGGAATTTCCAAAAACGGCTTGTTTTTCGTGTGCTCTAGGTATAAACCCTAAAATTATGTTGTTGAAAATATCCTCAAAACTGCAAATTAGATATAAGTGAATGTGCGTAAAAAAAGCGGACGCCGAGGGAGAACCCGACGTCCGCTTGGAAAAATGTTTGGCTGAGGGCGACTTACTTCGTGCCGAAGATGCGGTCGCCCGCGTCGCCGAGGCCCGGAACGATGTAGGCGTTTTCATCGAGGTGGTCGTCAAGCGCCGCGACGTAGACCTCCACGTCGGGGTGGAGCTCCGAGAAGGTCTTCACGCCTTCGGGAGCGGCGACGAGCGCCATGAACTGGATCTGCGAGCCGGGAATCCCGCGCTTCTTGAGCGTGTCGACGGCGTAGGCGCCGGAATAGCCCGTGGCGAGCATCGGGTCGACGACGATGAAGTTGCGGCCTTCCGTGTCGGGAAGACGCACGAAATATTCGACGGGGCGCTTGTTTTCGTCGCGGTAGAGACCGATGTGTCCGACGCGGGCGCCGGGCATGAGCGTGAGCAGACCGTCCGTCATGCCGAGACCGGCGCGGAGAACCGGGACGATGACGGGCTTTTTCCCTTCCATGACGGGCGCGTCGAATTCGGCGAGCGGCGTTTCGATGCGGCGGGTCGTAAGCGGATAGTCGCGCGTGAGTTCATAGCCCATCAGCATCGCGATTTCCTTGAGGAGCTCGCGAAAGTCGCGCGTGCTCGTTTCCTTTTCGCGCATGAGCGTGAGTTTGTGCTGCACGAGCGGATGGTCAACGATGTGAAGCGTGGGGAAGCGCGGATCTTTACGCATGATGGCAATACTCCGGTTGAATCGAAAAAAGAGCGGGCAGTGCCCGCTCGAAGGAAAGAGAGTGGTCAGAAGAGATCCTTGAAGAGCTCTTTTTTCTCCGCCGTGTCCTTGTCGTCCCTGTCGGCCGCGGAAGGCTCTTGAGCGACCGGAGGAAGGGAGGGCGGCATCTTCGCCTCGAGTTCCGAGAGCGAAGCTCGGATCGCCTGCAGATTCTTCGCCTGATAGTCGGCCTGCATGGAGGCGAGCTCGGCGAGTTTGGCGTCGACTTCGCCCGAACGCGTGCGCACGAGGGCGAGCATTTCCTCGGTGCGTTCCGAGAGCATCGTCTCGATCTTCGTGAGGCGCTCGTTCATTTCGGTGTGGAGCGCCGTCACGCGGCTTTTGTCGGCTTCGTCGGCCAGATGGCGCGCCGTGCGGGCTTCCTTGTAGGCCGAGCGGATTTCAAGCGAAACGCTCGCCTGTTGCCAGACGGTGTAGATGAACATGCACAGAACGACCACGGCGAAGGCCGCCACGACGATGACGCCGAGCGGGGCCTGGATTTCGCGGTAGACGAGGTTGACGGTCATCACCGTCGAGAGGGCCGTCCAGTTGATGATGAGGAAAACGGCGAGGAGGATGAGAATCAGGATGATTCCCAGCGTTCGCAACTTCATAATGAAACTCCGTGCCGCCTCGTTAGGCGAGGCGGCCGCAAGTGAATGAATGGCGTCGGGAGCGCCCGTGAGGGCGCTCTTTCAGCATAGCAGAGAGTCTTTCTGAGAAGAAACCCCGTTACGCCTTGTGGTAGCCCGTAACCAGATCCACTTCTTCGCGGGCGCCGAGCATGACGGCGACGCGCTGGTGGATCTTCTCGGGAACGATGTCGAGAATCGGCGTGTGGCCGTTCGTCGAAGCGCCGCCGGCGTTTTCCAGGATCATCGACATGGGGTTGGCTTCATAAAGAAGACGAAGCTTGCCGGGCTTGGCGGGATCGCGGTTGTCGCGCGGATAGAGGAAGATGCCGCCGCGCTGCAGGATGCGGTGCACTTCCGCGACCATAGCGGCGACCCAGCGCATGTTGAAGTCCTTGCCGCGGGGGCCTTCCTTGCCGGCGAGAAGTTCGTCGATGTAGCGGCGCACGGGCGCTTCCCAGTGGCGCATGTTCGAGCAGTTGATGGCGAATTCCTTCGCGGCGGGCGCGACGCGCACGTTTTCCTGCGTGAGCACGAAGGTGCCCGTGGCAGGATCCAGCGTGAAGAAGACGACGCCGCGGCCGAAAGTGAGGCACAGCTGCGTCTGCGGACCGTACATGCAGTAGCCCGCGGCGACCTGATGGCGGCCGGGCTGCAGGAAGTCCGCGTCGACGGCCGTGCGCTTCGGGCGGACGGCGGGCGTCACCGAGAAGATCGAGCCGATCGAAACGTTGATGTCGATGTTGCTCGAGCCGTCGAGCGGGTCGAAGGCGATGAGGTAGGGGCCGACGGGGAATTCGTCGGGCACCGACATGACTTCGGGGACTTCTTCGCTCACCATGCCGCAGACGGCGCCCGAACGGACGACCGCGTCGACGAAGATGTCGTTGCTGATGATGTCGAGCTTCTTCTGATCTTCACCCTGGACGTTTTCGGTACCGGCCAGACCGAGAACGCCCGCGAGCGCACCCTGACGAACCTTGTGGCTGATCGTCTTGCAGGCTTCGGAGACGCTCGTGATCAGACGGGCGAGAACGGGGTCGAGCTCATGGAGCGATTCTTCACGGGCCAGATATTGAGAAAGAGTGGTTGCCACGATGCAATTTCCTCAGGTGGGATTGTTGAGAGCCTTTTCCACGACTTCCAAGACGCTCTCGGAAAGTCGGTCCTTGTGCAGATACACGTTCTCGAGCGCTTCGAACTGAAGGCGCGAGAGCTGCGGCGTGTAGCGCCGCCAATTTTCGAGCGTACGGGCGACGCGGGCCGCCACGTGCGGATTGATGCGGTCGAGCTCGAGGACGACCTCGGCCCAGAATTTGTACCCTTCGCCGTCCTTCGTGTGGAATTCCGAGGGATTCTGCGTGAAGAAGGCGAGAAGGAGCGCGTAGACGTTGTTCGGGTTCGAAAGCGAGAAGAAGTCGCACTTCATGAGTTCGCGCACGCGCTCGAGCACGGGAAGTTCCCCCGCATGCGTCTTCGTCGTCGCCTGTACCGTGAGCCACTTGTTGACGAGGAGCGGCTCGGGGAGATACGTCTGCAGCGTCTCGACCTCGAAGTTGTTCTTGCTCGGCACGTTCGAGTCGACGATGAGCTTCAGGGCGGCGAGTTCGTCCGTGAGGTTCTCGCGCTTGATGAGCTGGTCGCGCACGCGGATGACCGTGTGATGGCTCGATGCGCCCATGAGGTAGTAGAGCGCGAGATTCTTGAGGGCGCGCTTGCCGGCGCTCTCGGGATCGGGCGAATAGGGCCCGGGCGTAACCGAGCGGTCTACCGCGGCCGTGAGTTCGAGTTGCAGGCGCTTGGCGATCTGCACGCGAAGCGCTTCGCGGGCTCGGAAGGCGGCCTCGGGATCGATGAAGGGAAGCGACTCTCCAAGAGTACGCTCGGAAGGAAGTTCAAGCGTGACGGCCGCGTAGGCGGGGGAGAGCGTCTCGTCCGTGAGCGTACGCTTGAAGGCGTCGAAGAAGACGGCGGGGACGTTCTCCTCGCGTCCGGCGAAGCGGTCGCGGATGAGTTCGTGCGCCGTGCGCAGCATCAGTTCCTGCATCGCCTCCCAACGGTTGAAGGGATCGGTGTCGCAGGAGGCGAGGAGCGCGAGGTCGTCGAGCGAATAGTCGTAGCGAAGGCGCACGGGCGCGGCGAAGCCCCGGTTGAGACTCGGTACGGGGGCGGAGGCAAAGTCCGTGAAGACCCATTCGTGACGCGCTTCGGAGAGTTCGAGCGGCGAGTCGAGCTCGACGACGCCGTCGGGCGTTTCGAGACGAAGCGGACATTCCTTGCCGTCGCGGTCAAAGAAAGCGACGGGGAATGGCATCAGAAGCGGCGCTTTGTGGGGTTGGCCCGGCGTGGGCGGCGTCGTCTGTTCGACGACGAGACGGAATTTGCCCGTCGCGGGATCCCACTCGCCTTCCACGGCGACGACGGGCGTGCCCGCCTGTTCGAACCAGCGGGAGAACTGCGAGAGATCGCGTCCCGAAGCGTTCGCCATGGCCGTGAGGAAGGCTTCGCACGTGACGGCAGAGCCGTCGTTCGTGCGGATGTATTCGTCAAAACCCTTGCGAAAGACCGTTTCGCCGAGCAGGGTGTGAAGCATGCGGATGACTTCGGCGCCCTTTTCGTAGACGGTCATGGTGTAGAAGTTGTTGATTTCCTTGTAGCTCTCCGGACGGATCGGATGCGCCATGGGGCCGGCGTCCTCGGGGAACTGCGCGGCGCGCAGGGCCTTGACGTCTTCGATGCGCTGCACCGCGCGGGCCGTCGGGTCGCCGAGCATGTCGGCGGAAAATTCCTGGTCGCGGAAAACGGTGAGGCCTTCCTTGAGGGTGAGCTGGAACCAGTCGCGAAGCGTCACGCGGTCACCCGTCCAGTTGTGGAAGTACTCGTGCGCGACCACGGACTCGATGTTGAAATAGTCGCGGTCTGTCGCGATCGCCGGATTGGCGAGGGCGTAGCGGGCGTTGAAGATGTTGAGTCCCTTGTTTTCCATCGCACCGAAGTTGAAGTCGTTCGTCGCGACGATCATGAAGAGATCGAGGTCCAGGTAAAGACCGAAGCGTTTTTCGTCCCAGGCGATGGCGCGCTTGAGGCTTTCCATCGTGTGTTCGGTTTTGTCGATGTCCTGCGGCTCCACCCAGACTTCGAGCGTCACTTCGCGGCCGTTGCCGAGACGATACTTCTCGCGGCGGCATTCGAGCGTGCCCGCGACGAGCGCAAAGAGGTAGCAGGGTTTCGGATAGGGGTCGACCCAGCGAACCTCGTGGCGACCGTCGAGGAGGTCGCGCGACTCGACCCGGTTGCCGTTCGAGAGAAGGACCGGGTAGAGCGCCTTGGGCGCGCGGATCGTGACGGTGAACTTCGCGAGCACGTCCGGACGGTCGGGCCAGTAGGTGATTCGACGAAAACCCGTCGCTTCGCACTGGCTCATGAGGTTCTTGCCGGAAGCGTAGATTCCGGAGAGCGCCGTGTTCTTCGAGGGGCTGAAACGGTTGACGACGACGACCTTCGCCGCTTCGCGCAGCGCCGGGATCGTAAGCGTGGTGTCGGTGAGGGTGTATTCGCTCTCCGAGAGCGTCCGGCCGTTGACGTTCACGCTCACGAGCGTGACGGCCTCGCCGTTGAGGACGAGGTCGAGCACCTTGTCGTTCGTCTCGGGATTGGGACGCACGTCCATCGTGGACGTCACCGAGCTGCTGTCGGGGTCGAGATCGAATTCGAGGTGAACCGAATCGATGAGATGCGAGGGAACCTTGTAGTCTTTTCGGAAAGTCGTGCCCATTCTTATGCCGGCCTCTGTCGAAATGGTGTCGGGCCCGCCGTTTGCGGCGGGCGTGCATCGGTTGATTGTAGACAAACTATTGCTGTTCGTGGCAAAAACGAAAAAGGCCCCGACCGGAAGTCGGAGCCTTTCTCTGAGATTTCGCAGAACCGAAATTACTTGGCCTGGGCGACGGGGAGGATTTCACCCGTGTAGTTGTGACCGGCCGTCGGGTGGCAGCTGATGCAGTCCACCTTGGTTTCCGGCCCCATGCCCTTGTGGATGGCGGCGACGAGCGGCTTGCCCGGGTTGTACATGCGCTGAACGTCATGGCAACCGCGGCAGGCTTCGAAATTGTCGGCGCGCATCGATTCGAGGACGGCGGCGGCCATTTCCGGACGCTTTTCAATCTGCTTTTCGGGGGTGCTGAGCGAACCCTGGATCTGGCCGAAGAGCGAGATCGAACCGGCCTTGGCCTTGTACATGAGCATTTCGACGTAGTCGATCGGGCCGACGTGTTCGTTCGAGTGGTTCTTCAGGTGGCAGTCCGAGCAGCCGGCGGTGGCGCCGGAAGCGGTGCGGAAGTGGTCACCCTTCTGATAGGCGATGTAGGTCGCATCCATAGAGTGGCAGAATTCACCGCAGAACTTCGGCGTACCAGCCCAATGCACGACGCTCGTGAGAATACCGACGAAAATGATGCCGACCACGACGCCGATGAGGCCGATGCCGGCAAGATACCAAACGCTGTTCTTTTCCATCTTGGAGCCTTTTGTTGATGTCGCCGTCGATCCGAGAGGGAACGTGGACGAACGGGACGATTGTCTTTTCGTCGGCGCCAAACAGGAAAGGGGGTCTTCGCCGACACTAAGCAGGCTGTAATGTTATTCAGAAAAATGTAAGAAATGTTTTGCGGCGGTTGACTACAGTCAAAGAGAGCGGAAATTCCTGCAAAAAGCTGCGAACTTTTCCGATTGGATACAAGGAGCTACGCGTAAATCCTTAGGGATATTCGCCTGCTCTCCGAAAGACCTTACTGCGCAAGCGCTACGGCGATGTTGTCGCAGGGCATGAGCACCCAGGCGGGACCCTGACGGCGCAGGCCGTGGTGTGCGCGGGCGAAGCCTACGAGCGTAAGTCCCGAGGGGAGGCGAACGGTACATTCGCCTCCGTGATCGTCGCGGTCGCAGTGCACGACCGTGCCTTCAAGGAGATTGTCGGCGGTCGAGGGCGGCTCGGAGAAGATTTCGACCCCCGTCGCCTTGCAGAGCGCAATGACGCGCATACCTTCGCGAAGACCGAGGAGCTGCGCGCTCTCTTTGGTGACGGAGGCGCGGATGAGATGGTCGTCGTCGATCGCAAGGAGGAGCCGCACGAGGGCCGATCCGATCTTGAGCGTGTGGATCGTGGCGGGCAACTGGTTGCGCATCGAGATCAAAAACTGTCCTCCCGCCGCGGAAAGCCCTTCGGCGCCGTTTCGGCCGAATTCCTCCAGCACGCGGCGCCGGGCGCGCACGAGCGCCTCGTTGAGGCGCAGGACGTCCTCCCCGCGGGGCGTGATGCGGGTTCCGCCGCCCGAGCGGCCGCCGACCGCCTTTTCGACGAGCGGTCCGCCGGCGAGATTCGAGAGGGTTTCTAGCGCCTGCCAGGCCGCCTTGTAGCTTACGCCCGCGCCGCGGGCGGCTTCCGAGATCGATCCCACGTCGGCCACGCGGCGAAGGATGTCGAGCCGCTTGTCAATGGTCTCGTTCAAGAGGTGTGTGAGCAACACCGGATCGGCCTGAACATTTTCCTGCGGCATGCATGTCTCCCGAGTGGTTTTCTTGCGGCGAAGCGGAAATCTCGCTATTCTTTTCAGGAATAGCGATGGCGCGGGCGCTTTCGCCCGCGCAGCTGTTTTCTCACTCTACCAAATTTCAGGACGGTACCGTTTGCGCACCGTCGTCAAGGAAAATTCCAAATGAAGAAGACCTGTCTTGTCCTCTTTGTGGCCGCCGTGGCCTCGGGTTCGCTCTATGCCGAAACCGTCCGCGTGGCCGTCGCCGCCAACTTCACGGCGCCGATCAAGGAACTCGCCCCGATCTATGAAAAGGCGACGGGCGACAAGCTCGTTCTCTCGTTCGGCGCAACGGGCGCCTTTTACGCCCAGATCAAGAACGGCGCTCCGTTTGACGTGTTGCTCGCCGCCGACTCGAAGACCCCGGCCAAGGCCGTGAAGGAAGGTCTCGGCGTGGAAGGCACGAACTACACCTACGCCATCGGCAAACTCGTTCTCTGGAGCTCCGACGCCGGCTTCGTCAAGGACGAAAGCGCCCTGAAGAGCGACAAGCTCCAGAAGCTCGCCGTCGCGAATCCGAAGCTCGCTCCCTACGGCGAAGCCGCCCACCAGGCGATGGAAGCCCTCGGCCTGAAGGCCGCCCTTACGCCCAAGATCGTCGAAGGCGACAACATCGGCAAGACCTATCAGTTCGTCGCCACGGGGAACGCGCAGGCAGGTTTCGTCGCCATGAGCCAGTGCGCCAAGGACGGTAAGTTCACGTCGGGTTCGGGCTGGGTCGTTCCGCAGGAACTCTATAAACCCATTACGCAGGACGCCGTGCTCCTGAAGGCCGGAGAAAAGAACGAAGGGGCCAAGCGCTTCCTCGAATACCTCAAGACGAACAAGGAAGCCGACCGCATCCGCTTCGTCTACGGCTACGACACCGCCAAGTAACCATAGAGAGAGGAGAACGGCATGCCGCTTACGCCGGCCGACCTCGGTCCCGTGTGGCTGAGTCTGAGACTCGCGTTTGTCACGACGGTTTTTCTGCTCATCCTCGGCATGCCGCTCGCGTGGTGGCTTGCGCAGCGAAAAAGCGTCCTCTGTGCGCCGATCAGCGCGATCGTGACGCTTCCGCTCGTCCTGCCGCCTTCGGTTCTGGGCTTTTACGTCCTGGTCGCCCTCGGCCCTTCGGGGCCGATCGGCGCCTTTACGCAGCTCTTCGGAATCGAGACGCTCAACTTCACCTTTACGGGGCTCGTGGTGGGGAGCGTGATCTATTCGCTCCCCTTCATGGTGCAGCCTCTGCAGAACGCATTTGAAGCCGTGGGGACGAAGCCCATGGAAGTTGCCGCGACGCTGAGGGCGGGGCCTCTGGACGCCTTCTTTTCCGTCATTCTTCCCATGGCGCGTCACGGCATTCTCACGGGCGTACTCATGACGTTCGCCCACACGATCGGGGAATTCGGGGTCGTGCTCATGATCGGGGGCAACATTCCGGGCGAGACGCAGGTGGTGTCGACCGAGATTTTCACCTACGTGGAAGGGATGGAATACGACAAGGCCCATTGGCTCGCGGGCGGCATGCTCGTCTTCAGCTTCTTCGTCCTCCTTTCCCTAACGTATTTTGAACGGCACGGCGCCGCAAGGAGCGGGCGATGAAGTACGGCGTATCGGTTCGCCTCGCCCGTGCGACGGGCTTCGCCCTCGAGGCCGATGCCTCTTTTCCGGCAAAGGGCATCACCGTTCTCTTCGGGCCGTCAGGCTGCGGGAAGACCACGCTTCTGCGCTGCGTCGCGGGGCTCGAACATCCCGAAGGCCGGGTCGTCATCGCCGGCGAAACGTGGCAGGACGACGAAAAGGGAATCTTTCTTCCCACGCACAGCCGCGCGCTGGGATACGTCTTTCAGGAGGCGAGTCTTTTTCCGCACCTGAACGTGGAGGAAAACCTCCGTTTCGGTCTCAAGCGCACGAAGGACCCGCGCGGAAGCGAAAAACTCGCCGAAGCCGTGGAGCTTCTCGGCATCGATCACCTTCTGAAGCGCCGCGTATCGGAACTCTCCGGCGGCGAGCGGCAGCGCTGCGCCATTGCGCGAGCGATCGCGATGACGCCCAAGGTTCTCCTGATGGATGAACCGCTCGCGGCCCTCGACTGGAAGCGCAAGGAGGAGATTCTTCCGTGGCTCGAGCGCCTGCGCGACGAACTCTCGATGCCGATTCTCTACGTGACGCACTCGGCCGAAGAAATGATGCGTCTCGCAGACCGCGTGATCGCGATGAAGGACGGGAAGATCGTCTCTTCGGGCACCTTGAACGAAGTGCTCGGCGCGATCGAAACGCCGGTGCGCCGGGCCGAAGGTCCCGTCGTGGTCCTCGACGGCGCGGTCGTCTCGATCAACGAGCGCTGGTCCGTGGCCGAGGTGCGCACGAAGTCGCTCTCCTTCGAAGTTCCCCGAAAGAGTCTTCATGCGGGCGACGCCGCGCGTCTCGTCGTTGCGGCGCGCGACGTAAGCATTGCGCTTGACCGTCACGACGATCAGTCGATCCGAAACGTGTTGCCCGCGAAAATCGTTTCCCTCGATGCCGATCCTGCGGAGGGCCGCACGCTCGTCACGCTTCGCTCGGGCGAGGAAACGGTGCTCTCGCTCGTTACGGACGAAAGCGTGGAGCGCCTGCAGCTGCGTCCCGGTCTTTCGGTGTGGCTGCAGGTGAAGTCGGTCGCCGTCGCGCTCTGATTTTCTCCTGCGGAATGGAAAACGGGCCCGTCCGAAGACGGGCCCGTTGGATGTAGAGCGCAGACGCGCCGATCAGCAGCGGCGGGCGAGTTCGACGGCTTTGCCGATGTAGGTGGCGGGCGTGAGCGCAAGGAGGCGGTCCTTGGCGTCCGCGGGGATGTCGAGGCCGGCGATGAACGCACGCATCGTTTCACGCGTGATGCCTTCCTTGCCGCGCGTGAGCGCCTTGAGCTGCTCGTAGGGGTGCGGCACGCCGTAGCGGCGCATGACGGTCTGAACGGCTTCGGCGAGGACTTCCCAGGCGTGATCAAGGTCTTCGGCGATGCGGTGTTCGTTCACCTGAAGCTTGCCGAGGCCGCGCGTGAGCGCGTTGTAGCCGATGAAGCAGTAGCCGAAGGCGACGCCGAGGTTGCGAAGCACCGTGGAGTCGGTGAGGTCGCGCTGCCAGCGGGAAACGGGGAGTTTCCCGGCGAGGTGGCCGAGGAGCGCGTTGGCGATGCCGAGGTTTCCTTCGGAGTTTTCGAAGTCGATCGGATTCACTTTGTGCGGCATCGTGGAGGAGCCGACTTCGCCTTCCTTCAGCTTCTGCTTGAAGAAGCCCATCGAGATGTAGCCCCAGACGTCGCGGTCGAAGTCGAGCAGGATCGTGTTGGCGCGTTCGATTTCATGGAAGAGTTCTGCCATGTAGTCGTGCGGTTCGATCTGGATCGTATGGGTGTTGAAGGTGGCGCCGAGGCGTTCCTCGACGACGCGCTTCGAGAAGGCTTCCCAGTCGAAGTCGGGATAGGCGATGAGGTGGGCGTTGAAGTTGCCGACGGCGCCGTTCATCTTGGCGAGGATCTTGACGCTGCGGATGGCTTCGATCACGCGTGCGAGACGAACGGCTACGTTCGCGAATTCCTTGCCGACGGTCGTGGGCGAGGCCGTCTGACCGTGGGTGCGCGAAAGCATCGGGATTTCGGCCCATTCTTTGGCGAAGCCCGCGATCGTCGCGTGGATCTTTTCGAGATATTCGACGAGCGCCTTGCGGCCTTCCGTGAGCATGAGCGCGTGGCTCGTGTTGTTGATGTCTTCGCTCGTGCAGGCGAAGTGCACGAATTCGGCGGCGCTCTTCAATTCGTCGTCGTGGGCGACACGGTCCTTGATCCAGTATTCGACGGCCTTGACGTCGTGGTTCGTCGTCTTTTCGATCGTCTTGACGGCTTCGCAGTCTTCGAGCGAGAAGTTTTCATAGAGACCGCGCAGGAAGGCCTGGCCCGATTCGCTGATGCGGGGCAGTTCTTCAAAGCCCGCTTCGGAGAGGGCGATGAGCCATTCGACTTCCACGCGCACGCGGGCGTTCATGAAGGCGTATTCGGAGAAGATGCCGCGCAGAGCGTCCGTCTGACGGGCATAACGGCCGTCGATCGGGGAAAGAGCGGTAAGAGCGTTGAGTTCCATTTGAGAGGAATCCTCGGATAGATAAAGAAAAGGGGAAGCGGGACGTCGGGCGCCCGAAGAAAGGGGGGCGCCGCAAGAGGTGCCTCATTCTAGCAAAAGGGAAGGAACTGCGCCCGAACGTAAAGAAAGTCCGGGAACTCGTGTGGAAATATTGCTTTTGTATGGAAGTTCGAAAAAAGCCAAAGGAGCGCGTTTTTCTCCAAGAGCCTTGCGGTACGGGAATGCTGAACACTTGTTCAGTACAAAGGGCCCCGATTTTCTTCTGCGTTTCGTTACCGACGTTCATGCTCGGAGAGACATTCTCGGGCGCAGTCACCCTATAGTGAAGCCATCGGGAACGACGAAGTTCCCTCACTACGATAAGGAACCAAGATGACGAAGACGAAGAAGATTTTGGCTACGGTTGCCGCCCTCGGCGCGATGACGGTGGGCGGTTTCGCCCTCGCGGCGCCGGCCGACGGTCCTCGCCGCGGTTCGGATGTTCCGCCCTGTGTGGAACGCAGCGTTTTGGCGACGGACTGGGCGGCCGCCCGCTATGAAAGCCTGGGCGAAATGCTCACGCTCACCGATGCGCAAAAGCCCCTCTGGAAGGCCTACGTCGACGCGCGCATGGCGCGTTTCGCCGATGCGCCCCGCGACGTCAAGCCCGCGGTCGACGTGCAACAGCGCCTCGAACGCCGTGCCGAGCGTCTTGCGGCCCGCGCCGAGCGCGTGAAGAAAATCGCCGATACGCGCGCCGAACTCCTGAAGTCCCTCTCGGTCGAACAGAAGTACGTGCTCGAATCGTATGAATACCGTCACCGCGGTTTCGCGAAGGACGGTCCCGACTTCCGCCGTGACCGCGACGACCGTCCCTTCCCGCTGCACCACCGCATGATGCCGCACCATCCCTTCGGGCCGGATTTCGACTGCCCGTGGCGCTGATGCGCTGAGAGGATCCTTCTGAAACGAAACGCGCCCGAAAGGGCGCGTTTGTCGTGTCGGAGACGGAACACTCAATCCCAGCCGAAGCGCTTCGCGAGGCGTTCGTTCGCGGCGTTGAGGCGCGAGAGGAGCTGAACGGGCGTGAGCGAACCGAGCTTTCGGGAAATGTGGGCGCGGTGCACTTCGACCGTGCGCGTGGAAAGATTGAGGAGTTCCGCCACTTCCTGATTGCGCTTCCCCTGATAAAGAAGTTCGAGCACTTCGCGTTCGCGGCGGGAAAGGTTGTCGAGAAGGAGCTTCAGGGATCGCTTTTCCTGCAGGGCGTCGCAGATTTCAAGCGCCTTGCCGATCGCGAAGTAGAGGACTTCGGGGTCCACGGGTTTTTCAAAAAAGCTCACGGCGCCGTTTTCCATGGCGCGCACGACGGAGCGCATGTCGGCCGAGCCCGAAAGGAAGATGACGGCGATGGGGCTTTCAGCGCTGCGCAGTTTTTCCTGCACTTCCAATCCCCCGATCCCCTTCATGTGCAAGTCAAGCACCAGGACGCCCGGACGATCGAGCTCCACGGCTTCCAAAAAGGCTTCGCCCGACGGGAAAGTACGAACGTCCATGCCGTGTGTCGCAAGGGCGAAACGGATGGTTTGGCGCACGTCGTCGTTGTCGACCACCCAGACGGGGGCGGAAATTCTGTTTCGTTTATCTTCCATGGCGCTCAAGGAATCGGACGCGGTTGCGGAAAGGAGACCGAAGTCTTGCATTATACGGGCATACTTGGGGAAATTGCTGAGATAATGGGAAGAGTTGCCGGAGAGTTCCGGCTGCAACCCGATTGACAGCCCGACAAATGAAAGATTTCGCCGCCTACGACAATTCGCCGAGAACGGACCGGACGGTGCGTCCCGCGGAAGGGACGCCGGCCGCGGCGGCGCTTGCTCGAAAACTCCCGAAGACGCTTTCGCTCGGGACGGTCGGATGGTACCACCCCTCTTGGCGGGGAACGGTGTACGACCGCTTCACGGGCGATCGGCCCGACTGGTTTCAGACCTACGCGGCCTATGCGGCGCATCCGCTCTTTCGAGCGACGGAGTGGGTGCTCTCGCGCCGGCGTCGAGCGGACGAGCGCGACTGGCAGCGGATTGCTCTCCTGACCCCCGCCGACTTTTCCCTCCTCATTCGTCTTTCGGGGGGCGTGACGGATCCGGTGCTGCGGCAGCGCCGCGGCGAAGCCGCAGGCGAAAATCCGGATTTTCTCTCGATCGAACTTGTTCGCGAGATCGTGACGGAACCGATCGCAAGACATTTCGGCGCAAGTCCTCCGGGCGTGCTCCTCGACCTTCTCGCCGATCCGCGCAAGGGGGCTTATCGACCTGCGGGGCGCAAGGCCTTTTACGAGCAGCTCGAAGTCTTTCTTGCGCGTTGGCGCGAAGAAACCGAGGCGCCCCTCTACGTCAACGTGCGCACGCCCCTTCTGCAGACGCCCGCCCTCATGAAGCTGCTGCTCAAGAGCGGTGCGCAACCCACCCTGACGCTCACGTCGGGGGGCGCAAGCCTCTCGGCGCAGCTTCGCTCGCTTGCCTGGTACGACGAAGCGGCGGGCGAGTCGGCCGCCCGCTCGCCCCTTATTCTGCGCTGGCTCGCCCCGCAGGTGCCGACGCACTTTCGAGGCGAACGCGCGGGGCTCGATCCCGTCACGACGACGCGTCTGGCGTATGCCGCGGCATCCGCTCTGAGCGCGGGCCGCAGAGTCCTCTTTCTTGCCGACGAAAAGGCCGAAGGGGACGCTCCCGGGACAGTGATGAGGTTTGCCGAATCCGCGGCGGAGCGCCTTCGCCGGATGCGCGAGGAGTCGGAGCGGGCAAAGCGAAACGCACCGCCCGATCTGCCGCCGCTTCAACCGAGTCAAAAATAAGTTGACTCGACGGTCTTTCGATCGCTCGTCTTTGCTTCGGGGGCGGGTCGTCCGCAGAGCACGAAGCAGAGAAGCGTTTCCGTTTCCGGGTCGTAGAGTCCGCCCGGAAGGCGAAAATCCTTGCCGGATACGGTCTTGGCGGCGAAGCCCGCAAGATGCAGGGCGTCCAGCAACCGCATGAGGGCGGCGCCTGCCGAAAGAAGCCGCTCGTCGCGGTCGCGTCGCGTCGCGGCCTTCGTTTCGCGCAGAATGAGCGCGAGGCAACCCGGTCCCTTCTTCGCCTTTTTCACGGCTTTCTCCCGCGCCGCGTCGTCCGCGTCCTCGGGGAGTTCCGAGAGGAAGATTTCTCCGAGCGCTTCGCGGTCTTCACAGATCACGATGCGGAAGGGATAGGCGTCGTCGTGACAGGGAGTGTTCTCGAGATAGCGAAGGATCGCCTGCCATTCCTCCCGATCGGGGGCTGGGCCCGTCAGATATTTGGGGCCGATCGAGGCGCGTGTCAGAAGCTCCGGGCGTTCGGTCATGATTTTCTCCTCAAAAGGCGTTTTGACGCCCCGCGGCGGAGGCGTTCGAATGACTACAATACGTCATTCGCACGGGCCTTGCCCGTTTCTCCTTTTTTTCTTCCGGTTTGTCATGAAGCGCATCTGGGATATTTCTCCCGCGGTCGGCGTCTCGAGTCCCGTCTTTCCGGGGGACGCCCCCTTTACGATCGACTGGTCGGCCCGTGTCTGCGAAGGAGACTTCGCCAACGTGTCGATCCTGCGGTTTTCGCCTCACATCGGAGCGCACGTCGACAGTCCCATGCACCTGGATTCCGCTGCGCCCGACGTGGCGAGCCTGAAGCTTGAGACCTTCATCGGACGCTGCCGCGTGGTGGATCTCTCGCAAAACGGTCGGACGGGCGAGATCGAATCCGACGAATTTCCCCTTCGAAACCTTCCGACGAGGGTGCTCGTCAAAACGCGCGCGAAGCGCGTCGACGGCTGGACGACCGACTACCGTCCGATTTCGCCCGCCCTCATGCGGCGGATCATCGATGCGGGCGTCGTGCTTTTGGGCGTCGACGTGCCGAGCGTCGATCCGGCGGAGAGCACCGTCCTGCCGTCGCACCGCATTGCGCTTGCGCACAATCGGGTTCTGATGGAAAACCTCGATTTGTCGGAAGTCCCCGCGGGCGACTACGAACTGATCGCTCTTCCGCTCCGTCTTTCGGGGGCGGAGGCGAGTCCCGTGCGCGCCGTGCTTCGTTCTCTCACCGTAGGTCGATAATGTCTCAGAAATACGTTCAGCCCCTTCGCATCCGCTTCAGTCACTGCGATCCCGCGGGGATCGTCTATCACCCGCATTACTTCACGATCCTCAACAACCTGATGGAGGACTTCTGGCGGGACGTTCTGGGCTACGGTTACGAAGGCATGACGGAGCGCCGCATGGGCTTTCCGGTCGTGGGCGTGCACGTGGACTTCTGTCATCCGAGCCGCGTGGGCGACGAGTGCGTGATGAAGTGCTGGATCGAGCATCTCGGGACCTCTTCGATCCGCTTTGCGATGACGATCGAAGGCGCGGACGGGACGCTACGTCTGCAGGGTACCGAAACCGTGGTGTGCGTGCAGGCCGCGGGCGACGGATTGGAAAGCCTTCCCTTCTCGGAAGACACCCGCGCGAAGCTTCTGCCTTACTTCATCGATTCGAAGCTCTCGGTGCGCGCCTGAAAATCGTCGTCGAGCGCTTCAAGCCGCGCGTCCTCGCCGGCGAGAAGCCGAAGGACGGACTCGCGGCGCCCGTCTGCGCCCGTGACGAAAAAGCGGTGCTCGGCACCGATGCCGTCCGAGAGCGCGTCCTGGGCCGCGAGGCGGCGCTCCAACTGCCGAACAACGGCGGGCGCGGGGTCGACGAGTTCGACCCCGGGGCCGGCGACTTTTTGCAGCACGTCCGCGAGAAAGGGATAGTGCGTGCAGCCGAGAACCAGACGGTCGGCTTTCGCGTCCACGAGGGGCGCAACAAAACGTCGCGCCAGATCGATCGTTTCAGGCGCGTGAAAGGCGCCCTTTTCCACGCAGTCCATGAGGCCGGGACAGGGCTGGTCCAACACCTTCACGTCGGCCGGAGCGAGCGTTTTCAAATGACGGTACTTGGCGCTCGAAAGCGTCTTGGTGGTGGCGAGCACACCGATCACCTTCGTTTTCGTTTCCCGACATCCAGGAAGCACCGCAGGTTCGATTCCGATCACGGGAATCGAAAGGCGTTCGCGTAGCGCCGCCGCCCCGACGGCGGTCGCCGTGTTGCAGGCGAGCACGATCGCCTTGACGTTTTTTGAGAGAAGAAAGTCGACCAGACCGTCGAGTCTCGCGAGGATGTACTCGTCCGTGCGGTCGCCCCAGGGCGCGCCCGCACAGTCGGCGGCGAAGACTGTCGATTCGAGCGGGAGGAGCGATTGAAGCGCCCGGTAGACGGAAAGCCCCCCGAACCCCGAATCCAGAATGCCGACGGGGGCTCGGTTCACGCGCGGACCTCCGCCGAAAGAACCGCATCGAGCCCCGTCGTGACGCGGCCGTCGGGCCACTCGACAACGGGGCGCTTGATGAGCGTGGGTTTCGCAAAGAGCAGGGCGGAAAGCGTCGCGGCGCTCTCGGCGGCGGCCTTTTCTTCGGGCGTGAGCGTGCGCCAGGAGGTGCCGCGGCGGTTGACGAGCGTTTCCGCCCCCACGGCCGCGAGCCACGCGTCGATTTTCTCCGCGCTGAGAGGCGTCTTTCGGAAATTCACGAACTCGTGTTCGATGCCCGCGTCCGTAAGATGCGAGAGCGCCTTTTTGACGCTCTGACAATTGGGAATGCCGTAGACCTTGAGCATGCTTTCTCCTTTGCGGTGCGTAATTACGCGGCGGCGCGGCCGAGACGGTCCGCGACCGCGGCCCAGGGGCCCGTCGAGGGCGTGCGAAGGGCGAGAATGCGCTCCGCCCCCGAACGGTCGAGTTCGTGCAGGTTTTCGTAAAGCGCCCGGCCGTAGGCGAGCGCGTCCGCTTCGGCCGCGATCGAAAAGACGGGCTTCACAGGCAGGCGCGCGAGAAGGTCCGCCGGCGCCATGACGGCGAGGCGACGGTCGGAGAGCTCCGCGGCGCGAGCGAGAAGCGAGGCTTCGTCGTGGAGTTCGAGCTTCGTGCGCGGGGCGTAGTGACTCTTCAGGCGTCCCGAAGCGCGCGGCGCGTTCTTGCCTGCGTCGGGGACTGTAAAGCCCAAGGTTTCCTCAAGCATTTCGCGCGTCACGACGCCGTGGCGCAGGATCGAGGGCATGCCGTCCGATAGATTCACCATGGTCGACTCGATCCCGAATTCGCAGGGACCGCCCTCGAGGATCATGTCGAGTTTGCCCTCGGGTTTGAGACCGAGGTCTTCGGCGACGTGCGCCGCCGTCGACGGACTGATGCGACCGAAGGTGTTCGCGGAGGGAGCGGTGAGCCCCTTGTGGGTTTCACCCGCAAAACGCTCGAGCAGCGCGTGCGCGACCGGGTGCGAGGGACAGCGAAGCGCCACCGTGTCCTGGCCGCCCGTCACGAAAGTGCCGCAGCGTTCGCTCTTTTTGAGAACGATCGTGAGCGGTCCCGGCCAGTAGGTCTTCACGAGAAGCCAGGCTTCGGGCGGGACGTCGACGGCCCAGAAAGGAATGGCGTCGGGGCCCGCGACGTGCACGATGAGCGGGTGGTCCGCAGGCCGCCCCTTGGCGGCGTATGTGGCAAGGACCGCCTCGCGGTTGTCCGCGTCGGCGGCAAGCCCGTAGACGGTTTCGGTCGGAATGGCGACGAGGCCGCCTTCGGAAAGAATGCGGGCGGCCTTTTCAACGGCTTCAAAATCCACGGATTGCGTCATGAAACTCAGTGCGGTTCGGGAAGGTTCAGAATGCGGGCCACTTCGCGGGCGCGCTCAAGCGCCTCGTCGCGCGTGGCGCCCAATACCGTGACGTGCCCCATCTTGCGGGCGCGGCGCGGTTCGGCCTTGCCGTAGAGGTGAAGCTTGGCGCCGGGAACGGCAAGGACCGAGGCCCAGTCGGGGGAACGGAGTTTGCCTTCTTCGTCAAACCAGAGGTCGCCCAAGAGATTGAGCATGACGGCGGGCGTGCGAAGCGAAGTGTCGCCCAAGGGCAGGCCCGTCATCGCGCGTACCTGCGCTTCGTACTGGCTCGTCGTGCAGGCTTCGATCGTGGCGTGGCCCGAATTGTGGGGACGGGGTGCGAGCTCGTTCACGACGAGCGTGCCGTCCTTCAGAACGAAGAATTCCACGCAGAGCACGCCCACGTAGTTGAGGGCGAGGGCAATCTTTTCGGCGTAGCGCTTCGCTTTTTCGGCCGTTTCATCGGTGACGCGCGCGGGGAGGACCGAGACGGCGAGAATGCCGTTTCGATGGTGGTTTTCCGAGACGGGGAAAACGACGACTTCGCCCGTGGCGCCTCGGCAGACGATGACGGAAATTTCGAGCGCGAGATCGAGGCGCTTTTCGAGGACGCAGTCGACGCCGCCGAAGGTGCGGAAGGCCGCAAGGACCTCTTCGCGCGTCGTGACGCGGGCCTGACCCTTGCCGTCGTAGCCGAGGCGGGCGGTCTTGAGGATGCCCGGAAGCAGATCCTTCGAAACGTTTTCCGCGTCTCGTTCATTGCGTACGGCCGCGTGGGGCGCGACGGGCACGCCCGCGACGTCGCCCACGAAGGTCTTTTCGCGGTTGCGGTCCTGCGTGACGGCGACGGCAGAGGCCGGAGGCGCCGTGCGCACGCCGAGCTCGGCGAGGCGCTGAAGCGCGGGCGCCGGAACGTTTTCAAATTCGGTCGTCACGGCCTTCACGCGGCGGGCGAGCTTTTCGAGCGCCGCTTCGTCGTCGTAGGGGGCGACGATCGCTTCGAGCGACACTTCCGCGGCGGGGGCGCTGCGGCCGGGCTCGAGTACGGCGACATGGTAGCCCATCGTCGCGGCCGCCTGGGCGAACATGCGGCCCAACTGACCGCCGCCCATAAGGCCGAGGGTTTCTCCGGGGAGAAGAATGCGGGACATGGTCGGCACCTCAGCGGGGAAGCGTCATGGCGCGGGCCTTGGCGTTTTGCTCGCGGCGGAATTGGGCGAGCTTTTCGGCGACGGCCGCGTCGGTGACGGAGAGGATCTGGGCCGCGTAGAGGGCGGCGTTGGCCGCACCCGCTTCGCCGATCGCGAAGGTCGCGACGGGAACGCCCTTGGGCATCTGAACGATGGAGTGCAGGCTGTCGACGCCGCGCAGGTACTTGGAGGGAACCGGAACGCCGCAGACGGGGAGCGTGCACTTGGCGGCGATCATGCCTGGGAGATGGGCGGCGCCGCCAGCCCCCGCGATGATCACCTTGAGGCCGCGGTCGCGGGCCGTTTCGGCGTATTCGAACATTTCGTCGGGCATGCGGTGAGCGCTCACGACGCGCGCTTCGAAGGGAATCCCCATCAGGTCGAGCATGTCGGCGGCGTTTTTCATCACCTCCCAGTCGGAATTGCTGCCCATAACGATGCCGACGAGCGGAGCGGAGTGTTCCATGGCGAAACCTCTTACAGAATAAAAATCAATGAAAAGAGAAAACTTTCGGAAGGGGTCCGACGGGACGCCTTTCGAAGGTTCTTCCTTTGCGGAGACGGAAACGGGGCGCACGGCGCCCCGTTTCGTGGATTCGGACCTTATTCGATGTCCGTACCGGCCAAGCGGCGAAGCGCTTCGCGATACTTGTCGGCCGTCTTCTCGATGATTTCGGCCGGGGCGCGCGGCGCAGGCGGGGTCTTGTCCCAGGGCTGCGCTTCGAGCCAGTCGCGGATGAACTGCTTGTCAAAGCTCGGGGGCGACATGCCGACTTCGTAGCTTTCGGCCGGCCAGAAGCGGCTCGAATCGGGCGTCAGGACTTCGTCCATGAGGAGGACGTTGCCGTCGGCGTCGAGACCGAATTCGAACTTCGTGTCGGCGATGATGATGCCCTTCGTCGCGGCGTATTCGGAGGCGCGGCGATAGAGTTCGAGCGTGGCGCTGCGGATCTTGTTGGCGACTTCTTCACCGTAGAGTTCGACGACGCGCTCGAAGGTAATGTTTTCGTCGTGCGTGCCGACGGCGGCCTTGCCGGCGGGGGTGAAGATCGGTTCGGGGAGCTTTTCGCCCATGCGCAGACCTTCGGGGAGCTTGATGCCGCAGACGGCGCCCGTCTGGCAGTACTCCTTCCAGCCGCCGCCGATCAGATAGCCGCGCGCGACGCACTCGACGAGGATGGGCTTCAGACGCTTGGCGACGACGGCGCGGCCGCGCACCTGATCGCGTTCCTCGGGCGCGACGACGGTTTCCGGATCGATCCCGGTGAGGTGATTGGGCAGAACGCCGTCGAGCTTCTTGAACCAGAAGTCGGTAATGGCGGTGAGAACCTTGCCCTTGCCGGGGATCGGGTCGTCAAGGATGACGTCGAAGGCGGAAATGCGGTCGGTGGCGATGATGAGGAGTTTGTCGTCGCCGACGGCATAGCTTTCGCGCACCTTGCCGCTGTATACGCGGGGCAGGGACGTGATGGTCGTCTTGGAAAGACCGGTCATGTGTTGCTCTCCCAGAGAGATAGTCAAATCGGACGGAGAGATTGTACCGCGTTGACGATCCGCGCTCAGAGGAAGAGCCCCAAAACTGCGGGAAGCGCGATGAAAAGCCAGGTGAGTCCGAGAATGAGGCAGGCGATGAGGACGGCGGCGCTCCCCAAATCCTTGGCGCGGCCGCTCAGAGGGTGGATTTCCGGTCCGATTCGGTCGACGACGGCCTCGACGGCGGAGTTGAGGAGTTCCACCAGAACAAGGAGCAGGAGCGAGAGGATGAGAAGAAGCTTCTCGACCCCCGTCACGGGGAGAAGGAGCGCCACGGGCGTCAGCACGATCGTGAGCATCGCCTCCTCGCGGAAGGCGGCTTCATTTTGCCAGGCGGCGCGAAAGCCCTGAAGGGAATAGCCGAAGGCGTTCAGAAGGCGGCGAAGTCCCGTTTTCCCTTTGAGCGCGTTGGCGTCTTGTGGTTTTTCGTTCGTCATGAAGCAAAGCCTAAACGAAAACGCGCGCTTGTTGCGTCAAGCGCGCGTCTCGGAGTTGTCGTTACGTCAAATCACGTTCGCTTTGAGCGTGCCGTCGGCGTAAAGCGCGGCCATGCGGTCGAGCGAGACGGGCTTGATCTTGGCGCCCTGGCCTTCGCAGCCGAACTCGAGGTAGCGGCGCTTGCAGAGTTCCGTGGCGGCCTTGCGGGCTACCTTGAGGAATTCGCGCGGGTCGAACTTCGAGGGATTTTCGACGAGGAAGCGGCGCACGGCCGCCGTCATGGCAAGACGGATGTCCGTGTCGATGTTGACCTTGCGCACGCCGTGCTGAATGGCCTTCTGAATTTCTTCGACGGGCACGCCGTAGGTTTCGCGCATGTCGCCGCCGAATTCGCGGATTTCGGCGAGGTATTCCTGCGGAACCGAAGAAGAGCCGTGCATGACGAGGTGGGTGTTCGGGAGGCGTTCGTGAATTTCACGCACGCGGTCGATCGAGAGGATTTCCCCGGTGGGCTTGCGCGTGAACTTGTAGGCGCCGTGCGAGGTGCCGATGGCGATGGCGAGTGCGTCGATCTGGGTGGCCTTCACGAAGTCGGCCGCCTGATCGGGGTCCGTGAGGAGCTGTTCGCGCGTCATCTTGCTGTCGGTGCCGTGACCGTCTTCCTTGTCGCCGCGCATCGTTTCGAGCGACCCGAGACAACCGAGCTCGCCTTCGACGGAAACGCCGATGCAGTGGGCCATTTCCACGACGCGGCGCGTCACGTCGACGTTGTATTCATAGGTGGAGATCGTCTTGCCGTCGGACATGAGGGAGCCGTCCATCATGACGGACGTGAAGCCCGAGCGCATGGCGCCCTGGCAGACGGCCGGGCTCTGACCGTGGTCCTGGTGCATGCAGACGGGAACGTCGGGATAAGCTTCGACGGCGGCGGAGATGAGGTGACGCAGGAACTGTTCGCCGGCATACTTGCGGGCCCCGGCGGAGGCCTGCATGATGACGGGGGCGCCGACTTCGCTCGCGGCGGCCATGATGGCCTGAACCTGTTCGAGGTTGTTGACGTTGAAGGCGGGCACGCCGTAGCCGTTTTCGGCGGCGTGATCGAGCAATTGACGCATGGAAACGAGGGCCATGGCGGGAAACTCCGATCTAGAAAAAAGAGAAAAGGGACGGCGGGACGCCGTCCTGTTGTTAGTTCGAATTGTATAGGGAAAGAGAGGGGCGTGCGTCAACGGGGCATGCTCTCGCCGCTCTCTCCGATCGTCGATCTCACGCACCACTCGGACCAGGACCCGGGATAGAGCCCCGCATAGGGGAGGCCGGCGAGACGCGCGGCGAAGATCGTGAGCGAAGCGGCGATGCCGGAGCCGCAGTAGTGAAGGACCGGCCGGTCGTCTCCCCGGAGCGTCTCGGCGAAAACCGCGCGGATTTCTTCGGGGGAGCGCAGGCGTCCGTCCTTCAGAAGCCGCGAGGCGGGGAGGCTTACGGAACCCGGAATGCGTCCGGGCCGGGCGTCGACGGGTTCGGAAAGGCCTAACCAGCGGTCGTGCGGTCGGGCGTCGAGAAGCGCGTGCGAGTCCTTGCGGAAGATCTCGAGCGTTTCCTCAAAAGTGAAGACGCCCGCGGGATCCTGCTCGAGGGGAGAGAACGCCTTGGCAGGCCGTCGGACGGGCTTTTCGGCCGTCTCGAGTCCGAGCCGCGTCCAGAGGGCGAAGCCTCCGTCAAGAAGCGCCGCCTTGGGAAAGCCCGAGAGAAGCGAAGCATACCAGGCGCGGGCGGCCGAGCCCATGCCGCCCTCGTCGTAGAAGACGACGGTGTCCCCGGGCGCGACGCCGATCGATGCGAGGAAGCTTCGGACTTCCCGGACGTCCTTCCAAGGATTGCGTCCGCGGCCGGGCTCGCCCCGGTCGACGAAGGAGGGGCATAGCGGCGCATGAAGGGCGCCGGGGATAAAGCGATCGGGGGCGGGACGCACGTCGACGAGGACGGCGTCGGGGGTTTCTCGAAGCGCTTCGGGAGAGAAAAGAAGAGTGTTCGTCATGATGAAGTCAGTACGCTCGGGTTGGCCGCGAGCTGCTTTTTGATGCCCTTGAGAATGGCGCGGGCGATTTTGCGCTGGTGAGTGCGGTTTTTGAGGAGGCGCTCCTCCTGCGGGTTCGAGATGAAGGCGGTTTCGACGAGAATCGACGGAATTCCCTGGCCCTTCAAAACGGCGAAGCCCGCCTGCTCGACCTTTTCCTTGTGAAGACGGTTGATTTTCTTCATTTCGGCGAGCACCGCGGCGCCGAGTCCGAGGCTGTAGGAAATGGTCCAGGAACTCGTCATGTCGATCAGAACGCTCGCGACGGTCTTGTCGACGTTGGCGATGTTCACGCCGCCGATCAAGTCGGATTCGTTCTGACGCTGAGCGAGCCACCGGGCCGAAGCGCTCGTCGCGCCCCGCTGCGAAAGCGCAAAGACGGAGGAGCCCCGCGCGGAACTCTTCACCCAGGCGTCGGCATGGATGCTGACGAGCAGATGGGCCCGGGCCTTTCGCGCGATCGCGACGCGGCCGCCGAGACTCACGAAGTGGTCCGAAGAGCGCGTGAGAATGGCGCGCATGTCGGGCTCCTTGTTGATTTCGGCGGCGAGGAGCTTCCCGATCGAGAGTACGACGTCCTTTTCGCGCGTCTTGTTGCGGCCGATCGCACCGGGGTCTTCGCCCCCGTGGCCCGGGTCGACCACGACGATGAGGCGGGACTTTTTCTTGGACGGCTGCCTGGCGGGTTTCTTGGAGGGCTTCTTGTCCTCCTTCGCCGTCGTCACGGGCGGCTTCTTCGAAGGCGTTTCGGGCTCCTTCGACGGTTCGGGCTTTTTCCCGTTTTCGAGATCCGCAAGCAGTGCGGCGAGCGGATCGTCGTCAAGGTCGGCGTCCTCCTCCCCTTCGGCGACGCCCGCAAGAATCTTGCTGATGGGGTCGACGGGGACGGCGGGATAGAGGTCGAAGACGAGGCGGTACTTGTAGTTCGCGAAGGGCTTCAACTGAAAGACCTCGGGCTTGACGTCCGCTTTGAGGTCCATAACGAGGCGCACGATGCCGGGTTGGTATTGCCCGATGCGCATCGCCTGAATGTAGGGGTCGTCCGCCTTGACGGCTTCGATCTGCTTTTTGAGCGAGGCCGTGAATTCGAGGCCTTCGATGTCGACCACGAGCCGAAGCGGGCGCGAGGAGCGAACGAAGAAGTACTTGAACTGGAGCGGTCCGTCGTGCTCGAGCGTGACGCGCGTATATTCCTGCGCGGGCCACATGCGTACGGCGACCATCTGGGCGCCGCGCGCGAAGTCCGCGGGCAAAAAGGAAAAGAGGAGCGTCCCGGCGGCGCCGGCGATCAGTTCGCGGCGTCGCATGCCAGGGCCTCGAAAAGAAGCTTGCCGCAGGGAGTGAGGGCACGAAGACGCGCTCGTCGGCCGAGTCCGTCTTGTTCGAGCTCGATCACGGCGTCGGCGTCGGGGAGATAGGGGAGCGCCTTTTCGCTCCACTCCGTCACGGCGAGGGTGCCCGGCGCGAAATCGTCGCGAAAGCCCGCGTCTTCGAATTCGATCGGATCTTCGAAGCGGTAGAAGTCAAAGTGCGCGAGCGTCACGCCCCAGACGGGATAGGTTTCGACGAGCGAAAACGTGGGACTCTTGACCGGACCCGCAAATCCCGCGGCGCGCAGCATCGCGCGCACGAGCGAAGTCTTGCCCGCGCCGAGATTGCCTTCGAGACGCAGCGCAAAACCCTTTTCCCGCAGCAGATCGGCGTGCCGGGCGAAGGCGTCGGCCAGCCGGGCGCCGAGGCGGTCGGTGTCTTCCGGCGTCGGAAGGGCAAGGGTCAAAACGGATTCGGACACGGAACACCTGTTCAAATGGAGAAAGAAGGATCATTGTAAGCGACGCGGAGGACCGCACGGCCTCTTTCGCACGCAAAGACGTGCAACGATCTGGTACAAACTACAGATGTAACTAGTTGTAAACAACTCTTGCCTTTTTCGGATGGTTCCTGCATAATTCCAATTCTCCGATGAGCACTGCTCGACGGAGAACAAAATGGAAAGCCGGAGTAGCTCAGCTGGTAGAGCAGCGCATTCGTAATGCGAAGGTCGGGAGTTCAAATCTCTTCTCCGGCACCATCAAATTAAGAGGTCTAAAACAAGTTTCTTGTTTTAGACCTTTTTTTTCCTCCGGCGGCGGAAAATCTCTCCGTCGTCCGCCGTTTTCGAAAAGCGCCCGACCGGGAAACCGGCCGGGCGCTTCGTCAAAAGATCTCTTCGCGTCAGCGTGCGGTCGTCTTTTCGGCGCTCGCAGTCTTGTCGTCCGCGGTCTTCTTCGCGATCGCGTCGTTCAACGCGTCGACGATGCCCTTGGCGAGGGCGTCGCGGTCGAGCCCCGCCGCGGAAACGCGGCCGTTTTCATACTGGAGGTCGTTCAAGGTGATGCGCGCGTTCAAGACCTTGTTGACTTTCCCCGCCTGCTTTTCAAGTCCTTTTTTGCCGGTGAGCGCTCCGAAGATCGAAGCGATCTCCGCGACCTTTTCAATCTGCTTCGTTTCCTTGGTGCCGGGCTTCTCGATGACGAGCGTCTTCACCGCGGCGCGAAGCGGCTCCTTCGTGTCGACATCCATTCCCGTGAGGCGCAGCCCGTTCAGGGTCGCAAGCGACTTGTTGCCTGCGTCGACGAGGTCGAACTTCGTGAGCGAAGCGTCGCCCTTCCACGCAACCGTCGGCGTGTCCTTCGGCATGTCGAGCGTCAGATCACCCGCAACGTTGAGGGTGCCCGATTTCGCGCCGTAGCCCGCGAATTTTCTCGCAAGCGGCGAGAAGGGCGAGAGCTGCAGATTCTTCATCGTGAGCGCGAGCTCCGCGTCGACGGGGTTCACGCCCGCCTTCCCGCTGACGGAAAGGGAGCCGCCCGCCACGTTGGCCGAGAGCGAAAGATCGCCCTTCTTTCCCTTTTCGGACGAAAACTTCTGCGCGGAAGCCTGAAGCTTCGAAATCGAAAGCGCGGTCTGCGGAGAGGTCGTCTGGTCCTTGTAGTTGACCGTGGCGTTTCGCAGCGTCGCCTTGCCGAGCGACCAGTTCCAGGGGGCCGCAACGTCCGCCCGGGCGAGCTTGTCGGTCTTGGGAGCGTCCTCCTTCTTCTCGGAAGCGTCGCCTCCGACGAAGGGAAGGTTGAGGCCCGACTTCGTGTTGCGCAGATTCACCATGACGTTGTCAAAGAGCACCGTGTCGACCGCGACGCTGCGCTTGGCGAGGTCGAAGGCGCTCACGGCCACGTTGGCGTTCCGCAGCGACAGCAGCGTGTCGAGACGGTTCTTTACGGTGACGCGCGTGAGCGTGAGGTTGCCGCTTGCGGTCGTGTTGGCTTCGTCGTGACGGGCGTTGACCGTGAAGTTCGCCAGGCCCGCGACGTCAAGCCCCGTGGCGGTCTGTACGTAGCCCGCCGCCTGGCGGAAATTGATCTTGTCTCCGGAGAGACTCGCCGCCACCTTGAGGGGAGAGAGAGACACCGTGCCCTTGAGGTTGGTCGTACCGTCAAGCACCCGCGCCGAGAGCGCAAAGCCCGCGGGGGCGGCCCCTTCGGCCGAAGTGAGTTTCGTGAGGTCCGCCTTGAGGTTGGAGACCGTCATGTCGACGGCAGGCCGGACCTTGCCGTCGTGCCAGGTGAGGGTGCCGTTTTGAACGGAAAGGGCGCCGAGCGACCAGGCCCAGGACTGAGAGGACGATTCGGCGTTCTTCGGGGCGGTTTCCTTCGGGGCCGCCCCGTTCGACGCGGAGGTGACCGCCGCGAGGACGCCTTCGCCCATCGCGAGGTTGGCCTTGGGGCTTTCGATCGCGACGGCGTTGATGTCGATCTTCTGTCCGATCGGATCGATTTTCTTTGCGTCGACCGTAAGCGACTTGGCGCTCAAAAGCAGAGCGTCCTTTCCCGCGACGCGCTGCTCGACGAGCACGTCGTCGAGTCCCACCTTCCCCGAGACGAGAAGCTGTGCGGGGTTGCCGCCCGTGGGGTTGCGGAATACGAGCGAAAGGTCGCTCGTGAGAAGTCCCTTTTCCAAATGCGCCGGCGCCGTGCGCAGGGCCGGGACGAGGGCGAGGAGCGGAACGACGTCGAGTTTCGAGACGGTGAGGCGAAGCTGCGCTTCGAGCGACTGTCCGAAGGGGCGGGTCGAACCCGTCGCGACGATCGGCGTGCCGTTCAATTTGAGCGAAAGTTTCGGCGTGACGATGCTCTCGCGCTCGGCGGGCAGGGTGCTCACGAAGGGGAGCGCGAGGGTCAGGTCCTCGATTTTCTCATCGATCCCGCGCGTTTTGTCGACGAAGTGAAGCGACGTGTCCGAAACGTTCACGTTGTAGACCGCGAAGGCTGGCAGGGCCGAGTCGGCCGCCGTTTCGGCGGGCGCGTCCTTCGATTCGTACTTTTCGGCCTCCTTGAGATTCTCGTCCGACCAGGTGAGCGTGCCGTGCAGACCCTTGACGGTCACCTCCTCGATGACGGGGGCCATGTTGGTGAGGGTCGCGCCGCTAGCGTCCACCGAGAGTTCGTCGAGCGTGAGAAAGTACCCGGCGCCCTCCTGACTCTTGATGGAGAGACCCTCGAGTTCGAAACGCCAGGTCCAGGGATTGAAGCGGATGTCCTTCACCGCGACGGTGCGGCCGAGTTCGGCGCTGCCGAAGCGCTCGAGCACGGTTCTCGCGACGTAGGGAACGCCGAAGTAGCCGAGGCCCGCATAAAGCGCGGCGCCCACGGCGACGGTGATGCCGGAAACTTTCAGAAATTTGGACATGTTGTCGAAAGGCCTGCAAAGAAGCCGAAGGAAAGAGAGAACGTTAGTTCCCATTATTATCGCGCCGAGGAAAGCGGGGGCGGAAAGAGAAAAAACTTTCCCCGCCCAAACGTGACGAAACGTGTCGAAATTTTGACGCCGGCGGCTTGACCTTCAAGTTTCTTGAAGGTGTGTAATGACTTCAACATTGAAAAATCGTTTCATGGGAAACGACTCGGAGAGTTTGATGATCACCGTTTTGTCCGTCAAGGAAATGTGCTGTCCCGTCGAAGGTCGGGCTGTGGAGAAAGCTTTGCGCGCCATCGAGGGCGTGGAGGAAATTCTTTGCGACTATGCGGCGCGAAGCGTTCGCGTCACGCACGGATCGACCCGCGTCGAGGAACTCGTGCGGGAAGTGGAAAAGCTCGGCATGAGCGCCCTCGTTCTCGAAGAGTCTCCGAAGAGCGAAGTTGCGCCGATTTCGGTGCGCGTGCCGGAAATGGACTGCCCCGTTGAGGCGGCGCAGATTGAAAAGGCCTTCGCGGCACGGGGATTGCCCAAGGCCTCGTTTGATACGGAGCGCCGCGTCGTTCGCGTGGCGGCTTCTTTCGAGGACGCGCGCAAAGCGATCGAATCCTGCGGGTATCACGCCGAGCTCCTTGGCGAACCGGCGGAGAGGATCGTCTTCAAGGTGCCCGACATGGACTGTCCCGTGGAGGTGGCCGAAATTCAAAAGGCGCTCAAGAAGCGCGGGATCGAAGGGGCCGAATGCAATACCGAGGCCCGCACCGTAACGATCTCGGGCGACGAGGCGACGGCGAAGGCCGTGAAGGAAGCGGTCGAGTCCTGCGGGTACGAAGCCGAACGCGTCCGCGAAACGGCGGGGCGCATCGTCTTCAAGGTGTCCGACATGGACTGCCCCGTGGAAGTGGCCGAAATCCAAAAGGCGCTCAAAAAGCGCG
The DNA here is from genome assembly GCA_900545275.1 of uncultured Sutterella sp. GTDB lineage: Bacteria > Pseudomonadota > Gammaproteobacteria > Burkholderiales > Burkholderiaceae_F > Sutterella. Next base: position 180,326 of record UQYG01000001.1, read on the forward strand.
GGATCGAAGGGGTCGAGTGTGACACTCAAAGCCGCACGGTCGCTTTCTTCGGCGACGAGGCGACGGCCGAGGCCGTAAAGGCGGCGATCGAGTCCTGCGGGTACGAAGCGGCCCGCGAGGAGGTACGGCGCAAGGCGGCCGCCCCGGAAGCCGACCCCATTCCCTGGGGGCGCTACATCACGGCGCTCGTCATCGGGCTTCTTTCGGAGGCGGTCGAACTTTGGTCGCACTACGCGGCCGAGAGCCTTCCCGTAAGTCTCGAGACGGCGTCCTGGGTGTCGATCGTCTTTGCCCTCGCGGCCATCGCCTTGGCCGGACTCGCCACCTTCCGCAGCGGCCTTGCGGCGCTTCGGCACGGCAACCTCAACATGAACGCGCTCATGAGCGTGGCCGTGGTCGGGGGCGTTCTGATCGGCGCCTGGCCCGAAGCCGCCATGGTGATGACGCTCTTTCAGATTTCCGAATCGATCGAGCAGCTCGCCATGAACCGCGCCCGCAATTCGATCCGCGACCTGATGAGCGTCGCGCCCGAAAAGGCGGCGGTGCGCCAAGCCGACGGGCGCTACGAGGAGCAAGCGGTGGAAGAGGTGCTCCCTGGCGCCGTCGTGCGCGTGTCGCCGGGCGACCGCGTGCCCTTGGACGGCAAGATCCTGAAGGGGGCGACGACGCTTGACGAATCCATGGTGACGGGCGAAGGGCTTCCCGCGGAAAAGGGAGAGAACACGACCGTCTGGGCGGGTACCGTCAATCTCACGTCCACGATCGAAGTCCTCGTGACGGCGGCCGCGGGCAACAGTCTTACGGCGCGCATCATCGACGCCGTGGAAAACGCGCAGTCCGCGAAGTCGCCGGTGCAGCGCTTCGTCGATCGATTCGCCACGGTCTATACGCCGCTCGTCTTTGCGGTGGCCCTCGTGGTCGCAATCGTTCCGCCGCTCTTTCTGGGCGACTGGGGCGGATGGTTCTACAAGGCGCTTTGCCTTCTCGTCATCGCCTGCCCCTGCGCCCTCGTGATTTCCACGCCGGTCACGGTGGTTTCGGGCCTTGCGACGGCGACCCGCTGTGGCCTTCTCGTGAAGGGCGGCCTCTACCTTGAAGAAGCGCGCAAACTCCGCTTCGTGGGGCTCGACAAGACGGGTACGCTCACGAAGGGCGAACCCGCGGTCGCGGACGTCACCTATCCGGACGACTTCGACCGCGCGTCGGCCGACCTCATGGCGGCGAGCCTTGCCGCCATGAACAAGCACCCGCTCTCGCAGGCGATCGTTCGCTGGGCCGAGGCGAAGGGAATCGAGCCGCAGGCGGTCGAAGGCTTCTCCGCCCTGCCGGGAAGCGGCGTGACGGGCCGCGTCGGAAGCGGGACGCTCTGGCTCGTCAACGAGCGCACGCTCGACAAAATGGGGATCCTCACGCCCGACGTGCACGACACCTTCGTGCGCTACGCCGAGGCCGGCATGTCGACCGTGGCGCTTGCGGACCGATTCGGCGTGCGGGCGGTCTTCGGGCTTGCCGACACGGTGAAGGAAGACGCCGCGCAAGGGCTTCGCCAGCTACGTGCGGTGGGTCTCACGCCCCGGCTGCTGACGGGCGACACGCCTGCCGCCGCCAAGGCGCTTGCGAAGGAACTCGGTCTTGAAGAAGTGCGCGCGGGGCTCCTCCCCGAGGACAAGCTCCGTGAAATCGAAGCGATGCAGAAGGAAGGCCTCACCGCCATGGTGGGCGACGGCATCAACGATGCTCCGGCACTCGCCCGCTCCGACATCGGCGTCGCCATGGGCGTGCGCGGCACGGACAGCGCCATCGAAGCGGCCCACGTCGCGGTGATGGACGACAAAATCGGCTCGATCGCGACGCTCGTGCGGCTCTCGCGCATCACGCACGCGGTGCTCGTCGAAAACATCACGATCGCGCTCGGGATCAAGTTCCTCTTTGCGGCTCTGGCGCTCTTCGGGATGGCCTCGATGTGGATGGCGGTCTTCGCCGACGTCGGCACCTGCCTGATCGTCGTCGCCAACGGCATGCGGATGCTCCGCATGAAGCCGCGGCTCGACGCAATGGCGAAAAACGCGGTCTGAGGGCTACACTTTCCTTTCGACCGATTCGAAAGGAAACCCACGGCATGGCCGATCAACGCTTCGCCCGACGCCCCCGCATCTGTTTCGACACGGAAACGACGGGACTCTACTGGCGATCGGGCGACCGAGTGTGCGAAATCGGGGCGGTTCGTCTCGACGAAGACTTCCGCCCCGTCGCGCGTTTTCACAGCTACGTGAATCCGCAGCGCCCGATGAGCGAAGGCGCCTATCGGGTGCACGGCCTCTCGGCCGCATTTCTGGCCGACGCGCCCGTCTTCGCCGACATCGCGGCGGATTTTCTCGCCTTCACGAAAGGGGCGGAGCTCATCGCCCACAATGCGGTCTTCGACGTGGGCTTCGTCAACAACGAACTCTCGATCGCGGGATTTCCGTCGCTCGAAGAAAACGGCTGCACGGCGCTTTGCACGCTCACGCTCTCGAGATTCCTCTATCCGGGGATTCGCCATTCGCTCACGGACCTCTGCCGCTACTTCGGCGTCGACGACTCGCGGCGCGTGAAGCACGGGGCGCTCCTTGACGCGGAACTTCTGGCGGAAGTCACAAAAAAGCTCCTTACGCGCGGCGCCTAAGGAGCTTGTTTCCGGATTCCTTGTCGGATCACTTGTTCTCAAGGGCCGCCTTCTTGGCGGCCTGATGCTTTTGCAGGGCCTTCCAGGCGAGGCCCACGAGGACGGGGCCGAGAATGGCGGCGACGATGCCGAGAAGAAGAATGAGGGAGAGGTTGTTCTTGATGAAGGGGATGTTGCCGAAGAGGTAGCCCGCCCCCACGATCGAGACGGCCCATAGGACGGCGCCCGCACCGCTGAAGAGTTCGAAGCGAAGTCCGTTCATGCGGGCCGCTCCCGCGATGAGGGGTGCGAAGGCGCGCACGATCGGTACGAAGCGGGCGAGAAGAATGGTCTTGCCGCCGTGCTTCACGTAGAAGTCGTGCGCCGTCGAAAGCTTCTTCGGATTGATCCAGGAGACGCTTCCGTCGTAGATCTTGTTGCCGAGCCATTTTCCGGTGGCGTAGCCGACGGAATTCCCGAAGATGGCGCCGAGCGTCACGGCGAGCATGATGATCCAGGGACTGGCGGTGCCCGACGCCGCCACGGTGCCCGCGACGAAGAGAAGCGAGTCGCCCGGCAGGAACGACATGATCACGAAGCCCGTTTCAAGGAAGAAGATCAGAAACATCGCGACGTAGATGAGCGTGCCGTAGTCCGTGGCGAGCGAGACGAGAAAGTGATCCGCGTTGGTGAAGAGATCGACGATAAGACCGAAGATGTCCATGATGGGTCGGGTAACAGGTGAAGGCGCGCTCCTTCTGGCGCATTGAAGGGCGTCGGGATGCAAAAAACCGAATTGCCCCCTATCATACTGAATGCTTTCCCCGCATGGGGTGTGATCAAAATCAAAACGGTAACGGAAAACGACGAGGAATGCAGGACAGTCAAACGCCTGAAACGAAGGCGCGCCGCCCGATTGCGGCGCTTCCCAACGAATTGGTGAGTCAGATCGCGGCCGGCGAAGTGATCGAGCGGCCCGCATCGGTCGTCAAGGAGCTCGTGGAAAATTCGCTCGACGCGGGCGCTACCGACATCGAAGTCCGCGTGGACGGCGGCGGTCTCAAGCGCCTCGTCGTGACCGACAACGGTTCGGGGATCGCGAAGGACGACCTTCCGCTTGCCGTCATGCGCCACGCCACGAGCAAGATCCGCAACCTCCTCGAACTCGAAGAGGTGATGACGCTCGGGTTCCGGGGGGAAGCGCTCGCGAGCATCGACTCCGTTTCCGCCATGACGATCCGAAGCCGCACGCCCGAGGACGCGCACGCCTGGGAGTGGAAGGAGGGGCGCGTGACGGCCGCGGCCGGAAGTCCCGGCACCCGCATCGAAGTCTGCGACCTTTTCTACAAAACCCCCGCTCGACGCAAATTCATGAAGTCGGACGCGACCGAGACGGCGCACATCCTGACGCAGGTCGAGCGCTTGGCGCTCGCGCACCCCGAGGCGGGGTTCCGCGTGGTGGCGAACGGCCGCGACGTGCTGACGCTACCTCCTCAGACGCCCGAAGCCCGCATCGCGGCCGTGCTTCCGAAGGAATTTCGGGAGAACTGCCGTCCGGTGAACGCGCTTCGCGACGGCATTCATCTGACGGGGCTCGTGGGACTTCCCGTGATCGGAAAGGCCCGCACGCAGGATCAGTACTTTTTCGTCAACGGCCGCTTCGTGCGCGACAAACTTCTCTCGCACGCCGTGCGCTCCGCCTATCAGGACGTGATGCACGGACAGACGCAGCCGCTCTATTGCCTCTACCTCGAAATCGATCCGACGGCGGTCGACGTGAACGTGCACCCGACAAAGAGCGAGGTGCGCTTCGCCGAGGGACAGCGCATCCACACGGCCGTCTCCTCGTCCGTTCGGGCGGCGCTCTCGTTTTCGGAAGCGGCGGTGCCCGAAACGTCGACAGCTACCGCGCCCGAGCGGGGCTTTCCCGCGGGCGGCGGCGCCAAGAGAGAATGGGATGCCCGCAGGCCGATGCGCGAAGACCGTCCGCCCGTCGCGAACGCGATGCGGCTTTTCGGGGCGGACCTCGACACGGCGCTCGCCGCCGAGTCGGGACGCTCGCTCCCGGAGGCCGCACCGTTTCTGAACGACACGATTGCCGACGAAGAAAAGGTCGGCCCCGGTCTCTCAGCGGGGCCCTCCGACTCGAACCGCTTCGTCTCTCCGGCCCCGCAGACGCCTGCCGAACGATTCGGCGACGCCGTTTCGCCGGAGACCGGGGCGCCCGCGACGACGGGCGCTATCGAACCCGAACCGATCCCCGCCGAAGGTCCGGCGCAGAAGGGGGGATTCGAACCCGTACTCGACTCTTTTGAAACCGACCGTCCCTATTTCGGACGGGCCCTCGGCCAGGTGGCGGGCGTCTATGTTCTCGCCGAACGAGAAGACGGGATCGTGGTGGTCGACATGCATGCGGCGGCCGAGCGCGTCACTTACGAGCGGCTCAAAAAGTCGCTCGACGCCAAGGACCTTCCCGTGCAGCCCTTCCTCATCGCGCAGGTTTTCCGCGTGACGCCCGCCGAGATCGCGACGATCGAAGCGCACAAGGAGGAACTTCTCGCCTTCGGGATCGACGTGAGCGTGACGGGCGAAAACGCCGCCGCGCTTCGCGCCGTGCCCGCGATCATCGCCGAAGCGCCCGCCGACAGTCTCGAGACGCTCGTGCACGAACTCCTCGACGAGCTCGAGAGCTTCGGCACCTCCAATCTCACCGAGGTGATGCGCAACAAGGTTCTCGCCACCGTCGCCTGTCACGGCTCGGTGCGGGCGAACCGCAAGCTCACGCTCCCCGAGATCGATGCGCTCCTGCGCTCGATGGAGAAGACCGAGCGGATCGATCAGTGCAATCACGGACGGCCCACGTGGAAGCTTCTCACTACGGACGAACTCGACAAACTCTTCCTGCGGGGACAGTGATGACGGCGCCTCTCGCCCTGTTGCTTCTCGGCCCCACGGCCTCGGGAAAATCTGCTTTGTCGCTTTCGCTCGCGAGACGGCATCCCGTAGAAATCATCAGCATCGATTCGGCCCTCGTCTATCGGGGGATGGACATCGGAAGCGCCAAACCGACGCCCGAAGAGCGGTCCGTGTGCCCGCACCATTTGATCGACGTGCGTGAAATCGACGATCCCTACAGTGCGGCCGATTTTTTGACGGACACGGCAAAGCTCGTCCCCGAAATCCGCGCGCGCGGGCGCGTGCCCCTCATTGTGGGCGGTACGATGCTCTACGCCAAGGCCCTGCGCGAAGGACTCAACGACCTCCCGACGACCTCTCCTCTAGTGCGAAGCGAGGTGTTGGAAGAAGGCGAACGCCTCGGTTGGCCCGCCATGTGGGAAAAACTTCGGGAAATCGATCCCGAGACGGCGGCCCGTCTTCAGCCCGCCGACCGTCAGCGAATCGGGCGCGCGCTCGAAGTCTGGCGCATGACGGGAAAGACGCTCTCGAGCTTTCACGCGAAGGCGGCCAAGCCGCTTTTCCCCATGCTCTCGGTCGGGCTTTTGCCGCCCGACCGCAAGCTTCTGCACCGCCGCATCGAGGAGCGCTTCGACGCGATGTTGGACGCCGGGTTCCTCGCCGAAGTGCGCGATCTCATGAAGAGTCCGCGCTTTGATCGGGAGAGTCCCGCCATGCGGGCCGTGGGGTATCGCCAGGCGATCGACTGTTTGTCGGGCGAGTGCGGTTTCGAAGAATTTCGCCTTGCGGGCATTGCCGCGACGAGGCAGCTCGCGAAGCGCCAAATGACCTGGATGCGCTCGATGCCGGACTTGACGCTCCTTGACCCCGACGATCCGGCGACGCTTTCGACGCTCGACGCCATGGTCGAGACGCTTGAGAAGGGACTCGGACAATGAAGGTTCAGTCTCTCGATTTGCCGGGCGTCCTTCTTTTGACCCCGACCGTGCATGAGGACGAACGGGGGAACTTCCTCGAGAGCTTCCGCGCGGACGATTTCGCGCGGCTCGGCATTCATTGCCCCTTCGTGCAGGAAAACGAAGCCTTTACGAAAGCCGCGGGCACGATCCGGGGCCTTCACTGGCAGGCCGCGCCGCATGCGCAGGCGAAGCTTCTTCGGGTGCTTTCGGGCGTCATTTGGGACGTGGTGGCGGACGTGTGCCCGACAAGTCCCCGTTTCGGAAAGTGGGTGGGCGTGACGCTCGACGCGCGCGAGCGCTCGTCGCTCTTCATCCCGGCGGGCTACGCCCACGGCTACGTGACGAGAACGCCCGATACGCTTGTCAGCTACAAGGTCGACCGTTACTACGCCCCCGCAAGCGAACGCTCGGTGCGCTGGGACGATCCGACACTCGCCGTGCGCTGGAGCGCGGAAAATCCGATTCTCTCCGAGAAGGATGCGGCGGCTCCGCTTCTCTGGGCCGTCCGAACGGAAGATTTCCCGGAGGACTTTCTTTTCCTGACCTCGGAAAAGTAAAAGGGACCGACGCCCCGGCGGGCGGCAGTCCCTTCAGAAGAGAAGCGCCGTCGATCAGCGGACGACGCAGGGGGCCTCCCCTTCGGGGAGCTTCTCGATGCGGCCGATCGTGAAGACCTTTTCGCCCTGTTCTTCAAAGAGCGCCTTGGCGCGTTCGGCGTCCTGCGCCGCGACGATCACGACGAGGCCGATGCCGTTGTTGAAGACGCGGTGCATTTCGTGGCGGTCGATGTTGCCCTTTTCTTCGAGCCAGTCGAAGATCGCGGGGCGCGTCCAGGAGCTGCCGTCGATCACGGCCTGCACGCCTTCGGGAAGGACGCGGGGCACGTTTTCCACGAGGCCGCCCCCGGTGATGTGGGCCATGCCCTTGATGCGCACCGACTTGAGGACTTCAAGAACGGGCTTCACGTAAATGCGGGTGGGTTCCATGACGCGGTCGGCGAGGGTCGCCCCGTCAAAGGGCATTTCCCAGTCGGCGCCGGCGACTTCCACCACCTTGCGGATCAGCGAGAAGCCGTTCGAGTGCGGGCCGCTCGAAGCGAGACCCAGAATCACGTCGCCTTCGTCGATCGTGGAGCCGTCGATGATTTCGTCCTTTTCGACGACGCCCACGGCAAAGCCCGCGAGGTCGTATTCCCCTTCGGGGTACATGCCCGGCATTTCGGCGGTTTCGCCGCCGATCAGAGCGCAGCCCGCGAGTTCGCAGCCCTTGGCGACGCCCGTCACCACGCGGGCGGCGACGTCCACGTCGAGCTTCCCGCAGGCATAGTAGTCGAGGAAGAAGAGGCTCTTGGCGCCCTGCACGAGAATGTCGTTCACGCTCATGGCGACGAGATCCTGGCCCACGGTGTCGTGACGGCCGAGGCGGAAGGCGAGCATGAGTTTCGTTCCCACGCCGTCGGTGCCCGTGACGAGAACGGGGTTCTTGTATTCCTTGCTCACTTCGAAGAGAGCGCCGAAGCCGCCGATGGAGCCGAGAACGCCCGGAACGAGGGTGCGCTTGGCGGCGGGTTTGATGCGTTCGACGAGTTCGTCTCCGGCGTCGATCGACACGCCGGCAGCTGCGTAGGAGAGTTGGGTCATTGCCGTACCAAATCAGGAAAAGAAGGGGCTGCAGGAATTTCTCTTCGCGTGAAGGAAACCCTTGCCGCTCAGGGGGTGGAGCCCGTCGGAGGGCTCAATGAAGAATCGGCTGAGAGTATACGCGAAGACGCGGGGAGCGTCTTCTCTCGGCTTTTCTTTTCTTCGGTCGGATCCTTCTTGGCGCCGCACGATTTTCGCATTCGCGGTAAACTCTCCCTTTCTAGATGTTGCCGCCGGGCCCCCGGGCCCGCCCAAGCGGAATTCCCTCAGAATCTCTTCCACGCCTCATGCACGACTCGGAACAATACTTGCTGGCTATGCCCGCGGAAGACACGCCCACGCTCGACAACTTCGTGGTCGGGGCCAACGGACAGGCCGTCATGGTATTGCGGGAAGTGGCCCGCGGAGCGGGCCCGAAATTCGTGTATCTTTACGGCCCCAGAGGGGCGGGCCTCACGCATCTCCTGACGGCCCTGCGTCCTCCGAGCCGCTTTCGCGTCGAACCCTTTGATCCCGCCGTCAAGCTCTACACGGTGGACGACATCGACGAGCTCGATCTGGGCTTTTCCCGTCAGCTTCGCAATCTGCAGAACGAAGTGATGCGGGTGCCCGACGCCCGACTCGTCTGCGCGGGGCGCTGCCCCATCGACGCACTGCCCCTGGGGGACGACATCAAGAGTCGCCTGCACGCCGGCGTGTCGTTCGGCATTGCGCCGCTCAACGAAGCGGACCGCACGGCCGAACTCATGCGGCAGGCCCATCAGAGGGGTTTCACTCTCACCTATGAAATGACGAACTGGATCGAACGCACCCTGCCTCGGGATATGAGAACGCTTTCCCGCGTGTTGGCGGCGGTGGACCGGCTGAGCCTCATGACGCAGCGTCCGGTCACCTTTCCGCTTTTGCGCGAGGCCGTGCAGGTGCTGCAGAGGGATCCGCACTTCTCAAACCCGACGCGGTCCTCGACGCAGCCCTGAGGGGAGTCGCAGCACCGCGCAACGGAGGCAGAACAATGAAATTGGCCGTATTTGACCTCGACCACACGCTCCTGCCGATCGATACGGGAGACGGCTGGACCGTCTTTCTGATCGAAAAGGCGGGCTTGGGCAAAGAGTTTTTGGAGACGAGCCGCCGGCTCAACCGCGAATACCACGCGGGCACTTTCTCGCTCGACGAAATGATGTCTTTCGCCATGGGGCTTCTCGCGCGCTTTCCGAGAAAGACCCTCGAAGCCTGGCGCGACGAATTCGTGCGCGAAAAGGTGGCGCCCCACGTGGATCCGGTGGTGCTTCACTACCTCGATCAGTGGCGCGACCGCGGTTGTACGCTCGTCCTTGCGACGGGGACGCACCGCTTCGTCACCGAACCCGTCGCGAAGCTCTTCGGCATCGAGCACCTCGTCGCGGCGACGCCTGAAACCGACGCGGCGGGCGAATTCACCGGCCGCGTGGCGGGGTCGCACAGCTATCAGGAGGGGAAGGTGATCCTTCTCCAGGAAAAAATGCGGGAGCTTGCGGACAAGAGCGGGGAAGACGTGACGATCGAAGCTGCCTTTTCGGATTCGATCAACGATCTGCCGCTTCTGGAATTCGCCGAGAAAATGGGGGGCGAGGCCTACGCCGTGCACCCCGACGAAGCGCTTCGCGCCGTCGCGCTCGAGCGCGGCTGGCACGTCCTGCGGCTCTTTCCGGAAAGGAGTTCCCAGTGATCGAAAGCTTTATTGACCGGGTCCGCTCCTTTTTTCAGCCCCACGAGGGCATCGTCAAGGAGCCCCGCGTAATCGGTCCCGACGAACACGGGATAGATCCCGCGCTCGTCGCCTGGCAGGCCAAAAAGACCTGCGAACAACTCCAGGCCCGAGGTTTTCGCGCCTACATCGTGGGCGGAGCCGTGCGCGATCTGCTCCTCGGCGTCACGCCCAAGGACTTCGACGTCGTCACGGACGCGCGTCCCGAGGAGGTGAAGCGTTCGGTGCGGCGCGGCGTCATCATCGGGCGGCGCTTTCGGCTCGTGCACGTGATGTTCGGCAACGAAGTGATCGAATGCTCGACCTTCCGCGCGCTCGCGGGCGCGGGCGTTGCGAAGGACGCGACGGGCCGCGTCGTCTCCGACAACGAATTCGGCGAAATGTGGGAAGACGCCGCCCGGCGCGACTTCACCTGCAATTCGCTCTATTACGACCCGAAGACCGAGGAACTCTTTGACTACCACCGGGGATTCGACGACATCAGGGCAAAGCGCCTGCGCATGATCGGCGCTCCGGAAGAGCGCTATCGCGAAGATCCCGTGCGCATGATCCGCGCGGTGCGCATCGCCGCGAAACTCGGCTTCAAAATCGATCCCGCGACGGAGCGTCCCATCGGGAAAATGGGCGTATTGCTTCGCAACGTACCGAAGCCCCGCCTCATGGACGAACTCCTCAAGATCCTCACCTGCGGACACGCGCTCGACTGCGTGCAAAAGCTCCGGAACGAAAAGCTCGATCAGGAACTTCTTCCCATGCTCGAGCGCATCGTGACGGATCCCGAATGGGAGCGCTTCCTCATGGTGGCGCTCGAGCGCTCGGACGAGCGCATCGCGATCGGCAAGAAGCTTTCTCCCTTCTTCCTTCTCGGCACGCTTCTCTGGCCTCAGGCCGCGAAGCGTTGGGAGTACAACGAAGAGAAGCTCGGGATGAAGCGGCTTCCGGCCCTGCACTCGGCCGCCGTCGAGGTGCTCGAAGGTCAGTCGGGACAGTTCGCCGTGCAGCGGCGCATTCAAAACGACATCTACGACCTCTGGATGTTGCAGGGACGGCTCGAGCGCCGCACGGGAAAGGCCGCCTATGCGGTGCTTCGTCATCCCCGCTACCGCGCGGGCTGGGATTTCCTCCTTTTGCGCTCGCTCGTCGGCATGGCAGACAAGAATCTCGTCGAGTGGTGGGATCGCTTTGCTCAGGCCGACGCTGACGAACAAAAGGAAATGCTCGCCGTGACGCAGCAGGAGGCGAGAAATCAGCCGCCGCGCTCGAGCGCGAAGGACGGGACGGCTCCCGCCGCGGAACCTCGGAAACGCCCGCGTCGCCGCCGTCCGCATCGCCGCCGCAGCGCAAAGAAGGAAGAAGTCTGATGGCGCTCGTCACCGTCGCCCTCGGGGCCAATCTGGGCGAGCCTCTCGCGACGCTCCGCAAGGTCGTCTCGGAGATCGAAGCCTCGCCCGACTTTTCGGAGGTGAAGGTCAGTCCTTTCTACGACACGTCTCCCGTCGAATCTTCGGGGCCCGACTACGTGAACGCCGTGCTGACGGCGAAGACCGATCTCGCCCCGAAGGAGGTGCTTCAGCGTCTGCAGAAGCTCGAGATCCGCTACGGGCGCGTGCGGCCCGCGGGCGTCGTGAACGCCCCGCGAACGCTCGACCTCGACGTTTTGCTCTACGACGATCTGCAAAGCGACGACCCCGAGCTCATTCTTCCGCACCCGAGGATGACGGGACGTCTGTTCGTCCTCGTTCCGCTTGCGGACCTCGCGGGCGAAGACAGCCTCCTTGAAGGCCGAACACTTGCCGAATGGATTGCGACGGTTCGCCGAAAAGATCCTTCGCAGTCCATTGCTTTTTTAGCTCGGAGCTGATAAACTTCGACTTCTTCTTTACAAGAAGTCTCCCCGGGTGGCGGAATGGTAGACGCAGCGGATTCAAAATCCGCCGGGTAAAACCGTGTGAGTTCGAGTCTCACCTCGGGGACCAAATTCGAGTCCCGTACTGTCGTGTGCAGTGCGGGATTTTCTTTTATCCGCTATTTCTGAATCGCTTTTTGCGAAGTGAGTGAACGCTTCGTCCCGGCGGAGAAGGCACCTTGGGAAAGCGGCCGACGGCGTTGCGTGCGGCCGTAAATTGGGATGTTTCCCCACAGTAGCACTGTTAACCAACTGTATCCGTACGAGGCGAGTAAACAGTAAGTTAACAGTAGATATACAGTAGGTTTACAGTAGGTTTACAGTAGACGATCCGCTGTCGGATGTAAGCGGTCTGTCGGGAATGAACAAGGGGCAACGGTCCTGAGAAGACAGAAGCCCCTTTTTGCTCTGCCGAACAGAAACTCAAGCTTGCGCCACGTTGCGCAGGAACGCCGCCAACTGCAGCATTTCCTCCTGACAGAGCTCGTGGTCCATGTCGTAGGCGTGATATTCGAAGTTCGGATTCACCTCGTGGATCACGCGGGCGCTTCGCTCCGCGATGAGGGGTGAAACAACCGAATCGAATTCCCCGTGCCCCATGAAGACGGGCATGCGGCGACCCGCAGGCGTCGCTTCGTTGTAAAGACGCCCTGCGTCGGGGAGATAGCCCGAGAGCGCGGCGACGCCGGCCAAGGGCGTCTCGGAGCGCAGACCCGCATAAAGCGCAATGGCCGCACCCTGCGAGAAGCCGCCGAGGACGATGCGGTCGCGGCGAAGACCTTTTCCTTCGAGTTCGCGAAGAAGCGCTTCGATGCGGCGGGCGCTCTTTTTGATCCCGTATAGGTCGACGTTCTTCTCAAGGTCCGGATGACGGATGTCGTACCAGGCGCGAAGCGCGTGGCCCGGGTGAATGCTCACTTCGCACACCGGGGCATTCGGGAGAATCAGTCGGCAGGCGGGACCGCCGAACTCCAGAATTTCGTCGGCAAAACTCACGAAATCGCGGTTGTCGACCCCCATGCCGTGAAGCCAGAGGAGCGTGAGCTCCGGCGGACGAACGCTCATGCGGGGCGACACCATCAGAAGGTCGTTCGCACGGAAAGGTTCGACCGGTTCGGGTTTCGGTTCGGGCTTCGGTTCCGGTTTGGGTTCGGGCTTGGGCTCGACCTTCGGTTCGGCCGGTGCTTCGGGGGCTTCGGGCGCGCGGACGGGTTCCGCGGCCTTGATCTCGACCTTCGCCGCTTCTTCGGAACGAGGCTGGTCAGCACCTTCGATCTTGATGCCGGTCTGTGTCTTGGGTGCTTCTTCCTTCTTGGCCGCGGGCTTTTGCGCGTTCTTCGGACGGAAGGCCTTCACGACGTCGTCGTTCGTTTCGATGTAGGGGCCGCCGATCAGATCGATGCAGTAGGGAACGGCCGCAAAGATCCCGTTGACGATCGAGCGGCCGTCTTCGTCCTTGAGGCCTTCGAGCGTTTCGGCGATCGCCTTGGGACGCCCCGGAAGATTGATGATGAGGGCCGCATGGTCGGGCGTTTCGCGAAGAACGCCCACCTGACGCGAGAGAATCGCGGTCGGAACGAAGTGTCCCGAAATCGCGCGCATCTGTTCGCCAAAGCCCGGCATTTCGCGCGTGGCGACGGCGAGCGTCGCCTCGGGCGTTACGTCGCGGCGCGACGGCCCCGTGCCGCCCGTCGTGAGAATGAGGTCGCAGCCGATGATGTCGACGAGCTCGCGAAGGGTCTTCTCGATGTCGAAGCGTTCGTCGGGAATGAGGCGCTTGTGGATCGTGAGGGGATTCTTCACGGCCTTGCGCATCCAGGCTTCGAGCGCGGGAATCCCTTCGTCTCGGTATACGCCCTGGCTCGCGCGGTCGGAGACCGAGACGAGCCCGAGAATCAGTTCGTTTTCCGTTTTGCGGGGCGGTTTCATGCCGAATCTCCTTTGAATGATCAGGCGTTTTCTTCGTCTTCTTCGCGGAAGAGTTCGAGCGGTTCCTCGAGCGCGGCGTGGAGAAAGCGGTAGAGTTCCCGCGCGTTCTTCGGGGGCTTCTGGAGTTCGCGCTCTTTGCGGGCGCCGCGAACGAGCGTGCGAAGCGCCTGAATGTCGACTTCGGGGTGTTCGTCGATGAACTTCTTCACGGCGTCGTCCCCTTCGATCATTTTGTCGCGTAGCGTTTCGCAGCGGTGCAGGAGCGCGACGGCGGCGCGGGATTCGCCGGTGGCGCGGTCGATCGCCTCGCGCACGGCCTTGGGATCCATGTGGCGCATTTTCTTGCCGATCAGCTGCAGCTGACGGCGCTGCGCCCCGAAGGAGCGCATGCGGCGGAATTCGAGAATTTCCGCGAGCACGTCTTCGGGAAGGTGAATGCGCTTCAATTGATCGTCGCCCAACTTCGTCATTTCGCGTCCGAGCTCCTGCAGCTCGAGCTGTTCGCGCTTGAGCTGCGATTTGGAGGGACCGCGCTCGATCTCTTCGTCGTCCTCAGTGAAGTCCTGACGCATAGCCTTGAAATCCTAAATCCTGAAAGAAAACCGTATGATAACGGCTTTCAGACGAGGGAGATGCAGATGGCGCAAAGAGAGGCGCACAAGTCCGAACCGAACGAAACCGAGGCCGTTGCGAAGGCTGCGCTCGAGCGTGCGCTCGCGCTCGGAGCCGACGAAGGCGCGGCCGAAGTAAGCGCCGACCGGGGCTTCAGCGTGACCTATCGAATGGGGGAAGTCGAGGCGCTCGAATACACGCGGGAAAAGGTCCTGTCGATCGCCGTCTGGAAGGGAAAGCGCCGCGGAAGCACGACGACGTCGGACTTTTCCGAGCGATCCGTCGAGCGTGCGGTGCGCGCGGCGATCGCGATTGCGAGCGTCGCCGAAGAGGACGAAGCGACGGGGCTCCCCGACGAAGGCGACCTTCAGACGCAATTTCGGGATCTGTCGCTCTGTCACCCTTTTGAGGGAACGCCCGAGGACGCGATCGCCTATCTTGCGAAGGCCGAAGAGGCGGCCTTGGCCGCGGACCCCTGCGTCGAAAACACGGACGGCGCGGTCTTCACGACCTCTTCGGGGCGCTTCACGCTTGTGAATTCCCTCGGCTTTTCCGCGGGCTACGACTATTCGCGCCACGACGTCGACTGCGTGGCGGTGGCTGCGAAAGGCGACGACTTCGAGCAGGACGCCTGGTGGGGACAGGGCCGAAGCGCGGCGGAACTTCCCGACCCCGGAGAACTCGGGCGCCGCGCGGCCGAGCGGGCCGCGGCGAAGCTCGGCCGCAGGACGATTCCGGGCGGCGCCGTACGCGTGCTCTTTGCGCCCTACGTCGCGACCGAATTTCTCGACATGCTCGAAGACCTTCTCTCGGGGCGGGCCCTCTATCGAAAGACCTCCTGTCTGCTCGGGCGCGAAGGAACGAGCATTCTCCCCGCTCACGTGTCGGTCCTCGAGGACCCTTACGTTCCGGGCGCGATCGGCTCGGGCGTCTTTGACGACGAAGGCTGCGCCGGGAGCCGCCGCGCGATCGTGGAGGAGGGCGTTCTTCGGGGAAAATTTCTCTCGAGCTACACCGCGCGCAAGCTCGGCTGCCGCACGACCGGCAACGCGGGCGGCGCCTACAACCTGATTCTCTCGAGCAGCCGAACGACCCCCGACATGACGGAAAAGGCGATGCTCGAGCGCCTCGGGACGGGGCTCTACGTCACCGACACGATCGGGCGCGGGCTGAACCCCGTGACGGGAGACTATTCCCGCGGCGTTTCGGGCTTCTGGGTCGAGAACGGCGTCATCGTCCATCCCGTGGGCGGGATGACCCTGGCCGGAAACCTTCTCGACATGTTCCGAAGCGTCGAGGCGGTGGGGGCGGAGGTGTACGACAACGGGGCGAGGCGTTCCGGTTCGATTCTCCTCGGACCCGTGCAATTGTCGGGCGAATCCTGAGAGCCTTTGGGCGCGATCCGCTACAATACGTCCTTTTCTTTTCATCCTGGCCGGTCAAGCCATGCGAGAACAATACCTATCCGACTTTGATTTCGAGCTCCCGCAGGAGCTCATCGCTCAATATCCTCTGGAAAACCGGACGGCTTCTCGTCTTCTGCACGTCACTCGCGACGTGATGGAGGACGGCACTTTCACCGACATCGAAAAGTTTCTGCGCCCGGGCGACCTGCTCATCGCCAACAACACGCGCGTCATCAAGGCGCGCCTTTTGGGCAAGAAGGAAACGGGCGGGGCCGTCGAAGCGCTGATCGAGCGCGTTACCGACGAAACCCATGCGATCTCGATGCTTCGCGCGAGCAAGTCGCCCAAGCCCGGGACGAAGCTCTTTTTCGGCAACGCCGTCGTGACGGTGGAGGGCCGCGAAGGACAGTTCTTCGAACTCGCCTTTGAACGTCCCGTCCTCGACGTCCTCGACGAAGAGGGCCACGTGCCGCTTCCGCCCTACATCGAGCACGAAGACAGCCAAAACGACGAAACCCGTTATCAGACGGTGTACGCCCGGTACCCGGGCGCCGTGGCGGCGCCGACGGCGGGGCTGCACTTCACGGAAGAACTCCTCTCCCGCCTTAAGGAAAAGGGCGTCGAAATCGCCTACGTAACGCTTCACGTCGGGGCGGGGACCTTCCAGCCCGTGCGCGTCGAAAAGCTTTCGGAACACCACATGCACTCCGAGTGGTACCGCATGCCCGAAGACGTGGCCGAGGCGATCAACCGCACGAAGGCCGAAGGCCGCCGCGTCGTCGCGGTCGGCACGACGTCGCTTCGCACCCTCGAGAGCGCGGCGGACCGTCCGGGTCACGTGGAAGCGGGGGCGCGCGACACGGCGCTCTTCATTACGCCCGGCTACGAATTCAAGATCGTCGACGCGCTCGTGACGAACTTCCATCTGCCCAAGTCGACGCTTCTGATGCTCGTTTCGGCCCTCGTCGGCCGCAAGCGCATTCTCGAAGCCTACCGTCACGCCGTGGAGAGCAAGTACCGCTTCTTCAGCTACGGCGACGCGTGCTTCCTCGAGCGCGATCCCGAGGCCGCCAAGGCCGTCGACTAACGCATCGATCAACGCAAGGAATCGACCATGTCCTTTTCTTTTTCCGTCAAAACGACGAGCGGGCGTGCCCGCCGCGGCACGCTGACGCTCAATCACGGCACGATCGAAACCCCGATCTTCATGCCGGTCGGCACCTACGGCTCCGTCAAGGCGATGGCTCCGAACGAGCTCGTCGAGATCGGCTCGCAGATCATCCTCGGCAACACCTTCCACCTGTGGCTGCGCCCGGGGCTCGACGTGATCGGCGCGCACGGGGGGCTGCACGACTTCATGCAGTGGCATAAGCCCATCTTGACCGACTCGGGCGGCTTTCAGGTCTTCAGCCTCGGGGAACTGCGCAAGATCACCGAAGAAGGCGTGAAGTTCAGCAACCCCATCAACGGGGCGAAGCTCTTTTTGACGCCGGAAATCTCGATGCAGATTCAGCGCGTCCTCAATTCCGACGTGACGATGGTCTTGGACGAGTGCACGCCCTACAGAATCGGCGAGCGACCCGCCACCGAAGCCGAAGCGGCCGCGTCGATGCGCATGAGCCTTCGCTGGGCGAAGCGCTCGAAGGACGAATTCGAACGTCTGGAAAATCCCAACACGCTCTTCGGGATCGTGCAGGGCGGCATGTTCGAGCACCTGCGCGAAGAGTCGCTTGCGGGGCTCAAGGACATCGGCTTTCACGGCTACGCCGTGGGCGGCCTCTCCGTGGGGGAACCCAAGGAGGAGATGCTGCGCATCATGGATGCGATCGTGCACAAGCTCCCCGAGGACCGTCCGCGCTACCTGATGGGCGTGGGCACGCCCGAAGATCTCGTTGCGGGCGTCTCGAACGGGATCGACATGTTCGACTGCGTCATGCCCACGCGCAATGCGCGCAACGGGTGGCTCTTTACGCGTTTCGGCGACGTGAAGATCAAGAACAGCCGCTACAAGAACGATCTGCGTCCCTTGGATCCGACCTGTAGCTGCTACACCTGCCGCAACTTCACGCGCGCGTATCTGCATCACCTCCACAAGGTGGGCGAGATCCTCGGCGCGCGGCTCAACACGATCCACAACCTCTCCTACTATCTGAATTTGATGCAGGAGATGCGCGACGCCCTCGAAGCGGGGACGTTCGAAGCGTGGAAGGCGCAGTTTGCGGCCGATCGGGCCCGCGGCATCGAATAACGCGCGGCATTTTAAGTTTGCGTGAAGACGTTCGCTCGTATAATGAAGCGCACGTCTCTCGCCCGCCTCCCCCGGGCGGCGGGTGAAACAAGTTTTTTTTACAGAGTGGAGTTCTCCCATGTGGTTTATTGACAACGCCTACGCGGCCGAAGCCGCTCCGGGCGGTATGGAAGGTTTCCTGGTTCAGGTCGTTCCCCTTCTCCTCATCTTTGCGCTCTTCTGGTTCTTCCTGATTCGTCCGCAGCAGAAGCGTCAGAAGGAGCACATGCAGATGTGCGAAGCGCTCACGAAGGGTGACGAAGTCATGACGATCGGCGGTCTCGCCGGCCGCATCGAAGCCGTTCAGGAGCAGACCGTGACGCTCACGATCGCGACGGTCGACGGCAAGTCCGTGAGCGTTCGCATGCAGCGCGCCGCGGTGCAGTCGGTCCTTCCGAAGGGCACGCTCAAGTTCTAAGCCCCGCGAAAGCGATTCGAGAAAGGCGTTGAAGGTCGAGAATCGGCCTTCGGCGCCTTTCGGCGATTCAAACGGTCGAACTTCGCGTTCGATTTTTACCCGTTAGGTCACGTCCGGGGCGCATCGCTTCGCGTGACGGAGACAAGCATGAACCGATATCCTCTGTGGAAATACCTGGTCATCGTCGTCGCTCTCCTCATCGGTCTCGTCTACACGCTGCCGAACTTCTACGGAGAGTCTCCCGCGGTGCAGGTTTCCTCGGGCAAGGCCACGGTCAAGGTGACGGAAGACACGCTCCAGCGCGTCGAGACGTTGCTTGCCGAGGCGAAGATCCAGCCCAACGGCGTCTTTTTCGAGCAGGGCGCTCAGCAGAATTCCATCCGCGTGCGCTTCGAGCCGACGGAAGCCGAAAAGCAGCTGCAGGCGCGCGAAGTGATTGAAAAGGCGCTGAATCCCAATCCTGCGGATCCCTCCTACATCGTGGCGTTGAACCTCGTTCCGAACACGCCCGAGTGGCTCCTTTCGATCAACGCCCTCCCGATGTATCTGGGCCTTGACCTGCGCGGCGGCGTGCACTTCCTTTTGCAGGTCGACATGCACGCGGCGATTGAAAAGCGCGGCGACGCGATCGCGACCGATCTGCGCACGCAGCTTCGCGACAAGCGCATTCGCCACACCGGCATTTCCCGCAGCGGCAACGACATTACGATCAACTTCGCTTCCGAAGAGGAACGCGCCCGCGCGAACGACCTCCTGCGCAACACGCAGCCCGATCTGACGCTCACGCTTCCCGAAGCCACGGCGAAGCCCTACGTGATCCGCGCGTCGCTCACGCAGAAGGCCCTTCAGAACATTCAGGAATACGCCCTCAAGCAGAACATCTCGACGCTGCACAACCGAATCAACGAATTGGGCGTTGCGGAACCCGTGATCGCCCAGCAGGGCGCCGACCGCATCGTCGTGCAGCTCCCGGGCGTGCAGGATACGGCCAAGGCCAAGGACATTCTCGGCCGTACGGCAACGCTCGAAGTGCGTCTCGTCGACGACAGTCCCGAAGCGCTCGCGCAGCTCGCCCAGGGGAACGTGCCCTTCGGCGACGAACTCTTCAAGGAACGCGACGGCCGTCCGATTCTCGTGAAGCGCCGCGTCATTCTGACGGGCGAAAACCTCAACGACGCGCAGCCGGGCTTTGACGGTCAGACGCAGGAACCGACCGTGAACCTCGAGCTCGACAATCGCGGCGCCCGCATCTTCCAGGACGTCACGCGTGAAAACGTCGGCAAGCGCATGGCCATCATCCTCTTTGAAAAGGGGAAGGGCGAAGTCGTGACGGCGCCGGTCATCCGTCAGGAAATCGGGGGCGGGCGCGTGCAGATTTCGGGCCAGATGACGACCGTCGAAGCCACCGACACGGCGCTCGTGCTGCGTGCCGGTTCACTTGCCGCCCCGATGGAAATCGTCGAGGAACGCCTGATCGGGCCGAGTCTCGGTGAGGCCAACATTGAGGCGGGCTTCCGCTCGACCTTGTACGGCTTCATCATCATCGCGATCTTCATGGCGGTCTACTACCAGGTCTTCGGGATCGTGTCGGGCATCTCGCTTTTGTGCAACGTGATGATGCTCGTCGCCCTTCTTTCGATGCTGCAGGCAACCTTGACGCTGCCGGGGATCGCCGCCATCGCGCTCACGCTCGGCATGGCCGTCGACTCGAACGTGCTCATCAACGAACGCGTGCGTGAAGAACTGCGCGAGGGACGTACGCCGCAGGTGGCGATCTCGGAAGGGTATGAGCGCGCCTTCTCGACGATTTTGGACTCGAACATCACGAGCCTGATCGCCGGCATTGCGCTTCTCATCTTCGGTTCGGGTCCGGTGCGCGGCTTCGCCGTGGTGCACTGTCTCGGGATTCTGACCTCGATCTTTACCTCGGTCGTCGTCTCGCGTTCGATGATCAACCTCATCTACGGCCGTCAGAAGAAGCTCGCGCGTCTGCACGTGGGCATGATCTGGCGTCCCAACAAAGAAGCGAAGTGAGGAGCTGAAGAATGGAGTTTTTCCGCATTCATAAGACGATCCCGTTTCTGAAGTATCGTCACATTCTGAACGGCATCTCGCTTGTGAGCTTCCTGATCGCCGTCTACTGGATCTTCACTCACGGTCTCGCCTTCTCGATCGAGTTCACGGGCGGCACGCAGATGGAAGTGAACTTCCCGCAGGCCGCGAACACCGAACAGATCCGAACGGACCTGAAGGAAATCTCGAACGAAGTGCTCGTGCAGAATTTCGGCACGGCCCGCGACGTGGTGATCCGCGTCCCGAACAAGGAAGGCGTCACGTCGGGTGAAATCGCCGCGAGCGTCATGAAGGTGCTCGAAGCGAAGAATCCCGGAGTGGAGCTTCGCCGCACCGAATTCGTGGGCCCGCAGGTGGGCGACGAACTCGCCCGCGACGGCGGCACGGCGCTTGCGCTCGTGGTGCTCGGCATCGTGATCTACCTTGCCTTCCGATTCGAGTGGAAGTTCTCGATCGCGGCCATCATCGCCAACCTCCACGACATCGTGATCGTCGTGGGGATCTTCTCGGTGATGCAGTGGGAATTTTCGCTTCCGGTGCTCGCCGCCGTGCTTGCGGTCTTGGGGTACTCCGTGAACGAATCGGTTATTATTTTCGACCGCGTTCGCGAACACTTCCGCAAGATGCGCAAGGCCGACACGATGGAAATCATCGACTCGGCCATTACGGCGACGATCTCGCGTACGGTGATCACGCACTCGTCGACGCTCTGCATGACGCTCTCGATGTTCTTCTTCGGGGGCCCGGCCCTGCACTACTTCGCCCTGGCGCTCACGATCGGCATTCTGTTGGGTGTTTACTCCTCCGTCTTTGTGGCGGCGGCTATCGCCTTCTACCTCAACGTCAAGCGTGAGGACCTCGTGAAGGTCGTCAAGAAGGAAGAGCTCGACGAAATGGTGCCGTAAGGCCAAGCGACTCTCCGTCAAAACGAACCCCGCTCTTTCCTTTGTGAAAGGCGGGGTTCGTTGCATTAAGGATTTGGATTTTTGGGGAATAGATGCTGTCTTTTGGAGGAATGTGCGAGCTGAATGAGTACGTATCCCAAATTTGTAGAGTCTGTTGTTTCGATTTTGACGTTTTCGAGAATTGATGCTAGATTGATTCTTGGTAGGGTAGAATATCTTATGTTGGGTGTTCTAAGATATGATTGAATAATAGACAACAGGGTGGACTTACAATTGATTATGTTGTATTTAGGTGAAAGGGAGGTTTCTATGCCCGATAGCGTGAAAAATAAAGTTTATGATGATGCGGTTCAGCCGTTTATGGTATGGATGGGGAAAATGATTGGTGCCTGGGGACATGCAATGTATGCCCGTTGGGGGCTTCCTTCTGAAAAGTGGGCACAACAAAAAGAAGAGCAAGTGGCAAAGCTTTCGGAACAGATTAAGGCGAGAATTTCTACTATCCCGGAAGATCAAAGGATTGAACCATCATACGGTACAGTTCAAGCTATTTTTGAAGGTCTCGATTCTTGTCTTGATGAGGAGGATCTGCAAGCAGGGTTTGTAAATCTTTTGGGGGCTGCAATGGACTCAAGAACCGCCACGAGTTTTCTTAAATGCCATGCTAATACGTTGAGTCAGTTGTGTCCAGATGAGGCGAAAATTCTTAATGCGCTATGTGCGGAAAAAGATCAGGCTTTTATTGATGTTAGATCTTGTGAGAAAGGCGGGAAGGGGTGGATTGTATATCGCCGATGCGTAACGAATATTGATGTTTTATCGCAGTGCGAGTTTCCTGATGATATTCCTTCTTATTTGGTTCATTTGGAGACTCTTGGGCTTTTACGGATTGATAGTACGAATTGGTTTGTTGATGAAAGAGTGTATGCTTTGTTGGAGCAAAGAGTTTTGAGTGATAAAAAGAGTATTGAGGATTCCGGGAGAGAATATAAAATTGGGAAGGGTATTATTTATATGACTCCTCTAGGAGAAGATTTTACGAGATCTTGCGGTCTTTCAAAAACCTAGTTTCCCTGTACTAAGACTCCCTCTAGGGTGATCACAGGCTAGGATGACTCTGGACAGTTGACGGGAGGGGTATCGGTGGAGTATCGAAGGATGGTAGAGGCAACGTTGCAGAAATACGTTCCCCCATAATACTCAGGTAAACTTACTGCCAAATCTTCGATTGTCCAAAGCAATAGTCAGCGGTAAAAGCCTTACGAGACAGTTAAATACCATATTACTGTGTGGTGCAATCCGTTCGGGAAGGAAGTGACCGGCATCCATCCGAGTTCCCGCTGAATCTTGTCGGGCGCGATCGCGTAGCGGAAGTCGTGCCCCGGACGGTCTTCGACGAAAGTAATGAGTTCCCCGTAGCGATGTCCCGTCCACGGACGCAGTTCGTCGAGAAGCGCACAGATCGCCCCGACGATTTCGAGGTTCGTCTTTTCATTGTGTCCGCCCACGTTGTAGCGCTCGCCCGTGCGGCCTTCGTGAAAGATGAGGTCGATCGCCCGACAGTGGTCGCCCACCCAAAGCCAGTCTCGGACGTTGCGCCCCGTTCCGTAGACCGGGATCGGTTCGTGCGCGAGACACCTGCGGATCACCGTGGGGATGAGTTTCTCG
The DNA here is from genome assembly GCA_900545275.1 of uncultured Sutterella sp. Classification (GTDB taxonomy): domain Bacteria; phylum Pseudomonadota; class Gammaproteobacteria; order Burkholderiales; family Burkholderiaceae_F; genus Sutterella. The sequence goes on from UQYG01000001.1 coordinate 203,436, forward strand.
TCGTGCTGCCAGGGCCCGTAGTTGTTCGAGCAGTTCGAGATCGTCACGTTCATCCCGTAGGTGCGCGCGTAAGCCTTCACAAGGAGGTCGGACGAAGCCTTGCTCGACGAATAGGGACTGCTCGGCGCGTAGGGCGTCTCTTCGGTGAAGAACCCTTCGGTGCCGAGACTGCCGTACACCTCGTCGGTCGAGACGTGGTGAAAGCGCGAGGTCTCCAAAGTGCCCCGTTCACGCCAGTAGAGGAGACACTCGTTCAGAAGGGTCGCCGTTCCGACCACGTTCGTCTCGATGAAGCGAAGCGGATCGGGAATGGAATTGTCGACGTGACTTTCCGCTGCGAAGTGCAGCGTACCCTCCACGTCGTACTTTCGCAGGATCTCGTGAAGCAGTGCGGTGTCGCGAATGTCGCCGTGAACGGTCGCGACGTTTTTCATCCTTCCCTGTCGTTCGAAAACTTCCCTGCGGGCCGCATAGGTGAGAAGGTCGAGATTGACGAGACGGTATTCGGGGTGCGCATCGGTGAAGTAGTCGATGAAGTTGGCGCCGATGAAGCCGGCGCCCCCCGTGACGAGGAGGGTTTTCTCAAACATGCAAAAGAGTCCGGCGGGCGCGGCCCAAGGCCGCGTCCCGAAAAAAGAGAGGGCGTCGGGCGCCCGTCAGGCGCCGCGTCCGTAGAGCGACTCGAAGATCTTCCGAAGAATTCCGTCGACGTGGTGCACGAGCGAGGGCTGGGCCGAAGTCGGATTGTCGCGCAGGTGCTCGAACCCGAAGTCGTTTTCCGACAACAGCTGCTGGAGCTGATCCTTCCATTCGGGCGGACTTTCCGCGGCGCGCCAGGCTCCGCGTCCCCGGCCGAAGTGGGCGATCGCGAGATAGAGCAGAAGCGCTTCGAGCGCAAAGCCTTCAAGCGCCTTGTCGCTCCAGGTGAGTTCCATTCCTTCCTTGCGGTGCCGCGCATTGTAGACGGTGGCGGCGCCCAGGCCCGAGAGGGCGCCCACGACGGCCCCGACGAGGAGGCCAAAGCCCAAGGTCAATCCCGCCGCGGCGGTGTCGGCGATCGCACCCGAGGCGGCGCCCGAAGCGGCGCCGATCACGGCAGCCTGACTTTTGTCGACCGTGTAGACGGCGAGGTGCCAGTCGCTCTTCATGCGGCGGATGATCTCTCGGTTGACGCCCGTGCCGTGCAGACCGTTCACCGACAGAAGGCGCGTCGTGAGGGCGCAGAAGCTGTCGGCGGCGTCCGCCGACAAGGACGCCTGCGCGTCCTTGACGACGTCGGTTTTGTCCTTGAGAAAACCGAAGCGCTGCGCCATCGAGATCGCCTGATCCTTGAGTGATGGCGTCGGGACGAGTTCGGTCATCGTGAGAAGATGCGTCAGGTGATGCGCGATGGCCTCGACGGAACTCGCGTAGACGGCGCGGCGACCGCGCACCCAAACTTCGCGAAGCGACGCGTAGGCGGCCGAGAGCGATTCGGGGAGCGCCTCGCCGATCGCGTCGAAGAGCGCCACCTCCTGCACCCAACAGCGCGCGAAGGCGTCCATCGGGAGAATTTTGTGAACGAAGGGATAGGACGCGAGCGCCTTCTGCCAGGCTTCTATCTCTTCCTTTTCCTTCGCGCGGCTCGGGTCGCCCATCTGGTTCAGGAGCACGATGACGGGCTTCCCGATCCAGGAGAGAATCTCCATTTCCGCGGGGATGTAGCCCGCGCGGTCGGGGCGCTCCGTCACGTTGACGAGATAGAGCACCACGCTCGAGGTGTCGCGGATGTGACGCACGACGCGCTGATCGAGGAAGAAGGCCTTGTCGGTGAAACGGTCCCAGATTTCACTCAGAAACCATCCGATCGGATTCGAACGGCCGCGAAGACGTTCCGCGAGACGCACGGAATTGCCGAAGCCCGGGGTGTCCCAGAGAACGAGCTCGCAGCCCGCGGGATCGCGCGCGAGCACGTAGTCGTCCGTCGTCTCGGTGACGTGCGGGCGGTCGGCCACTTCTCCCACGTCTCGGGAGAGAAGCGTGCGCGCCAACGTGGTCTTTCCAATGTTGGTGTGACTCACGAGGCTCAGGTGTACGCGTAAGGGATCGGAAGAAAACATCTGAAACGGAAACCGGGTGATTTTCTCTTATTGTAGGCGCAGGAAGCGCAGCGCCGCATGATGCTCGGCGGCGAAGCTTTCCCAGAGCGCTTTTCGTGCGGTGAGGCGTTCGGATTCGGCGCCGAACTGCGCTTCAAGCCCCGAGAGGTCGACAAGCAGCGTGACGGCGTCGGGCTGTCTGCGGCCGACCGCGTCGATCCAGTGTCCGTGCACTTCCTCTTCGGGCGTGGCGGTTGCGTCAAAGAGAAGCACCGCGGCTTCGGTGTCGACCGAGGCGAGGGCGCTTTCGGGTTCATCCTTCCAGACGTCGACGGTTCGCCACCGGGCATCGGGCTGCATCAAAAGCGCGGCCGTGCGGCGGCGAAGCGACTCGTCGGCGGGAATGGTCGTGAGGACCGTCGCGCCTTCCGAAATGGACGCGACGGAACGCTGCGTGGAAACGGGGGCTGGCTCATCCAGTTCGTCGATCCAGACGAAGCGCGTTCGGGCGGCCTTGGCGCGGCGACCCGCAAAGAAGGCCAGCAGCAACCGAGGGAGAATCACGACGATCGTGACAAGCCCCATGAGGCGAAGCAGCCAGGCCGCCGCGTCGGGGCTTCCTTGGGCGTTCACGCGCAGGTTCATCTCGGCGACGGCCGCGGCGTCCGGGAAGGGAATGCCGAAGAGTTCAAGCGGAACGAGTCCGTAGGTGGCGGAAAAAAGAGCGGCGAGCCACGCTTCGTGCCCCGCAAGCCAGGTGCTCGTCCATCCGACCGTGTAGGCCGTGCCGATCCCGCGGAAGGCAAGCCCCGTGAGAAGACCCGCACCGAGGGCCGCCGCCGCGAGGTGAAAGGCACGGGCCGCTTCCGAGCGCAGTGCGGGCGCGAGAAGCGAAAGCCAGAGCGGCCGCTCGCGAAGCGTTTGTTTGCTCACGGTGAGGATGCGAAGACGCGAAAGGAGAGCCGCAAAAAGTTCTCGCCCCGGCCACTTCGGCTTCCAGCCCAGAGGAGCCGCGATCGTTCCGACCAAAAGCAGAGCGTAGAGCGCGATCTGCCAAAAGAGGATCAAAAGAAGCGCGGGCGACAATAGGTTCACGACGGCGCCCTCCGACGAGAAGCGGTCGGTCATGACGCCGAGAAAATAGGCGCAGAGCATGAGTGCGCCCGTGAAGAGTCCCGTCGGGAGCGTCGGCACGCGCGAGGGCTTGAGCGAGCGGCGGCTCAAGACGAGCTTTGCCCGGGCGAGAGCCTTTTCCTTCGGATCCTTCCCGGCGATGAGGCGGGCGTCGGCCGCGGCGGAGGCTTCGGGGCCGTCGGCGGCTTCCGAAGCCCTCGCGGCGACAAGCAAGCCCGCTTCTTCCGGCGTTACGGCAAAACGAACGGTTTCCTTCACGACGCATCTCCCAGAGCTTTGCGGATGACGGGATTCTCGGGCGTCTCCCAGTGGTAAGAAGGATCCACGATCGAATCCGTCGGATCTTCGCCCTTCCATTCAATTCCTGCGAGGTCGAGCAAAAGGGGAGCCGTCCAGTCGGTGCGGAAGTTCTCCGACGCGGCCTTGCGGTCGGCCGCAGGACGCTCCCAGAGCAAAACCGGAATGCGGTAGCCGCTCGGAAGGTTGGCCGCATGACCCGTGCGGTCGGCCAAGTCGCCGATTTCCTGTCCGTGGTCCGAAAGATAGAACCACGTGACGGGACCGGGTCTGGCCGCCGTCAGCTTGAGGGTTTCCGCGAGAATGTGGTCGTGGTAGCGCATGGTTCGATCGTAGTCCTCGCGCGTTTCGATCGTAAGGAAAGACCGTCCCTTTTCTTCAAGACGTTGTTCAATCGGATTGTCGGGCGTCCAGACTTCCGGATAGTCTTCGGGCGCGCGAAGACGATAGTGCGGATGCGCACCGATGAGATGCACGATGACGAGGTGCTTGGGCGCGGGATCGGCGAGCGCTTCGCGAAGCGGCCCGATCACCTTTTCGTCGAGCGACACCGAGGAGCGGCCGCCCAACTTGTTGAGAAAGAGGCTTTGGTCGGCGAGCGACGCGAACTGCTGACGGATCGCCACGTCTTCCTGATTGCTGATCCAGGTGATGCGGTAGCCCGCGGCGCGAAAGAGCGGCAGGAGTATATTTTCCTTCGGGCCTCTTTCCGTTGCGGCGAAGGTGAACATGTCCTCAAACGACGCGACGGTGCTCGACGACACGGACCAGGCGTTCTCGAAGACTTCCAGGGGCGGCGTGAGCGTTTGGGAGAGGCCGCGAAGCTCCGGCGTCGTATCGAGTTCATACCCGTAGAGCGACCAGGCCTTCGGATTGATGCTCTCGCCGATCACCCAGACGATGGTGCGGGGACCCGCGTCGGCCTTCGTGAGAAGCGCCTTGCCGCGAGCCAAAAGTGCGTCGCGCGAAGCGAGGGTCTTCGCCCAGTTAGCCTTCACTTCCTCGACGTCGGCCGCCCAGCCGGGCCAATAGAGAAACGGCGAGAAACGACGCCAGGGCCGCACGCCGTATGCGGCGGCCGACACGATGACGAGAAAGCCGACCAGAATTCCGGCGGCCCAGCGCGAGACGGATCGGTCGCCTTCGCGCAGTTTCGCGATAAGGCGCAGCGACAAGAGAATCAGAAAGAGGACGGGGACGGTCCAGAGAAGAATGCCGCCCCAGTCGTTTTGGAGAAATTCGAGGCCTTCCGAAGACGTGGTGTTCGCGACCGATTCCAAGACGTAGGACGAGCCCGGGTCGGTCTCGTAGGTGTGAAGAAGGTAGCCCCGCACGCCGATGTCGAGGAAGGAGACCGTCAGTCCGATCCAAGCGAGCGCCTTTGCGACGAAACGGGGTTTCCCGTCGGGAATCCGAAGGAGCAACAGAAGAACAAAGGGAAAGGTGAGTCCCCAGACCTGCAGGGCGCGCCGCCAGGAAAATGCGGCGAGCGCGAGAACAAGCGTTGCGAAGAGGATGACCGCCGCCGTGCGGCAGACGTTGCGGTCGGTCGTGAAGAACCGGAACATGAATGGTCCACCTCAGAAAATCGGACGCCGGGACAGAAGGATGCGGGCGGCCGCTTCCGGGTCGGATTGGCCGCAAACGGCGGACACGACGGCGATTCCGGCGACGCCCGTTTCATAAACGGAGCGGGCGTTCCCTTCGTGGATGCCGCCGATCGCGACCGCGGGGACCGGGGCGTGCTGAAGAAGCGAACGAAGTCCGTCGAGTCCCACGACGGGGGCCGCGTCCTTTTTGGTTCCGGTCGGGAAAACGGGGCCGATCCCGATGTGATCCGCCGCGGGAGAGAGACGGGCAAGTTCTTCGGCGTTGGCGATCGACTGACCTACGAAAGCGTCGGGTCCCACGATCAGTCGGCAGTCTTCGGGCGATAAGTCCTCTTGGCCGACGTGCACGCCCGCGGCGCCGACCGCGCGGGCGACGTCCGCGTGGTCGTTGATGATGAGCGGGACGGACGCGGGCATGACGCGAAGGAGCTCCCTCGCGCACTCGGCAATCGCTCGTTTTTTCCAGTTGGGGGCGCGCAGCTGCACGACGGTGACGCCGCCGTGGAGGGCGGCGAGCGTCGTCTCGATCATCCCGTCGGCCCCGCCGCAGAGATCGGGGTCGAGCACCAGGTAGAGGGTCAGGTCGAGCGCTCTCATGCCTTCCTTCCCGTGAGATAGAGACCGTCGATGTAGTGAACGTGAAAACTCCCCGGCGCCTCGGCGTGTTTGGCTGCGTACTCCGCCGCACGTTTGGCGAGCGTGGACGCGGCCGCCGCCGCCGCAACCCGGTCTGGCGTCATCGCGGCGAAAGCCGCGACCAAGGCCGAGAGCGAACACCCGGTGCCGACGACTAGCGTCGCCATTTCATGGCCGCCCGAGATCGAAACCGTGCGTTCGCCGTCCGTCACGTAGTCCGTTTCGCCCGTGACGTGCACGACGGTCGGAACGGTGCGCGCGAGAAGTTGCGCGGCTTCGAGCGCCGAGTCGGATGAGTCGCAGCTGTCGACTCCTTTTCCGGACGAGGAAAAGCCCGCGAGCGCACGGATTTCGCTGGCATTCCCTCGGATGACGGTCGGGCGCTTTGCGACGAACGATCGGATGACCTCGTCGCGCCAGGGAATGCCGCCCGCCGCCACGGGATCGAGCACCCAGGGCGTGCGTTTTTCGTTGGCGGCGTCTGCGGCGAGGTTCATGGCTCGGATACGTTCGGCCGTAGGCGTGCCGATGTTGATCAAAAGACCGTCGGCGATTCCGGCGAAGGTGCCCGATTCCTCCGGCGCCACGACCATGGCGGGGGAGGCGCCGGCCGCGAGCAAGACGTCCGCCGTGATTTCCTGCACGACGTCGTTCGTGAGGACATGCACGAGCGGGCGGTTCGCTCGGAGTTTTTCCAAAAGTTCGGAGAATTCGGATTCGGGAAAGTCGATCATGGCGCAAAGAGGCCCCTCGGGGTCTCCGGGGGCGATTCGTATGAAGAGAAGGAGATAGTAGCAGTCCCGAAAAGCGACGGGCGCTTCCTTTGGCTAGAATGTTTCCTTCGATTCGTTACCGCCAGACCGACATGCTTGTTCATCCGCAGTTCGACCCCGTCTTTTTTACGCTCGGTCCTCTTTCCGTGCGTTGGTACGGCGTAATGTATCTTTTGGGCTTCGCCGCTTTCTGGTGCCTGGGACGCCTGCGCGCCAAGGAAGCCTGGCGCGGGATCACGCCCGAGGACGTGGAGGATCTGCTCTTTTACGGGGTCTTCGGCGTGGTGTTGGGCGGACGGCTCGGCTACTGCCTCTTTTATCAGCCGGGCTACTATCTCTCGCATCCGGGCGAAATCTTTGCGCTCTGGCACGGCGGGATGAGCGCGCACGGGGGCCTTCTCGGCGTCATCCTCGTGATGATTCTTTTTGCCTGGCGAAAGAAAAAGTCGCTCTTCACGGTCTCGGACTTCGTGGCGCCCCTCGTGCCGCTCGGTCTCATGGCGGGCCGCATCGGAAATTTCATCAACGGAGAGCTTTGGGGGCGTCCCGCTTCCCCCGATCTCCCCTGGGCGATGGTCTTCCCTCAGGCGGCCGACGGCATCGCCCGTCACCCTTCGCAACTCTATGAAGCCCTGGGCGAAGGCCTTATTCTCTTTCTTATGCTCTACGTCGTCTCCCGCAAGCCGACGAAGCCCGGCTTCGTATCGGGACTCTTCTGTCTGGGGTATGGCGCAGCGCGTTTCATCGTCGAATTTTTCCGCGAACCCGACGCCTTTTTGGGGCTTCAGGCGCTTTCCCTCTCGCAGGGACAGTGGCTCACGATTCCCGTCATTTTGTTGGGCGCGTTTTTGGTTTGGAGAGCACGCTGAATGTTTCGTTGCGTCATCAATCTGGATTCCTCCATTGACCGCTGGCACAGCATCAAGTCGCAGTTCGACGCTTTTGGGCTCGAAGTCGAGCGCATTTCGGGGGTGTTGGGAAAGGCCTTGACGCCGGAAGAAACGGCGGCGGTCCTGAAACCCATTGAATTCGGCTACGTCTACCCTTTGCAACCCTCTGAAATCGGATGTTTTCTGAGTCACCGCAAGGCCTGGGAGGCCTTCCTGGCGTCGGGAGAAAAATGGGGTATGGTACTCGAGGACGACGCACGCCTCGCCAAGGAATTTCCCGAAATTTTCGCCAAAGAAGACTGGATTCCCGAGGATGTGGACTGTCTGAAGGTGGGAAGTAGCGGCCTGTCGGTGAAGGTTCGGGACATCCGCAAGATTGCCGGCATCGGTACGATTTTCCGACAGGTTCGCCCGACGCCCTTCAATACGGCCTGCTACCTCCTCTCTGCGTCCGCCGCACGGGATTTGCTCGCCATGACGACGCGCTTTAATTGTCCTGTCGACTACATGCTCTTTTCGCCGTGGTTCGACTTCGTGCATACGCACAAGGTCTATCGGCTTGATCCGCAGCTTGTGCGAACGGTGGGAGCGCCTTCGGACATCGGTCTCAGAAAATCGAAACGCTTCAGCCGTCCCTGGCGGCATCAGTTGAATCCTCTTCGGTGGTGGCGTCAGATCTGCATTTCGTACGAGAAGAGAAACGGCACCCCCTATCGGATGAAGGACGGAACATTCGAATGAGAAAAGGCGCGGCAATGCCGCGCCTTTTCTTCCTAATAAATTCACTCCCGATCAGGCCGCCATGATCGCCCGATAGAGCATGTAGGAGGCGAGCACGTAGAGAAGCGAGGCGAAGATGCGCTTCAAGGGCTTCGTGTCGATGGAGTGCGCCACCTTCGCGCCGATCGGAGCGGTGAAGATGCTCATGACGGCGACGGAAAAGAGGGCGGGGAGGTGAATGTAGCCGAGCGTGTACGGGAATCCGGGGAGCGTGGGTTCGGCCCAGCCGCTCACGATGTAGCCGATCGTGCCCGCAAAGGCGATCGGAAAGCCGAGCGCGGAAGAGGTGCCGATGGCCTTGTGCATCGGAACGTTGCAGTAGGTGAGAAAGGGCACCGAAATGAAACCGCCGCCAGCACCGACCAAGGCTGAAATGGTACCGATCGCGGTGCCTGCGCCGACCATGCCGGCCGTGCCGGGAAGACCGCGCGAAGCGGCCACCTTCTTTGCAAAAAACATCTTCGTTGCGGAATAGCCGACGAACCCCGCAAAGATGAGCGCCACCCAGAAGGTCGAGAGATAGCCCGTGATTTGTGCGCCGAGAATGCCGCCCAGGAGAATGCCGGGGGCGATGGCGGCGACCACCTTCCAGAGGACTGCGCCGCGGGAAGCATGAGCCTGGACGGAGGAGAGCGACGTGAAGAGGATCGTCCCCATGGAGGTCGCGATCGCCACATGCACGATGTGTTCGGTCGGAATGTCCGCGTAGGAGAGAAGAAGCGTCAAGAAGGGCGTCAGAACCATGCCGCCGCCGATGCCGAGAAGACCGGCGAGAAAACCCGTGCAACAGCCGAGTGCGGCCAGGGAGAAAACAATCCAGAGCTCCATGATGTGCGGACTCCCAAGGGATGAATCAATCAGTGAAAGAGGGTTTTGAGAATATGCGCGAAGTCGTCCCGCTCAACCGGCGTGATGGAGAGGCGGTTGCCCCGCTGCAGAATGCGAAGATTGGCGAGTGCCGGGTCGTTGCGAAGCGCCTTGATCGGGATGACGGGGCATTTGGCGAGGGCTTTCACGTCGATCGTGAGCCACCGGGGATTCTCCTTGGAGCTCTTCGGATCGAAGTAGTCGCTTTGGGGATCGAACTGCAGTTCGTCGGGATACGGAGCGGAAGCAATTTCCGCCACGCCCACGATGCCGGGTTCGGCGCAACTCGAGTGATAAAAGAGCACGGCGTCGCCCACTTCCATGTCGTCTCGGATGAAGTTTCTCGCCTGATAGTTGCGGATGCCGAACCACGAAACCGTTTGGTTCGGAGCCGAGAGCGCGTCGTCGATGGAGCATTCTCCGGGTTCGGACTTCATCAGCCAAAAACGGCGTGCGTTCAGAAGACGCTCAAAAAGGTTGGGCGAGAGAGACATGAGTGCGCCTCAAAAGAAAAAAGGGCAACCGTGGTTGCCCTTCGAGAAAAGTGCTCCTGCAGTGGAATCGGGCTACGTATCCTGAACCGGGAGTTCAGGGCGGTCGGCTCCGGGACGGACTGGGCGGTACAACGCGTGTTCCGCACTCCATCGGTCCTCGAGTACACCAACCTATTTGTCAAAGCATTGGTTCTAGGTACCTTGGAGCCCGAACGCTCTCACCGCAGGATTGAGGTCATTGTAGCGGAAAGATTCGAGAAAATCAGAAGAATCCCGAAGCACGGGCGGGTGCGGCGTAGATCGCTTCCTCACAGAGTCGGCAAAGGTCGTCGATCTCCTTCTCCCATAGAGCCGTGTCGACGGCTGCGTCGGCAACGGCGGCCGCCCGGGAAACCGCGGGTTCTTCCAACGGCTGATCTTCCGGCAACGTTCCCTGAGGCGCAACGGACGGCGTCGGCTCATCCGAAAGCACGGGCTCGGAGACTTCTTCAGGAAGCTCGAGCGGCAGTTCGGGGTCCGGCTCCGGAGCCTTGGGTTGTGAAACCTTTTCTTCGAGCTCCGCGACGCGGGCTTCCAGCGAGGTCTGTGTCTTGGAGTCGTCGTACGCGATTTCGAGCGCGGCGAGAACGGCGATCTGATCGAGCGCCACGACGCGGCCGCCGCTGCGGATCGCTTCCATGTGCTGATCCACGCGCTGAGCGCACTGCTCGAGCACGGGTTCTTCGCCCGGCGTGACGGCAAGGCGATAGTTGCGGCTGAAAATGCGCAAATTGAGTTCGGGCATCGTCTCTCCTTACGATTCGAATTCGGCGGGATTCGTCAGACGATTGAGCTGCTGGATCTGGGCGTTGAGTTTCTTGAGTCGCTGCTGCGCCTGATCCAGTTCGGCTTGAGCGGAAGCCAATCGACTGCGAAGACGAAGGTTTTCCTGACGTTCTTCCCTCAATACGAGCGTAAGCTGCTCGATGAGGCGGCGAAGCCGCGCGAGCTTTTCCTTCATTCAGAGGTCTCCTTCTTCGCTTCTTCCTTGGGAAGATCTTCCTTCGGAGCGAAGTTGCGAATGTTGCCGAGAATCAGTTGGTCGGCCTGTTCTTCATCGGGCATGGCGTCCGACGTCCAGCTCTTGACGCGGTCTTCATCGTTGAAGTAGACGGTGAGGCGGCGAAGCTGCTCTTCCCCGTTCCCGCGGCGCAGATAGTAGACGTAGTCCCACTGATAGCGGTGGAACTGATCGCGGATGAGCGGCACGCCGAGGAGGAACTGCACCTGCGCGGCGGTCATGCCTTCTTCGAGCTGGTTGACCATTTCGCTGGTGACGAGGTTCCCCTGGTGCACGTCCGCACGATAGGGCTGCAGGAAGTAGGGAATGTAGTCGGTCGGATTTTCCCAGGCGTCCGCCATGCTCGAACACCCCGTGAGATTCGTGGTCAGGATAAGCAGGGCGGCGGGTGCGAGGAAACGTTGGAACTGCATGGTGAAAGGGTGTTATTTTGAAAAGGTTCAATGCAAATTGGCATAAGCCCCCTTATGATACGCATCATAAGGTCCAAAGAGGGAGCAAAAGGTGAACGAAACGTCTCGAAACCAATCCGCGGAACTCAAAACGCTCGGTCTGAAGGCGACGGGGCCCCGCATGAAGATTCTGGAGCTCTTTCAGCGAATCTCCGAACAGGGGGAAGGCGTGGTTCGGCATCTCTCCGCCGAAGACGTCTACCGCATGTTGGTGGAGGAAAAGAGCGACATCGGATTGGCGACGGTATACCGCGTTCTGACGCAGTTTGAGACGGCGGGCATTCTGGTGCGCCACCATTTCGATTCGGGGCGCGCGACGTATGAACTTGCCGAAGGTCAGCACCACGACCACATCGTGTGTCTGCGTTGCGGGCGGGTCGAGGAGTTTGTCGACGTCGATATCGAACGCATGCAGAAAAACGTGGCGAAAAAGTACGGCTATGAACTGTGCGACCACTCCCTGATTCTCTACGGCATCTGCGAAGCGTGCCGCAAGGAAGAAGAGCAGAAGAATGAAAAACAGTGAAATTCTCGCGGAATTTCCCAAAATTCATCCGGTCTATCGGGGCGACCTGGACGGTCGCTCCGTTCATTTTGAGGACGCCGACGTCGACGACTGGCAGCTGATCGGCAAAGGGGGCGAGCGTCTTACGTGCTTTTCGCCTCTCTTTCCCGAGGGTTGCGTAAAACTCAGTGCGCGGTTTTGCTGTCCGCAGACCGTGCGCGAGGTCGACTACCTCAATTACCTCCGAAAAAAGGGCGTGACGGCAAGTTTCATGCCGAAGTTCCTCGGTTCTCTCTCGTCTCCTTCCTACGTGGGGCTTGCGGTGGAGGCCTTTCTCCCGACCGAGGATCGGAAGATTTGGCTCCTCGGCGACTATCTCCGGGAAATTAAAGGGGCGGACGAATCGGTGTGGAAGCGCCTCGAAGACGCCCTGCGCGCGACGAAGCGCGAAATGCATGAAAAGGGCGTCGTGGTGAGCGACATCGGGACCTCCAACATGTTCATCATCGAGGAAGCGGGGAGACTGCGGCCCGTGATTTTCGACGGCTATTACATTCCCGAGCACATTCCGACCGCGAAGTACATCCCGTGGTTTCGCAACCTCAAGATCAATCGGCAGTGGGCGAAATTCGCCCGACGCTATCAACGAGCGACGGGGCGAACCATCAGTTTCGAATGAGGAGCCCCCGGAAGGCGACGTTCAGCGCAAAGATGATCGTCGCCATGGCGGCGCCGCTCGCGAGATACCCCGCATCGAGACTCTGAAGGGCCGCGACGGCGCCCGTGATGGTTTCGGGACTGTAGAGAAACACCAGGGCCGAAATCGTGGTGAGCGCGTTCGAGAAGAAATACGCGAACGTTTCCCTGAGCGGTCGTCCGCAAAGCGGCGTGAGGACTCTCATCGTCGTGTAGGCGTAACCGCGCCCCAAAAGAAGTCCCGCCGCTTCATAGGTGGCGGGGAGCGTCCTGAGGCTCGTGCTGAGCGTCAGGTATCCCACCGTAAAGAGGTGCACGAGCGTGTTGAAGAGAACGAGCAGGCGGTTCCCCCATACGCCCGAGAAAATCTCCCAACCGCTGAGACTCATGGCAAATCCCAAGCCCAGAATCGTGCCCGGAACGGCCATGGGAAGGAGTGCCGCCGCATGAAAGAGGACGCCCACGGGCCGCACAGACGGACCGTGGCGCGTCATGAGAACGCTCGTCACCCAGGCTAGAAAGACGCCCGAGACGGCCGTCGAGAAGGCGAGTCCGAGACTGTTGAGAACCGGCGCGAAGCCGTAGGAGAGCGAAGTAAGCGAATAGGCCTCGAGCGTCCAGGCGCGATCATAAGGCCAGGCCTTGACGAAGGACGCCAGCACGACGGCGCCGATCGAAGCGAGCATGCCCGCCACGATGAACCAGGATAGCCCTCCGAAAAAGACGTCTCGCCCCCGGTTTGGTTCGATCCTCAAGGCTTGCGGGGTTGCCCGTTCCTCTTTGCGGCGCGAGAGAAGGGTATAGGCTCCGAAGGCGAGAAGAGACGGCACCATGAGCCAGAAGCTCAGGAGGGCCGCGCGCTGAAAGTCGGCGAGACCGATCGCGTACTTGTAGATTTCGGTCGCGAGCATCGGTACGTTGCCGCCCAAGAGTTTTGGCACGCCGAAGTCCGTGACGGTGAGAACGAAGGCAATCAGAAGGGCGTTGACGAGGGCATCCCGAAGATGCGGCAGGAGAACGGTTCGAAAACGTCGGGCGGCCCCGCTTCCCAAAAGAAGCGCGGCGTCAAGCAGGCGTTGGTCGAGCGTCCGGAAAGCGAGAGAGAGCTGAAGAGTCGTATGCGGAAGCGTAAAGAGAACGCCTCCGGCCAACAGTCCCGGTACGCCGTAGAGCGACGTCGGAAAGAGCAGTCCGTAGTTGCCGAAGAGATAGACGAGTCCCATGGCCGGCATGAAGGAGGGCGCCAGAAGCGGGACCATGAAAAGCAAGCCCAGCGCCTTGCGGCCCGGCGCCTTCGTCATCGTCATGGTGTAGGCGAGAATGCCGCCCAAAATCGTGCTCAAAAGCGCCGTGAGACCGCCCACCCAGAGGGTGTTGCCGACCGCGCGAAGCATCGGACGGGAAATAAGCATGCCGAGAACGTCGCCTGCCGGCGTTGTTCCGGAAAACGCCTCTCCCACGAGAGCGCCCAAGGGAAAAAGAATCCCGACGGCAAGCGGAATCGTGAGAAGCAGAAGGAGGCCGCGCATCACCATCGGCACCACCTTGCTTCCGGAAGACGCACGACGAGGAGCGCTCCCTCACGAAGCCACGGATGCTCCACCCGCACGACGTCCGCCGTGACGGTGGTCTTGAAGTCGTTTAAAAGCACGTGGGCGCGAAGCATGTCGCCTCGGAATTCGAGTCGCTGCACTTTGCCGACGAAACTCTCGGGGGCGGAAATCGTCTGTTCCGTAGGTTCGGAGAGCTTCACGTCCGCGTAGCGGATGCCGACGGTACTGTTTGAGGTCGGGAGCGTAAGCAGATTCATGTCGCCCACGAACGTGGCGGAGAAGGCGCTCTTCGGATGTTCGTAGAGTTCGTCGGGCGTGCCGAAGTCTTCGAGTTTGCCGTCGTGCAGCACCGCTACGTAGTCGGAGAGCGTCAAGGCCTCCGTGCGGTCGTGCGTGACCATTAGGGTGGTGACGCCGCTTTTCCTCTGAATTTCCCGCAGTTCTTCGCCGATCGCCGTGCGGCTCCAGGCGTCGAGCGCCGAGAGCGGCTCGTCGAGGAGCAGAATGCTCGGATTCGGCGCCAAGGCGCGGGCGATGGCGACGCGCTGCTGCTGACCGCCCGAGAGTTCGTGCGGGCGGCGCTCGGCAAAGGATTCGAGTCCCACGAGCGCGAGCATTTCTCGCATGCGCTCCCGTCGGGCCTCGGTCGGCCAAAGGGGCGCCCCTGACGCATCCTTCCCATGGAGACCGTAGAGAACGTTTTCCGCTACCGTGAGATTCGGAAAGAGGGCGTACTGCTGAAACACCATCCCGATCTTGCGGTGAACGGGCGGAACATCGGTGATTTCCGTGTCGTCGACGAAAATTCGTCCGCCGCTCGGACGCTCGAGCCCTGTGATGAGGCGAAGCAGCGTGGATTTTCCACAGCCGGAAGGCCCGAGAAGACTCGTGAAGCGCCCGCCAGGAAAGGAAAGCGTGAGCGGGGAGATCGCTACGGTCGAACCGAAGCGCTTCGTGAGGTCTCGAAGGTGAAGCGTGTGACTCATGATCGTGTCCTTATCGTTCGCCCACCACTTCCTGCCACTTTTGGAGAATTTCGTTCTTGCGCAGGGCGGCGTTTTGGAAGTTCATCGGAATCATGCGCTCGAGCGTCTTGCGACCCTCCTGCGTGGAGAAATCTTCGCGGGCGGCGATGCCGCTGAAGTCGGCCGCAATGCGGGCGACTTCTTCGCCGGCGCAGAAGTCAAGGAAGGCCTTGGCGGCTTCGGGATGCTTCGTTCCCGCGACGACGGCGCTCCCTTCGGCGTCCCAACCGATGCCCTCTTCGGGCTCAACGACGCGAAGCGGGATTTTCGGGTTGCGGTAGGGTTTCGTAAAAGCGTTGGAGCTGAGCCCGACGGCAATTTCCCCCTGCGCCGCCATGGAGACGGGGCGAGATCCCGAGAACGTGTAAAAGAGCATGTTCTCGTGAAGCGCCTTGACGAACGCCCAGGTCTTCTCTTCGCCGAAAAGTTCGAGCCAGCCCAAAAGAATCATGTAGCCCGTACTCGACGAGACGGGGTGCGGCATGGCGATTTTCCCTCGATAGACGGGATCGGTCAGATCAGTCCAATGTTTCGGAACGGGAAGATTCTGACGTTCGAGCAGTTCTTCGTTCAGACAAATGGCGCTCCCCCAGGCATTGATGCCGACCCAAAGCGATTCCTTGGAGAGAAAACGGGGGTCGAGCGCCTTTTCGTCCTGCGGACGGTAGGGCGTTAAAACGCCGGCCGCGGCCAGGGTCTCGAGTCCGATGACGGAGATCGCGTGCACGACGTCCGCCTGCGGAGCGTTCCGCTCCGCAAGAAGACGAGCGACGATGGGAGATGCGGAATCGCGCAGAAACGTGATTTCCACGTCGGGGTGGCGGGCTTCGAAGGCTTTCTTGTAGAGCGTCAAAAGCTCGGGCTGCGAGGCCGTGTAGACCCGCAGCGTTTCGGCTCCGAGAGGTCCGGCCAGAAAGGTCGTTGCGAGCACCGCCGCCAAAGCCGCTCGGCGGAAAAAGGGGATACGGCGCATTACTCGAGCTTGAACTCTTTCTTGATCGTTTCGATGAGAAGACGCGCAATCTTGTCGGACGTGCTCGTCGACTTGTTTTTGAGGTTGAGCGAAATGAGGCAGTCGAGCACCCGTTCGCGGAGGATGGACGAGCTGATTCCCTCGGTGCGCGGAAAGATGACGAGTTTTTCTTCCGGAATATGGTTCGAATTGTCGTTGCCGTGCACGAGCAGATCGCAGTTGTGCGCCACGACGAAGGCGTCGTCGATGAGCCACGGGCAGGGAACGACTTCGTCGACGTAGCGGATCGCTTCGAGGATCTCCTTGCGCTCTTCAAAATTGAGTTCGGGAACGTAGCCCTTCTTCTTTTCAATTTCTTCGTCGGTGGTGAGCGCCACGACGACGGTTCCGATCTCGTGCGCCTTCTTCAAAAGGCGGATGTGACCGTGGTGAAGGAGAGTGGCCGACATGTCGACCATGACGCGCAAAGGCTTGTCCATAGTGAGACCTTTTCAGAAGTCGATGTACTGCACGCGAAAACGGCGGTCTTCGGGCGGCAGGGGAGTCATGTAGTCGTTGCCGTATTCTACCTTGAGGTAGACGTCGGGAACGCGGGGGCCTGGCATTTTTCGTCCGCAAAAGTCGAGCGCTCTCGTGACCGGCAGCATTCCGTCGAGCGGAAAGCTGTTGTCCTGATAGTACTTGGATTCGTAACGCAGCCGCGTGAAATGTGCGGCACGGTCCGCCTTGTTGCGAAGGTAATTGCGGATGGGGCGGCAGGGGTACTTGAGAAGACTCAGCAGAATTTTGGTGGGATGCCAGGCGGGATAACGGTGGCGGCTGTCGATCCACTTCTTGAGTCGGAGAAGCGTCTCCGCTTCGGGCCCCGTCTTGCGCAGGACAAACAGATCCAGAAAAATGGGCTGCCACTTCGTCATGTCCTGACCTCGGACGAAGTGGTATCGGTCGTCGCGAAGTTTGAGAATGCGCCCGAGGTCGAGCTTCAGGTAGGGCGGCAATTCCGACTGCAGTGCGCAGAGCTTTTCGAAATGGGGGCGCGTCATCATGAGGTCGACGTCGTCGTCCCAGGGAATGAATCCGTGATGACGCACGGCGCCGAGCAGGGTGCCGAAGGAGAGCATGTATTCGATTCCGTGGGCTTCGCAGAAGTCGTCGAATTCGAAAAGAAGATCCTTCAGCTTTTCGTGGTAGCGTTGACGCTCATCGTCGGTGAGTTCAAGTTGCATGGGGCCCCCGCAAGCAAAAAGGCGCAGAAGATGTCTCCTCTGCGCCTCGGAATTCTGGTGCGCGATACTGGTTTCGAACCAGTGACCCCTGCCGTGTGAAGGCAGTGCTCTACCACTGAGCTAACCGCGCCAACTGAGAAGACGTATTATACAGACTTCAAGGAAAAATGCAAGGGTCCGGAAAGAAAAAGTTCAAAAAGTCATCCCTTGCGTCCTCCGATGCTGTCGCACCCCTTGTTCGCGAGCTCGTCGGCCTTTTCGTTGCCGGGTTCTCCGGCGTGTCCCTTTACCCAGCGCCACTCGATGTCGAACTGCCCGCAGAGGCGATCGAGCTCCTGCCAGAGCTCGCGGTTCTTGACGGGGGTCTTCGAGGCCGTCACCCAGTTCTTCTTTTTCCAGCCGTGGATCCACTTGGTGATGCCGTCCTTGACGTAGCTGCTGTCGGTGTGAATGACGACGGGGCAGGGACGGCGGATGAGCTTCAGGGCTTCGATGACGGCCGTGAGTTCCATCTGGTTGTTGGTGACGTTCGGCGCACCGCCGAAAATTTCCTTCGTGTGGGCGCCCCATACGAGATAGGCTCCCCAACCGCCGATCCCGGGGTTGCCCTTGGATGCGCCGTCGGTCCAAATTTCGAGTTTCTTTTCCGTGTTGTCCGTTGTCATGGCTGAGTGTCGATTTTCGAAGAGAGCGGGCGCGGGACGGTTTTTTGCCCCGCTTTGCCGGCAAGAGCGCTGAGTGTATCCGTAAACGAAGTCGTGACGGGCGGAATGCGGCCTGGGATTTTCTTGACGGCAGAGAGAAGATAGAGATTCCCGCACTGAGGGAACCAACGGTCCCCCGCCTTGTCGAGCCACCGCCAACGGTTGAGCGCCGTAAGACGCCGACGTGCGGGGCGATAGATGCCGAAGTGACCTTCCTCCGTTCTCAGTCCCAAAAGGGCGAACCAATCCTTGAGGCGCGGAACGCTGATGGGCATGGTGTCGGCGGGGAGATAAGGACGACATCCGAACCGAACGAACTGCTGATGCCACCACCAAGGGCCGAGAGGATTGAAGCCCGCCAGAAAGAGACGGCCTTCGGGGGCCAGAACGCGGACCGCTTCGGCGAGGAGTTGTTGCGGTACGGGTGAAAAGTCGAGACTGTGCGGCAAAACGACCAGATCGAAGCTTTCGTTCGCAAAGGGGAGCGCTTCCGCAAGCCCCCTGACGAGATGCCAGTCCTCGCGAAGCGACTCTTCCCTCTCAGAAGGCTGATCTGAAAGGAGAAGCCAGTGTTCCTTCATGCCGTTCGCGCGCAGTGTGTCGAGCAACGGCATTCCAACCTGCAGGGCGCGGTCGCCGAGGACGTGCTCGACCATCCCGTCGAGAAGGCGAGATTCCCACTGTCGGAGAACTTGTCCGGGCGGAGACTGAAAAAAGGAAAGCGTGTCTTCGGTCTGCATGTCATCTCACTGAAGAAGATTCCAGATCATCGTAAGGACGGCGCCTCACGTACGCCCACCCCTTAACAGATTGTTTCGCAATCCGCGTGAAGCACACGTTAGGCCCCAAGTCTTCCGTAGAATAGTGCATTCTCCCGAAGATCGATTTTTCTTTTCCCCAACGCCCTTCATGCCGCATTACTTTCCCCGTTCGCTTTTGGCGCTTGCCTTGAGCCTTTCTTTTTTCGTCGCTACTCCCGGCGCACAGGCCGCTTCGGAAGACGACGACATTCCGGCGAGCGTCGCCAATGCCGAGGCCCTTCCTGCGGACGATGCGAGTTCGGTGGAGGAACTCGGCGTGCCGTCCGACGTGTGGGAGCGAATCCGCCGCGGCTACGCCATGCCGGTGTTGCAGTCGAAGCTCGTGGACCGTTGGGTGGATTTCTACACAAAGGATCCGGCTTATCTTCGCCGCATGAGCGAACGGGCGGGGCAGTACCTCTACCACATCGTGGAGGAAATTGAAAACCGCGGCATGCCGACCGAACTCGCTTTGCTTCCGTTTGTGGAAAGCGCCTTTCAGGCGGAAGCGCTCTCTCGGGCGAAGGCGGCGGGGCTGTGGCAGTTCATGCCGGCCACGGGCAAGGCCTACGACCTCGCGCAGAACCTGTGGCGAGACGATCGGCGCGATGTGCTGGAAAGCACGCGTGCGGCGCTGGATTATTTTGAGTATCTGCACGGGATGTTCGGGGACTGGCATCTGGCCCTTGCCGCGTACAACTGGGGCGAAGGAAGCGTACAGCGGGCGATCCAGCGCGCAAAGCGCCGCAAGCAGCCGACGGATTATCTGCATCTGAGAATGCCGAACGAGACGGCCAATTACGTACCGAAATTGGAGGCCGTAAAGCGCATCATTTCGGAACCGGCCCGTTACGGCATCACTTTGCCTGATGTGGGGAACGAGCCTTTCTTCGTGACGATCACGAAGCCCCGCGACATCGACATCGAGACGGCGGCGGAACTCGCGGGCATGCCGCTTGAGGAATTCCGGCGACTCAACCCGAGCTACAAGCTTCCCGTCATCGTGGCCTCCCACAACAACGTCATGCTCTTGCCCGCCGACAAGGTCGACTTCTTCGTCGACAACCTCGCGAGCTGGATGGACAGCGGCCAGCCCCTTTCGCAGTGGACGACCTATCGTCTGCAGCAGGGGGAAACGCTCGCGCAGGTGGCGGGTCGAAGCGGCATGACGGAGGACGAACTGCGCAAAGTGAACGGCATTCCGAAGGGACGCCGCGTGCTGGCGAATTCCACCCTTTTGGTGCGTTCGACCGGGACGGAGGATCAGCAGGACATTGCGGCTGAACTCGCCAATGCCAAGCTGCAGCTCTCTCCCACCACGACCTGGCGTCGCGTGACGTATCGCGTGCGAAGCGGCGACACGCTTTCGGGCATTGCACGGCGCTGGCGCATCACGATGAAATCGATCGTGACCGCCAATCGCCTGCGCTCGGACCGTCTGCGCGTGGGACAGCGTCTCGTCCTGACGGTGCCGAACGTACCGCGTCAGGCCATCGCTTCGACGCAGCGCTCGGAACCTTCGCAGCACGTCATTCACCGCGTCCGTGCGGGCGAAACGCTCTCGCAGATTGCCGAACGTTACGGTGTGAGCATTGCGCAGCTCAAGATGACGAATCGAATCCGCACGAATCTCATTCGTCCGGGACAGCGCCTTCGCATTCCGTCGGGCGCGGCCGATGCGGTGCCCGATACCAAGATCTATACGGTCAAGGCGGGCGATACGCTCTCGACGATCGCTTCGCGCTACGGCGTGTCCGTAGTGCGTCTGAAGCGTGCCAATCGTCTGTCGGGTGACTCTCTGCGGATCGGCGATCGTCTGGAAATTCCTACGCAGGTGACGGTCTCCGAAGCGCCAAAGCGCGTGGCGAAGAGCCGCACGCACCGCGTGCGCTCGGGCGAGTCGCTCTACACGATCGGGAAGCGCTACGGCGTGTCGGTCGATCGGCTTAAGGCCGCCAACGGCCTTCGCCGCAATACGATCCGCGTGGGACAGGAGTTGGTGATCCCCAGCGTGTCGAATCAAAAAGCGGTGTCCGAAGGCAAGGTCTATCGCGTTCGAAGCGGCGACACGCTCTCCGAAATTGCGCGGCGCTACGGGACGACGGTGTCGAAGTTGCGTTCCGCCAACGGTCTCACCTCCAATCGTCTTCGCATCGGCCAGGAACTCAAGATCCCGTAAACGGATTCCCGTTCCCATGGTAGGCGAGAATTGGCGAAAGAGGCTCGAATGGGTACAATACTCCCTTTCGGGAGAGAGTCTCTCCGCAACCAATTTCATAAAGAGTACTGACCATGGGTTTTCTTGCTGGTAAGAAGGTTCTGATTACGGGGCTGCTTTCCAACCGTTCCATTGCCTACGGCATCGCCAAGGCTTGCCATCGTGAAGGGGCCGAGCTCGCCTTCACCTATGCGGGAGACCGTTCCTGCGACCGAGTTCACGCTTTTGCCGAAGAGTTCGGCAGCAATCTCGTCTTCAAGATGGACGTGAGCAGCGACGAAGAAATTCAGTCCGCCGTCGATGGCATCGGCAACGCCTGGGGGGCGCTCGACGGCGTCGTGCACTCGATCGGCTTTGCCCCCCGCGAAGCGATCGCCGGGGACTTCCTCGAAGGCCTTTCCCGCGAAGCCTTCAAGATCGCGATGGACATTTCCGCCTATTCCTTCCCCGCGCTCGCGAAGGCCTGCCTCCCTCTGATGGAAGGCCGCAACGGTTCGGTTTTGACGCTCAGCTACCTCGGCAGCGAACGCGTGGTGCCCAACTACAACACGATGGGCCTTGCCAAGGCCGCTCTGGAAGCGAGCACCCGCTATCTCGCCTCGAGCCTCGGTCCCCGCGGCATCCGCGCCAACGCCATTTCGGCGGGCCCCATCAAGACGCTTGCCGCGTCGGGCATCAAAGACTTCTCGAAGCTTTTGCGCATCATGGAGAATTCGGCTCCGCTCGGCCGTACGGTCACGATCGATGAAGTCGGCAACACGGCCGCTTTCCTCTTGTCGGATCTCTCGAGCGGGATCACGGGCGACGTAATTTACGTGGACGCTGGCTTCCACAGCGTGGCGGTCGCCGTCACGGAGTAATGGACGCGTCCATTAACGCCTGAAAGGAGGAGAGGCTGGGTGTCTCTCCTCTTTTTGTGTAAGGATCGAGGTCAAATTAAGAGCGAAACGCCCAAAGGAATCACCTCATGTTTTCAAAAGTCGCCATTTTCGTGAAACCAACGGAGAGTTTGGCGGGACCCTTGACCGCTCTGATCTCTGTGATTCGTAAGACCGGTGCAGAAATTTTCCTGGACGAACGCAGTGCCGCGACGTTGGGGGAACGCGCCGGCAGCAGGGGATATACCCGGGCGCAACTCGGAGAACTCTGCGATCTGGCCGTCGTATTGGGCGGTGACGGAACCATGTTGGGCGTAGCCCGCTCTTTGGCGCCTTTTGGTACGCCCATCGTGGGCGTCAATGCCGGACGGTTGGGATTCATTACCGACATTGTTCTCGAAGACATGGAGCGCCTTCTCCCTGCTTTGATTCAGGGACAGTGCACGAGGGATGTGCGAAGGATGTTGGGCGCAGAACTCGTTCGAAACGGAGAGTGTATTTTCTCCGGCCTGGCTGTGAACGACATCGGCGTGAGTCATGGGCGCGCGGGCGGCATGGTGGAATTCATCGTGTATGTGAACGGCATTCAGATGGCAAGTCAGTCGGCCGACGGCATCATCTGTTCTACGCCGACGGGATCGACCGCATACTCCTTGGCGGCGGGTGGCCCCCTCCTTGCTCCAATGTTGGACGGCGTGACCTTAGTGCCTGTGGCGCCTCATACGCTCTCCAACCGTCCGATCGTGTTGCCCGGGGAGTCGTCGATCGACATCGAGATCACGGAAAGCCGTGACGCAGTCGCATACTTCGACATGCAGGAGTTCGCGGACGTGCAGCCCGGGGACGTGTTGAAGATTCGCCCGTCTGAGCGTACCTTCACCATGCTTCATCCGATCGGGTATGACTACTTTGATCTTTTGCGTCGGAAGCTGAAATGGAATTTCATGCCGACAAGTTCCCGTCAGGATACGAATGACGGGAAAAACGGGTAAATTTGAGAAACCTTCACTTCCTGCATCCGGGGACTCCCATGCTTCTGACGCTCAGTCTGCGTGATTTTGTCATCGTCGAATCTCTCAATTTGGACGTACAGTCCGGTTTTACGGTCCTGACCGGAGAGACCGGCGCGGGAAAATCCATCCTCATCGACGCTTTGCAATTGATCTTGGGGGCGCGAGGGGATGCGGGAGTGGTGCGGGAAGGGGCGGAGCGCACACAAATCGTCGCCGAGTTTTCTCTTTCCGAGCGCTCCAGGACCTGGCTCAATGCCAATGAATTGGATGCCGGTGAAGATACGCTCCTTATTCGAAGAACAGTCGATGTGAAGGGGCGCTCGCGTGCCTGGGTGAACGGTATCGCCGTCACCGCCGCGCAGTTGCGCGAACTCGGTGAAACGTTGGTGGACGTACACGGGCAACACGCGCATCAGTCGCTTCTCAAGTCGTCCTACCAGCTCAAGCTCCTTGACGATTTTGCAGAGAACGGCGATGTCCTCAAGTCGGTTCGGGAGGCGTTCGAAATCTGGACTAAAGCTCGAAAAGCTTTGGAAGAAGCGACGGCCAATGCCGATGCTCTGGCGGAAAAAACGGAACGCCTGCAATGGATGATCGAGGACTTAGAGTCGCTTAGTCCCAAGAAAAACGAATGGGAGTCGCTCACGCAAGAACATTCGCGTCTTGCTCACGGCGTCGCCATCCGGGAAGGACTGGCTGCGGCCTTGGAAACGCTACACGACGGTGAAGTGAACGCAACCGAACTGCTGGCGTCGGTTCACGGAAAGTTGATGGGGTTGGCCCGTTACGATGAACGGCTTGCCGCCATTGCCGAAACGCTCTCAACGGGAATGGATCTCGTGGAAGAAGCCGCTCAGGACGTGATGCGTTATGTAGACCGAAATGACTTGGATGAAGACCTTTTCGAAAAGGTGGACCGCCGCGTGTCGGCCTATTACGAGCTCTCAAGAAAATTTCGTTGCGAACCCGAAACGCTCTTTGAGCGGTTGGAGAATGCTCGAAGCGAATTGAAGAATCTTACGTCCTCGAAGGACGTGAAGGCACTCGAGCGCGCGGAAAAGAAGGCGCTCGAAACCTATCACGCTCGAGCGGCGGAACTCACCAAACGTCGCGAAGACGCGGGCAAACGCCTGGCCAACGCCGTGACGGAAGAAATGCAGACGCTTGCCATGAAGGGAGCACGAATGGAAACGGCCTTGGTGCCGAATCAACCGTCGGCAAACGGGTCGGAACATTGTGAATTCCTGATTGCCGGACATGCGGGGGTTCAGACGAGGTCGCTGCAGAAAGTTGCCTCGGGCGGTGAACTCGCCCGCATCAGTTTGGCGATTGCCGTCATCACCGCCAAGATCACGCCGGTGCCCACATTGATTTTTGACGAAGTGGACAGCGGCATTGGGGGCGCCACGGCCGAGGTGGTGGGGCGACTCCTTCGTCAGTTGGGAAGCGACCGTCAGGTTTTGTGCGTGACACACCTTCCTCAGGTCGCAGCCTGCGGGCATCATCATTGGCGCGTGGAAAAGACGCAGAGAGACGGAAAAACGCAGAGTAACCTGCGCGTTCTCTCGCCCGACGATCGCGTGGAGGAAGTGGCGCGAATGTTGGCCGGCATCTCCATTACGGACAGCACCAAGTCGGTCGCGCGGGAAATGCTCGCGCAACCGACCGAATAAAGGCGTTCAGATTGCACAAAGGCGGGTGAGTTCTCCGAGCACCGTCTCGACGGAGGGCCATCCGTCTTTTTCGTTGCCTAAAACCACTGCATTGGGGTTCCAGGGGCTCGTGCGCGTGATGTCCGTGACGCCGATGAGCGTGATTTGCGGCGCCGAAACCGCGGCCGCGATGTGGCTCACCCCCGAATCGTTGGCCACGACGACCGCCGCTTTCCTGGCGAGCGCCGCAAACGTGCCGAGTGTCGTGGGCGGAAGAATACGGGCGTCCGGGCAGGCTTCCTTCGCTTCGGCCGCTTCATCGGGGGAAGGAAAGACGATCGGCTCGATTCCCATTTCACGAAGCGGTGCACAGAGCGCGTTGAAGTGCGGCCAGGACTTCTTTTTGCCGCGGTGCACGCCGCGCGCCACGGGAGCAAGCAGAGCGAAACGTTCGGGGATGTCGTACTTCTCAATGAGATTGCGGGCCCCGGCCTCGTGACGCGTTAGAAGCTTCAATTCCAACTGAGGCGGCACTTCGTCCCAAGCGGGTTTTGCCCCCCAGGCGATCAAAGCCGAGTGCGCAAGCGTGAAGAAGCGCTCCACCTCATGCATCTTGCCCGGTTCGGGAAGCTTTTTGTCGAGGAGGAAACCGCGGCCGTCCGTGCCGAAGCCGGCGCTCGCCACACGCCCGATCGTAAAGAGCAGGGCGGAACTGAAGGAATTGGGAAACAGAAGGCCGCGGGGCTTCTCTCCAAGGACGGCGGCCAGCCTGCGGATGCGGCCCATGTCTTCCGTTACGTGACCTTCGATGGGATCGAAGCGCCACCCCATGCCGGCAAACAAGTCTCCGGCCCAACGCTTTCCGACGAGGACGGGCATGAAGCCGCTTTGCTCGAGCAACTGAAGACCGGGCAACGCCATGCAGCAGTCGCCGATGTGATTGGGGAGTCGACAGAGAATGTTGGGCATGAGAGTCCTTTTTACCAACTGTGAATTTCGCGCGGAGCCTTGGCATTGTAGCGGGTAAGCCGCTATGATGAGTAGCCTTTTGACAGACGGAAAAAGTAATCGATGAAGCACATTCCGATTCTCAGCAATCCCTACATGATGCGGTTGTTCCGCTACTTGCCGCCGTACAAGTGGCTCATCATCGGAGCGGCGGCCGCCATGGTGGTGGGGGGCGGTGCCTCCTCCCTGATTGCTCTGGTGCTGGGAAAGCTCACCGACATGGGGTTTTACGACAAGGATCCTTCGGTGATTTATTGGGCGCCCATCGCGCTCATTGGTATTTCCATTCTCCACGGCGGTTCGCAGTATTTGAGCCAGTTCTTGCTTGTCCGTGTTTCGCAGAGCGTATTGGTCCAGGTCCGAACGTTGATGTTCGATCGGGTTCTGCATTGGGACAACCGCCTCATTCAAGAAAACAAGTGCGCACGCATTCAGGCGAAGTTCATCAACGAAGCCTCGACTGCTTTGGGGGGCGCTGCCTCCATCATGACGACGATCATTCGCGACAGTCTGCAGATCGTTTGTCTTGTTTGCGTGCTCATCTACCATAACTGGCGCTTGACGCTCCTCACCTTTGTGGTGGCGCCGCTTTTGGCCATTCTCCTTCGTTGGGTGAATAAGCGCGTCAAACGCTTTACCACGCAGACGCAGAACATCTTCGGACAGCTGATCGGAACGCTTCAGGAGTCCTATGAAGGACAGCGCGTCGTGAAGATTTACGACGGGTATGAGTACGAAACGAAGCGCTTCTTCAAGGTCAACAACACCCTGAAGGATCTCTCTTTGCGTACGCAACGCGTGAAGGCGGCGGCGACCCCTCTCACGCAGCTCATCTCAATGTCCGCCGTGTCGGTCGTGGTTGTCGTGGCTCTTTTGCAGGCGCAGTCGGGCTCCTTGACGATGGGGGAATTCACGACCTTCCTTTCGGCCATGCTCCTTCTCATGCCGCCGATTCGCCATCTTTCCACTTTGAACGGGTCGACTGCTGCGATGACGGCGGCGGCCGAAAGTCTTTTTCAGACGATTGACGCGGAACCGGAAAAAGATCCCGGCACGCGTGAGTTGGAGAACTATCAGGGCGCGGTCCGGTTTGAAAACGTGGGCTTTACGTATCCGGGACAGGAAAAGCCGGCCGTAGAGAACTTCTCGCTTGATGTGAAGCCCGGCGAAATGATTGCTTTGGTGGGAAGTTCCGGCTCGGGGAAATCTACGCTCGTCAACATGATTCCTCGTTTCTGGACTCCCACGAAGGGCGAGATCTATTTTGACGGCGTTCCTCAGAGCGAACTGACGCTTGCGTCTTTGCGCTCTCAGATTGCACTGGTGAGCCAGGAAGTCATTATCTTCGACGACACGATCGCCGGGAACATCGCCTACGGTTGCAAAGACAAGGTGACGCGCGAACAAATCGAACGTGCCGCGGAAGCCGCGGCTCTGACCGATTGGCTCGCCACGCTACCCGATGGCTTGGACACGCAGGTCGGTAACGCCGGTAACCGCCTGAGTGGTGGACAGCGTCAACGCATTTCCATCGCTCGAGCCTTTCTTAAGGACGCGAAGATCCTACTCCTTGACGAGGCGACCAGTGCTTTGGATGCGGAAAGCGAACGCTACATTCAGGAGTCCCTCAAGTCTCTGATGCAGGGCCGTACTTCCTTTGTGGTGGCGCACCGATTGTCCACGATTCGGGACGCCGATCGCATTGTTGTGATGAATCACGGAAAAGTTCATGAAATCGGTACGCACTCTGAACTTCTGAAACTCGATGGTGAGTACGCACATCTTTGCCGTCTGCAGCAACTGAACGAGGCGCAAGAATGAAAGTCGGCATCTTTCTGCACAAGTACTCCCCGTACGGTGGACAGCAACGTGATTTTGTGGGCATTACCCAAGCTCTCCTTGATCAGGGGGCGGAGGTAGAGGTTTTCCTGCAGGAACAGACGGAAGAACTGCCTCTCAAGAACGTGAAGGTTCACATAATTTCCTGTCCCGGTTGGACCAATGCGGGGCGGGCGAAGCAGTTCGCGCGACGGGCTTTGAGGTTGTCCGAAGAAAGAAAAATTCAAATCCGTCTTGGGTTCGTGAAGATGGGCGGCCTGGATTTTTATTTTTGTGCCGATGGTTGTCTGAAGTCTCGCTGTGAGAGTTGGATCAAGAAGTTGTGGCCGCGTTATAGAACGTACCTGTCACTTGAGGCTGCCGTTTTCGACAATCCGCACACGGTTTGCTTCGGGCTGACAACACGACAAATAGAAGACTACAAACAAGCATACGGTGTGCCGGAGGAGCGCTTTGTTCTGGTGAAACCCAACTTGAGGGAGGAGTTTCGGCAATGTGTCCGCTCCGCACAGTGCATTAATGAACATCGTCTGTTGTTTGTCGCGTCCAACCTGCCGCTCAAAGGTCTGGATCGCGTGTTGCATGCTTGTTCTTTGGCACATTTGGTCGGCGATAAAAAGAAAATTCTTACCGTTGCCGGCTCGAAGGAGTGTAAGTTTCCTTTCTTGAAAGAGGCGCGTGCCAGCGGTTGGGATGTTCGGTTCCTCGGACCCGTGAAGTCTCTCCGTGAAATTTATGCGGAAGCCAACCTTTTGGTTCATCCCGCAAGGAAGGAAGCCGGCGGACTGGTGTTGTTGGAAGCTCTTTCTCAAGGATTGCCTGTCATTGCTTCGGAAGAGTGCGGTTATGCTCAGTATGTGGCTGAAGCTAAGGCTGGCGAGATCGTACCCAATACGGATGATCCTAATGAGTTGGTGAGAGTGATGGAAGCCATGTTGAATTCCGAGGGCAGGTTGTCAGAATGTTCTCGCAATGCACGCGACTTCATGACTTCCGGCTCTTTTTATTCCTCTCATCAGGACATCGCGAGAACCTTGTTGCAGGGAGAGCGGGTATGAAGTTGATCCTGAAGAAACCGTTCGATCAGTGGGGAATCAAGGCATTTGACGAAGTTCGAGCCCTACAGGGAACCGTCGCGCGATCGTTGGAAACGAGAAAGACCCTTCGCTTTGAAATGGAGGGAGGCGCATACTACGCCAAGTACCATAAGGGCGGTAGTGTTGGAGAATTGTTGAAGAATCTCCTAAGTTTTCGGATGCCCGTGTTCAGTGCCAAAAATGAGTGGGAGGCGATTGAGCATTTGCACCGTTGCGGCGTGGACACAATGACGGCAGTTGCTTACGGGTATCGCGGCGTGGCGCCTTTGTGGACGGAATCTTTCTTAATCACCGAAGAACTCAAGGACTGCATCAGTCTTGAAGACGTGCTCTTAATGGGTGTCTGGGAGACACTGACGGTAAGTGCACGCAGGGATCTTGTTCGATTGCTCGCCGAAACGGTGAAAAAGATGCATGAGGCAGGAGTGAATCATCGTGATTGCTATCTCTGCCACTTTCTCTGGAATCGTGAAGAGAACAGACTCTACATTATCGACCTGCATCGTTCTCAAATTCGGGCTAGCGTCCCGCATCGATGGCTCCTGAAGGACATCGCTTCCCTCTATTTCTCGTCGATATCGCAAGACATTCCTTCCACGTACTTTATGCGCTTTGCAAAAGTCTATGGCGAGGATGGGTTGAAGGATCTGCTTCCGTCAATTTCTAAAAAAGTGGAAAAGATTCAACGTCACAATCAGAGCTTGAAGGAAAAGCGGGGCTTCTTGTAACGTTAAACACACTCAGCGGACACAGTTCCCCTTGAGCCTTTCTTGAGGCGAACTGGATTTTTAGAACACTTCTCGTTTAAACGAAAATGATCAGCGTACTTTCGATTTTTCGAGTGGGATTGGGACCGTCTTCGTCCCATACCGTCGGTCCCATGCGCGCCGGTTTGGATTTTGTGAGGCAACTCGCTAAGAAGGGGTTGCTTCGCCGTGTGACCCGCGTTTCAGTTCACCTTATGGGGAGTCTCGCGGCGACGGGGAAAGGGCACGGAACCGATTCCGCATGCCAACTCGGACTGATGGGGTTGCCTCCGGAAACAACGAGTCCGGATCAGGCGGAAGCTTCTTTGAAGCAGGTAAAAGATGATTTGAAGTTGGTGCTGAACGGGGAGCTTTCGATCGCCTTTGACCCGGAACGGGACATTTCCTTTGCTGCCGACGAGGTTGCTTCCTTCCACACGAATGCCGTGGACTTTTCTGCGTATGCCGGTGATGAGCTTCTCTATAAGAGACGCTTTTATTCCATTGGTGGAGGTTTTGTGGTGGCCGGGCAGGAGCAACATCCCGAGTTGCCGGAGAGTGTGGAAAAGGATTCGAAGTCTCCGCAGGCAGAAGTGCCGTATCCCTACAAAACGGCACGGGATTTGATCGGTTATGCCCTAACGACTCGACAGTCCATTGCCGATGTCGTGATGGCCAATGAATCCGTTTTCCAAACCAAGGAGCTCGTCAACGAAAAATTGGATGCGATCTGGGAGGTGATGCATGCTTCACTCGAAAGAGGCTTGCAGCAAACCGAACCTCTTCCCGGGCCTCTGAATGTGGCCCGACGCGCCAAACGTCTTGCCGATGAATTGCGTCGTGCAACCGACAATGATCCCTTGGCGGTTTTGGATTGGGTGACGGCGTATGCGATGGCGGTGAGTGAAGAAAACGCCGCCGGCGGACGCGTGGTGACGGCCCCTACAAATGGCGCGGCTGGCGTTATTCCTGCGGTCATTCAGTATTACCTGAAGCATCTGCCTGATGCCGATCCGATCAAGGTGCGGGAGTTTTTATTGACGGCGGGAGCCGTGGGGATTCTCTACAAGGAAAACGCCTCTATCTCCGGTGCGGAAGTCGGTTGTCAGGGGGAAGTTGGCGTTGCATGTTCCATGGCTGCGGCAGGACTGACCGCCGTCATGGGAGGAAGCGTCCAACAAGTCGAAAATGCCGCTGAAATCGCGATGGAACACAACTTGGGGCTCACCTGTGACCCGGTCGCGGGACAAGTGCAGATTCCTTGTATCGAACGCAATGCAATTGCTTCGGTGAAGGCGATCAGTGCCGCCCGCATGGCGCTTCGCGGAAATGGTTCGCACTACATCAGCTTGGACCAGGTGATCCGCACGATGTATGAAACGGGCAAGGACATGCAAAGCAAATACAAGGAGACGAGTCAGGGAGGACTGGCTGTCTGCATCGTTGAGTGTTGATGAGGAAAGTATGAGCGTAATTAAAGTTGTCTTTACTTTTGATGAAAATTATCTCGTTCAAGGTTTGGTTGCTGCTTTGAGTCTTCTTGATGCGGATAGGCAGGAAAAATATGGACTTTTCTTTTTGAGTGAAAAACCTATTTCTGAAAGAGCGCGTGTGAAATTTGAGAAGGTTTTGAAAGGATACCCTAACCTAGATTTTGTGAAGTTTGTCTCACTTGGAAGGTCGATGGAAGGGGGATATGAAAGTAGACATCTTAATCGATCTACTTATTTGAGACTGGAGATTCCGGAGCTGTTCCCTGAGGAAGATAAACTGATCTATTCTGATGTGGATGTGCTTTATCTTGGGGGCTTGAGGCCTCTTTGGGATGTGAATATAGAAGATGTGTATGTTGCGGCATGCTTGGACGTTGGCTTAAATCGAAAAGAAGTCTTTGATAAAAAAACAAAAACTTTATCATACTGGAGCCGATATTTCTCTGGGCGACGAGGAAGTTATTATCAGGCAGGTCTGTTGGTGATGAATTTAAGGAGATTGCGTAACGAGGGGTTTGTTCCGAAATGGAGGGAGATGACGCGGGAGCGATTTGAACACCATGACATGGATATTCTTAATATTACATGTTTCCCGCATATGAAAAAAATAGATTCTAGATTTAATGTGATTCCCAGTCATTTTCTCAATAAGAGCTATGAAGTTGGAGTTGAAGAAGGGTTTATTTCTGAAAAAGAATTGCGAGATGTGTATAAAAAGCCTGTTATGTTGCATTTTGCAGGTGCTAAAAAGCCATGGAGATATCCGTCGATTCCTGGTGGGTACGAATATTGGAGATTTCTGAGGGAGCTCCCTGAATTAGTTCTTGAGGTAAAGAGAAAATATGCGTGGGGTTTGAGCGAACGTTTGAAGTTTCTGTTTTCGAAACCTCTTTTTTGAAGGGGTTGCGAAATGGATAACGTGCTGATTAACGTGACTCCTCGAGAATCTCGTGTAGCAATCGTGACTAATGGAGAACTTCAAGACATCTTCGTTGAACGTCTCGTTGCCAGAGGATTGGTTGGAAATGTCTATCTAGGTCGAATTGTGCGTGTTTTGCCAGGCATGCAGAGCGCTTTCGTGGATATCGGTCTCGAACGAACGGGTTTTCTGCACGTGGCGGACTTGTTTGAGGCACACACCGAGGACGGTGAAAGTAAACCCATCGAACACGTTCTGCATGAAGGTCAGGCGCTGATGGTGCAGGTCGCCAAGGATCCGATCGGAACCAAAGGCGCTCGCCTCACCACCACTATTTCTCTGGCCGGGCGCAAGCTCGTTTACTTGCCGCGGGATCCCCATATCGGCGTATCTCAGCGAATCGAGGATGAAGCGATGCGTGAGCATCTCAAAGAATTGCTCACGAGCATTCGTCCTGAAACGGAAAAGGGCGGCTACATCATCCGTACCAGTGCGGAAGAGGGTGCTACCGCGGAAGAGTTTGAGCAGGACATGGCGTATCTCGGTCGACTCTGGAAGGAGATTCGTGCAAGCCGAGAAACAAAACCGGCTCCTTCGTTGCTGTACCAGGATCTCTCGCTTGCACAGCGAGTGCTTCGCGACATGGTCCATCAAACGACCGAGGCGATCGAGATCGACGACGAAAAGAGCTATTCGGAACTCGTGGAGTTTGCCGAGCGTTTCGTCCCGGACGTGCGAGAGCATTTGAAGCTCTACAAAGGGGAACGTCCTCTTTTTGAGCTGCACGGCATTGAAGAAGAAATCGCACGAGCTCTGGAACGTCGCGTGGATCTGAAGAGCGGCGGTTATCTCGTCTTCGACCAGACAGAGGCCATGACGACCATCGACGTCAATACGGGCCGCTTCGTCGGCAAACGCGACTTCAGTGATACGGTTTTCAAGACCAATTTGGAGGCGGCTCAGGTCATTGCCCGACAACTTCGTCTGCGCAATCTTGGCGGCATCATCATCATCGACTTCATCGACATGGCTTGCGATGAGCATCGGGAAGCGGTGTTGGCTGAACTTCGTCGTTCCATTGCCTCTGACCGCACCCGCATGACGGTGAGCGACTTCACCGAGCTGGGGCTTGTCGAAATGACGAGAAAGCGCACCCGCGAATCTCTTGCACATGTTCTTTGTGAGCCCTGTCCGGTCTGTGGCGGTCGTGGAGAACTCAAGACAGCTCGCACGGTCTGCTACGAAATCATGCGTGAAATCGTTCGACTTTCTCGGCAGTATCAGGAAACCAAGGAGTTCCGCATTGTGGCGAGCGAAGTGGTGATCGACATGTTGCTTGAGGAAGAGTCCGCGGCGTTGGAACTCCTACAAAACTGCGTGCAAAAGCCCGTGCTCTTGGAAGTGGAATCGAGCTACCACCAGGAAGACTACGACGTCGTTTTGGCGTAAAAGGAATGGAACTCATGGAAGAGGCGAATCAGACGTTTTACTGGTATGACCTGGAGACTTTCGGCCTGGACCGCAGACGCGACCGGCCTGCGCAATTTGCCGGATGCCGTACCGATGCCGATTTGAATTTCTTGGAAGGCGGTTCGGGCGAAACGTTGTATATGCGTCCGAGCGAAGACTACCTTCCTTCTCCTGAAAGCGTCTTGCTGACGGGGATTACGCCTCAGGAATGCCTGGAGCGCGGACTCCCGGAGCATGACTTCGCCCGAGAGGTGTGGGGTCGCTTCAATGCTCCGGGCACCATCAGCATTGGGTACAACACGCTCGGGTTCGACAATGAGGTTTGTCGTTTCCTCTTCTGGCGAAATTTCCAAGATCCCTATTCGCATCAGTGGATGAATGGATGCGGCATCTGGGATCTGTATCCGGTAATCGTCGCGTATTGGGCCCTTCGTGGTGAGGGGATCGTTTGGCCGGACTGGAAGGATGTAACGGTTCGACAACCGGAAGGAGAACGTAGCGGCGTTTGCTTCCGGTTGGAGGAACTCGCTAAGGCCAATGGAATTTTGCACGACCATGCGCATGATGCCCTGAGCGATGTGTTGGCGACCGTGGGTTTGGCGCGGCTCCTGAAGGAAAAAGCACCGAAGTTTTGGCGCTGGGCTTTGGAAAATCGAACCAAAGCGAAGGTGATCGAAGCCTTGGGGCAGGGACCGGTCGTCTGCGTCAAGACGATTTTCGGTCAGCAAAGGGGCTATACGGCCATCGTCAAGAAGTTGGCGGTCAACCCGCAAAGTCCGAATGAAGTATGGGTTTGGGATCTCTCGGAGGATCCTTCGAATCTGCCGAACCTGACGCAGGAGGAGTGGCAGCGTCTTCTTTTTGCCAAGAAGGGTACTCTGCAGGAGGGCGAAAAGCGTCTGCCGATTTACCGCATCAATGTGAGCTCCTGTCCTTTTGTCTGTTCCAACTTGAAGGTTCTCTCGGACGATCGGGCGGCAAAATACGGGATCGACAAAACTCTATGCCTGCGAAACTCCGAAATCTTGGCCGATGTGATACCAAAGTTGGGCGGTGCGGTAACCGCACAGTGGGAACGCAAGGAAAGTCAACCGACGGATGTGGACGTGGGGCTGTATCAGAAGGGGTTTGACTGCACGAGACATGACCGGGATCTGAAGAAGCGGATCGCTTCCCTTTCGGCCTCGGATCTCGGTGAAGGAAATGCCGCCTTTGATGATGCGGATTTCAACGAACTCCTTTTCCGTAGTCGAGGTCGTAGCGCCCCCGACAGTCTCAGTGACGAAGAACGAAGGAGTTGGCGCAAACACTGTGCTGAGACTCTGCGGGACGGAAAGGGCGGAGCTCGAACCATTTCCGAGTACTTTGACGAGATCGACCGATTGCAGGAAGAACATCTCGACGACGAAACCGCTTGTGAGAAGTTGGAGCTCCTCTACGAGTGGGGCGAACGACTCGGCGACAACTTCTCTTCGTAATTGCACCGCGCCGGCGCTAGACTTAGAACCACAGAACTCTCTCAAGAACCGAATGTGAGGCATCTTATGCTCAAGACCTACGGTATTGTTTCCGGCCTAGCCCCCAAGGGCGCCGTGACCATGAAGTCGGCTCTTCTCTCTGCAGCCGTGAACAAGGGTCTTCAGGTGGAAGTGGTGATGGACGACCGCATCCCGCCCGTGGACGCTCCCGATACTCGTACGGCATTGGCCGATCGAAAGATTACAGTGATGGACGCCGTGTCGGCTTTGGCCGAAGAAGGCGTTGCCGCCGTGTTGGTGGCGGGACTTCAGGCGCAAACCTTCCTCCCTGAAGTGCAGACCGAGACGCAAGTTCCTGTCGTGTCCCTGTGGAACGCTGTCGCAGAGTACGCTCAAAAGAAGGGCGTCACCAAAATCGGTGTGCTCGGCGGCCTTAAGGCGGCTGAAAAGAAGACTCTCGTTGATGCCTATGCTGGCTTTGAACTCGTCTTTCCGTCCGACGAAATCGGTTGCTGTAGCAATCCCGAAGATCGCGCAAAGCATGTCGTGCGTGTGGCGGAAGATCTGAAGGCGCAAGGTGCGGAGTTGCTGTTGCCTTGGTGCGAACACGCCGTTGAAGCACTCGCGGTGCTTGAAGAAAAGGGCTTCCCTGTTTGCAATCCCTACGTCTTGGTCGGGGACTATGTTGTGGAACGCGAGTGGAAGCGCTTGGCCAAACCCTTTAAGGTCGGGATGATCGGAGGTTTGGGGCCGGCTGCCACCGTTGACCTTTACGACAAGATCACGCGCTTCACGCCCGCCAAGACGGACCAGGAACACATCAAGGTGGTGGTCGAACAGAATCCGCAGACGGCGGACCGCACCGCTTGTCTATTGCATGGTGGCGACGATCCGACGCTTGCGCTCTACGACTGTGCGAAGCGCCTCGAGAAGGACGGATGCGACGCCTTGATCGTTCCCTGCAATACGGCTCACGCCTTTGTTCCCTTCCTGGAACGTCACGTCAAGGTTCCCTTCATCAACATGCAACGTGTGACGATGGAGGAAATCCAACGCAAGCTCGGCAAGGACGCCCGAATCGGTCTGCTCGCCACAAGCGGCACCATTCAGACGGGTATTTACGCTGAAAAGGCCAAGGCCATGGGCATGCCCATCTTTACGCCGGACGAAGAACATCAGGCCCGCGTCATGGCGGCCATTTACGGTCCGCAAGGCGCCAAGGCCGGATACACGGACGGCGTGTGTCGCGAAGACCTCGTCTCCGCGGCGGAATATCTGGTCAAGACCTACGACTGCAACTGCCTCATTCTCGGTTGCACGGAATTGCCTTTGATTCTTGACGAAGACGATCACTTCCCCGTTGCCGGAAAGACGGTCTGCGTGGTGGATCCGACGGCGGTGTTGGCCAGAAAGGTTGTGGAAGTGGCTATGTCCTGGAAGGGGAAGAATTGATGCCGTCTTTGTATGAAGAGTTTTGCCAACTACAGCCTGAAGTGGCGGAAATCAACCGAGCCTACAGCTTGGATGATGCCTTCCGCATGAAGCTCTATTGGTTCCCCTTCCGAAAGAAGAAGCACACGCAGTGCTTGATCGGCAAAATTCAGACGACATACTGGGATTTTCTCGCCGACGGCTATATGGCTTGGGGGATCAATAAAAAAACGATCTCTCTGATGCGTAAGGCCATTCGGAGAAAAAAGCCTCTCTTTTTCTTTGAAGACGCTTTCGTAAGGAGCCTGTACAACAACCTTTCTGGTGTTGAGCCTGCTCTGCGCTTCGGCATGGGCTTTTCAGTGGATCGGTGTGCTCCCTATTACTGCGGCGACTTAGAAACCGACCTGGAGAGCCTGATTCGGAAGCAAAGTCTTTCTGAGGAAGAAAAGGGTGTTGCGGATGCGTTGATTCGAAAAATTGTTGAGAACAATCTCTCGAAATGCAACAACCAACCGCTCTCGGAAAAGATTGCCTCCTCCTCCTATAAGAGAAAAATTCTAGTAATCGGTCAGAACTACGGGGATATGTCGTTGGTTTTCGGCGGTGTTCGCGATGATGTCTTCGAGACGATGATCCACGATGCCATCAATGCAGGGGGAGAGGTTTATTTCAAAACGCACCCCGACATGATTGCTCTCGGACAGCAACGTGAATTCCAAGGGAGATTGCATGTCCTGGACAAGATGTGCAACCCTATTTCTCTTCTTCGTCAAATGGATGAAGTCTACGTGGCAACGAGCCAAATGGGCTTCGAAGCCTTAATGCTCGGCAAAAAGGTAACGGTGTACGGCAAACCGTTTTACGCAGGCTGGGGACTCACGGAGGACAAGCAACAGTTCGAACGCCGGAACGTGAAGAAAAACTTGGAAGAGGTTTTTACCGCAGCGTATTTGACTCACCCCAAATACGTTCTTCCTGGAACGGCTTCGTTTGTGTCTCTGGATACGGTCCTTGACGAACTGCTTCGGCAGAGAAAGCAACACTTTGGCTTCTGATTCACAGGAATTGAGAGTATGCAAAATATCGTTCCGTCCCGCGTAGCGTTCGTCGGCTTGGGTACCATGGGGTTCCCCATGGCCGGGCATCTTCAGACAGCTGGACACGAGGTAACCGTCTTCAATCGAACGAACGCGAAGGCAGAGCGTTGGGTAGAGGTTTTTCAAGGAGAAATTGCCGAGACACCTCGTGAAGCCGCAGAACACGCCTCTTTTGTTTTCCTTTGTGTGGGGAATGACGACGATGTTCGTTCCGTTGTTTACGGCGAAGACGGTGTGTTAGCTGGCATGTCTCCTAGCAGTGTACTGATTGACCATACGACGACGAGTGCCGTTTTGGCGCGTGAGATTGCTGAGAAGTGCGCAGAAAAGGGCGTGTCGTTTGTGGATGCTCCGGTTACCGGCGGTGAATCCGGAGCTCAACAGGGCACGTTGTCCGTTTTGTGCGGTGGGAATGAACTAACCGTTAACCTCATTCGCCCGATTGTGTCGGCCTATGCGTCCTCCATCACTCGAATTGGTCCAGTCGGGCATGGACAGCTTGCCAAGATGGTGAATCAAATCTGCATCGCTGGTTGCGTGCAAGGTTTAGCCGAGGCTTTGGCATTCGGACAACGTTCCGGCATCAACATGGAAAAAGTTCTTGCCGCCATCGGTTCCGGAGCTGCTTCCTCATGGCAGATGAATAATCGCGGCATGACGATGTTGGAGAAAAAGTTTGACTTTGGGTTCGCAGTTGACTGGATGCGCAAGGATCTTGGCATTGTTCTTGACGAGGCCTCTAGGAATGGCGCGGATCTTCCCGTGACGAAAACGCTTGACGGTTTCTACAAAGAAGTCCAAGAAATGGGCGGCGGGCGCTTGGATACCTCAAGTCTCATTCTCCGTTTGTTAAAATAAGCCCCCACTGACGTTCTTTTCGATCCGCCCTTGCGGCACAAGATTTGGTTGCAGGGTAGCGGGCGTCTCACGAGACGCCACCCTTCCACCAAGGAAACTCGACCATGAACAACAAAGAAGACCTCAAAACCCCTGCAACGAATTTCATTCGAAACATTATTGAGGAGGATTTGGCCAAGGGGGCCAATCTTCCCCGTTACTGGTGCGGTCATCCTGCTCCGTATTCCGAACAGTTGGAAAAGGGAGAGCCTGATCACGTCAAGATCCGCACGCGCTTCCCGCCGGAACCGAACGGCTATTTGCACATCGGTCACGCCAAGAGCATTTGCTTGAACTTTGGTCTTGCCCGCGACTACGGTGGTTACTGCCACATGCGCTTTGACGACACCAATCCGGTGAAGGAAGATCAGGAGTATGTCGACGGTATTCTCGACAGCGTCCGTTGGCTGGGCTTTGACTGGGAGCACGAGAAGGAATCGAACCTCTACTTCGCGAGCTCGTACTTCGAATACATGTACGAATTTGCCGAGCACCTGGTGAAGACCGGCTACGCCTACGTGGACGAACAGACGGCCGAAGAAATGAAGGCCAATCGCGGTACCCTGCACGAGCCCGGCCGCAATTCGCCCTATCGCGATCGCCCTGTGGAGGAGAATCTTCGTCTCTTCCGCGAAATGCGTGACGGCAAGCACCCTGAAGGCAGTATGGTGCTTCGTGCCAAGATTGACATGGCAAGCCCCAACATCAATCTGCGCGACCCGGCCATCTATCGCATTCGTTTTGCCGAACATCATGCGACCGGCAACAAGTGGTGCATCTATCCGATGTACACCTTCGCGCATCCGATTGAAGACTCTTTGGAAAACATCACCCACTCGATCTGCACGCTTGAATTTGAAGATCAGCGCGCTTTCTACGATTGGGCCTTGGAGCGCATCGTTCCGGTTCTGCGCACCCCGCAGTTCGAGGAATCCAAGCAAATCATTGCTGCTATGGCGAGTGGTGGTGACAACCGCGCCATGGCGTTTGTCTGTGCGGCCAAGGCGGCGGAACAGAAGCTTGGACATTCCGTTCCGGAAGAACGTGTTCGCGAAATTTTTGCAAAGTGGGAGTCGATTCCCGATTCCATCGAAGATCAGAGCGTGACGACCTTCTTCGCGCTTCTGAAGGAGTATCCGGAAAACTTCACGCCGCTCCTTCAGGCGGCTCTCGAAGTGGTTCGCCCGAACTTCTTCCTGCTCTCGCACCAGTACGAATTCAACCGCTTGAACCTCACGTACGTGGTGGTGAGCAAGCGCAAGCTCATTCAGCTCGTGAGGGAAGGCTATGTGGACGGTTGGGACGATCCCCGCATGCCGACCATCGTCGGCCTGCGTCGTCGTGGCTTCACGCCGGAAAGCCTGCAGCACTTTGCGGAACGTTGCGGTGTCTCGCGTGTGGCGGGCGGTTGGATTGATTACTCGGTTCTGGAAGCTTCGCTTCGCGAAGATCTGGAGGACCGTGCCGAGCGCCGCATTGCCGTCCTTCATCCGCTCAAGCTCATCATCGACAACTATCCGGAAGACGCTTCCGAAATGTTGGTCGCCAACAATCATCCGCAGAAGCCTGAAATGGGTACCCGCGAGATTCCCTTCTCGCGTGAACTTTGGATTGAACGTGAAGACTTTGCCGAAGTGCCGCCCAAGGGCTATCGCCGCTTGACGATTCCTGCCGACGGTACACCTGCCAAGCCCGTTCGTCTGCGCTACGGCTATGTGATCGTTCCGACTTCTGTCGAGAAGAACGAAGCGGGTGAAATCGTGGCCGTGCATGCGAATTACCTGCCTGAAACCAAGTCGGGCACGGAAGGCTCCATGACGGTGAAGACGAAGGCCGCGATCCATTGGTTGGACGCCAAGACGGCCGTTCCCGCGGAAATCCGCGTGTATGATCGTTTGTTCCGCGTGCCGAACCCTGATTCGGGTGAAGGAAGTTTCCTGGACAATCTCACGCCCAACTCCAAGCAGGTGTTGCAGAGCTTTGTCGAGCCTTCGTTGGCGACGGTCGAAAAGGATGCTAAGTTCCAGTTCGAACGCAACGGATATTTCGTTG
This sequence comes from uncultured Sutterella sp., assembly GCA_900545275.1. Taxonomy (GTDB): domain Bacteria; phylum Pseudomonadota; class Gammaproteobacteria; order Burkholderiales; family Burkholderiaceae_F; genus Sutterella. The sequence goes on from UQYG01000001.1 coordinate 243,280, forward strand.
CCGATCGCATCGATCACGAACCCGGCAAGCCCGTCTTTAACCTGGCAGTTGGCTTGAAGGATTCGTGGGGTAAGTAAACCTCACTGAAGGAGAGAGGCGACCTCTCAAGAAGGTCGTCTTCCTCCTCGTGAGAGGACGTACCACCTTTGACGGGGTTACTCCGAGAGGAAGGAAGGTTTTCCTGTGGTATGATCCTTTCCAAGGCGGGAAGCCTCTAGGGGCAACCCGTTGAAAAGAATCCGTTCTTTGTACCTCAAAGAAAATTTAAGTTTGGTTGATGGTGCACGGAAGCCGGATGGGTGTGGTCTCGTTTCAAAGGGATGGAAACGTTTGGTACGAGACCGCCTCTTACACAAAAATGAAGTTCCCTACGTCAAGGAAGAAATCATCATGAAGAAGTTGATCGTTCTCGCCGCCGCCGCCCTCATGGCCGCCGGCGCTCAGGCTGCCTACAAGGACGGTTCCTACACCGGTGAAGGCAAGGGCCGCGAATCCCAGATTCAGGTCCAGGTGGACGTCAAGGGCGGTAAGGTTGCCGCCGTCAAGGTTCTGAAGCACGGTGAAACCGAAATGATCTTCGCCGCCGCTGCCGAGACGCTCTGCCCCGCCATCGTCGCCAAGAACGGTGTGGACGGTGTTGAAAGCGTCGCCGGCGCCACGCTCTCGAGCGATGGCATCAAGGCTGCCGTCAAGGACGCTCTGTCCAAGGCCCAGTAATGATTTCGTTCGGACGTCCGTAACGGGCATCCATTGACGAATGAAAGAAAGAGGGATTGACACGTTCCGTGCCGTCCCTCTTTTCTTACGTATGCGCATCATACGTAAGAAAAGAGGAGTCAAAGAAAAATGATGAGACAAGGAATTCTGACATTTGTCGTGATGGCGTTCTTTCTTGCGTGTGGTGGCCTGAACCTGGTTCAAGCTACCGAGCTGCAAGCGACTCCGGTGCAAACGGAAGAATACGAGTTGCCTTGGATGAGCCTTCACATGGGTACCATCATCTCCGGCAAGGTGTACGGATCGAGCGAAGGGGAGGTGCTGAAACTTCGCCAGATGGTAGAGGACGAGATCGTTCGCTACGAAGACATGATGTCCGTGCACAAGAAGACCGCTCTGAACGAAGTGAATGATCGCTCCGGTGAATGGGTGTCGGTCCCCCTTGAAGTCGCCGAGATGACGCGTGAAGCGCTGGAGGTGGCCAAGGATTCGAATCAGGCCTTTGAGCCCACGATCGGTTCGGTCGTCAATTTGTGGAAGATCGGATTCGGCGGAGACACTGTCCCTTCCGACGAGGCGATTCAAAAGGCTATTCAGGCGGTCGACTACCGAAAGGTAGAAGTTCGCGAAACGTCGAACGGCTGGCAAATTCGTGTGGCCCCTGGACAGAACCTCGACATGGGCGGGATTGCCAAGGGTTACATCGGACAGAAACTTGCCGAGCTTCTTCGTAGCCAGGGTGCCGAACACGCGCTATTGGATTTGGGCGGAAACGTCGTTACACTCGGCGAGAAGTCCGAAGGACGCCCTTGGCGTGTTGGTTTGCAACGTCCTGATCAGGCGCGCAACACGTATTTTGCCGTGATCAACGCCAAGGACGTGAGCGTGATCACGTCGGGCGCGTATGAACGCTTTTTCGAAAAGGACGGCAAACGCTACGGTCATATTTTGAGTGCTAAGACAGGCCGTCCCGTTTTGACCGACATCGCTTCCGTCTCCATTGTCGACGCCAACGGCGCCAAAGCGGATGCCTGGTGTACGGCGCTCTTTGCCATGGGATGGGAGGCTGCGACAGCATATCTGTCGTCTCACAAGGACATTCATGCCGTATTGATGCATTCGGATTTGAAGCGGGTGTTCGCGAGTGAAGCGCTTCGTCCCATCCTGACCGTGACGGATGAAACGCTCTCCGTCACCTATCGTTGATTTCGCTCCTATTTCCCTACACTTGTTGTCATGGCCAATCCTCGTTTTGTTCACCTGCGATTCCATTCCGAATACTCCATCATCGACGGGATGGTGCGCATCGATCCGATCATTGAAAAGGTGCTCGAGCACAATGGCGTAGCCCTCGGGATTGCCGATATCATGAATCTCTTCGGCGGCGTTCGTTTTTATACGCACGCCATGAAGGCCGGTCTCAAGCCCATCATCGGTTGTGACATTAAGCTTCACAACCCCGCCATGCCGGATGAACCGGATCGTCTGACGGTGTATTGCATGCATCGAGAAGGTTATCGCCATCTGTGCGAGCTTCTCACGCGTGCGTATCTTGCGAAGGAAGATCGTCTGCGCGGACAGATCAAGCTCGAGTGGTTTGAGGGAAAGCAGGGGGAGGGCCTCATTGCATTGACTGGCGGTCCCGAAGGGGCGCTTGCGCGACACTATGCGCACGAACTCCCCGCTCTGGCCGTGACGGAACTGCAACGCTACAAGAAGATCTTCGGGGATCGTCTGTATGTGGAGCTGCAACGTGCGGGACGTCCGGGCGACGAGGCGCTCGTCCATGAACTCGTCAACCTCGCGATCGAAGTGGATGTGCCCGTGGTTGCTACGCATCCGGTGCAGTTTTTGGAGCCGGAAGACTACGAATCCCACGCCATTCGTTGCTGCATTTCGGAGGGGTATACGCTCAACGACCCCCGACGGAATCAGACGTTTACGGAGGAGATGTATCTAAAGACCGAGGAGCAGATGTGTCAGCTTTTTGCAGACATTCCTTCGGCCTTGGAAAATTCGGTGCAGATCGCACTGCGCTGCAATTTGGACGGCGTTCTCTCGAAACCTCAGTTGCCGCTCTTCCCGACGCCCGACGGCATGTCCTTGGACGACTACATCGACTATCTCGCGAAACAGGGTCTGCAAAAGCGCCTGGATTTTCTCTATCCCGACAAGTACGAACAGGCGGAAGTCCGCAAGGAATACGACGAACGTCTGGAATACGAACTCGGCATCATCAAGAAGATGGAGTTCCCGGGCTACTTCCTGATCGTTCAGGACTTTATCAACTGGTCGAAGCGCAACGACATTCCCGTGGGACCGGGGCGCGGTTCGGGTGCCGGTTCGCTCGTTGCCTACGCGCTCGGGATTACCGACTTGGACCCCTTGGAGTTCGATCTCCTTTTTGAACGTTTCCTGAATCCGGAACGCGTGTCGATGCCTGACTTTGACGTCGACTTCTGTCAGTACAACCGCGACCGCGTGATCGAATACGTGAAGGCGACCTACGGCGTCGATGCCGTGAGTCAGATCGCGACTTTCGGTACGCTTGGCGCCAAGGCGGTCGTGCGCGACGTCGCGCGTGCTCTCTCCATTCCTTACGGAAAGGCGGACAATCTCGCGAAACTCATTCCGCAGCAGCCCGGCAAAAGCATCACGCTCAAAGAGGCACTTGAAACGATTCCCGAGTTCAAGGAAGCCGTAGAGAAGGAAGAGGATTATCAGGAACTCATTCGTCTCGCCATGCCGCTCGAAGGCATGACGAGAAACCTCGGCATGCACGCGGGCGGCGTGCTGATCGCCCCGGGGAAACTTACGGACTTCTGCCCTCTCTACAACTCGGACGGCAAGCCTGAGAACACGGTGAGTCAGTACGACAAGAAGGACGTGGAAAACGTCGGTCTCGTCAAGTTTGACTTCCTTGGGCTTACGACGCTTTCGATTCTGAAGAAGGCTGTGGAGTACATCAAGAAGCTCCATCCGGATCTTCCCTTTGAACTTGCCCGCATTCCGATCAAGGACGAGGAAACCTATCAGCTCTTCCAGGACGCCAATACGGCGGCCGTCTTCCAGTTTGAATCGGAAGGGATGCGCACCCTTTTGAAGCAGGCGCGTCCGGACCGATTGGAAGATCTGGTGGCTTTGAACGCGTTGTATCGTCCGGGCCCGATGGACCTGATTCCTTCCTTCATCAATCGTAAGTTCGGTCGGGAAAAGGTGAACTATCCCGACAAACGCATGGAGGAGGTGCTCGAAGAAACATACGGCATCATGGTCTATCAGGAACAGGTGATGCGTGTGGCGCAGGTGATCGGCGGCTACACGCTGGGCGGCGCCGACCTGCTTCGTCGAGCCATGGGTAAGAAGAACGTCGAAGAAATGAAGCGTCAGCGCGACGTCTTTATCAAGGGCGCGGGCGAACGCGGTGTCACGCCTGATACCGCGACCGAAATCTTCGACTTGATGGAAAAGTTCGCGGGCTACGGCTTCAACAAGTCGCACGCCGCAGCGTACTCCTACGTTGCGTACCAGACGGCCTATCTGAAGGTTCATCACACGGCGGCCTTCATGGCGGCCAACCTTTGCATGGTGATGGACCAGAACGACAAGGTCTGCGCTCTGATCGAAGACGCCAAGGAAAATGGTGTTGCCTTCCTGGCGCCGGACGTGAACGAAAGCGACTGGTTCTTCACGGTACCTGACGAAGGTCACATCCGTTACGGGCTCGGCGCCGTGAAGGGCGTGGGCGAGCAGGTGGTGGAAGAAATCATGCGTGTCCGCAAGGAAAAGGGGCCCTTCAAGGATCTCTTCGACTTCACGGCCCGCGTGAAGGGGATGTCCGCCCGCGTGCTCGAAAACCTCATCAAGGCGGGGAGCTTCGATTCGCTCGACGAAGACCGCGGCAAACTCTTCGGAAACATTCAGCACGCCTTGAATCTGGGGCGTGCCGAGCAGGAAAACGACACGCAGGACAGCCTCTTTGGTGACATGGAAGAAGAGGTCGAACGCCAGGTTCAGTGGGTGGACGCTCCCTCTTGGAGCGGTCGCGAACGCCTGGTGAACGAAAAGAAGATGCTCGGCTTCTGTTTTACGGGCCACCTCTTTGACGTCTATGAGCGCGAAGCCCGTCACTTTACGACCACCACGCTCAACCAACTCAAGGCCGGTCGGGAAAAGGTACGCCTATGCGGCGTCGTGACGGGCTTGCGTGCGATCCAAGGCAAGCGCGGCCGCATGGCCGCCATCACCATCACCGACAAGACGGCGGTGATGGATGTGGTGGTCTACAGCGAAATCTGGGACCGTATTCGCGGGTCCTTCGACGTCGACGACCTCATCTGCGTGACGGGGCGCGTGCGCTACGACGAATTCTCAAAACGCTTGGGCGTCACGGCCGACGAAGTGTGGAACCTCATGGAACTGCGCCGCCGTGTGGCGCAATACCTGGAGGTGGAGGTCACCAAGGACAACCTTCCCAAGCTCGAAGAGCTCAAGGACGTCTCGGACGACCTTCGCATCTACCAACGCGTGCCGGTTCGCTTCAAGATCACCGCCGACGGCAAGTCGGAAGGTGCGCTCTACGCCACCATGAAGGTATCGAACGAATGGGTGGATGCCCTGCGCATTGCTGGGTATCATCCGAGCTTCGTGTATTGAGCTGACGAGGTTACAAAAAAAAGAAAACAAGATCTTCATTACATACGGAAAACAAAGTAAGGGAACATTTCAGGAAGGTTTAAAAGGTTGTTTTTATTCAAACTTATAGAATTACTTCTGTACTGAAAAACCTTCTCGAGTAGCCAGATCAAAAGCAACTTCGACTACCTTATCCATATCATAGTATCGGTAAGAACCTAGTCGACCAGCGAAGATAACGTTACGGGCATCCTCGTGAGTTTGTGCAAGTTTTAAGTACTGTTCGTAGAGGCTAGAGTTTTTAGCGTCGTTTACCGGATAGTAGGGTTCTTTTGAAAGATTCCACTCTTCAGGATATTCACGGCTAATAACTGTAATATCTTTACGTCCCTGTGTGCCAAAAACGAAATGTTTGTGTTCGATAATTCTCGTATATGGAACTTCTCGTTCTGTGTAGTTTACTACCGCGACGCCTTGATAATTTTCGTAAGGGAGGATCTGAGTTTCAAAACGAACGGTTCGGTATTCAAGAGGTCCGAAACAATAATCAAAAAAAGCATCGATAGGGCCAGTAAAAATCACCTTACGAGCAATTGACGAAAGCTCTTTTCGATTCAAAAGGTAATCAACTCCGAGTCGCACTTCGATACCTTTGAGCAACCGTTCCACCAACTGAGTATATCCTTCAATTGGAATGCCTTGAAAACGTGCATTAAAATAGTTGTTGTCAAAAGTCAGTCGCACAGGGAGACGTTTAATGATAGACGCAGGCAGATGCTTGCAATCGCGTCCCCACTGTTTTTCCGTATAACCTTTGATGAGCTTATGGTAGATGTCTGTACCAACAAGGCTGATAGCCTGCTCTTCAAGATTCTTCGGGGAAGTTATCTGTGCCTCCTGTCTCTGTTGTGCAATTATTCTTTGTGCTTCGGTTGGAGTTTTTACACCCCACAGGGTGTAGAAAGTATTCATGTTAAAGGGAAGGTTGTAGAGGGAATTTTTGTAATTTGCAATGGGGGAGTTGATGAAATTGTTAAAAGTAGCGAAGCGGTTGATAAACTTCCAAACGGATTCATTTGAGGTATGAAAAATATGAGCTCCGTAAATATGAACTGGAATTCCTTCGACAGCCTCAGTATATATATTACCGGCGAGATGATGTCTTTTTTTCAATAACCAGACATTTCTTTCCGGCAGCATGGGCAATATTTGCAAATACGGAATTGAAAAGTCCACTGCCAACTAAAAGATAATCATAGGTCACAGCTAAACTCCGTTATCATCGTCAAGGATTTTTGATGTTGCGCATGTAGCAGTTCATCAAACTTAGGTCTTGTGTAATTTTGGCTAGTTTGACTTGCCTGAGTTTTAGACCAAAAATCACATATTCGCGAAAGTATTTGTAGTCATTTTTGTGGTAAATAAGACAATAGATAGGTTTCGGAATGATGGGACAAGATATCGGAATAAAACAGTCTTTGCTTTTTTTTATGTCTTTGAATTCAAACTGATTTAAGAAATCCCTTGATTTGCTGACAAATTCCTTTCTTAAAGAGGAGTTGGTCTTTAGAGTCACGTATCGTTCGAAAAGTAAGCGTAGACATATTCTTGAATATAACATAGAGAAGGCTGAACTCTCTGTAAGGGTTGTCTTGAGAATATCTCTTAGTTGAGTTAAGACCGAGAATATGTCAAAAATACGAGGGGATGCCTCTGAGGTTATTTGCCCCGGTCTTTTGATTCGATATCTATATAGAGATTTTGGAAGATAATAGATTTTCTTGGCTACGGATAAGTAGCGATAGTAAAACGCGTGATCTTCGTATAACTCATTTTCTTTATAGTAAATTTTATTTTTCTTTATTATCTCTGTTCTGTAGAGCTTATTCCAGGCAGAAGGCCAAATGTCTACTAGCGAGCGAAGGTCTTTTTGCGCATCATAGCAATCAAAGGCTACATCAAAATCATGAAAAGGCTTCTTGTGTCGAAGATTTACCGAAGAGGTGTCTATATGAATAAGGTCGCAAAACACCATATCGGCGTTATGTTTCGTCATAGACTCCAGTAGATCGGAAATATAATTTTCTTCGATTTCATCGTCAGAGTCGATGAAACAGATGAATTCTCCAGACGCGGCATTAATTCCTGTGTTGCGTGCCCCTCCAAGCCCTCTGTTTTTATCATGATATAGAATCTTTATTCTGGAATCAGATTTTTGCAGATTCTTCAATACTGTTAAGGAATTGTCTAATGATAAATCATCGATACAAATAATTTCTAGGTTTGGGTAAGTTTGGTTTGTGATCGAACTGATGCATCGAGCTAAGTAATTCTCTACGTTATAAATTGGAACGATCACAGAAACTAAAGGGGTAGGCATCATAGCAAACCTTCATCTTTGTAGTAATTTTGTATTAGGTTGATGTAGTTTTTTGCGAATTCAGTTTCGCAAAACCATCTCTTAAATTGTTCTTGTACGTCTTCGGCTTTTTTTCGTTTTTCTGGGTGATTATATTGATCAATGATTTCGTTTGCGATCTCTTCAGGATTTGCTTCGACAAGGCTAATGCTATTTGTTAGTTTGAATATGGTTTTATTTCCCCCGGTATTAGTGGCCAATATGTTACTCCCCAAGGATAAAGCTTCGAGCATAATTAAGTCAAAATAAGTTCTTCTGTTCGAAAGCACAAAAAGATCTGAAGCTTTCAGTACTGTAGCGGGGTTAACCCAACCAAGTTCTTTCCATTGAGGATGTTGGGGCGATGGATAAAGACGGTTTTCGCGTCCTGCGACGACAAAAGAAATAGGATAGTTTTGTTCGAAGACTTTATATGCAGCTTTACATAAAAGATCGTATCCCTTCACGCCGTTGTGGCGACCAATATACGAAACGATAAAATTATCGGAAGGAATACCTAATTTTTCCTTGGCTTCTTCTTTGCTGCAACACTCAGTTAGGCCGATTGAGCCGGTAATAAGAAATAGTATTTTCTTGTTATTGATTAGTTGGTCAAAATTTTCAACGGTCTGGTAGTAAGGTTCCATGGATTCCTTACTAGGGAATATAATTGCGTCTACAGCAGAAAAAGTTTTTGTTTGTAATTTCTCGCAGGCAAGAGTGAAGGGCTGGATATGCTTCTCTGATAGACCTGATTCTCTATAAGAATTTGAGAGCTCTATCGATGGTGCTTCAGGCATATGCGATGTAAGAATGATCTTGATCTGATTCCGTTTTCCCATAGCAAGCAAGGTGCTGTGTGCCTCAGCTGCATCGATGAATGTATGACAATGAATCGACTTGATGTTTTGATGAGTTTGGATAAAAATTTTAAGGGTTTCGTTTTGAATTTCATTGGAGCATAGGTCCAAAAAATATTTTGTTCGCTTTGCGATCCCTTTTCTTTTGGATCTGCCAATGAAATTTGTGTAAAATCTGTTTAACTTATTGAAAGATGAGATTTTTTGTTTGATGAATGCAAATATCGCTGTCTTTTGATTATTTTTGCTTTTGTTTTTTGCGACGCCTGTAAGGAACCATATAGAAAAGTCTTCAGGGTTGGGAATCTTGTCAAGCCCTATTTTCAAATTGGCTAAATATCCTGTAGGCCCGCCAGCCCTAGGGTCTAAATGATAGGAATAGTAAACTAAATGAAGAGGCCTGCTATCTTTAGGCATGATTCTGGTGGGTAGTTTTTATTTGAAATCTTGATCGGAAAAGAAAAAAGTTACTCCGAAGTGAAATTTCGGAGTAACTTCATTTGCATTTTCTAACTCGAATTAATTGCTATTACGTTCGGCTATAATGCCTTCCCAACGAGCCACCTGCTTGCGAACCTGTTCGGGAGCTGTGCCGCCGAGGTGGTTGCGGGCCTTGACGGAGCCTTCAAGCTTGAGGACTTCGTAGACGTCTTCCCCGATTTCCTTCGAGAAGCTCTGCAGAACGTCGAGCGGAAGCTCTTCAAGACCGCAATTTCGGTTGGCGGCTTCGCGGACGGTCTGACCGACGATGTCGTGGGCCGTACGGAAGGGAACGCCGTGACGAACCAGGTAGTCGGCGAGGTCGGTCGCGGTCGGGAAGCCGGCCTGGCAGGCCTGGAGCATCATGTCGGCGCGAGGTTCAACACCGGCCATCATGTCGCAGAAGGCGCGAAGCGTGTCTTTTACCGTGTCGATCGTGTCGAAGACCGGTTCCTTGTCTTCCTGGAAGTCCTTGTTGTAGGCAAGGGGCGTGCCCTTCATGAGCGTGAGCATCGCGATGAGGTCGCCGTAGACACGGCCCGACTTGCCGCGGGCGGTTTCCGGAACGTCCGGGTTCTTCTTCTGCGGCATGATGGAACTCCCCGTCGTGAAGCGGTCGGGGAGCTTGATGAAGGAGAAGCGCTGGCTCATCCAGGTGACGAGTTCTTCCGAAAGACGCGAGATGTGCATCATCAGAACCGACGAGGCGGCGCAGAATTCGATCGCGAAGTCGCGGTCGGAAACGGCGTCGAGCGAATTCTGCGCGACGGCTTCAAAACCGAGGAGTTCGGCCGTGTATTCGCGGTCGATCGGATAGGTGGTGCCAGCAAGGGCCGCGGCGCCGAGGGGGCTGCGGTTGACGCGGCGGCGCACGTCGAGGAAACGTTCGCGGTCACGCTCGAACATTTCGACGTAGGCGAGCATGTGGTGACCGAAGGTCACGGGCTGTGCGACCTGCATGTGGGTGAAGCCCGGCATGATGATGTCGCTGCCGCGCTTGGCCTGGGCAACGAGCACTTCCTGGAGGTGTTCGATGCGGGAGACGATCGTGTCGATTTCACCGCGCAGATAGAGGCGGATGTCGGTCGCGACCTGGTCGTTGCGGGAACGGCCCGTGTGCAGACGCTTGCCGGCGTCGCCGATCAAAGCGGTAAGGCGGGCTTCGATGTTGAGGTGCACGTCTTCGAGTTCGAGCTGCCACTCAAAAACACCCTTTTCGATTTCCTCCTTGATCTGAGCCATGCCGCGGCGGATGTCTTCGAGATCCTTTTCGGAAATCACGCCGATTTTCTGGAGCATCGCGGCGTGGGCGAGCGAACCCTGAATGTCTGCGAAGGCCATGCGCTTGTCAAAATCCACGCTGGCGGTGTAGCGGAGAACGAAGGCGTCGACGGGTTCCGAGAAGCGGCCGGACCAGGCCTTCTTTTTGGCGTGCAGCGGATCGTTCGAAAAATCTTCTTCAAAGCTCATAGCGGTTCCTTTTGTTTGGGGGGAGGGATGACTTGAGTCGCGCGTTATTGTATCGGAACGCTTGCGTCCGGGCGAAGAAATTCCTCACGTGGGACTTTCGTGCGAAACCGAATGTTTGCAAAACGTTTCAAAATGCAACCTCTCGCGAGCGACTTGAGCACCATGCCTATAATGCACCCTTTCGGGGTGTAGCGCAGTCTGGTAGCGCGCCTGCTTTGGGAGCAGGATGTCGGGAGTTCGAATCTCTTCACCCCGACCACCGAACACGGCCGCCCGTAGCTCAGTTGGATAGAGCATCGGCCTTCTAAGCCGGCGGTCGCAGGTTCGATTCCTGCCGGGCGGGCCAAAAAATTCGGATGGTGCGAATAGCTCAGTTGGTAGAGTCCCGGATTGTGATTCCGGTTGTCGTGGGTTCGAGTCCCATTTCGCACCCCACCAAAACAAAAGCTCGCGTTGCTTTTCTTCGGCAACGCGAGCTTTTTTTCTATTCAACGATCCGACAGCTGATCAAACCTTGGCGTAAAGCTTCGTGAAGGAAGCGTACTGCGAGGTCGCGGCCTCATCCGCGGGCACATAAAAAGCCGTGCCGACTTCCAATCCGAGAATGTCGCTCACGGCGAAATAACGAAGCTTCGGGCAGACGCCGGAATTCGAGCCGCCTTCGGTCTGGTAGGCGAGCATCTTGAGTTCGTTCGTAGTCGTCATGCCGATGGCATAGGGAGAAACGACGCGGTCGAATCCGTGATAGCCGAAGTTGAGCGTGCGGTGACCTTCAATGGCCTCCACGATCGTGTCCACCGTAGTCATGATGTTTGACTCCTCTAAAGGCGCCGCGAAGAAAGAATCGTTCGCGACGGGTTTTGGTTGTTGGTTCACTTTCCATTATGGCAAGACGAAGGCGAATGCGGCCGACGCGTTCGAAAAAGCCCGCTTTTTGCCAAAACTTTCTCCTTTGGGGCTTGCTCTGGATCATGAAAAGACCCTCCCCATCGGATGACGGAGAGGGCCAATGAAGAGATTTCGTCTAGTCCCCGAACGGGGAGAACCGACGCTTAGGCTTCAGGAAGTCGCGAGAGCTGTTCGCGCACCTTGGCGAGAAGATCTGTGAAGTCGGCGAGACGCTTCTTTTCCTGATCCACCACGGCCTGCGGGGCACGGGAGACGAAACGTTCGTTGGCGAGCTTCGCTTCGCACTTCTTGATTTCGCCTTCGATTCGTTCGACTTCCTTCGTCAAACGAAGGCGTTCGGCGGCGACGTCGATTTCGACCTTGAGCATGAGCTTGAAGTCGCCCACGATCGCAACGGGCGCGATCGAACCCTTCGCCGCAGCGGAGAGGTCGCCGACGTGTTCAACGGCTTCCAGGCGAGCGAGCGCCTGCAGATAAGGCGCAGCTTCGGCAGCCGTCGCCGCGTCGCCTTCGATCAGAAGCGGAACGCGAACAGAAGGAGAGAGCTTCATCTCGCCGCGCAGATTGCGCACCGCGTCGATCATGTCCTTGACGAGCTTCATCTTCCCTTCGGCGGCTTCGCAGACGTTGTCCGTCGCCTTCGGGTAGGCCTGAATCATGACGGAGGTTTCTTCGTCGGCCGCACGCGTGCCGGCGACCACCGAAACCTTCTGCCAAAGCTCTTCCGTAATGAAGGGGATGATCGGGTGGGCAAGACGCAACACCGTTTCGAGAACCGTCACGAGGGTGTGACGCGTAGCCCTGCAGGCGGCTTCATCGCCCTTCAGCTGCACCTTGGCGAGTTCCAGGTACCAGTCGCAGTATTCGTTCCAGACGAAGGAATAAATGGCGTTCGCCGCATTGTCGAGACGATAGTCGGCGAAGGCTTCGCGAACCGTACGGATCGTGCGGTCGAGTTCGCCCAGAATCCAGCGGTCGACAAAGGAGAAGCTCATCGGGCTCGAGGCGGTTTCACCCACGCCGCAGTCCTTGTCTTCGACGTTCATCAACACGAAGCGCGTGGCGTTCCAGAGCTTGTTGCAGAAGTTGCGGTAGCCTTCGGCGCGCTTCAGGTCAAAGTTCACGTTGCGGCCAAGCGTGGCGTAGGCCGCCATCGTAAAGCGCAGCGCGTCCGCCCCGTGCGCTGCAATGCCGTTGGGATAGTGTTCGCGAAGCTTCTTTTCGACGTACGGCGCCTTTTCCGGCTGACGAAGCCCCATCGTGTTCTTCTTGATGAGGTTTTCGAGGTCGATCCCCTGAATGATGTCGAGCGGGTCGAGGGTGTTACCCTCGCTCTTGGACATCTTCTTCCCTTCGGCGTCGCGCACGAGACCGTGGATGTAGACGTTCTTGAAGGGAACTCGTCCCGTGAAATGGCGCGTCATCATCACCATGCGGGCGACCCAGAAGAAGATGATGTCGTAGCCCGTCACGAGCACGGTGCTCGGCAGGTACAGGTCGTACATGTCCTTTTCGAGGCCTTCGGGATTGGGCCAGCCAAGGGTCGAGAAGGGAACCATGGCGGAGGAGTACCAGGTGTCGAGCACGTCTTCGTCGCGCGTAAGCTTCACGCCGGCACCCGCCTTCTGCTGGGCTTCGGCTTCGTTGTGCGCCACGTAGACGTTGCCGGCTTCGTCGTACCAGGCCGGAATCTGATGGCCCCACCAGAGCTGACGCGAAATGCACCAGTCCTGAATGTTTTCGAGCCACTGACGGTAAACCCCCTGCCATTCCTTCGGGAAGATGTTGACTTCACCCGATTCGACGGCTTCGAGACCCACTTCGGCGATGGATTTGCCCGGATAGAGCGTGCCTTCGGGCGCGGGCTTGCTCATCGCCATGAACCACTGGTCCGAGAGCATCGGTTCGACCACTTCGCCGGTGCGGGTGACGATCGGCACCATGTGCTTGTGCTTCTTGATCCCGACGAGAAGACCCTGAGCCTTCAGATCGGCGAGCGCCGCTTCGCGGCATTCGTAGCGGTCCATGCCGCGGTACTTTTCGGGGACGTTGTCGTTCATGCGGGCGGTCTTCGTGAGAACGTTCAGCATGGCGAGGTTGTGACGACGGCCGACTTCAAAGTCGTTGAAGTCGTGCGCCGGCGTGATCTTCACGCAGCCCGAACCGAATTCGCGGTCGACGTATTCGTCGGCGATCACGGGGATTTCACGGTCGGTGAGCGGAAGCTTCAGGGTCTTCCCGATCAGATGCTGGTAGCGTTCGTCTTCCGGATGAACGGCGACGGCTTGGTCGCCAAAGAGCGTTTCCGGACGCGTCGTCGCCACGACGACGCCTTCGGAGCCGTCGGCGCCGGGGTAGCGGATTTCCCAGAGGAAACCTTCCTCTTCCTTGTTTTCCACTTCCAGATCCGACACGGCCGACTGGAGTTTGCAGTCCCAGTTCACGAGACGAGTGCCGCGGTAGATGAGACCTTCTTCGTAGAGCTGCACGAAGGTGTCGACGACGACCTTGGAGAGCTTTTCATTCATCGTGAAGTAGGTGTTCTCCCAGTCGACGCTGTCGCCCAAGCGACGCATCTGCGAGAGAATGGTGCCGCCAGAGAACTTCTGCCACTCCCAGATCTTCTCGAGGAAGGCTTCACGACCGATGTCGCGCTTGTCGATGCCCTGCGCTTCGAGCTTGCGTTCCACCACGATCTGCGTCGCGATGCCCGCATGGTCAGTGCCGGGAATCCACACGGTGCTGTAGCCGTCCATACGGTGAAAACGCGTAAGCGTGTCCATCACCGTCTGATTGAAGGCGTGTCCCATGTGAAGAATCCCCGTGATGTTGGGCGGGGGAAGTTGGATGGCAAAGCCCGGCTTCGACGTGTCGGTGCCGGCGCGGAAATACCCGCGCTCTTCCCAAATCGGGTACCAACGCGCTTCGATGTCGGCGGGCTCGAAGCTCTTGGCGAGTTCTTGATCTTTGGACTGCGTCATGATCGGAAGATTGAGTAGGTAATGTTTGGAAATGAGAACGGCACGCCCCGCGAACAAGTGGGCGTGCCGTGGGTTTTCGTATTTTCGCACGAAAAAAACGTGGACGTTACTGAGGAGCCTCTCCTTTGCGCATGAGGGCGCGCGAGAGAATTTCGGCGCGCAGTTCCCGCTCGAGGGCCTGACGAACCATTGGTTGGATCGATCGGTCCAGATCGGAGCGAACCCGCATGAGCGCATTGTGAAGCGTCATTTCGAGCGTTTGCGAGAGTGCATCGCGGATGCTTTTCTCGAGAACGGGCGTGAGGTGGTCGCAAAGAGCGGCGATCTCTTCTTCCGTGAGCAATCGGTCTTCCTCCGTGGCGACGGAGTCGTCGACGGCAGTTTTGTCAACGGGAGCGTCGGAAGCGGGTTCCGGCTTCTCTTCAGCGGATTTGACGCTCGCAAGCTCGTTCACTTCACGCCAGGTGAGCGGAATGCGTTCCTCGAGCGGCAGGACGCTCGGGGCCATGACGGGTTCTTTGCGTTCCATGAAAGTTCCTCAAAGTGTGGCGACGGTTGGTCACTGCCGACGGTCGTAGGCGGCGAGCTCGACGCCAGCCGCTTTGTAGGCGCGATAGCGGGCACGGGAGGCCTGCAGTTCGTCGGGTTTCGTACTCACGACGTCGATGATGCGCGGAAAGCGCTCGAAGGCGGTCTGCCAATCGGGCGGCAGAGCGTCGTCGAGAAGAAGCAGTACGTCGCCTTCGAGTTCTTCCAGACGTGTGGAGAGCAAGATGGGCGTATCGGGCGCAAGACGGTGCCCCGGGGCGACGTGCGGCAGGAAAGCGAGGTCGCTGTAACTCCAAAGAAGTGCGTCCAGCCTTCCGAGACGATTTGCGTCGGACGTCCACACCGCAAGCCGAAGCTTGCGGTGAAGAACCGTCTTCGCGACGGCGCAGGCGTAGCGCAAACGGTCGGGGACGTTGAAGTGAAAGTCGACTTTCTGCATGACGGCCATTATACCGAGGTGGTTTCCGCACCCTTCTTCGATTCGGCAAAAGCCCGCAGAAATTCTACGAGCAGCGCAACGGGGCGTCCCGTCGACGCATGGTCTTTGCCGCTTGTATTGGCCGTGCCGGCGATGTCGAGATGTGCCCAAGGGGTTCCTTCTACAAACGTCTCCAAGAAGGCTGCCGCGGTCGAGGCGCCCGCTCCGCGAACGGCGGAGACGTTGACGAGATCGGCGTAGGAAGACTGCATGAGTTCGGTGTAGTCCGAGTGCAGAGGCATCCGCCAGGCCAAGTCACCGGTCTTCTTGCCCGCATCGAGAAGCTTTTCGGCCAGATCGTCGCGATTGGAGAAGAGTCCCGTGTAGGTGCTCCCCAGAGCCACCACACAGGCACCCGTGAGCGTCGCGACGTCGATGATGAGCTGCGGCTTGTGTTCGAGCGCCTTGGTGAGGCCGTCCGCGAGAATGAGGCGGCCTTCGGCGTCCGTGTTCTGTACTTCCACCGTGCGACCGGAAT
Source organism: uncultured Sutterella sp. (assembly GCA_900545275.1). Taxonomy (GTDB): domain Bacteria; phylum Pseudomonadota; class Gammaproteobacteria; order Burkholderiales; family Burkholderiaceae_F; genus Sutterella. The sequence continues at coordinate 259,235 of UQYG01000001.1, forward strand.
AGGTCGTGAGGATGTCGCCCGGTTTCAGAGCCGTGCCGGACGGCAGATTTTCGCAGGCCGGCGCGATCGCGACGAGATTGATGGGCAAAGCAAGGTCCGCAACGGCTTGTACGACCGCAAGTACCGAAGCCGCACCTGACATGTCGTAAATCATGTCGCCCATCTTCGCGGCGGGCTTGAGAGAAATGCCGCCCGCGTCAAAGGTGATTCCCTTTCCGACGAGAACAACCGGGGATTCGCCGCAGGAGGCACCGTCGTAGCGAAGCTCAATCATTGCGGGCGGTACGGCGCTCCCTTGAGCTACGCCCAACAGACCGCCCATGCCGAGCGCTTGGAGCTCGGATTTCTCGAGAATCGTCACGGAGACTCTGTCGCGAGCAGTTCCGATTTCACGGGCCGCATCACAGAGAAAAGCAGGAGTGCAGAGATTTGCCGGAGTATCGGCCAGACGGCACATTTCAACAATGGCCGCGCCGATTGCGGCTCCCTCGGCGAGAGCTTTCGATTCGTCCGTGTCGGAGAGCCAAAACACTTCCGGACACTGCGGCGTATCGAAGTCCTTTTTGTAATTCACTTTGGGTGTCAGAGCGCGAACAACGTTCTGGGCAAAAAGTCGAGCCCCCTCGTCTCGGCTGTCTCCAAACCAGTCGAAGGCTCCGAAAAGCAGGGACGGCATCTTGCGAAGTTTCGCCACGGTGGTGCGGACCAACGCACCGATGCCTTCGGGTGTACGCTCGGAACGATTTCCAAGATGAAGAAGAACCAATCCAACGGGCCACTCACTGCAGGGAGGAACCGTAAGCATCTCTCCCTTCTGAGAGGGAAAGAGTCCGGACGAGCGCAAGGATTCAATGAGAGGCGCAGACCAGGCACCGGCAGCGGCCTGCGTGGGCACAAGGGAGTCGCCGTCCTTCCAAAAGCCGAGAACAGGAAGGTTTTCCGCCTTCATGGCGGTGACTTGAACGGGAGCGAAAGACATGAGATTTCTTCTCCAAAACAGGTTGACGATCATTGTACCCGTGCCGGAGCCAAACTTTTTTTGGCCGAACCCTTGCTTTTTTCGAAAAGTTCAGGCATACTTCGTCTCCTACAGTTTGACGAAGACGCAAGTCTTCGATCCTCGGTGTGGGGGGGTAGCTCAGCTGGGAGAGCGCTGCGTTCGCAATGCAGAGGTCGGGAGTTCGATCCTCCTCCTCTCCACCACAGAATTTCGAAGGTCTCGAGAATATTAGGTTTCTCGGGACCTTTTTGTTGTGTCCTATCTGAAATTGCTGGGAACTTGCTGAAGAAACATCCGAGACGAAACAGCGTGAATCTGTCCGTCTCGGTTTGTTCGTGATCGTTTTGCGGGATATCAATTCTGAAAGAAGCCTTTCAGATTTTTGAGATAGAGGATCAACACGTAGACAATTACCAGGGCCGCAATCACAAGTTCAATCGTGGCAAGGATGTGTAGTTGTGCTGCGTATCCTTCGCCGCCCGGGATCCTGGCAACGAGAGCCGACGATTTATAGAGCGCGGTGGCGCCGATCGCCATCGGGAAGGTGAAGGCTGCATACCCTGGCGAGAACTGTAGACGCAGAAGGTTCCAAAAGGCGAAGTAAATGGCGATCGTCATGAGAACGGCAATCCCCAGAAGAATCGCGCAAAGTAGCAAATTTGGCTCCGGCACCACCGTGAGATAGCCCGCAAGAGAGAGGCTGGCCGGTGCCGCCATGATGGCGATCGTGGGCTTGGCTGCGTTGGGAACCTCCGTCAGGAAGATGAGACGGTAAAGCATGAGCGGCAACAGGATGGCGTAGGAGATCATCCCGATTGCCAACAACACGAGCGCGAAGGGGAGAAGCTCAGGCACGCCCGGGAAGGTCACGTCCGCCACGATGATGCCGACGGGCGGAATGAACCAGCTCGGCACCATCTGCGCCATGTTCGGATCGCGAAGGCGATGAAAAGCAAAGACGGCGAGGGCGCACAAATGTCCGGCCACGGCAAAACACCATAGCCCCACGGAAAAATCGGGCAGAGCCATGCCGAGCGCCTTCGAAATTACCATGAGCGCCATCGCAAAGGTAGGCACGATGCTTCCCACGACCGGGTGTTTTAAATCCGCCCAGAGCGTATCGAAGTGACAGATGAAGCGCACGACGAGCAGCCCGAGGAGGCACGAGGCTATGACGGCGCCGACAATCTGGCCGTAGCCGTGAAGCGGAAGAGCGTTTTCCAGGCACCAACCGAGACTGGCCACGCCGAGGGCGAGTCCTGCCATGGGGGTCGGAAGAGAACGGAAACGTCGGTGAAAAAGGCGCATGACCAACCTCTGACGGTCAAAAAGAAAAGATCGCCATTGTAGTGAGGAGTCTTCAGGAAAAACTGAGTCAAGCCGTGTATTTATCAATTCGTCTCTGTTCGGTAAAATCGAACGAAATTCTTTCTTTGTTCATAAGCTCGCGATGGAAAGACCCGTTTCTCTCAAACAACTGCTCGTCTTCACGGAAGTGGCGCGCGATGCATCTCTCTCCGAGGCGGCCGAGCGTCTGCTGATGAGTAAGAGCTCCGTCTCGCAAAGCCTGACGGAGTTGGAAGCACGAATGGGGGCTTCGCTCTTTGAGCGTCTCGGAGGGCGACTCCGCCTAAACGAAGCGGGGAGAAAACTTCTCCCCTTGGCAGACGACCTCCTTTCTCGAGCCAAGCATCTCCCGCAAATATTCGGCAAAACGCCCTCGGACCCCCTGCGCTTGGGTGTAACGGAAAGCGTGGCGGCGCATTACCTGATGCCCTCTCTCGCTAAATTCAAAAGTCGTTGTGGACGCTTCCCCAGAGTGAGGATCGGCAACACGGACGAAATGATTCGTATGCTTGCCGACTACAAGCTCGATCTGGCTATCGTCGAAGGCCTTGTGACGGATCCCGACATGGACGTGAGACTTTGGCAAGAAGAGCGTCTCTTCATCGTGGCGGCGGTTGATCATCCCCTGCATGACCGAACGGTCTCTTGGGAGGAGTTGCGCGAGGTCGACTGGGTCTTGCGGGAGCCGGGATCTGGAAGCCGTCTCTACTTCGAATCGCATCTCCGGGAAAAGCTCGGGCACGATCTCTCCGTCTTGGTACTCAATCATCACGACACCCTGTTGCGGGCCGTAGCGTCTGGACTCGGTGTGTCGCTTGTTTCGGAAGGCGTCCTTTCGGATCCGCATTTTGGAGGCAAACTTTGTGCGCTGAACGTACCGGAGCATTTTTCTCGGCGTCTTTCCTTTGTCGTGCGCCGTGGGAAATTCGAGACGGACGACATGAAACTGTGGCGTGAAATTCTGTCCGTTCGGAGGGAGTGCGAGCCGCTACAATAGCCGAATCCCATTGAAAGGAGTTTTCTCATGGCCGAGGACGACGATGAAGTCTCTCTTCCCAAACTGCCCGCCAACACCAAGAACTACATGACGCCCGCCTGCTACCGCCGGCTTCTCGACGAGCGTGAGCATCTCGTCAACGTGGAGCGCCCGGAAATGGTGAATGTCGTGAGTTGGGCGGCGAGCAATGGCGACCGCAGTGAAAACGGCGATTATCAGTACGGTAAACGACGCCTGCGTGAGATTGACCGGCGCATCCGTTTTCTGAACAAGCGCATCGAGTCGGCCGAAGTGGTGGATCCCGCCGCAAGACCCGCCACAGACCAGATCTTCTTCGGCGCTACGGTGCTCTACGCGGACCAGAGCGGCAACGAACACAAGATCCGCATCGTCGGGATCGACGAGGCCGACGCTTCCCACGGTGACGTGAGCTGGATCAGCCCGATCGCGCGCGTCTTTCTCAAGGCCCGCGAAGGGGACGAAGTGAAGCTTCCCACACCCGCGACGGTGACGCACCCGGCGGGCGTTGAAACGCTTGAAATTCTTGAAGTCACCTACACGAACGAGCAGCCCTATTGAGAGAGGCGGGAGTTTCCCTTCTACAATCTCTCGACAAAACGAAGTCGTCCGGTTTGCGTCGGACGACTTCGTGCTTTGTGAGGGTGTTGCCTTGACAGGGACTGCCGGGGCGTCGGCAGTCCTTGTTGGTCAGGCCTTCTTTTTCTTGGGCGGAAGACCTGATTCCAACACTCGCTTCACCTTGATGACGACGGGGCGCTGTCCGATCGTGCGCATGACGTGCATGAGGTGACCCTTGTCGCGAACGAGAACCGTGAGGCGAACGAGTTTCTCAGGATCGTCCTCTTCCGTCATGGAGACGCCCACGATCGAAGAGTTCGACTGCGCGACCGCAGCCGTGATCTGCGCGAGGGCCGTGTGCAGGTCCGCGACGCGGATGTCGATCGGAACCGAGAACATGGCGCCCGGCCGCGTTTCTCCCCATTCGACCGTCATCCAGCGCTTCGCGTCGGCCGACTGACCGTGGAGCGCATGCGGGCAGTCCGCACGGTGGACGCTCAGACCGTGGCCCGGACGCGTAAAGCCCGTGATTCTGTCGCCCGGAATCGGGTGGCAACAAGTGGAGAGCTGCACGGCCGCGCCCTGATTCCCCTTGATCTGCACGGGCGGGAGTTCCTTTTCAGCCTCCACGGCCTTGTTGCTCTGCGCGTAGTTCACAAGGCGGCGCAGCATCGTGGCGGGGAGTTCCTTGCCGAGTCCGATGTTGGCGTAAAGCGACGCGAGACTTTCGGCGTTCACTTCCTTCTTCGTGAAGCTGCGCCAAACGGCTTCGGGAATCTCGTCGAGACGAACGTTGTTTTCCTTTGCGGCCTCTTCCAACGCGATGCGGCCGAGCCGCACGGCGTCTTCAAATTGGCAATTGCGAAGGAACTGCCGCACTTCGGCGCGGGCGCGACCCGAATGAACGTAGTCGAGCCACGCGGGAGACGGTCCTGCATTGGGATTCGTCACGATTTCGACGATGTCGCCGTTTTGGAGCGTCGTTTCAAGCGGACGCGGTTCACCATTGATCTTCGCGGACTCGGCGTGGTTTCCCACGTCCGTATGAATCTGGTAGGCAAAGTCGATCGGGCTCGAGCCGCGCGGAAGCGACACGATGCGTCCCTTCGGCGTAAAGACGTAGACGCGGTCGGGGAAGAGGTCGACCTTGATGTTGTCGAGGAATTCCGTGCTGTCCTGACTCGTACGTTGAATTTCGAGAAGGCTCTGCAGCCACGCCGTGGTGCGCGCCTGCATGTCGGAGGAGTAGGCGTCCTGATGGTAGAGCCAGTGCGTGAGGATGCCGTCTTCGTTGACGCGGTGCATTTCTTCCGTACGGATCTGGTACTCAATGGGCGTTCCGGAAGGGCCGATCACGGTCGTGTGCAGGCTCTGGTAGCCGTTCGTCTTCGGGATCGCAATGAAGTCCTTGAAGCGGTGATGCACGGGCTTGTAGAGCGCATGAAGGGCGCCGAGCGTCCGGTAGCAGTCTTCCTTCGTGCGAACGATCACGCGGAAGCCGTATATGTCGAGCGCTTCGGAGAAGGACTGGTGATTTTCGCGCATCTTGTTGTAGATGCCGTAGATCGTCTTGTCGCGGCCGATCACGCGGGCACGGATGCCGAACTTGGGGAGGATTTCCTTCGTTTCGGCCAGGATTTTTTCAAGGATGGCGCGGCGGTTGTTGCGCCGCAGAAGAATGTTTTCGTAGAGAACCCGATAGCGGAAGGGATAGCGGTTCGCAAAGGAGAGTTCCTGAAGTTCGCGGAACACCTTGTTGAGACCGAGCCGGTGCGCGATCGGAACGTAGATGTCGAGCGTTTCCTTCCCGATGCGGGCGCGTTTTTCGGGACGCATCACGCCCAACGTCCTCATGTTGTGGAGACGGTCGGCAAGCTTCACGAGAATCACCCGAACGTCCCGCGCCATGGCGAGAAGCATTTTGCGAAAACTCTCGGCCTGGGCGATTTCGTTGGAGGCAAAGCGAAGTTTGTCGAGTTTCGATACGCCGTCCACGAGTTCCGCCACCTGAATGCCGAAGCGCTCGGCCATCTCCTGCTTGCTCAAAGGCGTGTCTTCGAGGACGTCGTGCATGAGGCCCGCCTGAATCGTGGGGGCGTCGAGTTTCCAGGAAGCGAGAATCGTCGCGACCGCAATCGGGTGCGTGATGTAGGGTTCGCCCGATTTGCGGAATTGTCCGAGATGCGCGCTGTCGGCGTAGCGGTAGGCTTCGCGGACCTTGGCGACTTCGGCTTCCGACATGTACTGCTTGCAGCGCTCGATCAGGTCGCTCGCCGTCGCGAGGGTTGCGACGGGCTTGGCGGTAAAGAGCGGCAAGTCGGCGTCGGGCATCTCGTTTGAGGTCGGAGGCTCCACGAAGGTGCGGCGCAGGAAGGCCTTCGGATCAAAACGTGGGATCGTGCGCGGCGCCGTAGCCGGCGCTGCGGTTGTCGGCGCGGCATCGTCCCGTGTCGCATAGAGATCTTCGGAAAATTTGTCCTGAGGCTGAGTCATAAAAGCCTTCCTTGAGGGGATGGTCCTTTCCGTGGAAAGAACGGGTCGCAGGGTCCTGACCCGTGCGATCATTATTTTTGTTTCGGTTTGGCGGCCGCATGATGCCAAAGAGCATCCGTCGGGCCGGAAAAAACAAACGGCCAGACGGGGAAGTTCTCAACGCACTTCCGTCTGGCCGAAATTCAAGCCGTATGGGCGAACGCTCAGTGAATCCGCTTGAGGAGTTCGACGCCGACCTCACCCTGCGCCACTTCGCGCAGAGCGATCACGGCGGGTTTGTCCTTGCAGTCCACCTTCGGGGCGTAACCCTGCGAAATCTGACGGGCGCGGTAGGCGGCCGTCAGGACCATCTGGAAGCGGTTGGGGATCTTCTTGAGGCAGTCTTCAACAGTAATGCGAGCCATGAAATTCCTATCTTATTCGAAGTAAGTGGGGGGAGTCGAACAGTATTTCACTCAGACCGGAACGCCGAGCGCCGCGAGCGTGTCGCGATGGCGGACGGCCTGCTGGCCGTAGGCAAGTCGACTGGCAATGACGACGGCGCGCATTTGCGCGAGGGCCGCGTCAAAATCTTCGTTGATTATAACGTACTCGAATTCGGGCGCATGGGCCATTTCGGCCCCGGCGCCGAGAAGCCGGCGCGTGATGGTCTGTTCGGAATCCGTGCCGCGGTGGTGCAGACGCCACTCGAGCGCTTCGATGGAGGGAGGCAGAATGAAGATCCCGACGGTGCCGGCAAAGCGTTCGCGAACCTGGCGCGCCCCCTGCCAGTCGATTTCGAGAAGCACGTCGTTGCCCGCCTTCATCTGTTCTTCAATCCACACGCGGCTCGTGCCGTAGTAATTGCCGTGTACGAGAGCGGACTCGAGAAAGTCGCCGCGGGCCTTCATCGCTTCGAACTCTTCGACGGTCACGAAGTGATATTCGCGGCCGTTTTCTTCGCCCGGACGCGGGGCGCGCGTCGTGTGCGAAATGGAGAGCTTGATGGCGGGTTCGAGTTGGAGAAGGGCGTTCACGAGCGAGGACTTCCCCGCGCCGGACGGAGCCGTCACGAGAAAGAGTCGGCCCGAGTACTGTTGGGTTTCGGACATGTTGGGTTCCTCCGATGTCATCCGAAGATCATTCGAGGTTCTGGAGCTGCTCGCGCATCTGATCGATGTTGAGCTTGAGCGCAATCGAGGCCTGCGTCATCTCGATCGCGGCCGCCTTGGAGCCGAGCGTGTTGGCTTCGCGGTTCATTTCCTGCGTCATGAAGTCGAGCCGCCGGCCGACCACGCCGCCTTTGTCGAGCGTCGCGCGAACTTCCCGCACGTGCGTGCGAAGACGGTTGATTTCTTCCGAGACGTCCATGCGCAGGGCATAGAGCGTCACTTCCTGACGAATGCGGTCGGAGACTTCTTCGCGCGAGAGCGTGCTCTTTTCGGTAAGCGCCTCCGAGAGCGCTGTTTCGAGGCGTTCCTGGAGTTTCGTTCGAAGATGTTCGTGAATCTCGGGCATGCGCTTTTCGACGTCCCCGACGATTTCGAGGATGTTTTCGCAGTTCTTGAGGAAAACGTGCTTGAGCGATTCGCCTTCTCGCGTGCGGGCGGCGAGAAAGTCCGCAAAGGCCCGCTCAAAGAGTTCGACGACCGCGGCACGGACTTCGTCCTCCGAGGCTTCGGGCTGGGCCGCAACGCCGGGAAGGGCCAGAATCTCCGCAACGGAAAGGGGCTTCGCATCGGGGGCGGCCTTGAGAATCGTCGTCTGCAGCGCAAGGATGCGCGAGAGTACGTCGTCGTGAAGCGCCGTCGGGGCCGAGGCTTCGTCGGCGCGAAGCGTTACGCGCACTTCCACCTTGCCGCGCGTCAGGCGCTTTTGCAGGGCTTCGCGAAGGAGGGGTTCGACAAAGCGGAGTTCTTCGCACACGCGAAGGTTGAGGTCGAGAAAACGGCTGTTGACGGAACGGCATTCGACCGTGGCGACGCCGACGGGGGTCTTTCCCGTCGCCACGCCGTAGCCGGTCATGCTGGCAATCATGGGCATGTCTTTCGGTATGAATTCACATTGGTGAAGGCGGAAAAATGGCTTTCCGCGAAGGGGTGCGCAATTGTAGCGCGAATGGGCGTGCGACCGTCGGGAAAAGAGAAAAGGGACCGTTTCGGGCGTCCGGAAAGGAAAAAGCCCCGCGGGCAACGTCTACAATGTCGGCACACTGAAATCCATCGAACAAAGGAATTCCCATGAGTGAAACATTGCGTCGCGACGGCCGTCGCGCGGACGAAAAGCGTCCGATCACCTTCCTTCGCCACTACACGAAATACGCCGAAGGGAGCGTTCTCGTGTGCGCGGGCGACACGAAGGTCCTCTGTACCGCCTCCGTGTCGGCGGGCGTGCCGAAATTTCTACAGGGCCGAGGCGAAGGCTGGGTCACGGCCGAGTACGGACTTCTGCCCCGGTCGACGGGTACGCGCACGGACCGTGAAGCGGCTCGCGGCAAGCAGTCGGGGCGCACGCAGGAAATTCAGCGCCTGATCGGACGGTCGCTTCGCGCCGTGGTCGACCGCAAGCTCCTTGGCGAATACACGATTCAGTTGGACTGCGACGTCCTGCAGGCCGACGGCGGCACGCGCTGTGCCTCGATCGCGGGCGCCTGGGTGGCGCTTCGCGACGCTGTGAACGTGATGCTCGAAAAGGGCATGATCGCCAACGATCCGATCCGCACGCAGGTGAGCGCCATTTCGGTGGGCGTCGTCGACGGCCGCCCCGTGCTTGACCTCAACTACGTTGAAGACAGCGGTTGCGGCACCGACATGAACGTTGTCATGACGGGCGAGGGCGGTTTCGTGGAAATTCAGGGGACGGCCGAAGGCGCGCCCTTTACCGAAGCGGAACTGACGGAGTTGCTGCGTCTTGCCCGTAAAGGGAATGAAGAAATTCAGGCCGCGCAGCGGTCGGTCTTTGAGGAGGAAAAGTGATGGCGGAAAAGAAACTCGTGCTCGCGTCGAACAACGCGGGAAAACTTCGGGAATTTCGCGCAATGTTTGCGCCCATGGGCGTGACGGTCCTGCCGCAGGGGGAATTGGGCGTTTCGGAGTGTGCCGAACCCTTTGAAACCTTCATCGAAAACTGTCTTGCGAAGGCCCGTCACGCCGCCCGGGAAACGGGACTGCCCTCCATGGCGGACGATTCGGGCGTGTGCGTGGATGCGCTCGGGGGACTCCCGGGCGTCCATTCCGCCCGATTTGCGGGCGAACCCAAGAGCGACGCCGCGAACAACCGTCTTCTCATCGAAAAACTCAAGGGCAAGACCGACCGCAGGGCGCACTACACCTGCGTCTTGGTGGCGGTTCGTCATCCCGACGACCCCGAACCCTTGGTCGCCTACGGCTTCTGGGAGGGAGAAATTCAGGAAACGCCCGAAGGAGAAGGCGGTTTCGGCTATGACCCGTACTTCTACGTGCCCGCCTGCGGCAAGACCGCGGCTTCGCTCTCGGCAGAAGAAAAGAACCGTCTGAGCCACCGCGGCGCCGCGCTGCGTGAAATGGCGGCCCTCCTTGCCAAGCGTTGGGGTTGGGCGTGACGTTGAATCCCAAGGAGATTCCTCTCTCGCTCTACGTGCACTGGCCCTGGTGCGTGCGTAAGTGTCCATACTGCGACTTCAATTCGCACGCCTCGGGGACGGTTCCCGAGGCGCGCTACGTCGAGGCGCTTCTTCAAGAACTCGAACGGGAAGCGCATTTGGCGGGCGGCCGGGAAATCCGGACCATCTACTTCGGGGGCGGGACGCCGTCCCTCATGAGTGCGGAAGGCTTCACGGCGCTTCTTGACGGCATTCGCCGACGCGTCTGCGTTGCGTCCGACGCGGAAATTTCGATGGAAGCGAACCCCGGAACGGCCGACGAGGCGAAGTTCGAGGCCTATGCCGAGGCGGGCGTCAATCGCCTGTCTCTCGGGATTCAGAGCTTTGACGACGCGTCGCTCAAACGGCTCGGCCGCATCCACGATCGGGCGGCGGCGATCCGTGCGCTCGAAAAGGCCGTGCGGATCTTTCCGCGCGTGAACGCGGACCTGATGTTCGGGCTTCCCTTTGAGACGATCGAGCGGCTTCGCGACGAAGTCGCGGCGCTCGTCGACTCGAAGACGACGCACGTTTCTTGCTATCAGCTCACGATCGAATCGGGGACGGCCTTCGCCAAGCGGGTGCCCGAAGGATTACCTGACGAAGACCTCGCCGCCGACCTTCAGGAGGCGGTCGTGAGTCTCCTGGCCCGGGCGGGGTTTGTGCGCTACGAAGTCTCGGGCTACGCCAAGTCGGGCGAAATATGTCGACATAACCTCAACTACTGGACTTTTGGCGACTATTTGGCGATCGGTGCCGGAGCGCACGCAAAGATGACTACGGAGAAAGGCATCTTTCGTGCGGCTCGCTTTGCCAATCCCGAGCGCTATATGCGCGCCGTCGAAGAAGGCGTTGCGCCTTATAAGGAAAACCGCCGCGTCACGGCCGAGGAGCTTCCCTTCGAATTCATGCTGAATGCGCTCCGTTTGACGGCGGGGGTTCCGAAAAGCTTGTGGACGGAGCGTACGGGGCTCTCCGACGACGTGATCGCCGAAAGGGTGGCGCAACTTAGCGACGAGGGACTCTGGACGACCGAGGCCGACCGCATCGGCACGAGTCCCCGGGGCTTCGCCTTTCTCTCGAGCGTGCAGGAAGCCTTCCTCTGAGACGAAATTTCTTCGGTTGTCTTTCATTCTGCAAAAAGACGGTGCGCTTGGTGCAGGCTTCGCACCGAAACGGGGCATAATGACAAGACTTTCCCGCGGCCTCTTTTTCTCAGGGGAGAACGCTTCGCTTGGCGGCGCACCCCTCCTTGAGAAGAAGCGGTTCGTACCGCATTTTTGGCACGGCGTTTGCTTGAAATGGGGTACGACCCGTCACGGTGACGGGACCGCGTCAATCCGTCTTTAGGAGAACACATCATGACGACCGCTGCGGACGCACTGCAGATGCTCAAGGACAACGACGTCAAGTACGTCGAACTTCGTTTCACCGACATTGCCGGCAAGGAAATGCACCTTACGGTTCCCGCCTCGCGCATCGACGAGGACACGTTTGAACTCGGACAGCCCTTTGACGGCTCGTCCTTTGCGGGGTGGCGCGGCATCGAAGCGTCCGACATGCTTCTTCTGCCCGATCCCTCGAGCGCGCGCATGGACCCCTTCCGTGAAGTGAACACGATCATCTTCACCTGCGACGTGTTGGAGCCCTCGACCGGGAAGGGCTACGCCCGCGACCCGCGTTCGATCGCAAAGCGCGCCGAAGCCTATCTGAAGAGCACCGGAATCGGCGACGCCGCGTATTTCGGTCCCGAACCGGAATTCTTCATTTTCGACGCAATTCGCTGGAAGCACGCCCCGGGCGAGAGCTTCTACAAGATCGATTCCGAAGAGGCGCCCTGGTCGTCGGGTCTCGACCTCGAAGGCGGCAATCTCGGTCACCGCAACCGCGTGAAGGGCGGCTACTTCCCGGTCTCCCCCGTCGACAGCTTTGCCGACATCCGCTCCGAAATGTGCACCCTGATCGAGCAGCAGGGCGTGCCTGTGGAAATTCATCACCACGAAGTGGGCTGCGCCGGTCAGTGTGAAATCGGCACGAAGTTCTCGACCCTGGTCGAGCGCGCCGACTGGACGCAGATCGTGAAGTACACGGTCTGGAACGTCGCCGCCGCCTTCGGCAAGACCGCCACCTTCATGCCCAAGCCCGTCGAAGGCGACAACGGCTCGGGCATGCACGTGCATCAGTCGATTTGGAAGGACGGTCAGAACCTCTTCTCGGGAAACGGCTACTCGGGTCTCTCTGACATGGCGCTCTACTACATCGGCGGCATCATCAAGCACGCCCGTGCGCTCAACGCCATCACGAACCCGGGCACGAACTCCTACAAGCGCCTCGTTCCGGGCTTTGAAGCGCCGGTGAAGCTCGCCTACTCCGCCTGCAACCGTTCGGCGTCGATCCGCATTCCGCACGTGACGAACCCGAAGGCGCGCCGCGTCGAAGTGCGCTTCCCGGATCCCCTCTGCAATCCCTACCTCGGCTTTGCCGCCATGCTCATGGCGGGCCTCGACGGGATTCAGAACAAGATCCATCCGGGCGAAGCGGCCGACAAGAATCTCTACGATCTGCCGCCCGAAGAAAACGCCAAGATCCCGACCGTGGCGCCTTCTCTCTACGACGCCCTCATGGCGCTCGACGAGGACCGTGAGTTCCTCACTCGCGGCGGTGTCTTCTCGGACGAATTCATCGACAGCTACATCGAACTCAAGATGAAGGACGTCCAGCGTGAACGCATGGCCGTGACGGCGGTCGACTTCGACCTCTACTTCTCGATCTGATCGATGAATCGCGGGGCCTTCGGGCCCCGTTTTTTTCCAAAGGGTGCGAAGTGACGACGGCCGTGGAAAAAACGGTGCCGCCCGAAACGCTGTGGGCGGAGAGCGCGACGGGGCTCGGGTGGCTCGACGGGACGGGGCGTTTCGTCTCGCTCAATCCCGCGCTTGAAATGCTCCTCGGGGCCTCGAGCCGCGTTGCGGCGGGAGAATCCCTCACGCGCTATTTTCCGGACATGACGGGGTTCGAACGGCTCTTTTCCGAGCACGCCCGCGTGGAACTCACGACCCGTCTCGTGCCCGGTCCGGGTGAGGAGAAAAAGGCCTGGCTTTCGCTTCGCAGGGAAGAGACGGGCGGCTACTTTCTCGAAGCGCTCGACGTGGGCGAAACGATCCGCGTCGAGCGGGAAGCGGCCGTGGCGGAAGCGAGCGCCGCGGCGCGCGAACTTCTTCGAAACCTCGCGCATGAGATCAAAAATCCTCTGGGCGGCATCCGAGGTGCGGCGCAGCTCCTCGAAGGCGCGCTCACGAGCGACGACGACCGCGAGTGCGCCGCGATCATCCGCGAAGAGGCGGACCGCCTGCAGGCCCTGGTCGATCGTTTTCTCGCGCCCTATCGGCGTCCGAACGAGAAGGAGCCCTGCAACGTTTCGGCCTTGCTCGAGCACGTGCGAAGCCTGATCGAGCACGAATTTCCGTCGATCACGGTGGTGCGGGACTACGACGTCTCCGCACCCGACGTGACGGGGGACAAGGGACGGCTGACACAAGTCTTTCTCAACATCGCGCGAAACGCGGCCGAAGCGATGGGCAACACTCCCGAGGGACGCCTAACGCTTCGCACCCGCATCGTGCGCGACGAATTCGTTCGAAATCGTCGTGTGAGACGGGCGCTTGCCGTCTTCATTGAAGACACGGGCCCCGGGATTCCCGAGACGCTTCGGGAGAGGCTCTTTTACCCCTTGGTGACGGGACGCCCCGAGGGAAGCGGGCTGGGACTCAGCATTGCCGACGCCTTCGTCAGGGAGGCGGGCGGCGCCATAGATGTGGAAAGCGAACCCGGGCGCACGGTCTTTCGCGTGCTGCTGCCATTTTGATGCGGGATTTGGGAGAGAGTGATGACGGAAGGTATGGTTTGGGTGGTGGACGACGACCGGTCGATTCGGTTTGTGCTTCGCAAGGCGCTGGAGCGCGCGGGAATTCCTTCCCGCGCCTTTGAGCGCGCCGAGGACGTCCTCGAAGCGCTTCGCGAAGAGCGCCCCGACGTTTTGGTGAGCGACATCCGCATGCCCGGCATGGACGGAACGAGTCTTCTCGAGGAAGTGAAACGCCGGCAGCCGACGTTGCCCGTCATCATCATGACGGCCTATTCCGACGTCGAGAGCGCCGTGGCGTCCTTTAAGGGCGGGGCCTTTGAATATCTCGCCAAGCCCTTTGACGTAGTGAAGGCGGTCGAAGTGATCGACCGCGCCCGAAAGGCGAGCGCGGAGCGCTCGAGCACGGTCGGCACCAAAGTTGTGCACAATCCCTTCGCCCTTATCGGGCAGGCCGAGTCGATGCAGGAAATCTTCCGCGCGATCGGACGCCTTTCGCAGAGTTCCGTCACCGTCTTGATCACCGGCGAATCCGGGACGGGGAAGGAAGTCGTCGCGCGCTCCATCTGGCAGCACAGTCCCCGAAAGAACGCTCCCTACGTCGCCGTCAACATGGCGGCGATTCCGAAGGAACTCTTGGAGAGTGAACTCTTCGGACACGAAAAGGGGGCCTTTACGGGAGCGCTCGCGAGACGAGAAGGGCGCTTCGGCGAAGCCCGCGGCGGCACGCTCTTTTTGGACGAAATCGGCGACATGCCGATGGAACTCCAAACGCGCCTTCTTCGAGTCTTAAGCAGCGGCACCTACTACCGCGTGGGCGGCCACGAACCGATCCGTGCGGACGTACGCGTGATCGCCGCGACGAACCAGGCGCTAGAGCGCCGCGTAAAGGAAGGGCTTTTCCGAGAAGACCTCTACCACCGTCTGAACGTGATTCGTCTGCGTCTTCCGCCGCTGCGGTGTCGCGTCGCCGACATCGGCCCCTTGGCGCGGTATTTCTTAAAGGAGCGCGCCGCGGAACTCGGAGTGGAAGAAAAGACCTTGTCGGATGAAGCGCTCGCGGTGCTCGAAAAGTTTCCCTTCCCCGGAAACGTCCGGCAACTCGAAAACGTCTGCCGTTGGCTTCTCGTCATGGCGCCTTCGAAGCTCATCCGCCCGGAAGATCTCCCCGAAGAGGTGCGGGAAGGAGAAGTGTTCTCTCCCGTTTTGGAAGAGGCGGGGGAACCGGAGGAAAAGGGTGTCGACTGGCGCTCCGGGTTACGTCGGGAAATCCGCGACTCCCTTCGTTCGGGCGAGTCGCACCCTTACGACCGCTTGGTGACCGAGGTCGAGCAGATGCTCTTTCGGGCGGCGCTCGAACACACCAGGGGACGGCGCGGCGAAGCGGCGACGCTTCTCGGGATCGGGCGCAATACGCTCACGCGCAAGCTTCAAATCGAGCGGTGAAGGGGCCCCTTTGGGTAGAATGCGGTCTTTGCCCGCAACTCCTCGACGATCCCGTTTCCCATGCCGACGATTCCCACGCTCGACGACTGGCTCGAGTCCCTCCGTTCGCTCGGAGCCAAACCCGAACACATCCGCAAAATTGCTCGGGCGCTCCTCGGACGCGCCCCCTGGCCGACCGTCGAGGATGAACGGCTTCCGAAGCGTCTCCGTACGGCTTTGCCGCAGGTGCGGGCATTCTGGACGTCGCTCGCCCGCATGGTCTCGAACCACCCCGGCGCATCCGGGGAACGGCTCCTTCTGGAGCTTTCCGACGGCGAGTGGGTGGAGTCGGTTCTGCTTCCGCGCGAAGGCGTCTGCATTTCGACTCAAATCGGCTGCGCCGTCGGGTGCGTTTTCTGCATGACGGGAAAGAGCGGCCTCGTTCGGCAGCTCTCCGACGCGGAAATCGTCGCGCAGGCGGTGCTCGCTCGAGCGAGCCGTCCTGAGACGAAAAAGGTCGTCTTCATGGGGATGGGCGAACCCTCGCACAATCTGCGAAACGTCCTTTCGGCCCTTTCTTTCCTCGCCGAGTACGGAGACTTCGGGCACAAAAATCTCGTCCTCTCGACCGTGGGGGACGAGCGGCTCTTTGACGCGCTCTTTGCGTCCGGGGTGCGGCCGGCCCTTGCCGTGTCGCTGCATACGGTGGACGAAGAGAAACGCCGCAAAATGCTTCCCCGCGGCTGCCGCATGACGGTGAACACCCTCATGGAACGGGCCGCTCTCTGGGCGCGGCATTCGGGCTATCCCGTTCAGTACGAGTGGACGCTTCTCGCGGGCGTCAACGATTCGCTCGAAGAGGCCGAAGAACTCGCCCGCCGCATGGCCGGGCAGTACGCCATGGTGAACTACATTCCGGTGAACGCCGTCGAAGGTTCGCCCTGGTCGCGTCCCGACCCCAAGCAGGTGAAGGCTTTGGTTTCGCTTCTTCGTTCCCGCGGCATTATTGCGACGGCCCGCGACTCGGCAGCGCAGGACGTCGACGGCGGCTGCGGGCAGCTTCGCGCCCGGGCCCTTCGCATCCGAAAGGAGAAGGACGTCACGGACGCGTAACGAAGATTGCGGACCGTCGCTTTCTTTTCCGCAAAACGATTCCCGCGGTAGAAATCCCGCGCATCTTTTTCTACACTCTCCCAATTCTCTTTTTTCCCGTCGCTCCGAGTGTTCCCCGGAGCGTCTGCGTTTTCCTTTTTCCTATGCATCTGCGAACACCCGCCTCCACACTCGCTGCGAACCTCTGGCTTTTGGTCGGACTCGTCGCGGCGCCGCTCGAAGCCCGGGCCTATCTCGACCCGGGCACGGGGAGCATGCTCCTTTCGATCGTCGTGGGCCTTGCCTCGTCGGGCTACTTCTTCATCCGACGTCTTCCCACCCTCATTCGGCAGTTCGTCTTCCGGATGCGGGGCGAAGGAAAGGAATTGTCCGGAAAGCGCATCGTGATCTATGCGGAATCGGCCGCCTATTGGGGAACCTTCGAGCCGGTCTTGCGGGCTCTGGCTTCGTCGGGGGAACGCGTGACCTACTTCACGTCGGACGAAAAGGATCCGGTCTTTTCGGCGGATTTTTCGCACGTCGACGCGCACTATATCGGCAAAGGCAACGCCGCCTACACGTCGCTCGGCTTTCTGGAGGCGGACCTCTTCGTTCTGACGACGCCGGGGATCGACGTTTTGCAGATTCGCCGCTCGAAGGGCGTCAAGCGCTACGTCCACCTCGTGCACGCCGCGACCGACATTCACGGCTACAAGCTCTACAGCTTTGACTACTACGATGCGGTCTTCTGCTCGGGCCCGCATCAGGTTTCGTCGCTTCGTACCTTGGAGGCCAAGCGTCACACGGAACCCAAGGACCTCCGTATCGTGGGCTGCGCCTATTTCGACCGCATGGCCGCGCAAAAGAAGGAATGCACCGTCGTGCCGGATCCGAAGACCGTGCTGATCGCTCCCACCTGGGGGCGTGCGGGGCTGTTGACGAAGACGGGCGCCGCCATTCCGAAGCGTTTGGCGCAAGCGGGCTACCACGTGATTCTGCGACCCCACCCGCAGAGTTTTGTCTCGGAACTGCCGCTGATGGAAAGCCTGCAAAAGGAATTGGCTTCCTTTGAGAACATCGAATGGGACCGCAATCCCAACGGCTTTTCGTCGCTCTCGCGCGCGGGCGTCATGGTCTCCGACTTCTCGGGCGTCGTCTTTGACTTCGCCTTTGTTTTTGAGCGTCCGGTCGTGAGCATCGGCGACGGTTGGCAAAAGGACGGCTACGAAGCCTGGGATCTGCCGAACCCCACCTGGGAAATGGGCGTTTTGGATGAAATCGGCATGCACCTCGCCGCAGGAGAAGAGGAGAAGGCCGCGGAAGCGGTCGAGGCGCTCCTCCGGGAAGGAGACGCCCGAATCGAGCGCATCCGCCGCGTACGTGAAGCGGGCATCAAGAATTTCGGTGCCGCGGGGGTTCCCATCGCCCAAGCGCTTCTCTCGCTTCTTGCCGAAGTGAACGCTCCCGAATCTCAGGCGGCGCATGCCGCCTCCCGCGTCTCCGGAAAGGAGGAATAAGGCATGCTGACCGTTCTCTACACCTTCTTCATTGCGCCGCTCGAACTCTTCATGACGACGGTGCTCGACTGGGGATACGGGCTCTTCGCTTCCTACGGCTGGTCGATCGTCCTCATGAGTCTCGTCGTCAACACGGTGATTCTGCCGATCTACAACAAGGCCGAAGGTTGGCAGGAAGAGGAGCGCGCCGTCAAAAAGAGCTTCGAAGCGACCGAAGCCATGATCAAGCGCACCTTCAAGGGGCAGGAGCGCTTCGCGATGCTCACCACGATGCGTCGGCAGGCGGGGTATTCCTCCAAGCTTGCGCTTCGTTCCTCGCTCGGGTTCTTCCTGCAGATTCCCTTCTTCATCGCGGCCTATCATCTGCTCTCTAACATGACGGCCTTGAAGGGCGTCGCCTTCGGTCCGATCGCCGACCTCGGCGCCTCCGACGGCCTGATTGCCGTCGGGGACTGGCACATCAATGCGCTCCCGCTCATCATGACGGCCGTGAACCTTCTCTCGGCCTTCGTCTACACGGCGCGGCTCACGAAGCAGGACAAGATTCAGCTCTACGGTCTCTCGGCGCTCTTTCTTGTGCTTCTCTACACGTCGCCTGCGGCGCTCACCTTCTACTGGACGCTCAACAACGTGTATTCCCTCGGGAAAAACATCGTGGAGAAGAGCCTGCTGCCGCGTTGGCGCGCAACGAAACATACGGATCCCTTCGCCGGTCTCAAGGCTTTCGGCGAAAAGCGCCGTCTCGCGCTCGGGGTCCTCGGTGCGCTCCTCATCGCGGCCGACACGGCGATCACGGCCGACACCTGGAACTACATCTCGCTTCGCGAGACGATTCCGGAGCTGCGTCTCGAAATCTTCCTCGTGCTCCTCTCGACAGGTTGCGGGCTTTTGGCTGCGGCTTTCCTGAGCTCTCCCGTTCGCGAGCGTGCGGGAAGCGCCCGAGCGACGGCGAAGGTGCTGACGATCCTCGCCTTCGTTTTGCCATGGATCGTGGCGCTCGGTTTCCGCGGCATGATGGCGGAGTGGGTGCTTATTCCGAAGGAACCGCCCGTCCTCGCCTGGGCGACGGTGGGCGTCGGTCTTGCGGCGCTCCTCTGTGCCCTCTGGACACGTCTTCTCGAAGAGGGCTTTGCGAAGCTCTCGCGCTTCGTGCGTGAAGACCTCTCGGGCGTCAACACGGGGCTCGCCGTGCTCCTTGTTACAGTCCTTTTCCTCGGGTTGCCGACCCTCATCCTGTCGTCCGACCCGGATTCGGTCGCGACCACCTTCGACGTCGTGATCCCCTGCTTCATGCTCGTCGCTGTGGCGGGTTGGGCGCTCACCTACGCCTATCTGCGCGATCTCCCGCGCGGCGCTTCGTTGGCGTTCTTCTTCCTGCTGCTCTTTGCGAACCTCCTCGTCGTGGGCTATGCCTTCCTCTTTGTGGGCGACTACGGCCTCATCAACGGCGGTGAACTCGAAAAGACGCAGACGCTCTACGAAAGCGCCAACCGCTGGAAGGACATTGCGGTGGTGCTCGGTATCGCGGCGCTCACCTTTGTGATCGTGAAGAAGGTGCCCGTCAAGACCGTGCGCGACTTCTCGGCTCTTTTGACGACGCTCGTCTTCATCCTTTCGGGGGCGATGTTGCTGCCCCTTGCGGCCAACGTCGGTACCAGACCTGCGCAGGCGGCAACGGAAACGGCCGAAGCACCGTCCTACGCCAAGGATTCCTATGTCTTCAGCAAGACGGGACAGAATCTCCTCGTCATCGTCTTTGACATGTACACGGCGGACCACTTCCCGCAGATTCTCGAGGAACACCCCGAACTCAAGAAGTCGTTCGAAGGGTTCACGCATTTCGTCGACACCACGAGCGCTGGGAGCGGCACGCTTCACGCCCTCGCCGTTACGGCGGGCGGCAACCGCTTCTCGGTGCGGAGCATCAATCGGGAGAACGACGGAAAGACCTTCGAGCAGCTCTATGCCGAAAGCTATTCGCTCATTCCCGATCTCCTTGGCAAGGACTGGAACAGCGCCGTGATCGGCACGATGTGGCAGTTGCCCGAAGCGCCGAAGAACTATCTCTCGGTCGCCTACCATCCGCTGATGGAGGACTGGTTCAACTATTACTACAAGGCCGAATTTGAAAATGCCCGCGGCCGCGACCGGGCGGACGCCTTCGGACGGCTCTTCTCGATTTCGCTCTTCAAGGCTGCGCCCTACAGCCTTCGCAAGACGATCTATGCGAACGGTCGGTGGCTTGCTTCGTCAAAGGAAACGCTCGACGGCTTCAAGGCCTTCGCCGCCTTCCGTGCGCCCGAAGACTTCAGTCGTACGGTGGAGACGGGGAACTACTACCGCTACGTCTATTCCGACGGTTCGCACACGGGCCGCTACTGCGGGGAAGACATGCAGCCCGCGCTCTCGCAGCCGAGAACGCCCGCGGACTTCCGCAAGGCCCATCCCGACTACAACTACAGCCACTACTTGTCCGAGCGCGCCTTCACGGTGAAGCTCGCCTCGTGGCTCGACTGGATGCGTAAGAACGGCGTTTACGACAACACCCGCATCGTGGTGACGGCCGACCACGGCGGCCGCGACAGCAAGGTGCTCTTTGATGCGATCGGGCACGTTCCCTACAAGGGCCGCATCGACGAAAACGTCGACAATCCCGGCATCCGCTATCCGCTTCTTCTCTGGAAGGACTTCGACTCGAAGGGAGAACTTCGCACGGCCGACGATCTGATGACGAACGGCGACGTTCCCGATCTCCTTTTGCGCGGCATTCGGGAGTTGCCCGAGAAGTACCGCTCGCTCGAAGGGGGCGACAAGCGTCTTCGCTACTACGACTCCTGTAGCGACTCGAACCTTCGCCAGGAAAGCATGAAGTGCTACACCTACCGCGTCGAAGGTAGCATGTTCAAGAAAGATGCGTGGCAGCTCGAAAATCCGTGACGGGTTCATGAATCCGCCAAGACAAACGGCCGTTTCCTATTTGCGGGAAACGGCCGTCGATTTTGTGTGGAACGGCGAGTTCAGAAGCTGAGCGTCGTCACGACGGGCGCGTGGTCCGAGGGTTTCGCCCAGGCCCGAGGGGTTTCGTCGATTTGACAGGCTTTGAGCGCCGGACGCAGCGCATCGCTTGCGAGCATGAGGTCGATTCGCAGACCGTGGTTTTGCTCGTAGGCGGCCATCCGGTAGTCCCACCAGGAGAACTGCTTTTCCTTTTGCGGAAAGGCCCGGAAGGCATCGACAAACCCGTCAGAAAGAAGACGCTCCAGGGCCGTGCGCTCAGGTCCCGTCGTAAGAATCTTGTCGGGCCAGGTCTGCGGGTTCCAGAGATCGGCATCCGCAGGGGCAATGTTGAAGTCCCCCGCAAGCACGACGCGTTCGTTCTTTTCCCGCTCCACCCGCATGGCGCGGCGCAACGCATGGAACCAGTCGAGCTTGTAGAGGTACTTGCGGCTTCCCGCTTCCATCCCGTTCGGGCAATAGACGCCCGCAAAGCGTACGGACTCGGTCGTTCCCACGGGCGTCACCGTGGCGGAGAGATAGCGCTTTTGATCGTCCGCATAGCCCGGCATCCCGAGCGTCACGTCCGACACCGTCACGCGGTCGGGGCGCGTCAACAGCGCGACGCCGTTGTAGGTGGGTTGACCGTAGAAGACGCTCTCCCACCCCGCGAGGGCAAGTTCCCCTTGAGGGAACTTGTCGTCGGTGAGCTTCGTCTCCTGGAGCACCAACGCGTCGATGTCGTCGCGCCCGTCGAGCCACGAGAGGACGTGCTCAAGGCGCACCTTGAGCGAATTCACGTTCCAGGTGGCAAGCGTCAAGGTCGTCATGCCTTCACCTCTTCGATCATGCCGTTCTGACGGAGCAGTGCGTCGACCGTGGGCTTTCGGCCGCGGAAGGCGACGAAATTGTCCATCGCGTCGCGCGAGGAGCCGCGCGAGAGGATTTCCTCGCGGAAGCGGCGGCCCGTGTCGGCATTCAGAACACCCGTTTCTTCAAAAGCGCCGAAGGCATCCGCCGAGAGCACTTCCGCCCACTTGTAGCTGTAGTAGCCCGCGGCGTAACCGCCCGCAAAGATGTGCGAAAAGCTGTTCGCAAAGCGGTTGTAGGAGGGCGGGAAGGAAACCGCGACCTCGTCGCGAACGCGAGCGAGAAGATCCGCAATGTCGTCCTTCTTCGCGTCGAATTCGCTGTGAAGGAGCATGTCAAAGAGCGCAAACTCGATCTGACGAACGGTCTGCATGCCCGCTTCGAAGTTCTTCGCGGCGAGCATCTTGGCAAAGAGTTCGTGCGGGAGTTTTTCACCCGTCTCGACGTGTTTCGTGAGCGACGTCACGACGCGTTCATCCCAGGCGAAATTTTCCATGAACTGGCTCGGCAGCTCCACGGCGTCCCATTCGACGCCGTTGATGCCGGATACGGCCTCTTCGGTCTGCGCGGTAAGCATGTGGTGGAGCGCATGCCCGAACTCGTGAAAGAGCGTCGTCACGTCGTCGTGGGTGAGCGTCGCTTCGCGACCGTCCACGCCCGGAGCGAAGTTGCAGACGAGATAGGCGATCGGGAGTTCAAGACCGTTTTTCGTCATGCGGCGGGCTCGGTCGGAATCCATCCAGGCCCCGGAGCGCTTCCCGGCACGGGCGTGCAGATCTGCGTAGAGATAGGCAATGTCTTTTCCGTCTTCGGTGAGCGCAAAGAACTTCACGTTGGGGTGCCAGGTGCTCCCTTCGCGCTCTTCAACGCGGATGCCGTAGAGCGTCTCAGCCAAGTGAAAGAGCCCCGCAAAGACGGTCGACTCCGTGAAGTAGCGCTTCACGACGTCGGACGAGTAGCTGTAGCGGTTTTTACGAAGCGATTCGGAGACGTAGGCCTGATCCCAGCTTTCCATCATCTCGAGCCCGAGGGTCTTCGCGTGTTCGCGAAGGGCATCCATGTCCTTCACGGCGAAGGGCTTGGCGTGGCGCGCCAGGTCGCGCAGGAAATCGGTCACTTCCTTCGGGGTCGAAGCCATCTTGACGGCAAGCGACGACTCCGCATAGTTCGCAAAGCCCAGAAGCTTCGCCTCTTCGTCGCGAAGCGCGAGGATTTCCTTCATGAGGGGACCGTTGTCCCACTGACCGCCGTCCAACTCGGAAGCGCGGATGCTGAAGGCGTGATAGAGCTTTTCGCGAAGCGAACGGTTCTTCGCAAACTGCATGAAGGGAAGGTAGGAAGGGAACTGCAGCGTCACGCGCCAGCCCTTCATCCCTGCCGCTTCGGCCGTGGCGCGGTAGAGCGCCTTCACGTCTTCGGGGACGCCGTCAAGATCCTCTTCGCGCTCGATGTCGAGCGTGAAGGCGTTCGTGGCGTCCAGGAGGTTTTCACTGAACTTCTGAGAGAGAAGCGAAAGGCGCTCGCCGATTTCCTGCACGCGGGCGCGCTTGTCGTCGGGCAGATCAGCGCCCGACAGACGAAAGTCGCGCAGGTCGCGCTCGAGAATACGTTGACGCACGGGGGAAAGCGTCGCAAATTCGTCGGACGCACGCAGCGCCTTGTAGCGTTCATAGAGACGCGTGTCGAGCGAAATGCGAAGAAGGAGTTCCGAGACGCGCGGGAGTTCCCGGTTGTAGGCGTCGCGAAGCTCGGGCGTATCGCACACGCTCTGCAGATGCCCCACCACGCCCCAGGCGCGGGTGAGGCGACCGAGCGATTCATTCAGGGGCTCGACCACGTTTTCCCAGGTTGCCGGACGCGAGGCGTCAAGGACCTGAAGAAGGGTCTTTTCCACGTCTTCGGCCAAGGCCGTGACGGCGGGCGTCACGTGTTCGGGACGAACGGCGACGTAGTCAACGAAATCGGTGATGGTCAGAAGCGGGTTGTCACAGGCAGTCATGTTTATCTCTATCTCTCAATGACGAAATCAGGATTGCGCGGATGCACGGATACGCTCCAAACGGCGCTCCGCCGCGAGAACGGTGTTGGTGAGGAGCATGGCGATCGTCATGGGACCGACGCCGCCCGGAACGGGCGTGATGGCCGAAGCAACCTCGGCCACGTCGGCCGCGACGTCGCCGCAGAGTTTGCCTTCGGCGTTTCGGTTGATGCCGACGTCGATCACGACGGCGCCGGGCTTCACCATGTCTGCGGTAATGAGGTTTTCACGGCCGACGGCGGCGACGAGAATGTCGGCCGAACGCGTGAGATCCGAAAGATCGGGCGTGCGGCTGTGGGCGATCGTCACGGTCGCGTCGGCCGCAAGGAGCAAAAGCGAGAGGGGCTTTCCGACGATGTTCGAGCGTCCCACGACGACGGCGCGCTTCCCCTTGGGGTCGCACCCGGCCTCTTTGAGAAGGCGCATCACGCCCGCGGGCGTGCAGGGTACGAATCCTTGGCGGCCCGTCATGAGAGAGCCGATCGAAAGGGAGTGAAAGCCGTCCACGTCCTTTTCCGGAGCGATCGCCTCGATCACGCTCACGGCGGTGAGGTGCGGGGGAAGCGGCAACTGCACGAGAATCCCGTCCACCTTTTCGTCGGCGTTGAGCTCTTTGATTGCGTTAAGAAGCGTCGCCTCGTCCGTGTCGGCGGGGAGCGTCACCTCAAAGGACTCGATTCCCGTTCGGTCACAGGCGCGGATCTTGTTTCGCACGTAGACGCGGCTGGCCGGATCGTCGCCCACGACGACGACCGCAAGGCAGGGGCAATGAAAAGTTTCTTTGAGCTGCTCCACCCGGGGCGCAAGCTCGGTTTCAATCTGACGGGCGAGGGTTCGTCCGTCCAATGGGTGCGCGCTCATGGTATGTCCAGATAAAAGAAAAACGAACGGACAAAATCATAATCGCTTGCTAGGGCGGAGGGCGTCCGAGGAGGGCGAAATTCCTTTGCAGGTCGTGTCTAAGGGGGTGTAGACAAGAGTTAACAGCTTTACTACACGAAGAAAAATGACGTTTCAGCT
Organism: uncultured Sutterella sp.; assembly: GCA_900545275.1. Taxonomy (GTDB): domain Bacteria; phylum Pseudomonadota; class Gammaproteobacteria; order Burkholderiales; family Burkholderiaceae_F; genus Sutterella. Next base: position 284,067 of record UQYG01000001.1, read on the forward strand.
GGTTCAGAGAAGGAGTCTTTGGGGACTTGTAAATATTGAAAAATAATGATAGTGTAAAGCGTAGCTTTACAGCTAACATCAAGGAGAGATCATGAAAATAAATTCAATTGTGCAACACCCAGGATGCTTTGTTCGGGAGAACGTTCTTGCCCCCCGCGGGCTCACGGTTACTGAAGCGGCGAAATTGATTGGTCTTAGCCGCCCAAGCTTATCGAATTTTCTTAATGGAAAGGTGTCGGCAACCCCAAACATGGCAGCACGTCTAGAACGAGCTTTTGATATTTCAGCAACAGAGATTCTCGAGATGCAGACGAAATACGACGCACAAACTGGTAATACGGCAGACGTAGCTCAACATGCTCGTTCTTTCGTAGCGTCTTTTATGAATTTCAAGGCCAATGATATCGAAGAGTGGTTTACAAAGAATAATCATGCGCGTGCTCTGTTTGCAGTGTTTCTACGAATTCTTATTCACTCCACGGGACGCGGTCTTCAGAAAGTAGATTTTCCCGGAAACGACGATGCTGAACGTCCGGGGTGGGATGGTTTGGTTGAGTCGAGTTCTGGTACACCTTGGATCCCTTCAGGCGCTTCGGGGTGGGAGTTTGGTGTCAACGCGAACGTTAATGGCAAGGCGGATGGAGATTTTGCCAAAAGGGTCCAGTTAATCGATAGTGCAGAAAGGGCCAATATTACGTTTGTCTTTGTTACACCACGTCGGTGGCATAATAAGACAGCCTGGGTAGCAAAAAAGAAGAGCGAAAACCTCTGGAAAGACGTTCGCGCTTACGACTCTAGTGATCTAGAGCAGTGGATGGAGCAATCGTTGGTTGCCCAAACTTGGTTTGCAAACCAAATGAATCGTCCTTCTGTCGGAGTAAGAACGTTGGATCGTTGCTGGAACGATTGGGCTAACGTAACTATCCCGGCGCTTCATCCTTCGTTTTTTGCTATGGCGATTGAAGCGTCATACGACAAAGTCAAATCTTTCCTAGAGAAAGACAGTGCAGATTCCTTCATGGTAAAGGCGGATTCTGTTGAAGAGGCGTTGGCATTTTTAAGTCAAGTGACGGCAACTCCTGAACTAGAACGACATAGGGACCGGGTGTTGGTGTTTGATGAGGTTGGAGTACTGCCGAAACTTGCCCAAGGTACTACCGATTTTATTGCTGTGGCGCATACACGGGAAGTGGAGCGGGAATTTGCCCCCTACTGCACTACGATGAAATCTATTGTGGTTTATCCCCGTAATGCTGTTGGCAAGAAACCGGATGTCTTGTTGGAGCCTCTTAGATTCAAGCCGTTTGCCGATGCTCTTAAAAAGATGGGGAAATCTCGCGATGATATCAAGAAACTTGATAATGCCACGGGCCGTTCTCTGACAGTTCTTCGACGTCAACTCTCGGACAACTTGGCAATTCGTACTCCTGCCTGGGTTGAAGATTCTAGAGCTCCAAAAGTGATTCCGCTTGTTCTCGCAGGAGCTTGGGATGCTCAGAATACGTTGGATCAATCGATTTTGTCTCATTTGGCAGGGATTTCATTTGAAGAGTTGGACAGAGGTATTCTTGGCTTGTTACAACTCAACGATTCTCCCGTTTGGACCATAGGCAGACATCAGGGAGTGGTTTCGAAAATAGATTCTCTCTTTGCAATTGCAGGGGTTGTTTCTAAGATCGATCTTGACCGTTTTTTTGAAGTTGCTCGAACTGTGTTAGGTGAAGACGATCCTGCTCTCGATTTACCTGAAGAGGATCGTTGGGCGGCAGTTCTGCACGGAAAAAGACGAGAATTTTCTGGGGTCTTGCGAGAAGGTATTGCTGAGACCTTAGCCTTGTTGGCGGTGCACGGTAAAAATCTCTTTTGGGAGCATCTTGGTTTTGACGGGAAGTTGGAGGCAGCGAAACTGGTGCGCGATCTTCTGGAACCGCTTTCTGCGAGAAAATTGGAGGCTAACGGGAAAGAACTTCCGCTTTTTGCGGAGGCTGCTCCTGATTTGTTTCTACAGATCATCGAAGAAGATCTTCGCGCAGATGAGTCTGAAGTTGTAAGGTTATTGAGACCTACGCATAACGTTTTGTTTAGCTCATGTCCACGCGCAGGTCTGCTTTGGGCTCTTGAAGGGCTTGCCTGGAATCCCATCACTTTTCCGCGTGTGGTGAAGATTCTCGGTCAGCTTTCAGAGGTGGAAATTAATGATCAATGGGCAAATAAGCCGATCGAATCGCTCAGTTCGATTTTTCGAGCATGGATGCCTCAAACGGCGGCAAGCAAAGAGATGCGTTTGAGGTCAATTCAAATGCTTTTGGATAAATATCCGAAAATAGGATGGAAAATTTGTATCCAACAGTTTGGTGATAGCGCGAACCTTGTTGGCAACTACAATTACAAGCCAAAGTGGAGTTCAGACGGCTATGGATTCGGAGAGCCCTTTAAGACAATGGAACCAATCCATGCATTTATACGAGAGATGGTGAGACTAGCGCTCAGTAGGCCGCATTACACCATCGAGATGCTGTGTGATCTCGTCACAAGACTTCATGCTCTTTCATCTAAAGATCAGGAACTCGTATGGGAGATCATCGACGAGTGGGGGAGTACCTGCGCTCATGACGAGGAAATTGCGTCGCTACGCGAGGTAATTCGCCTGACGGTTCTCTCTCGACGCAAGGTTAAAAAGGTACGAGAGGAGAGTAAAGCAATCTTGACGAAAAAGGGTGAAGCTGTCTATGCCAAATTACAGCCCAAGGACATTGTGATCAAGTATGAGTGGTTGTTCCGGGAGGCATGGGTTAAGGAATCGGCGGATGACCTTGAAGTCGACGAGATTGACTTCCGAGAACATGATCAACACATAGAACAACTTCGTGTTGAAGCTCTTACTGATATTGTGCATAAACGAGGTGTTCCTGGCCTTCTCGCACTTTCTGAAAGAGGAAATTGCCAGTACCTAATCGGATCTCACCTGGTGTCAGGAATTCTGACTGATAAGCAAATTGAATGGTTAATTTTGAAATGCCTGTATTCAGAAGATAACAAATCAAAACGTAACGGCATTATATCAGGGGTGCTTTGGACGTTGGATGAGGAAAGGAGAAAATCCCTATATGCAAGATTGCGAAGTAAAGTCTCTGAGAAAGAAGTGGTTCGTATCCTGCAGCTTTCGCCCTACCGTATTTCCACCTGGAAACTTGTGGATCAACTCTCGGTCGAAGCTCAGAGTAAATATTGGAGTGAAGTGACTCCTCGATATTCATTTAACTCGCCAGAAGACAACAACGAGAGTGTTCGCCGTCTACTAGAGGCTGAACGTCCCTGGGCAGCCTTTGCATCGATGGATCTTAAGTTCGATGAAATCCAGCCCTCCATGCTTGTTCAGATGTTGTCTGCAATGGTGAAAAACCGACGGAACGAAGAGGGAGTGTATAAGTTGCGCGATTACAGTGTTCGGCGTGCCTTCCAACTCCTTGATAACAACCCTGACCTTTCTCTGGAGGAAAAAGCCGGACTAGAGTTCGCGTACTTGGAGCTTCTTGCGCGCTCTTTCCCAGGAGATGACCAACAACAGATCCCTAATCTGGAGCGCTACATCGAAGAACATCCTGAATTTTTCGTGCAGGCCATAGTGTGGGTCTATAAGAGAAAGGATGGTGGTGAAGATCCATCAGAGTTTAGTCAATCAGATGGGCGCGAAGATTTGTTACGGCGCGGGTATCTCATCCTTGAGGCCATTGACCGCATTCCAGGGCAAGACGAGGCAACGAAAAAAGGGCAACAGAAAAAACTCACGGAATGGGTTGATGCTGTGAGGCGACGTTGTGCTGGGCTCGGCCGTGCTGAGGTCGCCGACGAATGTCTGGGAAATCTGTTCTCTCACGCATCAATTGGTGAAGATGGAGTGTGGCCGAATGAAGTCATTCGAGAAGTGATGGAAAACCTGGGGTCCGTGGCTATCTGTAGGGGGGCTCACATGGGTTTGTACAACGCTCGTGGTGTCCATTGGCGAAAGAAAGGAGGAGTTCAGGAGCGGGAACTTGCGGACAAATATCGTCGCTGGGCCGAGGCTCTGCAATTTACGCATCCCTTCGTGTCGTCAACGTTGTTGATGTCATTGGTCAATACGTACGAGCGTGAAGCTGAAGAATTCGATGTCGAGGATGCTGTTCAACATAGACTGAGATGTTAAGTTAGTGTGCTAGTGGCGCAAAGAACTATATTTTTATTAGTGGTTGAGAGAAAAATGGTGTTAGAGAAATCAAAATTTGAGTTGCTGAGAGCGAGAGATGTTTTAAATATTCTTATTGGAAACGAGGATTTTGGTAGGCTTGAAATGCAGGGTGTGACAAGTGAGATTAGTGTTTCGATGCCTTATTTGAGCGGCCCTGTTTTGTGCGAGATCTCTAAAAAATTTGGATTGCCTGTTTCGTACTGGAAGGAGGGAGGTGCGTTAAGTAGGTGGCAGTACCTCGATAACTTGATAGGGCATTGCATTAAAAATAATCAAGAGTCAAATTTGCTTGCTTATCTTTTTGCTAAAGAACAGTTTGTGAGTAAGCTAAAGGAACTTCCTTTAGAGTTTATAGATCGGGCGCATGTTCAAATAGTGTCAACGGTGATTAAAGAGATAAATAAAATTTTATATTTCAGCGAATATGAGCTGACAGAGTTAGAGGGGGTATTTTGTGTTCGAAAAATTGGTTCTGCGATTACAGTATCTACGCCTTCGTTTAAAAATATTGATAAGGCTTATGTTACAAAGAAATATTATGAGGCGCTGAAAGCGATAGGGGACGAAAGCTATGATAGTGCCATCACAAAATCACGGACATTGCTCGAAGAAGTTTTTATCTATGTTATACAGATAAAGGGCGAAACACCAGCGGATAAAGGTAATGCTTATAGCTTGTATGCTCAGGTTAAAAAATTATATAACATGACCCAAAAAGGAGGGATGGATCATAGAGTTAATGGGCTTCTATCTGGTCTTGAAAAGATATTATCGGCCATAGTTGAAATGCGCAATAAGGCTGGTGATGCTCATGGTGTTGGAGCTAAAAGGATTAACATAAAGGATCATCATGCCAGGCTGTTTGTAAATTCTGCTGCTACTATTGCTGATTTCATATTGTCTGTGAGTGAAAACGCATCTCATCAATCAAATAAAAAGCAATAAAAGTTTATTGATTCATAACAAAACACCTCTCCGCCCGCAAAGCGAAGAGGTGTTTCATCGCACGAATTCCAACCCTTATGGTCAGTCGTGCGTTTCGTCTTTGTGGAAATTCTGGCCCTGGCGCGATTCCATGAAGACGCGCATGAGGTCCGCCACCGTCCCGGAATTGGTCTTGTCCATGATGGAGGCGCGGTGGGCTTCGACCGTCTTGATCGAAATCTTGAGGTCGTCGGCGATCTGCTTGTTCAGGCGACCGTTCGCGATGCGTTCGAGAACTTCCTGTTCGCGCGGCGTCAGCTTGTCGAGAAGCGCCTGATTGAGCTTGCGGCGCTCCGACTCGATGTGACGGGTCCGGGCCACTTCGAGCATGCGTTCGATCAGCGCCTTGAGGGCGTTCTGGTCATAGGGCTTTTCGATGAAGTCGACCGCCCCCGCCTTGAAGGCCTGCACCGCCATCGTCACGTCGCCGTGGCCGGTGACGAAGATGATGGGAATGTCGGCCTTGCGCTGCAGGAGATGTTCCTGCACCTCCAACCCGCTCATGCCGGGCATGCGGATGTCGAGAACGAGCACCGCAATGGTGTTGGGGTCGTACTTGGCAATGAAGCTCTCGCCGCTGTCGTAGAGTTCCACGTGATAGTTGCTTGCTTCGAGCAGCCACTTGAGGGAGTCCCGGACGGCGTCGTCGTCGTCCACGATGTAGACGGTACCGGCACTCTCACGGTAACCGTCGAGATAGTCGTAATGGTTCATCTCGTTATAGATAAGGTTGGAATAAGCAAGTCAGGCAATTTTACACCAGAGGAGGCGTTGTGCCACCCCCGTGCAAGGGGAAAATGGGAAAAAAGAGAGGAACCTCGCTTCCTGAGTCACGTTGCGGCGGTTTTTCCCGCATCCCCCTCGGGCATGTTGACGGGAATGCGCACGGTGAAGGTCGTTCCGCCCCCTTCGGTGTCGGAAACGAGCAGTCGTCCGTGGTGGTTTTCCACGATCGTGCGGCAGATGTTGAGGCCGATCCCCATCCCGGTCTTCTTCGTCGTGAAGAAGGCGTCAAAGAGCATCGCCTTCACTTCGTCGGACATGCCCGGTCCGTGGTCGCGGATCGTAAAGACGATCGCGTCGGATTGGGCTTCGTGCGAGACGGAAAGTTCGACGTTGCGGTCGCTTTCGGGCTCGAGCGCCTCCATGGCGTTTTTCAAAAGATTGAGCAGGAGCTGCTCGAGCATGACGGCGTCGCCGTTGATGCTGGGCAGATTCTCCGCCATCTCGACCTTTATCGAGGCGCCGAGTTTTTTCGCCTGAATGAGGGCGAGTTCCATCGCTTCCGTCACGATCGTTTCGACCGGCACGACCGCGAACTGCGTGTCGTGCTTGTTCTTCGCAAAACTTCGGATGCGCTTGATGATGGCGGCCGCGCGCTTGGCCTGATTGTCGATGCGCCCGAAGGCGTCCGTCGCCGCCTCGGGCTTCAGGGCGTGCGCCTCCAAAAGAGACTTCGCAGCGGCGGCGTAGTTGGAGATCGCGGCAAGAGGCTGATTGAGTTCGTGCGCGAGCGAACTCGCCATTTCGCCCATCGTTACGAGGCGCTGCGTTTCTTCGGCGTGCTTGATCTGCGCCTGAAGCTGCTCCTGCATCTGACGCCATTCGGTGATGTCGGTGGCGATCAGCATCACGGCTTTTCGGTCGTTCGTCCAGACGATCGTCTGGATGCGCACGTCGAACCACCGGTCCGTCACTTCGTCGTAAAGCCCTTCGCGAATCGAGGTCTTCTTCTGCGCTTCGAGTACGCCCAAGATGCGGCGGCAGGCGTCGGCCGTGCCCCCGAAAAGCCGTACGTAGGGGGTGTTCATGAAAAAGATCTGCCGAGTGTCGTCGTCCGACACGACGGCGATGGCGCTCGCAAGCGACTGCACGACGCGCGTGAAGCGGTCGTTTGCGGCCTGCATGCGTTCGTGCGAGCGCTTCGCTTCGGTCACGTCGTAGAGTGCGCCGATGTAGCCGAGCACCCGTCCTTCGACGTCAAGGAGCTGCGAGACGCTCAACTGTCCGTCGAAGGTTTCGCCGTTTTTGCGCTTGGCGAGAAAGTCGATCGTGTGCAGCGTTCCGCTCGAGTGCGACATCATCGCTTCGAACTGCTCGGTGATGTCTTCGGCCCAATAGGGGTAGGGAGGCGTGGCGCCGATCAGCTCCTCGCGCGAGAAGCCGAACATTTTCTGAAAGGTTTCGTTGACGTAGAGGATCTTTCCTTCCTTGTCCGTGACGCGAAGCCCCGTCAAGGCCGACTCCGAGATGGCGCGGCGAAGCGCGTATTCGACTTCCAGCCGTTCGGCAAAGCGGTGTTCCTTTCGCTGCACGCGAACAAGGAGCAAAAGGGCGACGAGAAGCGTGCAGCCGAGCCCGCCGATAAGCCAGACGGGAAGGGGCGACTGTTCGAGCAGTCCCGCGGGGTGGCTCGTCGCCAGAAGGCTCAGCCCCGCGAGGTGACTGAAGGAGAGGGGGACTTCCGTCTGAATGTCCCCCATGTGACCCTCTTGGTCGACGGGGAAGAAGGAATTGCCGTTCAGAAGAAGGTCGAACTGGTAAGAACGGTATCCCAAAAGTTCCACGACGCGCGTGACGAGGTGCGTGAGGTTCACGCGCGCAATGAGGATTTGGTCGGGTAGGGCCGTCGGAACCGCAAGGTCGGCGAAGAGCTGATGCGCGGGTTCGAGCACGTAGGGAATGGAGAGAACCGAGGCGTCGCGCTCGAGCGCTTCCGTAATCGCCTTTCTCGTCTGAGGATTCTTGAGGGTGGTTCCGGCGTCGCGGCGCTCCGCGCCCGAAGACATCGGGTTGTTCCAGCTTCTCAACACCGTGAAGTCGCGCGTCGCAATCACGATTTCAGCGACTTCCCGTCGGTCCTGCATGAAGTTCATGGCGGAGAATTCCGCGCTCGCCACTTGGCTTCGCACGTTCGGAATGTGCATGAGCCGCAGGCTCGTCTTCATGAGAAGTTCCGTCGTCCCCAAAAGGCGCGACTCCATCGACTGCGCGACAAGGTCGGCCGACTGCTTGAGCCGCACGGATTCCGCGCGTTGTTCGGAGGTGAGCAAAAAGACGACCGAAGAGAAGAAGGCCACGGTGAAGAGGGCGATCGTCGCCCAGCCCGCCCAGGCGGCGATGCGGCCCGTACCGATGCGGCGGTCCGTGTGTCCGAGGGTGCGGAAGGCCTGAGCGATTTCCTTATCCGAGTGAAGCGTAGCCATAAGTGTGCGGTTCGTTGGGAGGAGTCGACATTCTATACGCTAAAATAAAACGTTTTCCTTGTAGGGAGAGAGCGATGGCGCTCACGCAGAACGAATTGAAGCGCGCCGTGGCCCAAGCCGCGGTCGCGTATGTGAAGGAAGGGGAAATCCTCGGCGTCGGCACGGGTTCGACCGTGGATTTCTTCATCGACGCGATCGCGCCGATGCGCGACAGGATCCCCGCCTGCGTTTCCTCGTCGGAACGCTCGACGAAAAAGCTCGAAAGCCTGGGGTTCAAGGTTCTCGACATGAATGAAGTCGAAGAGATTGGCGTCTATGTCGACGGGGCCGACGAAATCGACGGTCACTTCGCCATGATCAAGGGAGGCGGCGGGGCGCTTACGCGCGAAAAGATCGTCGCTTCCGTTTCGAAGCGCTTCGTGTGCATCGCGGACGCGTCGAAGAAGGTGGAGGTGCTCGGCCGCTTCCCGCTTCCCGTCGAAGTGATCCCGATGGCAGCGCGCGCCGTTCGCCGCCGCCTCGAAGCGCTCGGCGCGACGGTGAAGCTTCGCGACTTCGTCACCGACAACGGCTGCCACATTCTGGATGCGGCCGGTCTTGAGATTCACGACCCGAAGGCGCTGGAGGCCGAGATCAACTCGTGGCCGGGCGTCGTCACCGTGGGGCTCTTTGCCGCGCGCGGCGCGGACGTCCTCCTCCTCGGGACGGAAGAGGGCGTGAAGTCCTTTGAAAAGCCCTGACGTCCAAACGAAGAAAGGGAGCCGAGGCTCCCTTTCGCATTCCTTCCCGCTCCGTTTCGGGGCGGAAGGTTCCGGTTCTTATTCGGCCTTGGGCGGCACGAAGTTGGGAACCGTCATGTCGTCGGCGTCGCCGAAGAAATAGCGTTCGCACTGCGCCATGAGATGCTGACGGGCCGAGAGGTCCGCGAGATTCAGGCCGTATTCGTTCACCATCATCGTTTGGAGGCGCGTCCAGTCGCCCCAGGCTTCCTTGCTCACGTGGCGCCAGATGCGCACACCGAGTTCACCCGGGAACGGGGGATGGTCGAGCCCTTCGGCTTCCTTTTTCAGTTTGATGCACTGTACCGTACGCATGGAGAATGTCTCCCGAATGTGTTGTTGGTTCGTGCATTCTAACCCGAGGATCGGATCCCCTGGGAGGTCCGATCCCGTTTCCGGAGACCTGTATGTCCGATCGTGCCCTGTGGGCCGCCTTTCAGAAAGTCCGCACCGAAGTGGAGGGTGCGCTTGAAGAGACGCGCAAGAAGGAGGCGCAGCGCATCGAGGCCGAAGAGAAGCGCCGCCGCGAGGAGAAGGCGAAAAAACGCGCCGCCGCGCCCGCGTCGCCCGCCGTGCGCCTCGTTCGCGGGGAGGCGCCCAAGACCGCGCCCGCCGGGAAGGCGCGCGAAGCGCAAGGGCCTACGGCCCAGGCGCCCCGGACGGGGCGCCCGAATGCCACGCCTTCGAGAGGCGCGGCCCCCGTCGCGCAGGGAGGCAACGACGCCTTCCGCAGAGCGCTCGCCTCGGTGCGCAAGGACGCCGGCCCCGACGAAAAGACCGTCCGGACCAAGGGCCGCCCGGACGAACGTCGACGCGGAAAGTCCGCCCAAAACGGACGGGACCGCACGCAAAACGTCGAAGGGAAGGGAGCGCCCGCTTCGGCGCAAAAGGCCGCGATGAACAAGACGGCTACGGACGTCAAGCCCCGCCGAGAAGAGCGGCGTCTCAGCTACGCCGAGCGCCGCACGCCCGTGCCGCCCTTCGAATTGATGCCCGGACTTCCCGTCACCGAACACGGCGAAGAGTTGGTTCGCGCCGTGCGCGAAAACCGCGTCGTCATCGTTTGCGGCGAGACGGGGTCGGGCAAAACGACGCAGCTCCCCAAGATCGCCATGATGGCCGGGCGAGGCGAAACGGGCATGATCGCCCACACGCAGCCGCGCCGCATTGCGGCGAGTTCCGTCGCCAAGCGCATCGCCGAAGAACTGAAGACGAACTTGGGCGACGTCGTCGGCTACAAGGTGCGCTTTACCGACAAGACCCATTCGGGCGCGACGATCAAACTCATGACGGACGGGATTCTCCTTGCGGAAACCCAGACCGATCCCCTGCTTCGCGCCTACGACACGGTCATCATCGACGAAGCGCACGAACGAAGCATCAACATCGACTTTCTGCTCGGCTACTTGAAGCGCCTTCTCTCCAGGCGCGCCGACCTCAAGGTGATCGTCACGTCCGCGACGATCGACGCAGAGCGCTTTGCCGAACACTTTGCCGACGAAAACGGCAGGCCCGCTCCGATCTTCAACATTTCGGGCCGCACCTATCCCGTGGAAATCCGCTGGCGTCCCCTGGACGACGTCGACGAGGCGGACGACCGCACCATGCTCGAAGCGATCGAGAACGCCGTGAGCGAACTCGAAATGGCCGGGCGCGGGGACATTCTCGTCTTCCTCCCGGGCGAGCGGGAAATCCGCGAGACCGAGGACTATCTTCGAAAGACCCGCGTGGGCAAAGTCGAAATCCTTCCGCTTTTCGCGCGGCTTTCCGCGTCGGACCAGGAAAAGGTCTTCAAGCCTTCGGGACTTCGCCGCATCGTTTTGGCGACGAACGTCGCCGAGACTTCGATCACGGTTCCGGGGATCCGCTACGTGGTCGATACGGGGTTGGCGCGCGTGAAGCGCTACTCATACCGCAGCAAGGTCGATCAGCTTCTCATCGAACCCGTGAGTCAGGCGGCCGCCAATCAGCGCGCGGGCCGATGCGGCCGCGTGGCCGAAGGCATCTGCATTCGACTCTATGACGAAGAGGACTTCGCACGGCGTCCCGCCTTTACGGATCCGGAAATCTTCCGCACGAATCTCGCCGCCGTCATCCTGCGCGCCAAGGCCCTGAAGCTCGGCGACATCCGCGAGTTTCCCTTCCTTCAGGCGCCGCCAGCGCGGGCGATCGCGGACGGGATCTCGATTCTGCAGGAGCTCCGCGCGCTCACGCCCGAAGGCGAATTGACGAAAATCGGCCGCGAACTTTCGCGTCTGCCCGTCGACCCGAAGCTCGCGCGCATGCTGCTGGCGGGAAGCGAATTCGGCAGTCTCTCGGAACTCCTCATCATCTGCTCGGGGCTTTCGGTGCAGGATCCGCGCGAGCGTCCGCTCGACCAACAGGAGGCGGCCGACCGCGCGCACAAGGAGTTGGCCGACGAGCGCTCGGACTTCCTGAGTTTTGTGAAGCTCTGGCGCTGGTACGAAAAGGCGAAGGCCGAAAAGGAGAGCAACCGCAAGTTCGACGCGGAACTCCATCGCCGCTTCCTCTCGGCGCGCCGCATGCGAGAGTGGCGAGACGTCTATCGACAGCTCGAGACGATCGTCGACGAACTCGGTTGGCGAAAGAACACTGCGCCCGCAACCTATGAAGAGGTGCACCGGGCGCTTCTTTCGGGCCTTTTGGGGAACATCGGCTCGAAGTCCGTGGAAAGCGACTTTCGCGCTCCCCCGTACCTCGGTGCGCGCGGGATCAAGTTCTGGCTCTGGCCGGGGTCGGTTCGCGCCAAGAAGTCGGGGCGCTGGATCTTTGCGGGCGAAATCGTGGAGACTTCGCGTCTCTTCGCACGCACGCTCGCCGACGTAGAGCCCGAGTGGATCGAGGCTGCGGCGGGCGACCTCGTGCGCCGGCACGCAGGCGATCCGCGTTGGGAAAAGCGTCGGGGCGAAGTGGTCGCCTCCGAACGCGGCACGCTCTACGGACTCACCCTCTACAAGGACCGTTCGGTTCTCTATTCGCGCTACGACGCCGTCGCCGCACGCGAAGTCTTCATCCGCGAGGGACTCGTACCGGGCGAAATCGAGACGCGCGGGGCCTTTCTCTCGCACAACCTGCGGCTTGTTCGCGAAATTCGCGAGCTCGAGCACAAGACGCGCCGCCCCGACGTGCTCGTCGACGACGAGCAGATCTTCGCCTTCTACGACGAAAAGCTCCCCGCAGACGTCTGCGGAACGATTTCCTTTGAAGCCTGGCGCAGGGAGGCGGAAAAGAAGGATCCGCGCCTGCTCTACCTCAGTAAGGAAGAGCTCATGCGTCACGACGCGACGAACGCGACGCAGCAGTACTACCCGAAGACCCTCGAAATGGCCGGGGTGACGATGGCGCTCACCTATCACTTTGAGCCGGGCAGCCCCCGCGACGGGATCACGCTCACCGTCCCCGTCTATGCGCTCAATCAGATCGATCCGGTTCGCTGCGAGTGGCTCGTTCCGGGGATGGTGAAGGAAAAGGCGCAGGCGCTCCTCAAAAGCCTTCCGCAGAAGATCCGCCGCCACTGCGTGCCGATCGCCGACTACGCGAAGGCCTTTTACGCGCGCTGCGGGGAGGGACAGCGTACCGACCGCGGGTTCCTTACGGTCTTGGCCGAAGACATCCGCGAGACGCTGTCGGTTCCCTGTACGGCGTCCGACTTCAAAGTGGAGCAGTTGCCGCCGCACCTCATCATGAATTTCCGCGTGGTCGACGAACACGGCCGCACGCTTGAGATGGGACGAAGCCTCGCGCAGCTGCGCGCCGAACTAGGCGGCCTCGCGCAGGACGCCTTCCAGTCGGTCGCGCAAGCCGACGAATCCGTGGCGAAGGACCTCGCCGAGGGCGTCACCGACTGGACCTTCGGCGAATTGCCCGAACTCATGGAAATTTCGCGTCGCGGCCAGACCTTGATCGGACACCCGGCGCTCGTCGACCAGGGGAACGTCTGCTCGATCGAAGTCTTCGACGACCCCGTCGAAGCTGCGCGTACGCACCGGAAGGGACTCCGCAAACTCTTCCGGCTCGTGCTTCGCGAACAGGTGAAGTATGTGGAGCGTTCTTTGAAGGACCTCGGCCGCGTCTCGATGCAGGCGGCCGTCGTGCCGGGGCTGAGCCGTCTCTTCGAGAGCGCCGACACGCTCTCGCGCGGCGTCGTCGACGCCGTGCTCGAGGCGACGGCCCTGGTCGATCCTTTGCCGACCGACGAAGAAAGCTTCAAGGCGAGAAAGGAAGACGTCCGCGGACGGCTCACGCTCGTCGCCGGGGAAGTCGCCCGTCTTCTCACGACGATCGTGACGGAGGCGACCTCTTTGCCGATGAAGCTTCGACGCTTCACGGACGCGCCCGAGCTCGTGCGCGACGTCGAAGAGCAGCTGGACGCGCTTTTTCCGCCCGACTTCCTGCTCGCGGCGCCGCTCTCGCAGCTCATGCACTATCCGCGCTACTTGAAGGCCATTCACTATCGGCTCGACCGCTATCGGGACGATCCGAAGCGCGACGCCGAACGGCAGGCGGCGCTCACTGCGCTTCGCGTTCCCTATCTCAGGGCCGTCGCCGCCCGCCGCGGCGTGCCCGATCCGCAGTTGACGGACTTCCGGTGGCTGCTCGAGGAGTTGCGCGTGTCTCTCTACGCGCAGCAGCTTCGCACGCCCATGCCCGTGAGCGTGAAGCGCCTCGAGCGCATCTGGGCGACCATCGCCCGCGGCTGAGAACTGTTTTCCGATTTTGCAAATATTTGTGTCTTCGCGGGAAGGGGAGGGGAGATCCTCCCTCTTCTCCCGCGTAAAATGAACAACCTTTCGGTCCAACCCAACGTCTGCGGTCCCTTCATGGCTTCTCTTCTTCGACCCGTAGCTCTCGCCCTGTGTGCGGCGGGGGTGATGCTTTTTTCCGTTCCCTCCTTTTCTGCGACCGCCGAAAATCCGGCGCAGGTGACAAACGGAACGGTGAAGAAGACCAAGCGCGCGACGCTCACCCCGATCGCCGCGAAGAAGACCGTAAAGAAGGCGTCGGCAAAGAAGACCGCGGCGAAGAAGGTCCGAAAGGGCCGGGCCGTGCGCACGAAGGCAAAGAACCGGGCGGTGAGCCGCGGCCCCTCGCAGGCGGCGCTCGCGGGGCTTCACAAGACCGTCGACTGGCTCTCGCTCGGCAGCAGCGTCGCCTATGCGGTCGATCAGGACACGGGCGAAGAACTCTACGAAAAGAACGCCGACGTGTCGCTTCCGATCGCCTCGATCACGAAACTCATGACGGCGCTCGTCATCGCCGAGAGCGATCTTCCGATGAATCAGAAGCTTCGCGTGACGCGGGAAGACTACGTGCGCTCGCGCGCGTCGTCCAAGCTTCGCAGCGGCATGGTGCTCACTCGCAAGGCTCTCCTCCAGATGGCTCTCATGAGTTCCGACAACCGCGCCGCCCATGCGCTTGCGCGCACCTATCCGGGCGGCAAGAAAGCCTTTGTCGCGAAGATGAACGAGAAGGCCCGCGAAATCGGGATGGAAGACGCCTTCTTTGCGGATCCGACGGGTCTCGACAACCGCAACCGCGCCACGGCGCGCGACATCGGGCGTCTCGCTTCGGCGGTGCACCGCTATGAAGAACTTTCCGAACTCTCGACGGCCCCCGTCGCGCGCGTGCGTGCGGGAAAGCGAACGCTCACGATGAAGACGACAAACCGTCTGATCGGAGACCCCGACTGGGAGATCGGCGTGCAAAAGACGGGCTTCACCACGGCCGCGGGCCGCTGCATGGTCGTGCAGACGGAAGCGGCGGGACGCCGCATCGTCTTCGTGGTGCTCGACAGTCCCAACAACAATCAGCGGGCGCTCGACATGAAGACGATGAAGTCCTATGTCGAGGCGGAGTCGCAATTCTCGAACGGTTTCGGGCACGTCATGCCCTACGCGATCTTCTGACCGCGAAAATTCGTAAAGAGGAACGAAAAGGGCCTTTCCCCGAAGAGGGAGAAAGGCCCTTTTCATCATGGCGCCGGGAAATTCCGGGCGGGCGTGAAGCCCGCCCGGTAAAAAACGCCTTCGGCTCAGTCTGCGAGACGATCCGCCACGATTTCGGCGATGTCGACGAGAACGTCGTCGCCCTTCGTTTCCGCACGTGCGGTCTCGAGCATCGTGAGGCAGTGCGGACACGCAAGCGCAATGCGCTTCGCACCGGTCTTGCGAAGCTCCTCCAGACGAATCACCTGCACGGGGGACTCGCGCTTTTCGCCGTCCGTCCACATCTGTCCGCCGCCTGCGCCGCAGCAGAAGGTTTTTTCGCCCGAAGCTTCGGGCGAGCGCACGTCGGCGCCGAGCGTCTTGAGAACTTCGCGCGGAGCGTCGACGACGCCGTTCAAACGGGCGAGGAAGCAGGGATCGTGATAGGCGAGGGTCTCGCCCTCGGTCTTCACCTTGAGTTGGCCCGCCTTGATCATCTCGAGAATCCACTCGCTGTGGGAGACGACGTTGAACGTGCCGCCCTCGAAGGCCGGGTACTCGTTCTTGAGCGTATTGAAGCAGTGCGGACAGGCGGCGAGGATGCGGTCGAAGTCGTACTGACGGAAGTTTTCGATGTTTTCCTGCGCGGCCGTCTGGTAGAGGTACTCTTCGCCCGAGCGTCGGGCGAATTCGCCGTGGCAGCGCTCTTCCCGCATGACGGCGAAGCGAACGCCCGAGGCGCGGAGAATCTTCACCATGCTGCGGGCAATCTTTCGGGCGCGACGGTCGTAACTGGCGGCGCAACCCACCCAGTAGAGGACGTCGTAGTGTTCGCCCGGTTCCGCCACGGGAACGTCGAGGCCGTCCGCCCACTCGAGACGGTCGTAGGGGTCGAACCCCCAGGGATTGCCGACCGACGAGACGTTTTCGAAGGTGTTGGCCAAGCCCTCGGGGAAGTCGCCCTGTTCGAGCGCGAGATGACGACGCAGACCCACGAGGAGTTCCGGAATCGGAATGTTCGCGGGACAGGCGCGCGTACAGGCACCGCAGGTCGTGCAACTCCAGATGACGTCCTTGTCGATGGCTTCGCCCGGGAGCGTCGGGTTCGAGGGATCGGCGGCGGCGCGGCGCATCGCGGCGACAAAGTCGCGCGGCGAAAGCGGGGCGCCCGAGCGAAGGGCGGGACACACGTCGTCGCAGCGGCCGCATTCGGTGCAGCCGTCCAAGGCAAAGCGCTGGGACTCCGTGAGATCCGACGCATGGACGAGGCCGAAGGATTCCTGCTCTTCAATGTCTTCGATCTTGGAAAGCGTTCCCGCGGTCGAGGCCTTGCGGCGATAGACGGCGGCGGGCGTGCGGTAGAGATGGGCGTAGAAAGTGAGCGGAATCGCCGCGATGAAGGCGAGCGACAAAAGGCCGTGGAAGGTCCAGAGCCAGACGTGCACGCCGCGAAGGGTTTCGGCCGTGAAGCCCGCCGCAAGGAAGAGCTTCGCGACGAGCGTCCCCACGGGGGAGAAATGCATCCAGGCGGGCTGTTCGACGGCGAGGCGCAGGCCTTCGACGACGAAGCCCGTAAGCACCACGACCGCAAGCGACACGTAGGCGACGAGGAACTTCAGGTCGCGGCGCGCCTTGCTTCCCTTGCGGTAGCGGCGCAGGGCGCCCACGAAAAGCGCGAGGAGAACGGCGACCCCGGCCATGTCGAGGACGAACTTGTAGGCGAGGTAGACGTTTCCCTGCAGGAACTGCGTGCCGACCATGTAGTGGCCGATGTCCCAGTCGAGGGTCGCCAGGGCGGTGCCGAGAAAGAGAAGGAAAAAGCCGATCGCGAGTACCGTATGGAGGCGCCCGCCCGTCGTCTCGAGGTTCTTCGGTTGATAAAAGACGCTCTTGATCATTCCGAGGAGGCCCTTTTCGACGGGCGGCTCGGAAACGGGCGCTCGGTGGAGACGCCAGTTGCGGACAATGCCCCAGATGAGAACGGCGACGGCGGCGATCCCTACGAAGTAGACGCCGATCTCTCCCCAGAGGGGGACGTTCCAGAAGCCGGGACGAATCGGAAATTCTGCGGTCATAAGCGAGACAGTGAAAATTCAACACTCCGCGTCCCGGAGGAGCGCGGAGTGTAAGGAAGGGACGGGAAAAAGGAAAATCAGGCGTGTTCGCGGCGCCACTTGGCGACGGCCGTCACGCTGTCGGCGACGAGCTTGGGACCCTCGTAGATGAAGCCCGTAAAGAGCTGCACGAGGCTAGCTCCCGCCTCCATCTTTTCGACCGCGTCGGCCGCGGACATGACGCCGCCCGACGCGATGACGGGAAGCTCGCCCTTGACGTGCTCGGCGACGAGGCGAACGACTTCGGTCGAGCGTTCGCGAAGCGGAGCCCCCGACAGACCGCCCGTTTCTTCGGCGTGCTTGAGGCCTTCGACCTTCTTGCGAGAGATCGTCGTGTTGGTCGCGATGACGCCGTCGATGCCGTGGAGCATGAGCGTGTCGACGCAGCGGAGGATTTCGTCGTTTTCAAGATCCGGCGCGAGCTTGACGGCGATCGGCACGTGCTTGCCGTGACGGGCTTCCTTCAGAGTCTCGCGGCGGGCGCAGATGCCGGCGACGAGCTTTTCGAGCTCTTCTTCGCCCTGCAGCGTGCGCAGATTCTTCGTGTTGGGAGAAGAAATGTTGACGGCGATGTAGTCGGCGTGGTCATAGACGGCGTCGAGGCACTTCTCGTAGTCGGAGAGCGCGTTCTCGATCGGCGTCACGGCGTTCTTGCCGATGTTGATGCCGAGGACGCCCCCGCGCAGACGGAAGCCGTCGGCCGAACGAAGGTTCTTGAGGACCTGTTCCACGCCCTGGTTGTTGAAGCCCATGCGGTTGATGATGCCGCCCGCGGGAATGAGACGGAAGAGACGGGGCTTGGGATTGCCCGGCTGGGCAAGCGGCGTGATGGTGCCGACTTCGACGTGGCCGAAGCCGAGACCGCCGAAGGCGCTCACGCGCGTGCCGTCCTTGTCCATGCCGGCCGCAAGACCGATCGCGTTGGGAAAGCGGACGCCCATGACGGTGACGGGATCGTCGTCGGGGACGTAGGAGACAAGCTTGTGCAGACCCATGTGGACGATCCAGTCGAGATTGGCCATCGTGACCGAATGCGCCATTTCGGGATTCATCGCAAAGAGAACGCGTCGGGCGGTGTTGTAGAGCATGGTATTGCTGGGAGTGAGAGGTCGGTCGGCCGTTCGGGCGCAACACCCTCACGGTACGGTATACGAGGGGAAAGTGTAGCACGGAAGGTCGGAAGAATACGATGCCCGCAAACCCCCGTGAGTTCAGGAGAAAACCGCTCGAAAACGAAAGTTTGCAAGCATGTGAATGTAACGATTTGTAATCCGTCGTTGACAAGGGACGGGTTTCCATGCATAATTCAAATCCTCAGCGAAACGCTGAACCGAATGCACCGCGGGGTGGAGCAGCTCGGTAGCTCGTCGGGCTCATAACCCGAAGGTCGGAGGTTCAAATCCTTCCCCCGCAACCAAACACGGGTCCCGTACCGCAGACGGCGGTGCGGGATTTTTGTTATGGGCGTCTGCCGCAGCGGTAACGAACACGGCCGGAAAAGCCGCCGGAAACCGAAGGGTTCCGGCGGTCGCTGCGGAAAAGCGGTCACTGGGGGAGGTTGCGCTTTATTGCGGTTGCACGCCGATGAGGCAGCCCGAGGTCGCGTGCGAAGCCTGCAGACGAAGAATGCAGTGCTGTCGACCCCGTTCGAGAACGGTGGCGAATCCCAGAAGGTGGCCCGTGGCCGTGAGAATCGGGTAGCGGGCGGCATCCGCGAGCGTGCGTCCTTCGTCGATGCAGTAAAGAAGCGTGTCGTTTCCTTCTTCCCTGGTATGGAAGACGCGAAGGTAGCCCTGCTTGGCAAAAAGCTTTTGCAGAGCGCGGTGCGAGAGAAAGCCCGCGAGAAGCGAAAAGAGAAAGAGACCGAGAGACAGCACCGTGACGTTCAGGGCGTCGACGCCGAAGAGGGACTCGAGATAAGAGAGGGAGGCCTTCTGCATCGCCCGCTCGTCCGAGTGTACGTGCACGGTCCATGGATCCGTTGCGTTGCCCTTGACGAGAAGTCGGACTTCATAAGATCCCGGCAGAAGCGAGGGGAGCGCATGAAGCGTGACGAGAACGTCCTTGCCCTTTTGATTGATCGCGAAGTTTTGTCCTACGAGCGAACTGGTCTGGGGCGTTACGAGAAGGGAAAAATCCGAGGGAAGAAGATCGGGACGGCCGTTGAAGGGAAGAGTCATCTCGACCTGCGTGCCGACCGTCGTGTCAAGGTGATGTTCGGGCGAGCGCAGTCCCTTCTGCAGCGCGTCGATCGACGCGACGACGCCGACGAAGGCGAAGACGAGACTCGCCCAGAGCAGCAGGCGGCGCAGAAGGCTCAGCAAGCGCATCGGCGTCGGAAGTGCGGATTGGCTTCGTACAGGGTTCGCCATGAAAGAAATGTCCGTCGGTATAAGGGCAAGAAATCAGCCTACATTCTAGGGATGGAGCGCCAAATTGCATCGTCCCGCTTCTTGGGTTGAGTACCTAACGAGGGTGATCCGACGCAACGAGATGCGAAAGAAGTTCGATTTATGGAAATTTTCTTCGCGAAATCTAGGCGAAATCGCTTAGAGCGCAGAGGAGGGTAAAGAGAGGAAAGCGGTAGGTCGCATAAAAAATTCAAAAAATTTTCAAAAAGACCCTTGACAAGATTTGAAGATTGTGGCAAAATTCGCATCCTTCGCTGCTTCGACAGCGACAGCTCTTTAACAATTCGAATTCAACGAACCGATAAGTGTGAGCATCGGCGGTTGTTCTGCGAAGACGGTCTTCCTGCGGGAAGACAAAGGACTCAAAGAAACTTACGATGTTCGCGCTTTGAAGGAAAGCAGAAAGACGGAAAATTCATTTTTCCTCTTTCAATTCCGGCGAAGAGCGACAAACAGAGATTGAACTGAAGAGTTTGATCCTGGCTCAGATTGAACGCTGGCGGCATGCTTTACACATGCAAGTCGAACGGCAGCACAGGGAGCTTGCTCCCGGGTGGCGAGTGGCGCACGGGTGAGTAATACATCGGAACGTGTCCTGTTGTGGGGGACAACCGGTCGAAAGACCGGCTAATACCGCATAAGACCTGAGGGTGAAAGCGGGGGATCGCAAGACCTCGCGCAATTGGAGCGGCCGATGCCCGATTAGCTAGTTGGTGGGGTAAGAGCTTACCAAGGCGACGATCGGTAGCTGGTCTGAGAGGACGACCAGCCACACTGGGACTGAGACACGGCCCAGACTCCTACGGGAGGCAGCAGTG
>UQYG01000002.1 GCA_900545275.1 uncultured Sutterella sp.
ACATCATGCTAGGGACTCTTTTCTCTCATTACCAATATAAAATTCCGATATCTTTTTATCGAATAAACGTATATATCGAAAACGATATCCCGTCGACTTCAACCGATTCTCCGACGCCGCAGTCGAAGGCGCCCTTGAAAATCGGCGGGCGGCACGCAGTCTTTTCGGGATTCGTCGAAAAATCACGGCTTCATGAAGCTGTAAGGCGACGTTGCGAAAATGTCCGCGACCCCGTCGCCTTCGCGCGACCCAGACGAAAGGATTTTTTCATGATCAAGCGTACCCTCTCCCTCGCCCTTCTCCTTCTCGGCGCCCAGACCGCCATGGCCGCCGCCGAAATCAATCTCGGCGAACTCGTGACCGCCACGCACGACGAAGAGTGGCAGCCCGTCGAACTTGAAGAGGACGGCGCCGCCTCGATGAAGCCGTTGCTACGCGCCTTCACGCCGAAGTCCGAAGCGAGCTTCGAACTCCTCTGGAAGAAGGAACCCAAGGACGGTCTCGAACCCTATGAGGCGATGGTGGAAAACTGCGGCGACCCGATCGCCGACGCTTCGGGCAAGCAGGCCTTCATCCAGAAGATCGGCACCGACTTCGAACTCAAGGATTACAAGACCGAAAAGTGCGCCTTCGGCCCCCTTCCCTGCGTGAAGCTCTCGACCACCTATCAGATGAAGCAGACGAAGACCGACATTCAGTTCATCGAATACACGGTCTTCAACAAGGAGACGGGCAGCGTCTATCTCATGCGCACCGCGGGCAACGCCGCCAAGGCCGAAGGCGTCTTCAAGGGCGCCGACATCCTCGTGCAGCTCGTGATGAAGCGCGACAAGTGAAAAAAGAAGCCGCCGCAGAGCCCCTCTGCAACGGCTGAAAAACTTTTAACTCCCCGTCGGACGGAACGCCCGGGCGGGGAGTTTTCGTTGAGGCGAAGGCCGTCACTTCGCAAAGGCGTCGAGGCGCTTTTCCTTGAGCCAGGCTTCGAGCGCTCCGGCCACCTCGACGTTGTTCTTTTCCGCAAACGGGAAGTGGGAGTTTCCGCGGATCCCGAGGTCGGGCAAATGCACGACCCTGGCGTCGCCGCCGTGGCGGTTAACCGCCTTGACGAACGCGTCGGCCATCATCGCGGCCGCGCGCCAATAGTCGTTGTGCGGGTGCTTCGTCACCTCGTCGGCCTTGGGGATGAAGTCGCCGTAATAGATGACGATCGGGAACTTTGTCAACTTGAGGAAGTCTTCAAGCGGCACTTCGTCGGCCTTCAAGTCGCCGAAGAAGCTGTTGTTCGCGATCGGCGCGGGCGCTTCGCCCTTCGGGAAGGGGAAGCCGCTTCCCGGTTCGTAGGCTGCAATGCCCTTTACGCGATCGCTCTTCATGCCGACGAGCCAGCCGACGCCGCAGCCCTGCGAGTGCGTGAGAAAGACGGCGTCTCCCGTCTTTTCGAAGACCTTCACGAGCGCCTCGGCGTTCACCTTCGCGTCATAGGGAGCGGTGTTGGGCGTCATCTGACGGAAGAACTGATCCATCGACGCATCGTCCTGCGGGAACTGCGAGCCGTCGTTGAACTTGGGCCAAAGTCCTATGCGGAACTGTCCGAACCAGAAGCCTTCGTCGGGCTCGGCGCTGATTTCCCCGGGAACGGTGCTGCGGCCCGCGTCGCCGCGACGCGGCTGATCGACGAGATAGACCGGATAGCCCTTTTCGAGGAAGAGATTGCGGTAGCCGTCGCGCCCGTCGGGCGTCGTGTCCCAGGTCTTCGAGAACTGCCCGGCGCCGTGGAGCATCACGAGGCCGAGCGCCCGGCGGTGTTCGGGCACCTGATAGGTGACGAAGGCATGGTCGCCGTGCAGCGTCTGGCCCTGCGCCTGCGGGTGATAGGGATCGTAGGCGGTCTTGGCTTCCACCACCGTGCCGCCTGCGGCAAAACTCCCCTGCTCCGCGACGGTGACGGGCTTCATGGAGAAGGCGCAGGCGGCAAAAGCCGTGAAAAGCGCCGCGGCGGTCGCCTTGAAGGCGAAGGTACGAACAAACGTCATTTTGACTCCTTTCCGATCGCTTCATCGGTACGGACGTCCGGATGCTTCCAATGAATCGGATCTCAAGCTCTCCGGACACCTCAAAGCAGTTCTTTTCGGCAAAAAGAAGATGCGAACTCCCGCGGATGCCGATCTCCGGCCCGTGCACGACCTTGGCGTTCCCGCCGTGTCGGTTTGCGGCCTCGGCCATCGGCGGGGCCGCGAGCCGGAAGTCGTCGTGGGAATGTTTAGTCTTCCTCTCAGTCGGCCACGCGCTTGGCGAAGTCGCCCTTGTAGCGGTCGCCCTGCACGGGGATCGCCTTGAGGTGACGGTCGAGTTCGGCGAGTTCGTCCGCGGTGAAGGTAACGGCCGCGGCGCCGAGATTTTCGCGAAGGCGCTCGAGCCGGCGCGTTCCCGGAATCGGAACGATCCAGTCCTTCTGCGCGATCACCCAGGCAAGCGCAATCTGCGCGGGCGTCTTTCCCTTGGCCTTCGCGAGCGACTCGACGAATTCCACGAGCTTCATGTTGGCTTCAAGGTTTTCCCGTTCGAAGCGCGGCACGCTGTTGCGGAAGTCTTCGGCGCCGAACGTCGTGTCGGGACGGATCTTGCCCGTGAGGAATCCCTTGCCGAGCGGACTGAAGGGAACAAAGCCGATTCCTTCTTTTTCAAGGAGCGGGAAAATGCGCTCTTCGGGTTCGCGCCACATCATCGAATATTCGCTCTGCACCGCCGTAAGCGGGCAGACGGCCTGGGCGCGCGCAATCGTCTTGGGACCGGCTTCGGAAAGCCCCCAGCCGAGGATCTTTCCTTTGGCGATCAGGTCCTTCATGAGAAGCGCCACCTCTTCGACGGGCACCTTCGGGTCGACACGGTGCAGATAATAGAGATCGACGTGATCGGTCTGCAGACGTGAGAGCGACCCTTCGATCGACTTGCGAAGCACTTCGGGACGCGCGTCGAGGTTTTGCGTGCCGGTCTTGAGGTCGAGCTGAATGCCGCACTTCGTCGCGATCACGACCTTGTCGCGGATGGGCTTCAGGGCCTTGCCCACGAGCGTTTCGTTCGTGTGGGGCCCGTAGCATTCGGCCGTGTCGAAGAACGTGACGCCGAGGTCGTACGCCTCGTGAATGAGGCCGATCATTTCCTCTTCCGGCGCGGCGGGACCGTAGCCGTGGCTCATTCCCATGCAGCCGAGACCGATCGCGGACACCGAGGGACCGCGCGCACCGAGTTTTCTTTGTTCCATTGCCATCTCCATCGAAGGAGCGGCCGTTTGCCGGACCGCCCCGCTTTTACCTGCCTTACAGAATAAAAGCCGCGCGGCAGGCTTTTTTGGCAATAACCGCGCGGTTTTTGTCAATTTCAACCGCGAGGAAGGCCGCCCCGGAGTCCGGACGCACCGACGTCACATCAGCTTATGCTCGCGAAGCCACTTCTCCACGAGTTCAGCGATCTCCCTGTTGTTGAGGTCCGACATGAGAAAATGCGTGTTGCCCCGGATCCCGAGGTCGGGGAGATGAATGAGCTCGGCCTTGCCGCCGTGGCGGTTGACGGCCGCGACGAACTTTCGGGCCATGTCGAGTTCGCTTCTCCACTTGTCGGGGCCGACTTCCGTCGAAGGCTTCTCGCCGATGTTGTCGCCGTAAAGAAGCAGAATCGGCATCTTCGCGAGTTTTTCAAAATCCTTGAGCGGCACCTCCTTCGTCGTGGCGGAGACGGGCTCGTAGAGGGCCTTCGACACTTCCGGCACTTCGCCCTCCGGGAAGAGGAAGGGCGAACCGCCCGGCTCAAAGGCTACGATCGCGAGAACATTGTCGGTTCTCGTCGGCACGCGCCAGCCGATCGTTCCGCCCATGGAGTGCGTAAACAGTACGGACGGTCCGATGCGTTCGAAAAGCGCCCCGAGCGCGTCGGCGTTCACCTCGTCGTCAAGTTCCCCCGAGTACGGCGTCCAGGAGCGCTGAAAGGCGTCCAACGCGGCTTCGCCCTCCGGAAACTGTGAATTCTCAAAACGTCCGGGCCACACGCCGATGCGACAGAGTTCGTAAAGCGCCTTGTCCGCGAACAGAGGGTTCTTCGCATAAGGATTTCCCTCGCCCGCCGCCTTGAGCGAAAGCCCCGCCTCGCCGATGCGCGGCTGATCCAGAAGGTACACGGGATGTCCCATCCTCAGAAAGAGGTTCTGAAAGCCTTCCCGTCCGTCAGGCGTCGGTTCCCAGGTGCGCTTTGTCTGAGCGCCCCCGTGCTGAAAGACGATGGCGGACCCCTTGCGGTCCGCAGGGATCTGGTAGAAAACGTAGGCGTGGTCCCCGTAGGCGACCTGACCGTCGGGGGCCAGGAAACGAGAACGCGAGAATTCACCCGCGTTTTGCAGCGCTCCCCCGCCCACGGTGAAGCTCCCCTGGCTCTCCAAAACGAGCGGGGCCTCTGCGGTTGCGGCCGAAACGCTTGAAAAGGCCGAGACCGCGCCGAGAATGCCGGCGCAGAGACACGCCGTAAGACGAAGTTTGAAAGGATGCGATTTCTTAGTCATAAGAAGTTGCTGCCGTGGGAAATGATTGACGTGACGGATCGTCCGAGACCGACTGGCCGCTCGGCGGCCGACATCGCTGCGCCGTTCGGAATCGTAGCAACGGCGGTCGTTTTGACGGGACTCGGACGGGCGACGCGGTTATACGTCGCCGCATGAAGCGCAGCGACGTTGCCGCCGTGCATGGGCCGAGAAAGGACGAAATGGCCGACGCGGCGAAGAGCCCGACAGAAGACGACGGCCTGCAGGAGGAATGCTCGATCGCGCGGATCCTTGTTCCCGGCGAAGAAGGGAGGCGGGGATCGGGAAGATTTCCGCCCCGCCGAAGGGTCCGGCGTCAGTGTTCGATGTGACGAGTCGACATCCACTTCACGATGGCCGGATCGCGGTGCGAGAAGAACTGGCTCGTCGCGGTGTCGAGCGAGCGGATTTTCCGCATGTCCTCGTCGTCCAATTCGAAGCTGAAGATGTCGAGGTTTTCGCGCATGCGTTCGGGACGGACGGTCTTGGCAACCACCACGGCGCCAAGCTGGCGCACGAAGCGAAGAACCACCTGTCCGACGGTGCGGCCGTGCTTTTGGGCCACCTCCTTCAGAACGGGATTCTCAAAGAGACCGTTGCGGCCTTCCGCAAAAGGCGCCCAGGCTTCGGCCTGCACGCCGAATTCCGTCATGACGGGCAGCGCCGCGGCCTGTTGGCAGAACGGATTGATCTCGACCTGATTCACCATCGGACGGATTTCCTGGTGGAAGCAGAAGTCGACGAGACGGTCGGGATAAAAGTTGCTCACGCCGATCGCCGAAAGCACCCCTTCGCGATGGAGCTTTTCCATCGTGCGCCAGGCGCCGTAGACGTCGCCCACAGGCTGATGAATGAGGTAGAGGTCGAGCCGGTCGAGACCGAGAAGTTCGAGCGAACGGTCGACGGCGCGCTTCGCGCCCTCCTCGCTCGCGTCTTCCACCCAGAGCTTCGTCGTGATGAAGAGCTCGTCGCGGGGGATGCCGCAGGCCTTGAGGGCGGCGCCCACGGCGGCTTCGTTGCCGTAGGAGGCGGCGGTGTCGAGGGCCCGGTAGCCGGCCGCGAGGGCGTCTTCGACCACCTTCTGACATTCCCGGGCGTCTTTTACCTGATACACGCCGAAGACGGCGGCGGGCATCACGCTGCCGTTGGACAAGCGAACGGATTCCATACTGACGGACATTTTCTTACTCCTTACCGAGGATTGTTCCAAGCCCCGAACGTCGACCGCCGATCGGGCGCTCTTTTGTCGAATGAAATTGTCGCAACCCCGCTTTTTTCGGCCGGGCATGAACCGAACCGAGCTTTTGCCAATTTCTACCGTACGTTGCGCCGCTCCGTCATCGGGCGGAATCGGCAAAAACTCGGTTCTCTCGCGCATTTTTTCCTCCTCTTCTTTTCGGATCATGGGAGTGCGCTCAAAGGGTTGTCCGGCGGGCGTCCCGAATTACCAGCAAGGAGAACATCATGAAATGTTGGTCCAGAAGACAATTCATCGAAGCGGCGGCCGCGGGCGTCGCCGCCTCTCCCCTCATCGCGTCGGGCATGACCGCCGCCGCGAAGTCGGATCCCCGCCCGATCGTCTATTGGACGCCGGAGATTTCCGAAGCGGCTCTCCTGCGCATGGTGAACCTCGTGAAGGGTGAGCTCACGGGCAAGATCGCCCTCAAACTCCACACGGGCGAACCCAAGGGGCCGAACTTCCTGCCGCCCGCCTGGATCAAGACACTGCAGGGAACGATTTCGAACAGCACCATCGTCGAGTGCAACGTCCTCTACAAGAGTCCGCGGCAGACGACGGCCGGACACCGCAAGGTGCTCGAAGAAAACGGCTGGACCTTCTCGAAGGTCGACATCATGGACGAATTCGGAGACGCGCCCCTTCCGATCCGGGGCGGCCTACACCTCAAGGAATTCATGGTCGGCAAGCACTTCTTCGACTACGACTCCATGCTCGTCCTCACGCACTTCAAGGGGCACGGCATGGGCGGCTTCGGAGGCTCCCTCAAGAACATCGCGATCGGCTGCGCCTCGGCCGAACACGGGAAGAAACAGGTCCACAACGTCTAGCCCGACGGCAAGTGGACGACCGGCGCCAACTTCATGGAACACATGGCGGACGCGGGCAAGGGAATCGTCGACCATTTCGGCAGGAAGATCGCCTTCGTGAACGTCCTTCGCAACATGTCGATCGACTGCGACTGTGCGGGCGTCGCCGCCTCCACGCCGACGCTTCCCAACCTCGGGATCTTCGCCTCGACCGATCTGGTCGCGATCGACCAGGCCTCGATCGACCTCGTCTACTCGCTCCCCGACTGGGTGAAGCACACCTTCGTGAAGCGCGTCGAGTCCCGCGAGGGACTTCGTCAGCTCTCCGCGATGAAGGAAATCGGGGTCGGCACGGGCGAATACCGCATTGTTCGGGTGCTCGACAAGAAACCCGGACAGCGTCCGTTGGAAGACGGTACGGACGAAGCCTAAAGGCGTGCGGCACGTCCCGCCGATCCGCTAAGATCCATAATGATCGCCGGGAGGCGAAGCGTACTTCTCACCTTTCGCTTCGCCTGCCGCTCCCTCGAAAAACAGAAAAACGAGAAACTGCCATGACCGTTGAGAATCGTCCGCTTTTCGAGCCTTCCGCCCCGGCAGAGGATCCGACCGCCGAAATTCTGCGCGAGCGTCTGATGGAGCGCGTTCGCAACGTCGTGCGCTCGGGCGTGAACGTCGACGCCCTGGTGCCGGGCCTTCACCTTTCCTACGTCGAGACGCCGCAAAGCGTGCCCAACTGCTTCTACGTGCTCTCCGTGGGCCTCATCCTGCAGGGCAGGAAACGCCTCGTGATCGGCGACAAAACCTATACCTACGGGACGGGCGCGATGATCGTCACGTCGGTCGACATGCCGACCTCCTACGAACTCATCGGCGTGAAGCCGTCCGAACCCTTCGTTTCGCTGTCCCTGCGGCTCAATCCCTCCACGCTAGCCGAGTTTCTCTCCGAAGAGGATCCGGTCGAAACGAATTCGCACGAAGTGTTCAACCTCGGTCAGCCTGCGGTGGAGCTCCTCGAAGATTTCGAGCGTCTCCTGCGTCTCATCGACCGTCCGGAGCAACTCAAGAATCGCGCGCCCATGATCATCCGGGACATTCACTTCCTCGCCCTTTCTGGCGCGTCGGGCGAATGTCTTCGGGCGCTCTATGCGCCGGGCGCCGTGGGGCAGCGGATCCGCAAGGCGATCCGCTGGCTTCGTGAAAACTTCCGCGAACAGATCCCCGTGGCCGAACTCGCCGCCGTGGCGGGTATGGCTCCAACGACCTTTCACCGGCACTTCAAGGCCTTCACGTCGCTCTCGCCCCTGCAGTATCAGAAGCGCCTGCGGCTTTACGAAGCGCAGCAGTTCCTTCTGAGAGGCGACGGCGACGTCAATTCCGCCGCCTACGCCGTGGGTTACCAGAGCCCGCAGCAGTTCAACCGCGACTACAAGTCGCTCTTTGGCACCACGCCGGGCAAAAGCACCCGGGCGCAGCGAAGCGCAATTTACGCGGCCCGCAACTAAACACGGCTAATAATGCTCTCCAAAGCCTCCCGGGCCCCCACGGTCCGGGGGGCTTTTCTCTTCCCGCCGACCTTGCGGCTTTCCCGCCCGTCCCCACGAGACCGGTCAACCAAACTTCCTTTTGTGACGAATCCGCAACAAATTTGGTCGACCAATATGCATTTCTAACTAGTGGTATTCGCCTAACACCCCCGCTTTTCATCAAAACTTCATGAATTCGTCGGAGCTTGTGATCGATTTGTCAAAAAAGGTATATAGGATAAAACCCACGCCTGGTGAAAAACCCTCGCATCAACCCACTCCCCCTCGAATGGAAGGAATACAAATCATGAAGAAGTCTCTCCTCGCGCTCGCCGTTCTCGGCGCCGCCGCTTCCGCTCAGGCCGCCGACGTCTCCGTCTACGGCGTGGTCGACACCGGTCTTGCCTATACGTACCAGGACAACTGGGGTATCGACAGCGGTACCGTTGCTCATACCACCGACGGCGAAAGCAGCCTCGAAATGGCCTCCGGCATCAACGCCTCCTCGCGCTTCGGCATCGTCGGTTCCGAAGACCTCGGCAACGGCATGAAGGTCTCCTTCAAACTCGAAAGCGGCATCAACACGGACGACGGCGCCCTCAACCAGGGCGGCCGCCTCTTCGGCCGTGAAGCCTCCCTCACGCTCTCGGGCGACTTCGGCAAGATCTCGGCCGGCCGCATGGGCGGCGTCGGCTCCTCCGCCGGCACCTACGACTACGTCTACCTCATCGGCGAAGCCTTCGACGGCGGCGACTTCAACATCTGGGGCATGACCGCTTCGAGCCGCTACGACAACATGATCACCTACGAAACGCCGGAATTCGCGGGCGTCAAGGTGACGGCCCAGTATTCGTTTGACGGCGACGTCAACGGCGACAACGACGACTATGACCCTGTTGACAATCCTCAGCACGGTACGGAAGGCAAGTCCTCGGTCGACCGCTACGCCTCGCTCGCCGTGACGGGCGGCTTCGGCAACCTGCAGTTCGTGGGCGCCTACGAATACTTCAACCACGCCTCGACCTCCGCCGTCAAGGACGACGGCCACCTCTTCCACCTGGGCGGCAACTACGACTTCGGCGTCACGAAGGTTTTCGCCCTTGCGCAGTACTACCAGGGCATCCGCAACGCTGCCGGTTGGGATCTGACGGACGACCTCATCGATAACGTTGCATGGGACAAAGACTGTGGCACGGACGGCTTCAAGGGCTACGGCCTGCACATCGGCTCCATCACCCCGATCGGCGGGGGTGACCTGACGGTGGCCGCCTACTTCCAGGACGGCAAGCTCCAAAACATCTACTCCGATCCCCAGGACAAGTTTGACATTGACGCTCAGTACGTCGGCTTGACGGCCCGCTACGCCTATCACCTGAGCAAGCGCACCGACGCCTACCTCGGCGCCGGCTACGCCAAGGCCACGCTTGACACCTCCGCGTTCGATGAACACGACATGGAAAAGGAACTCATCCAGGCCTATGTCGGTCTCACGCACCGCTTCTAATCGACGTTCCTAATACGTTGATCTGAATCGCGCCCCGGTTTCCCAAAAGGAGCCGGGGCTTTTTGCATCCGGAGGACGCCCTTTTCCTTTTACGGCGGATACACCTGCGGTCTTTTCCGCCGGGTTTCGGACAAAAAGCGGCGCTTCTGCGCAGATCCCGACGCAGCACCGGTCTTCGTCCCCATGCAGACAAGCTCCACAGGATGTCCGCTTTGGACGCGGAATGACTTCTCCCAACCTCTCCGACGATAGGCCGGACTCCCTTTACATTGAAGCCTCCGCCGACGCTCCCGATCCCGTCCGCGTAACCTCATCCGTTCACACCCGCTGAAGCCTTCGGGTAAGGCAAGACCCGAAGATTGGCCATGCCTCCGATCTCGCCGAGGCTCCGGCCGTCAATCGACGCCACGGAAATCCCCGCCGCCCCCGGCACGCCGCCGCTCGTTTACGAAACCATTCCCGACGTTGAAGACGCGGGCAGCCTCTCTCCCTCTCTCTGACCTCCTGAAGAAGCGTCAGCTTTCCTTTCCTCAATCTCCGGACGCACAAAGGCCCGCCGATTCGGCGGGCCCTTGCGGTGAGGTTTATGCGTTGAGAAACGGCGTGTCGTCAGGCATTTCCCTTGGCGATCCGTTCCGCACGCTTGCAGGCGGCGTAGGTGAAGAGCACGTCGGTCGAGCTGTTGAGCCCCGTTTCGCAGGAGTCCTGCAGAACGCCGATCACGAAGCCCACGGCCACGACCTGCATGGCGGTGTGTTGATCGATGCCGAAGAGCCCGCAGGCGAGCGGAATGAGCATGATGGAGCCGCCCGGGACGCCCGAGGTGCCCGCCGCACAGATGGTGGCGACGACGCAAAGGAAGAGCGCCGTAGGAATGTCGACGGTAATGCCGAGCGAGTACGCGGCCGAGAGCGTCAGGACCGTGATCGTGATCGCGGCGCCGCCCATGTTGACGGTGGCCCCGACGGGGATCGAAACGGCGTAGGTGGCTTCGGGAAGATTCATGCGTCGGCAGAGTTCGAGGTTCACCGGAATGTTCGCGGCGGAGGAGCGCGTGAAGAAGGCCGAGATCCCCGACTCGCGCAGCGTCTGGAAGGTCGCGGGATAGGGATTGTCGTGCGTGCAGAGCCACACGATGAAGGGGTTCACGACAAGCGCGACGAAGGCCATGGAACCGATCAGAACGGCAAGGAGATGCGCGTAGTCGACCATCGCGCCGAGACCTTCGGTAGCGAGGAGCTCGGAGACGAGACCGAAGATACCGAAGGGCGCGAAGCGGATGACGAGCGAAACGATGAATTCCACGGCGCGGGAAGCGTCCTGCAGAACTTTGCGCGTCTCGTCCGTCCCCTTGCGGAGAACCAGACCCATGGCGATGGCCCAGGCGAGAATGCCGATGTAGTTGGCCGAAGCGAGCGCGTGGAAGGGATTGTCGACGAGATTGAGGACGAGCGAACGGAGCACGTCGCCGATGCCGCCCGGAGCATTCACTTCCGCGCCCTGGGCAACGAGCTGGATCTCGGAGGGAAGCATGAAGCTCGCCGCCACGGCGACGAGCGCCGCGGAGAAGTTCGCGGCGAGATAAATGAAGATGATGGGCTTGATGTGGACGGATTCGCTCAGGTCGCTGCGGCCGGCGATCGAACTCATGACGAGCACGAAGACGAGAACCGGAGCGACGCCCTTCAGGGCCGTGACGAAGATGGTCCCGAGAAAGCCCGCGGACTTGGCGAGTTCGGGCGAAGAGAGGCCGAGAAGACAGCCGAGAACGAAACCTACGAGAATCTGCTTGATGAGGGAAGCCTGCAGAAAAGGCATGGCAAAGCGGAAGACTTTGCGTAGCGATGTGCGCATGTGGGGATTCCTGTTGTTTTCGGGAGGGTTTTCCTTCGGTCGAAGACTCTTCTTCGGACGTTCGACCAAAGACCTTCCGATTGTAGCGCCATCGGACAAGGCAAAAGAAAACTCCCGCCGTCCGAAGACTCGGGAGTTTCGAGAGGTTTTCGCGGAAAAAACGCAGAAAAGCGTTGCGTTTTCAGTGCGCCTTCTTCGTGAGAAGGTCGATCCCGCACATGACGAGCGCCGAGAGCACGAAGGTCAGGTGGATGATCACGTACCAGAACAACTTGTCGTTTTCGGTCGTCGGGATGTTCATGAAGACGCGCAGAAGGTGGATCGACGAGATCGCCACGATCGAGGCGGCCACCTTGTTCTTCAACGAACCCGCATCCATCTTGCCGAGCCACGAGAGCTTGTCCTGCGACTCCTGGATGTCAAGCGACGAGACGAAGTTTTCGTAGCCCGAGAACATCACCATGACGATGAGGCCGCCCACGAGGCCCATGTCGACCATGGAAAGAATGCCGAGTATGAGGTCGGCCTCCTTCATTTCCAGAACATGCGGAATGATGTGGAAGGCTTCCTGAAAGAATTTGATGCCCAGACACAAAAGCGCGAGCGTGAGGCCGAGATAGATCGGAGCGAGCAGCCAGCGGCCCGCATACATGGCTCGTTCGAAAAAAGATTCCATCGTGAGTGAAAGTGAACGGTGAAAAGGAAACGCGATTTTAGCAGAAGATCCGAAAAAAACGCTCCGGGAGAGCCTTTCGGCAATCCCGGAGCGTCCGCTTTTCCCGCTCCCTGCGGCATCAGGCCGGCACGGGAAGGAGAATTTCGTCGCGACGGCTCGTGAGATAGTCGCGGAAGATGTGTTCGGCGGGCGGCTGGTACCACGTACCGTCCGGGAGCTTCACGCTGGTTTCCTTGAGGCGCCAGGCCGAAGCTCCGCAGGTCCAGAGCTTGTAGTTGCGCATCTGAACGCACAGGCAGGTTTTCCCAGCGACGGCGGGCTGCTTCACCTCGGGATGTTCGGCGACGGCCTCTCGGAAAGCCTTCAAATACTGACATTCGCCGTGGTCGAGCATGTACCCGTAAGCCTCGCACTGCGGCTTCGTGTTGGCGTTGATGGCGGGAGAACACGAGAGCATGCGCATGGGATAGCCCGTCGGAGAAATTCCGTTCACGACGATTTCATCCTTCTCGGCGTTGAAGTAGCGCTGCTTCACGTCGTCTGGAATGCCCGACTCGCGGGCGATCGTAAAGCGCGTCGCCACCTGCACGGCGTCGGCCCCCTCCTCCATGAGCCGCACGCCGTCGGTCCCGGTGAAGACGCCGCCCCCGGCGATGAGGGGAATCGAAAGTCCCTTCTCCGCGAGGTATTGCTTCACGTCGCGGACGATGTCGGAGAGCTTGAAGTTCGCCCAGTCAAAACCGAATCCAAGGTGGCCGCCGGCTAGCGGCCCCTCCACCACGACGAAGTCCGGGAGACGCTCGGTCTTGGCGGTGCGCCGCAGGAAGATGTTGAGCGCCCGCACGGACGAAACGACGATGCCGAGCTTCGCATCGCGAAAGCGGGGATTATCCGCCATCAGTCCGAAACTCGAGGTATGAAGACCCGCGGAAAGGCTGATGCCGTCGATTCCGGCGTCGAGCGCCGCGTTGAGGCGGGCCTTGAGCGAACCGAGCGGGTCGTTCATGGTGAGCTTTTCCATGACGTTGATGAAAACGAGTCCGTCCCCCTTCTTCGCACTCATGACGTCTTCCACGTAGCCCTTGGTGGCGTTGCGGATGCTTTCGAGATCAAAGTGCATGTCGGGCTTCGGGGCGAGCCCGGCAAAGACTTTGCAGAGTTTGGCCTTGGCAGCCGTGAAATGGGTCCCGAGAAGACGGTCCGAGACGTCGGGCATCATGGCGTCGGAGATGTGGCCGATGCCGCCGCAGCGGGCGACCTCGAGCGCGAGCTCCTTCGTGGAGATGTTGACCCCCATGCCGCCGAGGACGATGGGCAGCAGCTCCTTTTTGCCGAGAATGAGTCGGTAGTCGTTGAGACACTTGTCGAGAATGGATTCGTTCATGGCAGTCGTGTGGTGGGCCGCAACTGAGCGGCGAAAAAACGTGGGGGAAAGTCTGCGGGAGGGAGGACTGCTTTCGAACGCCCTTTTTATGCGGGTAAACACGGGGGACAAAAGTTCGTTAGAATGCATTTCCTCAGAGAGAACGCCGCCGCACAAGGCGTTTGGGCGACGTAAACAAACGTTTCCCAACCGTTCGGATTACCCCGCACAGGGTATGTTTCAGCGTTTCGGACGAAAAAGCACACTAAGCAAAATGTCGTGCCGACGCCGGGTCGGAATGGGCAAACGTCTGCTTCGGCACGACTTTTCGGAGGGTTTCCAAGGAAAAAGGCGTTTTCCAGACGCCGTTTCCCAATCCGGGAAAGATCCGAAAAAGAATCGAACCGCCCTTTCGGGAAGTTCGTTTTTGCCCGATTCTCTTAAGACGGGGTTCAGACCGGCTCGGGAAAATGCTCCTCCTCTGCGGCTGAAGCTTCTCTTTTTCCGACGCGAACGGGTTCTTTAGGAAAGCTTCGGGCACGGCGGACCGCAAGGCATTGCCAAAGGGATGCTTCGAAGAAAGTGACGAAGACGGTTTTCCTCCCGCTCTTTTTCACGGAAAGACCTCGATGCACGCAACCGCTTCCATTTATTCCCCGATCGGTGTCTTTATAAAAGAATGCGGTCCATTCTTTTCCGCTTTCATTCGAATATCGAGGGAAGACCCGGTGAACCCTCAAAGACCTTTCTACGGATCTCCGTTATGTACAGAAATGTAGCGGAGGACGACGCACAAAAACACCGACCAGGAAGAGTGGAGGGAAACTGTTCCGATCGGGAACTATACGGAAAAGCAAACTTACGGTTTCGAGAGATTCGCAACCGACATGTGCTGGAAAAGCATGCCGTGATGCTCAACCGGGACATCTCTGCAAAAGGAAAAGATCCATTAGGGATATGCCCCATAGCTTAAGAAGACATGACATCAATGGTTCCAAAGCAGAAATATTGATGTAAGAAGAGATGGAATCCGATGTCAATTTTTCACATGTCTCTATGAGAATCAACATGGTTTGAACATCGTATCGTGTGTGTTATACCTGTAATTCACTTTATTCTGTGAGTTCAACCACTTTAGTAGATCAAATTTTTCTTCTTATAAACCCCATGCCTACGTCACTTTTCTCAGACTCTTCTGTTTTTATGACAGAGAGCGCTTGAAATCATATAATTCATATCATAGATAGTTTTATAATACTTTACTCACAGGATTCTTAGTTTATGAGACCATCTTTTGCTACTGCGGAAGCAGTCGAAGCTCTCGGTCGAAGGATCCGTTTCCTTCGTGTTCAAAGAAAGCTTCAGCAAAAAATCGTTGCGGAACGCGCGGGGATTTCCGTCAACACCCTCTCAAAAATGGAACTTGGAGACTGCGGTGTTTCGATCGGCAACATCGTTTCCGTGCTTCACGCGATCGGCGTGGACGACCCCTTCTCTTCTTTGGGTGCGGACGATCTTGGCGAAGCCTTTTTGACGGATCGCCCTCTTCCTCAGCGCGTTCGTCGCCGCCGGGTGAAGGAGGAGTAACAAAAATGTTGCGAATGGACCACCGCATCTGGCTCTTTTCCTATCCTCTCTCTTTCGGGAATGACCCCGAAAAAAGAATTCCCGTCGGACGACTTCATGTTCGGGATGATGAACCGGCGACTTCTCGTCGAACCGTTTTGGAATCCCGTTCGGGCTCTTTATTTGAAAACGCCTCCGGGAAAGCTCCGAGAAATGCCAAACGGCGTTCCGTTCAGACGACGCGTCCGTCCCTTTGGTTTGAGTACGACGACGCGTGGTTGTCCGAAGGCTTCGCGCTCTCACACGATCTGCCTTTGAAAAATGGCCCGATCCTGCCGACGAAGGGTAAGCGTCTTTTTTCCTTCCTCGAGGACGTCCGCCTCGATCCGGAGATTCGTTTCCTTATGGAGGAAGCGAAGGATAAAGGCGTTTCACTCGACTGGACCCTCGACGTCAAGCCCGAAGAGGCCGCATTTACGTCCCTTCTCGAGGAGAATTCCTCGCTCGGCGCTCTCTCGGTTACGTTGGAGGGCGACGTAAAACCCCTCGCACCCTCCCTCCTTGCGAAGCGGCTTTCGCTTCGTCCGGCCCTTCCCGTCTTTCAGTCCCGAGGCGACGAACTCCTCTACGCCCACCACGCAGCCGAGCGCAACCGCGCGCGAAAAGCGGAACTCGAACTTCTTCTTTCCGCCCGCACGCTCCCGGGACGCACGCCCGTCTATTCGGTACTCGTCGACAAGCGCCCCGTCGTCGCGACTTTCGGACTATCGACCGAGCCCGTACACGCTGCGCTCTGGCAAGGTTTTTCACTGGAAATCGCCCGGTCCGTCGGGATCCGCACCGTGACGCCCACACTCAGAATGCTGATGGGCGAACCCGTACTCCTTCGCACCCGCGCCGACCGCGACGCCGGGAACCGCTCCCTGGCGTCACTCTCGGCCAAGGCCCTCATCGCGCCGAAGGGAACGGGACTGCGCAGGACGATCACTTATTCCGACATCGTCGACTTTCTGACGCGCGAAGGCGCCGCTCCCAAGGAAGACCTCCCCGAAGTTTGGCGCCGCATGGCCTTTACCCTTCTCACGGGGCCCACGGGAGACCACCCCGGGCGCTGGCTCTTCGTACGGCCCGCCGGCGTTCATTCGGACGGATGGCGCCTTGCCCCCGCTCACAGTCTCACCTTCACGTCCCCTTCGCTCTCTGCGCGCGGCGGCATGAAGCTGCGGGCCGGTTCGGCGCGCTTCACGACGGACGAGGCGATCACCTACGCTCCCTACTTCGATCTCTCGATTCAGGAAGCCAAGCGCTTCGTCCTCACCGTACGCCGCCGTCTTCTCGACTGGGACGCCGACGCGCGCGAATACGGCATCCCGCCGAGAGAAATCGAAGCCATGGCGGACGCCTTCGAAGACTGATCTTCGTGGCACAATGCATCAAAACACCATTGGAGGAGACGGCATGAACAAAACCTATGCCCTCATCACCGGCGCCTCGAGCGGAATCGGTCTCGAAATCGCCCGTCAGCTCGCCGCGCGCCGCATGCATCTCACGCTCGTCGCCCGTTCGGGCGACGTTCTCGAGGAGGTGGCCCGTGAACTCAACGAACGCTTCGGCGTCGACGTGCGCACCGCGGCTCTTGATCTTGCCGAGCCCGACGGCTGCGAAGCGCTGGAGAACCTCATTGAAAAGGACGATCGGGAACTCACGCTTCTCGTCAACAACGCCGGCGTCGGCGCCTTCGGATCAGCTCTCGAGGTCGACGACGAACGCGTTTGCGCGATGCTTCGCCTCAACGCGGAGGCCGTGACGCGCCTCACGCTCTTTTGCGCGAAGCGCTTTGCGGAGCGCGGACACGGCCGCATCCTCAACATCGCTTCGACGGGCGCCTTCCAGCCCTGTCCCTGGCTTGCGGTCTACGGTGCGACCAAAGCCTACGTACTCCACTTCTCCGAGGCCCTCGCCGAAGAAATGAAGGGAACGGGCGTCACCGTCACGGCCTTCTGTCCCGGGCCCACGCGCACCAACTTCGGAACCGCCGCGGGGCTCGAAGAGGATTCACCCTTTGACGAGTACGCACAGGACGTGCGCCCCGTCGCGAGAGCGGCCCTCGACGCCGCCTTCCGGGGCGCCCCGGTCGAAATTGAAGGCTGGCTCAACCGTTGCGTCGCGGTCGTCGCCCAGGTTGCGCCCCGCGCCCTGACACGCAAAATCGCCGGCAAAATGCTGCGCAGGATGCGCTGAGTTTGCGTATCCGCACTCCGCGCGGGCTATACTTCGGGGACCGCGGAACTTCTCCGCCAACCTTTTCGAAAGGAAACACCATGCGCAAGCACATGCGTCGCGTTACGTTCAAGGCCGAATACGGCATGACCTGGGGCTGGTACGCCCACTTCCGCGAACTCTATCGCCGCTTCAAGAAGGGCGACGATTCGGTTCTCAACGAACTCGGCAAGTACCTCAATCTCGACGAGGAAGCCGTCGAAGCCAAGGCCGAATAAGCCCTTCCCCTGCAGGAAACCCCGTTGCGGCAGAACCGAACGGGGTTTTCTTTCGTTCCTTTGCGGGAGCTTTATTTAAACCAGTCGCGCGCAAGCTTCATCGGACAAAAGCCCGGCCCGCACATGCTGCAGAAGTGCGCCTTTCGCCCTCCGTTTCCGCCGATTGTCTTGTCGTGGAAGGCCGCGGCACGCTCAGGATCGAAGGTGAGCGCGAACTGATCGTCCCATCGGAACTCAAACCGCGCGGCGCTCATCATGAAGTCCCGAAGCGCCGCCCCGCGGATCCCCTTGGCGATGTCCGCCGCGTGGGCGGCGATCCGGAAGGCCGCCATCCCCTCGCGGACGTCCTCCGCTTCGGGAAGGCCAAGGTGCTCCTTCGGAGTTACGTAACAGAGCATCGCCGTGCCGAGCGACGCGAGCGCCGTACCGCCGATCGCTGCCGTGATGTGGTCGTACCCCGCACCCACGTCCGTGGGAAGGGGCCCGAGCGTATAGAGCGGCGCATTGTCGCACCATTCGCGCACGCCCTCCTGGTTGCGGGCAATCCCGCCGTAGGGAACGTGTCCGGGCCCTTCGATCATCACCTGAACGCCCTTTTCCCGCGCCCTGCGGCCGAGTTCGCCCAGCGTTTTCATTTCGGCAAACTGCGCCTCGTCATTTCCGTCGTAGACCGAACCGGGACGAAGTCCGTCGCCGAGCGACAGCGTCACGTCGTATGCGCGCGCCACGTCGAGGATGTCGTCGAAGCGCTCGTAGAGGAAGTTTTCCCGTCCCGTCGCGTACATCCAGGCGGCGAGAATGCCGCCTCCCCGCGAAACGATTCCCGTGAGCCGTTTTCGCGTCAGCTCCACGTGACTGCGCAAGACGCCCGCGTGAACGGTCATGTAGTCGACGCCCTCTTCGGCCTGTCGGCAAAGCGTCTCGTAAAAGGCTTCCCAGCTGAGAGCCTCCGGCTTTTTGACCTTTTCGAGCGCCTCATAGATCGGAACGGTCCCGAGCGGCACGGGGCTGTGACGAAGCATCGCGCGGCGAATGCGTCCCGAATCTTCCCCGACCGAGAGGTCCATCACCGTGTCGGCGCCGCAGAGAAGCGCCTCGCGCAGCTTTTCGAGTTCCGCATCCAGGTTCGAAATCTTCCCGGTCGTTCCGATGTTCGCGTTCACCTTGGTGCGGAATTTCTCCCCGATCACCGTAGGCTCGGCTTCGCGATGGTTGACGTTGGCCGGAATCACGGCTTCGCCCGAGGCGACGAGCTGGCGCACGTCCTCGCCCGTCCAGGGATTCCCTTCGAAGAAAGGCGCGAGTTTTTCCGAGAGCGCTTCGTCGTGAAGTTCGTCGAGCATCTTCTTCGTAGCTCTGAGCCCCAGGTTTTCCCGTCCCGCAACGAAGCTCATTTCGGGCGTGACGACGCCCTTTTTCGCCGCGGTGAGCTGCGTGTCGCTCCCGACGGCGCGTTCGCGCCGCAGTTTCGGATGAAAGTCGGTGACGGGCGCGTTTTCGTCGATCCAGTTCTCGCCGAAAGGTCCCGTCACGTCGGGAAGGTAGATCGAGGGGTAGTCTCGTCCCCCGAAGTTCGGGGGCGCGGGAGAAAAGTCGATGCGGCGAAAAGGAATGTCTTCCCCCGCCTCGCTTACGAGATAGTCGCGCTCGCCCGCAAGGCGCTTGACCTTGCCGGGCGTGTCGTCATGAATCCAGGATACGGGCTTCATTTTGTCGTCTCCGTGCGCCGAGTCGGACGACGGACGGAGACGAACGGCCGGAAGGCGCCCGCTTCTCGGCGGAGAACCCCGACTCGAACGTCCTGCAGTCCCGCCGCCGGTATTAACCGGATCCGGTGCCAAGGGTGCTTCTCAACCGGGCGAAAACCCTGTGCCCCCCGCAGGCGCGTTGTATGGTGGAAAGCGTCCATTCTACGGCACTTCCCGGCGGCGCAACCCCGGGGCTGACAAAATCTCACGATTGTTCGTTGCGCCCGCACCGCCGCCGTTTTGAGAAGCCCTTCACTTTGGTCTTACAGCGCGATCTTGATCGTTTCGCCCTGCGCCGGAATGCGAAGCTTCTCGAGTCCGTTTTCCCGGGCGAACGTACGAAGCGAGTCGCTCGAAACCGTGGCATGCGAGACGCCGTCCAAGTGCGTCGCAATCACCGTCACGTCGGGATGGCGGCGCATGAGCGTGAGCACGTCGTACTCGTTCATGATGAGGAGATGTCCCTTCGGGAACTGCGCGCCCGCCGCATTGACGGCAATCACGGCCGGTTCGAACTTGGCGAGCGCCTCCTCCACGTATTCACAAAAGACCGTGTCGCCCGCGAGATAGAAGCGGAAGGTCTCGGGCTTGCGCGCTCTTTCGGTCGCCTCAAAGACCACGCCGCAGGCATCGGCCGCGACCCCTGCGGCGTCATAGGCGTCGCTCGTGACAAGGTCGCCCGCACCGTGTTCGCATTCGGTTCTGTAGAGTCGGACGCCTTCGAATTCGACGCCCTCCTCCCGAAGCACGCGAACGTCCCGGAAGCCGTAGCCGCGAAGCGTCTGAGCCTCCTTTTCGGACTGCGCGAAGAGGACGAGCGTCTTCGGAAGGGCGTCGCGCGCCGCATCGTCGAAGTGATCGAAATGCAGGTGCGTGACGATCACGGCGTCGACGTCAAAAAGCGTTTCCAGGGCGACGGGAAGGTCCGTCGTGGGATTCCCTTCGCCCGTGACGCAGGTGAGCGGAATGACGGGATAGGCGTTCTTCGGCGCGAGCATCGGATCGATCAGGAAACGAACTCCTGCGAATTCGACGACGGAAAGAGCGCTGCGGATCTGTTGAAATTTCATGCTGGCTCCTGTGCTGCGAGCCTCTCCAAGGCTCGGCGGTTGATAAGAAAACAGTGTCCGGGGACGTTTGCGATCGCCCTTGCGGACTCCACTTGCGGAGCACGATAATATCTACAGCTACTGTAGCTTCAAGTGTTGTTTCGGTTTTTTTGAGTAAGAACGATGAAAATCGGTGAATTGGCCGCCCGTACCGGGGCGGCGGTGGGAACGATCCGCTTTTACGAATCGCGCGGCATTCTCGACAAGGCCCGTCGGGGTCCCGGAGGACAGCGGGAGTACGGCGCGGCCGATCTTGAGAGACTTTGCTTCATCATGCGCTGCCGCAACGCCGGCATGAAGCTCGAGTGCATCGAGCGTTTTCTCGCCTACGAAGACGATCCTTCGCTCGGAACGCCCTGGCTTCTTGATCGAATCGACGAATATCTCGCCGGCATCGAAAAAATCCGGTCCGACCTTGACCGCACGAAAACCTATCTCCTGGGCGTGCGCGGTCGGATCGCCGCGGGCGAGACGACCTGCCTCAAATGCGCGTCCGAAGAAGCCGCTTTGGAGAGCGAAGCTCGCAAGAATTCCCCCGTTGGGAAGAATCCGATTTGACGTTCCGGCGCCTGAGTGAAGCCGCCCGCCTAAAAATGAAGAACGGGGACCGGTCGACCCGATCCCCGTCTCGTCGTCGTTTGTCCGACGCCCCGGGAGGACGTCGGAAGCAGTCACGTTCAGTCGAAGTCGATGCGAAGCGTCGCTTCGATCTGGTGGTTCTGACGGCCGCCGTCGCCCGCAGAAAGACCGTAGCTCATGCCGAGATTGAGGTCCTTAAAGGTCGACATGTAGCCGATGCGAAGATCGCCGATCACGTCGCCCGTCACGTCGTACTTCACGCTGTCGGAGGTCGACGAACCCTCGACCGTAAAGGTCGAATCCGTGTCGCCGAAACGTCCGCGCACCGTGAGGTCGACGTAGGGCTGCACGTTCCAACGGGCGTATTCGAAGGACGAGGCGAACGTCACGCCCACAGGCACTTCAAAGATCCAAAGCTTGTCTTCGCTCACCTTGAAGAGTTCGTCCGAACCCATTTCGACCGTGTAGTCGTCGACGTCGATCATCGAGGCGCGCACGCCGGCATGCGGAATCATGCGCACCGTACCCCACTTGAACTCCTTGTCGGCGCGGGCGCCGATCGCGATTTCGGTGGCGCCGAGGTCGCTCGTCACTTCCTGACCGAGAACGTTCATCTTGGCGTCGCCGCTCGTCTTCGAGTACGAGAACATACCCATCAGGCGGAAGGCGTCGAGTTCGCGGGCGTGCCAGAGATGGAACCCGTAGTTCGTGACGTCGGTCGAAACGGGGAGCGCACTGGCTTCGGAATCGGCGTCGCCCGACTGGTAGGAAGCCGCCACGCCGATCGTGTCGCCGTTGCGAAGCTTCCTGTCGAAGCCCCCCATGATCCCGAAGGTGTCGATCGAGTAGCCGCTCTTCATGCCGCCGACCGCAAGGTCGTCGGACTTGAGCTTGCCAGCGATCGGCTGCACCCACCAGCCTTCGGCCTGACGCGGCATCGTCACGGCATGGTGTTCGACCTGATCGGCCACGTAATTGCCGAAGTCGACCGCCATGGCCGTAAGCCCCGCAACGGCACCGAGTCCGGTGACGGAGTTGATCGTGTTGGAGATCTCTTCGATACTCTGACCGTTCGAGAGGATGTGGTTGATGAGGGCTTTGTCGAGCGCGCTGCCGCGGTCACCGCCGACGACGCTGTTCGCGAGGTTCACCGCACCGATGTCGAGGCCGGAACCTTCAATGGTCTTGCCGCCAACGACAATTTCATTGCCACCCGCAGAGATCTTGTCGCCAACAGCGTCCCTCCACAAACCGCTAACCGTGTCTTCGGACGATGTATCGATGAAGACGTTACCTTTATTCAGAGCGTCCGTATTCAGCGTATCTTCGTCAAAGAGCTTGTAGACGCCCCAGGAGAGATTTGTGGCCTTCACGGTAAGCTTACCGCCATCAACTTTGACAATCCCCTTCTTTCCGTCAGTGCGATCCTGGCTGAAAAGCGCATCGGAGTTGAAATTCTTGCCGTCGAAGACGATATCGGTGTCGGTAAAGAAACCTATGGCATGTTCTTCAGTTTCGGCGGTCGTTGCATCATCATCGGCAAACGTACCGAAATTGAGCTGACCGTTCGCCCCGATCGTGACGGGAGAACCCACTTCCAGCGTGGCGCTGGGATCCGCCGTCGTTTCAGCCTCGTTCTCGGATTTCATAAGGTCCGCGACGCTGCTCGTTACGTTGAGCCCGAGATAACCGCTCTTCAACGTCAGGCTGCCGTTGAGCGTCTTGACATTGCTCACCATCATCTTCGAGTCTTCGAGCGTGATCGCGCCCGTCTGCAAATCGAGCGTACCGACGTCCAGGTTGCTGTCGCTCACCGCGAGCTTCAGGTTGACGACGTCGTAGGTTTCCGAACCGGTGATCGTTACGGGTTTCGACTCGGCCTCGCCCTCGTCCCCTTCATCGCCGCTCTCGTCACCCTCGGCCTGACCTTCCGTACCTTCGGTTCCGGCACCTGAGGCCGAACCATCTCCGGAAGCGAAGGGATTCTCAATTTTCACGGTGGCGTCGTCATCGATCTCGTTGCGCGCGATCGTGAGCGTGCCGATGGAGAGGTCGCTCCTGGAAACCGTCGATTCAATGTCCAAAGGCGTGTTGAGGACACCCGCCAACTTGTTTTCAAATTCGCTGCGTTTCCCTTCCAGAGCCTCTTGGAGTCCGGAGTACTTCCCGCCTTCGAGCATCGATTCAATCTGCTCGAGAAGATTGTCTTCGGTCCATTCGATCGTTTCGGTGCTCTCGCCCTTGACCTCGTCCCAAGCGGCTTGAACCGCCTTTTTGATCGCTTCGGCTTGTTCCTCGACGTCCACGTCGTAGGCGATCTTCATCGAAGTGCCGCCCAACGTGAGGGATTCCATATGGAGAGAGGGAGTGTAGCCGTGGCCGTCGTAAGGATCGGTACCTTCCTTTTCTTTCGGACGAGCCCCGGTGATTTCGAGCTTCGTGTTGACGACGGAGACGTCGCCGAACTTTTTGTACGTCCAAGAACCGTTCGTATCGTCGTTCTGCGTTTCCGTCTCGCCTTCTACCTCGGACGCGTCGGCCGGCGTGTACT
Source organism: uncultured Sutterella sp. (assembly GCA_900545275.1). Lineage (GTDB taxonomy): Bacteria > Pseudomonadota > Gammaproteobacteria > Burkholderiales > Burkholderiaceae_F > Sutterella. The sequence continues at coordinate 23,588 of UQYG01000002.1, forward strand.
TCGCGGTGAAACCCGTGATCGTCAGGGTTCCGACGGCGGGTTTGGAATCTTTTTTCCAAGCCAACCCGGCGCCGTCCGACTTCTCAAGGGCGTCCGCGGCGACGTGCGAGCCAGCGGAGATGTCGATGCCGTCGGCAAAGACATCGGCGTCGGTCTTGCCGTCAAGCGTAAAGAAGCCGCCGTCGGCAAAGGAATCAATGATCAGATCTCCGGTCACGCGGAAGTCGGCGCCATCCTTGATGTTGACGTAGTGGGAGAGACCTTTAAGGCCCTCGACTTTCTGCGAAAGTTGCAGCGTGCCCCAGACCGACGTACCGTTGATCTCGGCGGCTTCTTTCCCCTCTGCAACAGACTTGATCACCAGCGCCGTCCCTTCGGAACGGGCGTCTTCAGCATTGATGAACTGGCCGCCGTCAACCGTAACCGTCCCGAAGTGAACGAGCGTCTGATCTTCACCCGGTTCGACGCCTTCGCCTTCGCCGTCGCCCTCACCTTCGGCATTCTTATTGTCGACCTGATAGCCCTTGTCTTTGTTGGTAAGCGTAGCACCCGAGCCGATCGTAACATCACCCACATTGAGCGCAAGCTTTTCATCGGAGGAAGTGAAGGGAGTACTCCCCGAGCCGACTTCCATGGACGAGCTCTGGAGGTAGATCTCGCCCGTATTCTCGAAATTCTCAACTGAATCGGCACTTTCCAGCGAAATCATAAAAGAACCGCCAGTGAACTTCAGATGAGACGAGTTCTTGAAGGTCCCACCATCTTTGACGGAGAGATTCACGCTGTCGAACGTCACAACCTTAGCGGCCTCTTTGTCGGTCGCTTCCTTCGTCGGAAGATCAATCGTGAGCGCCCCCTCACCCGTCACCGTAATGGTGTTGGAGCCATCGTTACCCTGGACCGTAAGGCCGTTGAAGCTTTGATTCTCTTCGAGAACGCCTTCAAGCCACTTGTCGTCCCAGGTGACGGCGTCGCCAATCGTCGATCCAATGCTCGTGTCATCATCGCCGTTGATCTCTACGACGATGTCCGTAGGCGTCGGTCGAGTTTCGGTCTCATTGGCACGGGCAGACGCGGCCATCAGCGAAAGCGCGCCGAGGGCGGCGAGCACCACGGTCTTCTTGGCAAAAGTTGTGTGTTCCATGGGAAGCTACTCTTGTTTTGAGAAAAAATGTTGGGCTCGACCCGCTTGCGTTCCCCAATGCGGGATCCAGCCGTGAATGATTTCAAATGGGCTCAAGTGTAGCTGAAAACGCGCTTTCCACCCTCCCTCTTTTTCGCCCTTTTCTCCGCCTTCTGTCTAAGGATTAACCACTACCCAACGCAAAAAACCCGGCCGCAATGCGTGCCGGGGTTCGTATTGGAAAAGCTCGGATCGATCAGTTTCGCTCGAAGACGCAGCAGCCTTCGGGCGGATTCTCGACGGGATTTCCTTCGTCGTCGAGAAGCTCCATCCTGCCGGGTTCCGTCGTTCGGAAGTAAAAGGTGCGGCCTTCGCCCGAGGTTTTGAGTTCCATGACGTCGCCCTTCAGGGAATAAAAGCCCGTGAGGAGTTCGCCCTGCTTCTTTGGAAAATAGACGAAGCACTGATACTGGTCGAGCGTGATTTCCACGGGCTGACCTTCCCCGCTCATCGTGAGGCCCGTTCCGTTGTAATGACCCGCCCACCGGAGGGTCGTTTCCTTGTCGGCAACGGTCGAGCAGCCGGAAAGCACGACTGCGCCCAGGAGGACCGCGACGGCGGCCGCAAGCGTCTTCTTCACGATGAATCTCCTTACACGGGAACGAATGGGACAACGGTATTGTTCGCCCTGAAACTGAAAACCTCCTTAAGTTCCTGCCCGAGCGCCGGAAAAAAAGCGGGCCGCCTCCTCTCGGAAAACGGCCCGAAGTCTTTGCTTCCTGCTTGAGGCGTGCCGAAACGTTGGGAGCCTTCCGGCACGCAGGGGGAATGCCGATTACTTCACGTACGCGGCAGCCGACTGACCGGCGATGCGGCCGAACGTGACGATGTCGGCCTGAGCGTTGCCGCCCAAGCGGTTGCCACCGTGCACGCCGCCCGTGACTTCACCCGCGGCGAAGAGACCCGGGATGGCCTTGCCTTCCTTGTTGAGGACCTGCGCCTTGGTGTTGATCTTCAGACCGCCCATCGTGTGGTGAACGGCGGGCTGAACCTTGACGGCCCAGTAGGGAGCCTTGTCGAGAGCCGAGGGCATGTCGGGACGGCCGAACTGCGAGTCCTTGCCGGCCTTCTGGTCGGCGGCGTACTGCTTGAGCGTGGCTTCGAGCGCGTCGGCCGGAAGGTTCGTGGCGGCGGCGAGTTCCTTGACGTCCTTGCCCGTGACGGCGAGGCCCATCTTGATGTAGCCCTGGATGAGCTTGGCCTTGGCGCGGATGCCGTCGTCCCAGATGATCCAGGCGAACTTGCCGGGCTGCTTCAATTCGTTGGCCGAAACGACGTCGCGCGTCAGGAGTTCGTTCGTGAAGCGCTTGCCTTCGGCGTTGACGAGAATGGCGCCGTCGCCGCGGACGCTTTCGGAAATCAGAACGCCTTCAGGCGTGGCCGTCGGGTGAGCCTGGATCTGATCCATGTCGACCGTGGCCGCACCGATCTTCTCGGCCATGACGATGCCGTCGCCCGTGGCGCCCGGATGGTTCGTCGTGGCATAGCCCTTGAGCATGGGCTTGTACTTGACGAGCATTTCCTGGTTGGCGCCGAAGCCGCCGGCGGCGACCACGACGGCCTTGGAGTCGATCGTGTAGGTCTTGCCGTCCTTGGAGGTGAACTTGACGCCCGAAACGGCGCCGTCCTTGCCCGTCACGATGTCGGTGACGCGGGCATTCGTGCGGACGTCGATCTTGCGGTCCTTCGTGGCGGTCCAGAGGGTACGGATCACTTCGGGACCGACGGCCGAGCCGTCGTGCGGACGGTGGGCGCGGTTGTACTTGGCGCCGCCGGCGCGGCCGACCTTGTCAAAGTCGCCGCCGAGGGACACGAGCCAGGCGAGCGCGTCCTTGGCGTTCGTGCAGAGCGTGCGCACGAGTTCGGGATCGTTGATGTTGTGGCCGCCCTTCATCGTGTCGGCGATGAACTGTTCGATCGTGTCGGGAATGCCGTCGCGCTTCTGCTGGGCCGTTTCAGCCGCGTTGAAGCCGCCTTCGGCGCGAAGCGTGTTGCCGCCGACCATCGCCATCTTTTCGAGGACGATCACCTTCTTGCCCGCGTCATGGAGCGTAACGGCGGCGGAAAGACCCGCACCGCCCGAACCGATCACGACGACGTCGGTCGTGTAGTCGGCAGCCCAAACGCCGCCCATGGCGGTCGCAAGCGCGGAAACAATCAAAAGCTTCTTCATTTCACTCTCCTTATAACTGTGGTCTTCCTTCAAGACCGCGGAGAATTCTATTCGACTTAAAGAAGTGGACCGTTAAGCGAAAGTCAACGCAACGTCAAGCAAAAATTCATCCTTCGCTCTTCGACGCGAAGGCCGCGAAGCACCGCTCGACAAAGCGCTCCGCGATTTTGAGGGGCGGCCGCTCGCCGGGGAGCACGAAGGCCAGGGGCCGTACGGCCCAGCCGTCCAAAAGATTTACGGTCTCGACCCCGGCGTCGGGACGCACGGCCGACTTCGGAACAACGGCGACCCCGGCCCCGCCCGCGACGAGTCGGATGACGAGATCGAAAGACTTCACCTCCACCGCGGGACGAAGCCGCACGCCGACGGCGCGCGCCCGCTCATGGAGCGCCCGCATCATGGGCGCCCCCTTCTGAAGGCAGACGTAGGGATGTCCGAGCGTGTCGATGAATCGGATCGACTCGTTTCGGGCGAGTTCGTGCCCGGGCGGCGTAATGAGCACGTGACGGTCTCGCAGAAAGGGAAGGATCTTGACGGGAAGCCCGCTGTTTTTCGCCGTCGTCTCCAGACCAAAGCCGAGGTCCGCCTCCCCGAAGGCGACGAGCCGGCAGCTTTCGTCGCTTCGCCGGTCGAGAAGCGAACACCGAACCCCCGACTCGGCGAGAAAGGGTCCGAGGATCGGAACGATGAAGCTTTGAATGCCGGCGTTGTTCGAGGCGATGCGCAGCATCGGGACGTGATGCGGCCGGTAGTTTTCCATGTCCGCCTCGGTAGCGGTTGCAAGCGCGAGGAGTTCCCGCGCATGGCGCTCAAAGGCGTGCCCGGCTGGCGACAGGGAGAGACCGCGGGATTCGCGGTAAAAAAGCGTCGTGTCGAGCTCCCGCTCGAGGCGCTTCAGACGCAGGCTCACGGCCGAGGGCGTCACGCGGAGTTCCTCCGCGGCGTGCGTGACGTTGAGCGTGCGCGAGAGCGTCAAAAAGGCTTCCAGATCGGTAAAGTCAAAATGCATGGTCGGGCGGCGCGCCTTGTTCGGTTCTTGGAATCGTCGTCCGAAATCCTAACAATTTTTCCTTCCGTTCCGAAACGGGATTTTCACGGTCCGAAGGAAAAAGGCGTTCGACGGACCTAAAAAAAGCACGCCGCCTTTTACGGCGGACATGAAAAAGCCGGACGCCTTACGGGGACATCCGGCTCTGAGGGCGCACCGCCCGCAAGCGGAGCGGAACCTCACCTACCTGTTGTTCTTGCGTTCATCCTAGCGCAAACGCCCGGAAAAGGGAAGACTTCGTCAGCCGCCGCCCGGAAGAACCGTCTCGACGCCGACGTCGCAGACCGCCCCCACGCACCAACCGAAGCCCTTGAGGAACACGACGAGGGCGATCAAAAAGAGTACGAAGAGGACAACCGACAGGACCTGAGAGCCCTTTCCTTCTTTGCGCGTCGTCATGAAAACCTCCCTTTTCAAAAGGAGCCAGAACGAATATTCTCGCTTCACCCATATTTTCTCACGCCCGTTACGGCTTGTCACCTTCTTTTTCGCCGCCTTAACCTGGATGTTTCCCTCCTCTTGACTGAACGCATGTTCACTTGACTTCCAGGCCATTTGAGACATCTTCGCCCGTCATCCCGTTCCTCGGCTTTGTTCAAGACTTTTGGGCCTTTTCAATCTTTTGCCGTTCCAAACCGCGATGCTTTGCCGCTGCACTTTCACTCAAAGTTCGACGTCTTGACAAATCCTGTCGTCCGCTGCCGGAGAAACGGTTGCGAAGAGAGAACCCGCTCCCGCGCGACTTTTGTTAAGATTCCTGCGATTCAGGCTCCGCGTTCGGCGCCGCGCCCACGTGCGCAGGCCTTCGGGACGCATCCTCATAAAAAATCCAAACGGACCCGACCGTGAATCCCGTAACCAAAGCCTTCATCCAACTCCACCTCTCGATCCTTCTTGCGGGGTGGACGGGCGTCTTCGGCAAGCTCATCTCCTTGTCGCCCGGCCTCATCGTCTTCTGGCGAATCGTCATCGCGGGCGGACTCATCTGGCTCTGGGCCGCCGCCACCAAGAAACTCGACGCCGTCAAAAAGCTCGACCGTCTCGGCATCATGGGCGTGGGAGCGCTCCTGATGCTGCAGTGGACGCTTTTTTACGCCTCGATCAAGGCGAGCAACGTCTCGATCGGGGTCGTCGCCTTTTCTTCGATCGGCTTCTTCACGGCGATTCTCGAGCCGCTCTTTCATCGGCGCCGTCCGAGTCTCAAGGAACTCGGCATTTCGCTTCTCACGATCCTCGGGATCTACCTCATCTTCCACTTCGACACGCAGTATCGTCTCGGGATCGTCTTCGGACTTCTCTCGGCCCTCGGCGCGGCGCTTCTCGCGATCTTCTTCAAGCACTACCGCGCGAAGTATTCGACCAACACCTGCATGGCCTGGCAGCTCGCGGGCGGCTTCGCCGCGATCGTTCTTCTGATGCCCGTCTACCGGCACTTCATGCCGCCCGAGCCCTTCTTCCCCGCAGGACTCGACATTCTCTACCTGCTTATTTTCGGCACCGCCTGCACGCTCGGCATGTACATCCTGCAGATTCAGTCGCTCGAGCGCATTTCGGCCTTCACGGTGAACCTCTCCTACAATCTCGAACCCGTATACTCGATTCTGTTGGCGATGGTGATCTTTCACGAAGCCCGAGACCTCGGACTGTCGTTCTACGCCGGCGTGGGTCTCATCATTCTGTCGGTTCTCCTGCAGACCCTCTCCGTGACGAAGCTCTCGCGTCGCCACCGCAATCTCATAAAGCGACAAAACGCCAAGGAGGAATCCCGTTGAAACCGGATTCGAAACGATCGTCCGCGATCCCCTTCGATCCCGTCGGACGTCCGACCGAGAAAAAGCCCCGATCGATCACGATCGCAAAGGGTCCGCGCGCCCGTCGCGAGGCGGTCTCGATCCCGAGCTCTTCGCGCGTGCGAAGAGCCCCCTGCGCGTGGCGACCCGGACACGAAGGCTTTGTCAAGCCGAAGCGTCTCTTTCGCCGGGCTCCCGAACATCTCGCGGACATTCCCAAGATCTTTCGCCACCCTTATTGGCGCACGCGGCTCGGGCACGCGCTTGAGCGAGCGCTCGCGGCGGAAAACACCGCCCTCTCGGACCCGGGCTACGTCGAACAGGCGAGCGGATTTCTTCTCACGGACCTGCGCCGCGGCGCGGGCCGCATGTCCGGACACATCGCCGCCGCTTCCCACGACTTCAGTTTCGACCTCCATCTGATGGAAGACGGTGAGGAAGAGTGGGAATCCCGCGAATTCTTCGACGATGACGCCGGAGAAGGAGAATGCGCTCCGGACACTTCGGAACCGGACGACGAAGATTTTGAAGAGAGCTTCAACGAGAACACCCTCTCCCTTCTCGCCCCGGTCGACCCCGACGATCCCGTCGCGAAGTCCTTCCGCGAATATTGGGAGGCGATCGAAGCGCAGCCCGAATACCGCCGTCAGCTCGAAGTGATCGATAAAGCCTGCGACAAGGAGTTTTTCGACTGGTTCACGCTCAACCTAGACGACATCCGCCGCAGCTGTTTTCTGGCGGGGAATTCCTCGGGCTACTTCACGATGCCGCGCCCGGCACTTCTCGTTCGGGTTTTGCGCGAAGCGGCCAAGGACGAGTTTCCCGACGAAGACTGGTCGGCCGACGTTGCGCGCGACGCACGCTTCCTCCGCGCCCTCTGGCGGCTTGCGAGAGTCAACTATGCGCTTCTCGCCGTCGCGGGCGACACGGGCGCCGTCATGGGCTCGATCGTCGGCTGGTATCCGACCTTCATTCCGGTGATTTCGACCCGGGTTCCGAACTGGGAGTCCCTGACGCTTGCGGTGCGAAAGCGCCTCTGGGAAACCGAAGAAGGCAGGCGCGCCCTCGCCGAAGTCGAGCGCCTCGCCGCCGAGGACGAACGTCTGCAGGCCCGCGCCGAAGCCGCGAACGCCAAGGATCGCCGTGCGCGCACGGTGAACGGCGACGACCTTACCCCCTTTATTCAGCACGTTTGGGTAAACCCCCGCCTGCGCACCCTCCCCGTCGATCAGTCGCTCGTATACGCTTTCCTGAACGTCGTGACGCAGGCCAAGCGCGCGTCCTTTTACATCGGAAAGATCCACGGCGAATGCAAGGAATTCACCATCGCCGGGGACGTGCGGACCGTGTCCGACGGCGAATCACCGGAACTGCGCCGCATCGACATCATCGACTACGGCAGCGAACCGATCCTGCAGTACTTCCTTGCCGATCAGAAGATCGGCGACGAGGAGGCCTTCTTCGCCGAGGCGGACGGCCCCCTTGGGGACGTGCTTCGAACGCTCGAAACGGAAATCCTCTTTGCCGACATGACGGGCGAAGACCTGTCGGACGACAGCCGCTTCGCCTGGATGGAGGACTTCATCGACGACGACCTGATGTTCCGCATTGAAGGTCCCGATGAAGAGGAACCCGAAGAAGACTACGACGAACTCGAACGGGCCGCCGCGAATCTTCCCGACGATCCCGACGAAGACTGATTCTCTACTCATGCACAAACTTTCCTTCACGCTCGCCGCGCTGCTCTGCGCTGGCTCTCTTTGCGCCGCTCCGACGGAATCCGTCTCGATCGGCCGCATCACCTACGACACCACCTGCGAAGTCGCTGGCACGCCCCTGCAATTAAACGGCGCGGGCCTTCGCAAGATCGTGTTCTTCAAGGTCTATGCGGGGGGCCTCTATCTCTCGAACCCGACGACGGACCCTTCCTCGGTCTTCTCGGACGCAAACGCCCGCCGCGTTCGACTCGGGCTTCTTCGCGACGTCGACGGAGCTGACTTCGTCGAGGCCCTCGAAGACGGCCTCAACGCCAACCTCACGCCCGAAGGCAAGACTGCGATCGAAAAGGAAGTCGCCCGGCTCAAGACCGTCATGCAGACGATCGGCGACGTCGCGGAGGGCGACCTCATCGACTTCGACTACGTCCCCGAAAAGGGCACGGTGATTCTTCGCAACGGCAAGCCCGTTGCGGAACCGATCCCGGGGAAGGCCCTCTACGACGCCGTGCTCGCGATCTGGCTCGGCGACAAACCCATCGACGACGCGCTCAAGACCGGCATGCTCGGTCTCTGATCCGCCCTCAAAACATAACGAAACCGCGCCGGGACCGACGCGGTTTCGTTGTTTCTGCGCTACGGCGCCTTTCTCAGGAGTCTTCGTCGCGGGAGATCCAGCCCTTGAGCGTCCCCACGGCGTAGCCCGCCGTATAGAAGACCCCCGCCATGTTGCGGATGATTCCTTCGACGTCGACGTAGGGAATCTGCGCAGCGACGTAGTCGCGAAGCTCCTCTCGGAGCACCTCTTCCGGCGTGGAGTTACGAAGCTTCGCCGCAGCCCTGAGGGCGTGCACGGCGCCGGGACTCAAGCGCCCCATCGCCTCCCGCACGGCCGCGTCCTTCGCTTCGCGAAGCGCCGCCTCCCTCACCCGATCGGGAACCGTCACGCTTCCCCCCGAATGTCCGTAAGCGGCGCGCCCGCCGTCACGGCGCCCCAAATCGAAGCGAGCGTCTCGACGTATTCGTCGAGCCCGTCCGAAGGATCGAACCAGCGGGGCGTATCCTTGAGCACCCCGTAGGCGTCCTCCATGTCCGCGACGAAGCGCTCGAAGGCCGCGCGCAGCAGCTCGTCTCCCTCGAGGTCCGCCACGGCCGGAAGCCACTCGGCGAACTGCTCGTGAATTCCGAAGCCGTGCCATTCGTCGGAGGCCTCGTAGTGAGGATTGCGCCCGCCGTACGTTTCGACGAGCCAGTCGACGAGCTTTTGGTCGGCCGCGGCGATGTCGTCGCGGTCGTACTCGATGCCGAGCGCACGACGGCGCTTGATGAAGTTCTGAAAAGCCTTGCGGAAGATCCCCGTCGTCACCTCGATGTTGAGGAGATCGGGCTTGCGTTCCGCTCGGGAGCCGAAGTCGCCGCATCGGCGGCAGGAAGTCCGGCAGCTCGTGTCGCAGCGCGCCATGATCAGCTCCTTGCCAAAAGCGAAGCGCGGTAGGCCTTCAAAAGCGTGGCCGCGAATTCTTCGCAGATCGAGTGCGCGATCGGGTCGTCCAGGCGGAAGAACTGTCCCTTGTCGTCCTCGACGTTCTTCTTTTCGGCCTGCGTGAGCGCATAGTCCATGACGTTCAGAAGGAAGCACATGCCGAAGAGATGCGGCACGTGTTCGTCCTCGGTTTCGGCGAGGACGTCTTCGGAATCGAACTGTCCCTTCATCGAATCGAAGAGCTTTCGGTCCTTTCGGAGCTCCTTGGCGATTTCAGAGAGGATCCAGTCGTCGGGCATCGCGAGAAATTCCCCGCGGTGCGAGTCGGAGAGGAGCGCTCCCATCACGCCCGACATTTCGGACATGTGGTTCACCGCCGCGTCGTTCGATTCGATGTAGGCGAAGCCGTCGAGAAACTCGCTCCCGAAGGTGAAGAAAAAGGTCGTGAGATCGTGAAGATTGTCGGCGTGAAGATCCATTCGGGTCTCTCCGGTGGGGCTTTGTTCGTACAGATACCGAAGTATACCGATTCGTCCGGATCTCTGGCCCGCGCTTTTCTGCATGCCGCGGGGAAAAAACGGGCGTGAAGGCGACGCCTTCGCCCCGCGCGAGGAAAGCCGCACGCCTTCCTTGACGAAAAAGGGCCCCGACCCGTCGGTCGGAGCCCCTTCGCGGGGAAGTCCCTCTTTGGATTACTTCGCGAAGAAGTCCTTACCCGCCTCCCTGGCCTTTTCACGGTCGCCCGCGAGGACGATCGTGAGGCCTTCGGGGTCGGCAAAGCGCCGCAGCGCCTTGTTGACGTCTTCGACCGTGAGGGCGAGGATCTGCTCTTCGACCGTCTTCGATTCGGTCCAGTCGAGACCGCGTTCGAGGTAGGAAGTCCAGGCCTGCGCCACGACCGCATCCTGAGCGCGGTTGACGGCGCGCGCGTCGAGCATGCCCTTCTTCGCGTCGGCGAGTTCCTCTTCGGTGATGCCTTCCTTCACGGCGCGGGCGAGTTCGTCCTTGAGGCTCGCTTCGGCCTGCGCGATGTTCTGCGGCGCCACGATGGCGAGGACGCTCCAGCTCGCGGCGTCGCCGTAGAACGGAATGCGGATGTTCGAACCCGCCCCGTAGGAGAGGCCTTCCTTCTGACGCAGACGCGTCACGATGCGGTTCGAAAGACCCGAGGACCCGCCGAGGATGTAGTCGGCGACGAGCAGCGCCGCGCGGTCGGCGTCCTTCTGATTCGCCGGGAAGGCGACGCGTGCGTAGAGCACCGCGTTTTCCTTTTCAGGAGTGTCGATCGTGATGCGTTCGGGCGATACCGGACGGTGTTCGCGCACAACGCGCTCGAACTTCACGGTCTTGGACTTTTCGCCGACGATCTTTTCGGCAAGCGCCTTCTTCACGGCCTCTTCGTCAAAGTCGCCCACGACGGCAAAGTTTCCTTCGGTCGTCCCGAAGACGTTCTTGTACCAGTCCTTCACCTCGTCGAGCGTCACCGCTTCAATTTCGGCAAGAAGCTCTTCGCTCGTTTCGGTGTGGCGGGGATCTCCCTTCGGATAGGTGTCGAAGTGCTTCGTGATCGCGTCGGACGCCTTCGTGCGCGGATCGTCGGAGCGCGCCTTGAGGCCCTGGATCATTTGGCTCTTAAGCGTCTCGAATTCCTTTTCCGGGAAGGTCGAGCGGGTCATGAGATGGCCGGCGAGCGCGATCGCCCCCGCCACGTGTCCGCGGTCCGTCGTAAAGGTGAAGGGCGAGCCCTCCATGCGGTTTTCCGTGAAGGCGCGGTCGATGTCGTCGCGCGTCATTTCGTCCGTTCCGCGCTGCAGCATCGCGGCTCCGAGCATGGAGACGGCCGTCTTCTTCGCGGACTCGAAGTCTCCGTTTTGGAGCTGCATCGAAACCGTCACGGTTTCGCCGCGCGAGGCCTTCGGAAGAAGCGCCGTCTTGACGCCGTCGATTTCGACGCGCTTCGTTGCGGCGTTGAGGTTGTCCTGCGAAGGATCAAAGGCCGCGACGGTCTTGCCTTCGGCCTTGAAGTCGTAGCGCTTCAGAACTTCCTCGGCCGAGGGCGCGGGCGTAATTTCGGCGCGCTTCAGTTCGGTCGTCGGGATGTATTCGCCCACGACGCGGTTGTCGCGAACGAGATACTTCGCCGCGGCCTTGTTCACTTCGTCGACGGTGACGGAGGCGACTTCCTCGCGGTCGGCGAAGAAGAGACGCCAGTCGCCGAGCGCAATGTAGTCGCTCAGCCCCACGGCGAACTGTTCCGGATCGGCGAGCGCCCGATCGAACATCAGGGCCTGTTCGTTTTGCTGAAGCTTGAGTTCGGCCTCTTCGGCGGGCTTTTCCAGGAAGGCGTTCTCAATCGTCGAGACGAGCTTTTCGCGCACCGGCTTAAGATCCTTGTCCTTGTCGACCATCGCGCCGAACATGACGAAGCCCGGGTGCGAGCCCGGCGTCGTCCAGCCGAAGACCTGCGAAGCCATCCCGGTTTCGACGAGCTCTTTGTAGAGGCGGCCCGTCGGCGTCGTCCCGAGGATCGAAACGCCCATGGCGAGCGGTTCATAGTCGGGGGCGAGCGCCGCGGGAATGCGGTAGCCCACCGCCACGAGCTTCTGTTCGCCCGGACGACGGATCGTGAAGAAGCGCTCCCCGTCGGCCGTGGGTTCGACCGTCCATTCGTGCGGAAGCTTGCGCGCGGGCTTCGGGATCGGCCCGAAGTAGTCCTGCACCCAGCCGAGAACGGTCGGAACATCGAATTTGCCCGAAACCGTCAGCACCGCGTTGTCGGGCTGATAGTAGCGGCGGTAGAAGGCCTGCAGGTTTTCGATTTCGACGTTCTCGATGTCGGAGCGAGCGCCGATCGTGTTGCGCCCGTAACTGTGCCAGTCAAAAAGGACGGACTGCATGCGCTTGAGCATCACCGAGACGGGGCGGTTTTCGCCCATTTCGTATTCGTTGCGCACAACCGTCATCTCGGTGTCGAGGTCCTTCTTCGCGATGAAGGCGTTCGTCATCGAGTCGGCCTGCCAGCCGAGCGCCCACTTCATGTTGTCGTCGGTGGCGGTGAAACTCACGAAGTAGTTCGTGCGGTCCAGCCACGTCGTGCCGTTCATGCGAAAGCCCCGCTTCGTGAATTCGGCCGTCGGGTTGGGATAGTTCTTCGACCCCTTGAACATGAGGTGTTCCAGAAGGTGCGCCATGCCGGTCTCGCCGTAGTTTTCATGGCGCGACCCCACGAGATAGGTCATGTTGACGGTCGCGGTCGGCTTGCTTTCGTCGGGATAGAGGACGACGCGCAGTCCGTTGTCGAGTCGATATTCCGTGATGCCCTCCACCGTCACGACGGCTTCGGGTCGTTTCTCTCCGTTCAAGTCTTTCTCCTTGGCTTGCACCGTCGCGGTCGTGCCGACCGCGGCGAGTGCGCTCAACAGCAAAATTTGTTTGAAAGCGTGCATAAACGATCCTTCTCCCAAAAGAAAAGGAACCGTCCGCCCGGTCTCACTCTCCGAAGGCGGACGATTCGCAGTCGTTTTTCACTCTACGGGATGCGGGCCGAAATGAGCTTACGGCTCTTCATCGAATCGTTTGCGAATGTTACCAAAACGCTCGAGTCCTCAGAGAAGGTAGTCCGACGGGGACGAGTCGGCGGATCCCCGCGGCGGGCCCCTTGCTATAATTCACTCCCCCCGATGAACCCACGACCGTCAAACCGGCCCGCCATGCAGTTCCTCTTCGACCTATTTCCCGTCCTTCTCTTTTTCGCGTCCTTCAAAGGGTCCGAACTCTTCCCGGAAGCGAGCGCACAATTCGCTTCGCTCGTTCTCACCAACCCCTCGCCCGAGCAGATTCCCGTCTTCGTCGCGACCATCGTGGCGATTCTCGCGACCATCCTTCAGGTCGCATGGCTTCTGGTGCGGGGCAAGCCGATCAAGCCCATGCTCTGGATCAGCCTTGCGGTGATCGTCGTCTTCGGAAGCCTGACGCTGTGGTTGCAGAACGAACTCTTCATCAAGTGGAAGCCCACGATCCTCTACTGGATTTTCGGGGCGATTCTCCTTTACGGCCGAGTCACGAACCGCAACTTCATCCAGTCGCTCCTCGGCGGCCAGATCGTCATGCAAAAACGCGGCTGGCACATCATGCAGTGGGCCTGGATCGGATTCTTCTTCGTCACGGGCATCGTCAACCTTCTTGTCGCCTACACGTGTTCGACCGACACCTGGGTCAACTTCAAGCTCTTCGGCCTCATGGGGATGACATTCATTTTTACAATTGGCGTTACCCTCTGTCTGGCAAAATACATGGTTGAGGGGCAAAATTCCTCGGAAACGAAGGCCTGACAAAGGACTTCCCTTCTTTTATCCCGCCGGACCGCGCGGGCGCCGCACCGGAACCGGAGAAGCGGCGCCGCGATTCGGACCCAACAAAAGAGAAAAGATCATGCAGAAAAAACTTCTCGTTCTCGGCCTTGCCGCCCTGATGACCGCCGGTGCGGCCAACGCCGAACTGAAGGCCTTCAAGGTGAACGGCGAAACCGTTTCGGTCGCCGAACAGAAAGCCATTTACGACCGCGCCGTTCGTCAGGGCCAGCCTGCGAGTCCCGAGCTCGAGCGCCAGGTGAAGAACGCCCTCATCCAGCAGACGGTTCTCCTGCAGGAAGCCAAGAAGGCCAAGCTTGAAAGCCGCGCCGACGTAAAGGAAGCGATCAACGCCGCCCGCGAACAGGTCCTCATCAACGCGCTCATCCAGGACTGGGCCAAGGCCAATCCCGTTTCCGACAAGGACGTGAAGGCCGCTTACGACCGCCAGAAGGCCGCGTACGGCGACACCGAATACCAGGTCCGCCACATCCTCGTGAAGACCGAAGAGCAGGCCAAGAACCTCATCAAGCGTCTCGGCAACAAGGGCGCGAACTTCGACAAGCTCGCCGAGGAATTCTCCGAAGACACGGGCAACAAGAACCAGGGCGGTCTCTTGGGCTGGGTCGTTCCGCGCTCCTATCCCGCCGCCTTCGGCGTCGCCTTCTCGGCTCTGAAGCCGGGCGAAGTCGCCCAGACGCCGATCCGCACGCAGTACGGCTTCCACGTCGTGAAGCTCGACGCCAAGCGTCCGGCGCAGCTCTTCCCGTCCTACGAAAGCCAGGCTCCGCAGCTCAAGAATGCGCTCACGAACCAGCGCATGCAGCAGCACTTCCTCGACCTCGCCAAGAAGGCCAAGGTCGAATAATTCCCGAGCCGGCGAATGAAAATCGGGCGGAATCCCATCACGGGGTTCCGCCCTTTTCTTTGCCGGAGCCGCCCGACGACGACTCCGATTTTTCAGCCGCTTACTGCGCGGGCTTGATGAGCGCTTCGGGCACCAGGGGGTTGCAGTCGATGAGTTCGAGCTTCCTGACCATCTTGATCGTCCCCTCCTTGTACTTCTTGAAGTGGGCGGTTCCGATGTGGTGCCTGTAGGCCGCGTCGTCTTCGTAGATCTCAAGGATCGTGAACTTCGTCGGATCCTTCTTCTCCTGCACGCTGTAGAGAACGCGCACGCCGGGTTCGTTCTTCATCGATTCGCGCCCGACCTCGGCGGCGAAGACCTTGTAGGCCTCCACCTGTTCGGGGTCGACCGTGATCTTGGAGAGCCGCACGATATTGCCGGCGTAGGGATCCGCCGTCGAAGCGGCGGTGCCCGCCGCCATCACGGCGGACGACGAAAGAAGAACGCAAAGGAATGCGGAAGAAAGCGTCTTGCGAATCATGATTTTCTCATCCTGAAGTTGAAGTCCGATATGGGTGCCGCTGCAGCGCTCATCCGCGCTTCACCGACTTTGCTTGGGCCGCAGCGGCGGAGCCCGCGATCAGAGCGCCCGCGATGACGTCGCAGAGCCGCGTAGAAATCGAGCCGCACGTCGATCCCGCCGCAAAGAGTCCGGGCAGGGGCGAATCGTCCGCCGCACGCAGGACCCGAAAGTCGGGATCGACTTCCAGGCCGCCTTCCGTCTTGAAGACGACGGGCCAGCTAGGCTTCGAGACGTAGATAGGCCCCTCGAGCGCCCTGAAGAGCTTGTCCTTGCGGCCGAACGCCGTATCGCCCTTCCCCGCCGCAGCGTCGCGGTTGATTCTGTCGACGGTTTCGCGAAGTCCTGCGGGATCGACACCGGCAAGACGCGCCGCCTCTTCGACGGTTTCGCCGCGAAAGAGCGCCTGATCCCGCAAGAGCGCATCGTAGCGCCAACGTGCTGCGCCCGCCCCCCGGAAGGCGGCTTCGTCCAAAACGACGTGCGCGCCGTCGACGCCGCGGCGGAAACATTCGAGAGCGCAGCCCGCATACCGCGAAGCGTGCTCGTCGCAGAAACGCCGCCCCGACCGGTCGACGAGATAGGCGGTGTCGGTGTCGGTGTCGAAAAGAATCCAGGAGGGACTCTTCGTGCCGGACTTGGGCGCGGCAAAGAGTTTCGGCATCGATTCCATGTCTTCGACGGCCGCCCCCGCAAGGCACCCGAGACGAATCCCGTCGCCGTCGTGCCCCGGCGGCACACCATCGCCCACCGCGGAGAAACCCTTCGGAATCGACGACCAGACACGCTTGTAGCGGCGCATGTACCGTTCGTTGTCGATGAAGCCTCCCGTAGCGAGGATCACGGCGCTCGCACGAACGCGCAGCGTCCTGCCGTTTACCGAGGCTTCGAGCCCGGTTACCCGTACGCTGCGCTCGGGCGCGCCTTCGGAGTCGTCCGGGATCGTGAGGAGGTTCGTCACGCGGGCGTTCGTTCGAAAGAGCACGCCGAGACGCTTCGCTTCTTCGAGAGCGGCACGGGCGAACTTCGGCATCGAGCCCGGTTTGGATGCGAGTAGAAAAGGCTGTCCCGGATTCACCGGATGGAATTCAATCCCGAAGGACGCCACAAATTCCGCCGCCGCGGCCGAATATTCGGCACAACGGCGAAGCACCCGGGGATCGTGCTTCATGAAGCCGCCGTATACGGGCGAATTCGGCATGTTGTCGCGCACCTTAGAGAGAGGCTCGTCGGTGAGACCGCGGTCGATTGCGGACCAGTAGTCTTCGAGATCGGCCTTGCCTTGGAACCCCAGGGCGTCATGCACCTTGGAGCGGCTCGACGCGAGAATCCCGACCGACAAAATCCCGTCGCCTCCCGGATAGGCGCGGCGCTCGAGGAGCGCCACTTTGGCTCCGGTACGCGCGGCCGTCACCGCAGCCGTAAGTCCGGCGAACCCGGCGCCCGCGATCGCGACGTCGACGGCGATTTCTTCGGGCGCCGTCCCGTCCGGTGCGGCCTGCGCCTTCATTCCTGCGGAAACCGTCACGGCGGGCAAGACCGCGGACTTGAGCAACGTGCGTCTCTGCATGTTCTGTTCCTCTTCTTTTGTCGATACGGACTTCAGACCTCGGGCTCGAGCGTCTTCGCGTCGATGCGGCCCACCTTGAATTCGGTCACGCTCCACTCGGCGCAGCGGCCGCCTCGGAGAGGGTCCGCATCCAGCACCGCGTCGAGCGCTTCGCGCGACGGAGCTTCGGCGATGAGCGAACCGCCCGCGCCTTCCGCATAGGCACCGAACATCAGAAAGTCGCCCGCCTCGAAATGTTCGTTCAGATACGCGAGATGGTCCGCCAAACGGGGCGTCGCGGCGGCCCGATCGCGGATCCGCACGTCAACCTGAAACTTCATGGTTTTCTCCTTCATTGAAATCGTTCATTCGGCCGTCTCAAGCGCCGAGATTTCGGCGGCCATCCTTTCGGCGTGCGCCCGGGCGCGTGCGAGCACCTCTTCGAGATCGTCGTGTCCCGGAACTTCCGGGATATACGACATTCCGGTCGACCACACGGGAGCGAGGATCTTGAGGCCGCAGAGATTCGCCGTCTGCAAAAGGGGAGGCAGGAAGGCTTCGACCGGCCAATTCATCGGTTTTCCCGCGGCATAGGCTTCTTCAGGCGCCCCCGTCGTGAACGACATCAGAAGGTGCTTGCCGCAGAGCGCCGTGCCGCCCGAACCGTAGGCGAAGCCGCGGGTGAGTACGTCGTCGATCCACTTCTTCATGAGGGCCGGCACCGAGTACCAGTAGAAGGGAAAGTGCCAGACGACGACGTCCGCCCCGACGAGCGCAGCCTGTTCGCCGGCGACGTCGTAGCCCTCCTTCCCGCACAGGGCCGAGAGCATGCGGACCTGCGCGTCGGGGCGAAGTTTCACAAACGCCTCGAGGACGGCCTTTCCCGCCGTCGATGCGCCCGGATCGGGATGACCGTTGAGGATGAGTATCTTCTTCATGTCGTCAACTCCTTTCGTTGGCCTCGAGCCAACCGTGTTCGAGGCTTCTTTCTTTTGGCTATTTTCTTGACGAATGCAGACCGATACAGCCGTTTTCCGCTCAATTTTTTGACGGATTTTCTCAACGCCATTCAGAAACGTCACAAAACAGAAACTCTTGCGTACACTTCACTCGGAAGCGAGCGGATTCGATCAGGCCGCTCACGGCAGAGAGGCTGAAACATGACGGCAACGGACAGCGAACGTATCGGCGGCGAAGCTCTTTCAAAGAACCGGCAACCCCTCCTTGACGAGGCCGCCGGCCTCATTCTTCGGCACGCCCCCCGTCCGGGCGTGCACCCAACGCTTGTGCCCGGTCTCACGCTCTACCACATCACCGCGAACACCTTCATCGAACGAAGCGCGGGCGAACTTATGACCTCCTTCATCGTGCGAGGCCGCAAATCGACCGCGATCGGCGGGCGGATTCTCGAATACGGACCGGGCGAGAGTCTTGTCTGCGGGATTGCGTCGCCTTCGGAATTTCATACCCTCGACGCTTCGCGGGAAAATCCCTTTCTCGCTCTTTCGGTGTCGCTCGACATGACGGTGTTGATGGAATACGCTGGCGCCCTCGTGCGGTCACAGAGCTTGCGCCGCGAAGAGGAATTTCCCAACGGCGTACACGTCATTCGTCCCGACCGGGACCTTTCCGGCGCGTTTCTCTCCCTTTTGCGGCTTCTCGAACGTCCGTCCCTCGTCGTCCTTCGCGCGCCGCTTCATCTGCGCGACCTTCACGCGCTGCTTCTCGACTCCTCCTGCGGCCCGGCGCTCCGGTCGCTCGCCTGCGCCGGCACGAAGGGACACGCCGTCCTCAACGCGGTGAGCTGGATGCGCACGAACTACGCCGACTCGAGTTCGATCGAAGCGCTCGCCGCCCGCGCGAACATGTCGAACGCCACCTTTCACCGGCATTTCCGGGAGGTGACGGGATTCTCGCCCCTGCAGTTCCGAAAGCGCGTGCGGCTCTTTGAGGCGCGGCGCATGTTGCTTGCGCGCGAAGCGAACGTGACGACCGCGTCCTATCGGGTGGGCTACGAGAGTTCCGCCCAGTTCGTGCGCGACTACAAGAGCCTCTTTGGCGACTCGCCGCTGCGCGACATCAAACGTCTGCGAGAAACGGACGCGCACGTCTGACCGCCCGAACATACGGTAAAAGAAACGGTCGGTTGCACGCCGACCGCTCTCTGAAAAAAACCGTCAAGACACCGTGCCGTCAACGGGGACCGGGACGTGGAACGAAACCGGGTCCCGGGCGTGCGCCGGGACCGGGACCTCCCGGTCTGCCGTCCCGCGGAGGCGGTGGCCGATGATGCCAATGGTGGCAACCGGTCAGAAGCGTCACGGAACCCAATGCGGCGGCGGCCGCGAATGCGAAGAAAAGGCGTCGGGACTTTTGCATCGGAGTCTCCTTCTGAATGTCGTACGGGCGTCGGTTCACCGCGGGTCGAAGAAAAGACCTGCGTCCGCCCGTTCCCTTTCCTCATCTTCGCGAAAGCAAGGTAAAGAGACCACCTGAAAGCTGAAAGCAAACGTTGCGCAATGCGGCGTCGGAAACATTTTCCCGGTTGTCCGGCGCGGAGACAAAAAAACTCCCGACCGTTTCCGACCGGGAGTGAAAGGAGACCCCGGAAGCGCGCGGCCAAGCCATCCAATCTTCTTCGCCGCCGCTCCCCTCACCGACCCCTCAGCGAGCTTCGCGGAGCATGCGCTTCCTGTTGAGATGAATCTTCTCATATCTGAGAATGATTATCAAGTGCGTTTTGTGAAGATTTGTATCCGAGGTATCCCGGGTTTGCGGAAAAGCCCGGTCTCTTGCGTCCGCATGACTTTTCGGGCAGGATGAAAGGAGCCCGCACGATCCCGGCCCTTTCCGATTTTTTCTCTCCGCTCATGTCGTTTTTCGCCGCCGCCGAACTCCCGATCCTCACTTCGATTCAGTCGCTTCGCACGCCCTGGCTCGATTCGATCGTCTACGGTTATTCCGCGCTGGGCAACTTCGGGGCCGTCTGGATCGTTCTCGCCCTCGTTGCCCTCGGTCTTCCGCGTTTGCGCCGCATCGGCTGGGAAATTTCGCTCGCGCTCGTCCTGCACCTCTTTACGGTGAACTTCTTTTTGAAGCCCGTCATCGACCGCTCGAGACCCTGCGACCTTGCGCCCCTCACGGATCCTCTTCTCTCCTGCCTTGCCGACGGCTCTTTTCCGTCGGGCCACACGGGCGCGGCCTTCGCCGTGGCGGGGGTTTTTCTCCTGAACCGTCACCCGGCGGCGCCGTGGGTCCTTCTCGCGGCGCTCCTCATGGGACTCTCGCGTCTCTATCTGTACGTCCACTTCCCGAGCGACGTCCTCGTGGGCGCCGTCGCGGGGCTTTTCCTCGCCTTCCTTTCCGTGGCAATCGTCTCGCGCATTTCTCCGAGAAAAAGTCATCCCTAAGGGAAGCGTTTCGCCGCTATACTCTTGAGCTCGATCCGGCCGCAAGGCCTTTTCCTTCCCGAGGTGTCGACTCATGCCCTTTTGCGCCCAGATTCTCGATGCGGTTCTCTTTCTGCCGGGCGTCGCCTCGCCCGTGACGGCCGATTTCAGCTGGGACCCGCGCTCGAACGCCGTTCCGGGCGCAAAGGCCGTACCCGCGGGACTTCGCCGTCGCCTCTCGCCCTTGGGGAAGGCGGCCGCCGAAGCGCTCTTTTCGCTCGAAGCCTTCCGAACCGATGCGCAGGACCGAAGCGATGACGACGCCTGGGTCTTTTCTTCGCGCTGGGGCGACCTCGACGCCTCGATCACCCAGCTTCGGTCGCTCGCGAACGGAGAAGATCTCTCCCCTACGGTCTTTGCAACATCGGTGCACAACGGAATCGCGGGGCAGCTTTCGATCGCGGCGCGGCACACCGGCTTTGTGACCGCTGTCGCGGGCGGCGACGCGCCCTTTGCGCGGGGCTTTGAAACCGCCGCGTCGCTTCTCGAAGACCATCCGCGCGTACACTTCGTTCTCTACGATCAGGGAGTCGTCCCCGGGGATCCCCTGCGCTATGCGGCGGCCTTCACGCTCGTCAAACTCGACCCTTCGCCTGACGAAAAGGGCTACGCCGACTACCTGCGCGGTCCCCTTCTGACACTCGAGCGAAAAACCGGTCTCAAGGGGCTGCCGGCCCCCGTCGAAACCGCCGCGAAGGACGATTCGGGCGCTTCCGAAGTGCTTGCCGTAATCCGTTGGCTCCTTGATCCCGACGCTGCGGCCCTTGCGACGCCCTGCGGGGACGCTTTCCGGGTCTTTGCCAAGAACGCGCCCCTCACGATCCGGACGCTTCTCTGAACGACCGATTCTTCCTCTGATTTCCTACGCGTTTCCCCGATCGACGCAACCCCAGAAAGGACCCCATGCAATGACCCGACCGCGCCGCCTTCCGCGACCTCTCCTTTTGCTCTGCACAGGGTTTCTCTTTCTCGTCTTCGGGCTCGCGGGACTCCTCTTTTACTTTCCCTTCGGGCCGTGGCTCGCCTTTCGTCACAAGGACAAAACCGATCGAACCCGTGCCGCCCGCGCGATCGTCCGCTCCTGGTTCGGCATTTTCGTAAAGCTCTGCGGCCGGCTCGGCGCCGTGAGGGTCGTCGTGAAGAACCCCGAAGCCTTCTCGCGCCCGGGACAAATCTTCGCCCCCAATCACCCGTCGCTCATCGACGTCGTGGTGCTTCTCAGCCTTCTTCCGAACGGAACGACGGTCGTCAAGACGTCGCTTCTGCAAAACTTCTTCACCCGCGCGCCGATCCGCGCGGCGGGGTACCTCGCAAACGACCTCGGCGCCGAAGCGCTCGAGCGCGCCCGCAAAGAGCTCGCCTCGGGCGCGTCCTTCGTGATCTTTCCCGAAGGCACGCGCACGCCCCGCGATCTCAAGGCCGGCGAGGCGCCGAGGCTGCACCGCGGCGTCGCCGTGCTCGCACTCGAAACGAAGACGCCCCTGACGCCCGTGCGCATCACGGCCGAACCCCGATGGCTTACGAAGGAAGTCTCCTGGTGGCACCTCCCCGAGAGGCCGATGACCCTTACCGTCGAAGCCCTTCCGAGCCTGCCCGTGGAACCCCATCTGAACCGCTATAATGGGCGGATTGTTTTGGCGGCCCGCTCCCTGATGCGGGACTGTTCCTCGGCGCTGTTCCCGCCGGAAACCCACTGAGACCACTTTTTGCAAATGAACGATCAGCAAACCCTGGAAGACGAAATCAAGGCCCTCATCGTACGTTCGCTCAACCTCGAGGACGTCCGTCCCGAAGAGATCGAAACCGACGCTCCGCTCTTCGGCGAGGGTCTCGGCCTCGACAGCATCGACGCGCTCGAGCTCGGGCTCGCCCTGAAGAAGGCCTACGGCATCACCCTCACGGCGGAAAGCGAAGAGGCCCGCCGCGTGTTCACCTCCGTCGCCACGCTCGCCGAATACATTGCGGCCCACCGCGCTTGAGTTGCTGAAAATGACCGAAAACGAAATGCAAAACCTCACTCCGACCGAAGCCAAGGTCTACGACGCGATTTGCGAAATCCTCACGGGCGACTTTGAAATCCCCGCCGAAAAACTTCGTTGGGACGGGCTTCTCTACGAAGACTACGACATCGACTCGATCGACGCCGTCGACATGATCGTGCAGATGCGCCCGCATCTCAACGGCAAGCGCCTCTCGCCCGAAGACTTCAAATCCGTCAAGACGCTCGGCGACGTCGTGCGCGTGATCGCGCGGGTGCTCGACGAACCCGCCGCCTGATGCATGACGAAGCGGGAACCGTCTTCGAAACGGGCACCCGTCGCGGCGGGTGCCCTTTTTGCGCTTTTGGCGCTCCTCTACCCCTTCTGGGCCCATTGGGGCCTTACGCACTGGGGCGTGGCGCCGGTGGCGGGACTTCTCGCCCTCATGGCGCTCGGCCGCGCCATCTTCTCGCGCGACCCCATGACGCTCGGTTCCGCCGCGCTCGCCCTTCTTCTCTCGGCGCTCGGCCTTGCGACCGAGCGCGATGAAGCGCTCCTCTTCTACCCCGTACTCATGAACGCGCTCGGGCTCGTCCTCTTTGCGGGGAGCCTCAAGTCGCGCCCCGTGATCGAACGCTTCGCGCGCATGAGGCACCCGAACCTTCCGCCCGAAGGCGTGCGCTGGTGCCGAAAGGTCACCGTCGTCTGGTGCGTCTTCTTCCTCGTCAACGGCTCCGCCGCGCTTGCGACCGTTCTCTCGGGCGACCGCGGCCTCTGGACCCTCTACAACGGGTTCGTGAGCTATCTTCTCATGGGTCTTCTCTTTGCAGGCGAATGGCTCCTGCGCCCTAAGCCCCCCACTTCCTGATTCATCATGTACCGCGCCGATACCGACCGCCCGTTCTTTATCCCCGACGAACTGCGCCTCGCGCGCAGGCTCGACGCCGACTTCGCCCGGCCCGACCTTCCCTGGGGCTGGGACGAAGACCGAAGGACCTTTCTCACGAACGACGAGTTTCGCCGGTGCGCTTTCGCCTGGCGCGAAGCGGCCGCCGCGCTCCTCGACAACGGCGTCGAGGCGGTGCTTCTTTACTCGGAGGAGACGCTCGCCATCGCGCCCGCGCTCTTTGGCTGCTGGTCGGCAGGACTTGAAACGCTCCTCACGGGACGCGCGGACCGCGAGATTCTTGCCGAGGTCCGCCGCTCCGGTCTTCGCATCGCGCTCGGACTCGATTTCGAACGCTTCGCCGAACCCGGCGACGCCGTTCTTCGTCCCGCGCAGCGTCCGATCACGACCGATCACCCCGCGCCCATCGACACGGACCGCGTCCTCCTGTCGCTCTGGACCTCGGGAAGTACGGGCGAACCCAAGCGGGTTCCCAAGCGCCTCTCGCAGTTCTTCACCGAATGCGAAGCGATCGACCGCACGATTTCGATCGAGTCGGGCCTCCCGGACGACGGCCTCGCGCTCGTCTTCGCGACGGTCACGCATCAGCACATCTACGGCCTGCTTTTCCGACTCGGCTGGCCGCTTCTCGGCCGCGGAATCATGACGAACCGCCGACACCACTTTCCCGAAATGCTCGTGCGGGCGATCCGCGAAGCGCCCGACAAGGCCGATCAAAAGACGCTCCCCGTCTTCCTCATTTCGTCGCCCGCCCACCTCACGCGGTTTACGCAGCCCGAACTCTTCGCCGACGTTCGCGGGCGCGTGGCGCTCCCTGTCTCGTCGGCGGGGCCGCTCCCGCCCGAAGGGGCGCTCGCCGCCTTTCGGGCCTTCGGCGCGACGCCCTACGAAATTCTCGGCTCCACCGAAACGGGCGGAATCGCCGGACGGCGCCGCGTCGTCACGTCCGACCTCGTCGTAGAAACGCCCGACTGGATCCCGACCCCGGGGATGAGGGTCGGCATCGACGGCAACGCCGAACCCCGGACCGGAGACGAAGGCCTTCTCAAGCTTACTTCCGCGCAGCTCGAGCACCCGACGGAAACGGGCGCGGACCGCATCCGCGCGACGAAGACGCGCGGGGGCGCCGTGCTCGCCTTCACGCTCCTCGGCCGCGCCGACCATGTCCTCAAGGTCGAGGGCAAGCGTTTCTCGGGCGACGCCATGAGGCGCGCTCTTTTCGAAGCCGCGAAACGTCCCGACGGCAAACCTCTCTTTCAAGACGCCCGCGTTCTCGTCATCCGGCGCGAGCGCGAGGAGACGGCGGTCGTCGCGGTACTCTCCGAGGACGCTCTCCCCCACGTTCTCGCCCTCGGCAAATCTCCGATCCTTCGGGATCTGCGACGATTTCTTTCCGAGACATTTGAGCCCGTGACGCTTCCGCGCCGCCTGCGGCTCGCGACGGCCTTCCCCGTAAACGCCCAGGCGAAGGTGACGAGGGATGCTCTCCTCACGTTCTTCGACGAAACCCGTCCCGAGTGGCTCACGCTCGCCGACCGCGTCGAAGAGGACGTTCGCACGGTGTTGCTCACGGCCGAAATGAGCCCGTCCCTGGCGTGGTTCTCGGGCCATTTTCCGGACCTTCCGATTCTCCCGGGCGTCGCGTCGCTCGAACTCGTCCGGCGCGCGGCCGAATCGGTGAGGGGCGCCTCGGCGCAGGTTCTCTCGCTTCGCAACCTCAAATTCAAGTCCCCCCTTTTTCCGGGCGAGCGCGTGATCCTTACGCTTCGCATGACGGAGAAGGAGGGCGCCTCCGACGTCGCCTTCCTCTGGGCCCGTCCGCCCAAGGATGCCTGGAAGTCCCTCTCGGGGCTCTCCCCCGAAGAGGCGCAAATGGCGTATGATCGCCTTTCCCAATCCGCCGAAATCACCGCGCAGGGAACCCTTCGCATTCACTTCGCCTGAGTCGATCCGCCACATGTTGCCAGAACTGCAGTCCGCCTTTCGCCCGGCCGCCGTCATCCCCTGCTACAACCATCCGAAAACGGTGGGCAAAGTTGCGGCGGCCCTGCGTCGACTCGGCCTTCCCGTCCTTCTCGTCAACGACGGCTCGAACGCCGAAACCCGCGCGGTGCTCGACGCCCTCGCCCAGGCGGACAGCGGAATCATGGTGATTCATCGTCCGGAAAACGGAGGCAAGGGCGCGGCCTGTCTCTCGGGATTTCGCGCGGCCGCCAAGCGGGGCTTTACGCACGTGCTCCAGGTCGACGCCGACGCGCAGCACGATCTCTCGGAAATTCCGAACTTTCTGCGCATCGCCCAAAACCAGCCGAAATGCCTCGTCTGCGGCTATCCGATCTACGATGAAACGGTTCCGAAGGCTCGTCTCCTGGGACGCAAAATCACGAACTTCTGGGTCTCGGTCAACGGTCTCACGCTCGGCGTGGAAGACGCCATGTGCGGCCTTCGCGTCTATCCCGTCGCGGCGCTCGAGCGCCTGCGGGGCGTGCGCATGGGCCAAAGAATGGACTTCGACCCGGAAATCCTCGTTCGGCTTTTGTGGCTCCCCGTCACGGTCCGAAACGTTCCCGTGCACGTGACCTATCCCGTCGACAGCGTCTCGCACTTCGACATGGTCGACGACAACGTGCGCATCAGCCTCATGCACGCGAGACTTTGCTGCGGCATGCTCCTGCGCCTTCCGGTCCTGCTCGTGCGCAAACTGCGTCTCGCCCTCTCCGGAGCCGATTCGTGACCCCGAAGACCGATCACTGGTCTCGGCGCGCCGAATGCACGTCGGTCGCGGGGATCCGCTTTCTCCTTGCCGTTCACCGTCTTTTCGGACGCGCCCCCTTTCTGGCGGTGCTTGCGCCCGTTTTGCTCTTCTACTGGGCGACGCGGCCGGACCTGCGCCGCACGTCCTTTGCGTGGCTCGCCGCAGCGGGTCGTCCCGCTGCGCACCGCGAAGGACTGAAGCGCCTCGCGCACTTTGCGGAGGCGATGACGGACGGCTTTCTCGCCGCGGCGGGACGTCTGAAACCCTCCGAACTTCTCGTCGAGGGAATCGAACTCTTCCGAAACGACCCGCCCGATCGCGGATGCGTGATCCTCACCTCCCACACGGGCTGCAGGGAAATCCTGCAGGTCGCTTCGGGCTCCGCCACCGCCCACCCGATCGTGGTGCTCCAATACACCTCGCACGCGCGGCGCTTCAACGAACTTCTTTCGCAAGCGGGCGCACCCAAGGCGAATTTGAGATTCTTCGAAGTCGGGGAGGTGAACCCCGCGCTCGCACTCGAACTCGACGACCTCGTCTCCCGCGGCGCCTATCTCGTGATCGCGGGGGACCGCGTTCCGACGGGAAGCGAAAAGGCGACGGTCGAATGTCCCTTTTTCGGCCGCACGGCCCGCTTTCCTTCGGGCGGCGCCTTTTTGGCGATGCTCCTCAAGGTGCCGCTTCGCATGATGACGGCGACGCGCACGGACGCCCCCGAGGGACCGCGCTACCGCGTGCGCTTCGAAACGCTCGCCGACGACCTTTCGGGTCCCCGCTCCGAAAGAAAGGCCCGGCTCGAGGCCGTGATGCGCCGATACGCATCCCGTCTCGAATCCGAAATGCGCGCGCACCCCTACGACTGGTTCAACTTCTTTGATTTCTGGGAACAACGCTGATGGCCCGCCTTTCACACCTCCGGTCTCTTCGCCTCGTCGCCCCGCTTCTTCTCGTTCTCGGCGCCTCTCTTGCGGGAAGCGCCCTGGCAGTCACGACCGACGAGGTCGTGGCGCGTTGGGGCGCGCAGAGCGTCCCGACATCGGGGCGCTTCGTGGAACTTCGCAGCATTCCGGGCTTTCCGAAACCCCTTCGCTCCGAAGGACGCTACGACGCGGTTCCGGGCGAGCGGATTCTCTGGGCGATCGAGAAGCCCTTTCCCGCGACCGTCGAGGTCCGTCCCGACCGCGTGAGCGTCACGACGAGGAGCGGGACCTCGGAAAAGCGTCTTCCAAGCACCGAGGCGGCGGGCTTTTTCTTCGCGCTCGTCTCGGGCGACGTGGCGGGACTTTCCGAACGTTTCGACCTCGAGGCCGAGGAAAAGGAAGGGCGCATCACGCTCACCGCGCGCCCCAAAAGCGACTTTCTTCGCGAATTCATTAGGGAGCTTCGGCTCTCGGGCGACGACGTCCCCGACACCTGCGTCATCGTGAATCCGCGCGGAGAGACCTCCGAAATCACGCTCTCCCCGTCCGCATCCGCGAAAAAGGAAAGTCTGCCGTAAGTTTTCCGCGCGACAATATCGTCACTTTTTGTTTTCTGAGGTAAGCCATGCAACGTACGGTTATCGCCATGGCCGCCGCCCTTTCGCTTCTCGCGGGCTGCGCGTCGCAGGTGACGTCCGACCCCAAGACGGGCGTTCCGGTCATTCAATACGAACAAAAACCCTTCACGCCCGACATCGAACGCGTGCGCGCCTCCACGACTTCATACCACCCGACCCTCACCGTGGGCGAAGCCTTCGACCGTTATCAGTTCTGCGAAGCGCCCTCGCGCCTCTGGGAAGAGTTGGAGCCGGGCAGCATCGAATTCTCCTGCAAGCTCGTTCCGGGCGGGATCTTCCAGGTCTACTGGGCGGCCGACAAAGAGAGCGTGCGTCTTCGCAGCGTTACGGTGACGACGATGGCCGACGCCGAATTCGCGGGCATCGACTTTCGCCGCGACGATGCCGAAGCGATCCTGAAGCGCGTCGTGGAAAACCGACTCCCGCCGCTCGACTGAGCGCCGCCGGCAGAACAAGACAAACGGACCGCTTCCGAAGAGGACGGTCCGTTTTGCTTTGCGCAAACTCGGCGGGACGCCCCGCGGACGTCCCGCACGACGAAAATCATCGTCAGGCCGCATAAAGGCGCACGGCTTCGGTGAGCACCGCCGCGCCCGCCAGGAAGTCGTCCGTCTCGACGGCTTCGTCGGGATTGTGCGAGCCGTTGGCGTTGGCGATGAACACCATGGCAAACGGAATCTTTTCCAGCCCGAAGGTCTGTGCGTCGTGCCCCGCGCCCGACGGTTCGTGAATCACGGGAATGCCGAGCGAGGCCGCACCCTCTTCGAGTTTCGCCATGAGCAGCGGGTCGCTTTCCATCGGCTCGTTTCGGCCCGCGGGGTCGAATTCGAAACGCACGCCGTGGTAGGCTTCGAGGCGCTTCGCGTCCTCGTAGAACTCTTCAATGAAGTCTTCCCGCGTCGCGGCCGAAAGCGAGCGGGCGTCGAGACTGAAGCGGACGTGTTCGGGGACCTTGTTGAAAATCGCCGTGGGATCGGTTTCGAGAATGCCGGTCGTGAAGACGAGGTCTTCGCCTTTGGCGACACGTCGACTCCAACGCTCCCAGGCACCGGCGACGAGTCTCGTCGTCGCCGCGAGCGCATCGTGCCGGAAGGGAAAATCGATCGCCCCCGCGTGCGCGGGTTCGCCCCAACAATGAATCATGCGGTGATAGACCATGCCGCGGATCCCGGTGACGAGTCCCACGCGGGGACCGCCCGGCTGCGCAAGCCGCACGCCCTGTTCGATGTGGAGTTCGAGGAAGGCCGCGATCGACTTCGGATCGACGACGGGCGTACCCGAAGAGAGACGCGCCGCGTCGTAGCCCATGTCCGCAAGACGTTCGGCAAGAGTAAGAGAATCGGGCGTCCAGCGGCGGCCGAGATCCGCCTCGGATAATTTGCCCATCATCGCGCGCGAACCGATGAGGCCCTGCTCCTCGCAGCGAAGCGCCGTCACGACGATGTCGCGTTCGGGCGTAACGCCCCGCGCCTTCAAGTCGCGCACGACGAGAAGCGCCGCGGTGATCCCCGCGAGACCGTCGTAGTTGCCGCCGTCGAGCACGCTGTCGGCGTGACTGCCGCAAAAGAGGCCCGGAAGCGTCCGATCGCGCCCGGGAAAACGCATGAGCAGATTGCCCGCCGCGTCGCGGAAGGTTTCGAGTCCGAGCGCCCGTCCTTCCTCTTCCAGGGCGTCGAGCACGCGGTCCTCCACCTCCGAATAGCCCAAGCGCGTCACGCCCCGGTTCGGAGCGGGCGAAGCGGAGAGCGAGCGGATTTTGGCAAAAAGCGACTCCGCATACGTGCGGTGCGCCCGGCAGAAACGGGTAAAGTCCGGAGATTCCATGGCAGAGTTCCTCAATAGTCGATGAACATTTTTTGAGGATACGGTCTTGAGCGCGCGCCCGCCATGGGATAAAGACCGTAGGGCGGACAAAACGTCCTCCTCCGCGGTCAAGAGGAAAAAGCGGCAAAGGACTTCGCAGGCCCGCTGTCGAATCTCCCGGGGAATTATCATGGTACGGACTCTGTTGTTGTCCAAGTTATCCATACCACTTCAGGGAAAACAAATAAAAAAAGCCCGCAACGAGCTCAATTGGGAAGAGGCGCGAGCATCGTTGCGGGTACAACGAACGGACGTTTTGACTTACGCGAGCACCGGCACCCAGGATGCCAGGAGGAAAAGCGTGTTCCAGAGGAGAGTCGGAACACCGATCGAGCGAGAGAGACCGTGATAAAGCTCGACCTATCGGGTACGGGCTCAGAGAGAGAGGAGCGTAACCGTCCGTCCGATCATCATCCTACAGCATCAGTACGCGCCTTTTCGTACACAAATCCACTTAATTTGACAACAATCAAAAATCATGAAGGCTTTCCCTCTCCTTCGTCGGGTTTGTCGCCTACCCTTTGCCACTTCTACGCCTGCAAGGCCTTTACCGTCCACCCCCGAAGCGGGACGCCTTTACATTCGCGCCGCCCTCCCGCACGTGCGATACCTCGAAAGAACTAGTCTCTTCCGTCCTGAGCAATCGATAGAATATCCTCGTCATTTCGCCCTGCAACCATTGAACCCACCATGACTTCCATCCTCCTTCATCCCCTCGCCGACCTGATGGCCCGACGCGGCACGGTCGTGATCGACGGCGCCATGTCGACGGCGCTGGAAGCGCTCGGCGCCGACCTCAACGACTCGCTCTGGACCGCGAAGGTTCTTCTGGAAAAACCCGAACTCATCACGGAAGTTCACCGCCGCTACTATGAGGCGGGCGCGGACGTGGCGATCACGGCATCCTATCAGGCGACGCCCGCGGGGTTCGCGAAAAAGGGCGTGAACGAAGCGCGGGCCCGGGAACTCATTGCGCTCACGGCAAAGCTCGCCGTCGAGGCGCGCGACGAAGCGGCGGCGCGGCATCCCGAACGCGCGGCGGACCTTCTCGTCGCCGGCGCCGTCGGTCCCTACGGCGCCTATCTCGCGGACGGGAGCGAATACCGCGGCGACTACCGCCTCACGGACGAAGAGTTCTCCGTCTTCCACCGCGCCCGCATCGAGGCGCTCGCTCAAGGCGGGGTCGACCTCTTCGCTGTCGAAACGCAGCCGAAGCTCTCGGAAGTGCTCGTCGCGCTCGACGAAATCGAACGCGTCGGCAAGACCGCCTGGGTGACCTTTTCGATTGCGGACGGCGAACACCTCGCCGACGGAACGCCGCTCTCCGAAGCCGCCCGAAAGGTGGGCGAGCGCGACTGCGTCGACGCCGTCGGCATGAACTGCGGCCCGCGCGAAATCGTGGCGCCCGCGCTCGACCGTCTCGCCGAAAGCGGCAAGCCCCTCATCGTCTATCCGAATTCGGGCGAAACCTACGATCCGACGACGAAGACCTGGCACTCGCCCGTGCACGGCGCAGGTTGGGACACGTTCGTGCCGCTCTGGGAGAAGAAAGGCGCCCGCTGTATCGGCGGCTGCTGCCGAACGCTCCCCGCCGACATCGCGCAGATCGCCAAGCTCATCCGCGGCTGACCGACCGCCGATCCGGCACTCGGCACCTCAAAAAGAAGGATCCCGGAACCGATTTCGATTCCGGGATCCTTCTTTTCGCTTTCATTTCCTCAGCGGCTCGAAAGCGCGTTCCACTGCTCGACGGCGGCGTCTCCGCCGGCCTCCTCGTCGACGGTTCGGCGCAGGTAGTTTTCACGAAGCGACAGAAGGCGCGTCGTGTCCTCGACCATTTCCGCGAGCACCGTCCAGTTTCTCGACTCGCCCGCCGCGTGCATGCGGGTGAAGTTCATCGAAATCTGTTCGTTTTCCATGGGGGTCGGGTAGCCGAGATCGCTCACCGCAAATTCACAGCGTCCCGCAAGTTCCAAAAGCTTGATGCGCAGTTCCGGGTGATCGATCGCCTCGGCGATTTCGCGCGCCTCCGCAGCCCAGCTTCTCGGCCCCCGGCTTCGTTCGACCAACTGCAGGAAGGGCCGCGCGTAGCGGCGGTCGATCCACGCGTGCATGGCGGCGGAGAGTCCCAAAACGACCGAGAGAAGGTAGAGCGACACGCCGAAACTCGGATCGCTCTTCGAGCAGAAGACCGTCACGCCCCCCATCGCCACGAAAAAGGCCGCGACGAAGAGAAGCCGCTCGAGCATGACGCTCGGCTGAGACGACCCCGCGTCCGCCGTCATCGGATGAATCACGTTGGCGCACCAGAGGCCGAGGAGCGCGAATCCCAGGGGATAGGCCCAGAAGCGGAAGAATTCGTCGCTGCAGATCGCGACGCCCGAAAGAAAGACGAGCGCGCCCGAGCAAGCGGCCAGGAGTGTGCGAAGCGAAGGGGAAGCCATGCGTCCAGAAGAAAAAGTCGTTTTCGTAGGTCTCAAGGATAGCGCACCGGCACGCGAAAAATCGCATCGGGTACATACCAAGGGATGTAGCCGACGGAAAAATTTCTCTGCACAATGGCAAGTGTTGCGGCACTGCGGTGCCGCGCCCTACACGAAGAGGAAAACCACCATGCAGAAGACCCTTCTCGCCGCGTCCGTCGCGCTCGCTCTGAGTTCGGCCGCCTACGCGGCTCCAACCTTTACGCCCGGCACCTACAAGGCCGAGGCCGCCGGCATTCACGGTCCCGTCGCCGTCGAAGTCACCTTCTCGAAGGACAAAATCGAGAAAATCGCCGTCGTGAGCCAGAAGGAGACGCCGGGGATCGGCACGCTCGCCGTCGACGCCCTTCCCGCCAAGATGGTCGAAGTGCAGTCGCCCAGGGTCGACGCCGTGGCGGGCGCCACGATCACTTCGAACGCCATCCGCACGGCCGTCGAAGCCTGCGTGAAGCAGGCGGGCGTGGACCCCGCTGCGCTCGTTCCGCTCGCCCTTAAGAAGGCCGCCCGTGAAGAAACGCTCACCACCGACGTCGTGATCGTCGGGGGCGGCGGCGCCGGCATGTCGGCTACGATCCGCACGCGCATGAACGGTCTCGACGCCGTGCTCGTCGAAAAGATGCCCTTCATCGGCGGCGCCGCCTCGATTTCCGGCGGCCAGGTCGTGGCCCAGGGCTCGAAGCTGCAGAAGGCGTTCGGCGTCAAGGACGACAGCGTCGAATCGATGATGAAGGACTTCCTTGCCAACGGCAACAACCTCAACGACCGCGAAAAGCTCCGTCTCTACGCCGAAAACGTGGGCGCCACAATCGACTGGCTCCACGACGACGTGGGCGTCAAGATCGTCCCGAACAACCTTCCCTTCCTCGCCGAATACTCGCACCGCCGCGCGGTCGAATTCCAGGGCGGCGCGGGCAAGATGGCCGAACATCTTCGTCAGGTGATCGGCTCGAACGGCGCCAAGGTTCTATACAACACCAAGGTCGAGGAACTCATCGTTGAAGACGGCGCCGTCGTGGGCGTGAAGGCGGTCGACTCGAATTCGGGCGTCACCTACACGATCCGCGCGAAGAAGACGCTCCTCACGACGGGGGGCTACGGCAACAACAAGTCGATGCTCACCCCTGCAATGCAGAAGGTCCTCTACTACGGTCCGGTCTCGTCGACGGGCGACGGTCTGCGCATGGCGCAGGGCCTGGGCGCCAAGACCCAGCTCCTTCAGTACGGGAAGCGCTATCCGAACGGCATCGAAGTTGCTCCTGGGAAAGCCAAGTCGACGATCTACGCGAACGTCGGCGCCTTTGACCAGGCGGGCATTCTCGTCAACGCCGACGGCCGGCGCTTCGTGAACGAAAAGGCCTCGAACCGCCACATCCTCGAGCCGATGCTCGAGCAGAAGAACGGAATGGCCTTCGTCTTCATGGATCAGAAGTCCTGGGAGGGCTTCTACAAGCGCGCTCCCGAAACGGGCGTCTCCCACGAAGACATCGACAAGTATCTCGCCCTCAACGGCAAGAGCGCTCCGATCTTCGTGAAGGCCGACACCCTCGAAGCCGCCGCGAAGCTCGCCGGCATCAACGCCGACAATCTCAAGGAGACGGTGGCCAGGTACAACGGCTTCGTCAAGGCCAAGAAGGACGCCGACTTCGGCCGTCCCGTCCAGTACATGAAGGCCGAAATCTCGGCCGAGGGCCCCTATTACGTCGTCGAACAGAAGCCCCGCTTCGCGACGACCATGGGCGGCGTCTGCACGGACGATCACCTCAACATCATCCGCGAAGACGGCAAGGTCATCCCCAATCTCTACGCCGCGGGCGAGCTCGTGGGCGGCGTGATGGGCGACGACTCGCCCGCGGGCGCCAACGTCGGCTGGGCCCTCACTTCGGGCCGCGTGGCGGCGGACGCCATCGCCGAGTCGCTCGGAAAGAAGTGATTCTCACCGTGTTCTCCCTATGAGGGGATGCCGCCCGCGCGGGGCGGCATCCCCTTTTTTTTTCATTCCCGGCGGTCTCGCTTCTCCTTAAGGGCGGCGCTCCGTCATTCCGTTTCGATGCCTTCCCTGAGTTTCGGATCGCCCGCAAAGTCTTCCTTAGCGGGCTCGAACGAAAGGTCCTTTCTCGCCGCCCTCACCCCGAGCATCCTCTCCGAACGCCCCGTGCGTCGTCGCTCCGTTCTTGTCGCCCCCATTCGGAAAACCTCCCCAAGCCCGTCGCCGACCTTCATTCCGGCGCATCCGGGTTCATGACCGATTCGTCCTTTTTCTCTGCAGCAAACCGGGATTCTGACGGCGGCCCGTTGCGTCGCAAAGAATATGTCACAACGATACGCGGTGTCGCCGGTCCTCCCGTTTTCACCACCTTTTTACAAAATTCCTCCAGAATCAGTATATCGGTACCGATATACCTATATAATATCCCCACGTCGAATTCTTTCCTGCGAAGCACCATGATTGAACTTTCCGAAGCCGCGGCGATCGCCATCCATGCGACGGTCTTTCTTTCGCGAAACGCCGGAGAACCGCAGTCCCTCAAGACGATCGCGGCCGCGTCCGACGTTTCGGAAAATCACCTCTCGAAGGTGCTGCAGAAGCTCGCCAAGGCAGGCGTCGTCGCATCCGTCAAGGGCCCGAAGGGCGGGTACTTTCTGACGGACGCCGCCCGCACGGCGACCCTGATGACGGTCTACGAAGCGATCGACGGCCCCTGGAAGCCGAGGCACTGCCTCTTCAACGGCCCCCGCAGGGCGCCCTGCTGCTGCGCCATGCGCCCGATGCTCGAATCGATCAACCGAACCTTTTACGAATACATGACGGGCCACACGATCGACAAGCTCTGATCCCGCCCCGTCACCGAATCGTCCCCGCGGAACGCACATTTTCCATGCGTTCGCGACAACCCTGAGGAGACCCTCCCCATGCCCATGCATTGCAACCAGTGCGAACAGACGACGAAGGGCGTCTGCTGCGTCAAGATCGGCACCTGCGGCAAAGATCCCGCTCTTGCCCGCGCCCAGGACGAACTCGTCGCCGCCCTCATCGCCGCCGCGCCCGTCGTGGAGCGGAACGCCGAGAACGCCGCCCTCTTTGAAAAGGCGCTCTTTGCGACGCTCACGAACGTGAACTTCGACTCGGACAGCATCCGTGAACTCACGGCCGAAGTGAAGGCGCTCGCGCCGAACGCCCGTCCCTACGACATGGTGACGCTCTGGGGCGAACAGGAAGACGTCAAGAGCCTTCACTCGCTCCTTCTCTTCGGTCTGAAAGGGATTTCCGCCTACGCCTACCACGCCCGCATTCTCGGGTATTCGTCGTCCGAAATCGACGCCTTCTACTTCCGGGCGCTCGACGCCGTGCGCTCCGTCACCGATCCCGACGCGCTGCTCGGCCTTCTCATGGAATCGGGCCGCATCAACCTCGAAACGATGGCGCTTCTCGACCGGGCCAACACGCAAACCTACGGCGACCCCGAACCCGCGAGCGTCACGCTTGCGGTCGAGCCCGGTCCCTTCATCGTCGTTACGGGGCACGACCTCCACGACCTTGCGCTCCTTCTCGAAGCCACGAAGGACAAGGGAATCAACATTTACACGCACGGCGAAATGCTCCCGTGCCACGCCTATCCGGCCCTACGCAGGTATCCGCATCTCAAGGGTCACTTCGGTACGGCCTGGCAGAATCAGCAAAAGGAATTGAAGAACCTTCCCGCGCCGATCCTCTTTACGACGAACTGCATCATGCCGCCGAAGGATTCCTATGCCGACCGCGTCTTCACGACGTCCGTCGTCGAATACCCCGGCACGACGCACATCGGCACCGACGCCGACGGCAAGAAGGACTTCACGCCCCTGATTGAAAAGTCGCTCGAACTCGGAGGCTTCCGGGAAGCACGACACTTCAAGGGCGCCAACGGCGGCGACAAAATGCTCACGGGCTTTGGCCACAAAACGGTTCTTTCGGTGGCCGACAAGGTGATCGACGCCGTGAAGACGGGCGCTCTTCGCCACATCTTCCTCGTGGGCGGCTGCGACGGCGCCAAGTCGGGCCGCAGCTACTACGCCGACTTCGTGAAGGCGACCCCGAAGGACACGCTCGTTCTCACGCTCGCCTGCGGCAAGTTCCGCTTCAACGACCTCGACATCGGCGACATCGGCGGTATTCCGCGCCTTCTCGACATGGGCCAGTGCAACGACGCCTACTCGGCGATCAAGGTTGCGTCCGCCCTGGCCGAAGTCTTTCAGTGCTCGGTGAACGATCTGCCGCTCTCGCTCATCCTCTCGTGGTACGAACAAAAGGCCGTGGCGATTCTCTTGACGCTCCTTTACCTCGGGATCCGCGACATCCGCATCGGACCGAGCCTTCCCGCGTTCGTGTCGCCCGCCGTCCTCAACGTTCTCGTCGAGAAGTTCGGCGTAAAGCCCATCACGACGCCCGAAGAAGATCTGAAGACCATCCTCGGCTGAAGAGAGTTCAACGAGAGTCCGAATCCTGCGGGGCCCTGAACGGCGCCGCCGTGCTTTGCCCCGCCCCGTGCGGGGCAAAGTCGTTTCCGATCCCTGCACAATCCGCTCCGCCTCTTTTCCCCTCGCCCGCAATCTCAAATCGAACTCTTCCATAGTCAAACGGCCCTCCGACGTCATGTCGGAAGGCCGTTTGCCGGATTTCAATCCTTCAGAAGAAAGCTCTTAGAAGATCACCGGATCGAAGGCGCCCGCAAAGAGCACGGAAGCGCGCAGAGCGAGAGCGCCGAGGATGGCGCAGAGGCCCGCGATCGCCCCCATCTGCTTCGAGCCGCGGCAGAACCACGAAACGAGGATCGGAACGATGATGCCGATGCCCACCGCACCGCTCCAGAAGAGCGCGGCGTTGTCGCCCGAAACGAGGGACGAGGCGCCGGCCACGGAAGCGGGCGTGCCCGAGAAGGCGACGGAAACGAAGGCAAAGAGCACGAAGGCTTCACCCCAGTGCGCCGTATGGGCGACATGACCGAGCCAAGTGATGTCCCGGGTGTCGGACTTGGGACAGAGACGCTCGACTTCCATCAAACCCACGGCGCTCGAGAGGCCCGAGAACACCCAGAGAACCGGAAGGACGGCGGTCGTCCAGAGCGGCACGCCCACGGCCTGCGTAAGCAGGAAGCCCGAGTACGCGGTCGAGGCAAAGCCGAGGACGGCGTCGATGAAGAGCATTCCCTTCGAATCCGCGGCGCGGCTCCCCTTCCACCAGAACCAGGCCTGCACAACCGTCACGACGCAGGTGACGGCGAGAATGCAGATGCCGATGAACATCCAGCTGCCGAAGTTGAACTTCCACTCGAGAAGCGCATTGATCGCGGCGAACGGCAGGTTCAGAAGGCGCGCCAGGTGAGAAACCACGAGAAGCGTCCCCACCACGATCGCGGCGGTCGCGGCGAAGAAGAGATGACGGCTCTTCGCAAAGGCGTTGAGAACGAGCGTCATGCCGCCCAGACCCACGAACCAGAGGAAGAAGGCGATCGTCCACCCCCAGTGGGCGGTCGCGACCTGACGGGTCAGTTCGATGTTTTCGTAGATCATTTCTGCACCACCACGAAGAAATTGGGTTTCGTTCCCTTATGGGGAAGGAGGGTTTCGGTCTTCGACGTGCGAAGACGCTCGGAAATGGCCGACTGCGGATCCTTGACGTCCCCGAACATGCGTGCCTGAACCGGACAGACCGAAACGCAGGCGGGATCACGCCCCTGGGCGATGAGCCTTTCGCACCCTTCGCCCATGCACTTCATCGGCAGGCCCGAATCCGGATGCGACCAGCGAACGTCGTAGGGGCACGACGCAATGCAGTAGTTGCACCCCACGCAGCGGCTCGCGTCGGTCTTGACCTGGCCCGTTTCCGGATCGCGGTAGTTCGCTCCGAAGGGGCAGGTGTCGATGCAGGGCGCGTTTTCGCACTGCTGGCACTGCACGAGGATCTGCACGGGGCGCTTCGCGCGCTCGAGCGTCACCTTGCGGATGTTGGCGGCAAGCCAGCTCCAGCCTTCGTTTTCACGCTCGACCATTTCCGGATAGTTCGTCTGCGCGCAGGCGACGATGCAGGCCGAGCATCCGATGCACTGCGTCGCGTCGAAGAGGTGCGCAAGCTGTTTTTTCGATTGAGACATGTTCTCTCCTTACTTCACGGGCTTCACGCGCACGGACGAATTGTTGGCGAGGTTGCCGCAGACGGGCTGGCGCCAGCCGGTGGCGAACCAGTGGGAGTTGACGCCTTCGCGGACCCACTCGTAGTTCTTCGGAAGGTTCTTCGTGCGAACGCCGCCCTGGAAGCCGTAGGCAAAGAGCGAACCCGCCATGACGCGGTTCGTGACCTTCAACTTGGCGCGGCCCTTGACGCCGTTGTCGAGACCTTCGAGTTCGATTTCGTCGCCCATTTCGAGACCGAGACGTTCGGCGTCGACGGGATTCATCCAGACGGAGCGGTCGCCCAGGAATTTCGAGGGCTGCGTAAAGAGCGTAACTCCGGAGGAAGCGCTCGAATCCTTGCCGGAAACCAGGTAGAACTCGTCGGAGCGGGCCTTCGGAATCCGGAAGGCTTCGACGGGCTGATAGGTCGGAACGGCGGGAAGGCCTCCGTCCGGATACTTCTCGGCAATGAGGAAGCTCATGATTTCGATCTTGCCCGTCGCCGTGCCGAAAGGCTTCTTGAAGGGATACTGTCCGTACTTCTTCTCGGCGGTCTGCGACCAGCCCCGTTCGGCCACTTCGCGGGCGATGCGGTCGCCGTCGCCGGGCTTCGCGGCGTTCTTTGCGTCGATGAACTTCTTCCAGGCGGCTTCCATCATGCCCTTCTGCCAGGCGAGGAATTCGTCGTACGACATTTCATGGTCGTAGCCGAGACGTTCGGCGGCGCGGTCCGGGAAGGCGCGTCGAAGGATTTCGCAGAACTGCCAGATTTCGTGGCGGGACTCGTTTCCCTTCGGCGGCTGCAGGCCTGCGCAGTTGCGCTGAACGTTGCCGTTGAGAGCCCACTTGACGCCCGCGTATTCGTCCCATTCGAGGAAGAACGTGGACGGGAGCACGTAGTCGGCGTAGTCGATCACTTCGTGCGGGAAGATGTCCTGCACGACGACGAGGTCGAGCGCCTTGAGAGCTTCGGCGAGGCGCTCGGAGTTCGCCTCGCGGTGGAACATCGTCGACCCCGTGATGAAAAAGGCGCGCACGGGATAGGGCTTCCCGGTATGCACGGCGTCGAAGATCGCCGAGAACGTGCCCGAGCCTTCCGGATAGAAGACGCGGTCGAGACGCTTCGTGTCGGGGAGCGTCCACTTCTGGCCCTGCGGGCCCTTGCCCATCGAGACGCCCGGCCCCTTGAAGCCGCCCCCGGCCGTGACGACGAAGCCGCCCTTCTTGTCGAAGTTGCCGGCAAAGGCGTTCAAAAGCGTAATGAGCGCGTAGGCTTCGCAGTCGTTGCCGCAGCGCGACGAATACCAACCGTCGTCGCAGACGCCGCCGAGCGTGAAGAAGTCGCGCGCGACGCGCACGATGTCGTCGGCCTTGATCCCGGTGATCTTGGCGGCTTCTTCGGGCGTGTAGCGGTTCACTTCCGCCATGAAGAGGTTCCAGGCGGTCGTAAGACGCACGACGGCGCCCGAGAGCGTCGTCACGTCGCCCGTCCAGTCGAGAACGAGTTCGGACGAAGGATCTTCCGCAAAGCCCGCGGCCTTGCCGTCCTTCATTTCGACGCCGCGCCAGACGATTGCGGAGGTCTTCCCGTCAAAGGCCGCGTAGCGGTTCTTTGCGCCGCCCTCGACCATGTCGGCTTCGGTCAAGGGCTTGCCGTCGGCCTTGATGAGATAGGGAGCGTTCGTGTGACGCGCAAGGAAGTCGAGGTCGACGAGGTTTTCGCGCACGGCGACGTTCAAGAGCCCCTGCACGAAGGCCGAATCGGTGCCCGGACGGATCGGGAGCCATTCGGCGTCGCCGAAGGCCGTTTCCGGCATGCGCGGATCGACGAAGACGACGCGGCAGCCCTTCTTGCGGGCTTCGGCGAAGGTCGCCTGCACGCCCATGGCGCAGTTGAGGGTGCGGCCGATCAGGAGAAGATAGCGGCAGTTGGCGTAGTCGGGTTCGACCTTGCCCGCGCCGTCGAAGCCCTTGCCGAGCACGAGGCGGCGGCCCATGACGGAGGCGCTGTTGCAGGTCGAGGAATGCGAAATGATGTTCGGAGTGCCGAGCGCAAAGCCGAACCAGTTCTGCAGGGCGCTGAAGTTGTGCGAGGTCATCGCGACGGCGTGTTCGCCGTGCTTCTCGACGATTTCCTTCACGCGCTTGGCGATGTCGTCGAGCGCCTCGTCCCAGGAAACTTCCACGAACTTTCCTTCGCCGCGCCCGCCCGTGCGCTTCATGGGCTTCTTCAGGCGGATCGGGGAGTTCCAGACGTACATCGCGCTCGAGCCGCGCGCGCAGTAGCCGCGCTGGGGATGCGAGGGATTCGGGTAGATGCGGACGGTGTCAAAAGACGGTTCCGTGCCGTTCTTGTGCATGGCGAGCATCCCGCAGTAGCCGCCGCACATGTTGCAGGCGACGGGATGGGGCGTCCAGCCTTCGTCCTTCAGACGGGCGATTTCGGCTTCGACGCCGGTCCACGGGGCCATCGTCGCGGCGGCGCCCGCCGCGGCCGCCGCACCGAGGAAAGTGCGTCGACTCAGACACGGCGATCCGGTCTTCTCATGTTCGTACATGAATGGGTCTCCTAAGGGTTTTGACATCGGTCAATCGACCGAAAGAAGCCTCATTCTATGGAGTTAGTTCTATGAAAAGAAATGTTTCGTTTACATCTTTTTATCTGGTATTAACCCGTACAGCTCATCCCTTATGTATAAAAACTTCTCGAACGATAGTCCTTCTTTTTTTCTTCCGACCGTTCCTCTTTCTTTTCCGTACCCGACCGTTTGGTTCCCGTTCGGTTACAGATCCCGTTTTCTTCACATTTCAAGGAGAATCGGACGCATCCCGCCTCCGTCGGGGATCACGACTTTCTCTCTTCTCCGGACCGAGGAAGTCTTCTCAATAAAACCTTTCATCTTTTTTCTCACTCGACGGCTTCGCTATTCCAAAAGAGAACAACGATCAATTCCGAGCGATCCGATCGATAATGAAACGGTAAGATGCATTTATTCAATCAACCATCATGGGCCAATAGTCGACTCAGCATCCAACAGCGTTTTTCTCTTTCGCGATTCGGAAAATTCCGGAATCAGCGTTCCGATCCCGACTCGATTCGGCGAAGCGTGAGAACGGGCAGGACCACCGCGTCGCTTCGGTCTTCGTCGGGGACGTCTCGCCGCACGACCGCCCACACCGCAGCCGATTCGATCTCGTAGCCCGCCTGCAGTTTTTTGGAGAGCATTTGGTCGAACTTCGCCGACGCTTTCGCGCAGCAGAATCCCCCCGCGAAGAATTTCGTTCTGCCGCCCCGCACGACCCGAAGTTCATCGCCCGCGGTGAGCTCGGCAAGGATCCGAATCTTCACGTCCTTGAAGTGGTCGAGCCACACGTCGCTCAGCCCCATGCGAAGGAGCGTCCTCTTGGGTTCGGGATATTTCTTTTCGTCACGGAGGCGCTTCACCCCTTCGGCCTCAAAATGCCGCAGGAAGCCTCCGGTCGTATGCACCGTGAGCGCGTCCTTGGCGCGGGTGAGCGCCACGTAGAGCGAACGATGGACGTCGCCGAGACGCTTTTGGGCTTCGGCCGGGGAGAGACCGCCCGGCATGCGCTTCAACCGATCGGGGCGAACGAGACAGTGAACCCGATTGAATTCCCTCCCCTTTGCGCCGTGATAGGTCGAGACGACCACGGCCCGGACTTCCTCGGGGTAAAGATCCTCGAGCCGGCTCTCCGCCGCGGCCTCCTCCCAGTCGCTCGCGTAGACGTCGCCGGGCGCAGTCTTTCTGAAACGCCGGGCAAAGGCGATCACGGGCTCGACCCAGGGACTTCCCGCGCACCGGCGCCGCAGTTCTTCCTGTGCTTCCGCCCAGATTTTCGCCCCGTAGAGAGGCTTTTTCGATTTGCGAAGCGCGTTCGTGAGAATCTGCACTTCGAGAAGATTCCCCACGCGGAAGCTCTTGTCGCTTCGCACGAGTTCCACGGGAACGCCCGCCTCGCAGAGGAGCGACGCGATCGTCTCCACCTCTCGGTTCGTGTGGGCAAGCACCGCCGTCGTACCCCTTCGTTTTTCCGCGAGAACGGCTTCGACGACGGCCGTCTCGAGGTTTTCCGACACATAGTGAACAATCCGCACCTCGCCCGCGCCTTCGCGCACGGAACGATTTTCATGCGTCTTCAGACGCCCCTTGAGGTAGCGCGCGTAGCGGTTTGCCGTACGCACGATCGCGGGTAGGCTTCGCCAGTTGTCGACGAGCTCGTGCCACTCGGCGTCGTAGTCGGAGCCGCTCTTGAGCGATGCGAAATATTTGGAATCCGAACCGCGGAATCCGTAGATGTTCTGGTCGTCGTCTCCGACCGCCAACACCCGCATCTCGGGATTGCGCTCGATCAGGGCCTTGACGAGTTCGAATTCGTCCGCGTCCATGTCCTGCGCTTCGTCGAGAACGAGCGCCGTCGCGGCAAGGTTCGAAGGGTCCGCGCGTCCCTCGCGGATCGCCTTGACCGCGAGGGCCACCGCGTCCGTCGCCTCTTCGATCGAGCCCGGGCGTCCGAGGAGCCCGAAGGCGAACGAGTGGAAGGTCTTCACCGTGACGAAGCGGGCGCCTTTCCCGTAGAGGGCGATCAGACGCGTCTTGAATTCCTGGGCGGCCGCACGAGAGAAAGTCAGCATCACCAGTTGTTCGGGCCGAACGTTTTCGGCGAGCATCAGGTGGGCGAGCTTGTGCACGAGCACCCGCGTCTTGCCGCTTCCCGGTCCCGCCGCCACGACGATGTACGGCGCCTCCGAGAAAAGGATCTCCTTTTGCGCTTCCGAGAGCGTGCCGATGAGCTTCTCGTAGAGCGCGGGCGTCATGCTCCGCTTGAGCTCCTCTTCGCGTCCGCCCTTGAAGTAGGTCTTGAGAAAGGTTTCGTAGGGAAGTTCAAAATAGTCGCGCACGTAGCGTTGCGCCGCCTCCCGGTCGCGCACCATGAGGTTTGCGTACTCGCCCACGATGTGGATCTGCTGAATGCGCTCCTTGTAGTAGTCGTCGAGAAAGTCGTAGTGCTTTTGCTGGTACTTTTTGCGGTTGTCGGCCTCGAGCCTTTCGATCCGCATCGGGAGGTAGGCGACGAAGAAGCCTCCGTCCACGCAGAGGAGGCCGTTGCGGTGCAAAAAGAGCAGCGACTTTTCGAGTTCGTCCGAAGTGGTCTTTTCTTGAAAGAGCCCCGAAGAATCGTTCACATCCCGCAGAAGTTCCGCAAAGGAAAAGGACACCGTGCGCCTTGCGTCGTCGCCTTTGACCGTCCTTTCCTCGGCGTGCGCCGCCCGATTCCTTTCGAGACCGCCGAGCGTCCCGATCGCGCGCCCGCCGACCGCGGCGAGCTTCTCGATTCTCTCCAAAGCCTTCTCACGCGTCGTTTTGAGGCGGATTCGCCAATGCTTTTTCGAGCCCGTCCGTTCGATCTCGACCAAAGCCGCCTGACGAAGGCTCCGCAGGAGGCGCTCGATCACGGGGAGTCCCACGGCCTTCCCGACGGCGTCTTCGAGCGCGGCGTTCATTTCGACGAGGCTCACGACGTCGCCGTTCCCCCATTCGGGATGACGCGATTCCTCAACGAAGGCGAGGATTCTTCGCTCGAGATCCGCCAGGCGCGACAGACGCCGCTCCAGCGTCTCGGGCGTCCCGGAAAGGGAGGCGCGCATGTCGCGCTCGTCCGTGAGGATCCCGAGCGTTCTCAGGTTCGTGACCGCACGCACCACGGCGCGGGTTTCGAGCCCCAGACGGTCCGCGATGTAGTCGACGCGCGCCTCGACGGACTTTTTGTCGTCCGCCTTGACGGCCCCGACCGCAGCCCCCGTGAGGCTGCGGGAAACGAGCGACTGAAGCACCCGTTCCGCCTCGACTCTTTCCCCTTCACACCGGAATACGCTCGCCTCCCCGCGCGCCCAGTCCGCTTCGATCCGCTGTTGTCCGTCGAGGAAGCTCTTCCCGCGCAGGCCCGTCGCGTAAACGCGGCCGGTGTTGCTTCCGCGCTTCACGAAGCCCGCTTTCTCGAGCGCGCCGATTGCGGCGGTGATCTTGGTCTTGATCTGCTCGGCGTCGCAGTCCCACCCCGCCTCGCGCGCGATTTCGAGGTCCGTCACGGCGAATTCGCGCCGTCCCGCAGAGAGGCGCTTCACTGCGTTCCAGACCTGCTGCACGTCCGAGAGCGTGAGTTTCGTGGCGGAAAGGAGCGAAAAGTGCCGGTTGATGTCCTCTTCGTTGAAGAGGATGTAGCACTCCGCGCGGAGTTCAGCCTTTCGCCCGGCACGCCCCGACTCCTGCACGTAGTTTTCCAAAGACGAGGAAATGTCGTGGTGAATGACGAGCTGCACGTCCTCCTTGTCGACCCCCATCCCGAAGGCGGTGGTTGCGACCATGATTTTCACTTCGTCATTGAGAAAGGCGTTCTGGTTGCGGATCTTGACTTCCGGATCCATCTTCCCGTTGTATGGGAGCGCGGGAAAGCCGTCCTTCGTGAGCTTCTCGGCGAGCTCTTCGGTCGTTCTGACCCGGTCCGTGTAGACGATCGTCGGACAGGCGCGGCTCTCGATGAGGCTTCGCATGTAGGCGTACTTCCCATCGTTGTCGTCGAAGTGCTTGATCTGGTACTCGAGGTTTTTGCGCACCGCCGACGTTCGAAAGACCTTGAGATGCACGCCCACCGTACGCTCGAAGTAGTCGCAGATGTCCTGCACGACCTTCGCCTTGGCGGTCGCCGTAAAGCACGAGACGGGG
The DNA here is from genome assembly GCA_900545275.1 of uncultured Sutterella sp. Classification (GTDB taxonomy): domain Bacteria; phylum Pseudomonadota; class Gammaproteobacteria; order Burkholderiales; family Burkholderiaceae_F; genus Sutterella. The sequence continues at coordinate 68,189 of UQYG01000002.1, forward strand.
ATCCTGCGCCCGAGGCGCTCCTGAAATTCTCTCAAAAACTCCCCGATGTAGAGGTAGTCCACGCGAAAGTCGTGGCCCCAGGCAGAAAAGCAGTGGGCTTCGTCGATCACGAAGCGCTCGACGCGGCGCTTTTCGAGCGCCCTCACGATCGACGCAGACCGAAGCGCTTCGGGCGAAATGTAGAGAAGCGAGGCGCGGCCGCTTTCGATTTCTTCGAAAGCCTCCTTTCTTTCGAGCAGATTGACGAGACCGTTGATCGTGACGGCGGCGAAGATCTCCTTTTTCTCCAGGTTGTCGACCTGGTCTTTCATGAGGGACTGCAGGGGCGAGAGAACCACCGTGAGGCCCGCCGTCGCGCGGGCCGCCATGAGAGCGGGCAACTGAAAGGTGAGCGATTTACCGCCCCCCGTCGGAAAGATCGCGAGAAGCGACTCTCCCGCCACGGCCGCGGCGGCCGCGGCCTCCTGGAGCGACTCCCGGTCGCCCTCGTAAACGCGAAAAGACGAATAGCCGAAAAATTCCTTGAGCGCCGTCGTGAGGTCCGCACGCCGCCGACAGTATTCGCACTCGGGATTTCGGCAGAACGTGCCGCGCAGCGCCTCGACCATGCGGTCCGTCTCGGGAAAGCGATGCGACAGCCAGAGGGGCGTCGCGGGAAACGCGGCGTGATTCGCTTCCGACACGGCGATGAAGCCGAGAACGCACCCGAAGGCCGCGCGGTTTCCATCGAGAAACGCCTCGATCGGAGCCGACGCGCAGAGTTTTCCCGAGAAGACCCGGCGAATCTCTCCGGCCAGATCCACAACGCCTTCGGCGCCGAGCCCGAGCACGGCGAAAAAGCCCGAGAATCCGGGCTCGTCCGCCAGAAGTTCCGTGAGAATGCGCCGTACGTCTTCAGGAAGGGCCCGCCAGTCGTCAATGAGGTCGATCAGAAGCTTGAGCGACGCCTCCGCGTCGGAGAGCGGATTGCTTCGCACGCCCGGAAGAGGCCCCTCTTCCTTTTCGAGCGCATGACGGCGCGCGAGCGGCCGAAGCAGCGTTTCCAAGCGCAGCGTGTCGAAAACCGGCGCACTCAACCCGTCGAACAAACGCGCGCAGACCCGCATGTCGCAGTCGACGACGTTGTGGCCGCCCACGACGTCGGCGCCCCGGAGAAACGCCCTGAAGCGCGCCGCAACGCACCCGTGGTAACAACCTTCCTCGGTGTCGACAGCGCCCATGTCGAGGCATTCCCCCGTCTCGGGATTGATTTCAAGATCGAACGCCGCGACGCGCAGCGAGGCCGCCGCGCCCGAACCGTCGGTACGGACGAAACCGGAATCATCGTTCGGGGGCGTCAGAACAAAAGTCATGAGCGGGTCTGCTGAAAAGGAATGTTTCCGAACATTGTAGCCGAGGGCCGAAACTGGCAAAAGCTCGGCAGGTTTGCGGAAGAATCGACCGCACGACGTCCCCATACTCGATTCTGAAACGGTTCCGAGAGAGTCCCGTTTGCGCGCACTCCCAAAGCCCTCGCCGCAAACCTCCCTCACCCCGCCTCATGCGCCCGCACAGGCTTGCAACGGCGACCTACGCGCTTCGGCGCGCGTTCTCCCGCTCATCCCCCTGCGGCCCGTGCGCGGACGATGCAAAGTGCCTGGCCCCCCTTCGGACCGAAACTCTTTTCCAACAGAACACAAGAAAAATGATGAAGCGAAACAAGATTGCCGGTCACCTCATGATCATCTTCACGCAGATCATTCTCGGCATCAACATCCCGATCACGCGCGACCTCCTTCTCCGCTACCTGAGCCCGCTCGGCTACATCGGCATCCGCGCGCTCGGCGCCGCCCTCTTTTTCTGGATCGCACAGTGCTTCGCGAAGCGGGAGAGAATCGAGCGCAAGGACTTCGTCATGATCCTTTTCGGCGGATTTCTCGGCTTCGTCTTTTCGCAGTACTTGACGTCCCTGAGTCTGCAGTACACGACGCCCGTCTATTTCTCGTTGATTTTGGCCCTTTCGCCCATGATCGTCCTCTTTCTGCAGGCGATCTTCTTCGGCGAAAAGATCACCGGGAAAAAATCGGCTGGAATCCTGCTCGGCATTCTGGGCGCCTGCATTCTGGCCGCACGAGCCATCTTCGAAACGGATTCGCAGGGAAGCGACAATCTGCTCGGCATTTTGCTCGCCGTGCTCTCCGTGTCCTCCTTTGCCGCCTACGTCGTCATCTGCGGCGACATCAGCAGGAAGTACCGCCCGGCCACTCAGATGAAGTGGATCTTCAGTCTGAGCTCTCTCATGGTCTGCCCCGTCTGGCTCTTCACCGGCCAGTACGGTCGGGAATTGATTCTGTCGGCTCCCGACCCGCACGTCGGTCTTCTCGAAATCGGCTTCATCATCGTCTTTTGCACCATCGCCGCCTACACGCTCATTCCGCTCGGCATGCGAAGCGTGTGCGCGACGGTCGTCTCGATCTACATGAACCTTCAGCCGATCGTCGCCTCGGCCACGGCCATCCTCGTCGGCATGGACGTCTTCACTTGGGACAAGCCGCTCGCGCTCCTTTTCGTTCTTTTGGGCGCCTTCATCGTGACGTCCGACCGTCCCGCGAGCGGCGAGCCGATCGAACACAAACCGCATGCGAAAAAATCTCCCGACACGGTCTAACCGCCGAAAAACATAGCTTTTCATCCGAGACAAAGCCGTTTCCAGAAAAACGGCTTTTTTTATTGCGGGAGCCCTCTGGAAGAGATTGGCAAAAAGCGCGCAGGAACCCCCAAAAGGAGCGTTCCCGCGTTTTTTATTCTGAACATGCCGAATGAGGAATCGGCGGAAGGGACGGACCGCAATCCTCCGCCCTTTCCGGCCGAGCTTCGCAATCCTCGCAATCCATCCTTTTCCCGGCATCTTAGGAGAAGCTTTATGACCCAATCCGCCAAAATCCTGTGCGCCGCCCTCGGAGCGGCTGCGGTTGCCGCAACCTCCCTTCCCGCCGAAGCGGCGCTCACCGTCCGCGAAGAAAGCATCGTTCCGATCGCGGCCTTCACCGCGAACGGAAATGAAGCCGCGCTCAAGGGCGCCCTCGAAACCGGACTCCAAAACGGCCTCACCGTCACGGAAATCCGCAGCGTCCTCGAACAGATGTACGCCTACACGGGCTTTCCGAGAAGCCTTACGGGGCTCGGCGTCTTCGTCAACCTTCTGAAGGAACACAAGGCCGACGGCATCGAAGACGCGACGGGCCGAGAAGCCAAGCCCCTGCCTGCGAACACCTCTATTCGCGAACTCGGCACGAAGACGCAGACGACGCTCATCGGCCGTCCCGCGGCGGGCCCAGTGTACGACTTCTCGCCCAACATCGACACCTACCTCAAGGAACACCTGTTCGGCGACATCTTCGCCAACGACATCCTCACCTGGCGCGAACGCGAACTTGCGACGGTCTCCGCCCTCGCGGCGCTTCCCGCGCCCGTGCAGCTTCGCTCGCACCTGAACGTATGCCTCAACGTCGGCCTGCAGCCCGACGAACTCAAGGAGTTCGCCGACGTCGTCGCCAAGAAGGTCGGTGAAAAGCAGGGCAAGCTCGCCCTCGACAGCGTGAACGCGGTTCTCAAGGCCCGCGGCAAATAACCCGTTCGTCATAGACCGCTTCCAAGCGAAGCGGCCCGAATCTCAAACCATTTTTTTTTCAAGGAACACACACCATGTCGAAGAAAACCATCGCCGCCGCGGCCGCGGCCGCCTGCATGGGCGTCGCCTGCGCGGCCGGCGCCGCTGATCTGTCGCCCGCTCCGAATCCCTTCGGACTCGTCTACCGCGGCGCCATCACCGAAAATCTTCCCGGCCACGTCAACATTCACCCCGTGACCTACAAGCTCAACGGCCTCAAGATCGCCGCGAACGTCTACACGCCGGCCGACTACGACGGCAAGAAGGCGTTTCCGGCCGTGGTCGTCGCGCATCCGAACGGCGGCGTCAAGGAACAGGTTGCGGGTCTCTATGCGCAGCGCCTCGCCGAACTCGGCTACGTGACGATCGCCGCCGACGCAGCCTATCAGGGCGCGAGCGAAGGCGAACCGCGCCACACCGACAGGCCGCAGTTCCGCACGGAAGACATCCACGGGATGGCCGACTTCATCTCGACCTATCCCGGCGTGAACGCCGAGCGCCTCGGCGCCCTCGGAATCTGCGGGGGCGGCGGCTACACGCTCAACGCCGCGAAGTCCGACAAACGCATCAAGGCCGTCGCCACGCTCTCGATGTTCAACTCGGGCGAAGTGCGCCGCAACGGCTACATCAACACCGGTCTCGACACGATCGCCAAGCGCATGAAGGAAGCTTCCGACGCCCGCGCCGCCGAAGTGACGACGGGAAAGGTCTCGATTTCGGGCAACGTCGACTTTGACGCGCTCACCGACGAATCCATCGCCAAGATCCCGACAGATCTCTACCGCGAAGGCATGCTCTACTACGGCCGTACGCACCGTCACGCCAACTCCACCTTTGCCTACACGACCTCGAGCCTCATGGATCTGATGACCTGGGACGCGCGCGACCAGATCGAACTCATTGATCAGCCGCTTCTCATGATGGCCGGTGAAAAGGCGGATTCCCTCTACATGACTGAGGAAGCCTTCGCCGCCGCCACGGGCACGAAGGACAAGGAACTCTTCAAGATTCCGGGCGCCACGCACATCCGTACCTATTTCGTTCCGGAATACGTGGACGCGGCGGTCGGCAAACTCAAGGAATTCTTCGGCCGCACGCTTTGAGTCTCCCGCAATGCCAAACCATGGAAGAAACCAATGACTGAGAAACTTTCCGCCGGGCTTCTCTCCCTTCACAAGACCGCAGTCCTCTGCGTTCCGTTTGCCGCGCTCTTTCTGACGCAAAGCGCCGCGGCGGCCGGGGCAGTCTCTGCGCCCGCGGGCCAGACCGTCGTTTCCGTGCTGCCTTCGTCCGAGGCGCAACAAAAGCTCGTCCCCGACCAAACCTGGGTGCCGACAAACCCGAAAACCTTTACGGGCGAGGCCGTCATGAAGTCGGTCTACCGGCAGACGTCTCCCGCCCGAAACTACGGCGCCTACGTGCGCTTCTCTCCCGGGGCCCGCACCTTCTGGCACGTGCACCCGCTCGGTCAGACGCTTTTGATCGTCGACGGCGTGGGGCTCACGCAGGCGCGAAACGCCGACGGAACGCTCGGACCGGTGACGGCGGTAAAGGCGGGCGACGTCGTCAACTGTCCGCCGGGCGTCATGCACTGGCACGGCGCTTCGCCCGACGCTGCGATGACGCATCTGGCGATTTCGGAGAGCGACCCGAAGGCGGCCGTGAAGTGGCTTGATCCAGTCGACGAAAAGAGCTACCGCGAAGGCGCCGCAAAGGCTCTGCCGAAGCGCTGAGGCGGAGGGTACCGCAGGGCGCTCCCGTTTATTCGGCGGATCATTCCGGAAAGAGGTCGGACGTCGTGAATCGGCGTTCGACCTATTTTCTTGTCGCAATACCGAATCCGGGCATCGGTACCGTGAGAAATGTCAATGCGGGATGCGGACCGACGACCTAAATACGTTTGTTTTGCCGGCTTTTTCCGGGCGCATTCAGAAAAAAACGTATTCACTCGAGTTCGAAAACCAAAATTTTCTCCGGTGCACGTTGAAGTTTATTTCCGACATGCGCCGCAGAAACAATTCATCTGTGCCGGGGAGGAAAAGGCCGAATCCGCCGCGCATTCATCCGAGACGACCGCCGTATCCCAATAGAAAGAGGCCCGGAGCGAACTCCGGGCCTCTTCTAGCCTATCCTCAGTTGCCTGAGGTGAAGCTGATCCCTACGTCAGGATTACTTCGTAGCGGTCTTGGCGCCCTTGTTCAGGATGGCAAGAGCTTCATTCGCGAAGACGACGCCTTCGTCAACGAGCTGCTTGGCATACTGCGGAGCGTGGACACCCCACGAACCGTCGTCCTTGACCTTGGCGGCAACGCGGCGGGCGTTTTCAGCGAGGAGCTGGACCTGAGCGCGATCCGAGTTCGAAAGCTTCGCAACCTTCAGCATGTCGGTGATCGTGACGAGGTCGGCCGTGATCTTGGCATAGCCTTCCTTAACGGGGGTCTGCCAGGCGACAACCTTGTTGTAGATGGTCTTCTGATCCTTGAAGCGGAGAGCTTCAGGGAACTTCGACTGGATCGGGCTGTGGCAGCCCAGAGCTTCAACCTGGTGCTTGTCTTGGTAAGCCGTGCGGCCGCAGGTCCACATCAGGTCGATGTAGGGACGACCGTCGTCCTTCGTGAGCTTCCAGCCCTTCGGGCTCGTCAGCTTACGATCCTTGGCGCCGTCGGGCGGGTTGATCGACTTCTTTTCGGGGTCGACCAAAATACGCCAGATGTGCGAAGCGCGGACGTTGTCGAAGCCGGCCATGTCAGGACGCTGGATCGAAGCGAAGTTTTCGCACGAACCCATCTTCGGCATATGGCAGGAGGCGCAGTCGTTGCGGCTGTGCGTACCGCCCTGGGCGAAGAATTCAGCAGCCGTGGTGTGGCAGTCCTGGCACTTCTTCTTGAGGTTCGGAACCGTGTACTGGGAAGCCCAGTCGTTGCTCGTCACTTCGTGAGGATCGTGGCAGGTCGTGCAACGCATACCCTTCTGATAGTGCTTCGTGTAGTGCGACTGCGAACCTTCGGTACCGCAAGCCGGGCAGAAGCTCTTGAAGTAGCTGTTGAACGGGGTCTTGAAGTTGGCCTTGGCATCGTCCTGGTTGTAAACGAAGCGCTGGTGGCAACGTTCGCAGTTGGACGGCATGCCGGCGCCGCGAGCACCGTAGAGGTGAGCACCCGCGCCGTGGCATTCTTCGCAGGAGACGCCCTTGGCGATGGTGTGGCTGCGAAGCTTCTTCGAGTCACCCAAAGCGGCAAAGAGTTCGTCCTGGCTCTTGAAGTCAAACTTCCAGGTGTGGCAGATTTCGCAGTAGGAAGAACCCGGCTGGAACATGGCCTGCGTGCGGTTGGAAGCGCCGTAGGAGTTGAAGCCCCAGACGTTGGACGTCTGAGCGCCGAAGTCTTCGAGCTTGGTCGGGAAGGTCGGATCCCAGGCGTTGATCTTCTTGACAACTTCAGGCGTCAGGTGCTGAGCCCAGTTGCGCGAGAACTGGTTGCCGCCGGCAACCATCTTGCCCGTGCCCTTGCCGAGGTTACCTTCTTCGACGTGGTAGGTACCGCGGACAAGCCACTTGTCCACGAAACCGTACTTCGTACGCGGCGTACCCATGATGACGTAAACGTCATCGGCTTCAATACCTTCCGGCAGCACGGAAGCCTTGGAACCATAGAGGGGCTTCTTCATGTCGCCCGCAACCTGCGGTTCGGTCAGTTCTTCCGGGAAGCGGACGATCTTGTTGTGACGCGAACGTTCCCACTTTTCATACTGCGAGGGGTGGCATTCACCGCACTTCTTCGGACCCACGAACTTGTTCGGGAGGTCAAGGAAGGATTCGTACGGGAGGCGGTAGGTCACGGCAGCCTTGCGGCCCGTATCCTTGTGATACTGGTCGCCGTTGCCGAATTCCACCCATTCCTCGTTACGGTCCGACATCGTGAACTTGCCCACGACGCGGTTTTCCTTGAGGTACTTGAAGTACGGGTGATTGGCCTTGAGGTAGTCCCAGAAGGCCTTATCTTGAGCCACATAGCCGTCGAGATCGCGCGGCAGGTCAACCTTCGGGGCTTCCGCGGCGGAAACCGAAGTGGCGACGAGAGCGGCGCTCAGACTGGCGGCCAGAGACAGAAGCTTGGATTGCTTGGTCATATTTAGCTCCGTTAAGTCTCTTATAACAGGGTTAAAAATCATCCTCTTCGGTGGGGGTACACCGAGTCGGACGGGTGAGGTCTTCGTATAGAGCATGCGCCCGATACGCCGAGAAATCTACTCCTTAACTTAGGGTTAAGCAAATTTGCCTCTCCAGCCCATCATTGATTTTGCTTTTTATCAATACTCCTCCCGCGGCATTACGTTTTTGTACGTACTTCATTACCCGCAATCTACCCAGGACGATAAACGAAAACCCTAGAATATCCCTTGGTTCCCGTGCTTTTCAGGCGGATTTCATCCTACTTTTCCCTTGCTCCTTTTTCAGGTCTCTTCCTCCCTCCTCCTCACCCGAAAGAAGGAGGCCCGACAAGCTCTCGTCAGGTTTCTAGGCGTTAACGCTTAAAAATGCGCCCGTTCCTTGTCTAAAAAGTCTCTTGCCTGCACGTTTACCCTTAATCTTGTTACGAAAAACGAAACATCGTTTTCGCGCAACATTACGAGATTCTCCTGCTCCCGCATCAAGGGGACGGGAATACACCTAGATCTCTACGACTTCCGCTTGGGAGTTGAACTTGCCGTCTTTTCGCATCTTCCTTAGAAAGGAAAGGCTATTGTCCACTTAAGTCCAATAGCCTTTCCCTCCCGGCGATAATCCTGAGGAGTGATTTTTCCCCGAGCTTTTCCATTCTGAGGAAAGGATTGTTTAGATTGAGGCAAACTTTTTACTTCTTTTTGCACGATCCTGCCGGAATTGCGCCGCTCAAAGCCTCTTCGCGCAAAGATTTCTTCCTTCCGGCATCTTCATCCTTCGGTTCGGCCGAATTCTCCTTCGGCTCACCAAGACCTTCCCCCGCATCTCCTCTACGAAGGTCGTAAGGGGAAACCAGGGTCAAGCCCTGAACGCCCGTCTTCGAGGAAAGGAAGTTTTTGCGCACGTCTTCCTTGCGTCCGATGTCGCCCGACTCATAGAAGTGAAGCGCTTCGGCGAGCCCGAGGGACTGCACCGTGACGGGAATCGAACCGCGTCTGTCGCGGTCTACCGTCGTCATGCGCTCGATCACGCTCACGGCCGCTTCGCTCGTGGCGGGACCCGAAACGCCGGGATCGTTTTTCTCCGTTTCGGCGCACTTGACCATCGCCTCGACCTCCCGCCTGCGGTCGAGCACCTCGATCGTTTCCTCCCGGGGCGCGTCGGGCTCGTTCTCGCCCGTCTTCGGGAGAACGAAGTCGAAGGTGACGCCTCGCTTTCCGTTCTTGCGCACGGTCACGCGTCCGGCGTGACGTTCGGCGATGTTGGCGACGATCGAGAGACCGAGCCCCATGCCGCCCTCGCCCTTGCTCGTACGGAGCGGTTTGAAAAAGTTCGAAATCGCCTCGTCGCTCACTTCGGGACCGTTGTCGGCGACAGACAGGATCCAGTTGCCGTCCTTCGAAGCGAGCGAGACGCGGATCATCGGATCGGGAACGCCCGAAATCGCGTCGGCGGCGTTTTTCAGAAGATTAAGGAGCGCCAATTCGATTTCCCACTCGTCGACTTCCGCCATCGAATTGCGGGGGACCGCGATCTGCAGGCTCGCCGTCGTGGTGCGCGAGCGCCGGAAGGTTTGGATCGCCCGGTCGATCACGACCGAGAGGTCCGCCACCTTCCTGGGCGGATAGTCGTGCTTGGCGTAACCGCGCACGCGCTCGACGATGCGGCTTGCGCGGTCGGCCTGGGCGACGATTTCGCCGAGGGCCTCGAGGAACTTCTCCTGATCCATGGCGCCGCGCTTCGTGCGCCGCATGAGGCCGTTGGCGTAATTCATGATGGCCCCGAGGGGCTGCTTCAATTCGTGCGCGATGATGGTCGACATCTGCCCCACGAGTCCGGTGCGCTCGAGATTTGCGATGTGCGCACGCGACTGACTCGCCTCGGCCTCGATCAGCTCGCGCGCTTCGAGCGACGCGCGAAGCTCCCTCGTCTTTCTGCGGACGAGCACCGAAAGGCTCACCGCGTAGGAGAGAACGAGGAAGGTGACGAGCGACAAGAAGGCGATGAGATCGCCATGCTCGCGAAGTATTCGCCGGAAGCTCCAGTCGGCAAGGTCCCGGTAGGGACCGATCTTGAGAAGATAGTAGAGGTCGTAGACGCTTCGCACTTCGGCCGGGTCCGTCCAGACGTCGTTGAGGCCCGGCGCCTTCACGGCCCGAAAGGCCGAGAGAACCGTGTCGCGAAAGACGATCGACGTTCTTTCGGTCGCGCCGAGGGACCACCCCGGATAGAGGGGCGTCGAGACGCTGCAGGCGAAGTTCGTCGCGGGAAGCGGGTGCACGACCTCGATGTCGCGCCCGATGTTGAGCTTTCCGGCCCTTTCGAGCTGCTCGAGCGAACAAGCGGGAAGAATCCCGACGGTGCTCTCGCCCTTCAAAACACGCTCGAGCACCTTTTCGTAGGCGCCGAGCCCGAGAAATTCGGTGCGAAGCTGCAGTTCTTCACGCGTCACCCCCGCCTTCGCGAAGACGCCCGCAGCGGCGAGCCAGCCGCCGAGGGATTCGTCCGAAGTTGCTGCGAAGCTTTCGTAGCGAAGGTCGAGAAGATCGGCAAATTCGTCGTGCCGTTCCCTCTTCAGATAGGAAGGCCGGCGAACGGAAACGCCCGAGCGCTTTTTCGTGAAGATCACGCTCCCCTGCGTTTCGCCGGCGCTTCCCGCCTCGCCCGAACGCATCGACGCGATCACGTCAACGTTCATCATCGGGCCTTCGGCCGCGAAGAACGTGGGCTCGGCGATGATGAAGTCGGCGAGACCGTCCTGTACGGCGCGTCCGAGGTCTTGTGAATCGAGATAGTAGACGGAGAAGGTCTGGTAGCCGAAGAGTTTCCCGAGAAACTCCTTCGTCACCCGCAGAAAGCGGCTCGACGGATCGCTCGCGACCTCGTTTTGCACGACGATGCGGAAGGGCCGCACGGCACGCTCGGCGAAGAAGGGACGAAGCGCCTCAACGTCCTTGTCCCGGACGAGGTCGTTCGTCGTCTTGAGAAATTCCGGCGGCACGTGGTCCTGCAGCGCCCGCACGTCTCCCGAGGGCGTTCCCGTATTCGTGCCCATCCCCACGAAGGACGAGGGCGACGCGCAGACGCCGCCCGCGAGGGCGGCCGCGAGAGAGAGCGCAAGAAGAGCGTGCTTCATGACAAAAAAAGGAGACAAAACGGCGGAGAGAATCAAAACCGCCATTATAGGAAGGCGCCTGCGCTCTATACTTCTCGGACGATCACTTTTTCTCACCGACCAGATGGATCTTCCCGCGAAAAAGCTCTCCCCCGACGACGCCCTCTCGAAGCTCCTCCCCGCCCCCGTGGCCGTGCCGCTTGCGGGGCTAGAGATTCTCACCGTCGAAGATCTCTACGACATGGTCGCGTCCTTGGGCGCGGGGTGGTTCCGCGAGGTCGAGGGCCTCGACGCTCAGGGAGCGGCCGCGATCGTCTCCTGGCTGGCAAGCTTCGGCCGGGACGTGGGCGAAGTGACGGAGCGCTTCTATCCGGCGGGCTTTGCGCCCGAGGCCGACCGCACGGACGATTCGGACTACAGGATCGTGCCCTTGGAGCGCCTGGCGCTCACGCCACGCGAACTCGGCGAAGGAGCCCTCAACCGCGCCCCCGCCGTCGGATGTTCGCTCGAAGCCCGGGACGACCTCGAGGCCCTCAAACAGTGGCTCGTCGCCCGCGCCCCCAATCCCAACACCCGGGGGAACTACCGAAAGGAGGCCGAACGCTATCTCCTCTGGTGCGTGCGCGAGCGGGGAACCGCCCTCTCGGCCGTCCGTGCGGGCGACGCCGCGCTCTATCTTCGCTGGCTCGAGTCTCTCGGGCGAACCGACGAGTCGGAGTGGGCGCAGACCTGGAAGATTCCGCAAGCCGCCTGGATCGCGCCCAAGAATACGCCCCGAAAAAGCCCCCGCTGGCGCCCCTTCAACGGTCCGCTCTCCGTCATGAGCCGCCGAAACGCCGTGACGGTCGTGCGGCAGCTCTACAACTTTCTCAAAAAGACGGGCTACCTCATCTTCAATCCCTTCGACCAGGTGTCGGGCAAGGTGCCGCTCCTGCGCGGCGAAGGCGCCCCGCAGGCCTTTGGCGACCGATCCCTCACCGAAGCGCAGTGGGAGGACGTCGTGCGCCACATCGACATGCTCCCCGAAGGGTATCCGAGAGAACGCATGCGCGCGATTCTGATGTTGGGCAAGACTCTGGGTCTGCGTTCCTCGGAAATCATCGACGCCCGGGTCTCCTGGATCGTGACGCGGCGAATGGGTTTTCGCGAGCGCGCGGCGATCGAGGTCGTCGGCAAAGGCTCCAAAGTGCGTCGTCTCCCGCTCACGTCCGAGCAGCTCGGCATTTTGGACGGCTGTCTCAAGGCCCGCGGTCTCGGAGGCCTGCAGGCGGTTCCTCCGGAAACGCCCCTTCTCACCAATCTCGGACGGGGCGGCAAACCTTTCGAAGGCCTGACGCGAGGCGGACTCTACCGCATCGTGGCGGGCTTTTTCGAGTCGGTGGCCATGGACCTGGAAACCTCCCGCCCCCTGGACGCGGCGCGCCTTCGCGCGGCCTCGACCCATTGGCTGCGGCACAGCTTCGCCGTGGAGGCCCTCACGAAGATGAACGTCAACATCGTGCAGGCCGCAATGGGCCACGCTTCGGTCTCCACGACCGGCCGTTACCTCGCTCCGGAAGAGGAGGAAATGAGCGACGCGCTCGCCCGGATGAGCCGCTTCTGAAGCCCGTTGCCGCAAGTCGTTTTTTTCCTTCCCCCTCGGGTTTTCTTGAGTCGACGGTCCTTTTTGCGCTCGTGCATCATGCACATGTTTTCAGCCGCCACAAGGAGACAACCGCATGAGAACGCCGATATTGACCGCCATTGCGCTTTTGCCCGCCACGGCATTCGCCTTCGTTCCGACGGTCGCCCCCAAAACGGTCGACGCGGCGGCCGCCATTCACGCGGATCCCGCGATGAAGGCGCTCCTCGCCGACCTCGGGACGCCCGAAGCCAAGGACGCGCGTTTTGCGACGCACATGGAAATCGTGCGCATCATTTCGCCTTCCCGCCACGAACTTCGCCGTCAGGCCGAAATCACGCGCCGCCTCACGGCCGACTGGGGCTTTGACGAAAAGGACATCATGTCCCGCACGGACGGTCACCTGCCCGGCGCGGGCGTCCAGACGGTCGACGGCCTGCCCGTCTACAACGTCTGCGTGCGCATTCCGGGAACTTACGCTCAGACGCCCGGCGCGAAGAACTACAAGGGAGAGTTTCCGAAGGTGCTGATCGAAGGCCACATCGACACGGTGAATCCGCCCGACCTTCCGCCCGAATCCGAGCCCTACGCACCGATCAAGCTCGCCCCCGCCTCGGATCCGGTCGTCAAGACCCGAGACGAACTCGCCGCCATCCCTGATGAACTGCACTTCGACGACAAAGGCTATCTCATCAAGGACGAAACCTTCCGAAAGGCCTACAAGCGCTTTGCAAATCTGGAGGATGCGCAAAAGAACGGCGGCACGCGCTTTTACGTTCCCGGCTATTCCGACGCCATGGTAAACACCGCCGCGGTGCTTCAGGCCGCAGAGATGATGAAAAAGCACGGCATCCGACCCGTCTACGACATCTGGGTCTGCGGCACCGCCGGCGAAGAAGGTAAAGGCAACATCGCCGGCATGAAGCAGCTCTACGGCTACAGCCAGGAAACGGGCAAGGCCAACAACGCCCTCAACATCGTCGCGAACGTTTCGGTCGACAGCACGACTCCGGCGGCGGCCACCATCAATTACGTGGGAAGTTACCGCTTTGAGATCCGCTACCGCGAAACGCCCGAAAGCAAGCCTTCGGCCCTGCAGGCCATGGCCCGCGCGATCGAAGAGATCGCCAAGGTGAAGACCGCCTACGACAAGAACCCGAAGGTCGACCGCACGACCTACACGGTGGGGGTCGCACGTTGTACGCCTGCGGGTGAGAACGGCCGCTCGCGGGAATGCTCGCTCTCCGTCGACATGCGAAGTCTCGACAAGAAGCTCCTTACGGAAACCCGCGCCATGATCGAGCCGCAGTTCAAGGCCGCGCTCGACGCCGAAAACGAAGCCTACGGACTCAAGACGGGCGACAAGGGCGCGCTCTCGATGGACGTCGTCTGGTTCGGCGACCGTCCGGCCGCGAAGCGTGAGAACCTCAACGATCCGATCATCCAGGCCCACTGGACCGCGACGAAGCTCCTCGGCATCGATGAGCGCAAGGAACTTTCGACCGACGCCCAATCCCTGAACGACAACGTTCCGGCCGCGATCGGCATTCCGACGATCAACGTGAACGTCGGCACGAACGCCGCCTCCCGCGGCGGTCACACCTGGTATGAATGGGGCATCCCGGGCGATGCCGATGCGGAAAGCCTGCGCGTCTACCGTCTGATCCTCACGGGTCTTCTTGCCGCGGGCTTCAATACCTCCGACGGAAAGACGGTCGAGCCGCTCGTCGGTCCGGAAGGACCGCGCACGACGGAAGAAACGTACCGGTGAAGGAGGACATCATGAAAACACGCAATCTTCTTCTGGCCTTCGCCCTCGCCTGCGTCTTTGCCGGCGGCGCAGCCGCGAAAACCTACGTTGTCGACATCGCGGCCCCGGGCGGCCACTCGTTCGGTTCCTACGGGAACACCAGCGCCGTGCACGCCGCGGCGAACGCCGTCCGGGAAATCGCAAGGACCGTTCCCGAAGCGGTCGTGAGCGACTTCAACGGCGGCGCCACGGTGAACGCCATCGCGACGGACGCGACTTTCAAGGTGACGGTGCCCGACGGAACGGATCTTCGCTCGAAAATCGAGAAGGCCGTCGATGCCGGCGTGAAGCGTGAAAACGACTTCCGCGGCGTGAAGGCGGGCGACCTTGCGCCGGGCGGCACCCCTGCGCACGTTCGCTGGACGATCCGGTAACCGGCGATTTCCGATGACCGCCCCGAACCTTCGGCTCGTCTCGGGCCGGAGGTTTTCCTTTTCCGGAAATCTTGAAGACGCGCGGTCCTTTCCGCCGATTTCTTCGCATCCTGTCGACGAAATCCGCGGCGAAAACTTTTCCCGTTCCGCCCGATCCTCCCGTCGCGTTTGCGTTTGCGTACGCATCCCGATAGACTTTTCTGCGTTTGAATCGTTTTTTTTGACGCCGCCCCGAAAGCGTCCGGCGGCGCGACGGGAGACTTCATGCGCTCGGCTCAACAAGCCCTCGACCGCGACTTTTCACTTTTCGGACAGCTGCGCTTCGTGTCGCCGCGCATCGGCATGTCGCTCTTCATCATGTCCTACCTGGTCGCCGACGGCGTTCTGATCGCGCACTACCTCGGCACGACGGCCCTGGCTGCACTCAACCTCACCTTCCCGATTGCGGGGGTGATGTCGGCGGGCGGGATCATGCTGAGCAGCGGCGGCAGCTCCGTCGTCTCGCGCCGCCTCGGCGCGGACCGTTTGGAAGACGCGCATTCCGCCTTCACGACGATTCTCTGGGCGGAAGCGATTCTCGGCGCGGTTCTGGGGTTCTTCGGATGGCTCTTTATGGCGCCCCTCTTCGCCTTTCTCGGAATCGACGACGAACTCGTCCCCCTGGCGGCGGCGTATCAGGCGGTGGTCTTTCTGGGCCAGCCCCTTCTTCTGCTGAGCTTTGCGGTGCAGACCTTCTTTACGACGGCGGGCTATCCGAAGTTCGGGCTCTACTCTTCAATCGCCTCGGGCGTCACGAACGTCGTCCTCGACATCCTCTTCATGGGGCCCCTGGAGATGGGCATGGCGGGCGCCGCCTGGGCGACCGTCATCTCCTGGTTCGTGACGGGCCTCACTGGCGTCGCCTTCTTCGGGCGCAAAAACGCGCCGCTTCAATTCCGGCGCGGGATCTTCGAGTGGCGGGCCATCAAGAACGCCGTAACGAGCGGCTTTGCGGAAATGGTTTCAAGTCTCTCGCACGCCGTGACGCTCTTTCTCTTCAACCGCGCCTTCAAGGGGATGCTCGGGATCGACGGCGTGGCGGCCCTCACGATCGCGTCCTACTCGACCTACGTCTTCAATTCGGTCTTCTACGGCTTCTCGGAAGCCACCGCCGCGATCATCGGCTTCAAGTACGGCCGCAAGGACTGGGAGGGGCTCAAAAAAGTCTTCGGGAATGCCGTCAAGACGGCGCTCGGCTTCTCAGCCCTGAGCTACCTCCTTTCGATCCTCTTTTACGAACCGGTTCTCGCGGTCTTCACGGCGCCGGGCACGAACGTCTACGCGATCGTGGCGGGGAGCTTCACGCTCTACGCGACGACTCTTCTCTTCTCGGGCTCGAACATGTTCGCGGCCTACTTCTTCACGGCCTTCGGCGACGGACGGCGCGCGGCGATCCTGTCCTTTTGCCGCACCTTCCTCTTCATGATCCTCGCGATCGAGACGCTGCCGTTCCTTTTAGGCGAACCCGGCCTCTGGCTTGCGCTCCCCGCCTCCGAGTGTCTCTCGTTTGCGACGGCGCTCGTCTTCGTCGTCGGAAACGCCCGCCGCTACGGATACGACGGACGGCCGGCGCAACTCATCCGGGAGGGCTGAGCGCACCTGCGCAAAGACGCCGCCCGAAAGCACGGAGCGGCGTCTTTTCCCTTTTCTCAACAGAAAGGAACGGAATGCGTCGTCACTGGACGATGCGCAGGATCTCCACGTCGATCTTCGGCGCGCCGATCAGATCGCGGTCGATTTCCCCCTGGAGTTCCACCTTCGTCTTTTCATTCACCTGAACGTTCATGAAAAGGTCGTCGTCGATTTCGGCCGTGATCGAACCCGTGTCGTCCTGGAAGATGTAGCGTTCATCGCCGACCTTCTTCATGATGAAGCCCGTGACGCGGAAGCCCTGATCGTCGATGCCGTCGTCAAGAATAAGCTTGACCTTTTCGAGCGTCGGACCGGCGGAGGGACCCGTATAGGCGGCCTGCGCGGCACCGGCGGCGAGTCCTGCGGCGAGGGCCAGGGCGATCAAAGCTTTGGCTTTCATGATGGTTCTCCTTATTGATTTGTCATGCTTCCAATCTATCAAACGAAATCCCGTCGTCCAAGCGCCATATAAAAGGAGAATCGTTTCAGATGTAACGAAGAGTTCTTGTTGCACCCTCCCCTTAACACAACTTTACTTTCGTTGCGGATCAATGGAAAAGTTGATCAAGAAAAGCTTCACTTGTGTTTTAGGAGAGCGCCGCGACGAAGTGCAGACAAAGCGCCTCGGTGACGTTCTTGACGTTGAGCGGGTGTTCTGAATGGCGGTTTCGATCGAGAAAATCGTCGTAGAGGGCGAGAAGCTTCTCCGACGACGCTCCCGACGCCTGCACGGCAAGCGTATCGGCCTCCAGCGGGAAAAAGAGTGGCTCGAGCCCCGACTTCACGCGCACGAGGTCCGTCGCCCAGCGCGTGAAGTAGTAGAGAACCGCCGGCACCGTGAGGCCCTTCGTGACGCCTCGCACGATGTCGTCGGGCGTGAGCGACGCGCCCCGGCGCAGAAGTCCGAGGAGCGCCTTTTCGTCGTCTTCGGGAAGCGTCAGGCCCGATACGTCTTCGAGCGCCAACAGGGGCGAGCCGCCCGCGAGCGCCAGGCGGCGCTCGGCGTCGTCGACGCCCTTTCCTTTGAGCCAGGCCAGGGCCTCGGCCTTTGCGGGAAGCGTCAGGCGAAAGAGCCGCGAGCGGCTCCGAATCGTCGGGAGCACGGCGTCGATTTCTTCCGTCACCAGGAGGAAGCAGCATTCCGACGGAGGCTCCTCAATGGATTTCAGGAGGGCCGCAGCCGCTTCGGCGCGCACCATTTCGGCGGGATAGATGACGACGATGCGCCGCCCGCCCTGATTGGCCGTGAGTTCGAGAAAATCCCCGAGCGCCTTTACCTGCGCAAGGAGAATTTCGCGCGACGGCGTCTTTCTCGCCGAAGACGAGGATTCGGGCTGCGCGAAGGGAAGGTCCTTGGCGAGCGCAAAGTATTCGGGCACGATCACGCGAAGGTCGGGGTGCGTCCCCGCGCGCGTCAATTCGCAGCCGCGGCAGTGTCCGCAGGGTTCGCCCTCGGGCCCGGGATTGCGGCAAAGAAGGCTCTTGGCGAATTCGTAGGCGAGCTCAAACCCGCCCGCCCCGCGGGGACCGTAGAGCAGCATGGCGTTGGGGAGCGCCGTGCGCTGACGCGAGAGGGCCGCGGCCGCGGGCTTCAACCAAGGATAGGGAATCATGCCTCGCCTCCCTTTTGGCGTACGAGCGAGTCGACCCATCGGGCGATTTCCCGCTCGATTTCGTCGGCCGAACTCTCGGCGTTCACGATCAGAAAACGTTCGGGATTGCGTTGGGCCCGATCGAGATAGGCCTCGCGCACGCGCGCGAAGAATTCCGCGCTCTCGCGCTCGAAGCGGTCGTCGCCCCCGGAGCGGGCCGCACGGCGAGCGGCCGCCACCTCGGGCGAAAGATCAAAGAGCACCGTCCCGTCGGGGCGAAAGGTCCCGAGCGTCCAGGTTTCCAACGCCTCGACCTCCGAGCCGGAAAAGCCCTTGCCGCCCACCTGATAGGCGTAGGTAGCGTCCGTGAAGCGGTCGGAGAGCACCCAGGTGTCCGACGCCAAGGCCGGAAGGATCTTCGTTTCGGCGTGTTGCGCGCGGGCCGCAAAAAAGAGAAGCGTCTCCGTTCTCGGCGTCATGTCGTCCGCGAGCAGAAGACCCCGGATCTTTTCGCCCACGGGCGTTCCGCCCGGCTCGCGCGTCACGAGCACGCTTTCGCCCTGCTCCTCCAAACGCTTGGCGAGTCTTTCGATCTGCGTCGACTTGCCGGCGCCGTCGATGCCTTCAAAGGTGATGAAGAGGGGACTGTGTGTCACTTGGAGTCCTTGTTCTTGATGCGTTGGTTCTTATTCAGAATGAAGCGCCGCACCGCGCGGTTGTGTTCGGCGAGCGTGCGCGAGAATTCGCTCGTTCCGTCGCCGCGCGCGACGAAGTAGAGGTACTTCGTGTCGGCGGGATGCACGGCCGCCTCGATCGAGGCCTTCGAGGGCATCGCGATCGGCGTGGGCGGGAGCTTGTTCATGGTGTAGGTATTGTAGGGAGTCGGACGGCGAAGATCGGCGCGCGTCAGATTCCCGTTGAAGTCGGGGCCGATCCCGTAGATCACCGTCGGATCGGTCTGAAGGGGCATCCCGCGCTTCAGACGATTGTGAAAGACCGAACTCACCTTCGTGCGGTCGGCGTCGACCGAGGTCTCCTTCTCGATGATCGAGGCGAGAATGAGGGCTTCGTACGGGGTCGTCAGGACCGAATCCGCGGGGCGCGTCGCCCAGGCGGCTTCGAGGGTTTCCTTTTGACGGCGGTAGGCCTGACGCCAGAGCGCAAGATCGTCGGTGCCCGAGCTGTAGCGGTAGGTGTCGGGCGCAAACCACCCTTCGGGGCTCATCCCTTCGGGGAGTCCCACGGCCTCTGCGAAGGCCGCGGCGTCGAGAACCGAAGTCTTTCCTTCGAGCTCTTCGGCCGCCCCGAAGGCTTTGCGCACCTCCCAGATGGGCGCGCCGTCGGGAATGCGAACGGAACGGTCCAGAAGCGGCGGTCCCGTGAGAATGTCGATCACGCCCGCGTGAGTCGTCCCTTCGGGAAAGCGAAAGACGCCCGAATGCATGGGCGCGGTCGTTTTGGGGTGGAGCCGAAAGGCAAAGCGCATGAGATGCTCGTCGAGCTCGAAACCGGCGTCCCGAAGGCGCAGGACAACGCTTCGCATCGTGTCGCCCGGACGCACGCGGACGTCGACGGCGCGCAGCGTCACGCCGTCGCGCACGACCTCCACGCCCGCGCCTTCCCGAATCGAAACGGGCTCTTCGAAAATCTTCTTTTTCCCCTGCGTGTAGAGCACCCCGGCCGCCGCGGCCGCAAGGAGCGCAAGAACGAAAAAGCCAAGGAGAAGTTTGCCCGCAAGGCCGCGCTTCTTGGGCGGCGCTGCGGCGGGGAGCGGTTCGAAAGCGTCCTCGACGACGTCGGATTTGTCCGAGTCCGTCGGCCCGTCCTCATCGGGCCCGGCGTCTTTCGCGGGTTCCGATTCTTCCTGCGACGAGCCATTTCCGGCCGCCGGATCCCCGCAGGCGCATTCCTTATCCTCACCCCCGACCGTCGCGTCGGACGTCCTACCGGACGCTTCCGACGAAGCGCCCTCGATGGCGGCCTCCCCTTTTGAAGCGTTTTCCGGACGTCCGGCGCCGGGCGCCCGCTCTTCGGACGTTTTCTCTCCGGGACGAACTTCGGGCTCGGCCGGTCGGGATTCGGGCGCAGGCGCCCCGGGAATCCCGGGGGTTGCGGTCCGGTCTTCGTCTTTGCGGTCGGGATCAATCTTTTCGGACACGGGTGAGCCTTCGATGGAAGAAAAACCCTGACAGTATACGGGACGAAAGGTGTCGCGGCGGTGACGCGCGCCTTCTGCGACGGAAAACGGCGCCTCTTTTCGGGGCCGCCGTGCTATCGTTGCTGAAATTTTTCCTCAAAGGATTTTTTATGACGCAAGCCAATCATCCCGCCTTCGTGCGCCTTGCGAGCCTCGGCGTCACGATCGTGACGGGGAAGGACGCTCTTACGTTCCTTCACGGACAATTCACGAACCGTCTTGACCCGATCGGTCGCCGCGCGCCGCTCGCGGGCTACTGCTCTCCGAAGGGACGGCTTCTCGCCACGATGCGCGTCTGGGGCGAAGAAAACGCTTTGTGCCTTCTTCTGCCCAAGTCGGTCGAACCCTCTTTTCTGAAGCGAATCCGCATGTTCGTATTGCGCGCCGACGTGCACTTTGCGCCCGACGAAGAACGCACGCTGCTCGCGGGCTTCGGCGACGAGGCCGAAGCCCTCCTCGGGGAACGTCTCGCCGCGTCGGGCGCAGCGCTTCCGGCCGTCAACGAAGTCGCCGCAACCCCCGCCCTCACGGTCGTGCGCGTCCCCGACTCGCCGGATCTTCCGGGCGTCGCCCGCGCGGGCGTCCGCTATCTCGCGCTCGTCAAGGATGCCGAATCCTTTGCCCCCGCCGAGGACGACTCCTACTGGTGGGCGACCGAAGCCGCCGCCGGCATCGGCTCCGTTCTTGCCGCAACGGTCGACCGCTTCGTTCCGCAGTCGATCAACTACGAGCTCACCGACGGCGTCGTCTTCAACAAAGGCTGCTACCCAGGCCAGGAAGTGGTGTCGCGGATTCAGCATCTGGGGACGCCTTCGCGCCGCATGGCCCTGGGGCTCGCGCAAACGCCGGTTCTCCCGGAAGCCGGTGCGGGCCTGTACGCACTGAAGGGAGGAGCGCGCACACCGTCGGGCGACGTCGTCTTCGCCGTACGGGGCGAAAACGCCGCGGCGGTCCTCGTTTCGCTTCCGACGGGCGACTTAGGGCACGAATTGTCGCTTGACGCCGAAGGCGGGATCCCCGTCAAGCTCGTGCCGCTTCCCTACGAAATCCGCAACGTGCTCGACCACTGAGGGGGCATTCTCTGCGGTGCAACTTGGGGACGTCTTGTGAGAAGGCGTCCCTTTTTTTTCGCCTTATTCCCTGCGGGCCAGAAACTTTTCATCGTCCGATCCGCTCCGGCGCGTCCTCTTCTTCCCTTCACTCCACTTTCCGAAATACGTTTTTCCGAAAAGCGGAATCAGATTTCATCCGACTTCTTTTTTGATATACGCAAAACTAAAGACCTTCATTCCTCCGCAACACCCGATCCAATCGACAACGACATACTTTCCGCCCTCATCTCCTACATAATTCCGAGATCTTATGATCTCAATCATGAAAAAGCGCATTTTTTACACAAAATAAGCGCGATTCATTGATATTTATCATTGCTTTTTAGGCGTTTCCATTGATAGGATATCGTCATTCGGTACGGCGCCACCCGGTGCCGCGATTTTTCCAAGAGGTGTCAACATGTGCGTTTACAATGCTGATAGCTCACTATGTAACGTGGGCATGCGCCGGACATGTCATCTGATGTGCTTCGCGCTCCGATCCTGTTTCGACTTTGCGCGCTTCGCCACCGACACAATTTAATCCTCCGCCTCTCGGTCGCGCCGTAGCTTTCTTCGGCCGCGCACCGTGCCTTTGTCCGACCGCTTTTTTCTCCCTTAGCGTTCCGGACTCCTCTCCCAATCTCTTTCTTTCAAACGTCTTCGACGGACCGGTTGCGCCCTGCTCGTGAAATCGGCAGCGTCCCGCGCTCCCTTCCCGCCGATCGTCGCGTCCGCCTGTTCGTCCGCTCCTTTTTGATGGACGGCGGAATCGTCTCGTGCGACTCGAAAAGAGATTCGGGAACCACAATTCCACTTTTCGCGTGATGGCACATGACTGCCAGGGGGACATGCACCCTGAATTCCGCCACGCGCCAAAACCAAATTTCTCTGTGAGGATTACAAAATGCGTAAGCTCTTTATCGCCGCCACCCACGAAGCCTGCGACGCCTTCTGCGCCGAACGCACGGTCGTCGACTTCGAGTGCGCCGACTTCACGACGGTTTCCGCTGCCGTGATGACCGCCGCCGAAGCGCTCGGCGGCAAGCTCGAACAGGTCGAGGAACTCGCGCTCGGGATCCCCGTCTTCGCCGTGCTCGAGGCCGGCGAAAGCCTCCCTCCCGAACTCATCGGCCGCGTCGTGAGCGTCATCAACCGCAATGCCGACGACCTCGGACTCTTCGGCCGTCAGATCGACGCCGCCGCCAAGAAGTATGAAGATCAGGTTCTTCCCCCGTTCTTCGGCTCCCTCGAAGAATACGTCGCGCAGGGTTACGCCCAGTTCGACTGCCCGGGCCATCAGGGCGGCGCCTTCTTCCGCCGTCATCCCGCCGGTCGCGAATTCGCCGAATTCTTCGGGGAAAACGTCTTCCGCGCCGACCTCTGCAACGCCGACGTCTCGATGGGCGACCTCCTCATCCATGAAGGCGCTCCGTGTGCCGCCCAGCAGGCCGCGGCGAAGATCTACAACGCCGACAAGACCTACTTTGTCCTGAACGGCACGTCCGCTTCCAACAAGGTGGTTCTCAACGCCCTGCTCGCCCCGGGCGATCTCGTGCTCTTCGACCGCAACAACCACAAGTCGAACCATCACGGCGCCCTCCTGCAGGCCGGCGCCAAGCCCGTTTATCTCGAAACCGCCCGCAACGCCTACGGCTTCATCGGCGGCATCGACGAGCACTGCTTCGACGAAGCCTACCTGCGCGAACTCGTCCGCGAAACGGCTCCGGAAAAGGCCGGCGAAAAGCGTCCCTTCCGTCTCGCCGTCATTCAGCTCGGCACCTACGACGGCACGATCTACAACGCCCGTCAGGTCGTCGACCGCATCGGTCACCTCTGCGACTACATCCTCTTTGACTCGGCCTGGGTGGGCTACGAACAGTTCATCCCCATGATGAAGGACTGCTCGCCGCTTCTTCTCGAACTCGGACCTGAAGATCCGGGCATCTTCGTGACGCAGTCCGTGCACAAGCAGCAGGCGGGCTTCTCGCAGACGTCGCAGATCCACAAGAAGGACTCGCACATCAAGGGCCAGAAGCGCTACTGCCCGCACAAGCGTCTCAACAACGCCTTCATGATGCACGCCTCCACGTCGCCCTTCTACGCGCTCTTCGCGGCGCTTGACGTCAACGCCAAGATGCACGAAGGAGAAGCCGGCCGCCGTCTCTGGGCCGACTGCGTGCGCGTCGGCATTGAAGCGCGCAAGCTCCTGCGCAAGACCTGCAAGTACATCAAGCCCTTCGTTCCGGCTGTGGTGGACGGCAAGCCCTGGGAGAGCTACCCCACCGACGAAATGGTCAACGACCTGCGCTTCTTTGCATTCAAGCCGGGCGACGCCTGGCACAACTTCGAAGGCTACGGCGATCACCAGTACTTCGTCGATCCCTGCAAGTTCCTCCTGACGACGCCGGGCATCAACGCCGAAACCGCCGTCTATGAAGACTTCGGGGTTCCCGCCACGATTCTGGCGAACTTCCTCCGCGAAAACGGCATCATTCCGGAAAAGTGCGACCTCAATTCGATTCTCTTCCTGATGACGCCCGCCGAAGACACGGCCAAGATGGAACACCTCGTCACGCAGATCAAGCGTTTCGAAGACTTCCTCGACGCCGACGCGCCGCTCTCGGAAGTGCTTCCGGCCATCTACAAGGCCAACGAAGAACGCTATCGCGGCTACACGATCCGTCAGCTCTGCCAGGAAATGCACGACTTCTACAAGGCGGGCAACGTCAAGCAGCTGCAAAAGGAAATGTTCCGCAAGGCTCACTTCCCGCGCCGCGCGCTTGAACCGCAGGCCGCCCACTTTGAATTCATCCGCGGCAACGCCGAGCTGGTCGCGCTTGAAAACGCCGAAGGCCGCATCGCCGTCGAAGGCGCCCTTCCCTATCCTCCGGGCGTGCTCTGCGTGGTCCCGGGCGAAGTCTGGGGCGACTCCGTACAGAAGTACTTCCTCGCGCTTGAAGAAGGCATCAACCGCTTCCCGGGCTTCTCGCCCGAACTGCAGGGCGTCTACATCAACACCGACGCCGACGGCCGCAAGCGCGCCTACGGCTATGTCCTGACGAAGGAACGCGAAGCCGAACTCATCAAGTAAGACGACCGGCCTTTCCGGAGGAACCCCGCGCGGGGTTCCTCTCCGGGCACCTACGTCAGACGAACAACCCTTTGAGGCAATTACTATGTCCAACAGTACCAGCAACAACAAGATGAGCGTGATGCAGCTCACGCTTCTCACGGCGCTCAACATGATGGGTTCGGGCATCATCATGCTCCCCACGAAGCTTGCGGAAATCGGAACCTTCTCGATTCTCTCCTGGCTCGTCACGGCGACGGGCTCCACGGCGATGGCCTACGCCTTTGCCAAGTGCGGCATGCTTTCCCGCCGTCCGGGCGGCATGGGCGGATACTCCGAATACGCCTTCGGCCAATCCGGGAACTTCATGGCGAACTACACCTACGCCGTGTCCCTCATCATCGCGAACGTCGCCATCGCCGTGACGGTCGTGGGTTATGCTTCCGCCTTCTTCGACGTGACGCTCTCGCCCGTGGGCACCTGCCTTGCGACGATCGCCACGCTCTGGATCTGCACGTCGCTCAACTTCCGCGGTCCCAAGATCACGGGCTATCTCTCGAACTTCTCCGCCTGGGGCGCGATCCTGCCGGTCGCGGGTCTCTCGCTCTTCGGCTGGTTCTGGTTCAGCCCGACGCTCTACGTCGAATCGTGGAACCCCAACAACGTGCCTTTCTTCAGCGCGCTCAGCAACTCGATCTCGATGACGCTCTGGGCCTTCCTCGGTCTTGAATCGGCCTGCGCCAACTCCGAAGCCGTGGACAATCCCGAAAAGAACGTCCCGAAGGCCGTCCTCGGCGCCACGATCGGCGTTGCCGTGATCTACATCCTCTCGACCAACATCTGCGCGGGCATCGTCGACAACGCTTCGCTCGTTCAGTCGACGGCTCCGTTCGGTCTCGTCTTCGCCTCGATGTTCAACGACACCGTCGGCAAGATCGTGATCGGCATGATGGTCATCTCGTGCGCGGGTTCGCTTCTTTCCTGGCAGTTCACGATCGCCCAGGTCTTCAAGTCGCTCTCCGACGCCAAGTTCTTCCCGAGCGCCTTCTCGAAGCTTACGAAGGACGACGCCCCGGTGGTCGGCATGGTGATCATCACCTGCACGCAGACGCTCCTTTCCTTCATGACGATCAGCCCGTCGCTCTACAAGCAGTTCACGACGCTCGTCGACCTCGCCGTCGTCACGAACGTGATGCCCTACCTTCTCTCGATGGCCGCCGTCCCGGCGCTCCTTTCGAGCGAAAAGGTCCAAAACGGCGCCGGCACGATCAAGCTCTGCGCCTTCGTGGGCACGGTGTACAGCCTCTACGCGCTCTATGCTTCGGGCTTTGAAGCGATGATGTACGGCTCGCTCGTCACCTTCCTCGGCTGGGGCATCTACGGCGTCGCCGCCAACAAGCTCTTCAAGTCGGGTGAACTCCGCGTCTGATAAGATGACGCTTACTTGAAAACGACGTCCGGTCCGGGCTCCGTCCGACCGGACGTTTTCGCACCGACCGGACGTCTTTCCCATCTCCCTTTTCCTCCCTCTTCGGCCGAGTCTGCATCGTGTTCGTCGGTTTTCTCTACGGCCTTGCCGCCACCATGATCTGGGGTTCCGTCTACGTGATCCCCCTTCTCGTGCCGGAATGTTCCCCTATTCTCTTGGCGCTCTCCCGCTACACGATCTTCGGGCTCTTTTCGCTCGGTCTCTTCGTCAAGGAACGGCATCAGGTCAGGCTTCTCCGTCGGGACGATCTTCTCCTCGCCTCGGCGCTCGGCGTCGTCGGCAATCTCCTTTACTACTGGCTGCTCGCCGAAGCCGTCCACAACGTGGGGGCGAGCCTCACGGGGATCTTCACGGCGCTCATTCCCGTCACCGCCGCGGTCGCGGCGAACCTCACGGACCGCGAGGCGCGCGTCCCCTGGAAGGCGCTTTTACTTCCTCTCCTTTTGATCGCGTTCGGGATGGGGCTCCTCAACGTACGCGCCTTCACCCATCCGGAAGAGCTCTCCGCCGTCTCGGACGGTCTCGTCTGGGGCGTGACGGCCGCGGTTCTTTCGGTCGTCATATGGACGTGGTTTCCCCTCGCGAACGCCAAATGGCTCAAGACCCACCCGCGCTTTTCGATGTCGCTCTGGGCGGCGGCGCAGGGCGTGACGCTGCTTCCCTTCGCGGCGGGCGGCCTCTTTCTCTACGGCGCCGTCGAGCCCGTCCCCGAGACGGTCTTTTCGTCGCCCCGCTTCCTGCTCTGCGTCTCCTTCCTTGCGATCGCCGCAAGCTGGGGAGGAAACGTCCTCTGGAACCTGATGAGCTCCCGTCTTTCCCCGCAGTTGATCGGTCAGATGCTCGTCTTCGAGGCGATCTTTGCGGTGCTCTACGACGCCGTCCTCGCCCAACGCCTTCCCGCCGCCGTCTCCTTCCTCGGCATGGCCTTCGTGCTCTCGGGGATTTCACTTTCCCTCTGCCGCTTCTCAAAGATCGAAGCCGACCGCGGAACTCTTCGCGAGTGACGCGGGAAAGAATGGATCATGGAAAGAGGAACTCGACGCTTGTTCGGCGACTTTCTCTTCACCATCCATCGTTCGCAAACGTGATCCGTCCCGGCACCCCGAATGCGTCAACGGGGCGCCCCTTTCGAGGCGCCCCGCCGGCTTTTCGGTTTTCCGTACCGAACGAACTGCTTCAGCGTTGCGCGTGAATCGGAATCACGCGCTGATTGTCGCTTCCGTACCAAAGGCCCTTTTGCGTGACCTTCCGTTTTTCCACGAAGGGCCCGTCCACGACCGTGTCGACCCACCGCCAGAGCGGGAGCTCCGCGTGCTTTTCATAGATGCGGCCCGTCCAGAGCCACACGTCGCGCTTGTCGCCGTATCGCTCCTTGACGCGCCGCGCGAGGTCGGTCACGACCGGGGCGTTCGACTCCTCGAGCGGATCACCCCCGAGGATGCTCAGTCCCGCGACGTAGGGCTCGTCGAGGTAGCGGAAAATCGTCTCGACGGTCTCTTCGGTGAAGGGCTTTCCCGCGGAAAAGTCCCAGCTCTCGGGGTTGAAGCATCCCTTGCAGCGGAGCGTGCAGCCCGAAACAAAAAGCGAAACGCGCACGCCCGGGCCGTTGGCCGTGTCGCAGGAAGAGAGTCCAATGTAGTTCATCACATGCTCTTGCGGTTCTTGATTTCCGCCATCTTCCCGTCGTTCATGCGCGAGACGCCGTTGACGTTCGAATAGCCGAGGTAGCCGCAGACGCGGCTGATGACCGAAAGGTTGCGGCTGCCGCAGTGCGGGCACGTAAAGAGAACGTTCGTGCTGTGGCGTCCGCAGTCGCCGCAGTAGGCGCTGTCGAAATTCACGCCCTGATAGAAGCCCTTTTCCATGCCGCGTTCGACGAAGGCGCGCACGGCGGCGAGGTTTTCGGGATTGTCGAGGCGAATGTACTGGATGTGGCCGCCCTCGCAGAGGTGGAAGTCGGTGAATTCGCGGTCCTGCTTTTCAAAGGGCGAGATCTCTTCCGTGACGTTCACGTGGAAGGAGTTCGTGAAGTATTCCGGGCTGTAGTGCTCGGTGTGACGGAAGACGTTGTCGATCTCGTTCTTTTCGCAGAAGCGGTCGTACTGCCTCGCCTGCGTGGCGCAGAGGGACTCGGCGGGCGTGCCGTACATGGCGTAGAGGTGCCCGTCCTCCTTCTTGTACTGCGCGAGACGGTCGCCGATGTAGCGAAGGATCTTCGCGGAAAGTTCCCCACCCTCTTCGACGAGGCGCTTGCCGGTCCAGAGATAGGTCGTTTCGTCGAGCGCCGTGATCCCGAAGGAGGCCGTCATGTAGCGCACGAGGTCGCCCACCTTGGCGTCGGGATCCTTCGTCCCTTCGTAGAGACCGCCCTGCGTGAAGGCGAGCGGATTGCTCGAGCATTTCTGATTGCGGATGATGTCGTAGCGCTTCTTGAAGAACTGACGGATGACGTCGAGACGACGGTCGAGCTCCTCCCAGAAGGCTTCTCGCCAGTCGTCGGGACGCTGCATCTGCGTGATCTTGAGGATGATCGGCAGATTGAGCGAGACGGCGCCGATGTTGCAGCGCCCGACCGTGACCGCCTGCCCCTCTTCGTTCTTCCAGAGCGAGAGGAAGGCGCGGCAACCCATGGGCGACGTGATCGCGCCGTAGCGCTGATAGATCTGCGAAACGCTCCCCGATTCGGAAGAGAGCGACAGGTAGTCGGGGTACATGCATTCGGCCGACGTACGAAGGGCTTCGTCGAAAAGTTCGGCCGAGGGCTTGTCGTTGGCGATCTGATCGCGGTCGTAGAGATAGACGAGCTTCGGGAAGACGACGGGCTTGCCGTGGCGGCCGTGGCCCTTCTTGCGCACGCGCAGCATCGTGCGCGAGATGGTCGAGAGCCATTCGCGCTCGGCGGCCGTGTAGTTTTCGGGCTTCCACTGACCGAAGGTGATCGTCGTGAAGGCGAAGTCGCCGCGCGAGCAGGGAACGGTGTTGAGCTTCAATTCAAGCGACTGGAAGCCCTGCTCGAGTTCACGGACGGTTTCCTTCACGGCGAATTCGCGGGCGACCGCGTCGGCGACGCCCATCTGACGGAACTTCTCGAGGGCCGCCGCTTCGCTCTTGAGGACGTAGGGAAGGAGAACCTTGTCGAGCTCGGGCAGCGTGAAGCCGCCGAACTGCTGGGCGGTCGCAACGAGCGTGATGTCGCCGATCACCTGCAGGGCCGAAAGAACGGTCTTCGGTTCCGTGTACTCGACGTTCGACATTTCGAAGCCGCCCTTCAGAACCGAGCCGATGTCGAAGAGGCAGCAGTTGATGCAGCCGAGGATCATGTCGCGCAGGTCGTGAATGTAGATGTCGCCGCGCTCGATCAATTCCTTTTCCAGGCCCGAGAGATAGAACTGCTTGTAGAGACTCTTCGTGAGATAGCCCTTGATGAGCGAGCCCTTCGTCGAGACGAGCGAGCTGTCGTAGTTGGCGTTTTCACGGTCGCCCAGGCGCAGCACGTCGTCGGCGTCCTGGCGGAGCTGTTCGAAGGTCTTCGCGTAGGTCGTCTTGTAGTAGCGGTATTCGGCGTAGGCTTCGCCCACTTCCTTCATCTGGAAGAAGGAGAGCGAGGCGATCACAAGTTCGTGGAGTTCGCCCACGGTCACGCGGTCGCGGTGCTCGATGCGGCGATAGACTTCGCGCGCGATCGCGTCGAGCGTCGCCTGCGGCACGATCTTGTCGCAGCGAAACGCCGCCTTGCTCACGGCGTCGGTAATTTTCGACGCGTCGTAGTCCTCGACCGATTTGTCCTTCTTCACAACCTTCACGCGCGTGGTGGTTTCCGTCATGGATGTCCTTCTCTATGTTGTCGTTTCTGTCGGGGCCCCTCGGGGCGTCCGTCAATGGGAATTCAGGGACGGTCGGAACCTTCGGGATCCCGCCCGTCTGGGTTAGGAAGCGCTCCCGGGCGCTTCGTCCGAAAGCGGCGCGCCGGAATCGGCGGGAGGCGTTTCGCCCCCTTCGGCCTTCACCTCGGCTTCGGCGAGGGCGCGCTCTCTGGCGCGCTTCTCGCGCATTTCCTTGAAGTGCTGCTCGCGGGCCATGCGCTCCTTGTCGCGCCGGGTGAGCACCACGAACTTCTCTTCAAAGAGTTTGCGGGGAAGAGCCTTCACGATCGCCTCGTCGATTTCCTTTTGCATCGAGGCGTAGCTCTTCTTGCCGCGCGAAGGCGGATCGAGCACGACCTTGGCCTTCTTGATGTCGAAATAGTTGTCGCCGCGGTAGGTGCAGCTCCACTCGAGCGCCGTGCCCGCTTCGTAGTCTTCGTCCGACATGTGCCGGAACTGCAGGAAGCACCAGACGCGTGCGGCAAGCGACGCGCGGCCGTCGGAATAAAAGAGGTGGTCTCCTTCTCCGACGATGCGCTTCTTTTGGGGTTTCTGATCTTCGGCCATGTCCTTCCTTCAGCGAAGCCGCTCGACGGCGGCGAAAAGCGTGTTCCAAAACTTCACCTTGTCGAGCCGCACCGCAACGCGCACGTGCCCGTCCTGGGGCGCCGAACGCCGGCGGTCGACGACCGTCATGCCGCGGGTGAGCCCGCCCCGGCACTCGACGTGCACGGGATGCGTCTCGGTCTCCACGATCGAGGGATCGATCACGTAGGCGACGGCGCACGGATCGTGCACGGGCGGCGCCTCAAAGCCCGCGGAGCGCTTGTAGCGCGCGGCAAAGGCCTGAAGCACGTCCGAGAGAAAACGTCCCGCGGGCGTGTCGATCGCGCGGGCGCGCTCGAGCACTGCGACGTAGGCCCTCGCCTGATAGGTGAGGTCCAGGCCCACCATCACGACGGGCCAGGCCTCTTCGAAAACGACGTGCGCGGCCTCGGGGTCGTTTTCGATGTTGAATTCGGCCATCGGACGAACGTTTCCGATGGTGGTGCCGCCCCCCATGAGAACGACTTCGGCGACGCGCGATACGATGCGAGGCTCAAGCCTCGCGGCGAGCGCAATGTTCGTGAGGGGCCCGATCGCGACGATCGTCACCGTCCCCGCGGGTTCCCGCATGAGGATGTCCACGATCAGGCGCGCGGCCGAGAGCTCGTGCGGCGCACGGGTCGCTTCCGGAAGCGTCGTGCCGTCAAGCCCCGACTCCCCGTGGATTTCCGGCGCCGGGACGACCTCGCCGAAAACGAGAGGACGAGCCGAACCCGCCGCCACAGGGCACTCAAGCCCGCAAAGCGCGGCGATGCGAAGCGCGTTCGTCGTCACCTTTTCGATCGTCTGGTTCCCGGCGACCGTCGTGACGGCGAGCACCTTGATGTCGGGATGGCCCGCCGCCAGGAGCATGGCGACGGCGTCGTCATAGCCCGGATCGCAGTCCAGAATGACTTTTTTCGTCATGTCGTCCCCTTCAGGAGGAATATTCAGTCAGAAAGCGCTCCACGTCGGCGCGCTTCGGAATCGAGGGAACGGCCCCCTCCTTCGTTACCGACAGGGCCGCGGCCGCCGCGGCGGTGCGAAGCCCCTCTTCGAGAAGCTTCGTCGAGCCGGTCCGGACGAATTCGGCCAAGGCGCCCACGGCGTATCCCGCGAGCGTGTCGCCCGCTCCCGTCGTGTCGACGGCTTCGACCCGAAAGGCCGGAACCTTGCCCGAGGCGCCCTGCGCCGCGCACCAGACGAGGCCCTTGGCGCCGAGCGTGAGAATCACGATCGAAACGCCCATTCCAACGAGAGCCTTCGCCGCGGCTTCGGGCGTCAGGTCCGCTCCGACCCATTCGGCGGCCTCCGTTTCGTTCAGAACGAGCGCGTAGAGCCCCGAAAGATCGAGCGCACGCAGTTCCTGCGAAAAGGGCGACGGATTGAAAACGACGCGAAGGCCCCGGCGCCGTCCCTCGTCCATGAGGCGCGCCGTGCCGTTCACTTCGTTTTGGAGGACGAGAAAGTCGCCCGTCTCGGCCGTCGCGAGAAAGCCGTCGACGAGATCCTCCGTCACCGCGTGGTTGGTCCCCGGGTAATAAAGAATCGCGTTCTCTGCGTCGGGCGTCACCTGAATGAAGGTGTGTCCCGTCGCCGAGCGTTCGTCGACGCGCAGGTGCGCGACGTCGGCCCCCTCGGACGCGAGAAAGTCGGAGAGCGGCGTTCCGTCCGCGCCCACCGCGCCGCAGTGGCGCACGGCGAGTCCCGAGCGGAGCATCGCGACCGTCTGATTGAGGCCCTTGCCGCCCCAGTGCACCGCACGGTGATCGGCTTCGAGCGTCTCGCCCGGGCGCAGAAAGTGCGGCACCCTGTAGACGTAGTCGAGATTGAGCGAACCGATGGCGTGAACCTGAGTCATGGCGAAGAAATCGAAAACAAGGACTCCATTCTACCGATCCGCAAACGGAATCGGGGAACGGGAGAGCAATACATGTTGAAGCGAGAAAATTCAAACACACAAGATCTGGTGCGACGAGCGTTCCCGACACAAGAGAGAAGCGCGTCGGATTCCGTCGCACGAGACGCTTCGGCTAGGGCGCCTAGCCGTTCGCGCGCCGTTCGAATTTTTCTATGGTGAACGACCGCTCAAGCTATCGGAGATCGGTTTGTCGGAACCTCGCCGAACGGAGCCTCGGGCGACGCGGCGAGAATGCGCCGCAGAAGTCCGCTCACGAGGCCGGAATTGGCGGCTCGCAGAAAGGCGCCCGTTTCCATCCGCTCGAGTCCGACGAGTTCGGAGAAAGCCGCCCAGGCAAGCCCCGGCGTCATGTCGTCCCAGTCATAGAGATGCGGGTCCAGAGGAGGACGCCGCTTCGGAGGGGCCCCGAGCCAGTCGCCCGCGAGACGCCAGACGGCGAGCACGGGTTCGGCGTAGCGCACGTAGGCGACGCGGTCGTCGGGAGAGGCCTCCCAAAAGCCCGCGGGATCCGTTTCCAGATGCTTTTCGAGCGCCGCGAGCGCTTCGCGCAGAAGCGCCGAGCGACGACGAAGGGAGTCGCGAAGGTCTTCGGGAGGCGGGACGGAATCCGCGTCTCTCTCTCCCTCATGAGAAACGTCGGGCGCTTCGGGTCGCCGGGATTCCCGAGCGCACTGCACGGGCGTCTTGTCATCCGGCACCGTCGTCCGTACGTTCACCTCGGGGTCGGCGACGGCGCGGCGCGAGAGCGCGTTCGCCGGAGAGGAACCTTCGTCCTTTTCCGCCGCGCGCACGGGCAGCGCAGCGGGAACGTTAGCGGCCGTGCGCCTCGCCTCCTCGTGAATCGCGCGCGCCGCGGCCCGGGCGGCCGAAGCTTCGCCCCGAACCGCCGTCGCCGGGTACTTCCGTTCGGCCGCGGCGAGCTTTTCGCGCACCGCGCGGTCGAGGTCGACGCCGCGGTGATCCGCGAGCATCGCCAGGTAAATGAGCACGTCCGCCATCTCGGCTTCGATTTCGGCCGAGCGCTCGGGAACTTCGAGGTCGTCGCCCGACCACTGAAAGCATTCGAGAAGCTCGGCCGCTTCGATCGAAACCGAAAGCGCGAGGTCTTTGGAAGAGTGAAAGCGCGCCCAGTCGCGCTCGTCGCGGAATTTTGCGACGAGCTCGAGCAGATCGGACGCGGGCCAGACCGCCCCGCGGGTCATCTTAGGCGAGGCCCGTGATGCCGAGGACCGTGAGAAGCGCCAACTGCGGACCGAGGTGCATGTCGGTGCTGTCGAAATACTCCTTGAGGGAGTGTTCGTTGTAGGTGTGACCGCCCGTGCCGAGGCAGACGGCGGGGATGCCGAGCGACATCGGCATGTTGCAGTCGGTCGAGGAAGAACCCGTCCAGGTGACTTCGATGCCGAGCGCCTTGGCGCCTTCGAGCGCGGCGTTGACGGCCGGACAGTCGGCCGGACGCTGGCCGGCGGGACGGTCGCCGATCTTCGTCTTCGTGAGCTTCACGTAGGCGGATTCGGGCGCCTTCGTCCAGCGGGCGTTTTCTTCGGCCACGGCCTCTTCAAAGGCGGCGAGAATGGTTTCCTCGACCTTCATGAGTTCTTCCATGGCGACGCTGCGCATGTCGACGTCGACTTCGCAGTGCGCGGCGATCGTGTTGACCGTCGTACCGCCCTTGATCGTACCGACCGTGTAGGAGGTCTTCGGATCTTCGGGGAGTTCGAGGTTGGCGATCTTGGCGATTGCGCGGCCGATGGCGTGCACGGCCGAGGGAACGCGGCCGTAGTCGAGCCAGGAGTGCCCGCCGGGGCCGTCGACGGCGAGGCGCCAGCGGTGCGCACCCGTCGCGCCCGTCTGCACGCGGGCCACCGTTTCCATGTCGAGCGCCACGAAGGCGTCGATCTTGCGCGAACCGTCAAAGAGGGCCTTGGCGCCGCGGATGTCGCCGTTGCCCTCTTCGCCGACCGTGCCGACAAAGAGGATGTCGCCCGCCGTTTCGATCTTCGCGGCTTCGAGCATGCGAAGAACCTGGAGCATCGAGCGCAGGCCCGAGGCGTTGTCGCCGATGCCCGGACCGTAGTGGAGATTGCCTTCGGAGCGCACCGTCACGTCGGTTTCCATCGGGAAGACCGTATCGGTGTGGGCGGCGATCGCGACGACCGGACCCGCGCCGCGGCCGGGACGACGGCCGACGACGTTGCCCGAGGGATCGATCACGACGTCCGTCAGGCCGTATTCGCGCAGAAGACGGGCGATTTCTTCGGCACGGCGGGATTCTTCAAAAGTCGGAGAAGGGATCTGAGCGATCGCGATCTGTTCGGCGAGCGCGCGCGGCGCCTCCTCCTTCGCGACGGAAAGCGCCTTCTGCACGGATTCGTTGGCGATCAGTTCGCCCATGCGGGCGGCGATGGCGGGATTCGACATCGAGAACTCCTCTGTCGTGGTTGGTCTGAAAGTGTCCGTCCGCGGGAAAGAAGGCTCTCTTCGACCGCGGAACAAGCCGCATGCATTATACGGACCGAGAACCGAATTCACCAAACCTAAAGCGCTCTCCCTAGGGAAAACTTCGAGTGCGCTGACCCGCTCTTTCTTTCTGCGAAGCGGTGCGCCGTGCGCAATACGCCCGGCGCCGGCGCGCCCTTTCTTCCGGAAAATCTTCTCAAAAGATACAAGACTGTCGATCGGCATTAACCCGCTCCCCATATCTTGTGGTGTCGACTCGTCTCCCGCACGAAGAATAAAAGTGCGCCCGCGGGAACGGAATGTCGGCTTATTTTCCACAGAGACTGTGCACTACCCCCGCTTTGCGGGGCGGGAGATCTTCTCCGAAGCGCTCTTCCTTAATTCGCACAAAATTTGTGCACGAGCTCAAGAAATGATTTTCCCAAAGATTGCATTCCTGCACGGATTCCTCCGATGCCTCTCTCTTTCAGCAAGAGGAAAACGACCATTGATGAACATCAATCGTCATCGTCCTGTAGAATGGCGGAATCTTTCCGTCTCCTTCGGTACGCATTTCCGTACCGAACCCGCCGACGCGGGTCGAAGGACGACGCGCCCCTCACCCTACGGAACGCACATGACGAACTACAACAAGCCCCTCACCCGCCGCGGCCTCGAGCGAAGCCGCCGCATTCTCGCGAAAGCGATCGAGATCTTCGCCGAAAAGGGCTACGACGCGACGACCCTGAGCGACATCACGGACATCGCGGGCGGCTCGCGCTCGCTCATCTATCACTGCTTCGGCAACAAGGAGGGGCTCTTTCGGGCCTCGCTCCAGATGATGGTCGACGAAATCTACGGCGCCTACGAGCAGGAGGGCCGAACCGGAAAGACGCTCTTCGAGGAGCTCGTGCACTTCGGAAAGATTCTCGTCGGGCATCTCGTGACGCCGCGGGCGATCGGGATGATGCGGCTCGTCTACGCCGAGGTCCCCCGCTGCGAGGGTCTGGGCGAATGGTACTGGCGCGAGGGGGTGTTGAAGAGTTACGAAGCCTTCGCGGGCGTGCTCGAGCACTATGTCGTCACCGACCGCGAAAATCTTCTCGAACTCTCGCGCCTCTACATCGACTATCTGCGCTCGGGTCTGCCGACTCGTCTTCTCATTCTTCCCGACGACCGACCGACGCAAAAGGACATCGAAGAGGAAGTGGCGGTCGTGGCGGAACGCTTCGCGCTCTACGTAGAGTCGCGCTTCGCCGTGAAGACGTCGACGGACGACTGAGGCCGGGAGCCCGCTCTCTTCGCCGGCTCCCTTTCGCCCTTTTCCGGACCGTGGACCGAGACCGAAGGTCCGTCCTCGGGCGGGCGGCGAAAAACCTGCGCTCCTCCCCGATTTCGTCCTTTTCGCCCCGCCCTTCAGGACTCTTTAAGTCGCATGTAGCATAGTCGCGACTAATCTCAATCATTGTGACCGAACAACCCTGAGGAGACCCCACCGTGATTCAAGGACTCTTTCGCAAGAGCGCCCTCTTTCTCGCGCTCGCCGGACTGACGTTCGCCGCCCAGGCCTACACCTTCAAACCGGGCGCATACGAAGTGACCACCCGCGGCAACGCCGGCCCGCTCACGGTCGTCACGACCTTTTCGAAAAACCGCATTGAAAAGATCGAGATCAAGACTTCGAACGACACCTCCTACGTGGGCGGCGTCGCCATGGAAAAGGTGCGAAACGAAATCCTCTCGAAGCAGCACTTGGGCGTCGACACGGTTTCGGGCGCCACGATGTCGTCGGCCGCGCTTTTGCGCGCGGTGGGCGAAGCGGCCGAGAAGGCCGGCGTTAGCGCCGAAAGTCTCGTGCCCCACAAGAAGCCCGTGGATCCCGCCGCGCTTCCCGCCGAAAAAATCACGACCGACGTCGTCGTGATCGGGGCGGGCGGCACGGGCCTTGCGGCCGCCGCGACCGCCGCCGAAAAGGGCGCCAAGGTCCTCCTCATCGAAAAGATGCCCTTTGCGGGCGGCTCCTCCGCGCTCGCGGGCGGCGCCATCGTCGGCACCGGAACGTCCTACCAGAAGGCCGCGGGCATCCGCGACGACGTCGACGACATGCTCGAAGACTGGGCCGAACACGACGAATCGGCCGTAAAGGGCGGCGACAAGGACTATCCCGATCCCAAGCTTCGCCGTCTCATGCTCGAACGCAGCACCGAGGCCGTCGAATGGCTCGGCAAGACCGTGGGTCTCGAATTCGCCGAACCCCGTCCCTTCGGTCACGGCGGCGACAAGCGCGCCCACGCCCCGAAGGCGAGTCCCGTGCCCGCCAGCGGCATGGGAAGCTCTCCGGCGGGCGGCGCCTTCGTCGTGAAGGCCGTCGAGGACTACGCCAAGAAGCTCGGCGTCGCGATGCGATTCAACACGACCGCCTACGAGCTCGTCAAAAACGAGAAGGGCGAAGTCACGGGCGTTCTCGCCCACGACGGCAAGAAGCGCTATGAAATCGCCGCCGACGCGGTCGTTCTCGCCACGGGCGGCTTTGCGCACAACATGGAAATGATGGCCGAGCGCCTTCCCGTCTTCACGGTCGCGACCGAACGCTCCGTCGCCGCCAAAGGAGACACCGGAGACGGTCTCCGCATGGCTCTGAAGGCGGGTGCGACCGAAGCCGACGACTCCTGGGTGATCGGTCTGCATCTTCTTCCCCGCTACGACGAACTCAAGACCGCCATTACGGGCAAGTCCAAGCAGCGCGACCTCGTTCTCGTCAATGAAAAGGGCGAACGCTTCGTCAACGAAGCCCTCCCCTACGTGGCGGATCACTGCGGCATGCAACGCGTCTGCTGGGTCATCATCGACTCCTCCGACGTCAAGAAGGCCGACATCGCCGCCAAATACTTCAACTACGACGTGGCCGTCTACGGCGAAGACTTCACGAAGCTCGGACGCCGCATGGGCGTGCCCGCGGAAGTCTTTGCGAAGACCATGGCCGACTACAACGAAAACGCCGAAGACGGCGACGATCCGGTCTTCGGGAAGGACGAAGACTATCTTCGTCCGCTCGTCAAGGCCCCCTTCTTCGCGATCCGCGTGGAGCCGGGGCTCGGCGGAACGATCGGCGGCGTGAAGACCACGTCCGACTTCGAAGTGCTCGACAAGACGGGCAAGGTCATTCCCGGTCTCTACGCGGGCGGCGAAATGGCGAATCGTCCCTACTACGCCCGCAACTACGAATCCGGGACGGGACTCGGCCTCGCCTACGGCTCGGGCCGCACGGCGGGCGCCAAAGCGGCCGAACGCGCGAAGGGCAGATAAACTCGAAACCGCGAAACGGGTTTTCGAGAGCGACGCAGACGCTTTCGCGAAATCCGACAGAATCGGGAAGAACCGACGGAGGTTCTTCCCGTTTTTTTCCTCCGGTGAAAGACGGGATCCAAGGGACGGTCGTTTGAACCGAAGACCTCTTTTTCATTCCCGTACCGCCCTGTGCCCGCCGCGTTGAGCGGGACGGATCCGAAACCCACTCGGCATTCGTCCCGCCCGGCAAACCGTCATTGCCGTACGGGGCGCATCGCCTAAAAGCGACAACCCCGCCGCCGACGCGGACGAGGGTGCTGTCTGGAAGAGGGAAACGTCCTCAGAACCGGTGCGAAAGACCGAACGTCACGCCGTACTTGGCGGCGTCTTCGTCGCTCGCGGCGACGTCGGCTCCGAAGTCCTCGTACCGATCCAGCATATAGCCCGCGCCGACGTAGAAGACGGTGCGTTTCGAGAGGTTGTAGTCGTAGCCCACCGAAACCGTGCAGCGCTTCATCGCCTTATCGGCGTCGACCGAGCTTTCGGCGTCCATGTAGCCCACGGCGGCATAAAGCTTGCCCGAAGCGATCGGAGCGGTGACGCCGAAATTCAAGGCATAACCGTCCTTTGCCACTCCGTTTCCGAAGACCGCGCTTTCGGCAATCTCGCCGTCGATGGCCGCCTTGCCGAGGTAGCGCATGTCGCGGAAGTAGTTGCCGGTCGCAAAAACCTTCACGACTTCAAAATCGTAGGCCAGACTCAGATACGCGCCAAGACTGGGATCCTCCGCCGTATCGGCGTAACGGTAGCTGTCGACGACCGCAATCGTGCTGAAGGGTCCCTTGAAGTACTGGGCGCCCAATCCAATGTAGCGGGTGGCGCTCCCGGAATTTTCCTCGCCGTCCTCTTCCGTCTCCTGGTCGATTCCGGAGGAATACTGCGCATGGAGCTGCAGTCCCGCCCACTTCGGCGTCGAATACATGACGACGTTGTCGAGACGCAGAAACTTCCCGGCAAAGACCGCGTTGTGGCCCCACATGACGCCCCAGCCGGTGCTCGTCGCGGAAAATTTCCCGGCCATGAGGCCCGAAGTCCCCGTCGACCCCGTCAGCGCGGTGAGGCGCCCGAAACGGAGCGTCCCGAGAACGTCGTCCCGCAGCCAAATGCTCGCTTCGCGGCCGAAGAGTCGGCCGCCGTCGCCGAGCGCGCCCGTGTCGCTGCTGAAGCCGTTTTCCAGAACGAAGCCGACCGTAAGCCGGTCGTTGATTTCTTCGGAACCTTTGAGCCCGAAGCGGCTGCCGAGATAGTTGCCGGTATCCATTTCAAACGTATCGGTCGTTTCCGAGACGCTCGTGTCGGCCCGGGTGTAGGAAAGTCCGGTGTTGATGACGCCGTAGGTCGTAATGTCGGCCGCAAAGGCCGAAGAGAGGGAGGCGGCCGCAAGTGCGGCCAGCGCGGTGAGTTTCTTTTGCATGTCGGTGTTTTCGTATTTTGGAGGTTGGCGCCCGGACCCGCTCTTTTTCCGCGGCGGGTCCGGGGTGGTTTTACCGGGACGCTCTTTCGGGCGTTACTTCTTCGAGACTTCCTTTCCGGCGATGTGTCCGAAGACGAGAAGATCGGTCAGTGCATTGCGGCCCAAGCGGTTCGAGCCGTGGATGCCGCCCGTGATTTCACCCGCGGCGTAGAGCCCCGGAATGACCTTGCCGTCGGCGTCGAGAACCTGCGTCTTTTCGTTGATCTTCAGACCGCCCATGGTGTGATGGATGGTCGTCGTGATCGGTACGGCGTAGAAAGGCGCCTTTTCAACCGTAAGTCCCATGAGGATCTTCGGAACCGGAAGTCCCTTTCCGTCCTCCTTGCGGGCCGCCTCGTTGTAGGTCTTGACGGTTTCGACAAAGGCGTCCGCCTTGATGCCGGCCTTCTTCGCGAGGTCTTCGAGCGTGTCCGCCTCAAAGGCGTAGCCGTGACCGAGGGCGATCTTCATGAGGTCGTCGCGGACCTTCTTTTGTTCGATCGTGCGGTGATCGAAAATCGCATAGGCCACCTTGTTGGGCTGCTCGAGAATCGCATGGGAAATTTCGTCGCGGCGCCCCGTTTCGTCGACAAAGCGCACGCCCTCGGCGTTCACGTACGGCGTATCCTGCGGACGGCCGGCGATGGCGGATTCCAGTTCGCCGTTTTTGGGGTTCCCGTGCGGATGGATCTGAATCCAGTCCATCCCTTCGAGCCCCGCTCCGACCTTCACGGCTTCTTCAATCACTTCGCCCGTCGTGCCCGGCTGATTCGACGTGGCCCGTACGCTGATGTTGTTGTACTTCCTCACCATTTCGAGATTGGCGCCGTACCCGCCCGCGGCCAGGACGACGTTCTTCCCGCTGAAGACCACTTTCTTTCCGTCGCGCTCGGCTTCCACACCCGTGACGCGTCCGCTCTCATCGCGCAGAATGCCCGTCACCTTCGTATTGGTGTAGACGGTCGAACCCGCTTCGCGAACCTTTTCAGCGAGGGGCGCAATGTAGGCGTCGTAGGTCGAAATCGGCGTCTTGCCGTCCGCCTGGCGCGGCCACTGTCCGCGAGGGTAGATGCCGCCGATGCCGACGTCGATCCAGTGACGCGGCACGTGCATCCAAGTCATGTCGGACTGCTCGTCGAGCCACAGCATCGCTTCGGTCGCATTTTTCGCCATCGTGAGAACGAGTTTCGGATCGTTTTTGCAGTCGCCGCCCATGATGGTCTGCAACGCGAAGAGTTCGGGAGAATCGAAGAGATACTTTCTGCCGGCGGCGTCGTGCTCGGCGAGCTGCTTCTTGACGACCTGCTGCAGCCGGGCCGCCTCCTTCGAACAAGCCGGACGATCCGTGTACTTCGCGATGATGTCGCGCACCGCGGGCGTCATGTCGAGAAGTTTCGTGGGATCGGGGTCCATCGCGGACATGTTCCCTTCGGAACGCGCCGTATTGCCGCCCAACATCGCCATCTTTTCGAGAACGATCACGGTCGCGCCGTTATCGACGGCCGTGGCGGCCGCCACCATCCCGGCGCCGCCTCCGCCCACGACGATGACGTCGGCCTGCGTCACGAGGGGCGCGGCGTCGATCTTCTTGGCCTCGACCTTTTTATGGAATTCCCCGGCATCGGCCCCGGCCTTCGCGAGCGCCGCCTCCACGCCCTTTCTCAGGGCGTCGGACGTAATCGTGGCGCCCGAGATCGAATCGACCAGCACGCTCTGGTGCGCGACCATTTCCCCGGGCATTCCCTCGGTGGCGAGCGACCCGATTCCCGGCGTTTCCGAATGTTTGACGACCTTCACGTCCCGGATCGCCGACGCGTCCACGGTGACTTCCACCGTCATGTCTCCGTTTCGGGCGGGAACCGTCGCGCTGTATGTCCCCGGCGTCATGGCCCAGGCGCCGCCGAGTGCGGAAATACCGCAAACGAACGCCGTGACCTTCGCGATTTCGCTCCGACGCATCATTGCAAACTTCATTTTTGACTCCTATCGGTTGAGGGCAGGACCGCGCCTGCAGACTTGAAGGAAAGTGTAAGGAGCGTCATACTGTCAAACCATTCACTCATTCCCGCCTTCCACTGTCAATTTTCGAAGCGACACCATGTCGGACAACACCGCCCCACAAACCTGCGAAACTTTTGCGCAGGCCCGCTCTCAGGCCGTCTCGCAATCCGCCCTGCCTTCTTTCGTACGGGATATCGACGCCGAGACCCTGTACTTTTTCGCAACGCTCTTTCGCACGGGCTCGCTCCCCCGTACGGCCGAGCGGATGGGCGTGAGTTTGTCGAGCGCCAACCGCATGCTCGCGAAACTGCGCCGGTAT
This sequence comes from uncultured Sutterella sp., assembly GCA_900545275.1. Taxonomy (GTDB): domain Bacteria; phylum Pseudomonadota; class Gammaproteobacteria; order Burkholderiales; family Burkholderiaceae_F; genus Sutterella. The sequence continues at coordinate 109,962 of UQYG01000002.1, forward strand.
TGGAATGCGCCGCTTTTCGTGCGCTCAGGCGCCCTGATGCAGCCCACGCAGGAAGCCAAGGAAAAGTTCGAGAAGGTCGTCGCGCTCCTTCGCATGCTCGAAACCCTGGAGCGCGGTACGGAAGTGGACCCCGGGACTTTGAAGAGAACTGTTCGCGTTGCATGCTACGACAACGCCTTTGCGGCGACCCTGGGGTCGATCCATGCGGAACTCGCCCGCCTTCTCCCCCGCGTACGGTTTCAAGTGATCCAGGCCGACGAACACATGTTCGACCTGCTGCGCGAGGACAAGATCGACCTCCTCTTCTTCGCCCGCCAGGGACTGCAGCCCGACGTGCATGCGGCGCCCGTCCTGACGACGCCCTACGTCTGCGTCGTACGCAGGGACCACCCTCTGGTCCGAGTCGCCAGCAGACACGGCGCCGTCGGCAAACCGGACCTGCGGCCCTACGGGCAGGTCCTCATCAACGCGCAGCCCGACCGCTACCGGCAGCCCAACAGTCCGGGGAACGGTTTCTTCAATCCCGACGACCCGGAAAAGATCGCGCTCGTCACGCCCTTCTTCCTGAGCGTTCCGATCTGCCTGAAAAACACCGACTGCTATTCGATCGTCCCGGAAGTGACGGCGAGACTCGCCTTCGACACTTCCGCACTGGAGCTTCTTCCCGTCACCGCCGACGCGCCGACCCTCACGATTTCGCTCGGCTGGCACGAACGGGCCCACAGCGATCCCGGCTCGCAGTACATCCGTTCCGTTCTTTTGGACCGGATCGCTCAGAGCACCCGGCGCATTTTCAAGGAATCGGACTGATGCTGCAGTCGTTCTGGATATTGGCGTCGACCTTTCTCACGGTCCTTACCTACATCTTCGTGAAGCTCGCCCCCGAAGGAACCTGGTTCGGGGACGTCTTTCTCGTGCGCTCCCTTTTTCTCTTCGGCGTGCTCTGGACGCTTGCCGCCGTGCGCCGCGTCCCCCTTGCGACGCGAAACGCCGGGTGGCACGCTTTTCGATCGGTTTTCGGCGTGACGGCGCTTTTGCTCAACATCGTGACCGTTCAGCACCTTCCGATCGGGACGGCGCAGACCCTCACCTTTACGGCGCCCTTGTTCGTCGCGGCCTTCAGCGTGATCCGCAGTCTGCTTCGGGGTCGGCCGATCAACATCGGACTCGTTGCCGCCGTCCTTGCGGGCTTCGCGGGCATTTGCCTGACGATGCGGCCGAGCCTGGATGCGGCGATGACGGTTTTTTGCGCATTGGCGCTTTTCTCCGCCTCGCTGGCCGCAAGCACGTCGTTGGCGCTCAAAAAACTCGGCAGTCTCGGCGAACCCGTGGTCCGCACGGCGTTCTATTTCGGCTGCGCCTCTCTGGCGGCGTCCATCGCTCTCTGGTGCGTCGGGTCTGAAAAAAGCCTTACCGAACTGCTGCTCACGCCGGAACTTCTTGCCGTCGGACTCACCACCGTCGGAGCGCAGCTCGCGCAGACGCAGGGATGGGGCCACGGCAAACCTCTTCTTTGCGCCAACCTGCAGTTTTCCGCCATTCTCTTCAGCGTCGCCGGCGGCATGCTCATTTTTGACGAAGCGTACGATACGGGAACCTACGTCGGCATGTCGCTTGTTTTCCTCACGGAAATCGCCGCGACGGTTCTGCAGGCCCGAGACCATTCCCGTCAATCCGGGAAAAGCGGGCGCCTTCCGAAGGCGTAGAGCGCACTCGCGCCCCACACGGCAATCGAGCCGAGCAGGAAGGCGACGATCGCCCGGGGATCGTGCGCGAGGTCGAAGAGAACGCCGCAGATCCAGGGCCCGAGGCCCGCTATGACGTAGCCCGTTCCTTGGGCGAAACCGGAAATCAAAAAGAGTTCCGAGAGGTTCTTCGTCTTGCGGCTCATGACGAGCATGGCGAGACTGAAGGCGAGCCCCTGCGAGACCCCCGCCATGAGGCAGCCGACGAAGGCGGCGCCCCCGCCCCGAAGCCACAGAAAGACCCCGACCGCGAAGTTGAGCGCACAGAGAAAGGAGGTCCCGCGCCCGCCGCCGCAGACGCGCACGATCCAGGGCGAGAAGATGCTCGCGGGCGCGCTGATCAGAAGAAAGGCCGCGACGCCGAAGCCCGCGTCCGCCGCGCTGAAGCCTTCGGTCTTGAGGATGGTCGGAAGCCACGCCGCCGTCGTGTAGATCGTCAGCGACTGCATGCTCATCACGAGCATCACCGCCCAGACCACGGGATTTCGAAAGAATCCCGCGCCGAATCGGAAGCGGTTTTCCGCGACGCTTCCCTTCTTGGGCGCCGCCCGCCAGGCGAGAAGCGCCAGGGCCGAAAGCGCGACCCAAAGTCCGAAGGGAGCCGCAAGCGTCCCCCAGCGCTCCCACATCGGGACCGAGACGTAGGTTCCGATCGCGCCCGAAAAGCCGATGAAGCCCGTGAAAAGACCCATCGCCACGTCCGCTCGTTCGGGAAAGTTCTGCTTCAAAAGAACCGGCATCAGCACGTTGAGAAACGCGATCCCCGTCGCGATGAAGACGGTGGAGAGAAGAAGCGTCGCGTAGTTCGTAACGAGGCGCCCTGCGGCGCCGAGGAGAACGAGAAGAACGGAGAGCGTAAGCGCCCGCGAGAGTCCCGTGCGGGCGCTCACCACGGGACCGAGCAGACCGCAGAGGCCGAAGCACGCGATCGGAAGCGCGCAGAGAAAGCCGAAGGCGGAGTACCCGATCCCGAAGGTCGTCATGACGGGTTCGGTCAAAACGCCCACGCAGGTGACGGGCCCGCGCATGATGAGGATCATGGCGAGCAGCGCCGCAAGCAGCATGACGAGCGATCCGGTTTTCTCTCCTTCCCGAGGCATTCTGTTCTTCCTTATGGAGCGTGTGACGGCCGACGCGGCCGCCATTCGGATCCCTGAATTCTACGGCAGGATGGATTATTCAGGCTTGGGCGCGGCGATAAGATGCTTGTGCGGCATGACAAAATCTTAGGTTTAATTTCTCGGGTCTCGTCTGATAAATCAAACGCGGTACCGCAGGATCTGCCCGCGATACCGCGTCAACCTTAAGTTCAGGCCATTCGCTTATGCGCCGGAACGACACGCGAAGCAATCGGGCCTTTACCAGGCGTAGCGAACGCCCACCGTGGCACGCCAATCTTCATCGATCGTCGCGCCCCCCGTGCGTTCCACGTCCGCCCAACAATAGGTTGCGTCGTTGATGCGGAGGTTGCCGCCGAGACCATATTCGAACCAAGTGTCCTCGCCGTCAAACTCGTAACGTCCGACACTTCCCGTGGTACGCCCGTCAATCCGGGCGTCACCCAGGAACTCACGGACAACCGAAGCGCGAACGTAGAAATCTCCCTTGCCGTTCGGGCAGGAAATTCCCGCGGAAGCACCGAGACGTCCGGTAAGACTGTCAACGGCGTCGACTCGATAGCTTGCCGGTCCGATGTCGAAGCTGTCGTCGCGCACGTAGGCATAGCTCCATTCCATCTGCGGTTCGATCCACGCGTTGTCGGAAACGGAGAGACGCCAACCGGCCTCGGCAGAAACCCCGGCGAGGAAGTTTGTCATGCTGCCGGAATGATGAGAATCGACGGCGATGTCGTTTTTGAGAGTCGCAATGCGACCGACCACGTCGACGAAAAGCCCGTTTTCCGCAAACCACGTACCGTATCCGGCAAGACTGTATGCATCCAAATCGGACGTACCGCGCGCGTAATCGGTATCGCCCATGGTGTAGCTGAAGGCCACACCCAATCGAGCGGAATCCGTCGAAGGCTTCACGTCAAAACCGACCTGTACGGTATGAAAGTCCGTATCGAGACCGTTCTCACCCGAGAGGCGACCGCCGTCATAGCGGGCCCAGGCACCGAAATCCCCCTTGGAAGCGCGCAGATCACCCATGCGTTTGCGCACATCGTTCGTGAGAATTCGGTTCATCATGAGCGGAAGATTTGCAGCCATCTCAAGAGTCGACTGCATAACGGAGTTCGTCTTTGTCCGGACCGATCCTGCATCGACCGTGCCGTCCGCCTTCAGAACGCCGCTCGTTTCTCCCGCTACGAGCCCCTCTTCCATGAAGAGTTCCGTTCCTTCGCCGCCGTTTTCGATCGAAACAGCGCGACTGAAGGTAGAAAGATCACCACCGAGCTTGTCGTTGAGGTCGGACGCCGCGGTCACCTGCAGGGTCGAACCTTCGGCGAGTGTCGCAACGTTCACGGTGTTCTCGGCAGCATCGTGCAGAATGATTCGTCCCAAATCGCTCGACATCGTACCCGCCACCGACACGGTGCTGCCCGCGTTAAGTTCGAGATCGGCCTCCGTCAGAGACAAAGACGACGATGCATCAAAAGTCGCCTGGCCATCAAACTGCGTGCGGCCGTTCGCAAAAGCCACGTGCCCGTTGTTGGCTCCGACCACATCGCCCGTCAAGCGGTTCGTCGAGCCGCCGAAGGTCACTGATGTCGATTGGGACGATTCTCCGCCGTCTGCGACAACAGCAACCGATTCCGTCTTGCCTTCGGCTTCAATCACCGTATCGCCTAGGAACGTGACGTTCGTATCAGCCTGAGCGTGCACGCCGTAAGCGACGCCAAGTCCGTCCCGAATGGTGATGGTAGTGTCAGTGTCCGCTCCGACGGTAAAGGTCGCACCCGAATCGACCTGAATGCCGTACGCCTTTTCCGCCGTATGACCTTCAGGCGAATCGTCCACCACGTCCTCGGCAACGTTCATGTCAATGATGAAGCGTTGCGAATTGACCGAGATGGTACCTCCCCCCATCGTCATGCCCATGGTACCGGTGGAATACGAAGTTCCGTCATTGTCCACCCCGGCTCCGGAGAGCTCAATGCGAAATTCATTCACCGCGGACGTTACGGTCCAGATACAGTCATTCCCCTGAATCCCGACGACGTTGGTTTGAGCGGTATGACTCCCTGGAATTACGTCTCCCTTGAGAAGAACGTTGCCGCCATTGTTGAAAGTAGTGTCACCATAAGCGGACATCACAGTAACCCCGAACGGACTGTATGCGTGGATTTCCACATCGCCCGAATTGCTGAAGTCCAACGTACCGTTCTTCTGAACGGTGGCGCTCTGCGACGTGTAGTTCTCGGTAGCCGTGCTGATGTAAACGTCACAGCCCGTAAATTTGGCCGATGCCGAATTTTCACCTCCGCCGTTCACCAATAAACCAAAACCCCAATGTCCCGAAGAAACAGGCCCCGAAACGTCAATAACCGTGTTGTCCGCGGAGAAAACGGCAGACGCATCTCCAGTTTCCTGCCCATTGACCTGAACGCCTGCAAACTCATGCGCCTCGTCGTCCGTGTCAAAACGAACCTCGAAAACCTCCCCGCCGAATTCGCCACTGGCGCCTGCGCCAATGTATACGCCTTCGTTGCGATTCGGCGTTTCGAACAACGAGGAACCGTTGATGACCAGATTGTCCGCAGAGATTCCGTTGCCTTCCCCTATGGCTTCGAGGCCGTGATCGAGCGTTTGATCGGAATAGTCGACTACCGCCGCCCACGACGGCTGGCTTACAGAAAAAGCCAGACAAAGCGCAGTAGCAAGATGTGTGGGTTTCATGTTTTTTCTCCTTCGTCGCAATACCGCGACTCAACCCAAAAATGCGGAGGCATCAAATTCGATTGCAACACCGACAATATTGCACACACCCCCAAAAAAGCGTTTTTTTGTTGTGCCACTTCTTCGCGGAAAAAAACTAGTGAAAACCCTTATTTTTAAGACATCCTCTCGCTGTTGCGAAAGGCAGGCAACATGCCTGTGGTCAAAGCGCAACATTCCATCTAAAAAATTTGAAAAGGCGACGCCAATTTCCTGTTCGCTGTGCCTGAACCACTCGGTCAAACTCCTCTGCGCACCGAGCCCCGCCGCCTCTGATAAAATGACGGGACTCCATCGGCGGACGCTTCATCCACGTCCGCATTTCATTTTTTGAAGAAAGGAATTCACCGTGTCCGCTTTGATTCTCGGTCATAAGAACCCCGACACCGACAGCATTGTTTCCGCCATCGTCTGCGCCGACCTCTACAAGAAGCGCGGTCTCGACGTCGTTCCCGCCGCGCAGGGCAAGCCCGCCCCCGAAACGCAGTTCGTGCTCGAGCGCTTCGGCTTTGAAGCCCCCGAAGTCGTGACGAGCGTCGCCGGGCGCGACGTCTATCTCGTCGACTTCTCCGACCGCGCCCAGGCCCCGGCCGACATCGACGAAGCGAACCTCAAGGGCATCGTCGACCACCACAAGCTCGGCGACGTCACCTCGTCTTCGCCGCTCGAATGCATCATCTGGACCGCGGGCTGCACGAACACGATCCTCAAGGCCATGTACGACTACTGCGGCATCGAAATCCCGAAGAACATCGCCGGGATCATGCTCTGCGCCATCCTCTCCGACACGGTGATCTTCAAGTCGCCCACGACGACGGACATGGACCGCAAGGCCGCCAAGGAACTCGCAGAAATCGCCGGCGTCGCTGACCTCGAAGCCCTCGGCATGGAACTCTTCACGGCCAAGTCGGCCGTCGCCGGCTGCTCGCCGCGCGACCTCATCTTCCGCGACTTCAAGGATTTCGACATGTCCGGCCACAAGGTGGGCGTGGGCCAGCTCGAACTCGTGAGCCTTGACCTCGTCGCCGACATGATGCCCGCGATCGAAGAGGAACTCGGCCGCATCCGCGCCGAAGGCCGCCACAGCGCCCTCTTCCTGCTCACCGACATCATGAAGGAAGGCTCCCGCCTCGTCCTCGCGTCGGAAGATCCCGCCCGCGTCGCCGGCGCCTTCGGCGTCGAAGTCTCCGACAACATGTGGCTTCCCGGCGTCATGAGCCGCAAGAAGCAGGTCGTTCCGGCCCTCGAAAAGGCCTTCCGCGGCTAATCGCGGCGCGCCGCACCGAAACCCCGTCGCCCCGCCGAATGCTTCGCCGGGGCGATTTCCTTTCTCCTTCCCCTTTTCGCTCATCATGCTCAGCAAAGGCCTCACCACCGTCGGACTGCTTCTCGTCTCCAACGTCTTCATGACGCTTGCCTGGTACGCGCATCTGAAGCTGCAGACGGCGAAGATCATCTCGAGCTGGCCGCTCTACACGGTCGTGCTCTTTTCCTGGGGAATTGCGCTCTTTGAGTACAGCTTCATGGTGCCCGCCAACCGCATCGGCTTCGACGGCAACGGCGGCCCCTTCTCGCTCGTGCAGTTGAAGATCATTCAGGAAGTGGTCACGCTCCTGGTCTTCACGATCTTTTCCCTCGTCGCCTTCAATACGCATCTCTCGTGGAACCACTTCGCGGCCTTCGCCTGCATGGTGGGCGCGGTGTTCTTCGTCTTCATGAAGTGAGCCGGACAACTGAAGTGGGAACCTCGGTCGGAAGCCTCCCTTCGCCATGCGCAGAAAACGGGCGGCCGGCGTTCTTCGCCGGACCGCCCTTTTCGTCTCAGTCCTCGGCTTCCCAAAGGAGTTCGCCCGCCTTCCAGACGCGCCGCGCCCGAATGTCGGCGAGTTCTTCCTTCGCGACGGCAAAGGGATTCTCGCTCCAGAGCACGAAGTCCGCAGCTTCGCCCGCAAGCAGCAGTCCCTTCGTCCCCAGGTCCGTCACCCGCGCGGCGCGCGAGGTATAGAGCGACAAAGCCGTCGCAACGTCCACCGCCTCCGCTTGGCCGAAGGGCGTCCCTCGGGCGTCGCGCCGCGTCACCGCGGCGGCGACCGTGACGAAGGGCTGATCGGGATCGGCCCAGGTCGTGGCGGGGGCGTCGGAGGACAAGGCAAAGGCGGGGATTCGGGCCGCGATCGTCTTCACCGCATAGCCTTCGTCGATCATCGAACGCGGAATCGCCTCCTCATAGCCCTTCCACTCGGCAAAGGGGAAGATCGGCTGCGTCGTCATGGCGATCGAAAGGGGCATGCCCGCAATGCGCTCGAGATGATCGGGCCGCAGATAGGAAACGTGCTCGAGCCGCACCGAAGGCTCTTTTTCGAGCCACGGCTTTTCGCCCTCCAACCAGTCGAGAATCCGGTCGATCGAACGATCCCCCATGACGTGCACCGAGAGCTGCACGCCGTTTCGCTTCGCCCAGGCGAGCCCGGCGCGAAAGATCGGTTCCGTGACGCACATCGTCCCTCGGGGATTCTCGTCGTCGGAGAGTCCCGGGTAGCGCCCGCGGATCGCCGCGGTCTTTCCCGAAATCGAGCCGTCCGCGAAGACCTTGAGGCCCGCGTATCGCACGGGGCCCGTCTTTTCGTCCTCCGTGAAGTCGGGCATTCCGAAGGGATCGTCCCCGCCCTGCCAGACGAGATACATCCCGACCGCAAGGGGCAGTCCCGCCTTTCTGGCGGCGCGGTAGACGGGCAGAAGATCCTTTTCGCCCCGCTCGCACATCATTTCGGTGACGAACCCGATCCCGCGCGAGAGATAGTGTTCGCGAAGAGCGCACATCCTGCGCACGTTCCCCTCGAAGTCCTCCTTCTTTCTGAGGCGCTCGACCCTGCGAACTGCGGCCGTTTCGATAAGCCGTCCGTCGGGTTCGCCCGAAGCGTCGCGACCGAAGCGTCCGCCCTCGGGGTCGAGCGTCGTGCGGTCGATCCCGGCCGCCTTCAGAAGATACGTGTTCACGACCGCCGAATGGCAGTCCGAGCGCCGCACGAAAACGGGGCGGTCCGTTGCCACGCGGTCAAGGTCGAGCCTCGTGGGCGAGCGGTTTTCCGTGAGCAGACTTTCGTCATAGCCCCAGGCCTCGATCCAGGCACCTTCGGGGAGATCTTTTGCCTTGCGGACGAGTCCCCCGACGAGATCCTCGATCGAGAGTACGTCGGGCGGCAGCGCCGCGAGCGCCGAGAGCGTCTGCGCGACGTAGGAGGGATGCGTGTGCTGGTCGGAGAAAAGCGGCGTCACGAAGCCGCCCGCGAGATCGACCTCGCGATCGACGGGAGCGTCGTCGGGGACGATGCGCCCCGCTTCGACGACGAAGGATTCCAAAAGCGGCAGGGCCGCGTCGCCCGTAAAGGCGAAAAGATTCTTGTAGCGTACGCGCATGAAGACTTCTCCGTAACGGACGAAGGGATGCGGGAAGGCAGACGCTCGAAAGAGCGCGCCGCTTCAGCGGGAATTCGCCTTCCCTTCAGTCTAGAAAAGACCGCGCCCGAAGGACGTATTTCCGCCCGTTTTTACGCCTTGAAATAAGAAAACCCCGAATCGACGGCGGGTCGATTCGGGGAGACTGTCGATCGGCGCCCGCTCTCGGGCGGGCGCAGCTCACGATCAGAAGGTGTAGCGCAGACCGAGGTTCCAGCGGAAGGGCGTTTCCACTTCGCCGGACTGCGCCGTCTCGAATTCGGCGTAGCCCGTGAGGCTCTCCGTCAGGCGGGCCTTGGCGCCGAGACCGATTTCGAACCAGGAGCCGCCCAGGTCCTTGTCGAAGCGGTTGACTTCACGGCCGTTCGAATAAAAGCCCGTCGAGGTTTCGCCCTGGAAGTCGTACTTCTGGTCCAGACGCAGATAGACGTCGCCGCGGTCGTTCGGGCAAGAGAAGCCCAGGGTGAGACCCACGCCGCCCACCAAGGAGTCGAAGTCGTCCTGCTTCACCGAAGCGTTGTCGCCCACGCGGAAGCTGTCGCCGTTGACCTTGGCGTAGGTGAGTCCCACGTGCGGTTCGACGAAGAAGCTCTTCGCGAGCGCAAAGCGGTGACCCGTTTCGACCGAGAAGGCCCAGGCGTCGGCGCGGAATTCTCCGTCGAGCATCTTCGAGAATTCGATTTCGTTCCGAAGCGCCCCGTACTTGAGCGCCGCGGTGAGGAAGGACCCGCTCTGCGTCAGGAGTTCGCCGTAGGCGGTGAAGGCATAGCTCTTGGCGTCGGACGTACCCGTCGAGTACTTGGCGTCGCCGTCCGTGTAGGAGAAGGCCGCACCCGCGAGCACCTTGACGTCGCCGTCGTAGACGAGACGGTCGGCGCCCATCTGAAGGGCGAGATAGTCGTAGTCGCTGCCGCCGAATTCGCTGCGGCCGCCGTAGTGACGAACCCAGAGACCCGTTTTGCCGCTTGAGCGGACGTCGCCCATGCGCTGCATGACGTCGTCCGTTTCCGCCCGCCACTGCATAAAGAGGATCGAACCCGTATCGGCAACGGCGAGCGCGTTCTCGTTGGTCGTCCGATTCATCTGGTCCAACTGGAAGGTACCGTCATCCTGCCGGCCCAGGGTACCCGACACGGCGTCCGAGAAGGTGTCGGCTTCGAGTTCGAAGCGGACGGTATTTTCCTTCGTATCGACGGCCTTCGCCATGGCGCTGATGAGCGCGTTGTCGTCATGCTCGGCGCGAAGAGTATCCGACGCGACGAGCTTCGTCGAAACGTTGTCGGCCCGAACCGCAACGGCGGCGTTTTCCAAGCCCTTGAAGCGCACGTCGAGCTCATAAGGTTTGGGCTCGTCGTCCGCCAACACCGCAGCGGCGGGTTCGGCCGTTTGTTTACCCACCGTGAGCGACGTGTTGTCGTTCACGTTCACGCGCACGCCCGAGTCGAGCTTGTCGATCGAGAGCTTCGTCTGCTTTTGCGCCGTTCCGGCGAGGATTTCGACGTCGGAGGAGGAGTCCGCCTTGAGCGTCGTCACGAAGGAGTCGTCGGTGACGGCCCAGTGCGAGTTATTGGCGAGGAGCAGGTTCGTGCTGTGCTTGAGCGTTTCGTTGCGTTCGTGCTTGGTGCCGACCGTCGAATAAGTCGCCCCGGTCCACTTCGTGCCATCGAGATCGAGATCGAGCTGATTGCCCTTCTCCGACACGAGGGCGAAGTCCGTCATCGACCCGGCTTCCTTGGAATTATGAATAATGTCCCCCGTGAACTCGGAATTGCGGAACGTAATCGAGTGTTCGGTCGAATGTCCCCCGTCTTCGATACCGAAATACTTGCGGTAAGTCGGCTCTTCAACGACGATGTTCCATCGCTGGACGACGCTGTCGGTAAACGTCAGACGCATGTCGCGCATGGGCGACTTGTCGCTGTTACTGTCGCTCATCATGATGACGTAGGGCTTCGAACCCTTGTCGTTGACGAGGTTCAATCCGGAAAACCCGAGGTTGACCAAACCTCTCACCGAGGAATGGCGGTTTTGCGGATCCAGGCCCGTCGTGACGTAGATCGTGCGGAGATTCGTCTGGCCCTTCGATTCGTCGGGGTAAGTGATTTCCGTCGGCTTCCAGTTCTGAATGTCCTTGGTGCCGTCGTATGCGGCATCGACTGTTCCGACGCCGCCAAAGTACTGTGCATAAGATTGTCCGAAAACGGACTGGTACGTATCGGCGAACGCGCCGCTCGCCGACACGGCCAACGCCGATCCGACGGCAAGAGAAAGGGCATGACGAAGGGGGATAAACATTTTTCTCTCCAATGTCAGAAGTCCCGTCGAGGGAACGGTGGATATAAGGGTTATTATGTATCGCGCGAAAAATATACCCGCGGACGAACCGACTATATCGATTTCCTTTTCGCGAAGGGAAAAAATTTCGATCTTAGAAAGAAAAATATTAATCTCGGGGTTTACCCTCTAATCCTCATACTTTCGTACTACTCCCTTTACTTCGATGCACCACAATGGATTTCCGTGCAATTTCGTTTTCGATCGGGCACTTTTCTCCATAAATCACGATGCGAAAAAGAAAGTTGCATTTTTTCCAAAGCCCTTGCGATAACCGACCGTTCACTCGGTTTATGAAAAGTAAAATTGGGTTTTCCCTTAATTTTCGTCAAACTTCTCCTTTGACGCTTCCGCCCCATTGACTTCTTCGCTGCCCGTCCCGACGGAGCCGCATCGATCAACCTGAGCTCCGATTCGGCGAGCCGCCGACAAAAAACGGACGGCCCCTCTTGGAAACCGTCCGTCTTTCTCTGCGCACGCCCGGGTGCGCGCCCCGAGACGCTTCAAATCCGGAAGACGCGTCCTTCCCGATGAGCGGGCGCCTCGCCCGGAGCCCCGGCGGGAACGCCGAGGATCGCGTGACCGATCCCGACGTAGTCGCCCTTGACGCCGAGCTTTTCGAGGAGCGCCTTGCCTTCGGGCGACTCGAACTCTTCCCGGGCGCGGTGGATCCAGCAGGATCCGAGCCCCTCCGCATGGGCGGCGTTCAAAAGATTGCCCATCATGAGGGCGCCGTCCTCGACATGGGTCGGGACCGTTCGGTCGGCGAGCACCACGAGCACGACGGGCGCGCCGTAGAAGGGGTCGCCCTCCTTCATGCCGGCGATTTCGGCGTTCATGCGGGAGAGCTGATCTCGAACCGCCTTGTCGGTCACCACGACGACGATCGCGGACTGGCGGCCCATGCCGCTCGGGGCGTAGAGCCCCGCGCGGACGATGTTGTAGATCGCGTCGTCCGAGACGGGTTCGTCTTTGTAGGCGCGGCAACTGCGCCGCGTGAGCAGATTCTCCATAGCGTCCATTTGCTTTTCTCCATTTCTTCGCTCGAGCGTCGAGCACCGATCATTTTCGCACGTTCCGACGGCTCGCACGAAATCGAAAAGTTCGGGCGTCCGCGACCCCGTCTGCGAAGGCCAGCCGATCGCGTCGCCTCGGAGAGCATGCATTACGCCGTCTTTCCGCGCCCCGTCGGAACGCGCACGGTGACGGTAAGCCCCCGCCCGTCTGCGGCGTCGGGATGCGCGTCTTCGAGCGTCACGACGGCCCCGAGACGGTCGGCATATGTCTTCACGATCGCCAGCCCAAGACCCGTCCCCGCCACGCCTGTTCCCGGAATGCGGTAGAAGGGATCGAAAACGCGCGTCCTCTCCGACTCGGGAATCCCCGGTCCGTCGTTCGTGACGGAGAGCACCAGAGCGTCGGCTCCGCGCTCGACCCTTACCGCAACGCGGCCGTTTTCGGGCGAATATCGGACGGCGTTTTCCAGGAGATTCCGGAGAATCGCTTCGAGCGCCGAAGAAGAAATCCCTTCGACCGGCGCTTCCTTCGTACCGTCGCCCTCCACGCCCGAAACCAGCCATTCGATTCCCTTTTTGTCGGCCGCGTCAAGAAGAGGCTCCACGAGCCGACCGATCAATTCCGAGAGATACCAGGATTCGTTCCCGGCGTTGGGCGCGTCGGCTTCGCCGGCCTGCGCGCGGGCAAAATGCAGAAGCTGCGAGAGCTGGTGCACGGCCCGCTCCAACCCCTGCGTGAGGTTCGCGACGACGGGTTTGGCTTCGTCAGGCAGGGGCAGTTTGGCAAGGTGCTCCGCTTCGATCGTGAGCGACGTCAGGGGCGAGCGTAGCTCGTGCGCCGCATCGGCCGAAAAACGCAGCTCCCGAACGCGCGCCGCCTCGACGCGGGCGAGAAGGTCGTTGACGGCCTCCACGAAAGGCCGCGTTTCTGCGGGAACCTTCTCGACGGGCAGAGGCGTCCATCGGTTTTCGTCGCGCTCGCGCACGTCTTTCGCGGCCCGCTGCAGCGGCCGGAAGGCAAGCCACAAGACGCCCGCCACGACGCCGAGCAGAATCGGCAGGAGGATGAGGAGCGGCTGTACGGCGGCGTAGGCTCTCGCCTGCGCCTCCTCCTCGATGACGAACATGGGGTCGGCGACCGCCGTATAGCTCCCGTCCGGGAGAAAAATGAGACAAAGCCGATGTTCGTCGCCGTGGATCGTGACGTTCGAAAAGCCTCCCTTCACGGCGTCGTCGAAGCGCGCCACTTCGGCCCGACCGCCCGTGTGCCGCATGCGCACGAGCACGTCGCGGCCCGCCGGAATCGACATGCGTCCGTTCTCGGGCGAAACCTCCGCAAGAAGACACTCGGCCGCCCCGCTCCAGGGGCAGCTCCCGTCGCGCATGTGGCGGTGCCGGCCCATGCCGCGGTGCATGCGGCCCCGGCCATGCATCTCCGGCGGCGAAGGCGGCGCCCCGTTTCGCATTTCGTCTTCGAGCGCCCGCTCGAACGTTTCGGGCGGCATCGTGAGCGCCCCGGGAATCCGGTTGACCACGTCGGCCCGCGCGAGCGACGACGCAACCTCCGCCAATTCGACGTCCTGCGCGGCCAAGGCGTCGGCCTTGGTGCTTCGGTAGGTGATGTAGGCGGTCGCGGCGGTGAAGGCAAAGAGCGCCGCAACGAGCGCCGCGGTCGTGCGAAGGAGCACGGATCCGCCCGGCGGAAACACTTTCTTCAAGACGTCTGCGGCTTTCACGACGTTTTCTCCCGAATGCGCCAACCGAGGCCCCGAATGTTTTCAATCGCGTCGCTTCCGATCTTCTTGCGAAGCGCATGAATAAGGTATTCGACGGCGTTTCCCTCGGGCTCGTCTCCGGGCGCGTAGAGCTTTTCCTCGAGCGCCCGCTTCGAGAGCACGGCTCCGGGCCGCACGAGGAGCGCCGCAAGGAGCGCATACTCGCGCTTTGAGAGCGTCACGACGTCGCCGCCCACGGTGACGGCGTGCGTCACGGTATTGAGCGAAATGTTTCCCGCGCGCAAAACGTCGCCCGCGATCGGCCCCTTGCGGCGGGCCACGGCACGAAGCCGCGCGATCAGCTCCGACATGTGGAAGGGTTTCAGAACATAGTCGTCCGCTCCAGCGTCGAGGCCCTCGAGACGGCTCTCGAGCGCTTCGCGGGCGGTGACGATCAGGACGGGCAGACTTCCCTTGGGCGCAGGCATCGCGCGGATGTTTTTGAGGACGTCGATGCCGTCCATCCCGGGCAGGCCCAGGTCGAGAAGCACGGCGTCGACGTCGTGCACGCGAAGCGCCGCGAGTCCCTCGGAGCCCGTCGGCGCATAGGTGACGACGTGCGCTTCGCTTTCCAATGCGGCGCTCACGGCCCGGGCGATGAAGGGATCGTCCTCAATGAGAAGAATGTGCATGGGTTTCCCAAAGTGTTGGAGACGTTTGCATCCTTCGTTTTGGAAGGAGCCATGGGAAAAGTCTAACCGCCCCGCGCTCCTTTGGAGGGCGTCCGCCATGAAAGGACACAAAAGACCGGGCGTCTCCCGGCAACGCCGCCTCTCGATCCCTCATGGAATCGAAGGGACTTCGAGAGCGTCGTCGCAGCAGCCTTCATCACTCGTCAAGCGCACGCCAGGCGACAAACGCTCGATCCTCCTCACTGAAGACGAGAGCAAGACGCATCTGCTCCCTCCCCTTTGCTTGTCCCAGTCCGTAACGACGGTCTTTCATCTGGGAGAGAGCTTGTGCGAGACTTGCGGGCGCTTCGGCGTTTTTTTTTGCGACATACTTCAGCTCAATCACCCAATAACGGTTGTCTGCAGCCACTTCCAGATCACTGCGCCCCTTGGCGTTGTGCACCTCGATCCTCGGACAAAACGGGCGCCGCCGGGTCTCCCCGACGACGCCCGTCCCTCCGAAGGATGCGTGCTGCGGCGGTTGGCCTCAGACTTCAATCAAGTCGTACTGATCACTTCCCATGTGGAGTTCCCGCATGTAGGAGAGCTGACGCAGACCGCTGCGCGATTCGATGCGCTCGACCAGGTCGTGACGTTCCTTTTCGGGGAGCGCATAGACCAGGTCGATCGCCGCCTTGTCGATCGCGAGAATGTCGGTCGAGGCGAGAATCCCGATGTCGTTGGCCGTCGGTTCCGCGGCGCCCGTGCCGGCGCAGTCGCAGTCGACCGACATGCGGCGCATGACGGAGAGATAGGTGATGTGCCTGCCGAAATGATCCGTCACGGCCTTGCCGCCTTCGACCATGCGTTCCATGAAGTGCGGTCCGCCCGCCCAGTCGTTGTTTCCTTCGCGGTGAAGTTCGCGCTTGCCGCGCGCACCCGAAGCGCAGCCGATCGAGATGTTTTTGAGGCATCCGCCGAAGCCGCCCATCGTGTGGCCCTTAAAGTGCGTCAGAACGATCATCGAGTCGTAGTTGAGAAGGTGCTTGCCGACGTGGACTTCCTTGAGCCACTTGCCGCCCATGATCGGCAGCGCAACGTCGCCCTCTTCGTCCATGATGTCGACGGGCGAGAAGGTCCAGCCGTTCGTCTTGAGGACCTCGCGGTGACCGGCCGTCGTCTGACGGGGACTCGCATAGAAGACGTTGCACTCCACGATCGTGGAGGGCACTTCCGCCTGGAAGGCCTTCACCCATTCGCGCGGAATGATGTTGGGACCGTTCGGTTCGCCCGTATGGAGCTTCAAGGCCGTGCGGCCCGTGATGTCGCCGTTGACGAGCTTGTAGAGTTTCAGAAGTCCCGCCGCTCTCAAGTCCTTCGTGAAGTAGACCTTGGCGCGCCCGTTGGCGGCGGAGCTCCCCGAAGCGGGCGCTTCGGCGGCCTTGAGCGACGCCGCCTGCAGACCTCCCGCCACGGTCGCGACGGAGGCGAGGAAATTACGACGACTCAGCATGTTTTTTCTCCCTTTGATTTTCGATTCGCACCGCACCCGAGCGCCGTGCGAACCGTCCGTTGTGTACCTGTGATCAGGCTAAGAAAACCGCTGCGGAAAAAATCGTCCGATCCGCTCGGTTTTCTGCCCGTTGACGTCGATCTTCGCGTCAGGACGGCCTGCGCTTTGCGAGGATGTTCTCGAGAACGCCCCGGGCGACCTCGGCCTGCCCGGCCCCGGCCGCCCGCTCGATTTCGGCGAGGTAGTCCCGCATTTCTTCCGGCGTAGTTCCGGTGTTGAGCGCGGCGACGGCTACATGCTCGCAGTGCCCGTGGAAAAGGAGGTCCCGTGACCGACGCCGTCCGCCCGTCTTCCTCCTTCTTCGGCAACATCAAGAAGAAGCTCTCCGCCCTTTTGCCCGACTCGATCTTCGGACAGATCCTCTTTGTGCTCGTTGCGGGGCTCGCGCTCCTGCAGATCGCGAACTTTCTCGTCGTCTGCGGCGTGCAGAGGCTCTACGTCGGTCAGCTCGAGGCGGCGCGGATCGGACACGTCGTCTCCTATCGGGCGCTCTTTGAATCGATTCCCGCGGACCTGCGGGCCGAAACGCTGAACGCCGCCCACGGCAATCCCGCACTCGGACACTCGAGCGAACGCGTGACGATCGTTCGGACCCGCCCCGACTGGCCCGCGCCCGGCCCCATTCTCGCAAAACCTCTCAAAGCCCTCGAAGAAGCGCTCGCCGCAGGAGGCGCATCACCCGAAGTGCTCGTGCGCGGCGAAGAGTCCGACGCCCTTTTTCCGCTTCACGCGCCGCCCATGGAAGCGGCGGTTGCACTCGAGGACGGCACGTGGCTCACGATTCTCTTTCCCGTCGAAGCGGACGACCGTCTGATGGTCTGGTCGCAGCGCCTCTTCGTATTTTTGGAAGCCGTCGTCCTTCTCGTTCCGCTCGTTTACCTGCTCAAGCGCGTGACCAAACCGATCGATCGGCTCTGCAGCGCCGCGAAAGCCTTCGGCGCGGCGCCGCAGGAGAGCCCCGCCCTCCCCGAAGAGGGTCCCCGGGAGCTGCGGAGCGCCGCCAACGCCTTCAACCACATGCGCGAACAAATTCGGGGCCACTTGGACGAACGAAACCGCATGATCGCTGAGCTCGCCCATGACTTGAGAACGCCTCTCACGAAACTGCAGCTGCGTCTCGCGCGGGTCGAACCCGAAACGCTTCGCGATCAGCTCCCAGAAACGGCCAAGGGCATGAACGCGATTCTGACGCAGGGACTCGAATTCGCCAGGAGTCTGCGCACCGAAGAACCGATGACGAAGGTCGACCTCCCGTCCTTCCTGCAGAGCCTAGCGGACGACTACGCGGACCTCGGGCGCGCCGTGACCTTTGAATGCGATTCCGCACTGGAAGCGAATCCTCAAACGGGCGTTCTGCCGGCAAGACCTTTGTGTCTCAAACGCTGTATGGAAAACCTTCTCACGAACGCCTGCGCCTATGCAGGCTCGGCCGAGATTCGGCTGACCGCGGAAAAAGAAGCGCTCGTCGTGACGGTGTCCGATCGGGGCCCCGGGATTCCGGAAGAACTGCTCGAGAAGGTATTTGAACCCTATTTCCGGGTGGAGGGCTCTAGAAACCGCGCTTCGGGCGGCACGGGACTCGGTCTTGCGATCGCCAGAAACATGGCGCAGTTGAACGGTGCGGCGCTTTCGTTCGCGAACCGCCCCGGGGGCGGACTCGTCGTGACTCTCCGATTTCGACGCCCCTGAATCGATTCCCGGAAACATGCAAAGTTTTTCCGCCCGTCACTTGAACACTCGGCAGCTCTGTCATGCGGAGAGCTTACGATTTTCGTTTGGATTTTTTTCCTCGAGGTGATCGTGACGCAGATTCGTCACTTACGGATCCAGGGATAAGACTTGTTCATTGTTACGGCAAGTTTCTCTTGAACGTCAGTCGGCGCAGGTAGATTCAAAAAATCCAAGACCTCATCTAACTGCCTGTCGGACAAATAAGTGAGCTTACAATCGGGCTGCGGAGCGGGGATGAATCCCCCCTCTTGGATGATCGGGTCCGTTTTTGGCAAATGACTTGTTTTGGCCGGGTCATCAAGCCGCCCGGCCGTGAATTCGGGAGAGGGACAGAATTCTCCGCTCTCATAAAAATTCCTTTCCAAACAGTGACGTTTCAACGGTTTACCCATCAAAACACAATGCGGCACAGCAAATCATCGAAAACACGTTCACAAACCTGATTGTTGTGGCAAAAGAATTCTCGCAAAACTTTACAGTGCCCGCCTGACGACATTATCAGACCCCGTCCTTCGTTTGGAGGCGAGTCTTCCCTCCCCCGCCTTTCCCCTGTTTCGGAAGGGCCCGGGCTCTTCTTGTCACGAACCGCCGTAAAACGAATCGTCTTTCTGTCGAACAACGCGCGTCCCCCGTATTTTCCCCACATACACTTTGCGGATTCTCAAAAGAGAAAATCACCCCTTTCCTTCTGCGGCAGTATTTTCACATCAAATCCCATGACCTCTGCCCAAGAACTCTTTGCAAAAACAGCAAAGTTCTTTGCAAAAAGCAGGATGCCGCCGAATCCCTCCCACTTGGAGAATGCGGGAAACCGAGCTCCGCGCCCGATTCGACATTGTCGGGCCCGAGATCCGGCTACGACGATGCACGCGGCGTCGAACGCTCTCGAGAACCGATCGGGCGTTCGAGACCGCGCGCTTCGCCCCTCTTTGCGGAAGGTACACCGAAGAACCGCCTTCCCGACCCCTAGGAGACCCCTATGCAACTATCTCGCCGAAGCTTTCTCGAAGCGACGGCCGTGGCGGGCCTTGCCGCCACGGTGAACCGCCTCGTGCCCGAAGGTCTCGTTTCCTCGGCCCGCGCCGCCGAGGCGGCCAAAGCCGCGCCCGCCGCAGCCGCCGCGGGCGAAACGAAAATCGTCAAGACCTGCTGCCGCGCCTGCATTCACAACTGCGGCGTGCTCGCCCACGTGCGCAACGGCCGCGTGGTGAAGCTCGAAGGCAACCCCGAATACCCGATGAGCAAGGGCACGCTCTGCCCGAAGGGACTCGCGGGCATTTCCGCCCTCTATCACCCGAACCGCAACAAGTACCCGCTCCTGCGCGTGGGCAAGCGCGGCGAAAACAAGTGGCGCCGCATCAGCTGGCAGGAAGCGATCGACCGTATCGCCCGCAAGATGGAGGAAGTCCGCCATCAGTACGGCGCCGAATCCGTCCTCATCACGACGGGCGGCGGCGGCAATCCGGCCTTCCGCGGGATTCCGCGCGTTGCGAACGCCTTCGGAACCCCGAACTTCTACGAACCGGGCTGCGCGCAGTGCTACCTCCCGCGCACGCTCGCCTTCGACATGATGTACGGCGGCCCGGACACGTCGATCGCCGACGAAAAGAGCCGCGAAATCTACAACCCGAACACGGTCATGAAGTCGATCGTGCTCTGGGGTACGGACCCCTCCTACAGCAACCCCGCGGGCGGCGGCCAGGCGCTCGTGACCCTGCGCGCAAAGGGCGTGAAGTCGGTCGTGATCGACCCGCGCTTCATTCCGGAAGCGGCCCGCGCCGACGTGTGGCTGCCGATCCGTCCGGGCACCGACGTGGCGCTCATGCTCGGCTGGATGCGCTACATCATTGCGAACAAACTCTGGGACAACGAGTTCGTCATGCGCTGGACGAACCTTCCCTACCTCGTCGACGTCGAAACGAAGATGCTCGTGCACGCCAACGACCTCGACGCGAAGGGCGACGCCAAGACCTACGTCGTATGGGATGCGAAGACGAAGTCTCCGAAACCCATCGCCTATCCCTGGGACGACAAGCTCGAGCCGGTGCTCGACGGCGCGTTTGAATGGCAGGGCAAGAAGTACGTGACGGGCTTCCGCGCGCTCAAGGAACGGGTCGAACCCTGGACCCTCGAAGCGACGGCGAAGGAATGCTGGCTCGATCCGAAGAAGATCGAAGAGGCGATCCGCATTTACTGCGACGGTCCGTCGGGCGTGGCCCTCGGCGTCGCGACCGACCAGACGCCGAACTCCGTACAGGCCGCCATGGGCGCGGTGATCCTCAACGCCCTCCTCGGGAACGTCGAACGTCCGGGTTCGCTCATGCAGCGCAATCCCTCGAGCAACGTCGTTCCGGCCGGCTCGCTCGCCACCCGCTGCTCCTACCTCCTTCCGGAAGGTCAGCTCACGAAGCGTCTCGGCAGCAATGAACATAAGGGCCTCATCCAGTGGGACGCCGCACAGCCGAGCGCCGTGCTCGACGCGATGCTCACGGGCAAGCCCTATCCGATCAAGGTCTGGCTCGAACGCTCCGGGAACAAGTTCGGCGTCAACGGCAACGCCGGTTCCTGGGTGAAGGCGATGGAAAACGTCGACCTGATCGTGCACATGTACATGTATCCGACGTCCTTCTCGATGTACGCGGACATTCTGCTCCCCGCGACCGAGTGGCTCGAAACGAACATGCTCATCGAATCCCTCAACATGGTGTTCGCCCGCCAGGCGGTCGCGCACGTGTGGGAAACGGAAGACGAAACGCTCTTCTGGTCGAAGCTCATCAAGAAGTGCGCCGCGCTCGGAAACGAAAACGCCCAGCGCGCCTGCAACCCCGACTTCATGAAGGACGACCTCGCCTACTGGGATTCGATGGAGGAACTCCTCGACGGTCGTCTCAAGCGCATCGGCATGACCTGGAAGCAACTCCTGGCGAACAACCCCGTCACGTACATGCCGTACGAGAAGTGGAACACCTACTACGTATACAAGCAGAAGGATCCGAAGACGGGCCTGCCCCAGGGCTTCCGCACGCCTTCGAAGAAGCTCGAACTTTACGGCGACGTGTGGATCACGCTCGGGCGCACCGGCAAGCCCTACGCCCTGCAGCCTCTTCCGCCCGCTTCCAAGGACTACGATCCGCTGCCCTACTATCTGGAACCCCACGAAAATCCGACGAACGAGATCGGCCGCGAATTCCCGCTCATCCTCACGAACGGACGCATTCCGGTCTATCACCACGGGACGCTTCGCAACGTGCCCTACCTGCGCGAAATCTATCCGGTGCCCGAACTTTGGGTGAATCCGGTCGACGCGAAGAAGTACGGCCTCAAGACGGGCGACTGGGCCTGGATCGAGTCGCTGCGCGGCAAGACCCGCGGCAAGGTGCTCGTCACCGAAGGCGTGAGCCCGGGCGTTCTCTATCAGGAACGCTTCTGGTTCCCGGAAACGCTCACGACGCCGACGCGCGGCTGGATGGAAGCCAACGTCAACGTGTTGACGAAGAACGACCCGCCCTTCAACGACGTGGTCGGCACCTACACGCTGCGCGGCATCCAGGTCCGCATCTCGAAGGCGCCGGGCGCGCCCGAAGGAATCTGGCAGAAGCCCGAGGACTTCAAGCCGTGGCTGCCGCAGCCCACGGACACGACGCCGAATCCGAAGCTCTGACGCTTGTGATTCGACCCGAACCGTCTCGTTCGAAGCCGCGTGACGCACGGACGCGAGCCGTCCGTGCCGACGCGGCCTCCCAAAAGGAATTTTCGTTATGACGCAAAAAACTTTGGTTATCGACCTCGACCGCTGCACGGGGTGCATGGCCTGCGAAGTCGCCTGCAAACAGGAAAACGGCGTGCCGCTCGGCGTGTACTTGAACAAGGTCCACTCGATCGGTCCGACGGGGGTCTTCCCCGACATCAAGCAGTACTTCCTGCCGCACGTCTGCCAGAACTGCAAGGACGCGCCCTGCGTGAAGGTGTGCCCGACGAAGGCCACCTACCGCACGGAAGACGGCCAGATTCTCGTCGACAAGGAAAAGTGCATCGGCTGCCGCGCCTGCATGACGGCCTGCCCGTACGGCGCGCGCTCCTTCAATCCGGAAACGAACGTCGTGGAAAAGTGCACGCTCTGCAATCACCTGCAGGCGGCGGGCGAGCAGCCCGCCTGCGTGAAGGCCTGCTGTGCGCACGCCCGTTTCTTCGGCGACATCGACGATCCGGAAAGCGACGTCTCGAAGGCCGTCAAGGCGGCCGGTCCCGAGAACGTGCATGCGATGCGCGACGTCGGCAACAAGCCGACGGTGCGCTACATCCTGCACAAGAAGTACGGCGACTGGACGGAAGACCAGCCGAAGATGCTCCCCTGACGGGAAGCGTCGACGGACAAATGGAGTGAGCGATGACGACGATTCTCTCGAGCGTCCATGCGTTCTTCGCCGCGGCGGCGGCCGGCTGTCTTCTTGCGACGGCCTTCGGCGAACTTCGCCGCGCGGGAACGGACCGTCTGACCGTGCTCACCCTCGCGGCCCTTGCGGCGACGCTTGCCGCAGCGGCCGCGCTCGTGAGTCAGTTCGGACGCCCCGCCCTCCTTTTTTCCGTCTTCTCGAATCCCGGCACGGCGATCTTTCGAGAGCTCGCCTCGCTTCTTCTCGCGCTCCTGGCGGGCGCGGCCTACCTCGCCGCGCTCCTCACGGGCGCGACCCGCAGGACGGCGGGAAAGCTCTCGCTTCTCGCCGCCCTTTCGGGCCTTCTTCTCGCGCTTGCGACCGGTTCGGCCGCGGTGCAGCCCTGGCGTCCCGTCTGGAACACGTGGACGCTCGTCCTTCCGACGGCGGGTTTCGCGTGGCTTGCGGGCGTCCTGCTCGCCAAGGGCCTCGCCGCTTCGGACGCCTTCCGTAAAGAGTGCGCCGGTCCGGCGCTCGGCATTCTGCGGAAAGCCGAAGAGAAGACGCGCCGAGCCTCTCCCGAACCTCTTTGGAAAGACGCGCGAATCGCCGCCGCTGCGCCTCTTGTCGGCCTCGTCCTCTATTTCGCGGCGGCTTCGACGGACGCTTCAGCCCGTGCGGCTTTCGCCTCGCTTTTGACGGGCGGCGACGCCTTCCTCTTTTGGGCGGGCGTACTTGCTCCGGGCGTTTTTCTTTCGTTCCTTGCCGCACAACTCGTCCCCGACGCATTGGAGCGAAAGCCCGTTCTCGGCATCGGACTTTCGACCCTTGCCGCCGTCAGCGCGGGCGTGTGGCAACATCTTGTTTTGGGACTGGCCTGATGAAGACGGTGCTTCAGAGAACCCGAAGGCCGCCACCCCTGAAGGGAGGCCCCTGCACCTCCGGTCGAATCCTCCCGAAGGCCCTTTTGACGCGAAGGTCCTTCGGCAGGACTCTACCCGGAGTCCCGAACGGACACTCGTCAAAACAAGAACACCGACCCCACAAAAAAGGAATCCATCATGCAGAAGACCCCCGAGGTCGCCCGCCTTCTAGAAGGCCGCGGCAACGTCTACCGTTTCCTCTCGCGCTTTTACCTCACCGAAGTCGACGAAGCCTTCTGGAAGGCCCTTTGCGGCATGACCTTCCCCGAAACGGCGGACGAAACACGCATGGCCGAAGGATGGAAGCGGCTCGCGAAGGTCGTCGCGTCCGACCTTGGCCCCGATCCCGTTGAAACGCTCGCCGTCGACTATGCGCGCATCTTCCTTTCCGCGGGCGTAAGCGAAGGAGCGGCCTATCCGATCGAATCGGTCTACACGAGCCCCGAACACCTCGTCATGCAGGACGCCTGGGAAGCGGTCTGCCGCACCTACCGCGAAGCGGGCTTTGAAAAGGACCCGAAGACGGACGTCCACGAAGACCAGCTCGGACTGGAACTCTCCTTTCTCGCACACCTGAACGATCGGCTTCTTGCGGCCTACTCGGCCGAAGGGGACGATCCCGAGCGCGACGCCGCGTACCGCAACACCCTTCGCGCGTCGAAGACTTTCCTCACGGAACATCCCCTTCGCTGGGTCGCGGACTTCTGCCGCGACGTTCGAAAGTGCCCGGGAACCGACTTCTACCCGGCCGTGTCGCTTCTCACCGAAGGCTTCCTCGCGATGGACGCGGCGCTTCTCGACGACCTCATCGCCGAGGCCGAAGGAAAGGACGCCTGAAGACCGCAGCCTGCCGGAAGGAACGCTTCTCCCCCGACGCTCGGGGACCCTTCCCTTCTTTGCATTGCCGTAGAGGGAGGCTCAATGACGAACATGAAACCGGGGACGCCCGCCCGTGCGGACGGTCCGTCCCGAACCCAACCAACGACGGATGCGTCCGTCGACGTCGGCCGCCGCAGAGTTCTGGAGGGAACGGCCGCGGTGACGGGCGTCGCCGCCCTTTTCGCGCTCGGCGCCGCGGCGGGATCGGACCATGCGGAAGACCTCGACTTTTCCAAACGCGCGGTTCGTCCGCCGGGAAGCGTGGAGGAATCGGAATTTCTCGCGCGCTGTCTTCGCTGCGACCGGTGCCGAAGCGTCTGCCACACCTCCGTCATCGGCATGACCGACTGGTCGGACGGACTCGTGCGCCTTCGCACGCCGGTCCTCGACTTCCGGCTCGGGCACTGCGACTTCTGCGGATTGTGCGCCCGGGTGTGTCCGACGGGCGCGATTCTTCCTTTTCCCAAAGAAACGACGAAGGTGGGACTTGCGGTGCTCACCGAACGGTGCATCGCGCTTCGCACGGCCGCCTGCCGCGTCTGCGAGGAAAAGTGTCCCTACGACGCCGTGACGCTCGACGAACACAAGGTCCCCGTGATCGATCCGGAAATCTGCAACGGATGCGGCCTCTGTGAAAACGTCTGTCCCGCAAACGTCTTTCAGTCCTACCGAACGGGCGTCGAGCGCGGGATCGTGGTGCGGCCCTTCGCCGCGCTCGAAGCCCGCGACAAAGGAGGTGCGGCATGAAAAAGTTCTTCACGGGCCCGCGTCTGCGCGCCTTGGCGGCGCTCCTCTTTTTCCTTCTCTTTCTCCTCGGACTTGCCGTGCACACGGGCTGGGGGACGGCCTCGTCCTTCGGCATCGCCGAGATCGCCGCGATCTGTCCGTTGGGCAACCTCGAAGCGATGCTCGCGTCGAAGACGTTCCTTCCGCGCGCGCTCGTCGGATTTGCGGTGTTTCTCGCCGCCGCGGTTCTTCTCGGGCGCTTCTTCTGCGGGTGGCTTTGTCCCGTCCCCTGGGTGGAGAAGGCGCTCGCCAAGCTTCGCGCGCCGGGTCGGCGTTTGATCCGCGGCGCGAAGGAAGCCCCGGCGTCCTCCGAAGCGCCGCTGCCGTCCGCGTCGACGGCGACGAGTGCGTCTTCCGAGAACGACAAGGCGGTCCCGCAGTCCTGTCCGAGCGCCACATCGTGCTCATCCACTTCCTGCCGCGACTGCGCCCTTGCAAACCGCGTGAAGGAAAAGACCGACCGGGCCGCAGAGAAGACTCCCTACGTGATCCTCGGAGGCGCCCTCGCTTCGAGCGCCGTCTTCGGCTTTCCGGTCTTCTGCCTCATCTGCCCGGTGGGCCTCACCTTCGCGCTCGCGGCCGCGCTCTGGCGGCTCTTTGAATTCAACGAAACGAACTGGGCGATCCTCTGGTTCGCGGGCTTTCTCGTACTGGAACTTCTCGTTCTTCGCCGTTGGTGTTCGCGCTTTTGCCCGCTCGGCGCCCTCTGGACGCTCGCGTCCCGATTCAACCGGTTTCTGCGCCCGAAGGCCCGTGAAGACCTCTGCACCCGCGTGACGCACGGCGTCGCCTGCACGATCTGCCGCGACGTCTGTCCCGAAGGGATCGACCCCGCGGAGGCGGCGGGCAATCCGATGCTTCTCGCCCGCTGCACGAAGTGCGGCGCCTGCGCCGCGGCCTGCCCGACGGGGGCCGTGCACTTCCCCTTCCTCGCCGGTTCGGCGGGGAAGACCGTGCCGATCCATCCCGTCTCCAAGGCGGCCTCGGCCGTAAAGCCGGCAGAGAATCTCTCCGCGGCGCCGGATGGGACGATCGCCCTCCTCAAGCCCGAAAAAGTGCGCTCGGAAGTCGCCCGCTGCATTCACTGCGGCGCCTGCGGCGAAATCTGTCCCCTCGGAGACCGCATGCCGCGGGCGACGGCGCTCCTCGCCCGCGGTCGAAAGGAGGAGGCGCAGGAAGTTCTGTTGGCGCCCGGCGTTTTCCCGGAAATCACGTCCCGCGTCTGTCCGGCGGAGCGCTTCTGCGAAGGCGCCTGCGCCCGGGAACACGACGGACTTCCCGTCGCCGTCGCGGGACTGGAGAGAACCCTGGCCGACGAAGCCCTGCGCGCCGGATGGACCCCCGCCCCCCGCCACGCCGCACGGCGCCGCCGCGTTGCGGTGGTGGGATCGGGCCCGGCGGGACTGGCCTGCGCCGACGTGCTCGTGCGCCTCGGCGTCGAGGTCCACGTCGTCGACCGCGCGCCCGTTGCGGGCGGACTGCTCTCCTTCGGGATCCCCGCCTTCAAGCTTTCGCGCGACGTCGTTCGTCACCGCGTGAAGCTCCTTGAAGACGCGGGCGTGCGCTTCGCGCCGGGACTCTCCGTCGGCAAGGACCTCGCATGGCGTGATCTTGTGAACGAATTCGACGCCGTCTTTGTGGGAACGGGAGCGGCCCGACCCGTGACGCTCGACCTTCCGGGCGCGGAAAACCCCTCGGTCGTATCGGCCGACGTGTTCCTTCGCGCCGTCGCGGCAAAGGATTGGAAGCTCGACGAAGCGTCCTTCCCGATCGACGCCCTGCGGGGCCGCAGCGTTTCGGTCCTCGGGGGCGGCGACACGGCGCTCGACTGCGCGAGAACGGCCCTCTCTTTGGGCGCCGCATCGGTCACGCTCGTGGCACGGCGCGCGAAAGACGCCTTGCGGGCCCGTCCCTCGGACCTCGCGCTGGCCGAGAGAGAGGGCGTGCGTCTTCTCTGCGCACGCACGGTTTCGGCCCTCTCGATCTCGTCCGAAGGGACGCTTGAGGGTCTCGCTTTGCAAAACGCCGCCAACCCCGGCGAGCCGACGGAAACGCTCCCGGCGGACGTCGTGATCGTCGCCTACGGATTCCGCTGCGCGCCAGACGAAGAGCTCCGGAAACTCGGCGTCGCCTACGACGAAGCCGAGCGCATCGTGACCGACGCCGAAGGCCGGACGGCGCTCGCGAAACTCTGGGCCGGCGGCGACGCGGTGCGCGGAGCCGCACTGGTCAGTTGGGCGCTCGCCGACGGCCGGCGTGCGGGCTTCTCGATCGCGGCCGCAATCGGCGTTCTTCGCTGACAAACCCTGCATACCCCGTTCCTGTCGACTTCGGTCGACCCGGACTTCTTAATTTTCTCTTCCACAAAAAGGGACGGCCACGTGGCCGTCCCTTTTTGCACATACCGTCCCTTTTCTCCGCACAGCCGAGAGCAAGAAAGTCTTCCCCAAAAAAGTTGGATATTCGCAACATCTTTGTCATCACCAGTTTTTGGGACCAACCTGTCTCCGAGTCATTGGGACACATGACGTATTTGCGAAAAGGTTTTCCTTGCATTAGGGTTAACCCCCCCCCCGACACATCAAACGATCAAACTGAACGCATCCAGTGTCCCCTCTTTTATGAGGGGACGACTACGGCGAATAACCCGAAGCTCATTTATCAAAGGAATGGTCTCCAAACCATCTTCGATCCGTCTCTTGCAGTTGCTTTCTGCGGCGTCACTCGCGCGATCCAGAGGTCACAAACAACGCAAGCCGTACGAAATGGTGCGTTTTCCGAAATTCCTAGAAGAGTCTTTTTGGTGTCCTGCCCTCTCAAACGGATGTCCTTCTCTTGTAGGGAGAATTCTCATGAAAACTCTGTCTCCGCTGGCATTGGCGGTTTTGGCCGCCGCGGCACAAGTTCATGCCGCACCGTTTACGACAATCAGCACGGATACGACCTATTCCGGACCGTATGAAAATGTTCCGATTCAGGTCACGGCCGACGGCACGCTTCGAGGAACCGCCGACGAAACCGAAATGGTGATCGAGGGCGGTCGGTATGACTACAACCCGCAGGTTTTGGACGTGCAGGGAACCATTCGCGACGCACTCTCTCTGACCGTGGACGGCGGCACGACCATCGGTAAAGGCGGCGCCATCACCAATATCGACGTCGTGACGTTGAGCAACACCTACAACAAACACAGCGACGGCGGGAATCTCGCGGACGCGTTGAACAACCAAGGAACCATTTCCAATGTCGGTTCCCTCCTTGTGAGCGGCAGAGTCAGCAACAACGGCGGCACAATCGACGTGGGTTCAATCGGCAACGAAGAGTTTGCAGGCGATTTTGTGGTTTCCGGCGGTACGGTTCATACTTCGGGTGATGCCTATTTCAAGGAAATCCGTATCGGGAAATCCGATCTCGCAACGTCCGTAGCGTTTGACGGAACACTTCATATCTCCTCAGCTCTCAATGTTCAAGACGACATTACCGTACAAGTCGGCAATATTGTCGGCGCCGGATTCGTATCTGCCGGTGAGGCCGGAAGCGGCGTGGAGGTTGCCGGAGATGTGACCATAGAGAAACAAATCTCCGCCCGCAACGGCGGCAACGTATCCGTTGCCGGCCACGCCGCCGCTTCGAGCATTCAGGTGGAAGTGGGCGGCAAAATCACTCTTGGCTCGTCCTCTTCCGCCCGCATTCACGCAACGGGAGATGGATCGCAGATTTCCATTCAAGGCAACGCACAAGCCGACACAATTGCCGTTGGGAGCGGATCGTCGCTTCACGCAGGTCGTTTGACCGCGGTGACGGGAACCGGCATCAGCGATTTCAAGAATGAAGGGACGGTCACGCTCGATACCGCAGATCTCACTGCCAACACCTTCAGCAATTCCGGCTCCATCAATGCCGACACCAACGGCGTCAGTCAACTCGACCACCTTGCCGTATCCCAAGGAGCCTGGATCACCGGTGACATGAATGTTGCCAACTTCGACTTGACCGGTCGACTCACAATCCATGAAGACTCGACGATGACGGTCGACAAGCTCGGTACCGCCGATGCGGCGGCCGCCGAAATCACGGTGGAAGGCACTTCCTCTCTTGACGTATCCGGCGACATGTACCTGACCGGCATGGTCAACGGGACCGGTACGGTTCAAATCGACGGATTGGCCAACATGGTGGGCGGTTATCAGGAAATCCGCGGCAATCTTCGCGCTGGCGGCCTTTCCGTGCTGGGTTTCACGGATCTCAACGCAGGCGCCACGCTGAATGTTGAGGAAGACCTGACGTTGCAGTCCGGCTCCACCTTCGTCGTGAACACGCCCGACTTTTCCGTCGGAAACGAGTGGATTCTCGAAGGAGAAGCCAAGGTCCAAATGCGTAGTGGTTCTGACGGCGCAGAAATCAACAAACTTACCTTGAACACGAGCGGTTCCACCTATTTCCAGGCTTATCGGAATCTCCGCATCAACGAAGTCAGCGTCAACGGTTACGCCCTTCTCAACACTTATGCCGACGGAGGAGATTCTTCGCTCAGCATCGGTTCAATCACCGTGAGCGACGGCAGTACCGTCAAATTCTCGAACGAAGGCACCTACGCAACGTATCAATCCACGGCAACCGCCGAGCGCATCACGCTCGGCAACGGAGCCACGTTGATCAACAGCGGCGGCTCCAGGGACGAAGGTACCGTGACGACGCCTCCCTTCGATGCGCTCACCATCGGGTCGGTTGAAGGCTCCTCG
Organism: uncultured Sutterella sp.; assembly: GCA_900545275.1. GTDB lineage: Bacteria > Pseudomonadota > Gammaproteobacteria > Burkholderiales > Burkholderiaceae_F > Sutterella. Next base: position 139,784 of record UQYG01000002.1, read on the forward strand.
GCCGTGATCCGCAACGAAGTCGGGGGCTCGACCGTGATTGGCTCGCTCACCGGGAACGACAATCGAGTGGAAGTAGAAACCGTCGAATCGGGCGTGACGATTGAAAGAAACGAATCGACGGGACTCGTTTATCAAACCGGCGGTACGGACGCCGACACGCTCGGTACGCAAGGAGCGCTTGAAGCGGCGGCCGACATGGTCCTCGACTCCACGGAAGAATTTTCGACGAAGGTGGCCGACGGTCTCGTCAACGGAGGCGGTTCCGCCACGTTTGATGCAGACGGGAACATGATCTTCTCGTCTACGGGCGAAAGCCTCACGATGGCCGCCTTGAAGCAGTTCAACAACGCCACCCTCGCCAACTGGCGCTACGAAGTCAATCACCTCAGCGAACGTCTCGGTGAAGTGCGCGACCGTCTAGGTGCGGCCGGAGCCTGGGCCCGCATCTACGGCGCCGACACGAAGATCTCCGAAAGCGTTGCGACCGACATCAAGATGAACACCGTTCAGGTCGGGGCCGACGCCACGATCGGCGGCAACTGGATCGTCGGGGGCGCCTTCTCGTACACAAGCATGGACGCCGACATCTCCAACGGTTCGGCCGACGGCGAAACGTACAGCCTGGCCGCCTATGCGAGCGGATTCTTCGATTGCGGCGGCTATGTGGACATCGTCGGACGCATCGGACGTCTTTCGACGGACATCGACACATATACGTCCACGGGACGGCTATTTGACGGGTCGTACGACAACACGGCATTCGGTCTTTCGGCGGAAGTCGGCTATCACTGGAAGGTATCCGACGTATTCTTCGTCGAACCGCAGGCCGAATTGGCCTACGGCTTCGTCATGGGAGACGACTTCACCACCTCTAGCGGCGTGAAGGTCGAACAGGACGACTTCCAGTCGTTGGTCGGACGTCTCGGAGCTCGAATCGGCGCGGCCTTCCCGCAAAACGCCGGCACGTTCTACCTGCAGGCCTCCGTCAATCACGAATTCCTCGGCGACAACGACTTTGACGCCGCTTACCAGGGATACTCGAAGCAGCACTTCACTTCGGAACTCGACGGAACATGGATCAGTTACGGCGTCGGCCTGCAGCTCAACGCCACCAACGACCTGAGCCTCTTCGGTTCGCTTACGCGCGCAAACGGCGACGATTACCAAGACGACTATCGCTACTCCGTCGGCGCGCGCTACGTCTTCTGAGTACGACGTTTCACCGTCGAGGGCGGCTCCGACTGAGGGCCGCCCCCGGCAATTGCCGATTCAAAATCTTGAAGCATATCGGTCGACGGCGGCAGAACAATCGGTCAGGCCCGAAGGAAAAAGAAAGAAGTGCGGACCTCACGTTTCCGCCCGGTATTCCTCGGGCCTGGCGCTTTGCCGCGACAACCGGTTGAGCCCCTTCCACCCCTCGCGGGTAACGATCCGCAAGGCGTTCCCGGCGTATCCCGTGAACCATTCCGCGAAGGCCCGCAGTCGGGGTGAGCGCTCCTCGTCTTCCGTGCGCGTCACGACGCACATGTGCCAGGGAGCGCGTTCCCAGCCTCGCAACACGGGCACCACCCGCCCCGCGCGGATTTCCTCCACCACGTGGCCGAGAAAGAGGTCGACCGTAATGCCGCGGTGATTGAGAAGCAGTCTTTTGAGCGTCACCTGGTCGCTCGCAAAGAACGCGTCGCGCCATTGGAGAGGAGCGGACGCGACCCCGTTTCGGTGAAGCACCGTCGTATCGCGCACGTTGACCGAATGATGAAGAAGGCCGATGTGCGCGGAGAGATCCTCGATGCTCTCGGGCGTTCCGTGTTTTTCGAGATATTCGGGCGTGGTGAGCGGCACGGTCGACGACGTGTGCAGATGCCGGAACATGAGCCCGGAATCGTCGATCGGCAGATGGTTGACGACGGCGACGTCCACTTCATACTTGTGGAGTTCCTCCGGCCGGATCTCGCCCAAAAGGGAAAAAATCGTCCCGGGGTGATCCGTCGAGTAGGCGCAGAGATGATCCGCAAAGAAGTCCCGGGAGAGCTCCTCGGGCGCCGAAAAGCGGATGCGGAAGGCTTCGTCCTTTTGTTCGTTTTCCGCGCGCAGAGCCCGAAAACCGTTGATGAGGGGCTCGACCCTGCGCACGAGTTCGAGACACTGCGGCGTCGCCCGCATGGGGCGGCGCGTCTTGTCGAAGCACTCGAATCCGAGCGCCCCCTCGAGGTCGGCGAGAAGACGCGAAACGCGCGTGATTTCCATGTCGAGAACGAGCGCGGTACGCGTAACGCTCCCCGTTTTGCTCGCCACGACGAGCGCTTCCCAGGCGGTGAGGTTTTCAAGCGGAGTCATTGGGCAGCGAAGGTGATGGAAGTTGACGCCTCCAATTATCCGACGTCACCCTCCGCCGCGTGTTCCGTGCTTTTCCCGAGAGAGGCGCCGCTTCCGGACGACGTACGTTCGTAATCTTTCCGCCCGCTTTTCCTCTCTCATAAATAAAGACAATCGCCTCGATTGTCGGTCGAACTATATTCGGCATCAAAATTCGGTATTGGCGGAGAATAGCGGTCGTTTATAAAATGAAACCGGTCGATTGAACTACTTCTATCGACCGACTCTTTGCAGAACCAAGCACCGTTACGAGAGGACTCCATGAAAAAGACCCTTGCCGCGCTTACGCTGGCCGCGCTTTTCAGCGCCGCCCCCGCGACGTTTGCCGCCGAACCCGTCGACCCCATCGAACCCGTCAAGATTGAAAATCCCGCTCTGGTGGAGTTGGGCAAGATGCTCTACTTCGAACCGCGTCTTTCCCGCTCGGGCTTCATCTCCTGCAACTCCTGCCACAATCTCGCCACGGGCGGCGTCGACAACCTGAAGACTTCGATCGGCGACCGCTGGGCGCAGGGGCCGATCAATTCGCCGACGGTTCTCAACTCCTACGGTCAGATCGCCCAGTTCTGGGACGGCCGCGCCAAGACCCTTGCCGAACAGGCTGCGGGCCCCATCGCCAATCCTTTGGAAATGGCGTCGACCCATGAGCTCGCCGTCGAAGTGATCGCATCGATCCCGGGCTACGGCAAGTACTTCCAGGCCGCCTTCGGCGACGACAAGGTCGACATCAAGCGCATCACGGACGCCATCGCCGAGTTCGAACGCACGCTCGTGACGCCGAACGACCGCTTCGACCAGTGGCTCAAGGGCGACAAGGACGCCATCACCAAGTTCGAACTCGAAGGCTATCAGCTCTTCAAGGCCTCGGGCTGCACGATCTGCCACAACGGCGCACAGTTGGGCGGTCAGTCCTTCCAGAAGATGGGCGTCGTGCGTCCCTACGAAACGACGAACACCGCCGAAGGCGTCAAGGCCATTTCCGGGCGCGACCAGGACCGCATGAGCTTCAAGGTTCCGGTGCTGCGCAACATCGAACTCACTTATCCGTACTTCCACGACGGCGAAGCGGCGACCCTTGAGAAGGCCGTCGAGGTGATGGGCGACATCCAGCTCGGCAAGCGCTACACCGAAGAGGAAACCGCGAAGATCGTGGCGTTCCTCAAGACCCTCACGGGCGAGCAGCCCAAGATCGTCTACCCGATCCTTCCGCCCAACGGTCCGAAGACCCCGGCCTTCAATCCCTGGGCGCCGGCCGAAGCCAAGAAGTAATCGACTTTCCGTAATCTCCGGGGCGGCGCCGCAGGGCGCCGCCCTTCGCATTTCCGCTTTCCGCCATCCTCGGCCCTGCAGCGAGGCCGAAAGAGCGTCTTTCTCCGCTTACGGGAACCGCCGCAGGATCCGAGCCTCCACGCCCGCTCCCCGCAGGACGCCGAAGCTCGCCCCGGCATCGAGCCCGAGCTCCCATTCTGCGCTCCGGAAACGGCCGCCCGCCGTTACGAGCGCGCGCCAACCGTCGAGGTCGTTTTCGGGCAGATCGAATCTGCCGGCGCCGTCTCGCGCCCGACCCCGAGCCTCGGCATGAAACACTCGTTCCACGGCGCCCTCAAAGCGCGGGGACCATCCGAAGGAAGTGTCGCGGGAGAGCTGCGTGCCGAAACGCAGGCGGTGGGCCGAGAAAGCCGAAAGCCGCAGGTCGGCCTCCCGCCCCTCGCCGACAAGGTTTCCCTGAACGCGTGCGGACGAGTCGGCCATGCCGTCGAAGAAATAGGCGGCCTGCGTTCGGAGAGCCCAGGGGCCCGCCGCCGCGTCATGGCGCAGACCCGCGAAAAACCCCCAATAAGGAACCGCATCCGTCCGGCGCGACGCACCCGCGGCACCCGACACGCTGAAGCGGTCGTGGAGGACCCCTCCCTTGGCGTACCCTGCAATCGTCCAGGCGGAGCCCGACGTCGTCCTCGAACCGAAGCCGCGCACGGCGAAGATCCCCGCCCCCGCGTGTTCGTGGCGGTTCTTTGCGTCCGCGCCGCGCAGGTCCGCTCCGGCCCGGCCGATTTCGAGAAAGAGCCCGGCCTGCGCATCGTCGCCGGGCGTCCCTACGGAGGCTGCGAGCCCCAACAAGCCCGTCGTCACGTCGGCGGAAAAAATCCCCTTCGATCGAAGGCGCCCGGCGCGGACCGCGGCAAAGGGTCCGAGCCCGAAGCGCCCCGCCCGATTTCGATTGAGCGTGTCGAGAAAGAGGTCGTCCGCCGCCGCAACCGTCCCGAATTGCGAGAGCCTCCCCTTCGTCCAGACGCCGAGACTTGCGTCGGGCACGGGCTTCACGGGCGTCAGGGCCGTAATGTCGGCAACCAACAGGTTTTCGCCGCGCAGGTGCAGATTGACCTGCGAGGGGTCGAGTTCGTAGGTCAAAAGCCGGAGAGTCGACAGGGGTACGACGACCGAGAGGGCCTCTGCGTCCCCCTCGTCCGTGCGCGACATGCGGTCGTTGAGATCGGCGTCGGCTTCGAGTTGCCGAAGAGCGCTTCCCTCCGAAACGGCGAATCCCGCACCGCTCTGTACCAGCCGAAGTTCTTCTCCGAGCGTGAGGGGGCTGTCGACGACGATCGCGATGTCGGCGCCCGGAGCGAGGAGCACCGGTTTCTCGCCCTGAACAACGACGAAGGCGTCCTCTCCCTCGCCGCGCGCACCGCGGAAGGACCGGGTCTCGTCCGTCGTAAAGAAGAACCGAAGCGCGGCGCCGTCGTGTACCGCAAGTTCCGAGAGGGAGGAGGACCGCGTCACGTTCCAGAAACTTCCTTCTTTTCCGAGCCGAAGCGCAATCCCGTCGCCCTCTTCGTCCTGGCGCGCAAAGCCCGTGAACCGCACCAGGGCGTTTTCGTCCGCGCCCACGGAGATCCTCGCACTGCCCTCTTCCCACAGAACGCTTTCCCGCAGCGTCGTGAAGCCCGACGCAATCGACACGTTCGAATTTCCCTTCGCCGTCACGGCCGTATCCGCATCGGCGACATAGCGCTCCACCGCCGCTTCGGCCATGCCGTCGAGTACGAGACCGTAGGCGCAGTCACGGACCTCCAGATCCCCGACCGCAAGCGAAGCGTTTTTTGAAAGATCGGCTCCGTAGGAAGACGACCCGCCCTCCAAACGCAGGTTGAGAATATTCGACGTGAGCGACGCGGCGCCCCCCATGGAGAGTCCCGCAGCCTTCCCCGCATAGGAACCGATACGGACGGAAATCGTGTCGTCGACGCCGACCCGCGCATTTCCGTCCAACCGCATGCCGTAGGCGGAACCTTGGGTGTCCTGCAGTTCCAGGACGGCGTTTCCCGTCCGCACTTCTCCCCGATTCTGAAACCATCCCCAGGCGTGCCGCCCCGCGCCCCCGATCTTCGAGACTACCTTCTGCGCCGTGTACAGCCGATTGGAGGCCCAGTAGAGACCGACGGCGTCCTGCGACGCCCCGTGGAGCGCGGCGTCGAGCGTTTTCCCCATCTTCATCGTCTTGGCAAGCGACGCATAATCGCCGTCCGTCACCCACATGCCGTAGAGGTCGAGCGGCACGGCGGACTTCCCTCCCTCGAGCAAAACCGTTACGTCGCCCTCCGACTCGAAATTGCCGGCGTGTCCGAGCTGCAGCCCGGCCATCCATTTGTCGGCGGCGCCCGCCGTCAGTGAAATCTTCACGTCGCCTCGGGACGTGACCGTGCCCCCGACCTGCGTGAGGATTCCGCTCACGCTCTGACCGTCCGGGACGTCGCTGCGGTCGATCGTCATCGTGAAGCCTTGGGAAAAATTCGCCGACGTCCGTTCTCCGGCCAAAACCAGCCCCCAGGTTACCGCCCGTCCGTCAAATGTGACGGACGCGTTCTCAAAGTCGGTTTGAGAAGGCGTCGAAACGAAGCCCGCGCGAAGGAAGGCGCGTTCTCGGCCGTTGTCCTGCGCCTCGCCCGTGAGCGGCATTTCGATGCGCAGATCGTCCCCGGTGAACGTCAGACGTTCGCCCGAGGTGGCGTCGATGACGTGTCCCTGACTCCAGTCGGCCGTTCCGTTCGCATCGTCGTGCCTTGTGTTGCGCAGGACGAGCGTATGCCCTTCTGCAACGTGAATCGTCGTGGAGCCGCCCGAGGCGGGGGTGGAAAGCGTGACATGGGCCGAACTCACGTCCACCACCGTATCGTCCGCAAAATCACGGGATTCCCGAATCGGTTCCCTTTCCATCTGCGCGGCACGGACGGCGGACGGAACGAGTGCGCCCACTCCCGTCAGCACCGCGAGAGCGGCCGAGACGGACGAACCGAGGAGCCGGACGGCGAACTTTTTCTGCGTGCACGAACGAACATTTTCCATGGAACCTCTCCGGAAAAAGGGGACTGTGCGGAGGGCGCAGTCAACCCTGTCGTCCATGCTAGAGAGAAGCTCCCCCGATCCCTTTCCGGAAGACGGCATTGCGCCCCGAGCGAAGCGCCTTCGATTCACTCGTTCATTTCATGAAAACCAGACCGAACAGCCGCCGGCGTTTCGGATTCCCAAAGGAAAAAAGGACGCCGAGGAGACCTCTCCCGCGGGCGCCCTTTTCTCTTCTCAAAGCCCGACCTCTTCTCGGGCTTTTCGCCCGAATCTTCCGTCGGCCTCAGGAAAAAACCGTTTAGAACCAGGGGCAGTTTCCGCCGCGACGACCGTCATGGTGCCAACCGCCGCGGTGGTGCGGACGTCCTTCCCCGTAGTAGGGGCAGTCGGGATTCATGCCCATGCCGGGACCGCGTTCATAACGAGGGGCTCCTTCGCGGATGCCCAAGTGGTCCGAAGCAAGAACCGACCCGTCTTCCGGACTCACGAAAACGCGGGCGACCGAACCGTCCTTCCCTTCCATGCGGACGTCCCAAACGAGACCGTAACCGCGCGTTCCGTGCAGCGACGCCGAAAGCGCGTTCGCATCCGGGAACTTCGCCTTGGCGGCGTCGAGAGCCGCCGCCATGTTGATCTTCGAGGCGGCCTGAACGGCGGGCGCAGGGTCGGCCGGCGCAGTACCCGTCGCGGCATAGGAAAGCGTGGCGAGAGCGAGAGCCGAAGCGGCGATCGAGGAGAGAATCAACGTTTTCTTCATGGTGCGTTCCTTTTCTTCTTAGTGATTGAAAACCCTTTCGGAGAGGCGTTTCCTCTCCCTTCGAGCGTATTCTTTCATTCGAGACTTAGGAGACCGCTTGACGAAACTTAGGGGGCCCTATGCCGGGGTAACAAATGTCAACCGCCGAAAACCTCCGACATCTTCCCACTCACTGTGCTGCCGTGCCCCGAGGGAAAGGATCCGCGCATCGGTCCGGCCATTCGGCAGCCGAATGCGGAAGTAAATTTCGGCCAAACAGGGAAATGATTTTTGGTCAAATGAGGAAGTGCCTTGCCGCATCACCGCGAAAGCAGTAGCCATCGGGCGAAGCACAGCCGGCGGGCACGAAGAATCAGGGCGTGAAACCGGGTACGACGCCGGCATCGACGGCTACGAAAACACCGAATCGCTCAACTCGGGCATGCGTTGGAGGTTCTGACGTCCCTTACGCTGAAAGAAGGCCCCGACAGAGCGGGGCCTTCGGATGAACGAGAGCATTGCGGCAGGGAGGTTCGTCCCACTCATATCAGCAGGATAAACCTGCGCCTGCCGACGAACGGACGGTTAGAAGAAGAGCTTCGCGCCGACGTTGGTGCGCCAGTTGAGTTCGATTTCCGCACCGGTGCTACGCTGCACGTCGACGAACGTCACGAAGTTGTCGGTGACGTTGTAGTTGGCGCCGATGGCGAATTCGAACCAGTCGTCATCGAGGTCCTGCGAAAGCGTGTAGGCGCCGCCGCCATTCACGGACGAGTAGGTTCCGTCGATGTCCCCGCGGAAGTCACGCAACGCAGACACGCGAACATACGCCGCACCCTTGTTGTTCGGACAGGCGATGCCGGCCATCACGCCCACGCGGCCGATGAGGCTGTCGGAGGCTTCCAGGTCGATCGTACGGGCCGTAGTCGTTTCATGAACGCTAGAGAGACGGCTGTAGGTGAGCTGAATCTGCGGTTCGACGAAAGTGTTCATCGGAAGCGCAAAGCGGTGACCGGTTTCGATGCCGACGATGAAGCCCGTCTGCTTCAACTTACCGTTGTCCGTGGCACCTCCGTGGAGGTTGTAGAAGTCATAGTCGCTTTCGATGCGGCCCGTCTTCATGACCATGTCGACGAACGAACCAGATTCGTGGCTCCACAACGCATAGAGCGCGGCACTGTAGCTGTCGGAATCGGTTTCACCCTGTTCGAAGTCGCCGTCGCCCTTCGTGTAGGCAAGGCTCGCACCGACTGTCCAGGGACCGTTGCCGAAACGGTGGTCGGCGCCGACCTCGATCGTGTGAAATTCGTTCTTCACCGAACGGGCGTCGTATTCGTATTCGCCGCCGTTGTACCGCGCCCAGACGCCCGTGGCGGAGGGCGACGTACGCAGGGTCGACATGCGGTCGTTGAGCGTGGTGATTTCATTGCGCCAGGCAACTAGCGTCATGGCGGCGAGGTCGTTCGTGCTCTTCGTGAGGTCGGACCCGTCAACACGGGAATTGCCCTTCGTGTCGGTGTAGACGGTGAAGTTCGTGCCGAGAGCCGTGGCGGAACCGTCGGCAGCCGTTCCGTCGGACTTCTTGCCGAAATCAATTCCCGAGCGCATGCGGTCGAGCACTTCGTCGGCGGTGTGGTCGTCCACCGCTTCGGCGAGATAGGTCACGCTCGTGTCTTCCGCATTGTTCGTGACGATGGTGAGGTTCTTTTCGCCTTCATCGGCAAAACGGTCGAACACGAAGTTGAGGCTGTCCTTCGTATCGTCTTTGACGGTATTGAGGGTCGTAACCGTAAGGGTGCGTTCTCCCTTGATCGTCAACGTGTTGTCATCCGAGATCGTGAGTACCTCGATCGTCGTTCCATTGCTCTGATCACCCGTAAAACCGAGGTCGGAGTTCGTGAGTTTCAGGTTCTTGAGACGGGAAGCGCTCAGTTCGAATTCGTCCGAGACTTCCGTCGCATCGATGGTAGCGGTCGAAGCGAGAAAGACTTTTCCGTCAACGTTGGAATGTTCACCCAGCAGCTTCAACGTAAAGTCCTCGGCGTCATTGGCATTAACAGCGTAGCCCCCATCGGCGGAAATCAGTCCAGTGTTGAGGAAAGTCTTGCCAGAAGTACTGGCGGAAGCGTTATCCCCGGAGGAAGAAGGCCAAGCCTCCGACACCTTTACTGCCGTAGCCCCGTTGGTTGCGACGATCTCCCCGTTGTTCTCCACGGTCGATTCGGCGAAAGCGCCATAATTCAGACCGATCGATTTCGAAGAATCCGCGTAGATCTTTCCGTTGTTGATGATTTGAGCCGTCTTGTTTGTACCCTCTCTCTGATCGGCCATGCCGGCGCCGGCCTTCACGTAAATCACGCCGGAAGCGGCATTTTCGATGACACCGCCGTCGTACGTAGCCATCCCCTTGGAGATGTCGTAGGGTTGCGTCCAAGACGTATCATTGAGGGCAGTGTCGACGTAGACGGTGCCGGCGTTCACCGCCTTACCCGTGGTGCCGTGCGCCATCATGCCGACGACACGCTTGTGGCCGTTGGTCTTGTCGCGCAACCCCTGAACGAGAATCGACCCGTTGTTCGTAACAGTTTTGTCTGCCGCCTCGACAAGGTTGGGATAATTGGACGCTCCGTACGTCGTCATTTTGATCTGGCTGTCCTTCGCGATATCCGACGTATAAGCCGTATCGGGAGTCCACTCCGTAAAATCGTCGAAATTGGCGGGCCATTCAAAGCCGGCGGCCCCGGCAGTGGACGCAACAGCGGCGAGCACCGCTGCGGAAAGGACGGAAGTCTTCATAGCATTCTCCTAGTTCTAAAGCCGCACCCAAAGCGGTCGCTCGAAGAATTGCACGAGTCCTTTGCAGGGGGGGGGGTAGAAACCCTAATATCAATAAAGAGTTGTCCCCCTCTCCCGCATGGCCCAACCGCTTGCGTTTGCCCCGAGCACGGAGACTTCCGTTAAAAAAGCTGTTGCGAATTTCCAACTTTAGTGCTTCACGGAAAATTTGGCTTGTCGCACAAGTTTTCTTTCCACAACGCCTCTCCACCGCATCACAAACGAAGCCCTCATCCGTGCGGTCCGCCCGCTTTCGTTTCTGCCGCCGCTTTCCCTTAAAAAACGAAACTCTCGGCAATGGTGCACCGAGAGTTTTTATTCTTTACCGAGAGCCGAAGGCTCCGTGTCTTTCCTCTCGGAGGACGTGCCCCTCGTGTACGGGCCGGCCTATTTCCTTGGTTTTGGAGAGAAGCCAGGACGGGATCCGCGACTTCCGTAGTGCCCGCTTAGAGAGCGGACACAGCGGGCCGCGTATTTTCGAACTCGAACGCCTAGTCGGGGGCGCTTTTCTCCGACAGACGGGTGAGACGACCGACAAACTCGGGTGACGAGAGCGCATCGCAATCCAAATACGCCCGCAAGGTCTCAGCCATGGTCGACACTTCGCCGAGGCGCGTTTTCGCAGCTCGAGATCCTGCAGATTCCGTCCGATGGGATCATTCTTTGCGAGAAGCCCGATGTCGTCGGCCAGCTGCAGAGCGAAGAGCACCCGCAGATAGGCGCCCATAGAAACCGTAGGATCGCCCTTTTCGATCTTCATGGCCGTCACGCGCGAACACTGCGCCCGCTCAGCGACGAGCCCGAGCGGAAGGTTGTGGTGAAGACACTCCACGCGAATCTTTTTGCCCGCTATGCTGAGCTTCTTTGTGAAACTTCTCGAGAGAAGTACGGAACGGGCGGGTTTTGTTATATAAATGAAACAGTAATAAACATCATGTTCTTTTTATTGAACATTAGCAACACGCGCCCCAAGACCGCGACGCCATCCTTCGCCAAACAAAGAGACGCCCCGGCGTCTTTTCCGGAAAGCGTCCCTTAGCCTTTGAGAGGAAGGAAGATCCGCCGCCGCGACACTCTTCCCCGAAACCCGGGCGCCGAGAACAAACATCCGCTCACGCTCAGGCCATCACGGCCAACGTTCGTACCCCGAGTCGGTCTTTTCCCTGCGATTCAACTCAAGTCCGTAATGAAGCGTCCGGCAAAAAGAGCCCGCTCCCGTTGAAGCAATGCCAACTGATCCGCCACCTTCTGCCAGTCCCGTACGGCGGAGAGCACCTCCCCAATAATCGCATCTGCCCGACGAGGCCCGAGAAAATATAGCGATGCGCTTGCACGAAGCAATTTCAGGTCGGAAACGTCTGTGTCGTTGTTGACGAGCAGGCTTTGCCGACGGCCTGTTGTCGGATTCATATCGTATGCTGGCGACAGCGTCCAACCTTTTCGGGTCAGCAAGAAACCGTGATTGCGGAAGTGGTCATCCGTGTTTCCGATGCATATGTTGAAAGCGACACGCCGATAAAGCGCCTCCAGATTTCTTTCCAGATCGGTACAGTTTTCCAGCATCAGCTCGACGATATCGAGATAGCCGTGTCCGGACGAGGACCCGTCCCCGTCTTGTAGCCCGGTGAGCGTCAAGGCGGAAGCAAAATGAACGCGCGCTCCATCTTTCCTGTCGAATCTCTTCACCAAGAACGCATGGCGATTTTGCCCCAACATAATCAACTGTGAGGGAGCCGTTTCGATACCGGCCTTTCTCGCAAGAAGATAGGCGAACTGCTCCCATGCGCCCACATCGTAGCGATCGTTGCGGGAGGGAAACTTGGCCACCCACAGACTGCCGTCATCATCACGGACCGACGCTTTGGGTCTGGCTCCGCCAAGCGAAGAACCCGGTTCAACCAACTGAAGGAGCCACTTTTCCTCGGGTAAAGCGCCCCTTGTTTCGCTCTCCTCGATCTTTGCGGCAGCTTCCGCAAGTTCGTCAAGACTTGTGATCGGCGGAACCGAGAACAAAGTTCCTTCGTTCAGGAACGCCCCCGACGGATCCCGTTTAAAGCGCAATCCTCCCAGACGCAAACCGTCGTCAAGCCCGCACAACATGTCGAAGGCGGTAAGAGTCCTTGGAGACCGCCCTTCTTTTTCCGCCGACATTTGTTCGCGACGCTCAAGGAGCACGCGCCCCCAACGGTCGGGCATCGCATCAGAAAAGCATCCGAAAATTTCCGATCCGGTCGTCAGGAACTGCCTGCCCGCGTAGTTTTCCAAATCGGCCGACAGTCTGACGCCCGCATACTTTTCAAGCCACGATTGTTCAAACTCGAAGGAATATTTCGGAGCGCCGCGCAACGTTTCTCGAAAAAGCCGACCGACAAGGACGGGAACATCCGCCCAGTCGCAATCCAAATAAATCCACAACGTCTCAGGCATGGCTGTCACGTCCTTGATGCACGTTTTCGTTCGTGAAGATCCTGCAGATCACGCCCGATCGGATCGTTTTTGGCGAGCAGCTCGATGTCGTCGGCCAACTGCAACGCGTAAAGTACCCGAAGATAGGCCCCCATGGAAACAGTCGGATCACCTTTTTCAACCTTCGCCGCGGTGACGCGAGAACATTGCGCGCGCTCCGCCACGAGTGCGAGCGGGAGATTGCGACGCAGTCTCGCCATACGAATCTGCTCACCGACCGTTCGAAGTTTTGCCGAAATTCTTCTTGGCAACAAGACTGATCTCGTAGCTTTAGTCATCAATAAATTGGACGCTTTCGTTGTTTGTGATCTTTTTATTATACATTGTTATATTCACGACACTTCTGCATGCTCTTCCCGCTCACGAACAATGAGGCGCCCCGGAATCTCTTTCTCGAAGAAACGCCTCTTGTCTCTCGAAGAGAAGATGGATTCGTCGGATCATCCCTTCCCTGCCTCGGTGTTTCCGACAAATCTCGACGCAGACCCAAGGACAGTCGCCGCATCGCCAACCGCCGCGGCGCCATTTGCCGCGATGATTCGGGCGTCCCAAACGAGACCGCAGCCGCTCGTCGAGCCGGTCTGAACGACGGGCGCAGGCTCGGCCGAAAGAGAAAGCCGCGCCCCATAACGCCGCCTCCCCAAAAAGAACGCCGGAACCACCAAAAGGCTCCGGCGCACTTTTCTTGACGGCAGACCGATCCGCCTCGGCCGAAGACTCAGGCCTCGAGCGTCTTTTCCATCTTGATCTCAACGACCGGCTCGCCGTCCGGACGCCACGTCCGGTTTTCCGCCGTCTCCACGACCCGGAAGCCGAAGCGCTCGTACTGTCGAATGGCCGCTTCGAGCGGTCCCGCCGTCCAGAGGATCAGCGTTTTGTACCCGGCTTCCTGCGCCTTGGCAAGGAGCGCCTCCATCAGGGCGCGTCCGAACCCCTGCCGGCGACGGCTCTTTTCCACGGCAAAGAGCCGCAGCTGTCCCGTCGACGGATCGTCTGTTTCGCAGAGCATCACGGATCCCGCAGGTTCCCCTTCGACCTCCGCGATCCAAAGGCCTTCCCGGCCGTTTTCGGGCCGCCTCGGAAAGTCGAGCGCAATCTCTTTGGCGTAGGTGACGAAGGCCGGTCCCCACCCGTATTCTTCGGCGTAGAGGCGCTCGTGCAGATCGGCGACGTACTTTTCTTCGCCGGGACGATAGGTGCGAATGACGGCGGTCATGACAAAACTCCGGAAGACCAAAAGTTCTTCCGTCATGCTCCCTCAGTCCGAACGGATCGAAAGCCCTCCTAAGGAAGACGACGTATCGAAGCAGCCCGCCCTCCGCAAAAACGAAACTCCCGGCACCTTCGCGCCGAGAGTTCCGAACCTCACCCGAGAGACTTCGGGGCTTTTCGTTTTTGGATCAGACCGTGTGCCACGCATGCACCGGCCAGCCCATTTCCTTCGCCTTTTCAAGGAGCACCGGATCGGGATCCACCACTTCCGTGGCGCCCGCGTAGAGAGCAAGCGGCAGGTCGTTGCGGCTGTCCGTAAAGAACAGCATGTCTTCGGGCTTCAATCCGTAGCGCGCGAGGACTTCCTGCACGCGCTCCACCTTCCCTTCCCGGAAGGAGGGAATCCCGTCGATTTCGTTCGTGATGCGGCCCTTGTCGTCCGTCACCATGTCGATCCCGATCACGTTGTCGCCGGGCACGCCGAGACGCTCGGCGATGGGTTTGACGATGTAGGTGCAGGTGGCCGAGATGATCTGCACGGGAATGCCGAGGGCCTTCGCGCGTTCGATGCGCTCGAGCCCTTCGCGGTAGAAGTGCGGACGGATCCGGCGTTCGGCGAAGTCGTTCAAAAGTTCGTCGAGGCGCTCGGGATCGATTCCGTAGACCGCGGGCGTCACGGCGCGCAGATAGGCCGCGATGTCGAGCGTTCCCTTGTGGTACTCGGCCACCATGCGGTCGTTCTCTTCCTTGTAGAAGGGATCGGTGACGACCCCCTCTTCATAGAGATAGTCGATCCAGAGCTGCGAAGAGTCGCAGGCGATGAGCGTGTTGTCCAAGTCGAAGACGACGAGCTTCGGGGGATGTTCCGGAGAAAACGGCATGAAAACCTCCTTTTATTATTTTTAAGGGATAACCCTGAGGGTCAAGTATTGTACCAAGACTCTTCGAAGAGGTGCGCGAGCGTATCGAGTCCGCCCTTGCGGACGGCGACGTCCGCGGCTTGCGCGAGGACGGCCTTTGCGTGGTACGCAACCCCGAGCCCTGCGGCGCGCACCATGAGAAGGTCGTTTGCGCCGTCCCCGGTCGCCATGGCGTTCTCGAGTCGGTCGCCCGCGACCGCCGTGAAGAGTTCCACGGCGCGGCGCTTTCCTTCGGCGTCGAGAATTTCTCCGCCCGCCGGCCCCGTCACCTCGCCCGTAAGGCGTCCGTCGCGAACCACCACTTCGTTCGTGAGCACCCCGTCGGCGCCGAGATGTTCGGCAACGTGGAGCGCGATCGGACGGAAACCGCCCGAAACGATCGTGGTCTTGACGCCGTGACCGCGCAGGAAAAGAAAGAGTTTCTCGACGCCCGGATTGTAGCGGACGCCCTCGATCGTCTTCTGAAGCACGGATTCGGGCGCGCCCTTCAAAAGCGCGACGCGCAGCTTCAGATTTTCCGTAAAGGGAAGATGCCCCTCCATCGCGCGGCGCGTGATGTCGGCCACCTGTTCGCCGACGCCGAAGCACGCCGCCATGTCGTCGATGCACTCGTTGTCGATCAAGGTGCTGTCCATGTCGAAGAAGGCGTGGCGGATCGTCTCGAGACACGGAAGGGTTTCCAAAAAGAAGACGTCCCCTTCGATCGCGTCGGCGACGGCGCGAAGGGCCTTGCGGTCCGATTCCGCGTCGGGAAAAACGTCGAAGCGGATCGCCCCCGTTTGCCGACGCGGCTCGGGATAAACGTCAAGGCGAAGGGTTTCGGCTCCGGGGCCGGTCAAAATCGCAATCATGCTTGCATCCAAAGTGGTTGGCGGACCCTCAAGGCCCGAAAGAGAATTCTTCGCGCCGAAACGAATGCCCTCCGCTTCGGCGCACGTTCGAATTGTCGGCGGCCCGAAGGCCGCGGGGGGACCGCGCTTCTCAGGCGATGCGTCCGCCTTCGAGCACGTAGCGGTGCCCCGCGTAGTCGCGGCGCTTCAGGTACTGCGTGAAGTCGCCGCAGGAGAGCGTAATCGTTTCCGTGACGGCGCGCCCGCTCTTTGAGGCATTCTCTCGTACTTCGCCCACGGCCTCCCGAAGGAAGCGCCCCTTCGGGAGCGGCAGCTGCGCCTCGTCGTCGAGGAGATGCAGCGACATCATGATCGTCACCGCGAGGTCGTCGTGACCCGCGGGTTCGTCGTGACGCGCGGCGCCCGGGAACATCGTGCCCGCGGCTCCGAGAAGACACTTCACTTCCTGAGGAAGGAGCCCCCCGTGGTTGCCCGCCCCGAGAGGAAGTTCCTCCATCATGACGAGCGTTCCCTTTTCCGCGTCGCCCCGCCCCACGATGCGAAGGTCCGGTCCCCGGACGTGGTCCGAGAAGACGAGGGCTTCCGAAAGCGTTCCCGGAACGATCCCCTCGACGTCGGCCGAACCCTTCGAGACGGGCTGCGAGAAAACGAGTCCCACGTCGGGAGAGGCCATGAGGGCGTCGCGCGCGCGAACGAGGTTCGCCTGCGAGGCGTCCCGGAACCAGAGGCCCGCGGCGTAGGTCCCGACGGCGACCACGTCGGCCGATTCGGGATCGGCCCCGTTTCTCACGTCTTCGCCGCGAAGGACCGTAAAGCCCGCGTCGCGAAGCGGCCGGAGAAGATCCGCATGACGTTCCACGACGCCGTGGCCGTGGTCCGAGAGGACGACGAGCTGAATGCCTGCGTCCCGACCCTTCTCCTCCCACCAGGCGAGCACCTTGGCGAATTCGTCGTCGGCGCTGCGGCGGGCGGCTCGGGTGCGGTCGTCCCAAATACCGAATTCGTGCGAGGAATGGTCGGGTTCGCCGTACCAAAGGACGGTGACGTCGCCGAGTCCGCGCGGGACTTCGTATTCGAAGAAAAGCTCCGACAAAAGGGCGTTCCCGTCAAAGTCCGGGAACTTGAGCGGCACGGCCGCGAAGCGCTCGGCGATCGTACGGCCTTCGTCTTCGGGGACGATCGTCGTGAAGTCGTGCACGCAGAGATTCAGGTGCCCCGGGAACATCGCGGCTTCGTGATGCTGCAGACGGGTGCTTCCCGGCGAGTTCGCGCAGTAAACGCGAAGCGTGCGTCCGGCGCGCGCGAGGCGTTCGCCGAGGCTCGGAAGCGTGAAGAGCCCTTCTTCACCGAGCGACTCGACCGACTTCACGCGGGAGCCCGCGAATACCGCGTCTTCGCCCTTTTTGCCGCGGCGGAAAAAGGCGTTCGCGATGATTCCGTGCTCGTTCGGGCGTCCGCCCGAGAAGATCGACGGATGGTTCACGTAGGTTTCGGTCGGGAAGGTCGAGAGGTAGTTCGTCCACTCTCGGTGACCGTCGAGAAAGGCCCGCAGGGCGGGCATGTCTTCCTTCGTCACGCAGTCGGGACGAAGACCGTCGAAGCCTACGAGCAAAAAGCGGGGCGAAGCGTGTTTCGTTTCTTTCGTCATGTTTTTCCTTCTCTTTCGCGCCCGACGCACGGGCGCGCTGAGAATCACGGGAAAATCGGCCGCGCGGGAGAACGCCCGCACCGGGCCGAAAGGGATAAATGTACGGCACGGCGTACGAAAGGATCTCGAAAACCCTTTACGCCCGAAGCCCTCCCGGATTCACCGAAGGGACGACCCCGGGCACGAGCGGGATCGCAGCGCCGAGCGCGGTAAACCGCAGGTGTGAAACCCGAAAGCCCCGTGCGCCAGAAGCCGCCCCCGGACATGAATGAACGGCTCCGGACGCACCGGGATTCGGTTCTGCGCTCTCCGGCGTCTTTGGTCAGCGGTTCTCCGGATCGAGCTTCTGCTGCACGTAGTCGCCGAGAATCGACATCGAGAGCGTGGCGAGGACGATCACGACGCCCGGAATCACGGCGATCCACCAGGCCGAGGTGAGGTAGTCGCGCCCGAAGCCGAGCATGGTGCCCAAGGAGCTCATCGGCGGCTGCACGCCGACGCCGAGGAACGACAAGGACGTTTCGAGCAGAATCATTCCGGGGAAGTTAAGCGTCATGTTGACGACGAGCGCCGAGGCGATGTTCGGGAGAATGTGCTTCAACCCGATGCGCCAGGTCGGAATCCCGAGGCCTTCCAGGGCGGAGGCGTAGCCTTCGGTGTAGGCCGAGCGCGCGAGGTTGCGCGTAAGCCGCGCGTAGCGGTCCCAGCCGTAGACCGTCATGATGACGACGATCACCGTGACGTCGGTGCCGAGAAAGGCGAGGATCGTCAAGGCCAGGATGATGAAGGGAAGACTCGCCGTGAAGTCGACCCCGGTGTTGACGAGGTCGTCGATGATCCCGCCGAAGCGGGCGGCGAGAAAGCCCAGAAGCGTCCCGACGATGGCGCCCAGAATCGTGCCGCAGACGGCGAGGATGAAGGAGAGGCGCAGCGAATAGAGAAGCCGCGAGAAGACGTCGCGTCCGAGTTCGTCCGTCCCGAAGGGATGCGCCCAGGAGGTGAACGGCATCACGAGACGTGCCGTGAGGTCCATGTCCTCGAGCCCGTAGGGAGCGATCCAGGGCGCGAGGAGTCCCGAGACGAAGAAGAAGATCAAAAGCGCGGCGCTTCCCGGCACGAGCCACCCGCCCGCGGGCTTCAGAAGTCGGCGCGTGGAAACTGCGGTGTTCGACATGAAGGTTCCTTGAAAGAATGGTTCGTGAAAGTTACGAGGCCTTGCGAAGGCGCGGATTGACGACGAGCGCGAGCAGATCCATGCAGAGGTTCGCCGTGATGAGCGACGCCCCCGTAGCCAGGACGATCATCTGCACGACCGGAATGTCGCGGTTCGCGACCGACTGCACGAGAAGTTTTCCCACGCCCGGCCACGAGAAGACGTTTTCCGTGATGACGGCGCCCGCAACGAGGGTGCCGAGAAAAAAGCCCAGAATCGTGAGGATCGAGAGCATGGCGTTCGGAAGCGCGTGAAGCCAGATGATGCGCTTTCGCGGAAGTCCGCGCATGCGCGCCGCCTTGACGCAGGGCAGGTTCATCGCCTCGATCATGGCGGAGCGGGCGTAGCGCGAGAAGATCGCCGCTTCGCTCGTCGCCATCGTGATCACCGGCATGATGTAGTGCCAGACGGTGGCGTTGCCGTAGGAAGGCAGAATGCCGAGCGTGATCGAGAAGATGAGAAGAAGGAGCACGCCCATGAAGAAGTTCGGGACGGCGTAGCCGAAGACGCTCACGAACATCATGGTCTTGTCGACCCAGGTGTTGCGGTAGAGCGCCGCGACGACCCCCGAGGGGATGCCGATCAGAAGCGTCACGACCGCGGTCGGGATCATGAGGTGCAGCGTCGCGTCGAGGGCTTCGAGGAAGACGTCCTTGACGGGGAGGCCCGTGAGGTAGCTCTTCCCCATGTCGAGCTGCAGGAACTTTCCGATGTAGATGAAGAACTGCTCCCAGAGCGGGCGGTTGAGGCCCCACTGCTCGCGAAACGCGGCGATGGCGGCGGCGTCCGCGCCGTCGCCCAGCATGATGCGGGCGGGGTCGCCCGTGAGGTGCAGCCCGAAGAAGACGCAGGCCGCGAGCAAAAAGAGCGTGAGGGCCGATCGGAAGACGATGCGGGCGATCAACGGGAACATTCGGTTTCCTCCATCTTTCCGAGAGACTTGAGGGCGTGTTCGGACGCCCAGCAGGCGATGCGGCGCTCCTCGCCCTTCACTTCCGCGAGTTCGGGAACTTCGCGCGTGCACCGCTCGGTCGCCAAGGGACAGCGGTTTGCAAAAACGCAGCCTTCGGGGCGGTCGATCGGGCTCGGCATCGCGCCCTTCGGATAAAAGTGCACGACGGACGCGTCCGCCCCGGGGGTCGAGGCGAGGAGAAGTCTCGTGTAGGGGTGGAGCGGCCGGTGAAAGACGTCGTCCGTCTTTCCCGTCTCGACGATGCGCCCGAGGTACATGACGGTTACGCGGTCGCAGAGATAGCGCACGACGTTGAGGTTGTGCGACACGAAGAGCATCGACATGCGGGTCGCGCGCTTGAGGCGAAGAAGAAGCTCGAGCACCTGCGCCTGAATCGAAACGTCGAGCGACGCCACAGGTTCGTCGCAGGCGAGAAGCGCCGGACGAAGCGCCACGGCGCGCGCGATGGCGGCGCGCTGGAGCTGTCCGCCCGACATCGTGGCAGGGAGACGCGTCATGTGGTGTTCGGGCATCCCGACCGCCTTCAGAACCTTCGCCGCCTCCTTCCGGGCGTCCTCCTTCGAGAGACCGCGGTGAACCACGAGGGGTTCGGCGACCTGATCGATCACGGGCATGCGCGAGTCAAAGCACCCGTAGGGGTCCTGATAGATCATCTGAAGCGCCGGGCGCTGCCTGCGCCACTCGGGCGTGCGCGGTTCGGGGAGCTCTTCGTCCTTGAAGCGCACCGACCCTTCGGTCGGACGCTGATGACCCAGGACGAGGCGCGCGAGCGTCGATTTGCCGCAGCCCGATTCGCCCACGAGCCCCATGACTTCGCCCGCACGGATCTGAAGATCGATGTCTTCGAGAACGTTCCAGGGCGTGAGTCGCCCGAAGAAGCCCTTTCGCGCGTAGTAGCAGTGGCGCTTCACGCGCACGTCGGAAATGACGGCGAAGTCCGTTTCCTGCGCGTCCCCGAAGGCGGCGTCCGCGAATTCCTCTTCGGGCTTGCTCTCGGCTTCGTGCGCGAGCGTGCAGCGGGACTGCCAGTGACCGTCGTCGAGCTTCTTCATCGCGTCGAAGGTCGTTCGGCAGCGCTCCGTCGCGCGGGCGCAGCGGCTCGCAAAGGGGCAGCCCTTCCCCAACTTGTCGGGCGGCGGAATTTCGCCCGGAATCGGAGTGAGCGATCCTCGCGTCGACGTCATGTCGGGCATCGCGTTCAAAAGCCCTTCCGTGTAGGGGTGCGCCGGATTCGGGATCACTTTTCCGACCGGTCCCTCTTCCAAAATGTTCCCCGCGTACATGACGGAGACGTCGTCGGCGACGTCGTGCGCGAGGTGAAGGTCGTGCGTGACGAGAAGCATCGACATCCCGCGCGCAAGCACGAGTTCGCGCAGTTCGGTCAAGAGTTCGCGCTGCACCACGACGTCCAGAGCCGTCGTCGGTTCGTCGGCGAGAAGAAGTTTCGGAGAGCCCACGAGGGCGAGCGCGATCATGATGCGCTGGCGCATGCCGCCCGAGAGCTGATGGGCGTAGGCGTCCATGCGCTTTTCGGGCGCCGTGATCCCGACCGTCTTCAGGTAGGAGAGCGCGATGTCGCGCAGGTCCGCCTCATGCGGCGTTCTGCCCGTACGGTAGTCGGGATGGCGGAAGCGGATGGTTTCGACGAGCTGCTCGCCGATCGTGCGCATGGGATTGAGGGCGCTCATGGCGTCCTGCACGACCATGCCGATTTCGGCGCCGCGGATCGCGCGGTATTCCTTTTCGGTGAGGCCCACGAGTTCGCGGTTTTCAAAGCGGATGCTTCCCGTCGTGCGGCTTTTGCGGCCGGCGAGACCCAGGATCGAGCGCGCGAGGACGCTCTTGCCCGAGCCCGACTCGCCGATCAGAGCGTGAATGACGCCCGGGCGCACGTCCAAATCGACGCCGTGGAGCACTTCCACGGCCCCGAAGGAGACGCGCAGATCCCGAACGCGCAAAAGGGACGACGGCGTGGCTTCGTTTGGGGTCATAGGGGTTTGGCGTATGGCAACAAGGGCCCGGCGGGCGCTCACGCCCCTCCCGGGCCCGGGGAGTGTCGGAATTACTGGAAGGAGAGGTTGTCGGCCGAGAGGTCGAGCGAGCCCTGCGTGCCAGGCGTCCAGTTCACGTTCTTCTGCTTCGCGTAGATCATCGGAAGCTGATAGAGCGGGCAGGCGTAGGGATCGTCCGCGAAGATCGCGAGCATCGTTTCCCAGGCCTTCTTGCGTTCGGCCGGATCCACCGAGTTTTCGAGGATCTTGCCCTGCTCCACGAACTTCGCGTAGGAAGGCGTGCTTTCACCGAAGAAGCCCATCGAAACCCAGGAACTGCCCGGCTTCATGCGGCGCCAGAGCTGTGCGGCCGGATCCGGGAAGTAGGCCGAGAAGCTCGCGTTGTTGATCATGCGGTCCTTCCCGGCGGCTTCGACCTGCGTCCAGTTTTCCTTCACTTCGATCTTGACGTTGAGGCCCACGGCCTTCAACATGCCGGCGATCGCCTGCGAAACCGTCATTTCCTGCGTGTAGTAGCCCACCTGGATGCGCCAGACGATGGGTTCGCCCTTGTAGCCCGAAGCCTTGACGAGCTCCTTGGCCTTCGCGGGGTCGTAGAGCTTCTTGTCGGCGTCGGCGAGATAGAGATCGCCGAAGGTCTTCGACTGGAAGCTGTTGGCGGTGACCGTCTGGTTCGAGAAGAGCGCCTGCACGAGGAGGTCGCGGTCGATCGCGTGGAGGATCGCCCGACGGAGTTCCTTCTTCTGCATGACGGGGTTTGAGAGCATGTCGAAGACGAGGCCGTAGACGTTGTCGACCGGACCGCCGACCACTTCGATCTTCGTTTCCTTCGAGAGCGTCTTCACCTGATCGGGCGGGACTTCGGTGATGAGGTCGAATTCGCCAGAGCGCAGACCCGCGACGCGGGCGGAGAGTTCCGGAACTTCCACGAAGACCACGTTGTCGGCCGGCGCCTTCTTGCCCCAGTAGTTGTCAAAGCGGGTGAGTTCGATGCGGTTCCCCGTCTTGAAGTCGACGATCTTGTAGGGACCCGTGCCGACGGGCTTCTTGATCCAGTTGTCCCAACCGCCCGCGGCTTCATAGGATTCTTTCGAAACGATTTCGGACATGCGCGCCGAGAAACGACGCTCGATGAGCGGGTCGGCCGCCTTCATCGTGACCTGCACGGTGTAGTCGTCGATCTTCTTGATTTCCTTGATGCCGCCGAGGAATTCCCAGGCGTGCGCACGGCCCGGGGCCTTTTCGCCCGAGAAGCGTTCGGGACCGAAGGAGAAGATCACGTCGTCGGCGGTAAAGGGCGTGCCGTCGTGAAAGACGACGCCCTGACGAAGCTTGAATTCCACCGTTTCGGGGGAGAGGCGCTTCCAGGATTCCGCAAGACCCGCGGAAAGAGCGCCCGTCTTCTGGTCGGCGTGCACGAGCGTTTCGTAGATCGAGTAGACGACGCGGTCCGTGGAGTTGGAATTGAAGCCCTGCGGTTCGACCGTGGGGGGAAGCTGCGGCATGGCGATCACCATGCGTTCGGCCGAAGCGAAGGCGCAGGCGCCGCAGGCGGCGAGAAGCGTGGCGGCAACGATTTTCTTCATCTGCATGAGGGTTCTCCGAGAAGATGACTTCGGAGAAGGCCGCACAACGCCCTCTGCCGAATGTCCGTTTTACGTTGCCGAAATTATTTCGAACGGATTTGACACTTCCGTGACGGCTTCATGACATTTCGATGACGAGGCGCGGACGGCGGGAAACACTCCGTCCCCGACGCGCCGGGCAACTCAACCCGACCGGCTTCGCCTATGCGGAAAGGAGAGACGGACGGTCGCCCCGACGACGATGGGCACGAAAAACTCGAGAGAACTCATCGCTTCCCTTTATGACGTTTTCGTGAACCCGACCCTCTGTGCCCGCAGAAAGCCGCGGAGAAAGCCTTTCCGGTCGAAGCGGATGAACGCTGCAAACATCGGAGGGACGGCGTCCGACTTTCCGGTACAACCGGGCCCGCAAGCGCCCTCCTCTCTGCCGACGCCCCCTCATTCCAAACCTCTCCCGTCCCAAGATGCCGGCCCTCCGTTTCTTCCAAACCGTTCTTCCAATCGCAAAACAATACCAATCAAAATTTGGAAGAAAGTTTGATCGATGAAGACCCTCCCGCCCTGCGAATCCGCCGTCACCACTTTCTTCAAGAGTCCCGACGACAACGTCGCCCGGGAACTCGTGGCGCTTGCCAACACCCTCGGCGGAGATCTTTACGTCGGCGTCGATCCGACGGGCCGGGTCGCGGGCGTCCCCGAACTGGACCGCGCGGAAATGCGCATTCTCCCGCAAAGACGAATCCCGTCGAAGCGTCAACCTCGACGGGATTCGTTCTCAGACGTTCAGAGTGTCGGTCTGCCCCCCGTGAACGGGGCGGGACAGGCACTGCAGAAGCCGATTACCAGGCCATGCGGACACCAAGACTCCAACGCCAGGGCGATTCGACTTCGCCGCCGTCCGTGTAGTTGAAGTCGGCGTAGACATAGGTCGAATCGGTGACGTTCCAGTTTGCGCCGATACCGAGTTCGTACCAGGTGTCGCCCAATTCTTCATCGAGCGAAACCTTGTTCGTGCCCTGACGGAACGTCACGTCGGCATCCCCCTGGAAGTCATGCAGAACCGAAGCGCGAACGTAGGCGCCGCCCTTCTTGTTCGGGCACTGCAGACCGGCCTGCACGCCCAAGCGGCCGACCGTCATGTCAACGGCTTCGTTCGTCACGCGAATGTCGTTGAAGCTGTAGTCGGCGGACCAAATATGGCCGTACATGACTTCAGCCTGCGGCTCGACGTAGGCAAAGCCCGCCACCGGGAAGCGCCAGCCAGCTTCGGCCGACACGCTGATCGCGTTCGTATCGTAAGAGGCCGTCCCTGCACCGGCGATGTTGTTGCGGTCGAACGTCACGTCGTTCGAGAGAGAGCCGTACTTGACCGTACCGTCCAGGAAGAAGCCGCTGTCGGCGAGCCACGTTCCGTAGAGCGTGAAGTCGTAGTTGTAGTTGTCGCCTTCGCCGAGATCAAACGTGCTCTCGCCGCGCGTGTACGAGAACGCTCCGCCCACGAGCACGTTCGTACCCGCGATCTTGTGGTCGTAGCCCAACTGCGCACCGTAGTACTTGTTCTCGACATTTTGAGAGCCAAACTCGTCCTTGCCGTTGTAGACGCGCACCCAACCGCCGTTGTTGTAGCCGTTCTGATCGCGAATTTCGCCCAAACGGTACTGCATGTGGTTCATCGCGGAACGCCACTGCATGTAGCCCACCGCCGCCAACTGCGAAAGACCGTGCGTCACGCCGTTTTCTTCGCCGGCGCGAACATTTACCACGCCGCCCTTGCTTCCGTTGGCATCGTCATCCCACGTTGCGTAGAGACCGTCGTTGATGCCGGCAGCTTCGAGAGTCAGATCATAGTCGGACTCACCCGCGTCAACTCGAGACGCCACATTTTCGAACTGGGTCACGGCATCTGTTCCGTTGTTGCGGGCGCGAGCGGTCAGCGTAGCGCCTTCCCCGAACGTCTTCACCGTAAAGGTTGCGTCTTCGCCTTCCGAAGTCAGCGCGTCGTCGCTAAAGTCCGCGACAAGGTTGCCCGTCGCCGTCGTGATGTAGGCGTTGGACGTAGCCGTCGTGAGCGACACCGTATTGGTGCCGGTGCCTTCAAGCTTGCCGAGCGTCATAGAAACGTCGTCGCCGAGCGTCACCGTGGAGTCCGTGAGCGTCATCGTCCCGTTTTCAGCGGCAACATCGCCCTTCACGACGTTCAAAACGGCATTGGAGCCGGAAACCGTAGCATTTTTCGCGATGCTGATGGCATTGCCTTGTTCCGCTTCGTTGGTAACGGTGACGTTCGTCACGCCGCCGTTCAAACCGCTAAACGTCAAACCGGTACCCGATCCAATCTGCACGGTCGCTTCCGCCGAATCCGAAGAGTTCAGTTCGGCGGTAGGAGCCGAAATGCTGACCGTACTGGAGGCCTTCGCCCCTTCAGGAGCTTTCGTGCGAATCGCCGATTTTTCACCCGTAATCGAAATCTTGGAGCCCGCCGTCATCGTAGTTGCAACGTCGGCATCGGATTGTCGGGTCTGAAAGAGACCATATTTGCCCGCTTTGATTTCGAGCGTGTCGACAGCTGAAACGCTGGCCGCAATCGCACCGGAACCGGGCGTTTGGTTCCATTTTTTGTCCTGATCGTACGCTTCGATTGCATCGGCTTTAGCTTCAATTTTGATGTTCTTAGCTTGCAGTTTCAGTGCAGCATTAACGCCGTCAACATCGCTATCCTGCAACGCCATAACAACGATCGCACCGTAGGTTTCACTATCGGCCTTAATGCTCAAGGTACCGCCCGCCGTGATATCAACAAGACCGGAACTTGTCGAAGAGAGTTGCGAGCTGATCACGTTCGTTTTCTCAGCCTCGAGCGTCACGTCTTCTGCTGCGTTGATCGACAACGTACCGCCCACAGTCTGGACCACAATCGGTCCCTGAGGTCCCGTGGCATTCTGTCTTCCATGAGTTTTCGCCGTCAAAGAACCAACGTTCTCAATAGTGAGCGAATGACCATCCGCAGCGTAGAGAGTTTGAATGCCAACGGTTTTATCCTCGAGCCCACTAATGTCAATATTGATCTCAGAAAGATCGCTCACAGTCACGTCCTGAGAAGTCGCCTGGATAGCTCCCGCCCAGGCTCCGTCAATCTTTAAGACTTCGTTTCCCGTTGCTCCCTTAACATCCTGATTCGCATAAGCGGGAGTGTTGCCGTCAGCTTCGGTCCAGGTCTTCGTAGAATTATCCGCAGTGATGCTGACGGGATCGGCAGCCGAAGCCGAACCGATCAATGCGAGACCGATGGCAGCGGCGAGTAGTGTCTTTTGCATGGTAGCTCCTTGTGTTCTTAGAACCCAAAAATCTTCATGGACAGCCCCAACGCACGGGGATCCGTAGACGCCTCTCAGCAGTATCAAGAGCACTTAACCTCGAATTGCCATCGACATTGCCATCGACGGTCGTGTTTTAAGATCAGTGCGTTCAGAAAAGGCCACAGTCCAAGAATTTCGAAAAAGAATCGAAACCTACGAAATCCTAGCGATCGGCCCTGCCATATAGAACAAATGTTATGGGGCGGGGTAACCCTAATATTGATGCGTGCTTGATGCAGCTTTCGCATTCAATCCACAACCCTTCAAGGCGTTGCCACTCAGTCTCAGAAATAACCTTGAAATGTAGGTTTTGTTGCTAAAAAGACACAAGTAAAGAAATTGTCATAAACCCAGTGACGCAGGGTTGCTTCGAGCGCCCCCTCAAAATAAGCGGTGAAAATTCACGCCGTCGTCCTCCATCCCCAGTACGTCACCGCGGGGAGCAACGCGTACGTCCATGCGGGATACACGCATGGAACGAGCAACCAGAAAGCGGGTAGAAAGAAGAGAACCGGCCCCGCAACGAGCCCCCCAGGCAAAGAGCACGAGACTCCGCGCCTTCCTGCAAGCCGCCGCGGAGGATGTTGAGACGGTTGTCAACAGGTGATGCACCGCAACATTGTGTTCTTTCGCGAAAAACGAAAGCGCCGCATTCCGCCGCCCCCATGTCGCCACCCTTCTCGCCAAACACTGTGTCGGTTACAAAAACGAGAGTTGTGGAAAACGGAGTATTTCATTTCCGTTTGGGGTATTGAGTACTTCAATATGCGAAGCACTGAAAATGTACCAACGAGTCTTTCCCCTAGAGAGAAAACAATCTCCCCTCAGGCATTTCGTGTCTCAACCTATCAAACAACAGCCTATTAAAAGAAAATCCCCCGCCCCTATGAGGAACGGAGGATTCTCGAAATTTTGAAGCCTCCGCCGCCCTTGGGAAGAACGGCGGAGAACGTTCAGACCTTCGCCAGATTAGAAGGCATAGGTGGCGTTGACCTTGACGCCCGCATTGCTGCGGTCGTCCGTGCCGAAGCCGTACTTGGCGGCCACGCCGAAGGTGAAGTCGCCGTATTCGGCGGAGATGCCGAGCGTCGTGTTGTAGGTGTTGTTCAACACGTCGAGCGTATCGCCGTCGAAGGTCTTCACATCCTTGTCGCCGATCTGCGGCACGACCGTGAAGTCGAGCGTCGGGACGAACTTCATGCCGGCGGCTTCGAACTTGCCGTTGAAGGCGACGCCCACGGGCATTTCGAGAACGTCGAGCGATTCGCCGTCAAATTCGCGATAGTCGTCCACGTCGATCTGCGCATAGCGGATGCCGGCGTGCGGAACGATTTCAAAGGCGCTCGATTCGTAGGCCTTCCAGTCGGCGCGGAGACCAACCGAAATGACGGACGAGTCGATCGATTCGTCGACGGAGGCGCCGGCGACCGAACCCTTGATGTCGTTGTCAAGCGACAGGTAGGTGACGTCGGCCGACACGATCATCTTGTCGGTGATGTCCTTCGAAGCATAGATCGAAAGACCCCAGAAGTCGGCGTCGTTGCCGTAACGGCCGATGAAGTCGCCCGTAGCGTCGACGTCGGACGTACCGATCGTGAGCGCGGCGCCGATCTTGCCGCCGCAGGCGGCCGTGTAGTCGTAGCCGAGCACACCGCCATAGACGTCGGCTTCGTAGCCGTAACCGTCGCCGTACATGCCCTTGGCCTCGTTCGCCGTGTAGAAGACGTCGGCCCAAACGCCGTTGGCCTTGCCCGGCGTACGCGCGATGTTGTGCGCACCGACCGTATTCCAGACCTGTTCGGCCGCGTCGTAGGCGGCGTTGTAGGTACCCGCAACGACCGGCAGAGCCATGTATTCGTACAGGGCTTCTTCACCGGTTTCGGAGAGCTTGCCCGTCGCTTCATCGCGATAAACCGTACCGATCGCGTTGACGACGCCGAGCGATTCGGAACCCGTCGTCAGGACCGATTCGGCAAAAGCGTTGAGGTCATCTTCACCAGTGGCGTTCTGATCGAATACGACGTTCAGATTGACATTCGTCGTATTTTCTTCACCTTGAACCTGCGCCACTTCGTAGTTCAACCAGGCGTTGACGTCGTTCTTGGTGAGGACTTCCTCGAGTCGCTGACCGTCGTTCGTGGTAGTTCCGTTTTCAACGAGCTTGACGGAACCGATGCGGTCGGCACCACGGAGGAGAACCGTGCTGTCGGCATTGACGATCAATTGTTCGGCATCAAAAACAGCCTGGTCGGCAGAGAAGGAGCCGAAGTCGATCACAACAACAGCATTGCTGCCGAACGAAATCGAACCGGCGGGTTTGCCATTTTCGTCAATATCTCCAACAAAAAGCTTGGCATCCGTAGCATCGCGGTCCACGGCGATCGTATCGTCAACGTATAGACCAACGTTCTTCGTCGCGTCGTACTTGTCCCCGGCAACGGTCATCAGGAGTTGGCGGCCGTTCTCGTTCGTAGTGCCGATGGAGTCAAGTTCCTGCACTCGAGTGACGTCGGCGATCTGAGCAAGATACTCCGTGGAATGGGTCGCACCGTCTCCGGCAGGAGCCGCAAGACGGTCACCGAGCACCAACGTCGCACCCTGTTCGAGGTTCGTTTCGATTGCGAGACGGCGAACGTCGAGCGTTGCGCCCTGAGACACCTGGAAGGTGTCTCCGACGGTTGCGCCTTCGGCCTGCGTAAGCTTTTCGAGCTTCAGACTCCCGAGCGCCTCGACGGTGCCGCTCTTGACTTTAACGTTCTTGGCCTCAAACTGGCCGGAGACGTAGAGTTCGTTTGCCTCGAGCGTTTCGGCGTTCACCACGCCCTTGGAGGTTTCGTCCCAACCGAGCGTAACCTCACCGTCGGAAGTGATCGTCTTGACGGAGTCGACGCCCGTAATCACGTTGCCGCCAAGTCCGGCGAAGACAAATTCCTTGTCAGCCGTATGATTGAGGTCAACCACTTCAGTACCGGCATCCACCTTGAGCGCGCCGACGGCGACGTCATCGGTAACGCTGAGCGTCGTAGTCTTGGTGTCCTTATTGAAGGCGTCTTCTCCAGCCCCCACTTCCGTCGCGTACGCGTTGTAGCCGAGAGCGGCGTCAAACGTCACGTCGCCCTGGAAGGCCACGTTCGTAAAGACGATGTCGGGAGCCGCATCTTTCCAGTTGCCTTCAAGCCCCTGAAGGAACTTCGTGAAGTCCTCCTGCGTCATGGAGACGTTGTCGGAGAGAAGGAGACCGGCGCCATCCGTAAAGACGATCTTGTCGGCCCCTTCGGCGAGCGTGTAGGTCGTACCGTCCTCTCCTTCCGTCGCCTTGAAGATTTGATTCTGGGCGGCGTTCAGTTCGCCGTCGATCGTAAGCGCATTGTCACCCAAATCCAACTTGGCATTGCTGCCGAGGGTGAGGTTTCCGACAACGTAAACGCCCTGCACCGTTTCATTATCGTTCAGGGTCTGTTGCGTGTACGTGCCCTTGGCCGAAAGCGTTCCGTTCACGGTGAGGGCGCCGTTGTCGCCAACATAAACCAGCGCTTCGTTGTTGGTTTTCCCGTCCGAAAGCGTGAGGTCACTTACAGTAAGAGCTCCGGTCATCACGGTGGCCGCACCCTTCTTGGCGACGGTCAGCGTTTCGTAGGAATAGTCGCCCGATGCGATCGTGAGCGTACCCTTTTCACTGGACGTGCCAAGTTTGAGCTTGTCGTCGTAACGGCTGTAGTCCACATAGAGTTCGCCGCCGTTGAGCGTGTAATCAGCACCCTTGATAAGAAGCTGATCCTTCGCGGCGCCCTCTACCTTGGATTCGTCGACTTCCGTTGCCGGATCATCCCAAACAGAGTTGAGTTTGGTAACGTTGAAGACGCCGCCTTCGTTAACCGTCACGTTCTTGAACTGATTGTCGGAAGCTTCCTTGGCTTCTTCCCCGTCGCCGACCGTGTACTTCTGCCAAATGGAGGCGGACAGCATGCCGTCATTGACGACGGCGGTGAGGGCCTTCGAACCGTGGCCGTCGGCAAGAGTCAGATCGGCACCCTGATTGACTTCGACGGTCATGCCCTTCGTCGAATCGTTCTGAAGATCGATCGTGCCGACGAAACCGTTGGCCTTCAACGTCGTGCCTTCGACACCTTCGTGATTGTGAATCAGACCGTTGACGGAAGAACCTTTTTCAAGGTTGATCTCGGCATTATTCGTCGTCTTATTCGAGCTGACCTGAATTTCGATCGCCGTGGCACCTTCGGCGGACGCGTTGATCGCGCCCTTATTCGTGAAGACGGCATTGTCCTGATCCTTGATCAGAACGCCGTGGCTGAAACCGCCTTTGACCGGCGTGTTCGCGACGATGGTGCCCTTGTTAACCGCTTCCGAGCCGTCAGCTCCACCGAGTTCCATACCGACGCCCGTATCTTCGACAACGATGCGGTTGTTGTTGATGATGGTCGATTTGGGACCCGTCGTACCCACGGTCATGCCGTAGGCATTCTTCGCCACGATCACGCCCACATTGACGGCGGTGGCGCCGTTGCCGGCCCAAATGCCTTTATTCTGATACGAAACACCTTCCTTGCCGGACGTGACGTAAATCGTGCCGGCGTTCGTCAGCTCGACGTTCGCTCCCGTAACGGCAAGACCGGTCGCCTGAGCATATTTATTGTTACCGGACACCCAGAGCGTCTTGTCAAACGTCTTCTTTTCGGACGTCGAGAGGAATGTGCCCGGCGTTACCTCCTCGGCATCCGGCGCCCAGACAAAACTGTTCTGATCCTTGACGTTCTCCCATTCCTGCGTAACCGAAACGGACTCCAGATCCTCCGGCGCGTCAACCCATTCGGCAGCCGCGACACCGCCCGCGGCAAGCGCGGCGACGGCGGCGGCGATCACGGTCTTCGTCCCCTTGGCCTGGACGCAGGACGTGACTTCGTTCACGACCATGAGCGCCCCGCGGGCCTTGTTGAAAACGACCTTAAAAGTTTGGTTCATTCTTTTCTCCAAAAA
Organism: uncultured Sutterella sp.; assembly: GCA_900545275.1. Lineage (GTDB taxonomy): Bacteria > Pseudomonadota > Gammaproteobacteria > Burkholderiales > Burkholderiaceae_F > Sutterella. The sequence continues at coordinate 171,307 of UQYG01000002.1, forward strand.
ACAACGTTGCTTTTTCATGAGAAGGGTCTAAAACAACCCAAAATCCCGCACGAGAGAGCGGAATTCAAGAAATCCTAACAGCGGCCATTACTTCATAAACGAAGTCTCATGGGGGGGGGTAACCCTAATTTTACAGCATTATTTGTGCAACTTTCCCCGTCTACACCACGCCCCGCAAGCGTTTAGGAAAACATTATCGGAAATAACCCTGAATCCGATTTTTTGTTGCAAAAACGACACTTCTTTCGAAGCTTCGCCTCGAACGCCGTCGCCATCCCGCCCGGAAATGACAGGCGGCTCAGAAACTCTCCAAAGACACTCTGCGCACACCCCGCAAATCGAAAGGCGTCGTTGCCTTTGAGAAATCCTCCTCTTTCCTGCAAAGAAAGACCCGTCCCGCACGCCGACTTCCAACGTACCGCGTCCATCCTCCCTCGGCGGATTCCCGCCGCATCCAACGCAGAAAACTCATAAAAACCGATGAAAATTCACCGCCGCCGTCCTCCATCCCCAGTACGTCGCCGCAGGGAGCAACGCATACGCCCACGCGGGATACACGCACGGAACGAGAAACCCGAAGACGGGCAGAAAGAAGAGAACCGGCCCCGCCGCGAGCCCCCAGGCAAAGAGCACGGGACTCGGCGCCTTCATGCGGGCGCTGCGGATGCGCCGCTCGCTTCGGGCATCCCAAAGTAATAAGAGCCCCGCGGGGAGAAACCACAGCGACACCGAAGCGAGATGCCCCCACCGAAACGCAAAGACCCGAAGGACCGCGTCGAGCGCCGCGTAAAAGGGCGTCGTCTTTCCCACCTGCCAGGCGCCGTTGAGACTCTCCCAATAGGTCGCGCCGTTCCATCCGTAGAGAATCCGAAAGGGTAGGAGAAGCCGTTCCCAGAGGGCCCCGATGCCTTCGGTCACGATCCCCGCGATCTCTCCCTCCCAGGGCCCGAAAGCGTGCTGCAGCGCCGCCCCTTCGAGGACGGCGATCTGCACCCAGCGCCCCGGATCCGTAAAGAAGGGAAGAAGCGAAAGCGTCACCAGCCAGAGGGTGAGGAGCAAAAAGAATTTCTGAACGCCCGTCACGGCATCTCCTTTACGGGCCCGAGCTTCACGCCCTCGTCCGTGTCGATCAAAATGGGAATGCGTCCCTTGTAGAGCTTTCCGCCCGAAAGCGACGCGAAAAATTCCAAATTCGGGAGGCGCCCCAACCAGTCCCGCGGCACGATGTCGTCGCGCATGCCCGTCATGCGCTTTGTGACGGACGCCGAGAAGTTGGGCTTCACGTGCGCGGCGGCGCCCGTCGTGACGCCCACTTCGGTTTGCCAGAGCGTCGTCTTCCCGAAGGTCTCCGCCACGAAGTCCTGCGTCGCGCGGTCCTTCGTTCTCAAGGCGATCAGATTGTTGAGGTTTCCCAAGGCCATGCGCGCCTTCGCTTCGGACCCGAGGCGGTCGGCGAGGTCGGGAATCGTCTGCATCGCGACCGTCACGTGCACGCCCGCCTCCATCCCCTTGTTCAAAAGTTCAATGAGGGGCTCGTTGATCACGTTGAAGACTTCGTCCACGAAAAGCGAAATCCGTCCCACCGACGCCCCCGAGCGCTCCTCGTTGTAGCGCGCGCCCGCGAGCGCCGTGAGGTCGGCGAGAAGAATGCTCCCGAGCGCCGACGCCACCGTCGAATCGGGCAGTGCGTCGAGGCCCACGTAGAAGACCCCGCCCGCCCCGACGATCCCTTCGAGCGTCTCGACGTCGCGGGGATCGTCCGGGTCCTCGCGGTCGGGAGAAAGACTTTTGGCGAGGCTCCCCGCGGTGAGCATCGCCAGGACCGGCATCAGCGACGCCGTGATCTTCGCGTAGTGCTCCCGGTCGTGGCGGTAGGTGTCGATGAGGCGGTTCAAGACCGGCTCCGGATGTTCGGGCTTCACCGTCTCCTCCCAAAAGAGCGCCTTGGCGGAGAGTTCGGGATTGCGCTCGCCCCGCCGAAAGCCCTGCTCCGCGACTTCGTCGAGTTTCGAGCGCACGCGCGCGGGCCAGTCGACGGGCCCGAAGTCCGTCAGGTGCTTCGTGAGACACTCGTCGAGGAGCGCGTCGATCCCCGATTCGATCGTGTCGGCGAGTCGCCGAAGAGAAGGACGACGGTCGACAAAGAGCAGTCCCTCCACCACCACGAGCACGGCCTGCCAGGCAAAGGACGAGAAGGCCCCCGAGGTGTCGGCGGGCATGACGGCCTTCACGCGGGTGGCGAGTTCCGTCGCGCGCGCGAAACTCCCGAAGGGATCGAACCGGATTCCGCGGTCGGGAAAGGCCGGATGAAATTCCCGGGGCTTGGCTCGCCCCGCCGCGCGGCAGGCGGCAAAGACCGCGTTTCGCAGTCGCTTCGAGGACTTCGGGTCGATTACGACCACGGGGTCTCCCCGCAGAATCGCCTGCCGAACGAGGTTCGTGAGCATCACGCCCTTTCCCGCCTGAGTCGTCCCCACGATCGCGGTCCCACCGCCCAAGGAGGACAAGGGCCGAAAGAGATCCCCTTCGTCGTCTCCGACGCCGTGGAGGACGGGCGAGCCCGTGTCTTCGGGTCCGAGCCCCTTTTCGCGCACGCCCACGAGCTTTCTCACGAAGGGCGAGACAAAGAGCGTCTCGGGGGCGACGGTCGAGAGTTCAAAGAGACGCTGCGCGTGAACGGGCGTCCAGAGAAAGCCGAGCCCCAGCCACAGGTCCTTGACGGGCGTCCCCGCGGCAAAGAGGGCGTCTTCGCCCGAAAGGACGCTCCGAAGCCGGGTGATCGCCGCCTCTTCGCGGGAAACGCCCGCCGGCGCAGGCCGCCCGTCCCTGCGGCTCCCCGCCCGAGCGGAAGTTTCCCGCATGTGCCGCATGCGAAGAACGAGGTCGCCCCACCCCATGAAGGCGGGGGCTTTCCCGGAGAGCTTCGCACGCCGACGCAGGAGAAGAACGACGTCGAGAAGCCTTGCGCACCCGAAGGCCCCGAGACCGAATCCGAGGGGTGCGGCCCAGGTCCCGTCCGCACCCCAGGCGTAGAAGGCGGCAAGCGCAAAAGCGGCCGCGACGACGCTTCCCTCCCAGGCGGGGCGCCAGAGCGCCAAGGCCCTCCCGTCGGGGTCGTTCGTGGCGTCCGCGCGCCCGAAAGGATTCGCCCGGGGACGAAGAAGATCCCTCCCCCACGCAAGAAAGGCGCGCTTTTCTTCCTTGGCAAAGGCCGCGAAGGAAGACTCTCCCACCGAGCACGGCGGATCCTTCTCTCCGGCCCCGATCCGCCCTTGCGAGACGCCCGGTGAATCCGACGCACGGTTCCTCCCTTCGCGATTCCCTTCGCGCCCGCCCTCCGGCACCCCATCCCGTTCCTCCTTCGAGGCCCCGAACGCCGCAGCGTTGTGCGGCAGCCGTACGTTTCGTCTCACGATTCTTTCTCCTTTTCTCTCTCCGGGCCCCTTCGCGGAACACCGTCTTCTTCCGGCGGATGCGCGCCGCATTCTCTGCGGGCGATCCCCGCCGCGGTTTTCCTTCGACCGTCTCACCGCCCGAAGAACTCGCCCCGGACGGGAAGAAACCTTCCCCGTCCGGCAAAACCCGCCGCCGGCGGGGGCCAGGGCGCGTCTTCCTCCCGCCCGTCGGCATAGCGAAGTACGGGCCTCACAAAATGGGCGGCGATCATCACGCCCTCTTCCGCGTACGGAGCGGCGGCTTCGCGCGCCAGACGCCCCGCCCAAAAGCTGCGGACGCCCCGGTCGCGCATCGCCCGCTCGAGCCTTCCTTCGGGCCCGCCGGCGTCATCCGATTCGCGTCCCGCATCGTCCGTTGAGCCGCAGAGCGCGCCCGGCGGAGCAACCCCTTCCCCGTCGGCCCGTCCGCCCCTTTCCGCGACGCCCGGCGGCGGGACGCCCGCGCGCCCCGTCTCCAGGATTTCAGCCTCCCGTGCGGCGAGCGCGTCGCGCCGCCAGAAAAGCTCGCCCGGACGGTTTTGCACGAGCGCCCCCTTGTCGGAGAGCCAGCGAAGGAGCACCGGGGTCGACGGTCTTTTGAGGAGCCTCAGCGGCACGAACACTCCGAAGGCAGCGGCGTTCTGCGCGGGGTCGCCGCGATTGAGGTCCGCGAAGGCCCGCTCGAGCGCCCGCGCCAACGTCTCGGGCTCGCAAAGACCTTCGTTCACCGCCCAGGCAAAGCGCCCCGGCAGAACGCTTCGGGCCTCTTCCTCGAGCTCTTCGATTTCCCCCTTGTGGCGGTCTTCTGCAAGAAGCCGCCCGAGCGGGTCCGCAAAGAAGATTTCGGATACCTGCGCCGCGCGCATGCGGGCGGCTTCGAGGTAGCGCGCGCCGTCGCGAAGGAGGACGGCCTCGCAGAGTCGTCCCGAAACCTTGTCGGCGAGGCCGCCCTTTCGTCGGTCGGGCAATGCCGGAACGCGGATCAGAAAAAGCGCGCCCGCGTCCCCGCGGGTTTCGATCGTTCCGCTTTGCGCGAGAAGGCGCAGCCAGTCGTTCAGATCCTGCGGCATGCCTTCCCGCGAGGCGGGCGCCCCCGGGACCGAGGCGAGACCTTCCGTGAAGATCTTTGCGGGCGCGTCGGGCCAGAGCAGAAACACGCCTTCGACCCCGTGAAGGAGAACCCCGTCCGAATGCGGTCCGCAAAAGAGCCACGCTCCTTCGCGCACGGCCTCGAGCCACGCCTCCTCCACCCAGTGCGCGAGCGCCGCACGCACGCCCGCGAAAGGGGCGTGCGCGTCGGAACCGATTCCGCCGTCCCGCCGTTTCCAGAGGACTTCAAAGACGGCGTCGCGAATGAGTCTCTCCAAAAACTTCGCTTCGTCCGAGCGCTGCGCCCGGGCTCGGGCGCGGCCCTCGAGAAGTTCCTCAAAGAGGGGGTCGTCGGTCAGCCACCGCCGAGTTCGGTCGGGAAGCCAGCAAAGATTGACCGCATCGGGTCCCGCGGTCGCGCTCGGGCTTCTTCTCACCGTAAAAAGAACGTTTCCGGGCTTCGCGTCGCCCCCCGACTCGCGTCGGAGGGAAGCGTCGTCCGAGCCGCCGACGGCGGCGAGCGCAAAGCTGAGGAGCGCCTCGTCGCGGCGCCAGCGCCTGCCGCCCGCCTCCACCGTCAGGTCCGCGAGCCGGTTTTCTCCGTAGGCCAGGGCCGAGAGAAAAACAATCGTCTTCCAGCGTTCCCGATGCCGACGTCTCGCGACGGGATCGAGCGCGAGCCCGAAGACCCGGGCGTCGAGCCTGCGAAGCGCCGCCAAGGCCGACTCGAGCCCGAAAAGAAAGAGGCCGCCCCTGCGCGCAAACGCTTCGTCGCGAAGGTCGGGGAGGTCTTCGACGAAGGCGGCCCAGCCGAGAAGCGCCGGAAGAAAATGCGTTTCAAAGAGCGCCCGGTCGGCCGAGGCGAGAAGCACCCGCTGCAGCGTTTCTCTGTGCCTTGCCACAATCGCGACGGGATCGACGGGCGCCCAGACGGGACGGCCTTCATCGTCCGACGCCCCCGGGTCTTGCGAAAGTCCTTCGACGTCCGGGCCGTCGACGCCGACGAAGCCCGAGAGACGGTCGGGCATTCGCCAACGGGCGACGAGGTCGGTGCCGAGCGTCCGGCGTACGGCCGATTTTCTTGCGGCGTAGAGTTCGGGTACCGTCATGAGCAAAAGCGGGAATCGGGGCCCGTTCGCCCCGGGTTTCAAAAAAAGTCGCCGCGTCGACGAGGCGGACTTTCGAGAGCGGGCTTTACGAATGAAAGCCTGCGCTTTCGAAAATCGGCGCCTTCGGGCGGCACCACCTCTCCCCGGTGAGAAAAGATCCCCCTCGGGAGGGAAAAGAAAAAAACAAAAGAACGAAGAGAAAAAGGCGCCGCGGACCTCCCCTTCTCCCCCGAGAGGGAAGAAGGAGAAGCCGCGGCTTTCCGAACGATGCGCACGAAATGCGCCGGAGTGCGGTTCCCGCCGGAACGCGAGAGTCCCGTCAGCTCCGCGCCGCCCGAAAGAGGCGCTTCATGAGCTTCAGGATGCCCTCGGGAACGCCCCGGACGTCCCGGGCGCGCTCGCAGTGGCGCCCCCAGATGTCCGCGGCGCCGCTCCCGACGAGAAGCACGCCGAGTTCGATCCCGGCCGCTTCGACGTCTTCGGGAACGTGTCGGAGTTTCTCGCGCTCGAAATGCCCGTCCGTCAAAAGGATCAGGATTCTGCGCGTCTCCGGCCGCTCGAGAAGCCGCTGCGCGGTCGAGAGGAGCGCCGCCACGACGGGAGTGCCGCCGCAGCTCTCGCGCTCGGCCGTGCGCCGGGCGAAAGTCTCGGCCGACTCGCCGAAGGTCGTGACGACTTCGGCGGTGTAGCCGGCGTCTCCCGGAAAGAGCGCCGTCTCGACGGCGACGTTCGGGACCTTTCCCAGAACCGACGCGAGACGATAGCCCGCAGTCTTCACGAGCGCGAAGTCCTCTTCCGAGAGAGACCCCGAACTGTCGAGCAGAATCGAGACCGCGATCTCCACGCCCTGCGCCTCGTCCCAGACCGTAAAGACCCGGGCGTCGCCCACGGCGAGGCGGTCGAGTTCCCCGTCGTCGACGTCCCAGCCCGTCTCGGCCAGGCCCGCGGGAACGGGCACGCGCCGAAGAAGAAGATCTTCGAGCGCACCGTTCAAACGCGAGAGGTGCGAGAGCGTCCTTCGAAAGAGCCCGGCCGTCTCGGGGCGGCGTCGCGCGGGCGCCACGTCGCCCCCTGCGGGGACGAGCCCCGCATCGGCGGGCCAGAGCGCGCACTCGAGCCGGTCCATGCGCATCCACGACTCCGCGCGAAAGACCGGACCGTCTTCGTAGGTCACGCGGTTGACGCCCTTGCGGGGGAGACCCGACGAGGCGTCCGTCTTGGCGTGCCCCGAACCCGCGAAGGCGGGACGGCCCGATCCCTCGAGAATCGAGAGGATGCGGTCGCGGCGCACGGCGTCGGACTCCCCGCGCGTTTCCTCGTAGCCCCAGGCCTCTCCGAAAAGAGACGGCTGATAGGGCTCACCCCCGCCAACGGATCCGGCCTTCCCTTCGTCCGCGCCTTTTTGCGGAGGCGCGAGCGTTTCGGCGAAGTTCGAAAGGAGCGCCGCCATGCGCAGGGCGAGTCCCACGGCGTCTCCGGTCGAAGAGAGGGGCCAGGCCGAGAAGACGAGGCGGTCGAGCCGAAGCTTTTCGTCTTCGGTGAAGATCACCCCCATCTCCCGCTCGAGCCACTCGAGGTCCCGCGCGACGACGGTGAGGCCGAGCTCGCGCTCCCAAAGGCGCGCGAGGTAGTAGAGCTTCACGACGTCGTGCGGGGGCCGCCCCGGCACGTCTTCAACGAAGCGGCTCATCCCCGCGGCCTGAAGCGCGAGGTAGAGGGCTTCGCGAAGAATCCCGTAGCCCGCGTACGCGGCGCTCGTCAACGCGTCCACCCGAACGTCCTCGAAAAGGTTCGCCCACTCGAAAACGCAGGCGGGCGCATTCTTCACCGCCGCTCCGCGAAGGAGCGAGAAGTCCGAATGCACGACGTGCCCGCGCTCGTGCAGTCCGTGTCCGTAAACGAACACGGGAGCGAGCGGATTTCCGAAGTCGATCGGTCCCAACCAGACGGTCTTGCCGTCGGTGGCGGGACGGGACGTGAACCTCACCGAGAGCCCCTCTTTTCGGCACGCGGCCGAAAGAACGAGAGGCGCGGCCTCGCGCAGCACCCGGCCCTTGGCGGCTTCCGTCCGGAAGACCCGCCCTGCGGCCTCGGCGCCCTGCGCGCAGTCGTTTTTGCCGATGCGGTTCAGAACCGTCACGTCGACGGCGTTTTTGCGCCGGGCTGCGCCGGCACGCTTTTTGCCCGTAAGGGCGCGGAATCGACTCATTTCGTCTCTCCGTCAAAAAAGAAAGGGACCCTGCGGAAGGGCCGCGCCGAAAGTTCGGCGCGGACGCGTCTCCGCAAAAGTCCCCTTGGGTTTCACACTGTGCTTCTTTCGGACCCGAAGGTCCGGACGGCTTGCGCGCGGGCCGTTTGGAAACGGCCCCGCGCACTCTTCATGGAGGCTTCATGACGCTTCTCCTTTGACGAAACGCCTCTTCGCCCTCAGGCGAAGGCCGGCGGTTCGACGCCGCAGAGCACGCGCTTGCGCGCTTCGTCGATGAAGTTTCCGAACGTGGCGACAAAGAGCGTCTCCACGGCCTCGCGCTCCACTGCGCCCAAGGCTTCCGAAAAAGCCAGGCGCACGGCGCCGCGCACGGGATCGTTCATCCTCCCCGCCTCGCCGAGAAGGAGAGAGCAGAGAATGTCCCGAACCCGTCGGAGCACGCGGTGACTCACCGCCACGGACGCGTTCTCGAAGGCCATGCTCGTCTTCTTCGCCGCGGCGCGGCTGTCCGCACCGACGCGGGCGAGCCGAACGCAGAGTTCCGAGAGCACTTCGTCGGGGAGAGCCGACTTCCAGTCGCGGCGAAGCGTTGCGACGAGAAGCGCGGTCTCCTCGTACTCGTTCAGGCCCTCCATGCGGAGGTGCCAGAAACGGTCCACCGTCGAGCGGTCCTGCAGCCTTCGGCCGAGAAACCCCTCGTCGGCGGCTTCGCCCGAAGCGCCGCGCGTGTTGTCGGTGATGATCACCCGGGCTTCCGGATGACGCGGCAGAACCCGGCCCACCTGATCGAGCTCGAGCGGCAGTCCCTCGAGGATGTCATTGCACGACACCCAGAGTTCGGGACCCGCACAGGAGAACTCGTTGATGAGCAGAACCCAGCCGTAGCGCCAACAGAGCGCGGCGGGACCGTCGACCCAGCGCATCCCCTTTTCATCCATGACCCAGCGGCCGATCAGCTCGCGCCGATCCATGCGGGGCCGGGCCATGACGGAGACGACGGGCATGCCGAGACGCGCGCAGAATTGACACGCCGAGCTCGATTTGCCCGCGCCCGTAGGGCCCGAGATGTAGAGGGGTTCGGCTTCGGCAAATCTCCACCAGAGGGAGAGCTGACCGAAGACGTCGTGGGAGAAGAAGTGTGAAGGATTGACGGAGGGAATGCGGTGTCTTTCGACATCGCTTCGTTCGTCCAATGAATAGCCTCGGCAAGGAGGATACGGGGTCAGATGAGCACCGAATTCGCTTGCCGGCACAAGGCGGCTTTGAAGCATGAAGGTTTTCTCCTTAGTCAAAAAGAAAAAAGAAAACCTCGGGGACGCACGTCCCCTTTGAAGCCGCTTTGAGCCTGTGGGACAGCGCCCACGAGGCAGCTAATAGACAAGAACTTCTTCCGCCTTGAACGCGTCCGACGGACGAGTCGCGGGAGAAAGAAGCCGTTGTGGAAGGTGGAAATCCGTTTCGGGCGAGGAGCCCGTTTTTTTTAGAACGTGCGCCGATTTCCTTTGCGTCCGTTCGCTTGGTGAAGCGGGATCCATTTTGCCTGAAGTTGAGGGAAAACGGTGCAGAGGGTTTTCCCTTGGTAAAGAAATACAATGGCAAGAGCCGCCGAAAGACGTCGCGGCGGCTCTTTTCGTTACGGGACAATCCCGGTCTTGTTACCTAGCGTAGCGGGCACCCGTGTTGAAGGCGTAATGATCCTTCACTTCACCGCCCGTCGAACGTTCCAGTTCGCCGTAGAAGGCGGTTTTGTCCGTCGGACGAAACTGGAATCCGACGCCGCGAGTCCGCGGGCCGTCGACCTCGGTCTCAAGGGGTCTGCGGGAGACCGTCGGGGCGTCTCGGGCGCAGCCGCCCTCACCTGCCGATTCTGACGACGGGAAGGAGCGGTTCTCCGGCAACCGCAGCGCCCGGCGGTTTCTTTCGTCGGGCGCCGGCAAAAAGAAATCCGCGCCGGCGAATGAACCGACGGCGCGGATTGTTCCTTCAGACGAAAGTCCGAACCGGGATTATTCCTCGAACGTTCCCTTCACGATGATTTCGCCTTCGCGCATCATCTGACGGCCGTTCGCGAAGACGTGAACGAGCTTGAGGTCTTCGTCGAAGAGGTTGAGGTCGGCCGAGCCGCCCGCCTTCACAAAGCCCTTGCCCGGGAGCTGCAGGGCCTTGGCGACGTTCGCCGTGACGACGGAGAGCGCCGACGTCATCGGGACGCCGAGTTCTTCGACGAGGCGCTTCACTTCCTTCAGGTTGCACGCGACGCCGCCCACGCCGAGGCCCACCATTTCGCCCTTCTCGTTGAAGCGCGGAACGGAGCCGTGACCGTCGGAGCTCATCGTCACGTGGTCGAGAGGCACGCCCGCGTCGAGCACGGCCTTGACGCCCGCGGCCGGAGTGCCCACGGCGCAGGAGCCGCCCGTCGTGATGTCGACGTAGCCGCCCGCGAGACCGAACTCGATCGCCCCCTTGAAGACGTCGGGGTGGCGCGCGCAGTGCGTCGGACGGATGTGCTGAATGGGCATGCCGCGCTTGACGCAGTCAAGGAACATGTCGAAGGGACCGACGATGTTGCCGAGGTGAATGTGCAGAACGCCGAGCTTGCCCGCGACCATTGCGCCCACGCGGATCTGCGTCAAAAGACGCATGACTTCGTCTTCGGTCGGGAAGCTCGAGCGGTGGTCGCCCATGGCGATCTTGACGCCGAGCACTTCGGGAACGAAGTAGAGGTCGTCGCGCACGCAGGAGGTCAGCGTCGTCGGCGGATACGCGTAGTTGCTCGTGTACATCCAGGCGGAAACGCCTTCGGCCTGCAGAGCGCGGACTTTTCCGAGAAGGTTCGGGATCGAGCGGCTCGTGCCGTCGGTCCCCGAAACGCCCACGACGCTCGTCGTGCCGCAGGCGACGAGTTCGGACAAGACGAGTTCGGGCGTGCGGGTCTTGGGACCGCCCTCGCCGCCGCCCCCGGTGACGTGGATGTGCTGATCGATGAAGCCCGGCGTGAGGAGAAGGCCCTTGGCGTCGATTGTTTCGAGCTCGGGGAGTTGAGCGCTCAGGTCCTTGCCGACGGCGACCACCTTGTCGTTCACGGTGAGGACGTCGCAAATGCCGAGGTCTTCGGGCGCATAGACGTGCGCCCCCTTGATGAGATAGGCCATTTTGTTTATCTCCTGAAAAGAATCAGAGGAAGATTTGCGCCGCGGCGACGTTCACGATCATGCCGAAGATCATGACGGGAATCGTACGGCGGATGAGTTCGATGGGGGTCAGCCCCGCAATGCCCGAGACGGCGATGATGACGCCCGAAATCGGACTCATCGGACGCGCAAGGCTCGCCGCGAGCTGTACGGGAATGACGAGCGCCATCGTGTTGTAGCCGACGCTCGCGGCCGCTTCGGGAAGAAGCGGCGAGAAAGCGAAGAAGGCGGAATTGCCCGAACCCGTCACGATCGTGGCGACGGTCATGATCGCCATCATCACGAAGAGCATCAGGTAGAGGCCCACGTCCTGCTGGGCGGCCGCCATCTGAATCATCGTGGAGATGCCGCCGATCTTCGTAAGGCCCAGAGCAAAGAGTTCCGCGCAGATGATGAGGGAGACGGTCGAGGTGAAGACCTTGCCCATCCCTTCGAAGAAGGCCTGAAAGTCCTTGCAGACGTCCTTGAGCGCCCGGCGGCTGACAAGGTCCACCACGAAGGCGATCAGAATCGAAACGATGATGGCCGTCACGAGGTTGAGCTTGATGCCGTCGTAGACCATCGGCGAAAAGATGATGAGAAGGAAGAGAGGCAGAATCGGCAGAATCGCGTAGAAGGCCGGACCCGCCCCCGCGAAGGCGTCTTCGGTCTTCCCCGCGGCGGCGCCCGCGTCGTCGGTGATTCCCTTGGCGGCTTCGCGGCGGTCAAACCAACGCTGCACCAGCGCGTGCCCGACGGCGACGGCCGCGATCACGCAGATTGCGACCGGAATCTGACCGGTGACGAAGTAGGTCACGACGTCGGTGCCGACGAGGTCGGCGGCGCGCATGGCGTTCGAAGAACTCGGCCCGAGGTCGAGGCAGCACGTCGAACCGATCACCGCGGCCGCGGCGGCGCGGCGCACGCCGAGCTGCACGAGAAGCGGATAGACGGAAGCCATGAGCAGGAGTCCAAGACCCACGGCGGAATTGATGAAGAGCGCCATGCACTGGCCCACGACATAGGTGAGGCCGAGGAGCACGTACGGCGAATGGATCGCCGAGAGCGGACGCACGCAGAGCTTCACGAGCGCCTTGGAGGCGCCGATCTTGTTCATGTAGTAGCTGAAGCCGCCGATCGCCATGATGTTGAGACCGAGTCCGCCGATGCGGCTCTTCGTCAGGTCGGTGACGGCCTGCGCGAGGTCGAAGCCGAGGAAGTTCGTGGCGGTCTTGGCCGACACGGGCGCGTTGCCCATATAGGCGCCGATCAGAAGCAGGACGAGCCCGAGCACCAGAAGGATGACGGGCGGATAGTAGTTTTTGATGACGAAGTACGCAAGCAGCACGACGGCCAAGAGCGTACAAATAACTCCGAACATTTGAAAATCTCCGGTTGGGTTGTATCGGGGAGCTTCGGCCCGGGCGGTCTGCGCCGTCCTAAAGCCGGCCCCACATTTTAGTGTCCGCCGCGGGAGTCCGACATCGGGGTTAAACCGTAACGCTTGGAATTAGGTACGCTAGCTACGTTGGCGTACCACTTCCGCGTGTCATGGCATCCAAGTCAAATGTCTCAACCGGAAACTCCAGTTTAGCGGTCAGTTTCTGCACCGACTTCTTGATGGGGGCAAGAGACCATTTCCCGTCTACCTGGCTAGCCAAGATCTTTCCCAGTGTTTGACGCAGGTCCTCGAACGACACATTCTTGTCTTCGCCAATCCGTGCAATATCCGCCATGCATTCCATGGCAATCGTGGCAGACAAGTGGTTCAAAAACAGCCACGCCTCCTGACTCGTGCGATCCCGCATATAGGAAGCATCGAAATCCATACTCGCGCCATACGTCTTGAAAAACTGCTCAATCTCTTGACGCTGCTTGTAGGTCCGATAGATCTGATGGCTGTTCAGATCCAAACGGTTCGTCCGGATTGATACCGTCCCTATCTCGGGGGTCGACTTAAGAATTTGTCTCAAATACACCATCAACGGGTTGCTCGGACGTCTGCCGGAGCAGCAGCGACAAATCGCAGAGGACGAAGAGCGCCTTCAGGCGGCCTGGACCGAACGCCGGCTTCGTCAAAATTTCTCTCACAAAAGTGCATGAAACGAAGGCGCCTTCGTCAACCCGCCTCGATGACGAAGGAAACGGCACGCCCGCCGGCGCGTATGCGGCCCGCAGCGACGCTTTGCTGCGGTTTGCCCGTCGAGTCGGCGGATGAGGAAAACGCAAGTCCGACTCGACGAGCCCGCACGGAACAACGCTCGCCAAGAACATTCGAATCCACTTCGTCCCGCCCGCCTCGCGCATTGGAAGGGACACGGCGGCGGGACGGGCTTGCCGCCTGTCCGAGCCGCCTGCGTCCGGGCAATGCGCCGCTTAAACGGACCCGCGCCGAGCCATCGGACTCGCCCGCACTGAGCCCTTTTGCGCCCTTTGAAAAGAGCCCTCCGGAAAGACGACTAAGGGAAACTCCCAACTCCTTCACGTCCGTCGAAAAATTCAACAGTCAACTCCAAAAAAATCCTACAAACCCGCATCGTTCATCATTCACTCCCCTAGAGAGAAGGGGAAACAAAAGGTTGCACTCCACCCCTCCAAAGGACAAATAAAACACCGTTTCGGGATACTTATTCAGGAAAACCCGCTAGGATGGAAGAATCTCTTCTCGGAAAGAAAAATCTTCTCTCCGTCCTTTTGGAACCCTGCATGTCATCTTTTTCCCGCGGTCCGATTCCTTCGGAAAACCTCTCTTTTCGCCACTCTTCCGTACGAAAACTCCTTTTTCTTTCCTGCGCGCTCCTTACCGCCGGCGCGCAATGCGCCGACGACCGCTTTACGCACAGCGCCGACCTGAAGAAATGGACCGTCGACGCCGTCCGCCACGTTTACAGCGGCAGCGTGGACGGCTCCCACAACGGCAACCTCTTCACGTTTGCGCTCGGCGCAGGAGAGGAACTCTCGGAACTCGAGTTTTACGGGGCTTCGGACGCCGCCGTGCAAAACGGCAATCGACTGATTTTTACGGAAGGCGACTACCGGGCCAAAGACCCCGTGCAGGCATTTCACGCCGCCCACGGCGCATCGCGGGAAGCCGTCGGCAACGCCGTCTTGATCGAGGGCGGCAACTTTTTGCCGCCTGCGGCCGGAACGAACCGCCTCATCGAATTCACGGCGGCCGAAGGAACGGGCGACATGAGCGACAACCGCATCGACGTCGCGGGCGGCGACTTCGGAGCGCAGTCAAAATTCACAGCTGCGAACAATACGGCGGAAGCCGAAGACGCCCGGGGAGACGCCTTTGCGCTCACGGACAACGTCGTTTCCATCACGGGCGGCACCTTCCGTACGGACGCCGACGTCGAGGTTGCGTACTCGGAAACGGGAACGCTCGCACGCAACCGTCTCATGATCCGGGGCCTCGCGAACGGCCGCTTCAACATGGCCTACGCCGCCAACACCGAGAGCGGCAACGCTTCAGAGAACGCGATCGTCATCGAAAAGGCCTCAAACCTCTACGTGCAGGTCGACCTCTTCGCCGCCTCGGCGGGTTCGGCCGCGCCGTCGACGCTTGCCGACAATCTTCTTTTCATCGCCGATTCCTCGATCGACTCGTCGTCGCTCGGCGCCGCCATGAATCCGAGCGGCGACGTCGTCGGCAACCGAGTCGACATCAGGAACTCGACGCTCAGGAGTTCCTCGGGCGGCAACATCTTCGTCTACGGCGGCCTCCACCAAGGCTATGGAGGTCTCGACGGGAAGATCGCCGGAAACTTCATCCGCCTTGAAGACGTGACGCTCGACCTCAAGGACCGTCAAGCCGCTTTTTTCATCGCCGGCCAAATCTCCGCTTCCGAAGGAGGCGTACTGACGAACAACACCGTCGAACTCGCCGGAGACGGCAGTTGGGACGAGCGACTCGCTCAGGCCCGGCTCGTGGGCGCCGGGCGCTTCGGCGGGACGGGAGGAGACGACGTTCGAGAGAACGCCCTGCGGCTCTCCGGTTGGCGGGGCGTCGTGTCGTCGGTAAAGGGCTTCAACACGATCGAGCTCTCAAACATTCCCTGGGAAGCGGAAAGCACCGTGCTCCGAGTCGACATGCGGCCGTATGACGACTGGGAGGAAATCGTCACGGAGGAAACGCTGGATCTGAGCGGCACGACCTTCGCGTTCGTCGACGGGGGCTTCGTTTTTGAAGGGGGCGCCGACGCCCACTTGGGGGAATCGATGACGCTCCTCGAAGCGGGCGAACACTCCGAGCTCTTGCTCAATCCTCTTTACGAAGGCGAAGGACAAGCGGTAACGCTCACGACGGGTATCACGACCGAGGTCGAAGGCCGGATCAGGAACGCCGAGGACGCAAAGTCGATCGTTCTCGAGCTCGAGGACGCGCCCGCTCCCAACCGGCAGCTCGCACTCGTTTCGAACCAGCGCAACGCCGCGGTCACCTTCCTCGGGCAAGCGGCGGAAATCGTGGGGGACACGCTCACCGAACCTTCGAGAGACCAGCGTTGGGGACCCCGAACCTTCGCGGTGATGTCGGCAGCGGACGTGAAATACGAATCCGCCGGGAGCCTCACGGTGCGGGGAATGAACTTTCTCGCCGGCGCAGGCACGAGCGTTGCGACCGGATCGGGAGCCGCCCGCATCAATTTCTTTGCGGAAATCGGGCGCGGCGAATTCGACGACTCGATGCGGCTTTCCGGCGTCACGCGCCGGGTGGACGGCACGATGAGCTACTGCGGCGTCGGCACGTCCGCAAGGCATCTCTTTCACAACGGCTTCTACACGGAAGGGTCGCTTCGCGTCGGGCGCTTTGAGAACGACGTCGAGCACGGACTCGTCGGGGCCGACGCACGCTCGCACGGCTACGGAACGCACTCGCTCTACGCCGCGGCCCATGCCGGCGTCGGGCGGATTTTCCCGCTTGCAACCGACGCCAAACTCGAAGTCTTTGCAAAGTACTTCCTCACTTATCTTCCCGGCGACACCGCGCACGTGAAGGATTCGGACGGCACGACGACGCTGCGCTTCGAGAGCGTCGACGACCACCGCGTGCGCACGGGAGTGCGTCTTTCGGCGCCGGCGGGCGACTGGCAGGGGTATCTCGGCGCGGCCTTCGAGTACGACTTTTCGGAAAAGCCCCGCAACGAAGCGAACGGCGTAGAAATCCTCGGGAGCGAACCGATCCGCGGCACGACGGGAATCGGCGAGGCGGGGCTGCGTCACGCCGGGACCGAATCGCCCTGGCTCTTTGACCTGAGGCTTCGCGGCTACTGCGGAAAACGGGAGGGCGCGAGTCTGAAGCTTGAGGCCGAGTACATTTTCTGAGAGACGGGCTCTTCGAACTGCCGAGATCAAAGAAACTCCCCCGACCTTTCGAAGAAGCCCCGCAATGATGCCCAGAGTCTGAGATCGCGCTCTCATGCGTCCGGGGCTTCTTGAAGCCGGGCAACGGGTTGGGCAGCCAGGTGTTCGGGCAGCGTCGGATCCACGGCGGCCGTCACCTTGCGAAGGAAACTCGCTCTTGCAAATCCCACGCGACGGGCCGTGCCGGACTCGAAGGCAAACACCATCTGAACCGCCGTGGAACAGATCCCGTAGAATTTGGACGCCGCCAGCGCGCCCAGAGGCACCGTTCTCTCTGCCGCAGTGGGACTGATCGGACGACGCATGCCGTCCCGCCGAAAACTCTCAGAGACAGTGCGCCGCATAAAGCGGCACGAGCAAACGACGCCCTTCCTTTCGCAAAGGCCCCGGATAAACGACGATCTCGCTGCCGATTCGTTCGCGGAACTTTTGAACAAACCGGTCGAGCGAAACGGTGCGGAAACGCACGGACGACTTCACCTCGATCGGTGTGACGCGGGGTTTGTTGAGGGCGTCCGGGAAGGGACGAACCGTCAGAAAATCGATTTCGAGGCGCTCTTCCCCTTCTTTTTTGCCGCTTTGCGAGTAGTAAAAAAGTCGATCTCCCTTGGCCACCAAGGTTTGCGCCACGAGATTCTCCGTAAGCATTCCTTCGTTGAGCGACAAGTTCCCGAACAGCACGTTGCGGTAGAGATCTTCCTTCGTCGCGTTCGAAGTCAGGAGCGCCATCGCAGCCAGAAGCCCGGTGTCGGCCACGTAGCATTTCAGCGCCGACGAATCGCGGCTCAATGCCAAACCTACGGAAGGATCCGTAGACGCAAAGCACGGAATGGTTATCTGCGCGTCGGCAAGCCAAAAAAAAGCTTCTTCGTAGGTTCTCATCCGTGCGGTCTTGCCGAGCGACGCAAGCGTGAATCGTTTCTCGTGCTTTGAGAGTTGTGCGGGAATCTCGTCAAAAACGCTTCCGACTTTATCTTGATAACCGTGCGCAAATCGGGCCACATCCTTTCGATACAGGTCCAGAATCCGCCGCTTCTCCCCGTCCGCCTTTTCAAAGGAGTGTGATGTCGCGTAAACGTCGGTTACACGGGGCATCCCGCCCACGAGCATGTATTCGCGCAAGAGACCGGACGCCCGGCGGTGAAGAGCATCAGGCAACGCCTCCTTCCTTTGAAAAGCCTCGCCAATGAGATGGACAAGCTGCTCGTTTCCCGTAGCGCAGAGAAATTCCTCGAAGTCCAAGGGATTGAGCCGATAGGTTTCCTCTTCGGAAGGAATGACGATGTCCCGTACATTTTGCCGAATGGAGAGAAGCGACCGTTCCAGAATTCCTTTCAAATCTACCAGGGCGGTCCAACCCGGAACTCATGGTAATTATTCGCTCTCACTTCAAGTGAGTCTGGCCCCGGACGGTATAACTTCTCAAGGGCGCTTTACGAAGCGTCGTCTCGCAAGCTGAGAAATCACCTGTCCGGCCTTTCGGAAATTAAGACGACCAGCGTCTTCGGCGGATGATCGGTTCACTTGTCGCTCTGACGACGTTCTGACCTTTTAGGAGAATTCTATTCGCTCACTTTTCGCTTCCTTTGTGCCGTGTGGTTTCGTTTGTTGATCAAGGTTTTTGTCCGCAGGCTCACGCTTTTTTCGACGCCTCATTCGGCGTTGACCGCTTTTTCCTTTGTCTCGGTTCGTACTTGTGCGGCGTCGTGCCTCTTCGGGCGCATTCCATCCCGTGCTCCTCCAACTCCAGTGCCAACACCCTTTCCTTCGACATTCTCGAACGGAAACGCGGATCATGCGCTCGACAGAGGAGATTCAGACACGCCACTCTGTCCGCGTGCCCTTTGGCTCCGCAGTGCACGCATTCGAAACGGTCTCCCTTGCGGGATTCCCGACAGACGCAGCCGCAATACGGACAGCGCTGCGAGCTGTAGGCGGCGGGCACTTTGACAAGACTCACGCCGTGCAGAGCCGCTTTGAAACTCAGTCGCTGCGCAATGATGCCCCGAACCCAGCTCGAGAGAAGGCGGTTCGTCTGCTTGGAAAAGCCCTTCAGGTAAAACCGATGACTCAAATCCTCCACGATGTAGACCTCGGCGGGGTATTGCTTCAGCATCTCATTGAGAGAGTGGTTCACGATGTTGTGAACGCGGCTCCTGTGCTTGGCGACATTTCTGTCGAACGTATCGGACCCGAGGTTGTAGCGCAGAATGTTTCGGCGTTTCTTCGGATCCTTCGTATTTTTCGCCTGCGCCGTGAGACGGTTGCGCTCCCTGATCTTCAGGTCCACGGTTTCGGCTTGCGCGCCGATGGCCTCGCCGAGCTTTCGCCCGAACTGCGCGCCGTCGTGCATCGTAAAAACCTCGGAGAAGCCCATATCCATGGCTGCGCAGGTGAGTTTCCCTTCGGAGGACTTCTCCTTGGTCTTGGGCGTCGAGAGCGTATGCAGTTGCCATCCCCGCGGCGTTTTCACAAGTTTGACCGTGCCTTTGATCGCCTTCTTTCCGCGAAGCTTGATCTTCACGCGCTTACCCGGCGTCAGCGACATCAGCGAGACGACCTGGATTGTCTCCTTCCCCTCCGTTACGATCTGCACGCTGTAGCATTCGCAGTCAAACCAGACCGAGCGGCACGCCCTGCGTCGGATCTGTTTTGACTTCACCTTTTGGATGGCCCGGCGTACGAGTGCGCAGAGCGATCCGGGGTTCTTCACCTTCTTGAGCTGCTCACGGTCCCGATGCCAACCGAATGTCGCCGTACGACCGCGCATCATCTGGAAAAAGTCGTCGCCCATCGTACTGAGAAGAAGATTGACGTAGTGCCGCTCGTTGCCGTCGAGGTTGGCGTACCACCGAGTGCGCTCAATTTTTTCCTTGGCGCGTTGCTGTGCGAGGGCCCAGTCGTTTTCCACGACGGAACTCGCCTGCTGCAGAGCCATTTTCCATTGCCGCGCCTGAAGACCGAAGATCGGAAAGGGAGCTTCCGGTTTCATCTCCGGTTTCATCTCCGGTTTCTTCTCAGGTTTCTTCTCCGATTTCTTCTTCTCCTCCGATTTTTTCTCAGGTTTCTTCCCCTCTTCCTCTTTCTTCGCCACGGCTTCAACAAGTCGGTCGCGAAGATACCGATACCGGCTGCCCGAACAGTAGGGCCGCCAGGCACGGGAATGGAAGCGGTGAATGAAATACGAAACTTGTCGCCCGTACGCCTCAAGAAGCGCTTCCAACTGTTCGTCGGTGGCCGCGTCGGGTGCGACAATCTCGCGCACCGTCGTCACGTACCCGGGCGCTTCGTTGCGAACGCCGAGGCTCTCCACCCGCTCCGCTTCGAGAAAGCAGAGCTCCGAGACGTCTTGATCGGGCTGAAGCAACACGGTCCTCTCCTTATGTTTTATATGGTCGAAAACCATTGTTCCAGAATAATTGTCGGATTGTGTGCTCTGTCTTGAAAAAGTCCGATTTTTGTTGCACGATGATCACTTGGTGATACGAAAAATGCAGGTGAAATGTCGCATGAAATACAGCCCGGAATGCCGCCGAGCGAGAAGATTTCTTTTGCCCGGAGCACGGCTGTTGACTCGGCGGGCATTCGAGTAAGAAGCTGCGGATCAAATACGTTTTGTTTTCAAACGTAAACTGGATTGACTTCAAGGAATCACGCTGAAAACGACGATGTTCCGTCGGTCGGAACATCGCGTCCCGTCGCTTCGTGCCGGTCCGCCATCTTCGTGGCGCACGCGGGAACCTTCACGCTCTGCTTGTTGCGGTGGCTGCGCCTGCCGTAGAGCCGGGCGCAAAAGACCGTCATCAGCGTGATGACGTCGCGGGCGAGCTCCTCTTCGAAAGTTTTCTCCGCGCGATTTTCGAGAACGTCGACTTCTGTGCGCATTCGACGGCAAATCTGCCGAATCAGGCCGACGCCAAACCGCAAAAGTCGATCCTCGTGTACGACGGAAAGCTTTTTCACGCGTCCGTCGAGCAGTTGTCTCAACAAAGAACTAAGACCGGGCTTGCTGCAGTTGAGCCCGGAGCCGATATCCTCTATCACTTCCTCGCATCCGGCCTCGCGCAAACGCGCGGACTGTCGGGCCAAATCCTCCTTTTGATCGTGGGACGACACGCGAGCATAGCCGATATGCTTTCTCGTTGAAGCTTGTTCAGAAGACACTTCGTTCGGCACATCAAAACGGGCGATGACCGCCGAACGTTCTGCCGGCGATCCGGATGTAGCCGAGTTTCACACAACGTCGAATGGTACTGGGCGACACTCCGTAGTGTTTGGCAATGAAACCGATTGAGCAAAGCATAAAAGTCCCCCATGGCAAATTTGGAAGACTTTCTCTCTGCTAGTTTAACCCCCGTCTCGATGTAATCGTAGCGTCCGTCGGCGACCAAGTACTTCACAAAAGCGCGGGCGAGCGGAAAAGTCTGTACTTCGTCAAAAATGATCAAACTCTCGCGCGGATGCAGCGTCACGCGGTAGTAAGCGCTCAGATAGAGAAAAAACTTGTCGAGGTCGGTGCGCAGATTTCTGAAGAGGTCCGCAACCTCGTCCGGGATGCGGGCAAAGTCAATGAGAAGGTAGGAGCGGTAGTGCCTTTTTGCAAACTCCTCAACCAGAGTGCTTTTTCCCACTCGGCGCGCGCCCTCTATCAGCAGAGCGGTGGCTCCCTGCCGAGTCTGTTTCCATTCCAAAAGATGCCGCATTGATTTCCGCTCAAGCATTTCTTCCCTCTTCCACCTGCACCACAATCGTTTTCAAAAATAGATCTCGTGCTGAAAACGGCATAAATGCTTACGCTTCCTCCGCACGTCTCCCCATTTTACGCAGGGCGATCCCGATGCGGATCGGCCCATTTTAGCACGAAGTCCGGATAGGAAAGGACCACTTTCAGCACGAAATCCGGATATGAAAAGACTAGTTTTTGCACGAAATCCAGATATGAAACCGCCGGTTATGCACGATATCCGGGTATGGAGTCGAGCCTTGACGCACGAAATCCCGACGACACCCCATCCATGCGAAACTCTCTTCCGCGCACCGGCTCCTTCCCGTCCGTCCCGCCTAGGCAATCGAACCTATTGCCGGCTCGACATTTTTGCAATAAAGTTTTTTCTACGCACTTCAAAGAGAGGCGCCCGAGCCGGACGGCATCCGGCTTTCTTCCCCCGACGGAGTTCCCCATGACCGCACGATTCGCCATACGCCGCACGATCCGCAAGGATCCCGTGCGCTTCGTGCCCGCCTCGGAATTCCGACTTACGAGCCTTCTCCGCCTTAGGACGGGAGACGGCCGCTGATACTTTTCTTCACTCACCGCCGTTCTCCCGCCAAGAATCGCGAGCAAGACGGCGCACGGAAATTTCTCCCCGGCCCGCACGAGCGCACTCAAGCCTTGACGGCTCTTCGTTCGGCCTCCTCGCGACGACGTGAGACCCCGACGAACAAGGATGACCGTCATGACGAACCGCACGAATCCGTCTTTCACCACCGCTCCCTTCTCCCGCCGCGCATTCTGCCGCGGAGCCGCCCTCTTTGCGGCGGGCGTCTGCACGGGCGTCGGCTCACCCTCCCTTTTTGCCGCCGAGCCAGAAAAGACCGAAGTCACGATCGCCGTGGGCGGGAAAAACCTCTACTACTACCTCCCCGCCGCCGTAGCCGAATGGAAGGGCTTCTACAAGGAAGAGGGGCTCGACGTCAAGGTCGTCGACTTCCAGGGAGGCTCCAAGTCGCTGCAGGCCGTCGTCGGCGGCTCGGCCGACGTCGTTTCGGGCGCTTTCGAGCACACGCTCTCGATGCAGGCCAAGCGCCAAGCGATGCGCGCCTTCGTGCTCCAGGGCCGCGCGCCGCAGTGCGTCTTTGCCGTGAACCGCAAGACCATGCCGAACTTCCGAGACGTCAAGGAATTGAAGGGCCGCCGCATCGGCGTCACCGCCCCGGGTTCTTCTTCGCACGTCATCGCCAACTACGTCCTGAAGCGCGCGGGCATCGCCGCCAACGAAGTGGCCGTGATCGGGATCGGTTCGGGCGCGGGCGCGATCGCCGCCGTGCGCGCGGGTCAGGTCGACGCCTTCGTGGGGCTCGACCCCGTGATCACGCAGCTCATGCGGGACGACGCCATTCAAATCGTCACCGACACGCGAAACGTCGCGGAGTCCGACGCCCTCTTCGGCGGCCCCATGGTGGCGGGATGCCTCTATGCGCCGACCTCCTTCGTCGAAAAGAACCCCGAGACCGTGCAGCGGCTCACGAACGCCGTCATCCGCGCCGACCGGTGGCTCGCGTCCGTCACGCCCGACGAACTCGTGAAGGTGGTGCCGCGCGCGGCCTTCCTCGGAAATCCCGAGGTCTACGTCGAAGGCTTCCTCAAGAACCGTCCTGCCCTCTCCCCCGACGGACGCTTCCCCGAAGGCTGCGCCCAAATTTCCGCGGCGGCCCTCGCGACGGTCGACCCGAAGTTGAAGGACTTCCCCTTCGACTACGAGACCGTATTCACGAACGAATTCGTCGACCGCGCGGCGAAGTGACGGGAGAAGAGCATGCAGGAAGGCAACACAACCGCGGGCGGCGCCCCCGCGCTCGACTTTCGAGGGATCACCTGCCGGTTTCCCGGGAAGCCCGGCAAGCCCGACTACACCGCGACCGAGAACGTTTCGTTTGCGGTCGGGGCGGGCGAATTCGTGAGCGTCGTCGGCCCCACGGGCTGCGGGAAGTCCACGATCCTCAACGCAGCGGCGGGACTTCTTCAACCCTCCGAAGGCGAAGTGCGGGTCTTTGGCGTTCCGCTCTCTGGCATCAACCGCCGTGCGGGCTACATGTTCCAGGCCGAAAGCCTCATGCCCTGGGCCACGGCCTATGAAAACGTCGTGATGGGCCTTCGCTACCGGGGCGTCCCCGAGTCCGAGCGGCGCGACGCGGGGATGTCGTGGCTCTCTCGCGTCGGACTCGAGCGCTTTGCGGACCGCTATCCCCACGAACTCTCCGGCGGGATGCGAAAGCGCGTCGCGCTCGCGCAGACGCTCGTGACGGACCCCGACATTCTTCTCATGGACGAGTCCTTCTCGGCGCTCGACATCCAGACGCGGCAGCTCATGGAAAACGAACTGCTCGACATTTGGCAAAGCGCCAGGAAGGCGGTCCTCTTCATCACGCACGACCTCGACGAAGCCGTCTCGATGTCGGACCGCGTCGTGGTGCTCTCGGCGGGGCCCGCCTCGCACCCGATCGGAAACTTCCCGATCGAGCTTCCGCGGCCGAGAAACGTCGTCGAAATCCGCACGACGCCCGACTTCCTCGCCTGCCACGAAGCCATCTGGAGCGTGCTCCGGGACGAAGTGATGAAGAGCTATCGGCAACACCGCGATTCGATCTGAAGGAGGAACCCATCATGACGCAATGCCAAGCCGCTGTACGAGGCTTCGGCCCGCAGGAAACGAAGACGACGAAGAGAGAGCGCGAGCGCCGAAACGCGCGCCTGCGCGTGCGCGCGGGCCAGTGGGGCCTCCTTGCGGCGGTCTTCCTCTTCTGGTGGCTCATGACGAAGCCGGGACTCGTGCCGCCCTTCTTCTTTGAGAACGACAGTCAGGCCGCCTTCTTCTTCGGCGAGCCCGACCAGATCTTTCTTCGCATCTGGGAGTGGTTCGCGGGAGGTGAAATCTACCGTCACCTTTTCGTGACGCTCTACGAAACCCTCATGGCCTTCGCGATCGGGACGGCGTCGGGGCTCTTCGTGGGACTGTGGCTTGCGCGCGCCCCCACGGCCGCGGCCGTGCTCGACCCCTTCATCAAGGGCCTCAACTCGATGCCCCGCGTGATTTTGGCGCCCATCTTCGCCGTGTGGTTCGGACTCGGGCCCGCCTCGAAGATCGCGCTCGGCGTAACGCTCGTCTTCTTCATCGTGTTTTTCAACGTCTATCAGGGCGTGCGCGAAGTGAATCCGACGGTTTTGGCGAGCGCCCGGATGCTCGGGGCCACGAACCGGCAGTTGATGCGCACCGTCTACATTCCGTCGGCGATGAGCTGGGTCTTTTCGAGTCTGCACACCTCGGTCGGGATGGCCTTCGTCGCGGCCGTGATCGGCGAATACCTCGGCAGCGCCGAAGGCGTGGGCTACCTGATCCTTCAGGCGGAAACGACCTTCGACATGAACACCGTGATGGCGGGGATTCTCGTTCTGACGGCCTTTGCGCTCGTCATCGACCGCGCCGTAAGCGGGCTCGAACGCCGCTTCATGCGTTGGCAGCCCGCCGCCAAGTAACGCCGATTCGCCCGCGCAGGCGCCTCTCCCCCGCGCTTTCGCGGGCCGAATCGGTCAACGCGCGGCGAAAACGAAGGAAATAAGTCCGATCGAAAACAACCGCCTCCTTCGATTGCGCACGGCACCGCACAGAACCGCAGACCCGCGGCCGCCGCACCGGACGCTCCTTTCAAAACGTCAGCCCGTGACGAGCTTCCAGGCGAAAAAAAGAAAGAGAAGCGCGACGGCGGCGTTCCCGATCCGGCCCCAGACGGGACGACGCCCGAAAAAGAAAAGAAGGGCCTTCCCGAGCTGCGTGAGCGTCGTGAGGTAGCAGACGCTCCAGAACTGCAGCGTCGCGGCGAGCGTCAGAAAGGCAAGTCCGGGATGATTCTTCGTCGTGTCGACGAAGGGCAGGAAAAAGGAGAGCATGAAGAGGATCGCCTTCGGGTTCGAAAGACTCAGAACGAGCGCCGTGCGAAAGGCGGTCTTGGGTGCGATGCGGGGCTTTTTGATTCTTCTCTCCCGCAGCGTCACGGCTTCGCCCGAGGACCCGGAAGGCGCCTTTTTCATCTCCCGCCGAAGCCCCGAGAGAATCCGAAAGGCGATCCACGCAAGATAGGCCGCCCCGGCGCACTTCAGGGCGAAGAAGACCGAAGGATTCGCGATGATGAGGGCCGCGACGCCGAGGTAGACGGCAAGAAGCAGAACCGAATCGCCCAAAAACACCCCGCAGGCTCCCGCAAAACCGACGCGCGCGCCGTCGCTCACGCTCGTGCGCAGCACGTAGAGGCTGTTGGGACCGGGACAGAGAACGATGAGAAGCGACGCGACGAGGAAGGTCGGATAGTCGATGACGCCGAGGCTTTCGAACATGGTGCGCAAGTGACGGTTGAAGACAAACGACGCATTATACGGGTCAATCCCGCCTCGGCGGAGCCGCCGCGTACTCATCGGACAGGTCGCGCGCCTCCTGCTTTGCGAGAGCTTCGGCGACATATTTCTTGATCAGGTCTTGTCTGGAAATTTCGCCTCGGACGATTTTCCACAGATCTTCGACTTCATTGGCGGGAACCGTTCGGCCTTCGCATGCCGACGTATGGAGAGCGGCCGCGACGGCAGCTTCGGCATCGGGAAAAATTCCGTATGGCTGCTTGACCGGCTGGAGCGTCCATTCAATGCTCAAGCCGATTGCCCCCGCATACCGCTCAAGAGCGGATACGGTGACGTCGGCTCCTCTTAGCAGACGTTTTTCGAGACGCGCGACCGCCGATTGTGTCGTGCCCATTGCTCGGGCAACTTCGGTTTGCGACAGGCCGCGCTCCTTTCTGTAAAAGACCATGGCGGAGGTTTGAGCGGCAAAGTTCATGGCAGTTGAAATAACATGAATTCGCGATAGTATCGCAAACAAGTCACATTCGGTGCCGGACGCCCCCCAATGCCCGGCATTTCCCGAATCGGCGCATTGAAGCACCAAACGCCGCCTTGCCTTTTGCGTCGAGTCGGACAGAGCCGTTGCGCCCCGAAAGGACAACACCCGGACGGCCTTCGGACGAAGCGATCGGAGGCGTCGGAATGATTCCGAGCAACATCAATTCTTTTGAACCGCCCTTCTGCCGGATTCAAAGAAACCAAGATCCGACAAAGCCGTGTCATACCTCTTCCGATGCGTATTACCCGTCCTTCGGCCATGTATCTGCAATCCGGCACTTTTCCCAACCGCTTTTCCTCACTGTAAACAGTCGGCATCCGCAAGCGCCGCATGATCCGCCCTTTTTCCGAAAAGCACGAGTCTTTTGCTTTCCGTCGAAAAGAAAGGCCGCCCGCATCCGGACGACCTTCCTCAAAAGCGATGAGCGGTCTTGACACCTCGGGAGGTCGAGGCGCGCGAATCCATCCGCGCCCTTCCCTCCTTGCGTGTCCCGCCTTATTTGCCGAGCGCTTCCTTGGCGGCGTACTCGCCCGCGAGACGACCCGAGGTGTAGGCGATGCCGAGGCCCGTGCCCGACGTGTAGACGCGGTTGTAATAGGGACGGTTGATCACTTCGCCGCCCGCGTAGAGGCCCTTGACGGGCTTGCCCGCCTTGTCGACCACGCGGAAATGGTCGTCCACCTTCACGCCGCCCATGGTGCCGCCCGTCTGCGGAATGACGCGCACGGCGTAGAAGGGCGCCTTCGTGAAGGGTTTCAGAAACGCCTTGGGCTTGCCGAAGGCCTTGTCGTCGCCCGTCTCGCAGGCGCGGTTGTAGTCCGTCATGGTTTTCTCGAGCGCTTCGGCTGGAACGCCGAGCGCCTCGCCCAATTCCTTCCAGGAATTCGCCTTCACGGAAACCTTCGGGTCCTGCACGCCGTTCAGGACCTCGACCTTCTTCGGGTCCTGACTGTCGACGATCGCCCAGACGGCCTTCTGCATCGCGACCGGGTCCGTGAGGTACGGAAGGTCTTCGTTCACGAAGCGTTCGCCCTTTTCGTTCACGAAGACGCGGTCCTTGTACTTGTCTTTGGACGTAAAGGTCTTCGAATATTCGGGCTTCGCGCCCGAGACGTAGAGACCGATCACCCAGGCGTCCTCGTATTCGACGCCGCCCGCCTTCACGGCCATGCGGATGCCGTCGCCCGTGGCGCCGACCGAGGCGACGGACTTGTCGACATAGGGCGCGTAAACCGGAACGAGACGCTCCATCATTTCCTTGTTGTGCGCGAAGCCCCCCGTCGCGAGCACGACCGCCTTGGCGGAAACTTCGTAGACCGCCTTCTTGTCGGCGGCCTTCACGCCCACGACTTCGCCCTTTTCATTTTGAATGAGGTCCGTGACGGGCGTCGCCGTCCGGACGGACACGCCCATCTTGTCGAGATAGAGCTTGACGTTCTTGATGACGAAGCGACCGCCCGCGGGAGACGACCCGCGCCCCGAAGCGGGAACGGGCGATTCGGCGGGCGCGTGCGCGTAATCGGGACCGCCGTAGCCGAAGGGCCGGGGCTTCGCGAAGGTGTGTCCCACGACTTCTTCGAGCCAGTTGATCGTGTCGGTAAAGGCAAAGGTCATGGACTTCACGAGCGCTTCGTCGGGATAGGCCTTGCTTCCGCCTTGGTAGGAACGCTTTTGGTCGTTGAGCCAGATCTTCATGAAGCCTTCGGGCGTCGTTTCGGTTTCGCCCGCACGAGCCTGGGCCTTCGTGCCGCCCGCGGCGATCGCGCCGCCCGCAAGCGCGGAGCTTCCGCCGATGAAGGGCATCTTTTCAAAGACGATCACGCGGGCGCCGTGCTCCGCGGCGGACGCGGCCGCCGCAACGCCCGTGCCGCCCGCCCCCACGACCACGACGTCGGCCGCGAGTTTTTCAACGGGGAGCGCCCCCGAAGCCGCAAAGGCGAAGCCCGCGGCCGTCATGAGTAGGGATAGCGCCGTCGCGCGGAAAATGGTTTTCTGCATTCTTGTCTCCTTTTTCGTTCGAAGCAATGCGGAAAGGGACGCCTTTCATCGCGCGTCCCCCTCGCTTCGCTACGTTCAGCACTTTTTTGTGTTCCGTCGACCACTCTAGTCCCAAGCGCCCTCCCTCGCCAGTCCTCGGTTTTCCCGAGTTTCGGCGAAAAAGGCGCCGGACCCTGCGGCCCGACGCCTTTTTTCTTGTCGATGCGGAGTCTTCTTCAGGAAACAAAGCCCCAGAGAAGCACCAGAAGGAGCTGCCCCGTGAGGATGCGAAGGAACATCGCCAGAGGATAGACGGTCGAATACGCGACCGACGAGGAATTTTTCTCCGACAAGGTCGCCGCGTACGCGAGCGCGGGCGGATCGGTCGTGGCGCCCGCCATGAGACCCACGATGCTGTGGTAGTTGATTTTGAAAACGCGTCGCGCGACGACCCCCACGACGATGAGGGGAATGAGCGTCACGAAGAGACCGAGGGCGACGTAAAGAAGCCCGTTTCCCTGCGTGATGGCGGCGACGAAGCTCTCGCCCGCCGCAAGACCGACGCTCGCCAAAAAGAGCGAAATCCCGATCTCGCGCATCATGAGGCTCGCCGACTGCGTCGTATAGGTGACGAGTCTCGCGAAATTCCCGAAGCGCCCGAGGAAAATCGCGACGATGAGCGGCCCTCCGGCGAGTCCCAGCTTCAGGGGCGCGGGCATTCCCGGCACCGCGATCGGAATGCTCCCGAGGACGATCCCGAGCGCGAGCCCCACGAAGATCGTGAAGATGTTCGGGTGGTAGAGCTTCTTGACCTTGTTGCCGAGCAGCGTCTCGAGACGCCGCAGCGCGGGTTCGGGACCGACGCAGTAGACCTGGTCGCCCACCTGCAGGTGTAGGTTCGAATACGGAAAGAGCGTCATGCCGGCGCGAAAGACCCGCGTAATGTTGACGCCGTCCATCTGATTGAGCGAGAGGTCCCTCATCGTCATGCCGTTGAACTTCTCCCGCGTGATGAGGATCGTGCGCGTAGAGAGGGGCGACTTTTCGCCCGCGAGATCCACGCCCGACTTTTCTCCGCCGAAAAAGGCCGTGACGGGAAGACGGTCCTCGGGTTCGGCGACGATGCGAAGAACGTCCCCCTCCTTCACGACCGTCTCGGCCGTGGGACTCGCAAGTTCCCCGCCCGAGAGAATGCGGCTGCAGATGAACGAGCGTCCCGTGAATTCGCGGATCGCACCGAGGGTCTTTCCCGCGACCGCGGGGTTCGTGACTTCGACGTGAAAGAAGATCGGTTCGCGGTTGTGTTCCTTCTCTTCGGTCTCCCAGTGCTTGTCTTCCTCGGCGAGGTCGATCGAAAAGACCTTGCGAAGGAGCACCGCGCAGAAAATCGTTCCGACGACGCCGAGAGGATAGGCGCAGGCGTATGCGACCGCGATGTTTTCACCTTCGTAGTGAAGAAGGTCGAGCGCCTCCTGCGTCGCGCCGAGGCCGGGGGTGTTCGTGACGGCCCCGTAGTGGACGCCCAGCATCTGCGGCAGCGTCACCCAGTCCCTGAGCAAAAACCAGAGCGCGACCGTCACGACGATCCCGAGAAGGACGATCATGAGGGTGAGAAGATTCAGAACCAGTCCGCCGCTTTTGAAGGACGAGAAAAAGGACGGTCCCACCTGCAGTCCCACGAAGAAGATGAAGAGCGTGAGACCGAAGTCGCGGATGAAAAAGAGCACGGGCTCGGGCACCGTGAGGCCGAAGTGGCCTGCGACGAGTCCCACGAAGAGAACGAAGGTTACGCCGAGCGAAATCCCCACCACCTTGATGCGCCCGAGAAGCGTGCCGAGGGCGACGACGAGCGCGTAGACCAAAATGATGTGCGCCACGGCATTCGTGTCGGTAAAGAGCGCGCGAAGCCAATCCATGAGAAAAACCAGAAGAAGAAAATAGGCGGAATTTTATCGAAGTGTGATTCAAGCCCGCGCCGGGACTCAAGGAAAACCCGTACAAAAGGCGGGTATTCTCGGAGGGGACGTCCTCCA
The DNA here is from genome assembly GCA_900545275.1 of uncultured Sutterella sp. Lineage (GTDB taxonomy): Bacteria > Pseudomonadota > Gammaproteobacteria > Burkholderiales > Burkholderiaceae_F > Sutterella. The sequence continues at coordinate 201,360 of UQYG01000002.1, forward strand.
TCCCGACAGGCGGACCGACCGAAGGCGCCGGGCCGCCCGAAAGAGCGCCGCCGCAGCGTTTGCTTGGGGTGCACGCGGAGGCTTTCGGAAGAAGCCCGGGACGCCCGCAAACCGGAGCGTCCCGGACCGGCACCCGGCCCTTAGGCCAGAGAGCGGAGCCTTCCGCGAGCCTGACGGCGACTTCCGCCGCCTTTTCCAGGGACTTCACGGGAAGGCACTCATAGATCCCGTGGAAGTTCATCCCGCCCGTAAAGACGTTCGGACAGGGAAGCCCGCGCACCGAGAGACGCGCGCCGTCGGTGCCGCCGCGGATCGGTTCTTCGATCGGCTCGACCCCCGCCGCGCGATAGGCGGCGCGGGCGATTTCGAGCACCTTCGGGGCCTTGTCGAGGTAGGGACGCATGTTCCGGTAGCTGTCCTTGATTTCAATCGAGACGGGCGCCTGCGGATAGCGTTCGTTCATCTTCGCGGCGAGTTCGCAAAGGAGCGCCTTCTTTTCTTCATAGCGCGCCGCGTCGTGGTCGCGAACGAGAATCCGGATCGTCGTTTCGACGACGTTTCCCTTCATCATGTTGGGGTGCACGAAGCCTTCGCGGCCGGCCGTGCATTCGGGGCTCATGTCCGCGGGAAGCATTTCCAGGAACTTCGCCGCATAACGAAGAGAATTGACCATCTTGTCCTTCGCAAGGCCCGGGTGCACGCCCACGCCCTTCACGGTCACCGTCGCCGTGCCCGCGTTGAAGTTTTCGTTTTCGAAGGTTCCGACTTCGCCGCCGTCGAAGGTGTAGGCGTACTGCGCGCCGAAGTGTTCGATGTCGAAGTTGACGGTCCCGCGGGCCACCTCTTCGTCGGGCGTAAAGCCGATCGCGAGCGCCGCATGCGGGATTTCGGGGTGCGCCTGCACGTGGGCGACCATCGCCATGACGGCGGCGACGCCCGCCTTGTCGTCGGCGCCGAGAAGCGTCGTGCCGTCCGTAAAGATCACGTCCTCGCCCGCGTACTTCGCGATTTCCGGAAAGTCCGCGGCCTTGAAGACGATTCCCTTTTCGGCGTTCAACGTCACGTCGCCTCCTTCATAGCGGAGGATTTGGGGCTTGACGCCCGCTCCGGGCGCGTCGGGCGAAGTGTCCAAGTGGGCGATGAAACCGATCGTCGGGCAGTCTTCGCAGCCCTTCGTCGCGGGAACGAGCGCGTAGACGACGCCCCCGTTGCCGACATGGGCGTTTTCGACGCCGAGCTCCTTGAGTTCGGCGACGAGCGTTTCGGCAAGGCGCAGCTGCTTTTCGGTGGACGGAGCGGTTTCGCTTTCGCGGGCGGACTGCGTGTCAAAGCTCACGTAGCGAAGAAAACGGGTGAGAACGGTTTCGTTCATTTTGATACTCCTCATGTTCGGTGTTCGCCCGCGGCGCGGTCGGTCCAAGCGCCTCGAGCAAACGAAAGAAATTTAGTATTCGCGGAAGATGCGGACGATTTCCTTCGGATCCGACGTCTTGGCGAGTGCGGGCTGCAGAAGGATGCGCGACTTCTGCGGCGAGAGGTTCCCGGCCGCGGTGCAGCCCTTCTCGAGACAGTCCTTCGACCAAACGCAGTCGCCCGTCGGCACGCGGTTCAAGAGCACGACGGGAGACCTCTTGTTCGCACATCGCGCAACGATTTTTTGCATGGCGGTTCACTCGCAAATCTTCGCAACGACTTTTTGCACAACGGATCACTCGCGTTTATTCGTCATCACCGAGACGAAGAATACGACCTGGAGGATCCGTTCTTTGCCGAGTGGATCCGCCGGGCCCTCGAGAAGGCCGGAAGGCGTGGAAGGCGTTTCGGGGAACGCCGCGAATTTTGATTTCCCATGCTCTTGAAGCCCGGAGTTCGAAAAAGGGGCCGCCCGAACCGGGCAGCCCCTTTTCTTCAGAAGAACCGGCTCATCAGCCGAAGAGGATCTGATTGACGACGATCGTCGTGACGAGACCGAGGATCATCGGAATCCACGTGCGGCGCACGATCGCCATCGGAGAAACGCCCGCGGCGCCCGCCACCGCGATGATGACGCCCGCGACCGGGCTCATGGCGCGAAGCATGCCCGAAGCGAACTGCATCGGCGTGACGAGGGCTTCGACCGAACCGCCGAGGCCCGAAGCGACGTCCGGCGCGAGCGCGGCAAACGACGAGTAGGCGCCCACGCCAGAACCCGTGAGGAAGGTCACGATCGAGACGATCGCCGTGAGGATCACCGTCATGAAGCCCATGCCGGCGCCCACGCCCTGGGCGGAATTGATGAGGGCGTCGATCAGGCCCGATTCGCGAAGGCCGGTCGCGAAGAATTCGGCGCAGATGATGAGGGCGACGATGCCCGTAAACATCTTGCCCATCGACTGAAAGAGCGCCAAGGCGTCCTTGAAGATCTTCTTGACGTTACCGCGGTTGCGGATGATTTCGACGATCACGACGAAGACCCACACCATGAAGAGCGCGGCGATCGTGTCGAGCTTCACGGACGAGACGACGAGCTTCGAGAAGATGATGAGAAGGAAGATCGGAAGGACCGGGAAGAGCGCGTACCACTTCGGCACCGCCGGGGCTTCGGACTTTTTGACTTCGGCGGCTTCGGCGTAGACGTCGTCGGCTTTCTTGTCGTAGTAGCGCTGCACGAAGTAGTGGGCGACGGCGCAGACGACGAGGGTCGGAACGGCGAGCGGGAGCTGGTATTGAACGAGATAGATGATCGGATCCAGACCCGCCACCTTCGCGGCGAGCGAAGCGGTCCCGGCGGTCGGCGCGAAGGTCATGCCGGCCGACGTGCCGATCACGGCCGCGGCTGCTGCGGGAGACGTGCCGACGGCCGTCAGAATCGGAAAGAGCGCGACGAGAAGCAGCATCGCGAGCCCGGCCGCCGACGGAATGACGGTCACGAGAACCTGGCCCACGACGTAGCCGCCCGCGAGCACGAGGTACGGGGCCTTGAGAAGCGACAAGGGCTTCACGGCGACGTCGACGAGCGCCTTCGCGGCGCCGATGCGGTCCATGTAGGCCGCAAAGCCGCCCGCCGTCATGATGAGAAAGCCCGTTCCGGCGCTCTGCTTCGTGGCGATGCTTTTGAGCGTCGCGAAGATGTCGAAGAGCCAGAAGCCCGAAGTCTTCACGCCTTTGGGAAGGAAGTCGACGCCCGCGAGCGCGACGAAGACGAGCAGGACGAGGCCCGCAAAGAGGAGGACCATGTGCGTGGAATAGCGCTTCAAAAGCGCCCAGCCCGCGACGATCGTCACGAGGACGGCAATCCAGGGTAGGAGCGTGGTCATTTGTTTCTCCGCTGTGTGTTGTGTGGATGGAGAGGGTTCGTTGGGGCGGTCGGAGAGTCCCCTCCCCGACCGCGGTCATCGTGTCAGAGGTACTGCGAGAAGTCCGTCTCGAGCTTTTCGAGCGCGGCCTTCACGCGGGCTTGCGCGGCGTCGCGGGCTTTGACCGAGCGCGCGAGCGCTTCGCGGGCGCCCTTCACCATGGCGTCGACTTGCGCGGGGGCGGCGCTTCCCGCCGTGCGGCGGGCGGCGACGATTTTCTTCGGATCAAGTGCGTCGCGGAATTCGGCTTCCGACATGGGGAGTTCGCGCGGGGCCTGCGGATACTCTTCCTCCACCTCTTCGCGGTAGAGCTTTTGCATCACGTCGTAGGGAAAGGCGAGCGGGAGAATGTTTTCCTTTCGCGCATGGGACACCATGCGGCTTGCCATGTGGTGGCCGATGCGGAAGGGCAGTCCGTAGTCGCGCATGAGGCGGTCGGCGATTTCCTGCGAGGCGGTCCAGTCGGAGTTGAGCTCTTCGAGCGCCCGGTCGGGATTGATGCGAAGGCCGTTCAAGACTTTGAGGAATCGCTCCATCATGCCCTTTGCGGCCGCGAGCATGCGCGTATTCATGGCGACGCTCTTGGCGTCGACCATGCCCGGCACGAGATTGTGGGCGCGAAGCATGACGCACGAGAGTTCGCCCACGACGTTCGACGCGTCGGCGCGGCAGTTGTTGAGGAGCCCCGGATTGCGCTTTTGCGGCATGGCCGACGAGACGTAGGTGTTCTCGCCTCCTTCCGCAAGCAGGATCCAGGGGCGCGGCTGCGCGTACTGCACCATGACGTCGGAAATGAAGGATCCGACATGGAGCGCCGACGACGCGGCGATCTGAGCGAGTTCAACCGGGAAGTCGACGGGGGATTCGCACGTCGCGTCGAAGGCGTTCGTGACGGGGGCCGAGAAGCCGAGCGCCTCGGCCATCTTTGCGCGGTTCAGGGGCCAGCCCGTGCCGTTCAAGACCGTGGCGCCCATGGACGAACGGTCGTAGCGCGCGAGGCACTGATCGAGGCGTTCGCGCTCGCGCAGGAAGGCGTGGATGAAGCCCAAAAGATAGTGACCGTAGCTGTTGGGCTGGGCGGCGACGCCGTTCGTGTAGTTCGGAACGATCGTGTCGCGGTGGACTTCGGCGAGGTCGATGAGCTTTTCGAGCACGGCGTCGAAGGCGCATGCGAAGGCCAACGCCTCGTCGCGGTCGATCGCCATGCGCACGGTCGAGAGCATGTCCTGGCTCGAGCGGCCCGCGTGGATGAGGGTCACTTCGGGACTCGTCGCCTCGATGAGAAGGGGTTCATAGGTGATGTAGGTCTTCACGCGCTTGGCGGGGTCGGCCGCGGCCGCTTCCTCCACGGCGCGGATGCCGCGGGCGGCGAGCTTCGCCGTGTCGTCCCCGATCAGTCCCTCGGCGCGGTTCACGACGACCGTCGCCTTGTTGATGGCGGAAAGCCAGAAAAATTCATCGCGCTGCACGGCGCATCTCCTTGTCTTGGGGTTGAGCCTCCCGAACACTTCGGTCCGGATTCGACATGGGCAGAAGTTTCGGCCGATCGCGCCCGTCGTACAAGTGCGCACGACGCAAAGCTTCTTTGCGCCCCGCGCAAAAAAAACACTTCCCGTTTCCGCCTGATTCCGCTACTTTAGAGGTCAACGAAGCGCCGCCGCGATTCCCTAGGACGCGGCGAAACGTCCGCCTCGCATTCTCTCGCACAGGAATCCTTCATGTCCAAACTCGACGACCTCACCGCCTGGCGCTACTTCGTCGCCTTTGCCCGCTCGGGAACGCTTACGGCCGCCGCCACGGCGATGGACGTGAACACGGCGAACATTTCGCGCGCGATCACGGGGCTCGAAAAGGCGCTCGGCGTTCCGCTCGTGCGGCACAACGCCCGTCCCCTGGAACTTACGAAGGAAGGCGCGCAGGCGCTCAAGCGCATGGAGACGATCCTTCGCGCCCACGACGCGCTCATCAGCCAGATTTCGGACGACCGACGCTCGCTCGAAGGAAAGATCCGCCTCTCCTCGGCCCCGGGCTTCGCTTCCCGCCGCCTCACCGGACTTCTGCACCGGTTCAAGGAACTTCACCCGGAGATGACGATCGAAATCCTCGGGGGCCTCAAGGAGGCGGACGTGCAGAAGGGCTTCTGCGAAGTGGCGACGCTCACGGGCGAACCCACCCTCTCGGGGCTCGTCTACATGAGCCGCGGTCGAAACGTCTATCTCCCCGTCGCGAGTCCCGAGTACGTGAAGCGCTTCGGCATGCCGTTCTCTCCGGAAAACCTCCGCACGCACACGGGCTACGTCTACAACGGACCCGTACGCGAGGAAACGAAGATGCTCTACCGCGGGGACGACGCCGAGCCCGTGATTTTCGACAGGAGCGTCCGCTCGACCGACATTCTCGCGATCCGCCAGGCGCTTCTCGACGGCATGGGGGTCGCCGTCGACATGCCGCTCGTGCAGATCGTGGAGGATTTGCGGCGCGGCGCCCTCGTGCCGATCCTCCCGGGTTGGTTTCGTCCGCCCGTCGAGTGCTTCAACGTGACGAACCGAGCCGGATGGCGAAGCCGCCGCGTGCGGATTTTCTTCGAGTGGTACTCGAAGGCCATGCAGGACCTCTTCGCCTCCTACGAAGCGCAGGTGTCGGCCTTCGTGGGACTGCCGGAAGAAAAACTCCTCTACGACCGAAACCGAATCTACTTCACGGACGCGTCGACGGAAAAAGGCGTCCATTCGTGACCGAAGGCTGCGGGCGGCCGCTTCAGACGGGACGCAGACCTTCGCCCCCCGACATGCCGGAGCCCCCGGGAGACTTGACGATCGGAGCTTGCGTCCGCAGGAGGCGTCGCAAGCTACCCGACCGAGAGGCGCGTCTCTTTGCGCTCCCGATCGCCGGGGCGCCGCAGCCGCGGGCGCGCCTTGCCGGGTACCTTGGCCGCCAAGACCGGCGTCAGGCGTCGAACGGCGCGATTTCCTCCACGGGACGGATCATGTCGTCCATGCTCAAACCTTTCGTGCGAATCTCATAGCCGTCAAGAGAACGACAGGATGCGAGCATCGCGTTTGCTTTGCTTTGCAACACACGCAAATCCACCTTCCGGGAATTTCGTTTGATCTCAAAAACCCAGGCGATGCGTCGCTCGTCGTTAACGGCAATCAGATCGATCTCGTTTTCGCCTTTGCGGTCCCACCAGGATCCGACCTGCAGGTAAAGTCCGCTCTCCCAAAACTTTTCCCGAAACCACCCTTCGAGCGTTCTTCCGGAGAAATCTGCGTACTGTTGACGAAAGCGGCGTTTCAATTCGTCAAATTGATGGGCGTTGAGAAGTGTTCTTTCGCGATGCACGAAGGCATACCAGAACGCCAAATAAGGATCGTTCAAAGAATAACGGACCTTGCGGTAATCCATATTGAAAAGCGGTTCGACCTTTCGAATCATTCCGTAGCGTTTCTGCAGACGGTCCAACAATCCGCTCACCTGAATCTCCGGAACCAAATTCTGCAGCTCCGCACGTTTCGTGACGCCTCGGGCGATCGCCTCCACCAAGATCGAATAATATCGGGACTCCACCTTGAACTCGTTGGCGAGCAAAACTTCCGCTTCCGTGAGGAAATACGAGGGATCACGGAATATTTCTTCGATCATCGCATTCTCACTGAGCGCGCCCGTGACGACGAATTGTTCCGCGTAACGCGCCACGCCGCCCGTGACGGCATAAAAGAGCAACAGATCTTCCGAAGAGAAGTCCGGTTTTTCATCCCGCAAAATCTCCTGCAAGACGGAGGGAGCAAACGGGCGCAGTTGAAGAAAGACGTCGGTTCGTCCGAAAAGAGGCTTGCCGTAATCCTGGAAAATCAGACGCATCGCCGACGCCGCCGATCCGCTCTGAACCAGAAGCGTTTGCGTGGAATTTTTCGCGAGATCCCACTCTCTTTGCAATTCCGCCCAAAATACCGGGTTTACGTGAGTCAGATCCTGACATTCGCCGATGAAAATCGCGATCGGCCTATTCCTCCCCAATTCAAACAAAAACCGCAGCACGTCGATAATTTTCGTAAAAGTAGGAGGAAAATTCAGCCCGAGCGACTGAACAACCTGCCGCATCCACTCGCCCGCCAGATTGGATTCCGTCGTGACAAAAGCAAACAAATACACAAAAACGAAATCCTTGTTTTCTTCGGCAACTTTGAAGAGAAGACTTGTTTTTCCCACCCGTCTTCTTCCGCTCACCACGACAAATCGTCCGAAACGCTTTTGACGAACCAACCCGAATTCCCGGTTGAGAAGATCCATTTCCTTCTTTCGGTCATAGAATTTCATCATTCCTCACACTCACTCGTTTCCGAGGAAAAATTTCGTCATAAAGGCGCGGGCAAAGACAACTTTCGAAGCGCAGGTTGCAGGCACCATCCATGCCCGCATTAGCATTCATCTGATGAACGTTCACTATACGAACGTTCAGCAACTGGATGCTATTTTTTTCATCCGTGCATTGTGCGTCGCACGTCGTCCGAAGCGGGCGTTTGCCGGGAAACCAAGCTGCCGGCGGCGCATCTCTTCCGTAAAGGGTGCGCGGCTCTTCGCCCGAGCGTCCCCCGACCGGGCGGCTCGGTCCGCCGGAGCCGACCGAGGAAAAAGCGGTTCCTTCCCGAACGCCTAAAACCGGAGCGCCCGCCGAAAGTCGTAAAAAACGCCGCCCGATCGTCTCGGGCGGCGTTTTTTCAGGTTCGTTCAACATCCGGACCCTCCGACGCCGCAGAGAGAGCCCGGAAGACCGGTCAGAAGACGTAGCGCAGTCCCACGGCGCCCTCTCGGCGGCTGTAGCCGTCCGAACCCTTGTCGAGCGTAAAGGACGCGTAGCCGGAAAGACGCTTCGTGAAGCGTCCGTCGATGCCGACGGCGGCCTCGAGCCGGTTCTTCGCACCTTCCTGCCGGTCGGTCACGGCCCCGTAGGCGGCGCCGTAGCGCTCGGTATTGTGCACCCAGGCGAGGTCCAGGAAGGGGGTCGCGTTCTGCGAACCTTCGAACTTCACCGTAGTGCGCGCACCGAGTTTCACGGTCGTGTTGTCTTCGCCGTGAATGCGGACCTTCCCCGACATGTCGAAGTCGTCGTACTGCAGACCGTGCCAAACGACCTGGGCGTGCGGCTCGAAATACACCGTGCCGCGCGACGCCCCGTCGTCCGAGACGAATCTGAACGCCTCGAAGCCGTGTCCGACTTCAAGCGACGCCGTCCAACCGTCGGCCCGGACGTGCTTGGAAGCGCCGGCGCTCGAGAGATCGCCC
>UQYG01000003.1 GCA_900545275.1 uncultured Sutterella sp.
GGGCGAGTCCCTTTTCGAGGCGATCGAGACAGCCGTCGCACTTGAGCATCTTCTTGGCCTTCACGTCGAGCTGCGGCGCTCCATAGGGGCAGGCCGAGGCGCAGGCGCCGCAGCCGATGCACTTTTCGCGGTCGATCACGACGAGGCCGTCCTCCTTGCGCTTGAAGTGCGCCTTGGTGGGGCAGACCTTCACGCAGGCAGGATCCTCGCAGTGGTTGCAGGCGATCGAGAGGTAGTAGGCGAAGACGTCCTGATGCCAGGCGCCCGTCATGCGGTCCTGGCGCCAGTCGCCGCCCGCGTATTCGATGACCTTGCGAAGGTTCATGCCGACGGGGAGGTCGTGCGCGTCCTTGCAGGCGACGACGCAGGTCTTGCACCCCGTGCACTTGGCGGCGTCGATATAGAAACCGAGTTGCTTCATGTTCTTCCCTCCTTACGCTTTTTCGATCTGAACGAGCACGGTATGCTGTGCGTTTCCCTTCGCGAGGGGGCTCGGACGATGGTGCGTGAGCGTATTGATGTTGCCGCCCACGTCGACCGTCTTGCCGTCCTTCACGACGGGCGTGTACCAGGCGCCCTGCGGGATCGAGGTGACGCCCGGCATGATGCGCGGCGTCACCTTCGCGCGGATTTCCACCGTGCCGCGGTCGTTGAAGACCCGGACGAGGTCGTCCGTTTCAATGCCGCGCGCCTTGGCGTCGATCGGATTGATGAGGACGTGGTCCGGGAACTGTTCGCGAAGCCACGGAAGGTTGTGGAAGGTCGAGTGAATGCGGCCGTGCCCGTGGTAGCCGTAGCACTGGAGAGGATACTTTTCCTGAAGTTTGTCGCCCGGCATTTCCCAGGTCGAGTAAAAGCGCGGAATCGGACTGATGAGTTCTCCTTCGGAAAGCTGCCATTCGGCCGCGATCTTGGCGAGGCGTTCCGAGTAGATTTCGATCTTTCCCGAGGGGGTCTTCAGAGGCGCCTTTTCGGGATCGCGACGGAAATCGGCGAGCGCCACGGGCGAGCGCGGGTATTCGAGCGCCTGCTTCGGGCCCGTCTTCCAGAATTCGGCAAAGGGCGGGAGTTCCGGCGCCTTCTTGCGCGTTTCTTCGTAGCACCATTCGACCCATTCGAACTGGGTGCGGCCTTCGGTGAAGGCCTCTTCCTTGCCGAGGTACTTGGCGATGCCGCGGCAGATTTCCCAGGTGGGACGCTGCTCCCATTCGGGTTCGACGGACTTGTGCATCGGAAGGATCGAGGCGGTGTCGCCGTTCGAGCCGCCGGAACTCGCGATGTCGTCCGTTTCGGGACCGAGCGTGTCAGGAAGCAGAATGTCGGCGTAGCGCGCCGAGGGCGTCATCATGTTGTCGCAGACGACGATGAATTCGCACTTCGATTCGTCGCGCAGGATGGTGTCCGTCCAGTTGCTGTCTCCGTGCTGATTGATGAGGGTGTTGCCGCCCGAATTCACGATCATCTTGATGTCGTGGCCGAGCTTTTTGACGCCCTTCAGGCCGTCGTGAATGTCGTCCATTTCCTTGCCGCGCACGATCGCGTCCGTCCAGAGGAAGCACGGAATCGTGGCCTTGACGGGGTTCTTGCCAACGGGGAGATAGACGGCCGGGAAGGAGACGTTCCCTTCGTGCTGACCGGTGTTCGTGCCGGGCAGACCGACGTTCCCCGTCAAGATCGGGAGCATCGCGATGGCGCGGGCGGTTTCTTCGCCGTTGGCCTGACGCTGCGGACCCCAGCCCTGCGCGATGAAGCAGGGCTTCGTCGTGCCGATTTCGCGCGCAAGACGCACGATGGTTTCCACCGGAATGCCGGTAATCTTCGAAGCCCATTGCGGCGTCTTAGGCGTCTTGTCCTCGCCTTCGCCCAGAATGAAGCTCTTGTAGTCGCTCTTCTTGGGAGCGAACGCGGGCAGCGTCTTTTCGTCGTAACCCACGCAGTACTTGTCGAGGAAGGCCTGATCCACCCAGTTGTTGCGGATGAGTTCATAGGCGAGGGCCTCGACGAGCGCGGCGTCGGTGCCCGGACGGATCGGAATCCATTCGTCGGCCTTGCCTGCGGCCGTGTCCGTGTAGATCGGGTCGATGATGATCATCTTCGGGCGTTCGGCGCCCGAGAGCGCGCAGGTGAGCTGATAGGACTTCCCGGCGCCGGAGCCGCGCGTGACCGACGGATTGTTCCCGAAGCCGACGTAAAGCTTGGCGTTGGCGACTTCGCTCTCGTACGAGGCGGGACTGCCGCCGTAGGTCATCGGGAAGGAGGCGGAAATCTGGGCGGTCGAGTAGGAACCGTAGTACTTGAGGTAGCCGCCCATGAGGTTGAGAAGACGCCACCAGGCGCGCCGCGAATTGACGAGCGACTGCTGGGCGGAGCAGTACTGCCAATAAAGCGACTCGTTGCCGTAGGTCTTCACCGTGTATTCGAGCTTTTCCGCGACGGTCTTGAGGGCTTCGTCCCAGGAGATGCGCTCGAACTTCCCTTCGCCGCGGGCGCCGACGCGCTTCATCGGGTACTTGAGACGGTCGGACGAATAAATGCGCTGGCGCATGCTGCGGCCCTTGAGGCAGGCGCGCAGCTGGCGCGGCGTGCAGCCGTCCGGAATGGTGTTGTCGGTTTCGATGCGGATGACGCGGCCGTTTTTCGAGAAGCAGCGAAGCGGGCAGCGGTGTCCGCAGTTGATGACGCAGGCGGTCCAGGACATCGTTTCGAGATCGTCCACGGCCGCCGCTACGGCGCGGCCGACCGGCGTGAGCGCGAAACCGGCGAGAAAGCCGATGGCCGACGCATGAAGGAAACTGCGCCGCGCAACGGGCGTTTCCAGAAGGGTCTTCTTGGACATGGATGGAAACCTTTTTTGGTTGTGGGGTTGTCGGGGTGCCCAAATTGTGCGGAAAAACTTTCCGGAGAGATATCGGTGCAACCGTTTAGCCTTTGCGGGAACAGCGGTCTGACTGAGTCATGAAAATGGCTTTCCGCAGAACGGATTTTCTGTGTACGAGGAGACGGACGCGAGATTCCTCCCGGACTCGTGCGGGAAGTTGCATTCCGTTCGGAAGGTACGTCGTGCAGGGCTTCGAACCATCTCCCCAGAGCGGAAAAGGTCGAATGAAGGCGGGCGGTCGCCAAACGGCTAGAATGTCGGACAAAGGAGGATTTTCCATGCGACCCATTCAGGCGATTTTGGGGGCGCTCTCCGCGCTCGCCCTGTTGACGGCGTCGGCCGCCGCGGGCGCCGCGCCCCTCAACTATTCGGAAGAAGAGCGCCTCGTCGTGGATCTGCTCGTGCAAAACGACGTGCGCGACTTCGTGGCGGGCCAGCCCACGTTTCACTTCGAACAGGCGGTGAAGGAGCGCTTCGGCGAGACGAAGCTCACCGACCTAGACGATCTCGTTCGCGAGACGCTCGACAATCCCTTCCGGGCCGATCGGCTCTATGAAGGGAAGACCATGATCTTTCCGAACGTTCGGATTCGGGAGATCCAAAAGCACGAAACGGGTGCGCCCGTCGTTCGGGCGGACCGCAATTTTCCGGTCGAACTTCATTTCGACGTCGCGACCGAGGTGATCGACGAAGTGGCGGCCTTGCATCGCGGCGGGACGGCGTCCTTCGTCTGCAAGGGGCTGCCCTCTTCGTCGGACGCGGTGAAGCTCGGCTCCTGCCGGGATTTCGGCGCCTACGTGAAGACGGAGTCGGACGTCATGCGGGAGCGCTTTCTCGAGCCCAAGACCGACGCCGACTGGCTTCTCGCCTACACCGTGCTGAAGTTCCGCGCGAACCTGCGCGACGGGGAGATGGAACTCTGCCGCGAGAGCGTGGCAAGGGGCGCGGCCTTCACGCAGGAGGACGTCGATCTGATTCTTTCCCGCAACGGCGGTCTCTTTGACGCGGCGAACGTGGAGGAGCGCTTTGCCCCGGTGGGTTTCGACGTCTCGCGCATCGAAGCGCTCGTCAAGAGAAGCCGCGCGCTCGCGGATCCCGACAAGGAGGAGACCCGCATCTGAGCATCGCCGCGAAACCCATGCAAAACGGGAGGCCCGCAAAGGACCTCCCGTTCGTTTTGTCGGCTCAACGAAGCTTCGTCAGCTGCGCACGGGCAGAATCGGCTTCGTCGCTTCACCGCCGTCCTGCGCGGCTAGGCCCGCGAGCGAGACGGCCGTGAGCATCAGAAGCTGCGGACCGAGGTGAATGTCGAAGCATTCGTAATACTCGTCCACGGTATGCGTGCGCATCTGCCTGCCGCCCGAAGAGAGGCAGGTCGCGGGGATGCCGAGACTCACGGGCGCGTTCGCGTCGGTCGAAGAGGACATGTAGTCCGTGAGTTCAAGACCGAGCTCGGCCTGCGCCGCACGCGAGGCCTGCAGGACCGGGCAGTCGTCGGGACGGGTGCCGGCCGGACGGTTTCCGATCATTTCCGCTTCGAGGCGGACCATCTTCTTCGGATCCGTCACGCCCCAGATTTCGTTTTCTTCTCGGACGGCCTCTTCAAAGGCCGCGCGGATCGCGGCTTCGGCGTCGAGGAGTTCCCGGTCGCCAAGGCTTCGGATGTCGACGTCGCAGGAGGCGGCGGCCGCAATCGTGTTGACGCTCGTGCCGCCCCGGATCGTGCCGATCGTGAAGGTCGTGCGGGGCGTTTCGGGCACCTTCAGGTGTGCGACTTTGGCGCCCGCAAGGCAGAGCGCGTGAATGGCGCTCGGCGTTTCGCCGAAGGCGCCGTAGCTGTGGCCGCCCGGCCCCTTCACCGTGAAGCGCCAGCGGTGCGAGCCGATCGCTCCGAACAAAATGCGCCCGATGTTGGAATTGTCGACGGCGAGGAATCCGTCGATCTTGTTGACGGCGTTTTTTTCGCGAAAGAGATGTTTGCTTCCCCGAATGTCGCCGAGCCCCTCTTCGCCCACCGTCGTGCAGAACCAGATGTCGCCCTGCGTCTCGACGCCCGCTTCGTTGAGAGCCCGCACGGCTTCGAGCACCGTGCGCACGCCCGAGGCGTTGTCGCCGATCCCGGGACCGTAGTAAGTGTTTCCTTCGCGACGGACTGTGACGTCGGTGCCTGCGGGGAAGACCGTATCCATGTGCGCACCGATCGCAAGAAGCGGTCCTTCGGGGTTGCGCCCGGGGCGGCGGCCGACGACGTTTCCGATCTCGTCGATCGAGACGTCTTCGAGGCCCGCTTCCTTCATGAGGCGAACGATTTCTTCGGCGCGGGTGCGCTCCTCAAAGGTGGGGGCGGGAATTTCGGAAATGTGCACCTGAAGCGCCATCGCTTCTTCGGCTCGATCGTGCGCGATCGCGAGCGCCTTTTGCATGCGCGCATCCCGCGCGACGGTGCGAACCGTCGCGAGTACCGCCTCGTCCATCGGGCCGGGAATCTTTTCCATAGACATATTCTTCTCCTTTTGTTACGGGCCCGGAAACAAGACGGGCGGTCTTTTCGGGTCTCGGGTTGGTCCATTGGGTTGTTGCCGAAAAAGAATCGGCAACGCTTCCGAAAGTATCGCGCCAAAACGGAAAAAAGGGGGACGGTCGACAGAGCCGATCGTCCCCGTAAAAACTCTCTGCCGGAGCTTGGAATCCTTGCGTCCGAGCCGCTCCGGAGCGGCTCGGACGGGCAAAAGAGTTAGAAGTTCATCTGAATGCCGGTCATGAGTTCCGTAGCGCACTGATGAGCATCGGCATTGACGGCGTAGTCGATGTCGGAAATCGAGCCGCCGTCAAAGGAGTGCGTTGCCGCGACGTAGTACCAGATTCGCTTGGCAAGCTTGTATTCCCAAGCCGCCGAAAGAACCGTGAACTTGTAATCGGCACTGCTGTCATTGGCGAATTCGCCGTCAAAGTACTGCACTTCGCCGAGGAACTTGTTGTTGCCGATCGTGTGGGTGGCGCCAAGAAGAACCGAGTAGCCATTAAAACCGCCTGCCATCAGATCGTCGGGGTTGTTGAGGCCGTCAGCCGTGAGATCAGAGGTAGACAGACCGGCCGCGGTGTCCCAATGCTTTTGATACTGCGCAGCGGCGTAGATGCGGGTCGACGGCGTTACGGCGTACCATCCGCCGAGACCGAAGGTTTGACCGTCCTTCGTCTGTTCCTTGTGTTCGGCATTGCCGTAGGCAACATTCGAGGCCGCAACCGAGAAGTAGATGTTTTCCGACTTGTAGTCAACCGCAAGTGCGAGAGTGTGGTCACGGTCGGCGTACGTCGCATAGTCGTCATCGCTCGAGTCACCCAAAGAGTAGCTCGCTCCGACGCGCCAACCCGCCATGGAGGGAGAGATCCAGTTGAGGCCGTTGTTCACGCGTCCCGTGTTGGCAAAGGTCGAACCGATCGAGGCCTGGCCGTACGACGTGGCGTACGGGTCCCAATTGAGCAGGCCCATGGAGTACGGTCCCATCGTAGACTGAACGGTCCCGAATCGGCCGGCTCCCAATTCACCCCATTTCCCTTGCAGGGCGAGGATCGAACGACGTTGGAAGATTTGATTCTTGGAGTTGTCAAATGCCCCCGTATCGCTATAGAAACCCGATTCGAGATAAACCTTGGCCTTCAGGTCGGGACTGATTTGTTCCGTGATGTTGAGGCCCCAACGGCTCGTGGCGCGGTTGTGACGCATTTCGAGCGTACCGGAATCGTCACCTTGTCCGTGGGTGCGCGTGTAGCGAAGACCTTCGTCCACGCGGCCGTAGAGTTGGACATCGGCGGCCTGAACGGAAAGGGCCGCAAGCGACAGGGCGACCGCGGCCGCCAGAGTGTGAATCTTAGTCATGGTAAGAGTCTCCATGTGGGTGAGCCGGTCTCAACGGACCGGGTGAGGGTAAAGATTGCGGAATTCACGGATGAAGCCTAGCGGGGCGGCGATGCAGCGCTCCCAGAAGTCCTTCTTCGCGGCGTCGAATCCGTAGTGTTTGGCGACGATTTCGTCGAGCGTCATCCGCCCCGTGTCGCGCAGCATCGCCTTGTAGAAGGGGAAGAAGGCGTCGCCGCGGTCCTTCCACTCCGCCATGAGGCCCTGCGAGAGGAGGTAGCCCACGGTGTAGGGGTAGTTGTAGATGAGCTGATCGGTCTTGTAGTAGTGGAGCTTGTAGGCCCACAGCCACTTGTCCGTTTCCACCGTCGTGTCGCCGTACCAGAGGCGCCAGGCTTCGCTCATGAGTTCGCAGGCGCGCTTGGCCGACACGATCCCGAGGCGGCGTTCTTCGAGATAGGCGAGTTCGAAGTCCATGCGGACCATCGTGTTCATGAGGAAGTTCGCGGCGCTGCGCAGTTCCTGCCAAAGCATGCCGAAGTGCGCTTCGCGGTCGTTTTTCGCGAGGGCTTCAGCCTGCAGGTGATGACGGAGCACGGCTTCGTTGAAGGTGCTCGCCGTTTCGGTGAGCGTCATCGGAAATTCCGTCTGCACGACCGGAAGGTCGCGCATCATCCAGTAGTGGAAGGCGTGACCCAATTCGTGGGCCTGCTGCAGAACCGTCGTGATCGTTCCCGTGTAGGAGGCGAAGACACGCGGAATGCGGAATTCGTTGAAGCGCGAGTAAAAGGCTCCGCCGATCTTCTTTTCCGAGGGCTTTGCGTCGACCCAGCGGTTTTCGAGCATCGTGTCGAGGAAGCCCGAGAGTTCGGGAGAGACCGTGCCGAGAGCCTTCTTGACGATCGCGATCCCTTCGGGATAGGGAATGGCGCAAGCCGCCTTCTCCGCGACCGGAGCCGGAGCCATCAGGTCGTAGACGTGGAGCTTCTCTTCTCCGAAATAGGGAGCGCGAAGCGTTACGGCTTCCCGCACTTCATCGATGTGCGAGAGGATCGTCTCGCGCATGGCGCGAAGTGCTTCTTCGCTCATGCGGTTCTGGGCGAGCGACACCGTGAGCGGCGAAACGCCCGCGCGGTCAAAGGCGCAGAGGCGCATGCCGTGAAGTTGGTTCAAAAGCGCGGCGTGAAGCGCTCCCTGCTTCAAATAGGTCTTGTCGATCCCTTCGAAGACGGAGCGGCGAAGCGTACGGTCGGGCGCGCCCTTGATCACGGAAATGAGCTTGGCGGCGCGGATGCGTTCCTTTTCGCCCGAAGCGTTCTCCGCTTCAAAGTCGACGCCCTGCTGCAGGGTCTTGAAGAGGTCGCCGAGCGGCGCAAAGCAGCGCGTCTTCCACGAGGCGAGCCAGTCGCGTTCGGCTTCGGTGAGGGATTTCTTCCAGTCGTTGCGGCGCTCCGAGACGACGAAGGCCCAGTCGGACAGAGGCGACGTCTTCCAGAGGGGATCCTCGGAAGGAAGCGCTTCCAGGAAGGCGAAGAGCGTGTTCGCCGCCCGATCGCGGCGCGCCGAGATGTCGGCGAGCCGGGCGTTTTCGGCGGGAACGCGTTCGTCCGTGCCGTCCTTGGCGCCCGTGCACTTCACGAAAGAGGCGAGCGACGAGAGGAGCGTTACGGCGCGGTCGTAGAGGGCGAGTTTGGCCGCAACGTTTTCGCGCGTGACGGCAGTGTCGGCTTCCAGATTCTTCACTGCCTCGAGGGCTTCGGCGACGCTCGCTTCATAGCGGGGCGAGCGGATGTCGCCGTATGCGTCCTCCATCTGCCACTCGGGCGCCATGAGGTCAATCTTTGCGTTCGTCATGCTTCACCTCAGATCGAAAGCCAGAAGACGAAGATGTGGTGCGAAATGAGGCCGAGGATCGAGGGCACGGAAGCGCGCTTCACGAGTTCGAGCGGGCTCATCTTGCACATGGCGGAGATCGCCACGACGACGCCGGCCACCGGCGAGAGAGGACGGGCGATGGTCGAAGCCTGGTGCATCGGAAGAACGAGCATCACGGGATTCACGCCCATGCTCTTGGCGATGTGCGGAACCATTTCGACGAGAGGATAGAAGGAGGCGCCGTTCGAACCCGCGATGATCGTGACGAGCGTCGTGATGACGACAAAGAGGATCGACATGCCGAGACCGCCCGCACCCACGCTCGTGGCGAGGCTCACGATGGCGTCGATCATGCCGAGCGCCTTGAAGCCCGTCGCGAAGACGCCCGCGGCGATAACAAGCGCCACGACGCCCGAGCAGGACTTGCCCATCGCCATGAGGAAGGCCTTGAGGCCGGCGCCGAGCTTGTCGATGTTGCCGCGCCAACGGATGGCTTCGCAGATCATGGCGATCGTCACGCAAAAGAGCATGAGGGTCGTGATGTTGAGCTTGATCGATTCGATGCAGTACTGCGAGAAGACCACGACGAAGACCATCGGAAGGAAGGGAAGAATCGCATAGATCTTCGGGGCGGCCGTCGACGGACGCTTCACGTCTTCGCCTTCGAAGACGAGCTTTTCGCCCACGTGTTCGGACGGAATCCAGCCTTCCTTGCGGTCGAGATAGCGCTGCCAGAAGACGTGTGCGAGACCCATGACGAGGACGGTCGGGAGAGCGGCCGGAATTTTGTAGATGAAGACGTAGTCAAGGATCGAGAGTTCGCAGGCCTTGGCGGAAGCGGCGGTGGAGCCGCCCAAGAGCACCATCGAAGCCGCGCCCGACGTGACGAAGACGGCGGCGATGGTCTTCTTGTTCATGCCGAGCGCCGCGAGGGCCGGCCCCATCAGGGCGAGACACAGGACGCCCAGACCCACGGCCGAGGTAATGACCATCGAGACGGCCTTGCCCAACAGGAAGGCGAGAAAGACGAGGGCGTAGGGGCTCTTGATGAGGGAAAGCGGCTTGATCGCGATGTTCACGAACGCGTCGTTCGCCCCGATGTGCGTCATGTAGGACGCAAAGCCCACCATCGTCATGATGAGGAGGCCCAGGTTTGAGAGGTTGTTCGAGAACGAGTAGCGCAGGAACTCGATGATGTTGAGGTAGTCGCTTCCCGTCGGCAGGGCCTTCTTCGGCATGAAGGAACCGGTGTCGAACACGACGGAAAAGAGCAGCATCGCGACGCCGCTCGCAAAGAGGATGAAGGGAGCGTATTTTCCCTTCAGGATGGCCCATCCCACGAGGATGAGCATGATGCATCCGAAAATGATGCCGGCCATGAAAGTCTCCTTGTGTTTTCAAGCACGGGATGCGTGTTTGTTCTGTCGCCATTCTGAAGAGCAATCCCTTCGGTACGTAAGGGCGGCAAGGGATCGTGATCCGGAGGGTTAATGTAAACCCTTAGACTTTTCCCTTTTCGCGGCGGGAGGCCAGCTTGGAATCGCCGGGTTGCGTCGAAGAGAAAAGCGGAAACTTAGGGTTAACGCGCATGGGTGTAGGTGTTAACCCTGTTGCCTACTGAGGAGCCCGACGGATTCGAAGCAGAATCGAAGCATTGAAACGGATGAATGAGAATGGAACGCTTAAACTTGCCGAAATGGGCGTCCGACGGGACTTCCGACGTACAGAGCCCGCTTTTTTCCGACCTTGCCAAAACGCTCGACATGACGATTTCGGCCCTTGCCGCGGCGAATCGTCTCGCACCCGACGTGCCGGGGCCGTCGGCGACCGATGAGATGCTGCGGCTCTACGGAAGAGGGCGAGATCTCATCCGAACGCTCCTTACGATTTGCCGTGCGCATCTCGGGCTCAATCCCACGGACGGCGCGAGCGTTGCGGCGCGTTCGCGTCTTCTCGCGAGAAGAGAGGAGCTCGACCGCGCCGCGGCCCGGGCGTTTGCCGCGGTGCGCGCGATGCCCGAGCCCGGGAGCGACGCCGAGGCGGATCGACACTATGACACCTATCCGGAAATCCGACGTTGGAAGCTCTACGTGTCGACTCTGCCGACCTCTTCCTGGAAGGAGTTTTCGGGCGCCTCGCTCATGCGGGAGGCCATGACGCCGCTCTATGCGCTCCACACGCACATGACGAGCACGATGTCGCTCGCCGCGGAGGACTCGGGACGCCACGTTCGCCGACAAAGTTTCGGGATGAGTCTTTCCATTCTTCGCAACGGGGACGATCCCGTTCTGCGCCGCACGACGTTCGAAGCGATGAACGCGTGGTTCGCTTCCCATGCGAATGCCTTTGCCGATTTGCTCAACGCCATTTCGGGACTGCGCGTCGCGATCTGGCGCGCTTCGGGCGCGCACTTTCCCGAAGTGCATCTGCAGAAGGAAAGAACGTCGGTCGAAGCCTATCGGGCGATGCTGAACGCTTTGGACGAAGCCCTGCCGGAAGTCCGCCGTTCCGTCACGATCCGCGCCCGTATGGCGATGAAGACGAAGAATGGCGAGCCGGACCCGAAGACGCTGCCCTGTCATTTGACGGCGCCTTTGCCCGGCGCCCTTTGGACGCGGGGATCGACCTATGCCGACCATTTGCGCGACCTGATCACGGCTTCGGCCAACGTGGATCCGAGTTTCGGCGTCTTTTTGCGCGAAGCGCACGAAAAGCATTGGGTGGACGGTCGAAACTTCGCTTCGAAGACGGGCAGTTCCTGGTGCGACGATCTCCCCTCGCTCGGAGCCGTGCGGATTCTCACGCACTTTTACCCGAACCTGGAGAGTGAAGTGCGGGTGGCGCATCTGTTCGGCGTGGCACACCACTTGAGACTTCTGCACGGGGCGTCGCCCGCGGCGAGGCTTTTTCCGCTCTCCGTCACGGAAATCGCGGGAAAATTCTACGAGGCGCTGCTTCTGCGGCAACTGCGAAAAGAGGCAGAGGGGACGGGAAACGAATCGTTGCGGCTCGCGGTGTACTGGCTTGATCTCTCGCGCATTACGAATTTTCTCCTTACGATTCCGGCGAGGCATCGGCTTCTTGGCGACATATACCGCGAGCGCCTCTTCGGCGCCCTGTCGGTGCGCACGCTCAACGAACTCTCCGACGCTGCGTGGCAACACTATTTCGGCGATACGACGATCGGGGCGGACCGCTACGTATGGGCTTACAAACCGCATTTCTATCGGCAGGAAACGATCGCGTACGATTGGCAGTACGTGTTTGGGTACCTCTTGGGAGACATGCTCGCCGACCGGTTTGAAAAGGAGCCGCTCGTTTCGGGCGGCGTACGCAAGCTCTGGGCGGAAAGCGGCCTCCTCTCGACCGACGAACTCATCCGCAAGTGGCTGGGTGACGATCCCCGGTCAAGCGCCTTCTGGCGAAAGTGCATCGAGAAGGCTCTCAAACCCATGAGGGAGCAAACAGAGCGCTGAAGGTTGTCGATCCTGCATTTCGGCTCCGCATGGCCAACGGCGCCGCGAAGAAGGAGATGAAGCCTGCGGGGCGGAAGACTGCCTCGGCAAAATAATGGCGTGGCGGAGGCGGGACTTCCCGGGCGTTTTGGGAAAAGGAGCGGGAATCATTTTGCGAAACTCCAAGTCCCGGAGAACAGGCGGTACGGATGGGACGCTCATCTGCCGCCGGTTTCCTGTTTTTGCGGGCAGGCGCTTCGTTCCCGCCTCCGAGCGTTCGTTCGCTCGGGGACGGGTTCGAATCGTCACTTGACCGTCTCGAGCGGAATGCTCATCGGGAGTTCCAGCAGTGCGGGCCCCGTGTGCGGAGATTCATAGCCGTCGAGCTTCTTCTCGGCAAACCACTTCGTCATGAGATCGAGGATCTCGACGTTGTTCTTGTCCGCGAAGGCCGCGTGGGTGTTGCCGTGAATCCCGAGCTTGGGGAGTTCAATGAGCGTCGCGTCGCCGCCGTGTGCGTTGATTTGCGCCACGAACTGACGGGCGCGCTCGCGGGCGATGCGCCAGACGTCGACGTTGAAGATGTCGCTCGGCTCATCGCTGATGTGGTCGCCAAAGACGATCAGGATCGGGATCTTCGTCAAGGCCTGCCAACGCGCCATCGGCACCATGCGCGGATACATGCGGGCGGCGACGGCTTGGGTCTTCGCGGGCACGTCGACGGGCGGCTCTTCGTTCGGGAAGGCGCAGGCGCCCGGTTCATACGCGACGACCGCACGCACCTTGGGAGAGGTCATGGCGATTTCCCAACCGTACTGACCGCTGTTCGAGTGCGTGATCAAAATCCCGTCGCCGATGCGGTCAAACAGTGCGGCGCCCGTTTTTCCCATGAAAAGACGGTATTCCGCCGTGGACGGCTCTTCTCCCGTGTCCGGCGTCTGCTGGCGGAAAAACTGGTCGACGCCCGCTCCCGAGACGGGGAACTGCGTGTCGGCGTAGATCGTGGGTTTGCCGGGCGCCACCCAGAGGCCGTTTCGGAAGGCGTTCCAGACGCCCGCTTCGCTCGCCGTCGTAGGAATTTCGGGGCCGGATTTTTTCGCGTTCGTATAGCCCGCGCGGCCGCGGCGCGGTTGGTCGACGATGTAGACGGACCAGTCGCGGCGGGGAAGAAGCGCCTGATAGCCTTCGCGCCCGTCGGGCGTCGATTCGTAGGTCTTCCCCGACTGACCGATACCGTGCCACATCACGATCGGAAGGGTGCGCGAGTGTGCGGCCACGTAATACTGGGCGTAGCCGTGGTCGCCGTGGAAGGTCGTGCCGTCGGGAAGACGGTCTACGGTGCCGCCGAAGGCGAAACTCCCCATCGTTCGAAGCGCGATGACGTTTTCTTCTGTTGAGGGGGCCGCATGGGCGGCGGTCGAGGTGGCGGTCGCGAGTGCGCCGGCGAGACCCGCACCCAAAAACTTGCGTCGCTGCAGATTCATGATGTTCTCCTAAAGGGACAAAGCATAAGAGTCGCTTTGGTTTCGCAGTCATAGTATCTGCAGTGCTTAAAGAAAGATAATCTCAATTCTTGATGAAATTATAAATCTCGCTTATGATTCATCAACAACTTTTGCAAAGAAGCCGATCATGGAAACGCGTCAACTGCAGCATTTCCTCGTCGTCGCTCGGGCGAGAACCCTCACGGAAGCGGCCGAGACGCTTCACATCACCCAGCCGGCCCTCTCCATGTCGATTCGACGGCTCGAAGAGATCCTGGACGTCACGCTCTTTCGTCGGGAACGCCGGCAAATGATTCTGACGGAGGCGGGGAAGGCGCTCCTTTCGCGGGCCGAAGCGGTGCTGAACGCCGAGGAGGCGTTGCGGTTCGCCGCACGGGAGCTCGCACGCAACGAAGTTCGCTTTCGGATCGCCTTTTGCGACCCGGGGCCCTATTGGTACTTCGTGCCGAGACTCGCGGCGACGCTTGCGGGCGTGACGTTGGAGCCCGTCTTGGTGCCCGACGACTGCACGCCCGAAGCGCTGCGTTCGGGGCGTTTCGACTGCGTCGTCTCGGCGGAAGACTGGAGAGAGCCCGACATCGTCTCGCAACTTTGGGCGGTCGACCGAACCTATTTGAGTCTCTCGACCGACCGTTTGGACGCCCTGACGATCGAGGGCGTCTGCGTCGAAGAACTTGCCGACCCGGACTTTCGCGGGACCGCCCGGATGGAGGATCTGCGGGCGGGCGAGATCTGTTTTCTCGGTCTGGACGGCGCCTTCTCGCGCCAAACGCGAGGTCTTCACGCGTTGCTTCATCCGTCGGTCAAGATGACCATCTATCGGGACTTCTTCCTATTTCGTCACGACCTCATGACGTCCCGGGCGCCCACTTTCACAACCGAGATGGTGCGCACCTACCGCGACGACGGCACGCGGCGCCTCGTTCTCATAACGGACGAGCTTGGCGACATCGGCTACCGTCTCTGTTGGCGCCGCGGACAGGAGAATCGTGAAGTTATGAGGCGATTCCTGGAGCAGGCGTTCGAGCACGCGAAAAACTACGAGGGTGCGAACCGCAAACAAGGCATGGAAACGGATTGAGAAATTTCTCTTGAATCGCCGAATTGCTGAAGATGGCCCTTTTCTTCGTTTTCAAACTGTGAGAGGTGTTAGGTCGGAAAAACAACAAAATTTTGTCTACAATTTCGGCAATCGAGGGATTCTCCCGTTCAAATCCCTCTTTTTTTGTATCCGTCGAACATGTGGATTTTCTTTTTCTTTCTTCTATTGGTGCCGGTTTTTTTGGCTTTGATTTTGCCGGCACTTTCTCTGCATTTTTCCGTTCTGGTGACCTTCTTCCCAGATCTCGCCGGGATGAACGGGGAATTCAGTCTGAACAATCTCCTCGTTTTGTTGGTGTCTACCACGATGACGTGGGTTACCTGCTTGCTGATCATTGCGGTGGCCATCTTCGCAGCGTGGGGCTACTGGCGTGATTCCAATATGGTCAAGGAAGAATTGATTCGCTTTTCCTCGGACATCGATAACCTGGAGAAGTCGGGTAACGTGTCGTCGGCTTGGGAAGCCTTTCTCGACGACGGGCTCGGTCAGTATGACAAGACGACTCAGACATTGTGGCTGCGCTATCAGGGGGTTCTTGTTGATGCGGAAGGTATTGCCCGCCCGAACAACGTCGGGGCCGACTGCCGACTCATGAGCTTTGTCGCGCCGTCGGAGTTCTTCAACGAGGAGACGCTCTATACGAGCCGGATCAATCGGGAGCTTTACGGAGGGATTCCGGGGATTTTGACGGGACTCGGGATTCTCTATACGTTTGCCGGGCTTGCGAGCGGAATTTTCCTCGCCATGAACAGGGCGGGGGGCGGCATCCTCGGAACCGAGGCTACAGGTATGGGAGAACTCATGGTTGCCGTGAACGAACTGCTGAGCGGTGCTGGGCTCGCTTTCATGACCTCGATCGTCGGCTTGGTTCTTTCCATGACATTCAACATTGGGTTCGTCCATCGGGAAAAGAAGCTTTTAAATCTAATCGATGAAGGTAACTTGCGGCTCGAACGTTGCATTCCGGTTCTGACGGACGATTACATTCGCTTCCAGTCGTTGCTCAAATTGACTGAGCAGGAAAAGTGTCTGCAGACCATTCTGCCTTCCCTGCGGGAAGACATGGAAAGCTTCCGCTCAGCTATCTTGACCGCTTTGGAACAAAATTCCGTCTCGGTCGGCGGCTCCTTGAAGGAAGCGCTTGAGGGCGTCAAAGAGCTCGTTCGCCGCATGAATGACGATCAGGCACAGCTTGTGATCAACAGTCTCAAGACCATCATCGAGCAGATGGAGGCAAATCTCACGAACGTCTTCGAAAAGATGTCGGATTCCTTCGAAAATTCAGCCAAGGCAGTGCGTGCGTCGGTGGAAATGCTCGACGTCGTCATCGCGAAACTTAAGTCGGAAATCGACGCGGCCGGCGAGGCGGCCAAGACGCAGATTCAGACGATTGCGGAAGACACCACCCAAATCAGTCACGGGTTGTTGGAAACCTTGGAGAAGGGGGTCTCCGAGATGAACCGTTCGATCGAAGCGGCGGGAGAAAAAGCCGCGCAACACATGGAAACCTTGAGCCAGGAAATTACGTCGATCGAAAACGCCGTTCGAACTGGAGCAGTAGAGGTTCGCAAGAATATCGTGGAAATGGAAGAGGCGTCGAACCGAACCAAAGAGATTTTCGTGGGGCTCGCCTCGCACGTTGAAGAAGTGAGCCGCGGCCTCGCCGATGTTGTGAAGTCGCTTGAAGAGGAAGGGGCGCAGTTTGAACATACAGTGTCCTCGTTGCGTACGACTCTCTCCGTCATGAGCGAAACCGCAAACGATATTCGCATGGGGAAGGATGCGACCGACGAAACGCTTCGTACGGCGATCGCGGATGTGCAGGCCGTAATGACGGAAGCCACGGATGCCTTGTCCGAAGAACTCAATGGTACGCAGAAGATGTTGCGCGATCTCTCCGAACAACAGGCTGGCTTGACCGAACGCGCTCGAGAGTTGAATGAAGTCATGGAACGGTCGGTGGAAAGTCTCGCTGTCGCACTCGAAAGAATTCAGGGCTCACTCGCCTCGAATTTGAGCACGGCCGACGACAAGCTGGCGACCGCCGTTCGGACCATGGCGGATGGCTTTGGCGACAGTCTCGAGGCGCAGAAGCATGCGGTGGAAAATCTCAGGGAAACCGCCGAAATCCTCTCGCGGCGGCTTGAAAAAAGTAAGTGGGGAGACAAACCCGAGGTAAAAACCCAGCAGAGCACACAGGTCGGCAGGGAGTAATCGATGCGGACCAGAGCAAAGAAGGTCCGTTCGGGAGAACGGGTGAATTATTTAGCGAGTGTTTCAGACCTCATGTCGGGGTTGCTCTTTGTTTTTATTCTGGCGCTTACTGTCGCCATCATTCAGACGAAGCATTCTGCACAGGAGGCAAAAGAGGCGGCCATGCAGATGGAGAGCATCCAGACTCGACTTAAGAATGTGGAGGCGCGTCTCGTTGGAACGCGCGAGGCCACGGGAAATTTGCTCGATCGTCTTGAGAAGGAACTCGTCAAAGAAAACGTCATGGTGGAAATCGATCCGGCACGCAGCGTACTGCGGATCCCGGAAAACGCCGTTTCCTTTGAGGTGGGGCGAAGCGATCTGAACGAAGAAAATGCGGAGCGAATCCGCATGATCGGCCGTGTGCTAGCCGACAAGTTGCTCTGTTATCAGAAGAATGTTCCGGAAACGATGCGGGAACGTTGCGCGAAGGAAAACCCGTTCGGTCACACGCTTGACGCCATCTTCATCGAAGGTCACACGGACAATCTGGCTTATCGGGGGGACGAAACGGGGCGTCGCAATCGCTATCTTTCCACGGCCCGCTCCAATGCGGTTTACGGGATTATGGTAGTCGAAAACGACGCGTTGGAAAACCTCACCAATCCGAACGGCGAGAGTCTCTTTTCTTTGTCGGGCTACGGTTCCGAGCGTCCTATCGCTGGTCACCGACATGAGGTGCCGACGGATGATCCGGCCAATCGCCGTATTGAATTCCGCTTCATCATGACGGCGCCAGCTTTCTCCGAGGAAGAGGAAGAGCTCATTCGACAGAAAACGGAGTTCCCGTCATGAAGGGCCGGTGGGACGACATTCTCGTACGGATTCACCGTGCGCAAAGGTTTCTGCCCGCTTTGTCGCGAGTGCGCACTGCTTCCGATGAGGTGACGGAGCACTGGAAAGAGCTCGCGAGACAGAGTAACAGAGTGGTGCTCGCTCAGCTCTGGGAGAAGATTGTTCAAAACGACGGTGATGTTTCGTTGCGGTCGCGGGAATGGCTTCGCGTGCCGACACTCTTCTTTTCTGATCTCGACGAGGAGCATCGAAAGCTCTGTGCATTTCCGGAGGTCTTTCGTCAGTTGTTGCTCTGCGCCGAAAAAGGTGAAGAGTTGCAACGTGTTCGAGAGAATTCACTTACTGGATTTTTTGCAGCTTACCCGGCGGAAGCGCTCGTACCTGATCTCTTCCCCGACATTCGTCGCTTTTTCTTTTCCGACACTTCCGAACGCATGTTGTCGCTTGCGGACAAAGGGTACTTCTCGGACGAAGGTGCTTCGAAAGTCGCCGAGCGTGTACCGTCCGACGCATGTGTGCACGACTTCCTTCTGCAGGACGCTGGAGAGGCGGTAACGAGGGGACGCTTTGCCTTTTTGGTCTGGCGGTCGGCGATCCCGCGCTATGCCGAGCTCCTTGCGCAACACAAGACTCGCGTCACCGTGAAGGAGGCCCTGGTTCTCATTAGACTCGATTTTCGGACGGTACAGGAAACCCGCGGCGTGGGACTCGACGAGCGCGTTGCGTTGGCGAGGGTCTTGCTCGGGTGGTTCAATGAGGAAATGTCGAATCCGGATGAGGACGTACAGGAGGTGCTCTTTGAGTTTCTGACGGAGCTGTTGGGCAACCCGAAAGAAAAGGAAGCACAGGCAAATTGGGCGAACTTGCCCGAAGATCTCCGGGCATTCTTTGAACATTTGGCGCTCGGCCGTTCCCTCAATCAACTCTTTGATTTCGCGGATGAATATCTGGCGGACAATCCTTTGGATGCGGCACATTGGCGCAATCGAAAACGGTATTGGATGAGGTATTGGCGGGATCGGAGGATTGTTGCGGCAAAAGTTTACGCCCGATTGAACAATGAAGTGGCGCAGCGCTGGAAGGAAAAAATTCCCATGGGAGCCTATTCATCATGGTTCACACCTCGACAGATACTCCTCGTCCTCGAGTTTGAGGACGGAGTGACTGCTTTCGAGTTTTCACACCAGGGAGCTCTTCGCTTTAGCCGACAGCTTCGTACCCCGACACGCCGTAATTCATGGAATTTCAATGAGGTGAAAGAGCATACGCACGAATTTTCTAAGGTCAATCACACGACGGGTTGGGAAAGCCGGGCCGATGAGCAGATTGAACGGTTGACGGGACAACCGACTCCACGTCACTAACAAAAGAAAGGAAAGCAATCATGGGTTTGATGTCGCTTCTTCGCGGACTGCGCGAGCCGAAGTTTGCTACGACGGAAATGCCGCGGTCGGCATCGTATCGTTGCTTCGGCCGCGAACGCCTGACCTCGGCGGAACAGGTGGATCTGAAGCGTCGGCTTCTGATTCAACTGGAGCGTGAGATCGAGGAAGAGGTTGATTCTACCGATGAAAGTGACGTTCCGATCAATGAGGAGTCGGCACTCCTTCGTACGTTCTACGAAGGAACGGCTTGTCCCTGGACCATGCAGTTGCAGTGCGTCGGCAGGGACGGTGTGCCTCTCGATTTCGCGGACTGGGCGCGGCAGGGGCCGGTCGAAGCACTAACTGTTCTTCGACGTTTCGCAACTTGGGCGGACGAGGAGTTTGCAAAGTGGGACGAGGAAACGAAGACTCTCGCTGTGCCCGACCTGTTGCTCGCGCAATTGTCGGAAAGCGAAATCGGATCCTTGCGGCTTTTTCCGACCCGCACGGTCTCGCTCGAAATTCAGAGAACGGGCGTGGGCGGAGATGCCGACTGTCATCTCAAACCCATCCTGCGGACGGACCGGATTCTGTACAGCTATGAACTTGAGGGGATTCTCCTCAAGCGTTCGCGCGCGACGCAGTTTCTGCCGCCCGTACTCTTCATGGCGTTGGACGGGATCGAGCGTTGGAACGCGTCGACTCATTTGGCGGAGGACGAACGAAAGGTCGCTTGGGCCCGGCTCTCGGACTTATTTCGCGCTTCGAACTTGCCGCCCCTGCAGGATGTCGCCGGACGCATGCGCTTGATATCGGCGAGTCAGCTTTCCATCGAACTTGATCCTGTCACCGGAGACTTTCGACCGTATCTCCTGCGTCCCGAATATAAGGCAGAGGGGGAGGAGCGTCGTTACCGCCCTTTGCTCACCGCGCAGCAGGCCAAGGATTTCAACGTCTGGGTGAAGAGTTCTTTGAAGCTCCCGAAATCCTTTGCACTTGGCAACAGCACGAACCTCGTTTTGAATCCGGAGGCGCGCGTCGTTCTCGACGTGATCGCCAAGGAAGCCCGTGGAACACCCGCCGAACGAGCGGCCTTCGTCGCGAATCCCCGCCGCGCGGTGCTCCGCGCTCTGGAAGGTCAAGGCGGAGTGAACGCCGACTGGTCCGAGCGGCTTGGACAGACCTTCTTTGAGACGCCGGACTTCCTCTCGAAGCGCGTGGACGCCTTCGGTCCCTGGCATCCGAAGAGCTGCGCCTTCGTAAAGCCCATAAAGACGAATTGGTTCGACGACGGGGACGACCACTTCATGATGACGATCGCCGGTCGGCCTACGCCGGTGACGGAAAAGGAGGTGCGGCAACTTCTTGCTAAAATCAGACGGGCCGAGGAGCGCGGCGACTCCCACATCACATTCAAGGACGAAGAGTTTGAAGTCGCGGAAATCGACCGCGAAGCGCTCGAACTCTTCCTCTCCCGGATCGCTCCGGAGAAAAAGGAGGAAAAGTCGAAGAAGGATTCCGGAGAAGACTCCGAAAAACCGGAAAAATCCGGAAAGATCGAAGCGGAGCACGACGAAGTGGTTCGTTTTGGTCCGATCATCACTGACAACCTCAAGCAACTCGGTTACTTTGCAAAGATCAATCCCCGTCCGGACTGGCGCGCACCCGTGAAGGGGTTCGTCAACGGCATTTCGTTGTATGAACACCAACAACATGCGGTGGAATGGTTGCAGGACCTCTGGCGACGCGGGATTCCCGGGGCGCTTCTTGCCGACGACATGGGGCTCGGAAAAACCCTCCAGTGTCTCGCTTTTTTGAAGTGGATCGACGACTGTCAGAAGGAGGGCGACACGGAAGACGCCGCACCCGCGCTCATCGTGGCTCCCACGGGACTCGTCATGAACTGGAAGCAGGAGGCGGAAAACTATTTCGGCGGGAATCTGCCCGCGCCGCTCGTTCTGACGGGAAGAGAGGCGGGAAAGATGATCGGTCTGCCTTTTTCCGTGCGCAAGGAGCGCATCGAAAAGGAGGCCTGGGTCATCACGTCCTACGAAACAATGCGCGACAAGATTGAGCTTTTCGGGAACATCCGTTGGGGACTTGTGGTGTTCGACGAGGCGCAACGCATTAAGACGCCGATTTCGCTTGTCACTGAATGCGCGAAGTCGCTCAAGCAGAATTTCGTGCTCGCGCTCACCGGGACTCCCGTGGAAAATTCGCTGACGGATCTTTGGTCCATTCTCGACGCCGTCGTACCGGGTTTCATGGGAACTCTTTCGGACTTTAACGCCAAATACGTGAAGGCAGACGATCCGATTAAGTCGGGCCGCACGCTGCACGAACTCCTGACGGGACAATACGAGGCTGCAGGCGAACCAGTACGGCTCATGATGCGGCGCGTAAAGAGGGATTGTCTCTCGGCACTTCCCGCCAAACGTACGGAGGTTAGGGCAAAGACCATGCCTCCCGAGCAACGGGAGGCTTACCGGGAAGCCGCCGCCGGTCGACGATTGAGCAAATCCGGTGCGGCACCCGTCAAGGGAAAGGGAAGCGGTCTGCAAAAACTTCAGGCCCTGATGAACGTGTCGCTTTTGCCTGATCCCATCGACAAGGGACTTGAACTCACGGATGACGTCATCAGCCGCTCGGGACGTCTGCAGGCGCTCTTCGAGATTCTCGACGACATTCACGCCAAGAACGAGAAGGTGATCATCTTTGTGAACCGTGTCTCTGTGATCGGAGCCGTCGCTCGAGCCATTCAAAGGCGATACAATCTCACTTCGATCCCGGAAACGATCGAAGGAAGTATGCTCCCGAAGGCCCGGCAACGCGTGGTGAACCGCTTTCAGACGGCCCCCGCAGGGTTCGATGCGCTGGTACTCTCCATCCGCGCGGCGAGTACGGGCATTACGCTTACGGCGGCCAATCACGTTATTCACCTTGAGCGTTGGTGGAATCCGGCCGTGGAGGATCAGGCGAGCGACCGCGTCTACCGCATCGGACAGAAGGCAAGCGAAGTTGTGATCCACATTCCGCAGGCGGTGTTCGACGTAAACGCTCCAGAAAGCGACCGCTCCTTTGATGCGATTCTTGAGCGCTTTCTCAATAAAAAACGCGAGATGAGCCGAAGCGTGCTCGTTCCCGCAGTGGGTGAGAACGACGAAGAGGAGTTGGTACAGACCGTGCTCCAAGCCGCGGCAGACTGAGACGAGGAGGACGGGGCTCTACCGTCGTGTTGAGTCCGTTCCGTTCTTGGCGCCGACAGAAAAACTCCGTCGGCTTCGTTCGGGCGTTCCATAAATTGGTGATATCTTGAGAACATCCCGCGGCCGCCTTTCCTTCGGCGTCCGCTACGCACACAATGAAGGGAGGGTTCCCATGAAAAACATTCTCATCGTAAGCGGCCATACGAATCTCGACGCGTCGGTCGCCAACAAAAAGATTTTGGAAGTGCTTGCCGAACGCCTCCCCGAGGCCGAAATCGTGAGGCTCGACCGTCTCTATCCGGACTTTCGGATCGACGTTGCGGTCGAACAGGCGAGGCTTTTGAAGGCCGACGTCGTCGTCCTGCAATTTCCGATCTTCTGGTACTCGGCGCCTTCGCTTCTCGAGCGCTGGATGGAGGAGACCTTCGTGCACGGCTTCTCGCACGGAAGAACGGGCGACAAACTCTCCGGCAAGAAGCTCGTCCTTTCCTTCACGACGGGCGCTC
Source organism: uncultured Sutterella sp. (assembly GCA_900545275.1). Lineage (GTDB taxonomy): Bacteria > Pseudomonadota > Gammaproteobacteria > Burkholderiales > Burkholderiaceae_F > Sutterella. The sequence continues at coordinate 22,796 of UQYG01000003.1, forward strand.
CCGAAGCGCTTTACGCCAAAGACGGTCCCGTAGGCTTTGCGCTCGACGATTTTCTTGCCTGCTTCAAGGCGACCTGCCGCCTCTGCCGTATGGAGTATGCGGGGAAAATCCACACCTGCGGCGTGAGCTACGCTTCGCGCACGTCCGAGGAACAAATTGAGTCGCAAAACAAGGCTTCGACCGTGCATGCCGAACGCCTCGTCGAACTGCTGAAGTCTCTCTGAGCGTACCTTGGACAAACCGATCCTCTCGAAAACGGTCCGGCCAGGCGAAAAAAGGCCGTCCGCTTTGCCGGGCGGCCAACTGTCCAAGAAGAAGTCAAGAAAAAAGGAGTCGGGAATCAGCGCTTTTCGGCGATCCAGATGAAGCCGTCGACGACGCGAAGCTTTTCGTTCGTCGCGGGATCCGTCACGACGGTGACGGTCGTTTCCACGAGACGGAAACGGGCGCCGAGCTTTTCGACGGTCTTCTGATCCCATTCGGGGCGATGCACCGAAGAGAGCGGGAGGGTCTTTGCGATTTCGAGCATCGGCGTCGTGTCGACGTCGCCCACGTACTTGGGAGCGTGTCCTTCGGGCGGCGTCTTCAAGGCCTCGACGCGGCGATAGGTCTCGTCAAAGAGGTGGAGATAGTGGTTGCCGTCCGAAACGAGGAGCTTGCCGCCGGGTTTGAGAAGGCGAAGCCACGCGGCGAGCGCTTCTTCGGGATGCGGAAGGTTCCAGAGAAGATAACGGTTGACGACGGCGTCGAAGCTTTCGGGCGCAAAGTCGGGGGCTTCGGCGTTTCCGATCTGGAAGATTGCGGGACGTCCGGCTTCCTGTGCGTTGGCGCGGGCTTCGTCGAGCATGCGCTGCGAGAGATCGATCCCCGTCACGCTCCAGCCGAGTTTCGCGGCGGCGATGGAAAAGAGTCCGGGACCGCAGCCCACGTCAAGGAGTCGGCCGCCTCCTTCCGGGAGAGGAAGGGTTTCCGCAAAAAGCGCGGCAAGGCGCCGGCCGGCGTCGCCTTCGAGTTCGTCCCGCGTATGGAGCGAATATCCCTCGGCACGCAGGTTCCAATAGTCCGAAATGGCGGAAAGCGCGGCATTAGTGGTCGCCATGATGACCTCCGTGTTCGTGCGCGATCGGGTGGGGGCGCAACGGCACCACCTGCAGAAAGCCCGATCGGCTTTGTTCCACACTCACATCCACATGATAGACGGGTTCGAGCTTCTCCGCCCTCAGCACTTCTTCGGGGGAGGCGAGCGCGCTGATGCGGCCTTCTTCGAGAAGCAGAAGCGAGCGCGAAAAGCGCGAGGCCGTCAAAAGGTCGTGCACGACGGCGAGGCACACGGCGCCCGTTTCGGCGGCGTAGCGGCGCGCCGCCTCCATCACGACCAACTGGTGGCGCAGGTCGAGCGCGCTCGTGGGCTCGTCCAAAAGCAATACTTTGGGCCGGGCGACGAAGGCCTGCGCCATGAAGACGAGCTGCTTTTGTCCGCCCGAGAGCCGGCAGACGGGCTCCTGTGCGAGGTGCGCAATTTCCATGCGGTGCAGCGTCCGGTCCACCTCTTCAAAACGCTCGGGCGTGACGCGCCAGGAGAGGTCGTTCACGAGTCCCAACAGCACCATTTCGAAGACCGTGAGTCGGCTCGTCACGGTGGAGAGCTGCGGAACGTAGCTCACGCACTTTCTCGAGCGTTCGCGCCCGTCCTCCGTGATGAGGACGGAGCCCTCGTGTCGGACGAGGCCCGCGACGGCCTTCAAAAGCGTGGTCTTGCCGCCGCCGTTCTGTCCGATCACGCTCGTGATGGCGCCGCCCGGGATCACGGCGTCGAGATCCGTGAGAATGCGGTTCGGACCGAAGGAGACGGAGAGGTTTTTGAGTTCGAGGCTGATCATCGCGCGCCTCCCGTTTCCCGCAGAAGGAGCAAAAAGAGGAAGGGAACGCCCACGAGCGACGTGACGATCCCGACGGGGAGCACCGCGCCCGTCGAGAGGAGCTTCGCCGCGACGGAGCTCGCGGTCATGAGAAGCCCGCCGGCCAGAATCGTGCCGGGGATCAAAAAGCGCTGATCATCGCCCAGCGTGAGTTTTGCGAAGTGGGGCGCCACGAGCCCCACGAACCCGATCGTCCCGATGAAGCTCACGGCCCCGGCGATGAGGAGGGCCGAGAGAAGGAAGGCTTCGACGCGAAGGCGCGTGACGGCAACGCCGAGACTGCGGGCGCGTTCCTCCCCGATCGTGAGCGCCGTCATGGCCCAGGCGCGAGGCAGAAGCCAGAGGGCCGCGACGAGCGTGAAGCCCGCGGCGGCCGCGGCCGAAAGGCCGCTCGAGCGCTCGAGGTTTCCGAAGGTCCAGCCGTTGATGAGCTGCGCCGTTTCGGGGCTCGCGCCGTAGAGAAGCAGTTGCTGCAGCGCCAAAAAAAAGAAGTTCATCACGATCCCCGCGAGGATCACGGTCTGCGGCGTCATGCCGCGCCGCTCGGAGAGCGCATAGATGAGGCCCGAGACGAGAAGGGCGAACAGGAAGGCCGCGGCCGTCGTGCCGATCCAGAGCTGACCGAAGACAGTGACGCCCGCCGTAATGGCGAGGGCCGCTCCGAAACTTGCGGCCGAGGTGACGCCGAGGGTCGAGGGGCTCGCGAGCGCATTGCCGGTGATGTTCTGAATTTCCAAGCCGGCCAGCGCGAGCGACGTCCCGACAAAGAGCGCCGTGAGCGTCATCGGAAGGCGAAGTTCCCAGAGAATCACGGCGTCGACGCCCTCGGCCGAGGGACCGGCGAGCAAGGCCTTTGCGACGCGTCCCACCGTCAGGTCGGAGGTGCCCGTCGCGAGGTCGAGCAGCACGAAGAGGACGAGAAGTCCCGCCCCTGCGGCGAGCAAGGCGGCCCGCCGAAGCGTTTGGTTTCGGTAGTGCAGATGGCAGCTCATCCCGACCTCAGCGTTTCGCACCCGTCGCCGCGGCGCGCAGACAATAGACGCCGTCGGGATTCACTTCGGGGAGGTAGTTGCGGTAGAAGGTCCGGATTTCCTCGTCCGGATTGAGGTCCGCGAAGACGTCGGGGTAGAGGATCTTCGCGATGAACTGCGGGAAGACGTAGTCGGCAATCGTGCGCAGACTGCCGTGGTCCACCGCCCAGACGTCGCCCGTGCGCACGGCGTCCGTCTTCTCAAAGAGAGGCCGCGCGGCAAAGCCCGCGAGACGCTTTTGCGCTTCGTCTTCGGTGACGGTGAGCCCCATGCGCATGGAGTCGGCTTCCGCCGCGTTGCGCCAGATGCTTCCCGCAATGAGGATCGTCTGCGGGTTCGAGGCGATCACGAATTCGCGCGCGAGAGGCGCGTAGGGGGCCTTCATGTCGGCCGCGATGTTGGCGGCCGAGAGCTCTTCGAGAATCGCGCCCCAGAGAATGGTGCGGTTGTACGAGTTCCCGAGGCGGCCGACGCCTTCGTTGCCGCATTCGACGTAGACGCGCCGGTGCTTTTTCTCCTCGGGCAGCGAGGCGATTCGGGTCTGCAGGTCCTTCAGGGCCTCTTCGTAGCGTCGGCACTGCGCTTCGGCCGCGTCTTCGCGTCCGAGCAATTTCCCGAGAATCCGGGTGCTCGCCGCATGGTTTTCGGGCTTCATCGCGTGATAGTCGAGCACCACGGTCTTCACGCCCGCGCGCTCGAGAACGGCGAGGCGCTGGGCGTTCTCGCGGTATTGCGCAATGTTGACGAGAACGACGTCGGGCCTGAGAGAAAGAATGCGCTCGGTGTTGAGGATGTTGTCGTGGTAGCCGCCGATCGAAGGGAGACTGAGGATCGTGGGGAAGGCCTGCGTGAGGAGCTTGTATTCGCCCGTGCGCGTCGCTTCCCAGCCGTCCTGCGGGAGCGCGACAACCTTCTTGAGCGCGTCGCTGCCCCCCGTCATGAGAAAGTTGAGGATGTAGTTGGCGACGACGATGCGATCGGGCATCTTCTCCAGGCGCACCTCCCGTCCGAGCAGATCGGTGACGGCGCCGGCGGTCTGCTCGGCGCGCGCCGCGGCGGGGAACCAAAGGCTCAGGGCGGCTCCCGAAAGTCCCAGAAACGTGGTGAGCAGTTGACGTCTGCGCATACTTCCTCCTTGATTTTTAGAAGTGTAGTGGGGTTTCCCGTCCGAAAAGAGCGGATTCTTGGCGATTGATTGCCTGATTGTCCAAAAAAGGCCGTCCGAACGGCGGAAATGCTTCAAAAATCTCGTTCAACGCGTCAAGCGTCCGACGGGGCGGGGGAACAGCGGCGGTCGGCGGGAACGAGTCACGGTTCGCGTCCCGTCCGGAATCTGCGCCTCCCGACGTCGTCAGCAGATGCGCGGGAGCTGCTCGCCGTGGAGCCAGTCGACAAGGCGCTTTCCGCCCGGAAGCGTCGTCATTTCGACGACTCCGGCGTGCTCTTCCGTGATACGCCCGATCACGGCCGCGTCTGCGCCGTGCGGGTCGGAGTGAAGCGCAACGAGCGCCTTTTCGGCGTGTTCCTCGGGAAGGATGACGAGGAGCTTTCCTTCGTTTGCGACGTAGAGGGGATCGAGCCCCAGAAATTCGCAGGCGGCCGCAACGGCCGGGCGTACGGGAAGCGAGCGTTCGTCCAATTCCACGCCTACGCCGCTCTGATGCGCGATCTCGTTCAACGTGGCGGCGACGCCTCCGCGCGTCGGGTCGCGAAGCACGTGCACGACGGGGACCGCGGCAAGGAGCGTTTCGATCATGCGGTTGAGGGGCGCCGCGTCGCTCACCACTTCCGTTTCAAAGCCGAGGCTCTCGCGCTCGGAAAGAATGGCCGTTCCGTGGTCGCCGATCGTGCCCGTGACGAGGACCGCGTCGCCCGGACGCGCTTTGCGTCCGTCGATCACGTAGTCGACAATCTTTTCGCCGATGCCGCTCGTCGCGACGTAGAGTCCGTCGCCGTGGCCCTTTTCAACGACTTTGGTGTCGCCCGTCACGATGGCGACGCCCGCCTCGCGGGCGGTTTCGGCCATCGAGCGCACGATTTTGTCGAGCGTGGAGAGCGGGAGCCCCTCTTCGAGAATGAAGGAGGCGGAGAGATACAAAGGCTTCGCGCCGCAGACGGCGACGTCGTTCACGGTCCCCGCGACGGCGAGTCGTCCGATGTCGCCTCCGGGAAAGAAGAGGGGCTTGACGACGTGGCCGTCCGACGAGAAGACGGGATTCCCTTTGAGCGCGGGGAGAAGCGCCCCGTCGTGGCCCTGTTCGAGCCAGTCGTTTCGGAAGTGCTTCGCGAAGACTTCGCGGATAAGCTGTTCGGTCGCAAGTCCGCCCGCGCCGTGGGTCATGTCGACGGCGCCGCGCTCAAGATCGAGCGAACGGGCGTAAGAGGGGGAAATACTCATTTGTTGTTCTCCTTTCGACGGGGCGCATAGCGCAGTTCCGCGGCGCACGCGCCTTCGCTCGAAACCATGCAGGCGCCGATCGGATGGGCGGGCGTACAGACGGTGCCGAAGAGGGGGCATTCGCCCGGACTCTTTTCGCCGCGCAGAATCGCTCCGCAGGCGCAGTCCTTGTGGTCGGCAATCCGCCGCTCTCGAAGCGAAAAGCGCTTCTCGGCGTCGAAGTCCGCCCATTCGTCGCGAAGTTTCAGCGCCGAATGCGGTACGACTCCGAGTCCCCGCCATTCGAACGCTTCGCGAAGCGTGAAGACCTTGTCCGTCAAAACCTGCGCCGTGCGGTTGCCTTCTTCCGTGACGGCTCGGGTGAATTCGTTTTCGACTTCGGCGCGGCCGTCGTTCACCTGCGAGACCAGCATGCGGATCGCGAGCATCATGTCGGCGGGCTCGAACCCCGCCACGACGACGGGCATGCGGAATTCTTCGGCGAAGGGCCGGTAGACGCCCCAGCCCGTCACGACGGAGACGTGCGCGGGTCCGACGAGGCCGTCGAGCTTCGGCGCGTCGGGGCGCTCGGGGGCCGTCGTGAGGATGTGCCGCATGGCGGGCGGCGTGAGGACGTGCGAAGAGAGCACCGTGAAGTTTTTGAGGCCTTCTTCCTTGGCGCGCAGAAGCGCCACGGCGGTCGGCGGCGTCGTCGTCTCAAAGCCGATCGCAAAGAAGACGACTTCGCGCTCGGGGTTGTCGCGCGCGATCTTGAGTGCGTCGACGGGAGAGTAGACGGGCCGCACGTCGCCGCCCTCGGCCTTGACGGCGAGAAGCGAGCGCCCCTTTTTGGCGGGAACGCGCAGCGTGTCCGCGTAGGTGCAGACGACCGCCTTTTTCTCAAGCGCCAATTCCGCCGCCATTTCGATGCGCCCGACGGGGAGCACGCACACCGGGCACCCCGGTCCGTGAATCATCCGCACGTTTTCCGGAAGAAGCCCCGTCAGGCCCCAGCGCGAAAGAACGTGCGTGTGGCCGCCGCAAAACTCCATGAATCGATACTGACGCGCGGGATCCGCTTCGGCGCGGACCGCGTCGGCAAGAGCGCGCACCTCTTCGGGTACGCGAAAGTCGTCGACCCACTTCATGACGCAGCCTCCGCTTCGGGGTCTTCGGAAAGGTTCGCGGCCCGGGCGAGAAGGGCAAGCGTCTCGCGCGCCTTTTCCTCGTCGATTTTCTCGAGCGCGAACCCGACGTGCACGATCACCCAATCCCCGACCTTCGGGGCTTCGATGAGCGTCACGTCCACCGTCTTCTTGACGCCGCCGAAGTCGCAGAGCGCTTCGACGGGCGAATCCATACGCACGATCCGTGCGGGCACGGCCAAGCACATGTTCCGTTTCCTTCTCAGGTTTATGCGGGCGCCGCCGTCCATTGTGCGGGACGCCCGGTCGTTTTCATTCAATGGTTCACCGGTCCCGGGACGACTCCGGCTTCCTGCGCCAGGGCCGCGAGCCACGCTTCGCCCGCGGCGACGCCTCCGTCGCCCGGCGGCGCCTTCAGGGGGAGAACGCCCTCGACTCCGACGGCCGCGAGGTCCGCAAGAAGCGCCTCGGTGAAGGGGCGGTCGATCACGCATCCGCCCGTCACGGCCACCCGTCCCGTCACGCCCGAAGCGCGTACGAGACCGGCAAAGCCGCGCGCGAGCGTGCGGATGAACCCGGCCGCGGCGCGGGCCCGGTCGGGTTCGGCGAGGAGCCTTTCAAAAATCGGCAGCGGATCGAGGACGCCGTCCTCGACGCGCACGGCATCGTCCCAAAGGGGCGCTTCGTCCGCTTTTTCGGCTTCCGCTTCGAGAAGCATCGCGGCGCGCGCTTCGTCGTGCTGCACGGCGACGAGCCCGAGAAGGGCCGAGGCCGCATCGAAGAGCCGGCCCGTTGACGAAGCCTCGGGGCAGAGTTCCGAGTGTACGAGCCGTCCGAAAAGCGCGGCGCCCGGCAGGTCCGGCCATCGTACGGGAATTTCGGCTTCGCGTCCGAGAAGCGTCAGAACGGCGGCCGCCACTCGGCGGGGTTCGCGCGCCGCGGCGTCGCCTCCCGGCAAGGGGAGGGGCTTCAGGTGCCCGAGCCGCGTCCAGCCCCGGGGCGTCACGCGCAGAAGTTCGCCGCCCCAGATCGTTTGGTCGTCGCCCAGGCCCGTGCCGTCGAGTGCGAGCCCGACGCCCTCCGACGCGCCCGATTCCGCCATCACGGCCGCGACGTGCGCGGCGTGGTGCTGAACGAGAAAGTGCGCAACCCCGTCGCGCTTCGCACGCGTTTCGGCGAGCGTCGTCGACGGAAAGTCCGGATGCGTGTCGGACGCGTAGAGAAGGGGCGTGATTTCGTAGAGACCCGCGAGGTGGTCGATCGAATCCTCGAGCGCCCGGCGCGTGCCCGTCCCTTCGAGGTCGCCGTTGTGCTGCGTGAGATAGAGTTCCTTCTCGCGGATGAGGGCCGCCGTGTTCTTGAGGTAGGGGCCCGTCGCCGCAGTCGAGGGCATCGCGCGCGGGAGCGCGATCGGATCGGGGACGTAGCCGCGGGCGCGGCGCACGAAGAGCGTCTTTCCCGCGACGCGCCGCACGACCGAGTCGTCGCAGCGGATCAGAATGTCTCGGTTGTGAAGCAAAAAGAGGTCCGCGAGGTCCCCGAGCCGATCGTAGGCTTCGTCGTTGTCGATCACGAGCGGTTCGCCGCTCGGATTCGCGCTCGTCATGACGAGAAGCGCGTCGGAGGCTTCCGAACACCAGGCCGTTCCGGAGGGTTCTCCCGCGAGCGTGTGAAAGAGGAGCCAGTGAAGCGGCGTGTAGGGGAGCATTACGCCCACGTCCGCGAGGCCCGGGGCGATGCCTGCCAGTTCCGCGCCCGGACGCTTTCGGAGAAGCACGATCGGACGCGCGACGCTCTCAAGGAGTTCCTTCTCTTCGGGCGTCACGAGCGCAATGCGGCGGGCCGATGCGACCGACTGCGCCATGAGGGCGAAGGCCTTTTCGTCTCGGCGCTTTCGCGCGCGGAGTCTTGCGACCGCTTCGGGGTTTCGCGCGTCGCAGGCGAGATGAAAGCCGCCGAGGCCCTTCACCGCCAGAATCTTCCCGTCCCGAATCGCCCGCACGGCTTCGCGCACGGGATCGCCCGGGAGAGGCGTGCGGTCGGGCAGGGTGAGTTCGAGCTTCGGTCCGCAGACGGGGCAGGCGTTGGGCTGCGCGTGAAAGCGCCGGTCAAGCGGATCTTCGTACTCCGTCAGACAGTCGGGACACATCGCAAAGGGCGCCATCGTCGTCTGCGGACGGTCGTAGGGGAGGCGCTTCGTAATCGTGAAGCGCGGGCCGCAGTGGGTGCAGTTCGTGAAGGCGTAGCGGTACCGGCGGTTCGCCGGGTCGAAGAGGTCTTCAAGACACGCCGCGCAGGTCGCCGCGTCCGCGGTGATTCCCGTGCGCACGCGGCCGCCCTTCGTCTTCGTGATCGTGAATTCGGTGCGACCCGTCGCCGGGACCTCCGTCATGACGACGTCGTCGATGCGCGCGAGAGGCGGCTTTTGCGCGCGAAGGACCTCGGGAAAGCGCAGAACCGCTTCTTCGGGGCCTTCGAGAATCACGCCCACGCCTTCGGCGTCGTTGAAGACTTCGCCAGCGAGCGCGAGTTCGCGGGCGATGCGGTGCACCGTCGGGCGAAAACCCACGCCCTGCACGAGCCCCGTCACGCGAAAGAGCCTTGCCGTCGTCATGATGATTCCTCCTTGGTCTTGAGGGCGGCGACCTCAGTCGAGGGCCGCCATTTCCGCAAGCCCGACGAGCCAGGCGTCAAGTCCCTCGCCCGTGAGCGCCGAGACGCGCAGAATCCGGATGTCCGGATTCACGCGCCGCGCGTATTCCTCACACTTCTCCGCGTTGAAGGGAACGTAGGGGAGGAGGTCGATCTTGTTGAGGATCATGATGTCGGACGCGCGGAACATGTCGGGGTACTTGAGGGGCTTGTCCTCTCCTTCCGTCACCGAGAGGATCACGACCTTGTGCGCCTCGCCGAGGTCGAAGGCTGCGGGACAGACGAGATTCCCGACGTTTTCGATGAAGAGAAGCGACCCGTCTTCGGGCCGGAGTTCGCCAAGCGCCCGCTCGATCATCGAGGCGTCGAGGTGGCAGCCTTCGCCCGTCTGGATCTGGAGCGCCTTCGCGCCCGTCGCGCGGATGCGTTCGGCGTCGTTTTCCGTCTGTTGGTCGCCTTCGATCACGGCGAGCTTGGCGCGTCCGCCGAGTTTGCGGATCGTCGCCGCAAGGAATTCGGTCTTCCCCGACCCGGGGCTCGAAACGAAGTTGAGCGCAAAGATCCCGTGCGCCTTGAAGTACGCGCGGTTGCGGCGGGCGACTTCGTCGTTTCGCGCCAGAATGTCTTCTTCCACCGCGATGGCGCGGTCCGCGCCGAAGTCGGCGTCGTGCGCGCGGCGGGGCTTCACGTCGTCGTGCGGGTGGTCGTGAGGATGATCGTGCCCGTGTTGGTGATCGTGATCATGGTGATGATCGTGCGTGTGGCCGCAGCCGCAGGTCGTGCACATGGTGTTGTTTCCTTCTCAAAAGTCAGTTCGTTTCGGGCTCGCTTCTTTCGGCTTCGTCTTCGGCCGGTACAAAGTCGAGCACCTTGAGTTCGGTTCCGCCGTTGGGGATCAGCCGAAAACCTCCGCATTTGGGACAGGCGTCGCCGAATCTCCCGAGCGGCACGGTTTCGCCGCAGTCCGTGCAGTAGGCCGTGCCTTCGGGTCGCTCGATGACGAGCTTCGCTCCCGTGAGCGGGCCCGTCATCGTGACGGAGCGCCAGGCGAATTCGAGACTCGGAATGTCGACGCCCGCGAGTCGTCCCACGGCGACGCGCACGGAGGCGACCCGATCGACGCCGTGGCGCTCGGCCGTACGCTCGACGGCGGAGACGATTCCTTCGCACAGCGAGAGTTCATGCATGACGGTCCTCCCAGACGAGGTCGGTACAGGGGTCAAACGCCGCAAAGAGCGTTTCGACCCGCTCTCTGAGACGCGGATCTTCTCCGCGGTCCGCGAGAAAGTGCTTCGCCCAGACAAGCGCCAGTCCGTCGGCGCGCATCGACCATTCGGTGGGCGCCAGAAAGCCCGCCCGAACGATGCGGTTTTCGTCCGTTTCGACGGCGGCAAAGAGCACGCCGCGCGCGGTTTCGAGTCCCGCGACGGCGGCTCCGTGTCCGGGCGCAGTTTCGGGAAGCGCCAGGGTGCGAAGCATCCCGAGGCGCGTCTCCTTCCCGTCGAGCCAACGCCGAACTTCAGTAAGACGCGCGGCAAAGAGGTCCTTCGGCCGGAAGACGGGGGCGAGTCCCTCCCGCGCGCATTCCCGCGCGAAGGCGCCGGGCACGCCCGCCCGGGGCGCTTCGAGTTTTCCTTCGAGCAACGCCCGCCCGAGTCGGACGAGTTCGTCGTGCGCAAGTGTCTCGACCGTGAGCAGCGCCTTCGGGTCCGCCGCGGGAAGCCGCGCGAAGTCGTCAAAGAGCGCCGTCACGTCCGAGAGACATGCCTCGTCGAGCGCGGCTCGGACCGCTTCCCGAAAAGCCGCTTCCGAAGCGTCGGAGAGGTGGTCGGCGAGCGCCCGCGCATGGGTCGCCCGAAGTTTGCGCGCCGCCTCGAGCGCGGGACGAAGCGCCCTGTGACGCCGCGGGATGTCGTAGACGGCCGTGCGCACGGTTTCGCTCACGGCTTCGACGAGCGCCCGCCGGACGATTTCCCCGGGGTCGGGCGCGTGCTTCAGACCCGCGGTGCGGACCGCGGCGGTAAGCGCCGCCGCGTGCGCTTCGGGGCAGAGCGTCAAAAGCATCCGCAAAATGTCGAGCGAAAGCGAAAGCGTCTTTCCGCGCAAGAGGAGCGCCGCCGAGAGGGGCTTTTGCACGCGTTCGTTCGTGAGCGTCAGGGCGTCGCCCGCAAGGGCGAGCCGAATGACGGGGAGGCCGGGGGTAGCGGTAGTCATCGGAAGTAACGGGTCAAAAAGGCGCGGCGCGACTGCGGTTGGGCAGCCTTGGCCGCCGCTTCGCGTGCGTCCTCGATGGGGATCACGCGTTTGAGAGGCGTACCGGTTTCTTCGGGGATCTCGGGCAGGCCTTCGCGCAGAAGTCTCAGCGCTTCGAGCGCGATGCCCTGCGCCGCGTCCTGGCGCGGGATCTCGAAGACGGGGCTCACGAGCGAGAGCGTGAGATAGCGTCCGATTTCGGGCTCGTCGGCGCCGAGAAAAGAGAAGTCTCCCGCGGGGAGCGTCACCGTGACGGTTTCGCCCGGACGAGCGCACAGATCCTCGAGCGCCTCTTCGTCGGCCGCAGCGAGGACGGCGAAGATCGACCAGGGGGTCACGAGAGCGCCGAGCCAAAGCGGACCCGTGCGCTCAAAGCCCAGTGCGCGCACTGAAAGGTTGGGGTTCAAAAGCGGAAGTCCCGCCATGCGGGTTCGGGCGATGCGCTCGAATCCGCGCTGAAATGCGGTTTCGGGATTCTGCGGAAAAACGGTTCCTTCGGTCATCCTTATTTCTCGTTGTGTCGTATGAAAGAAGCCTAGCGCGATTTTCCGGACTTTGCCCATCCGTCCGTGGAGGGGATTCTTCGCGGATAAAAACTCCTTTCTATTTCCAAAGGAGAGGGGGGTATTGGCCGAAAGAAGGTCTGGTTCCTCGTCCGCTTGCGCGTCGGCTTCGAAAGCCGGGTAACCCGCACTCCCGCGGCGGAAAAATTGCGGGTTGCGGCGCAGATCGACGGCAAAGTGTGTCGTGAGGCGTCGAGGAATCGTCTCTCTTCTTACTCTCCGAGATGGTTTCCTGTAGGAAATTCTCCGAAGGGACTAACAGGACATAGTCGTGGTTACGCTTGAAAAACCCTGTTCTTCGCACCGTTCTAAGTCCATCGGAGACTTTCCTATTTTCCGCTCGGCTCCTAGACTTGACAATGAAAGTCGTCGTCCCCGCCTTTTGCGGTGAAGACGGCGAAAAACCCCGAGAGGAGAACCTCCATGTTTGAAACGCAATATCAGGCACTGCGGCGTCAAGGCGTCAGCCGACGCAGCTTCCTGCAGTTTTGTTCGCTCACGGCCGCGAGTCTCGGACTCGGCAGCGCCGGCGCCGAAGAAATTGCCGAAGCCATGCAGACGAAACCCCGTACGCCCGTGATTTGGCTCCACGGTCTCGAATGCACGTGCTGCACCGAGTCCTTCATCCGCTCCTACCATCCGGTGGCGAAGGACCTCGTTCTCTCCATGATCTCGCTCGACTACGACGACACGATCATGGCCGCAGCCGGCCATCAGGCCGAAGCCGCTCTCGAAGACACCATCCAGAAGTTCAACGGCAACTACATCCTCGCCGTCGAAGGGAACGTGCCCCTGAACGAAGACGGCATCAACTGCATTCCTGGCGGGGAAACCTTCCTGCAGAAGATTCAGCACGTCGCCAAGGGCGCCAAGGCCGTCATCGGCTGGGGCTCCTGCGCCGCCTGGGGCTGCGTGCAGGCCGCCAAGCCCAATCCCACGAAGTCCGTCCCGATCACGGAAATCATCAAGGACAAGCCCATCGTGCTCGTTCCGGGCTGCCCGCCGATTCCGGAGGTGATGACGGGCGTCATCACCTACATCCTCACCTACGACCGCATCCCGCCGCTCGACCGTCTCGGCCGTCCGAAGATGTTCTACGGCCAGCGCATCCACGACAAGTGCTATCGCCGCGCCCACTTCGACGCCGGCCAGTTCGTCGAGACCTTCGACGACATCGGCGCGAAGCTCGGCTACTGCCTCTACAAGGTCGGCTGCAAGGGCCCGACGACCTATAACGCCTGCTCGACCATCCGCTGGAACGAGGGTCTCTCCTGGCCCGTGCAGTCCGGTCACGGCTGCATCGGTTGCTCGGAGCCGAACTTCTTCGACAAGGGTTCGTTCTACGAACACGAAACGACGATTCTGCCTCCGGGCTGGGGCGGCATCGAAGCGACGGCCGACAAGGTCGGTCTCGCCACGGCGGGCGTCGTCGGCGCCGCCGTCATCGCGCACGCGGCGCTCTCCGCCGTCGCGCAGGCCCGCGTCGGCAAGAGCAATAAGGAAATCGGGAGGAAAGAATGAGTGAAAACCGCCGTATCGTCGTGGACCCCGTCACCCGCATCGAAGGCCACCTTCGCGTGCAGGCCGTGCTCGGGGAAGACAACGTGATTCGCGACGCGCAGAGCACGGGCACCATGTGGCGCGGTCTCGAAGTGATTCTGAAGGGGCGCGATCCGCGCGACGCCTGGGCGTTCGTCGAACGCATCTGCGGCGTCTGCACGGGCATTCACGCCCTCGCCGCCGTGCGAAGCGTCGAAGACGCGATCGGGATCAAGATCCCGAAGAACGCGAACATCATCCGCAACCTGATGAACGCGACGCTCTACACGCACGACCACATCGTGCACTTCTATCAGCTTTCGGCCCTCGACTGGGTGGACGTCGTGAGCGCCCTCTCGGCCGATCCGCGCGCCGTCTCCGAGCTGCAGCAGAAGATCAGCCCGCATCATCCGCTCTCTTCGCCGGGATACTTCCGCGACGTGCAGAACCGTCTGAAGAAGTTCGTCGCTTCGGGTCAGCTCGGCATTTTCGCCAACGGCTACTGGGGCCACCCCGCGATGAAGCTTCCCGCGGAAGTGAACCTCCTTGCCGTGACGCATTATCTGGAAGCCCTGGACTTCCAGCGCGAGATCATCAAGATCCACACGATCCTGGGCGGCAAGAACCCGCACCCGAACTACCTCGTGGGCGGGGTCGCCTGCCCGATCAACATGCACGACACGGGCGCCGCGGGCACGATGGTGAACGAAGTCACGCTCAACTACATGCGCGACATCGCCCGCGACTCGGTCGCCTTCGTCGAAAACGTGTACCTCCCGGACATCAAGGCCATCGCCTCCTTCTATCCGGAATGGTTCAAGTACGGCGGCGGCATCGTCTCGAAGAACGTCCTCTGCTACGGCGACTTCCCGGAAATCGCCAACGACTGGTCGGAAAAGTCCCTGCAGATGCCCTCGGGCGCCATCATCGACGGCAAGCTCGACGAAGTGCACCCCGTCAATCTGCGCGATCCCGAAGAAATTCAGGAATTCGTCGACCACTCCTGGTACAAGTATCCCGAAGGAAAGAAGGGGCTTCATCCCTGGGACGGCGTCACCGAACAGGCCTATTCGCTCCCGCCGGGCTCCGACGGCACGAAGACGAAGTTCGCGTGGCTCGGCGACGCCGGCAAATATTCCTGGATCAAGTCGCCGCGCTGGAAGGGACACATGATGGAAGTGGGTCCGCTCGCCCGCCTCGTCCTCTCGGTCGCGAAGGACGTCAAGCACTTCAAGGAACCGGCTCTGGCGCTCCTCAAGGAACTCAACCTTCCGCTCGAAGCCGTCTTCTCGACGCTCGGCCGCCATGCGGCGCGCGCGCTCGAATGCCAGTGGACGGCGCACAAGATGGTGCAGTACGTCGACGACCTCACCGCCAACATCAAGGCGGGCGACGAAGCCGCGGCGAACATGGAGTTCTGGGACCCGAAGACCTGGCCCAAGGAATGCAAGGGTGTGGGCTTCTGCGAAGCGCCGCGCGGCGCGCTCGGTCACTGGTGCGTCATCAAGGACACGCGTCTAGCGAACTGGCAGGCCATCGTCCCGACGACGTGGAACGCGAGTCCGCGCTCCGAAGACGGACAGCAGGGCGCTTTCGAAACGTCGCTCATGGGCACGCCGGTCGCGGATCCGGAACGTCCGCTCGAAATCCTGCGCACGATCCACAGCTTCGACCCGTGCCTTGCCTGCGCCACGCATCTCTACAATCCTGACGGCGAAGAACTCTGCAGCGTTCGCGTCCGTTAAAGGAGGGTGATTTATGAAAATCGATCCCGTCACCTTCGAGGTCGACCCCTCGGGCGGTACCGAGCCCCTCTACGTGTGGGAGGCGCCGGTGCGCGTCTGGCACTGGGTGATGGCCTTTCTCATGGCCGTCATGATCGTCACGGGCTTCCTCATCGGCGAACCGCCGACGTCGAACCTCGGCGACACCTGGATCACGTACGACTTCGGCTACGTGCGCCTCGCGCACTTCGCCGCGGGTCTCGCGTTCACGGCGCTCTTCATCTACCGCCTCTACTGGGCGGTGGTCGGGAACCGCTATGCTCGCATGATCTTCCTGCCGCCTCTGTGGTCCTTCAAGTGGTGGAAGGGCGTCTTCACGCAGGCCGCCTACTACCTCTTCATGAAGCGCTCGAGCCCCGAGTACGCCGGGCACAATCCCCTGGCGCAGCTCGCGATGTTCGGGTTCTTCTTCCTCGGCAGCATCGTCATCATCATCACGGGTCTCGCGCTCTACGCGCAGGCCTGGGGATGGGATACGGGCTGGATGGCCTGGTTCGGCTGGGTCTTCACGCTCTTTGGCGACGCGCAGGCCGTGCGTACGACGCATCACGTGACGATGTACTTCTTCATCATCTTCACGTTCGCGCACCTCTACATGTCCTTCCGCGAGGACGTGATGGGCGGCGCCACGACGATTTCGTCGATGACCACGGGTTTGCGCATGTTCAAGGAAACCCACCACTGAGGATGATTCTTTGAACCTTTCTCCTTGAAAAGGCCCGTCGGACCGTTCGGTTCGGCGGGCCTTTGCCGTTGGTCCGGTACGGACCGATCGTCGGCGGCCGCGTTCTCCCGTTTTTCGTCAGGGAGACGCCAGAGCGTACTTCGTGGCTCTTCCGCGGCCGAGTTGAATCAAATAACCTTCCTGCACCAGGCGTCTGAAGTGGCTGCGCAACGTGTACTTGTTCACCCTAAGAGCCTCTTCGGCACCGGCAATGCTGACCGGCCCGCTCCTGTTGATCAATTCGATCACGCGCATCGAGATTTCCGGCATGGTCCGCAGGAGATGTTCGTGTTCCACTTTTCGCCTCAGATTGCGGACTTGTCGGACCAACGATCGAGAAAAATACGAGAGCCAGACGTTCCTGTTCGGAGCTTCGCTTTGCAAGGTGTTTTGCGTGGTGCGAAGGGCGAGGTGGTAGTTCTGTTTTGACGCTTCGATGATGCTTTCAAGAGAACTATAGGGCGCGTAGCCGTAGCCAGCGCGAAGCATCAGCAACGTCGTGAGAGCTCGGGAAAGCCGGCCGTTTCCGTCAGCTGAATCACACCCGCAACTCTTCAAGGCCTACAAGCTCAAAGAGGAGTTGCGGCTCATTCTGAAATTGCCTTCGCAGGATGTCGGTGTCATGCTGAAACGTTGGTACTGGAGGGCATCGCACTCACGCATTGAAGTCATCCGGGAGTTGGCGCACAAGATCAAGCGGCACAGGGACAATATCTTCAATACCATCCAAAACGGCCTGAGTAATGCGCGTCTGGAAGCCATCAACAACAAAATCAAGCTCCTCATCCGCCGAGCCTACGGTTTCCGAAATCTTGAGAGCATGTTCGCCTTCATTCAGCTGATCTGCTCCAACGTTCGCATCCCGTTGCCAAACCGCCCCGAGGGTATCTGAAGAGGCGGTTCAACCCACACATACCCACGAAGAGCCAAAATTACACACTCCCCGGTTGATACTTTCGATCGTCGCGATGCGTTGCAGTTCCGTCAAGCGAACCGGGGCCAGGCTTGCGTAGGCCTTCCAACTGCCTTTGAATTCTTCGACTTCCAGAAGGAGAAGGATCGTCTCCCTGTCGAAGACCACGGTACTGTCGGTCAGATTGAGCTTCACTCAAGAGCCATTAGATTACATTGGAAGGATGTTAGTAATCATTAGAAAGGCATGAGAATCCATTGGATTCTATCAGGATCCATTCGATTCAGAGGAAAACTCTCACGAATCCCATTCGATTCCGCGGCCTGCCTTTCGGTGTTCGACCCAAGCGGTACGCGCGGCATTTGTCGTCATGACCGCGGACGAAGCGTCACGGCGAAGAGGAAGAGAAACTTTGAAAACGCGTGAAGGAGAGGAGAGTTCCCGTCTTTAACTTCTGAAAAAAAAAAGTCGTGATTTGCAAGGACGGATGTGTCAATATGGGTAAAAGATAGGAGGCAGTTCATGCGAAAAACGATCATTCTTCCGATGCTTCTCACTGTTGCCGCGGCCTTCCCCGCCGCCCATGCGGGGGATCTGCCCGCTTCGGCCGTGCCCGCTCCCGTGCGCGAGGCGTTTGCGGCGGCCTTCCCGCAGGCGACGTCTCTTGAGTGGGACTGGGACGAAGACGACCGCGCCTATGAGGTCGACGCCCGTGACGGACGGCGCGAAATCGAGGCGGCGTACACCGAAGCGGGTCGCCTCATCCGCTCCAAGGTCGACGTCGACGCGGCGGCGATTCCCGAGAAAGTCAAGGCGCGTGCGCTCGAGCGCCATCCGGGCGCGGAGATTCTCGGCGCCAACAAGAAGACGTCCGATCGCGGCGTCGTCTGGGACGTGGGTCTGCGCGTCAAGGGTCGGTACCGCAACGTGGACATTCCGGAATAAAGATCGGCCGCGATGATTTCCTTTGAAGCGGGCGTCGGGGCGCTTAAGCGTTTCATCACGGTCGGTCGGGCGACGAAGCCTGTTGCGCAGACGAAACGGATGCCCTGCATGCGGCCTTCCGCGCGAATGCGACGGTGCATGCGGGACCGATCGGGTTGCCGATGCCCTTCGGAGCCGCGCGCTCGAAACTTGAGGCGCTCTCGCACGAAACCCGCACGATGGAGGCCGTGGCCCACGTGCCTTTCTGCAGCGCTGAGGTTTTGCTTTTTTCGCCGTTCGGGCGGGAAGTCCTCTTTCGGCTTACTTCCTGCGGACGATCGGGAGAGGAACTAGTCCGTCGGACCACTTGTCGAAGCGGACAAAACTGCGCATGATTAAAAAACGCGCGACGGGCGCAAGCATGCGAAGAAGCCTTCTTCGAGCCTGCCGCAGGGAGGAAAAACGGTGAAGACGACGCTCGTTCTCGGAATCGGGAACATTCTCTGGGCCGACGAAGGCTTTGGCGTTCGTGCGGTCGAGGCCTTTCATGAGACCTATGCGGATCATCCGGACGTGTCCGTCCGGGACGGAGGAACCCTGGGAGCTTATCTCCTCAACGACATTGAAGAAGCCGAGCGGCTCCTCGTTTTCGACTGCTGCGACTTTCATGAAGAGCCGGGGACGCTTCACGTTCTGCGCGGCGACGAAGTGAAAATCTGGACCTCGACCAAGATTTCTCCCCATCAGACGGGAATGAACGATCTCCTCGCCGTGGCGCAGCTTCAGGGGAATCTCCCCGAAGAGATCGTCGTGATCGGCATTCAGCCCGACGAATTGAACGACTACGGCGGAAGCCTCACGAAGAAGATCCGCGTGCGCGTCCCCGAGGCCGTGGCGCTCGCCGCCGCGGAGCTCGCCCGCTGGGGGATTGCGCTCGAAAAGCGCCCGGCGGGCGAAAAGGTCGAGTCGCTCTCCACGGACTCGCTCGGGCTCAACCTCTACGAATCCGAACGTCCCTCCGAAGAGGAGGCCTGCCGCACGGGCGACGTGCGCTTCTTTCCGCAGGGAGGCCGATAATGTGCATTGCCGTGCCGGAAAAAATTGTTTCCATCCGCGAAACGGAAACGGGACTCTGGGGGAAGACCGAGCGCGCGGGCGTCGTGCATGAGACGGATCTCTCTTTGCTCGATGCGGTCCGCGCGGGCGACTGGGTGCTCGTTTTTCGGGGATCCGCTCTGCGGGTCGTTCCCGAAGAGGAGGCCCGGCGCGTCGAAGCGGCGCTTTGCGCCGTCTCGTGCGCCGCCTTCGGCGAAGAAAACGAGACGATGTTGACAAAGGGCTTTGAGGATCTCGGCAATCCCGACGATCGGCTCCCGCCGCACTTGAAGGCGATGCTTCAGAACCACGACAAGAAGGAATGACATGACCTCTTACACGACCGAGGACGCCAAGATCGATCCGAAGACGAATCCGCTTTTCCAAAGACTTTTCGGAAAAGAGGGATTTCTTTCCCTGAACGAGGCGAACCTCGATGAATTTCTCGCGGCGCCCGGCCTCAAGATGGCGGTCTTTGCCGAAGACCCCAACGCCAAGCGCGTGACGATGGACATCGTCGTGATCGCGCCCGAATTGAAGAAGGCCTTTTCCGGAGCGCTCGCGGACGCGCGCTTTGCGGACCTCGTCGAGTCGAGAGCGCTGGCCGCCCGCTGGGGCCTGCGGCGCTTTCCCGCCGTGGCGCTTTTTCGGGACAATGTCTTCTTGGGAGCGGTCGAAGCGCTGCAGCCCTGGGAGACTTATTGCCGGCAGTTGGGCGAAATCGCCCGCCGCACCGAGGCCCCTGCGCGCACCATCGCCATCGCGCCCGTCTCGACGCCCTCCTGCGGCGACTGACGGAGCGCTTGCAAGCAACACGGATACAAAAGAAAAAGGAATGCCCCCATGGCTACGTTGACGACGAGTTCGGCCTGGGCCGACGTACGGCTCACTCAGGAAGAGGAAAGAATTGCGGCGCAGGAAACCCTTCGCTTTCTGAAGGAGGTTTCCGACGAAGCCGCGCGCGCCCGCGAAGACAAAACGGAGGAGGCGGCGAGGGCGCTTCACCGCGTGTGGGACTTTTCGTCCTTTTCTCCCGCGACGATTCCCTTTTTGATCGCGACCTTGGGAACGGGCGAAGTCCGCATCGTGCTGTACGGCGGACTCGTGAAGATGGAGGAAACGGGCGTCCCCGCTCTCTGGCGCGTGCAGTTGGGCGAAACGCAGTCCTTCGTGCTCGCGCTCATACCCCCGTCCGTCGTGGCGATGGCCTCGCGCGGCGAAGCGGAGCTCAGGATTCCCGAGTCGGCGCCCGAGGGCGTTTTCGCAGCGCCCGCGATTCTCGAGGAACTCCGCGAGGCGCTCTCGAAGACCGACACGACGCGCTGGAGCACGAAGCCCGGCCATATGGTGGAGATGACGCGCCAGCCCCTCGCGCCGGGCGACCAGGCCTATCTCGCGGGCGTGCTCGGTCTGGGCGACATTGACATTCGGCTCACGGGCTTTGCGGACTCCCGCATCATGAGCACGAAGGTGCGCGGGATCTGGCACACGCAGATTCTCAATCACGCGGGCAAAGGTCTGCTCGACGCCTACGTCGTCGGGCTCATTCCGGCGGAAGTGCCGGCCACCCCCGAAGAGCTCGAGGATACGGTCGCGCGCTGCCGCGAATTCTCGGACGTGGTCGAGGCCGACCGGGCCCGGGGAGCGCTCGGATGACGAAGGCTTTCGACGATATTCCGCCCGGGCGCGTCGACCGGCTGCTCGACCGGCTCAACCAAGAGCGCATCGGTCCCGACACCAAGATGCAGTGCAAGGTCTGCTGGTGGGTCTACGATCCCGAAGAGGGGTGCGAAGAGTGGGACATTCCGCCGGGAACCCCCTTTACGGAACTCCCCGAGCACTTCACCTGTCCGGGCTGCGGCAACGACAAGTCGTCCTTCCTCGTGAAGGACGACGAATGACGCCGTTTCTCTGTTCCTTCGGACGGCGCGGGTGACGAGCCCGCGTCTCGCTTTTGGGCGCTACACTTTCCCGAAAGCTTCGAAGGAGAAATTCATGCTTCGGGACCACATCGAGGTGCGCGGCGCGCGCGTGCACAACCTCAAGAACGTCGACGTGGACGTTCCGCTTCACAAAATCGTGGGCGTCGCGGGCGTCTCGGGCTCGGGAAAGTCGTCCCTCGCGCTCGGCGTTCTCTACGCCGAAGGATCGCGCCGTTATCTCGAAGCGCTCTCCACCTATACGCGGCGTCGCATGACGCAGGCGCCCCGCGCCGAGGTGGACGAGGTTCTCTACGTCCCCGCGGCGCTCGCGCTCCGACAGCGCCCGGGCGTCCCCGGGCTCCGGAGCACCTTCGGGACGGGAACGGAACTTTTGAACGTCCTTCGCCTCATCTTCTCGCGTCTCGCCTCGCACCGCTGTCCGAACGGCCACCGCGTCCCGCCCGCGACGGACGTCGCGGCGGGGAAGGAACTCGTCTGTCCCGAGTGCGGCGCGCACTTCTTTGCGCCTTCCGCCGAAGAGCTCTCCTTCAACGGAAGAGGCGCCTGCACGCGTTGCGGCGGAACGGGGGTCGTGCGCACGGTGGACCGTTCGACCCTCGTGCCCGACGAAAACCTCACGATCGACGAAGGGGCGGTCGCGCCCTGGAACAGCCTCATGTGGTCCCTCATGACGGACGTCTGCCGCGCCATGGGCGTTCGCACCGACGTGCCCTTCCGGAATCTCACGCCCGAAGAGAGGAAAATCGTCTTTGAAGGACCCGCCGTCAAAAAGCACATTCTCTACCGTCCCAAAAACGGGGAGGGCGCGACCGAACTCGACTTCACCTTTTTCAACGCCGTCTACACGGTGGAAAACGCGCTTTCGAAGGTGAAGGACGAAAAGGGGATGAAGAGAGTCGAGCGCTTTCTTCGCGCGATCCCTTGTCCCGACTGCGAAGGCACCCGACTCTCCGCCGCGGCCCGCGCGCCGGAAGTCGCGGGGATCACGCTCGACGCCGCCTGCCGCATGACCTTGAAGGACCTCTCCCTCTGGGTCGAACGCCTTCCCGAGACGCTCCCCGGGCCCATGCGCCCGATGGCCTCAAATTTGGTCGAATCCTTCCGCTCGACCGCAGGGCGTCTGATGGATCTGGGGCTTTCCTACCTCACGCTCGACCGTTCGAGCGCGTCGCTCTCGACGGGCGAGCGGCAGCGCATGCAGCTCGCGCGCGCCGTGCGAAACCGCACGACGGGCGTCCTCTACGTCCTCGACGAACCGTCGATCGGACTGCATCCCGCGAATCTGAAGGGCCTCACGGGCGTGATCCGCGACCTCGTCTCGGACGGCAATTCCGTGCTCCTGGTCGACCACGACGCTTCGCTTCTGTCGGAGGTCGACCATCTGATCGAGCTCGGACCCGGAGCGGGCGCCGAAGGCGGCCGGATTTTGACTGAGGGACCACTCGATGCCGTGCGGAAGGATCCCGCCTCGAAAATCGCCCCCTATCTCACGGACCATCCGCTTTTCCGAACGGATCGCGCCGCCCCCGAACGCCTCTTTGATCTTGGCCGCATTCATATTGAGACCGGGGCGATTCACACGGTGAAGCCCCTCGCACTCGACATTCCCAAGGGACGCCTTACGGTCGTGACGGGCGTCTCGGGGTCGGGGAAAACGACGCTCGTTTTGGAGAGCCTCGTGCCGGCCTTGGAAGCCCTCACCGAAGGCAGGCCCATGCCCGCCCACGTCCGCAACATCGAGGCCGAGGGCGTGCGCCGCGTGAAGCTCATCGACGCGACGCCCGTCGGTATCAACGTGCGCTCGACCGTCGCCACCTATGCGAACGTTCACGACGAGTGGCGAAAACTCTTTGCCAAAACGAAGGACGCCAAGGCCCGCGGGAAAAAGGCGGGGGACTTTTCCTACAACACGGGGTCGCTTCGCTGTCCCGAGTGCGACGGCACGGGCGTCGTGACGCTCGACGTGCAGTTCCTGCCCGACGTCGAAATTCCGTGTCCCGCCTGTCGCGGAAGCCGCTACGCGAAGGAAGCCGAAACGATCTTCTTTGAAAACAAAGAGGGAGAGCGCCGTACGCTCCCCGAGCTCATGGCCTCCGACGTGCACGAGGCCGTGCGCTTTTGCCGCGACGAAAAGACCGTGGCGGCGCGCCTCAAGATTTTGGACGACCTCGGGCTCGGCTACCTGACTTTGGGCGAAGCGACTCCCGCGCTCTCGGGCGGGGAGGCGCAGCGCCTCAAGCTCGCTTCCGAGATGGGGCGCGGGCAGTCGGACGCCGTGTTCGTCTTCGACGAGCCGACGATCGGGCTTCATCCCGAGGACGTGAAGACCTTGGTCGGCGTCTTTGAACGGCTTCTCGCCGCCGGCGCGACCGTCGTCGTGATCGAGCACGACCTCGACGTGATCCGCTCGGCCGACTACGTCGTGGACCTCGGGCCGGGCGGGGGAGAAGAGGGCGGACGGATCGTCGCCTGCGGCACGCCCGAAGCGGTCCGCAACACGACCGAGAGCCGCACGGGGCGCTTCCTCTGATCCGCACCCTCCGAAGAAACCCGCGGCGACGATTTTCGCCGCATCCTTTACGGCGGTCGCGGGCGGCTCTTCTTAGAATGTCGGAAGACCGAATCGGATTTTTTCTCGCATGAACTTCGCCGCTCTTTCCCGAACGCTCAGGCGCCACTCTCTCTGGACCACGCTCAAAAACCTGACGGGGTTCTTTTTTGCGCGTCTCAAGGACACGCAGATTCAGGAAGTGGCGTCCTCGATGACGCTGACGACGCTTCTCTCCCTCATTCCGCTTCTGGCCGTGAGTCTCGCGGTCTTTGCGGCGTTTCCGAGCTTTGCCTCGTCGCGCGCGGCGCTCGAGGCGATGATTCTCGAGAGTTTTCTGCCCCCGCAGTACAGCGAGCAGATCGTTCACTACCTGAAGGTCTTCATGACGCAGGCTTCGGGCCTCGGGATCTTCGGTCTGGCGGGCTTGGCCGTGACGGCGCTCCTTTTGATCGACAAGTTCTTCGTCACGATCAACAGCATCTTCAAGGTGCGGCGCCTTCGCCCCTGGCCGCAGCGCGCGCTCATCTACTGGGGGATGCTCACGCTCGCGCCGGCGGCGATCTTTTTGTCGCTCACCATGTCGAAGAAGGCGATCGAAATCGCCATGAGCGGGGTCGAGGCGCCGGGCTTTTTCAACACCCTCTACTTCTGGGGACAGGTGCTCCTGCAGGGCCTCGGCTACGCCGTTCTCTACAAGTTCGTCCCGAACTGCCGCGTGCCCGCCCAGAACGCGCTCATCGGGGGGCTTTCGGTCGCGGTCGTGGGACAGATCGTCAAGAGCGGTTTTGAAACCTACGTGACGGCGGGAACGCTTTCGAACGTCTACGGCGCCTTCGTGGCGCTTCCCGTCTTCCTGTTGTGGCTCTACGTCACGTGGCTCCTCGTGTTTTCGGGGGCCGCCATCACCGCGACGATTCCGCTCCTTTTCTCGGGGCGCTACGCCGACAGCTACAAGCGCGGCAACGACTTCCTCACGGGCGTCGCGCTCCTTCGCGTGCTCCTCGACGCGCTCCGCGCCGGCAATCCGTCCGTCGACATCGAAACGCTCTGCAGCGAAGTCGACAGCTATCCGGAAGCGGCCGAACGGATTCTTCACGCGCTCGCTTCGGTCGGCTACTGCGCGGAAGTCAATCAGGACAAAAAGCGGGGCGGCCATTGGGTGCTTTTGTGCGATCCTTCGAAAAAGAGTCTGAAGGACGCTCTTCACGCGCTTCTCGTCGATCAGACGAACCGACTCGTGCTCCCGAAGCGCGAAGCGACCCGCCGGGACGAAGGAATGCTCTGCGACTGGTACCGCGCCGTGCGCTCGGGCGAGGCGATCAGCCGACCGCTCGACGAAATCTTCCCCGCGGACGAAGGAAAGGAGGCGCCGTCCGCACCGGCGGTTCCGTCTGCGGTCTGCGCTCCCTGAGAACCCGATCCCGCTTTTTCGAACGCCCTCCTTCCTTCGGGAAGAGGGGCGTTTTTGCGGTGCTTTTCCTTTATTTTCGTACTAAAGAGTACCAATGTACTTATTGGTATCGAAAATATTTGGTACCGGAGAGCCCTGTCTTTTTCGCATCTTCGCAACAGATTTGTTTATTCATGTTTTACACAGAATAAAAACGAAGCGAGCGATCATTATTTTTCGTCCGGAAGAAGGAAGGGTGATTCGAAAAGAACTGATGAGTACAAAAACGGTCTCCGATGCCGTAGGATGAAGTCTTTCCTCAACAAGACGCGGGCGCACGCCGCCCGCCCCAACTTTCAGAGAGACCCTCCATGCAACATTGGATCCGACTGTCCGCTGCGGCGGGCGCCTGTCTTTTCTCGGTCGCCGCCGTGACGGCCGCCGACATTGAAGCCTACGGCGTTCTCGACACCTATTTGGAAGCCTATTCGAACGGCGACGGCACGACGACGCGCCTTTCTTCGGGCGGCGCATCGCCCTCGTGCTACGGCCTTCGCGGCGAAGAACAGCTCGCCGACGGCCTCAAGGCCTTCTTCGCGCTCGAAGGGGGCCTTCTCGTCGACCGGGGAACGTCGACCCCCGACGGTCCCGGCGCGGAAAACTACATCTTCCAGCGTCACGCCTACGTGGGCCTTGCGGGCGACTTCGGACGCGTGTCGTTCGGCTACCAGTACACGCCCACCTTCATTGCGCTCGCCTCGATGGACCCCTCGGGCTTTTCGCTCGGTTCCGCCATGGGCACCTTCTCTTCGCCCACGGCTCGCGGGGTGAACGGAGGCGCCGCCTCCGACCTCACGTCGCGTTCGGTGAACGCCGTTTCCTATCAATCGCCCAAGCTCGGAAACTTCGTCTTCACGCTTTTTGCCGGTCTCGGCGAAAAGGAAAAGACTTCGGGCGACGTCTCGTCGACGCGCGGCAACTACTACGGCGGTTCCGCCCGCTACGCGGACGGGGCCCTGACGAGCGTCCTCGCCTTCGGGATCCACAAGGCGCAGTTCAACCGCGACGCCGAGGGCCGCGACTATTCGGGGAACGACTATCAGGTCGACTTCGCCGTGAGCTACGACTTCGGGTTCGTCAAGCCCGCCCTCAACTTCGCCTGGAAGAAGGGGAACGACCGATCTTCGGGCGCCGTTCCGGCGGCCTTCCAGTCCGAAAACGTCTTCGTCTCGCAGGCGGGCTTCTCCGCTCCGGTCGCGGGCGGGCGCTGGATGGCGAGCGTCGCCTATGCGCGCAACAGCACGACGGAAGACGCCGACGCCCTGTCGGCGGGCACGCGCTACGAATACCCGCTCTCGAAGAAGACCTTCGTCTACACGGGCGCGATCGCGGTCTGGAATGAAGACCGTGCCGACTACAGCCTCTCCGGGGGCGGCGGCTCCACGGCCGGCATTCCGACGGTGATGGGAAAGAACGCCTCGACCTTCTTCGCCGGGATCAACACCCGTTTCTGAGGCTTGTGACTCGGCATTCGGATCCTCGCTCCGACCGGATCGTCCCGAAAGAGAATGCCTTCCGTCGTCTTCCATACGCCGGAAGGCATTGTCGTTTTCGAAGCGCCGGATCCTGCCGTGACCGCCGTGTCGTATAATATGACGGCAACTCTCCACTCCATGCATTGCGCTCCTCCATGCGTCGTTCCGGCGGTTCCCTTTTCGCCGCGCCAGATCCGCGCCTGCCTCAAGGGCCGCAGCATGCGCCAGCGCCTCTACTCGCCCGATCGCCTCAAATATCCGATGAAGCGCGTGGGAGAGCGCGGCGACGCCAAGTTCGAGCGCATCACCTGGGACGAGGCCTTCGAGATCATCGCGCGCCGCTGGAAGGAAATCGTTGAAAAGTACGGCAACGAATCCGTCTACTGGCAATACTGTTCGGGTCAGCAGTCGCTCGTCAACTCGCGCCGCGCCTGGCAGCGCCTCATGAACCTGATGGGGGGCTACCTCAAGTACTACGGTTCCTATTCGTCCGCCCAAATTTCCGCCGCCTTCCCCTATACCTACGGCAAGAAGGCCGCCTCCGGCATTCAGGAGATCGCCAACGCCAAGCTCTACGTCGCCTTCGGGAACAATCCGTCGGTCACGCGCGGCTCGGGCGGTTCGAAGGGCTTCCAGTTCCGCTGCGCCCTCGAGAAGGGACAGCCCAGGACGATCGTGATCGACCCGATCTGCTCCGATACGGTGGCGGGGAAGGTGGACGAATGGATTCCGATCCGTCCGGGCACCGACGCGGCGCTCGTCGAGGCCGTCGCCTACGAGCTCATCCGAAACGACTGGGTCGATCAGGCCTTCCTCGACAAGTACTGCGTGGGCTACGACGAAAAGACGCTGCCGAAATCGGCGCCCGCCAAGTCCGACTACAAGTCCTACATTCTCGGCGAAGGTCCCGACAAGACGCCCAAGACTCCCGAACGCGCCGCCAGCATCACGGGCATCCCCGTCGAAACGATTGTTCGTCTTGCTCGTGAAATCGGGACGACCAAGCCCTGCTTCATCGCGCAGGGGCTCGGCCCCCAGCGTCAGGCCAACGGCGAACAGACGGCCCGCGCCATCGCGATGCTTCCGATCCTGACCGGCCAGGTCGGGCTTCCGGGCACCTCGACCGGGATGGAAGAGGACGGCACGAACTGGGAGCCCGTCTACCTTCCCGTCGGAACGAATCCCGTCAAGGCCACGATTCCGGTTTTCCTCTGGACGGACGCGATTCTTCGCGGCGAGGAAATGGACGAGATCCACGACGGTCTGCGCGGTCTCGAGAAGGGCGCAAAGCTCGGTCATTCGATCAAGATGATCGTGAATTCGGGCGGGAACGTCCTCATCAATCAGCACGGCGACAGCAACTGGACGGATCGGGTGCTGCGCGACGACACGAAGTGCGAATTCATCGTCGTCTGCGACAACATGATGACGCCCTCGGCGCGCTACGCCGACATTCTGCTTCCCGACACGCTCGGTCCCGAAACGGACGACGTCTGCGGCAACGGCGACTCCATGGGCGACCTCGCCTGCATCTATCCGATGCACAAGGCCGTGGATCCCGCCTGGGAACAGCGTCCTTCCTGGGAAATCTGCCTGGGCATCGCCAAGAAGCTCGGGCTCGAGAAGGAATACACCGAAGGGCGCGATCAGAAGGGGTGGATCCGCTGGTGCTATGAAGAGACGCGCAAGGTGAATCCCGAACTCCCCGACTTCGAGACGTTCTGGAAGCAGGGGCCCACGCAGCTCTTCGAAGTGAAGTGGGAACCGATCATGTTCCGAGATTTCCGCGAGGATCCCGAAAAGCATCCGCTCGATACGCCGTCGGGCAAGATCGAAATCTATTCCGAACGGCTTGCCAAGCTGGCCGAGGAATGGGTGCTCCCCGAGGGCGACGTGATTTCGGCCTTGCCGAAGTTCGTGCGCACCTTCGACATGCCCGGGGACGAACTCGACAAGAAGTATCCGCTGCAGTGCTTCGGCTACCACGGTCACGGCCGTACGCACTCGACCTTCCACAACCTGCCGTGGCTGCGCGAAGCGCATCCCGACCTTCTTCTCCTCAACGAGATCGACGCGAAGGCGCGCGGTCTTAAGGAGGGCGACCTCTGCGAAGTCTTCAACGACCGCGGGATCATCGAAGTGCCCGTGCACGTCACGAAGCGCATCATCCCGGGCGTCTGCGCCGTGCCGCAGGGCGCCTGGTACAAGCCCGTGAAGAAGAACGGCCGTCTCGTCGACGTCGGCGCCAACATCAATACGCTTACGGGACACCGTCCGAGTCCGCTCGCGAAGGGCAATCCGCAACACTCGAACCTTGTGGAAGTGTGCAAGGCCGCGCTGAAGACCGAGGCGTAAGGGAGGACAAAAAATGAAGCAACTGGGTTTTTACATCGACTTGACGAAGTGCACGGGCTGCAAGACCTGCGTCGTCGCGTGCAAGGACGCCCACAATCTTGAGGTGGGGCGCAACTTCCGCAAAGTGATCGAAATGCAGACGGGCGGTTGGCGTCAGGACCGCGCCACGGGCGCCTGGCACCAGGACGTGGAGGCCTACTACGTCCCGATCTCGTGCAACCACTGCGCCGATCCCGCCTGCGTGAAGGTCTGTCCCACGAAGGCGCACCATAAGCGCGACACCGACGGTCTCGTCGTGATCGACACGAAGAAATGCGTAGGCTGCGGTCTCTGCGCCAAGGCCTGTCCCTACGGCGCGCCCGTCCTCAATCCGGCGACGCGCAAGATGTCGAAGTGCGACGCCTGTGCGGACCGGCTCGATCACGGCCTGCAGCCGATCTGCGTGGAATCCTGCCCGCAGCGCGCGATCGAATTCGGTCCGATCGACGGACTTCGCAAGAAGTACGGCGACCGCGCGACGATTGCGCCGCTCCCCGACGCGAACCTCACGAAACCTTCGCTCGTGATCCGTCCGCCAAAGGGGTTGGAGGCGTAAGTCTTGCGGGAGCGCCGTCGGGCGCTTCGCGACCCTCCGAACGACAAAGGCCGCGGTGCGTTGTGCGCCGCGGCCTTTTGTCCGGTACGAAATCCTCCGGGCGGCCGCCGCTGGTTATGTTGATGTGACGAGATCTGATCTGCGGGCAAATGCAATCCCGAGGTTGCCTGCAAGAGCGAGAACGGATTCTCTTGCAATGGGTCAAGCGTCGTCGAGCGGTGTTGTGGGCTGGCAGAACTCCCGTTAAGATGATAGTATGCTGATGTAACGCAATTTTCGGTACAAATTGACTATGGCAACGTTAAATCTTCGTATCAGTGATTTCGACAATTCTGTTTTGGAATCGCTGGCAGACTCGACGGGACGTTCGAAGACATCGCTGGTGATTGAGGCCATCCGCAACCTAAATATTGAGCTGAACGAGGAAAGTGGGGTCACCCGACTCTCTGCTGAGGCTTTTGATGGTTTTCTTGAAAAAGTTTTGAAGCCCGAAACGGACCCCCAAGTTCTTGAAGCGCGTAGAAAACTTGAAGAATTTGTCCCTGTTTGGGAGCGGTGATGTCTGACTTCACGTTTCTTCCGCCGCGGCCTGTTCGGCAGGCGGACGCGGTACTCTTCCAAACCTTTGACTGTGGGGTGCAGTCTCTGAATGGTTGGTTGGTACGAAAAGCCCTCTATAACGAAATCCATGGAGGAAGCCGAACGTATGTCCTTTCTACCTCAGACGGCGAGTTGGCCGCCTTTTTTTGCCTGGCGGCTCACAGCGTGGAGCATGAAGATTTTCGCTCCAAATTCAGACGAAACATGCCGAATCCCGTTCCCGTGATTTTGCTGGGTCGTCTGGCGGTGGACAAAAAATTTGCCGGATGCGGTGTGGGCACTTCTTTGTTAAAAGTCGCTGTAGCAATGACCCGCGAGTTAGCTCGAAGCATTGGGGTTGCGGCTTTGGTTGTGCATCCACTCAACGAACGGGCCACTCGTTTCTATCTTGAGCGTGGTTTTGTCCATGCCAAAGCAGGCAAAGACTTGTTGGTTTTTCCCGTGAGCGATCCCGCGGTGTAGTCGAAGCTGCCGGATGCGAAAAGGGCCGCCTTCCGAAAGAAGACGGCCCGAAGAAGGCTTATTTCAGGATTTCGGCCTTGAGAATCTTGACGGGTTTGACCGGAACGTCGCCCATGCCGCGGCGAACGGTGGTCTTGACGGCGGCGATCTTGTCGACGACGTCTTCGCCCTCGACGACGCGCCCGAAGACGGCGTAGCCGTTGCCGTCCTGCGCGCGGTCGGCATTCAGGAAGTCGTTGTTCGCGACGTTGATGTAGAACTGACTCGTCGCCGAGTGCGGGTAGCTCGTGCGGGCCATCGCGATCGTATAGCGGTCGTTCGGAAGTCCGCCGCGCGCTTCAAGCGGAATCGGGGCGCGCGTGGGCTTTTCCGTCATGTCTTCCGTGAAGCCGCCGCCCTGGATCATGAAGCCCGAGATCACGCGGTGGAAAATCGTGCCGGCATAGTGGCCGTCCTTCACGTACTGAAGAAAGTTCTTCACGGTGATCGGCGCGCGGTCGGGAGCGAGTTCCACGACGATGCGCCCTTCGGAGGTTTCGAGCGCGACGCGCGGGTCGCCTGCGGCGGCCTGAACGGAGAGAGCCGCGCAAAGGGGCAGGGCGGCGAGAAGCAAACGGGTGCGGATCTGCATCGAAAAAATTCCTTTTTAAATGAAATTGGGGGCGCTCGCCCCCAAGAAAAAGATCAGTTGCCGAGGATGCGCTCGAGCGAGCGCAGACGCTGCGCGAGAACGCGGTTGTTCGGGAGCGCGGGCTGCGCGGCCTTGTAGTTTTCCACTGCGAGCGCGAGGTAGACGTCGCCCAAATTTTTGCGCGCGAGCGCGAATTCGGGATTGATGACGAGCGCCTTTTGCAGAAGTTCGACGCTCGCCTCGAGGTTGCCGAGACCCGCCTCGATCACGGCGAGGTTGTTGTAGGGCTCGGGAATTTCGGGATAATCGGCGATGAGCGAGCGAAGGACCTTCGCGGCCTCTTCGGTGCGCTCCATCGTTTCGAGGGCGACCGCCTTCTGGAAGACGAGCTGCGCGTTGCGGGGATTGCGCTCGATGCCGATTTCGGCGAGTTCAAGCGCCTGCGGCGCACGGCCGTTGCGAAGGAGTCGTTCGACCTGCACGGAGAAGTCGGCGTTTTGCATCGTGGCGGCGAGCTCCTGCATTTCCGAGGCGGCGAAGCCCGCCGTGGAGAAGAGGAGCAAACCCGAAACGAGAAGGGGAGCGAAGCGTTTCATGAAGCGGCGAAGAATAGGTAATCTCAACGGGTGACGCGGCCGCGAATCGCTGAGGGGCCGCGCCCAAAAGGGAAAGCGGTGCGTCTATACTTTGGGACGTTCCGCAAACCGACATTGTAGCGAAAGCGTCTCGGGCCGCAAGGGTTCGCGGCGCTTTCAGGAAAGTTCGGTTACGTTTTTCGAAGGTCTCCCCCGCAACGGCGGACCTTCGATCCGACCTGAAAAATGCAATGCGTCCCCGAGAGGGGGACGCGCCGACTAGGGAATTCAGATGGCGCTATCCATTTACTCCACGCTGAGCCGCACGCAATCGCCCTTTACGCCCATCGAGCCGAACCACGTTCGGATGTACGTCTGCGGCGTGACGGTGTACGACTACTGCCACATCGGACACGGCCGCACCTTCGTTGCGTTCGACGTCGCGCGCCGCTGGCTCGAGGCGTCGGGCTACAAGGTCACCTTCGTGCGCAACATCACGGACGTCGACGACAAGATCATCCGCCGCGCGGCCGAGCGCGGCGTGACGACGGACGAGCTCACCGACGAGTTCGCCCGAGCCATGCAGGAAGACATGCTCGCGCTCGGGTGCCTTGCGCCCACGCACGAGCCCCGCGCGACGAAGTACATTCCGCAGATGCTGCGCCTCGTCGACCTTCTCGCCGAAAAGGGCCTCGCCTATCAGGCCGAGGACGGCGACGTCGACTACGCCGTGCGCCGCTTCCCGGGCTACGGGAAGCTCTCGGGCAAGCGCCTTGACGAACAGCAGTCGGGCGCCCGCGTCGAAGTGGACTCCTCGAAGCGCGATCCGCTCGATTTCGTGCTCTGGAAGTCCGCCAAGCCGGGCGAGCCCTCCTGGGATTCGAAGTGGGGCCGTGGCCGTCCGGGCTGGCACATCGAATGCTCCGCAATGGCGCAGGACCTGCTCGGGAACACCTTCGACATTCACGGAGGCGGTCCCGACCTCATTTTCCCGCACCACGAAAACGAAATCGCCCAGAGCGAAGGCGCCAACGGCGTTCCCTTCGCGAAGGTCTGGATGCACTCGGGTCCGCTGCGCGTCCGCATGGCCGACGGCTCCGAAGTGAAGATGAGCAAGTCGCTCGGCAATTTCTGGACGATCCGCGACGCCCTCAAGGAAACGAACGCCGCCTACGGCGAAAAGAACGGCGCCGAGGTGCTGCGCTTCTTCCTGATGCGCAGCCACTACCGAAGCCCCGTCACCTTCGGACCGAGCCTCATCGAAGACGCTCAGAAGGCGCTCGTGCGTCTTTACGGCGCTCTGAAGGGCCGCGAAGCCGCCCCCGGTCCCGTCGACTGGACGGAAGCCCACGCCGCCCGCTTCAAGGCGGCGATGGACGACGACTTCAATACGCCGCAGGCCGTGGGCGTTCTCTTTGACCTCGCGCTCGAAGTGAACCGCACGGGCTCGCCCGAACTCGTCCGGCAGCTACGCGGTCTCGGCGCGGTTCTGAACGTCCTGCAGCTCGATCCGGAAGCCTTCCTGAAGGGCGCCGTGACCGAAGGCGACGAAGCCCGCATCGAAGCGCTCATCGCCGAGCGCGCCGCGGCGAAGAAGGCCCGCAATTTTGCGCGCGCCGACGAAATCCGCGATCAACTGAAAAACGAAAGCATCGAACTCCTCGACGGTCCGCAGGGCACGACCTGGCGCCGCATCGGGTAAGAGAAGAATATGACGAAGAGTGTGTTTTTGGACTTCGAGCGCGACATCGAGGCGCTCGAAACGAAGATTGAAGAACTCCGCGAGCTCGAGCTCGACGCAGAGCAGCACAAGGCCGTTTCGATCACGGGCGAGATCAATCAGCTCGAGGCGAAGGCGGGCGAAATGCTGAAGAAGGTCTACGCGGACCTTACGCCCTGGCAGATTTCGCAGGTGGCCCGCCACCCGAATCGTCCCTATACGCTCGACTACATCGAGTCGATCTTCACGGATTTTCATGAACTCCACGGCGACCGCGCCTACGCGGACGACGAGGCGATCGTCGGGGGCCTCGCGCGCCTCGCCGACATGAACGTCGTCGTGATCGGTCATCAGAAGGGGCGCAGTCTTCGCGAGCGCACCCGCCGCAATTTCGGCATGGCCCGTCCCGAAGGCTACCGCAAGGCGCTTCGTCTCATGAAGCTCGCCGAAAAGTTCAACCTCCCTGTCGTCACCTTCGTCGACACGCCGGGGGCTTATCCCGGGATCGGCGCCGAAGAGCGCGGCCAGTCCGAGGCGATCGGCCGCAACCTCTATGAGATGGCGACGCTCGGCGTCCCCATCGTCACCTGCGTGATCGGGGAGGGCGGCTCGGGCGGCGCGCTCGCGATCGCCGTCGCCGACGTCGTGATGATGCTGCAGTATTCGACCTACTCGGTGATTTCGCCCGAAGGCTGCGCCTCGATCCTCTGGAAGGACGCGGCCGAAGCTTCCCGCGCCGCGGACGCTCTTGGGCTTACGGCCGACCGCCTCTCCGCTCTGGGGCTTGTCGACCGCGTGCTCTCCGAACCGCTCGGGGGCGCGCACCGCGATCCGAAGTTGATGAGCGTGACCCTGAAGAAGGCGCTCGTCGACGAACTGCGCGGTCTCTTGACGCTCACGAAGGAAGAGCTTCTCGCGCGCCGCGCCGAACGGCTCGACCACTACGGCGTCTTTACGACGGAAACGGTCAAGAAAGAAGCCTGATGCCCTGAGTCTCATCGAAACGAAACGCCCGGTTCCTTGCGAACGGGCGTTTTCTTTTCGGAAGGGCGCCGAGACAAAACGGTCCGCTCATGAGGTCCTTTGAGGCTCGGATTTGACGCAAGGCAAGGAGATGCTTCACGCGGACACCGCAAAGCAAACGGCGGGAGTAAGATTCCTCTTCGTCAGTCCCCATCGTCTAGTGGTCCAGGACGCCGGCCTCTCACGCCGACAACACGGGTTCGAACCCCGTTGGGGACGCCAGGTTTTCTAAAGATTGCCCGTCCGCCGCAACGGATTCGGGCAATTTTTTTGTCTCTCGAAAAAGTGAAATCCGTCGGCCGGTCAGTGAGAAAAACGATTTCTCTTCATCGGTATGGAGAAACGGTTCGTCGCCCGCCGAATGGTTTCCGACGGTACATTCGAACCGTTTCGCCGGGTTTCTCCGTTGAAGCGCGAAAGGCGGGCATGCCGGTCTCCTTCGAGCGGCAACATTTCGACGAATTCTTGCCGCGACGGACCGGTCCGTCGCGGCGGCGACGAACGGGCGCAGAGAGTCACGGGAAGGTCCCGTGGATTTCAAAGCCGTGACGCCTTCGACGCACTGCTACAATGGTCGGCAACACTGAAGACAAGAGGCCTTCCCGTCCTCGAAGGTCCTCTCCTCCAAGAGAACTTGCCATGACCACTCTTTCGCATCTGAATGTTCGTTTCGCTTCGCGCCTTCTTTGTACGGTAGGCGCCGCCGGTCTCCTCGCCGCCTGCTCCTCCGAACCCGAACAGCCCAAGGGGCCGACGCCCGAAGAGATCGCCAAGGAGGCGCAGGGCGCCTTCGTCGCGAGCGTTCCGGGCGTCTACGAGGGTGTTTTGCCCTGCGCCGACTGCTCGGGGATCCGCACGGAACTTTACGTTCGCGCCAAGGGGAGCTACACCCGTGTTTCGCACTACGAAGGAAAGGAGGGCTCCTGGGAAGAAGCGGGCGTCTGGCGCGTGGAATTCGCTCCCGACGCGCAGACGATCGAGGGCGCCACGGTCATCTTCGAGCCGGTTCTCTCGGACGATACGGGCTGGAAGGCCGTTCCGCAGGGACCCGCCCTGCGGCTTCTCGACCGAGAAGGAAAGCCCGTAGAAGGGGCGCTTGCCGAAGACTACGTTCTGCGCAAAAACTGACGGAGCCGTCTGCGAAGACCGCGTGCGGGAGCGCGGGAATGGATTTGGCAGAACCCTCCGGCATGCGTCCGGAGAAGAAAATTTCCTTCGCTTCGTGAACGGCAAAGTTCTCGATATGCGACAAAAAAGGCCGAAGCCTTTCCTGCGGCGGCAGGTTGGCTTCGGCCGGGGGAGTCCCGCGATAGATCGGTCAGAAGCGCTTTTGCGTCTTCGCGAAGTCCGTATGGGAGGAAACGTACACGACCTTCGGGTGCGTGCCCGCGGCTTCGTTCATCGGACGGGCCTGGGCGAGCAGGGCCTTCGCTTCGGGCGACGGGTTGTCGTAGTCGACGAAGGTGAGCGCACCCGTCGCGCAGGCGGCGACGCAGGCCGGAGGCAACCCCTTCGAGGTGCGGTGCGTGCAGAGCGTGCAGTGCTCGGCCTTGCCCGGCGTACGGGCGTTTTCCGGACGCACCGGGATCACTTCCAGCGGGGTCTTCTCACCGAAGTACGAGGTCTTCTTCGGATCCGCGAACTGCGGAGCGCCGTAGGGGCAGGCCTTTTCGCACATGCGGCAGCCGATGCACTTGGCGTGGTCGACCAGGACTTCTCCGGCGGGCCCCTTGTGAATCGCCTTGGCGGGACAGACCTTCATGCAGGCGGGATCTTCGCAGTGCATGCAGGAGAGTCGGAAGTACTCGATCACCCGGGCCTTTTCGTGCTCGATTCGGTCGATGCGGTTCCACTTGACGCCCGGAAGAACCTGATTTTCTTCCTTGCAGGCGGTGAAGCACGCGTGGCAGCCGACGCATTCGTTGGTGTTGACGATGATGCCGTATTTCATGGTTTTGCTCCTTACGCCTTCTTCTTGACGCTCACGGGCACTTCAAAGTAGCAGCAGTAGCCCGACATCGGGTCGCGGTGTTCGCGCGTCATGAGGGTCTGAGTGTTTTGCTTGCCGAGCCACCCGTACTGGGCGTCGATCATGCCTTCGGGAACGATGATCGAAACGCAGGCGCGTGCCTCGACGGGACCGCCGTAGGGACTGCGGATCTCGACCCAGTCGCCTTCGAGGATGCCGCGCTTTTGGGCTTCCTTCGGGTTGATGTTGATCGTGAGCGCGTCCTCGATTTCCATGAGGTAGGGCTGATCCGTACGGGTCTTCGAGTGCGTGATGTAGGGCTTGCGCGATCCGTTCAGGAGACGCAGGTCAAATTCCTTCGAGAGCGGCATCATCGGACGGAATTCCGGAATCGCGGGATAGCCGAACTTGCGGGCGCGTTCGCTCGCGAAGTCAAGCTTGCCGCTCTGCGTGTTGAAGCCCGGCTTCCCGTCGGGACGGAGACGCCCGAGTTCGTACTTCTTCGAAGCGGGCTTCGGAGCGGGGAGCACCGAAACCTTCGGGAGCGCGGCGGCGAAATCGTCCCAGTTGCAGCCTTCGTACTGGCGCAGCACGAAGTCGCAGGCCTTGACGGGGTCGCCGTCGAAGAAGTGTTCGGGCTTGTCGACGATGCAGCCGATTTCGAACGCGATGCGCCAGTCTTCCTTCGCTTCGCCCAGGGGCTTCACCGGACGGCGCACGGCGACGCGCGGACCGTAGAAGCCAAAGGGCGCGTAGCGTTCGTAGTTCATGGCCGCGGGCAGAATGATGTCGAGGTCGCGGTGGCTGTCGGGACGGTAGAAGTAGTCCGCGCTGAAGGCGAAGTCGAGTTTCGCGATCGCCTTGGCGTAGACCTCGGGCTGCGGCCAGATGTTGACGTTGAAGCCCCATCCGCAGAACATGCGGACCTTGCCGGCATCGATCCATTCGGGAAGGTTGTTCGGGCTGGCCTGGTCCTTCATGTCGTGCCAGAGGGGCACCTCGTTCTTATCGAGGCGGCGCGCCTTCTGTTCGGGGGCGTTGAACCACGGGTGATCGGCCAGCGCGGGGTGCAGACCGTAGGCCGCCATCGTGAGGCCCTTGGCGCCCTGCGGGAACTGCACGCCGCCCGGGATGTCGATGTAGCCCATGACGATCGGAAGGAGCAGCACGGCGCGGGCGTTGTTGACGCCGTTCGAATTGTGCGAGAGCGACTGCGTCGTGAGCGTGAAGGTGCCCGGTCCCTGCGCCCAGAGGCGGGCGCCTTCGACGACGAGCTTCGCGGGAACGCCCGTGAGTTCTTCGGTCTTTTCCGGCGTGAAGCTTTCGCAGTAGGCGGCGTACTCTTCAAAGCCGTGCGTCCACTTCGCGACGAATTCCTTGTTGTAGAGGTTTTCCTTGATGAGAACGCGGATCATGCCCGCGACGAGTGCGGCGTCGGTGCCGATGCGGGGCTGCAGGTGGACGTCGGCGATTTCGGCGGCCTTCGTGCGGCGCGAGTCGATCGTGATGATCTTGCAGCCGCGCTTTTTCGCGGCCTGGATGGCCTGCCACCAACCCATAGGCTGCGCCCAGACGTTCGTGGCGAGAATGAGGTAGACCTTGGTGTCGGGCGTGGGCGAACCCCCGTTGTTGGGCATGCCGAAGTTGAGTTCTTCGGCCATCATGCAGCCCGAGCGGCAGCCGACCGACGATTCCGTACCCCAGGTGACGGAACCGAAGTAGCGCGCGAGGCGATAGATGGCGGGACGCGGTTCCTTCGGGTCGCCCGCGTAGAACATCACGCTGTCGGCACCGTACTTTTCGCGCGTGGCGAGCATGTGGGAGGTGATCTCCTTGTAGGCTTCGTCCCAGGAGATGCGCACCCAGCCCGGATCGGCGGAACCCTTGGGGTTCGTGCGCTTCATCGGGTAGAGGAGGCGGTTCGGATTGTAGAGGCGCTGCAGGGTCGCCCAACCCTTGGAGCAGAGCCAGTGGTTGGGATTTTCCTTCCAGTTGTCGATGCGGTGGATGACGTTTCCTTTCGCTTCGAAGCGAATGCCGCAGGAAGGCACGTGGTTGCAGGAGTCGCAAATCGTGAAGCCCGTCCAGGATTCTTCGGGGGCGGCGCCGTCGGTCTTCGCAAAGATCGACGGGGCGGCGGGAAGCGCCGCGGCAAGCGCGCCGGCACGCAGAAGCGAGCGTCGTGAGAATTTCGCGGTCATGGCAAAGAGTCTCCGTTCGTCGTTGTGGGAGTGTTTTGGGATCTTCTCAACGATAGGCTGACTGCACGACGGCGCAAATTCTGAACGAACCCGACCGAACTCTCAAAATGTGAAGGATGTTTTTCGCACGAATGACGTTATGGTCTGACGGAATAACGAACGGATCCCTCCGGCATGGGAGAAGCTCTTCTTGCGCGCGGGACCTGAAAACCTTCGGTTTTCTCTTCGAAGCCCTTTGCGAAAGGAGCCTGCGTGTTTACGTCGAATCTCTCGTGGGGCAAGCTCTTGCATTATCAATGACTGCAAGCAAAAGGAAATCGATGCGGTGATCGAAATGCCGAACGGTATCGGCGACCGTTCTTTTTCGATAGTTCCGAGGGAGACTTTTCGCGGCAACGCCCAGAAATGTCGCCGCAAGGGAGGGATCGCCGAAATGCCGTTTCGGGGCCTCCTTCACGCGAACCGACGAGCACACATTGGGGGGTGATCGTCGATCACGAAAAGCCGTTCAAGGGTGTCGAGGTGGGTTTTGACTGTTCGCCAAATCAGGTCCTGGCCGTCTGCAGCCTTTATGTCTTTCTGCAGCGTTCCAATGTCTACATCATGGAAATTCTCTAATTTCCAAATCAGAAAATCTTCTGACATGTATGTCAGAGAATTTTCTGAAGTGGAAAGATGGAAGAAAAGGAGGCCGGGCGTTGATCTTGGCCGGAAGGTCTTTGTGTCAACCTCTTGCCGAGGAGATTTCTTCGAAGTCTTTGTGGACACAAACTGGAGACAATAGATCCGGCCCCCTATTTAACCGTTTCGCTCAGGTCCCAGACCGGATCGTAGAGATCGAAGGATTCGGAAAGTTTTTTCGCGACCTCGTCCGGGTTGAGTCCGCGCAGCTTCTCCGCGATGACGGAGCGGAACCACTGCAGCGCCGGATCCCTTTCGCTCCGCTCATGCCAGATCATGCGGGCCTTCCAGACGACGGCGTTGGCCATCGGGGCGGCGGGAAGGATGGCGAGCGGCAGTTCCTTGACGAGACACTTTGCCGTAAAGGTGGGGAGCATGACGTAGAAGTCGGTTTCCAGAAGGAAAAAGGCGCTCGCGAGATAATAGCCGCAGTCCATGGCGACGCGGTCGTCCGCCCGGCGCACGGCGGCTTTTCCTTCGATCGATCCGTAGGTGAGCTTGATTTCTCTGTAGGGGGCGAGATCTTCCGCACGAAGTTTCCCGCCTTCGCGCCGACGTTCCTCCATGAGATAGACGAGCGGATGGTCCTTGCGCACGACGAGGACGTGATCGGTGGCGAACAGCTCAAGCTCCCGGTAGTCGGACTCAAGCTGCAGGGGCGGCGCGTAAAAGGCGACGTCGATGTTGCCCGAGGCGAGGAGCCTCGGAAAGTCGTCGGTGAGCGGAACGCAGGAGAGATGCAGGCCAGGCGCGGTCCCGTAGAGGTCTTGAAGACACGGCATTAAAAAGCCGAAGATCGCGTTGTCGACGCCCGCCACGCGAATCGTGCTTCGCAGGTCGGCGGGCGAGAACTGTGCCGGACGGCGCACGATGTCGATGAGTTCGTCCTGCACGGCCCGCAGTTTCGGCAGAAGTTCGTTCATTCGGGCGGTCGGAACGAGTCCGTCGCGTCCGCGCAGGAAAAGCGGATCATGGAGGAGTCCCCGAAGCGTCGTCATCTGCCGCGAAGCCGTCGCGACGCTCACGTTCAGCTGTTGCGCGGTGAGCGTGATGGAACGCGTATCCCAGACGGAGAGAAGGAACCAAATTTGCTCGGACGTGATGTGTTCGCGGTTCATGACGGGGTCGACCTTGAAATGGGAAAGCGCAAAAAGGAGGAAGCAGGCGCACTTCCGTCAGCCTATCAGCGGATCCCGCAAGTGGGAAGAGTTGACGCGGCGTCGTTTTCCCGAAAGGACGGGTGAAATCGTTGCCTGCCGTGCGGACGTTTTCGGGACGTGGCCCGAGCGTTGAGTGCGACTTCTTGTCGCCGAAGTAGGACTGTTTCGCAGGATCCAAGAACTTAGGAACGTGGTAGGGGCAGGCTTGTCCGCATATGTGGCGGCCGATGCATTTTGCCTGGTGGACGAGCACTTCGCCGCGCGGACCCTTGGGGATGGCCTTGACCGGGCGGACCTCCATGAAGGCGGGTCTTCGTAGTGCGTGCAGGAGACGCTGATGAAGACGTTGATGCCGGCCTTTTCGTGTTCGACGCGCTCAAGGTGATTTCAAGCCGCGCCGGGAGGGGCGGGAAGGCGGGAGCGGTTTCCGAGGAGCGAGAATTTTTTCTTCTACAATCTTCTAATCTTCTACGAGATGTGGAAGATTAGAAGAAAACCAAAGAAGAAAAAACGACGACTTCGGACTTACGGCTTTTTCGTTGAGTCGTGTTGTCCTTCGGCTTCGAGCCAAACCTTAAGGAGCGTTGCGGGCGTCACAACGCGCACGGGACAGTCTGGGTAGGCTTCGTGGAAAGCGGGGTTTTGGGAAAAATCGATTCTTGCAGGCTTCGCTCAATAAGGATCATGACGCACCACCTGCGATGCAGACGAACGCTTCGATGTGAAGCGGTCCTTGATGGGATTTATGGAAAAATTCTCTATTGTGATAGCGAAATTTTCCGCGAAAAATTTTGTCGTAATAGAGATTTTTTTTCTGATAAGAAAAGAGATCTCGATCCTTTTTCTCATCTGCTGCAATGAATAATTGTGACTATGGGGCGCCTGCGCAGACGGCGGAGCCCGTGAACCGTGCTGCAGGACGGTTCACGGCATGTCCGTACTGCCCGCGGTTGGTCTTCGGGCTCAGTCGTCCGTCGGGTTTACCGCCCCGTGGAAGGGGAAGGGGCCCGAGAAGTCGGTTCGGACGGGAATCTGGCCGAAATAGGTGACCCAACCTTCGGGCATGAGGTGGTGGAGCGCAAAGCCCGGTGTCTCAAAGAGGAAGTCGTCGCCTCCTTCGGGGCCGATGTGGATTTCGATCGGAAGCGAAACCGAGGGCGCGGTCGTCACGACCGTGTCGCCGAAACGCGATGCGAGACCGCGGTGCATGTGGCCCGTCGCAAGACGAACGTCGGGGCGGCGCGAGAGGATTTCCCGGAGGCGTTCGCGGTTGGTGAAGGGTTCGTCCATCTTGCCCATCCCGGAATGCACGGGCGTGTGGTGCATGAGCGCGAGAACGGGGCGACCGTCCGAGAGCGCGGCTTGGAGGCGCGAAAGAGAGGCGTCCGAGAGACCGCCCCAATGGCGTCCCGGCTGCAGCGTGTCGAGCCCCAGGATCAGGGCGTCGTCGCGTTCCATCGTGAATTCCACCCTCTCCTTTCCGGCGTCGGGTTCGACGAAGTCCGGGAGGATGCGAACGAGGTTTGAGCGCCGGTCGTGGTTGCCCGGAAGCATTCGAACGGGCACAGGGAGGTCCGCAAAGGTTTCCGCGACGATTTCGTAGGCGTCGGGCTTGCCGTCGCAGGCGATGTCCCCCGTCACGACGACGAGGTCGACCTTGGGTGCGAAACGCTGAAGCCAGGGGCGGATGTTCCGGACATGCGAGGCCGTGTCGGCCTTCCCGTAGGCGAGGGTGCCGACGGGCTCGACGTGCAGGTCGGAGAGTTGCAGAACGGTGGTCATCGGAAAATTCCTTTGAAACGACGAAACGGGCGTCGGAGCGCCCGTTTCGACATGCGGATCCTTCGGGACTCAGACGGGGAAGGACATGAGGCGGTGCGGATCCACCGTGAGCTGAGCGCGGTCGCCCGGCGCGAGTCCTTCGGGAAGTTCGGTCATGTTCACCTTGAAGAGTTCGCCTGAGGACGGCTCGACGGTGATGCGAACGAAGTTCCCCATGAAGTGTACGTCCTTGATCGACACTTCGACGGAGTGTTCCGTGGGTTCGACCGAAAGATAGGCGGCTTCGGGGCGGAAGAAGACGTTCATGTCGCCCGCCTTGCCGGTGATGGCCTTCTGCACGCCGGGGCGAAGCGAGGCGAGCGGCGTATGGAAGTCGAGCCACGAGAGCGTTTCGCCGTCGAACTTGCCCGCGACGCGGTTGCTGCCGCCCACGAACCCGGCGACGAAGCTCGTAGCCGGACGGCGCCAGACTTCTTCCGGAGAGGCGGCCTGATGGATGATGCCGCCCTCCATCACGACGATGCGGTCGCCGAGGACCATGGCTTCGTCCTGGTCGTGCGTCACGATGACGGCGGTGATGCCGAGTTCGCGCAGGATGACGGCGAGTTCTTCGCGGACCTTGTGGCGGATCTGGGCGTCAAGGGCCGAGAGCGGCTCGTCGAGAAGGAGAATCTTCGGACGGATCGCAAGGGCGCGGGCGAGTGCGACGCGCTGGCGCTGACCGCCCGAGAGGGCGAGGACGTTGCGCGTCTTGTACTTCTCAAGATTGACGAGACGGAGCATTTCGTCGACGGTCTTTTCAATCTCCTCCTTGGGTTCGCCCCGCACCGTGAGACCGTAGGCGACGTTCTGCGCGACCGTCATGTGCGGAAAGAGCGCGTACTGCTGAAACATGAAGCCGATGCGGCGCTTCTCTGCGGGAAGATTCGTGATGTCTTCGCCGCCTACGAGGACCTTGGAGCCTTCGTCGGGCGTTTCAAGACCCGCGATGATGCGGAGAAGCGTCGTCTTCCCGCAGCCCGAGGGCCCGAGGAGAACCGTGCGGCATCCCGCGTCGAGCGTGAGCGTGAAGGGCTGCAGCACGCAGGTCTTGCCGTAGTGTTTCGAGACGTTCTGAAGAGTGATGGAAACGGATTCGGACATGGGAGATTCTCACAAAATCGGTCAGTCGTTGGGCTCGAGGTCGGCCGCGCGGCGGCGGGCTTCGGCGCGGCGGGCAAGCCACGCGGGGAGCGCCTGCATGAGCGACAAAATCGGAACGAGGATCACGAGGAAAAGGAAGGTGTAGGCGCTTCC
Source organism: uncultured Sutterella sp. (assembly GCA_900545275.1). Classification (GTDB taxonomy): domain Bacteria; phylum Pseudomonadota; class Gammaproteobacteria; order Burkholderiales; family Burkholderiaceae_F; genus Sutterella. The sequence goes on from UQYG01000003.1 coordinate 66,184, forward strand.
CACCTCGAGACGCATGGAGGCGTAGCTGTCGGCCATCCCGACGGGAAGGGTCTTCGTGTCGGGCGTCTGCAGCATCCAGGAAATGTTGAATTCGCCGAGCGAGACGGTCATGACCATGAGCGCGCCCGCGAGGATGCCGGGCATCGCAACGGGGACGACTACCTTGAGAAAGGTCGTCCAGGGCGAGGCGCCGAGCGTGGCGGAAGCTTCTTCATAGGCGTCGATCGGCTCGACGCGCAGGACCGCCATGACGCTTCGCACCATGAAGGGAAGACAGAACATGACGTGCCCGCAGAGAATGAAGAGATTGCTCTGACGAAGGCTTGTGATGCCGCCCCAAATGAGGAGGATGCCCAGACCGATGGCGAGGCCCGGAACGGAGAGCGGCAGGATGAGCGCTTCCTCGACCAGCGCGGCCCAGCGTTTGCGTTGTTCGCGAACGAGAATCCACGCGGCCGGCACGCCGATCACGACGCAGAGCACGAGCGCGGCGACGGCGATCCCGAGACTTCGCACGATCGTGTCGCCGTAGAGTTCGAGCACCTTTTCGATCCATTCGGTCGTAAAACCCGCCTTGAAGCCGCGGAAGGCGTTCTTCATGAAGGCCGTGAAGCACATCTGCACGACCGGAATCATGAGAAAGAGAAGCGTGAGGCCGGTGAGAACCGCCTGGGCGATCTGCACGCCCGTCCAAGATTTTTTCTGTGCCATGGTTCGCTCCTTAACGTTCGTTCGGGACGCTCACGAGACGGGCCGCCAAGAGGATGCCCCAGGTGATGAGGCCGAGGACGACCGCGAGCATGGAGGCCGCGGCGATGTTGGCCGAGAGCGTGAATTCGGTGTAGATCGTGATCGGCAGCACGTTGATGTCGGTCGCAAGCGTGAAGGCCGTGCCGAAGGCGCCCATGGAGGTCGCAAAGCAGAGCGCCCCCGTCGAGAAGAGCGCGGGAGTGAGGGCCGGAATCGTGACGTCCTTGAGAATCCGCCAGGAGGAGGCGCCGAGCGTGCGCGCGGCCTCTTCATAGACGGGGTTCATCTTGCGGGTCGCCGCCATGACGGTCGTGACGACGCGGGGAATCGAGAAGTAGAGGTAGCCGAAGAAGAGCCCCGCCATGCCGTAGGCGAAGACGAGCTTTCCCGCGCCCAAGGAAGAGGAGAGGATCGAGGCCATGCCGTTTCGGCCGCCCAGCATGATGATCATGAAGCCCACGACGACGCCCGGGAAGGAAAGCGGGAGCGTGATGAGTCCCACCACGGCGCTGCGGCCGGGGAAGTCGTTGCGTTCCAAAAAGATCCCCGTGAAGGCGCCGAGCGCGACGGACGCGATCGTGACGAGAAGCGAGAGAACGACGGTGGAAAAGAGGCTCGAAGCGTAGCGCGGATTGGTGAGGATTTCCGCGTAGAGCAGAATCCCCTGGTCGGTCGAGACCGAAGCGGGGAGAAGCCGCAGCACGGGGAGCACGAAGAAGGCGAGCAAAACCGTGAGGGCGGGAAGAAGAAAGAGGAGATGGGTTCGTTTCATTTGAAGGTCCGGAAACGCCGAAGCCGCCGCTTGACGGACGTGCGGCGGCTTCTTTCAAAGGGAGATCAGCCCTTCATCGCCTGGAGATAGGCTTCGCTGAAGGCACGCTGCACTTCTGCCATGCGGGCGTAGTCGACACTGCCGGCGCGTTCGTATTCGGAGGCGGGGAGGAACTTCTTCGCGGCTTCCGGGGCGAGCTTTTCAAGGTCGCCCACGACCGGACGCAGGAAGTTTTCGGCCCAGTGCTTCTGACCCTTTTCGGAGAGAACAAAGTCGATCACGCGGCGGCCGTTTTCGGCGTGCGGAGCGTTCTTGACGAGCGTCATCACGTAGGGAACCTGGATCGTGCCTTCGACCGGGATCACGAATTCGATCGGGGCGCCGTCGGCGTACTTGGCGCGGTAGGCGTCGAAGTCGTAGTCAAAGAGGATGGGAATTTCGCCCGAGAGGCAGCGCGCGTAGGCCGTCTGCTTCGGAACGATCGGGGAGAGTTCGTTCAACTTCTTGAAGTAGTCGAGGGCCGGCCCGAAGTCGTCGAGCGTGCCGCCCAAGGCGTGGTTCACGGCGACGGAGCAGGCGTAGCCCACGAAGGCGGACGAAGGATCGAGAAAGCCCACCATCCCTTCGTACTTCGGGTCGAGCAGGTCCTTCCATCCCTTCGGAACGGGCAGGCCGTCGAGCGCTTCGGTGTTGACCATCAGGCCCACCGTGCCGGCGTGGATCGAAACCCAGGCGCCGTCGGGGTCCTTGAGGCCCGCGGGCACCTTCTGCCAGCCTTCGCCCTTGTAGTTTTCGACGAGCCCCTGGTTTTTGGCGTTGATGGCAAAGGAAATGCCGAGGTAGGCGGCGTCTGCGACGGGATTGTTCGCTTCGGCGATGATCTGCGAGACGGACTGGCCGGAATTCTTGTTGTCCATCGGCACTTCAATGCCGGTTTCGGCCTTGATGATGGGAAGCATCGAACCCCAGCCCGCCCATTCGGCCGGGCAGTTGTAGACGATGGCGCGCTGCGGATCCGCGGCGAAGGCGCGGGAAAGACCGAAACCCTGCATGAGAAGGGCGGTGGCGAGGAGATTGCGTCCGAAGGCGCGGCGCGAGAGTGTCATGGCGGTGATCCTTGATGTGAGCCGAAGTTCGCGAGCCTTCGCATGACTTCGGTCTTGACGTCCGAACCTGAAGGCGGTGCGGACCGGAGACGTGCGGAAAGGACGAACGTCCTTCCGACGGGAGTTGCCGTGATGCTACGAAGACCGCATGACAAAACCGTGAAGCAAATATGACAATTCGATGACATTTTGCTTGGGGACGAAGAGGAATTCCGCGTGGAAAGCGGTTTTCAGGACGTCTCGCTCAAAAGAAAACCGCCCGAAAGGAAGCTTCGGGCGGTTTATGCCGTTGAGACGCGAATGGGAAAAATCAATCGGACGCGGACCATCGATAGACAGGGCTTGCCGGGCCTGTGCAGTGGCTGCAGGTGGCGCCGCACCCGCTCGGAAGGACGGGCATGAGCTTTGCCACGCCCTTGTCGGCGAGGCGCTCGAGCATCATTTCGGCGAGTCCCTCGGGGATGCGGAAGTGGTAGGAGACGTCCTTCACGGACATCTGACGGCGCTCTTTGAGAAGCGCCTTCACGTCGAATATGGAGGCCATGAGATGGTTTCCTAATAAAAAATCGCGAAATTCTCTCGGTACACCCGAGACGGATCCGTTCTCATTTTCACTGCAGTGCCGAAGAGAAAGGCGGAAGGGTATGCAATGACAAATGAATCGGGATGTTCGGCGCTTTTTCTTTCGGTGGACGAGGAATTCTTCATGAAAGAAACAGCGCCATTTTACGTCTATGAAGTGAGAATACATCATATTTCGCACCTGCGGCGGACGTTCGACGGCGGCGCACGGCGGTACGTCCGAAAAGAGGAGGAGGCCTCCGGATCCCGCAGAAGAAGAGGAGGTCATGGCGGCTGATTTTCCCAATCCGTTTGTTTTCAGGGTGTTGTGTTCTCATGAAATTATCGATAGGAGGAAAGAAAGAGAGGAGATTTCTCATTGAATCTTTCTACTGAGCGGACGCCATTCATTGCAAATCACTCTCATTACGATTTTTATTTGCGCTTGAGAAGTGTTCTCGTTAGAATTTGCAACAATCCCGGACTGATTGCAGGCTTTCCCCCTTCTCTCCGCCCGGATCTTCTTCAACCAACCATCACAGGTCGAAAACAATGATGAACGGCACGAAGCGCATTCGAACCCTTACGGAGCTGGAACTCAACTCTCCGGCGACGGTTGCGCGCATGAAACTCGACGCGAAGGAGGCCGATCGTCTCGCCGACCTCGGCATGCGCACGGGCGTGGAAGTCCGCGTTCTGCAGGCGGCGCCCGAGGCGCCGCTCCTCGTGGCCGTGCTCGACGCACGGATCGCGGTGAACTACGACGTCGCCCGCCGCATTTACGTCTACTGATCGCACCGGATCGCCCGAAACCTCAAGGGGGCGGTCCCGGTCATCCCACAAAACACGACAAAAGAGGTTTTCTCTCCATGTTTCTCAAAGACCTTCCCGTCGGCAGCAAAGGCCGCATCGTGAGCTTCGGCAAGGAGCATCCCGAATACCGACGCCGCCTCGTGATGCTCGGCGCCACGCCGGGCACCACCTTTGAAATCGTCCGCATTGCGCCTCTAGGCGATCCGATTGAAATCCGCGTGCGAGGCAGCTTCATCAGCGTGCGCCGCGACGAGGCGGAACTCATGCAGGTCGAACGCGCCGACTGACGCGCTCGCTTCTCCCCAACGAACCGAAAGAAAAGAGCAAAGACATGGCCAAACACATCGTCGGCGTCGTCGGCAATCCCAATTGCGGCAAGACGACGCTCTTCAACGCCCTTACGGGCTCCAAGCAGCGCGTCGGCAACTGGCCGGGCGTGACGGTCGACAAGAAGACCGGCTTCTTCTCGCACAAGGGCGAAGAGATCGAACTCGTCGACCTCCCGGGCATTTATTCGATCACGCCTTCTTCTTCCTCGGGCGAAGACGAACGCGTCGCGCGCGACTACATCCTGACGGGCGAAGCCGAGGCGATCATCAACATCGTCGACGCTTCGAACCTCGAACGAAACCTCTACCTCACGGCGCAGCTCGTGGAAATGCGCGTGCCGATGATCGTGGTCGTCAACATGCTCGACATCGCCAAGCAGCACAAGCTCACGGTGAAGCTCGACGAACTCTCCCGCGAACTCGGTTGCCCCGTGGTGGGCGTCGTCGCCAACCGCGAGTCGGGCGTCACCGAAATGAAGGACGCCCTGATCGACTTTCTCGCCACGCCGTCGGTTCCGCCGATGCGGGTCGAATTCGACGAAAAGATCGCGGGCGTCCAGAAGGAAGTCGCGGGCCTCCTCTCCAAGCAGGGCGTCGAGCACGCTCCCTGGTTTGCCGGACAGCTTCTCGAAAAGGCCCCGGGCATCGAAGAAAAGCTCCCCGGGATCGATCTCGACGAAGCCCGTGCGGCGGTCGAGCGGCTCGACGCCGAGTACGACGGCGACCTCGACATCATGGTCGCGAACGCCCGCTACGACTTCGTCGCGAAGGTCGCCGATAAGGCGCTTGTCCGCGAAGGCGAAATGACGGCGACGATGACCGACAAGATCGACCGCATCGTTCTCAACCGCTGGCTGGGGCTCCCGATCTTCCTTCTCATCATGTACGTGATGTTCCTCTTCACGCAGAATCTCGGGGCGGCCTTCATCGACTTCTTCGACGTGCTCGTGGGCGGCGTGATGGTGGACGGCTTCGGTCAGCTCCTCGAATCGATGGGCGCGCCCGAATGGCTCAAGGTCTTCCTGGCCGACGGCATCGGAGGCGGTCTGCAGACGATCTCGACCTTCATCCCGGTCGTCTTCTTCCTCTTCCTTTTCCTCGCCTTCCTCGAAGACTCGGGCTACATGGCCCGCGCCGCCTTCGTGATGGACCGCCTGATGCGCGCCCTCGGACTCCCGGGCAAGGCCTTCGTGCCGCTCCTTGTGGGCTTCGGATGCGGCGTTCCGGCCATCATGGCGACGCGCACGATGGACCGTGCGAGCGACCGCATCATTACGGTGATGATGGCTCCGTTCATGAGCTGCGGCGCGCGCCTGCCGGTCTACGTCCTCTTCGCGACGGCCTTCTGGCCCACCAACGGTCAGAACCTCGTCTTCGGGCTCTACTTCATCGGCATTCTTGCCGCGATCCTCACGGGCTTCCTCCTGAAGCGCACGGCGCTTCCGGGCGCGGCTTCTGCCTTCGTGATGGAAATCCCGCCCTACCACATCCCGACCTTCAAGGGCGTGATGCTTCGCACCTGGGACCGCGTCAAGACCTTCATGTTCCGCGCCGGCCGCGTGATCGTCATGATCGTCGCCTGCATCGCGTTCTTCAATTCGCTCGGCACCGACGGATCGTTCGGCAATGAAGACACGGACAAGGCCGTCCTCTCGCAGGTCGGCAAGACCATCGTGCCGCTCTTCGAGCCGATGGGCGTTCAGGAAGAAAACTGGCCGGCCGCCGTCGGCATCTTCACGGGCGTTCTCGCGAAGGAAGCCGTGGTAGGCACGCTCAATTCGCTCTACGACACGATCGCCGTGAACGAAGAGAAGAAGGCTGCCGAAGCCGCTCCGGCGGATGCCGCCGAAGAAGCGCCGGCCGAAGAAGAGGCCAGGTCCTTCGGCGCCGTTTTCTCCGAAGCCGTCGGCACGATCGGCGACAACCTCGCCGGCCTCGCCTCCGCTCTTACGGACCCGCTCGGCATCACGGTGGGCGACCTCTCCGAAGAGGAAGCTGCCGCGGAAGAACAGGGCGTCTCGACGGGCACGATCGACACGATCAAGGTTCTCTTCGGTTCGAGCACGGCCGCCTTTGCGTACCTCCTGATGGTGTTGCTCTATCTTCCCTGCTGCGCCGCCATCGCCGCGATCTACCGCGAAGTGGGCACGGCCTGGACGCTCTTTGCCGCCGCCTGGACGTCGGTCCTCGGCTACAGCGCCGCGACGATCTTCTACCGCGTCGCGACCTTCGCCGAAAATCCGACGTACTCGATTGTAGCCATCGCCTGCTGCGCGGCCGCTCTGGTCGGCATGTACTTCTGGATGCGCTCCTTTGCGAAGCGCGAAGCCGGAAAAGGCCCCAAGGTGATCCCGATCTACGCAAAATAAAAGCGTGCTCCGCCGCGGCGCAGCGGCATGCTTGACTGCGGCGCTCCGCTGAAACGCAAACGCTCCGACGCTCCGGCGTTCCGGGGCGTTTGCCGTTGAATGGGGCGGGGAGCGTCCAAGGATTGGCGGGAGAATGTGCGCGGGCACGCCTGCGTCTCGACCCGCCGTGAATTCCGATGCAAACTTATCATTTTAAATAGTGTTGTATAATTGAGTCATGAATGAAAAGCAGGCATCCCTTTTTTTCGAGGCGCTCTCCTCCGATGTGCGTTTGAGGATTTTTCGTCTCCTCGTCCGGTTCTCACCCGACGGTTTGGTGCAGGGCGAAATTGCCCAGAAGCTGGGTCTGCCCGTTACAAATCTCTCTTTTCACCTCAAGGCGCTCGTACACAGCACGCTGGTAAGCGTGCGGCGCGAGGGCCGCTTTATGCGTTACAAAGCCGATACCGCACTCATGCAGGAGGTGGTCGAGTACCTTACTTCCGAGTGCTGCCGGGGTTGCGAAACGGCGCAATCCGATTCCTCGCGTCAATCGTGATCGGTTGACGCGGCGCCGTTTTTTTTTGAATGTTTATTTCAACTCTTCAATAATTGTTGATCAAATAAAATGTCCGAGCAGAAATCTCCTTGTTGCTGCGGTCCGAAAAAATCTCGTGCGCCGCAGATGCAGTCCGTCGGATGGACGGTGAAATACCTGCTCAGCGTGACGGTTTTTTCTGTTGTCTGGTTGGCTGCTTACGGCGGCATTGAGGATGCCGCCCGCTGGCTTGTGTTGGAATGTTGGGGGGCTTTTCCCGAATCGCCGGCAGCGTCGGCCGTTGAATTTTTTCTCTACGACACCGTCAAGATTCTCCTTCTTTTGGTGGCGCTCATCTACATCCTAGCCTGGCTGCGAGCCACCTTGAATGTGGAGAAGGTTCGAGACTATTTGACGGGAAAAGGCCGGGGTATCGGATACGTCCTGGGGGCTGCGTTCGGTGCCGTAACGCCATTTTGTTCCTGCTCGAGCATTCCGCTTTTTTTGGGATTTACGACGGCTCGGATTCCTTTCGGCGTGACCATGGCTTTCCTGATCACGTCGCCCCTCATCAACGAGATCGCCGTCGTGTTGCTGTGGGGGCTGCTGGGGTGGAAATTCACGTTGGCCTACGTTCTGGTCGGACTGGCGGCCGGCATTGTCGGCGGCTTCTTTATGGACGGCATCCGGGCCGAGCGATGGTTGCAGCCCTTCATCGTGGAATCGATGAAAAGCCTTCCGATGCGCGACGCGACCGCCTCGGAGTCCTTTACGGAGAAACCGTCGTTGCGGGAACGTCATCTTTTTGCCTATTCAGAAATGACGACGATCTTTCGCCGTGTCTGGTGTTGGGTTGTCGTCGGCGTCGGTATCGGAGCGCTTCTGCACGGTTTTGTTCCCGACCGTTGGTTTTCGGAAAATCTCGGCGCCGGTCAATGGTGGTCCGTTCCGGTTGCCGTTTTGGTCGCCATTCCCCTTTATTCCAATGTCACCGGAATCGTTCCGGTCATGGAAAGTCTGCTTCTCAAAGGCATGCCGATCGGAACCACCATGGCGTTTTGCATGAGTGCCGTCGCGGCAAGCATCCCGGAGTTCATCATGTTGCGGCAGATCATGACAGCAAGGCTGCAGGCGGTATTCATCGCCTATCTTTGGGTCATGTTTACGTGCGTCGGATGGCTCTTCAACACACTGGAACCCTATATCACACGATAAGGAGCTTTTATGGAAATCAAGATCTACGGTCCAGGCTGTGCGAAATGCGTTGCGGTCGAAGAGCTGGTGCGTGAGGCGGCGGCTCAAAAATCGCCGTACATTTCGGTGGAAAAAATTTCCGACATCCGCGAGATGATGAAGGCCGGCATCCTTTTGACGCCGGCCGTCGTGATCGACGGAGTGCTCAAATCTTCCGGTCGCGTGCCGCGCAAGGAAGAAGTCGAGTCTTGGATCCGCTGAAGGCTTTCGTCATGGTGTTACGTTGGGCTCCGACCTTTTTTGTTCGGGTGGAAGATCCGGACACGCGGGTCTGATGAAAGAGCGGAAAGCCCACGGGCGAAAGGCGGCTCGCCAACGGTGCGGATCGATCGGTCCTACGAACGGAACTGCGCCGTGAACCGGTCTCGCCGGTGTCATCGCCGTCTCGAGGCCGGCGGCGAGAGAGCCTGCCGTGTGGAAATGGACGGGGATGTCGGATTCCCCAAAAAAAGAACGGCCGGCATTCGTCGAAATGCCGACCGGTCTTTCCCCCTCGAAAGAGCGGAAAGTGCCTTACTACTCTCCGAACTTTCATTGTACAGATGAGCCAAAAGGATAAGCTCAAGTAAGTGCGGAGCCGTCCGAAGAAGCGGCTTCGCACCTGCAGAGCGAACTATATCGCGTCGCCGACCTTTTGTCAAACAAATCTCGACAAAAGGTCGACAATTTGTTGTTTCAGCGGGCCGATCCGCATTCGATCGCCTGCGCGTGAATGCGCGAGTGAATGACGCCGAGTCCGATGAGCTGCTCCGTCGTCTTCCTCACGAATTCGGCGGGTCCGGCCACGAAGTAGTCGGCGTCGTCCACGAAGGCAAGGTCTTTTTGCCGCGGAACGTCGATCTCCCCTTCGACGTCGTAGTGAACGCGTTCTTCGTCGGTGTCGAGGGGTTTTGAGAAGAAGACGCCGAGTTTGCCGTCGGGCAGACGCGAGACGACGTGACGAAGCGGCGCTTCAAAGGGGAAGTGCTCGCCGTCGACCGTCGAATAGAGCACCGTCACGCTGCGGGCGGGATTTTCGACCGCAAGAGCGTCCACCATCGTAAAGACGGGGGCGATGCCGAGGCGTTCGGCGAGGAAGACGACGGGCATCGACTCCTTCGCGTCGAGCGTGAATTCGCCCGTCGGGGCGGAGATTTCGATCACGTCGCCCGCGTGCACCTCTTCCGCGAGGTAGCGGCACAGACGCCCTTCGGAGGTCGTGTCGCCGGGAATCTTTTCCACGGCGAAGGTGAGCGTGTTGTCTTCGGGACTCGACGCGTGCGTGAGCGCGAAGGGGTGAGAAGTGAGGAACCCCGCTTCGGGGACGCAGGCGCGCACCGAGACGCCCTGACCGGGCAGATAGGGTGCGACGGGACCGGCGTCCGTCGGATAGAGCGTGAAGCCCGTGACGCCCTTCGAGAGCGTTTCGCGACGGACCACGCGGAAGCTGCGCCAAGAGGATTGAGTGGAAACGCCTGACATGGTTTATTCCTCCTTAAGAAGCCTTTACGGAGCCACGCATTCAAAGCGCTTTCGGATCGAACGTTCGCTTTGCGGCGCGTTCTCCATACCTCTATGCTACACCTTCGAAAGATCGGAAATACAGCGTTTCCTGTAGGGGAAAAAACGAACGCCCCGGGCGGGGCCGGGGCGTGGAAGACGAGAGATCGCCTGCGTCAGAACATCTTGATTTGCGGACGGCCGTTCTCAAGGAAGGTGATGCAGCCCGAGCGGCCGCCGCCCGCGGCGTCGTCGAGTTCCCAGTCGGGGATGACCCAACGTTCGATCTCGCCCGCGACGTGCGCCATGGGTTTGTGCGTGTGGCCGTGGATCACGCAGTCGACGCCGAAGGCGCGCGCCGATTCGGCGACGGCGCTCTCGACCACGTCCATTTCGGCTTCGGTCTTGGCGGTCTTGTCGCCTTCGCTCTGCGAGCGGGCGTTCGTCGCCATCGCCATGCGTTCGGCAACCGACTTCGAAAGCGCCATGCGCTGCCACTGGGGATTGCGGACCATGGCGCGGAAGGCCTGGTACTCCTTGTCGCGCAGGCACCATTCGTCGCCGTGCGAGAGGAGGACGTCGCGGCCCTTTACGTTCACCTTCACCTGCGGGGCGAGGAGTTCGGCGCCGCAGGCGCGCGCGAAGTCTTCGCCGAGCATCACGTCGCGGTTGCCGGGCATGACGAGAAGGCGGTGCCCGAGGCTCGAGTAGAGCTTGAGCTGCGCGATGATGGGTTCGGCCGCCGCCATGGTGTCGTCGCCGATCCAGAAGTCAAAGAGGTCGCCGAGGATGACGAGTTCGGAGTAGTGCGGGGCGACGTCCTTCATGAAGCGGAAGAACCCCATGATCGTGGCGGGTTTCTTCGTCGTGAGATGGAGGTCGGAAATGAGAACCGGATTTTCAAGCGGAGCGGGCTCGAGGATGCCCGCTTCGGCCGGGACCTTTTTGATCTGTTCGGTCATGAATTGTTGTCCGTATGACGGGTGGGGAGAAAAGGACGCGTCGGGCGCCCGAAAGTACGCAACGTATTGTAGCGGTTCGGCGGCGCCGAAAGGGCGGCCGCAAAGCCGCAACGCACGTTCGGCCCAAGGCGCGCCTCTCTTGAGGAAATCACCGATGCTTCGGGACGGCACATTCGTTAAGATTCCCTTCAGACTCAGACCCCGAAAAAGGAGACCTCCTATGAAACACACGCTCGCGATCGTCCTTTTGGGCGCGATTTTTGCCGCCGGCAGCGTTTCCGCCGCCGACTTCGGTGCGGACCGCCACGGCGCCAAGGGCGTGGCCTGCGCCTCCTGCCACGGTGAAAAGAACGAGGTGGCCTATCCCTCGATCGAACAGTGTTCGAAGTGCCACAATCCAGCCGACATGGAAAAGAAGACGAAGGACATGAAGCCTTCGAATCCGCACACGTCGCCGCACTACGGCAATCAGCTCGACTGCGTCAACTGCCACGTGCAGCACGGGGAGACCGTGAACTTCTGCGACCAGTGCCACACCTTCGGCTTCAAGGTGCCGTAACCGCAGCCGACGCACGGACCACACGAAAAAGGGCGCTGCCGAAACCGATCGGCGCGCCCTTGGTTTTTTCCGCGTCCGGTGTTGAGCGTCGTCAGAGGACGGCGCTCCAGTCGACGGGAGCTTCAAAGAGCGTCTCGGGGGCGTTCTTCGTGGCGGGAACGAGCAGGGTCTCGGCATGCAGACACATGCGCTTGGGCGGAACCGCGCGCCAGGGCGCGTAGAGCGGATCGCCCAGAATGGGGGCGCCGAGCCCGAGCGCCGCGTGAAGCCGCAGCTGATGGGTGCGCCCCGTCACCGGTTGAAAGACGACTTCGGAAAGAGGCCCGAAAAGTGGATGTTCGCGCACGCGCTCGATGCGGTAGTGCGTCTGCGCCGGACGACCCGAGGGAAGCGAACACTGCCGCGGCCGATCCAGGGGATTGAGCGCGATCGGAATCCGGATGACGCCCTCTTCGGGGCGGTGCTGCCGCACGTCGCCCAAGAGGAGCGCGCGGTAGGTCTTCTTCGCGCGCCCCTGTGCGAAGTGTTGCGAGAGTTCGCGCTGTGCCTCTTCGGTCTTCGCGTAGAGAATGAGACCCGACGTGTCCATGTCGAGGCGGTGCACGACGAAGGGCTCGATGCCGGTCACGCGGGTGAGGCGCGTGGGGAGGTCGTCCCCTGTCCTTCCGGGAACCGAGAGAAGGCCCGCGGGCTTGTCAAAGACCATCGCGTCGGCCGTCTCGCCCACGAACACCGCGTCGGGAACGGGGGCGGAGGGCGCCTTTTCGATCCACTCGGGGAAGGGCGACGTGAGGCGCTGCCAGAGGGGGAGCGTTACGGTTTCGGGCGGGACGGGCTGATTGTGGCGGCGCACGTCTCCGTCGGGCGACGGGCCGAACCAGAGTTCAAGCGCCGTCACCGGGCGCATGCGCACGTGGCGCGCGGCCGAGAGCGTGCGCACGAGCGGATCTTCCGCCGCGCGCAGAAAGGCGCCCCGCAGAAAGGATCGGTTGGGAAGACGCTGTTGCGTCTCGGGAATGCGGGAGAGAAAGGGCTTTGCGAGCGTTGCGAGCGTCACTTCTCCGTCGGTCGAGGGAAAGGACGAGCAGCCCGCGCAGCGCGCGAAGGTGTCGTCGCGGTGCGCAAGGCGGGTAAAGAGTTCGTCAAGCGACTGCGTCTCTTCTCGAAACCAAGTCACGAATCCCCACGTGCGGTTCGATTCGTCGCGCGCGACGAGCAGCCCGAAGCGGCCCGAGGGGCCGACGGGCGAGACGTCGGGGAGCGCCCGCACGAGAAGCGACCGCGCAAGCCGGACGAGCGACGGATCGGGCGAGCCCCGGTAGAGGCGCTCGGTCGTGGCGGGCGAAGCGTGGAAGCCTTCGAGATCGAACTGTACGATGGGTGCAAGCATGAAATCCTTGGGTTCGTTGCAATAATCAGCGCTCGGGCGCGGAAAAAGGGAGTTTCCCCTTGGGTTGATACACGGTGAGGACGGCTTCGGCGGCGGGGCGCGGACCCTCGTCCGACAACCATTCTACTCGGGCCGCGAACTGGCGCAGGCCGTCGTCGGAAGAAAAGACCTCCTCGACCTTCGTAAGAAAGGTGCTGCCCGCCGGATAGAAGGGACGAGCAAACGTAAGGCGCCGGCAGCCGAGGAGAAGTCCGATTCTCGGAGCCGCCCCGCCCGCGCGGTTGGCGGCCCCGGCGTAGAGCCCGATCGTCTGGGCCATCACTTCCATGAGGCCCGTCGCGGGAAAGCCTTCGCGCGTCATCATGATGTGGTCTGCGGGGACCGTGAAGCGCCCGACGGCCGCGGGCGTGCGGCCCTCTTCGCAGACGACTTCGTCGACTTCGGTCATGAAGCGCATCGGGGGCTTCTGCGGGAGGAGTTCGTCTGTCGTCCAGCCGCGGGCGGGCGGACGCGTTCTCGTGAGAACGAGCGAGACGTTGTTGCCGCCGAAGGCGAAGGCGTTGGCGAGGACGGTCTTGAGGACGGGAACGTCGGAAGTTTCCGTGACGGGGCGAAGTCCGAGCGCCTCGATTTCCGGATCGAGCGCATCGTTCTCCGCCGCGCGAATCGCCAGCGGGGACTTGGCGTCGCCCGCAAGGAGGAGCGCCGCGACGGCCGCGTTCATGGCGGCCGCGCCCGCGAGCTGGTGTCCCGCGGCGCGCTTGAGGCTGGCAGAGAAGGGCTGACGCTGCGTTCCCGAAAAAAGCTTCGCAAGCGCCTTCGCTTCCGCAAGGTCGTTTTGCTTCGTGGCGGTGCCGTGCAGAAGCACGAGGTCGACGTCCCCGGGCTTTTCTTCGGCTCTCTGAAGAGCCTTCACCATGGCTTCCAAGGCGCCGCTCCCTTCGGGGTGCGGGGCGGAGAGGTGGTGTGCGTCGCTCGTTTCGCCCCAGCCTGAAAGCGCGCAAAGCGCGGGAACGCCGCCGAGGCTCGGTTCGGTCGAGAGCAAAAAGAGGGCGCCGCCTTCTCCAAGATGCAGGCCGCGACGGCCGGCCGAAAGAGGCGCCGAACGCACGCCGCTTTGTGCGCCGAGCGCCGTAAAGCCTGCGTCGGTGAAGGGGTTGAGAACGTCCATGCCGCCCGCGAGGGCGTACCGTACGTCTCCCGTCCGGAGTCGTCTCGCCGCTTCGCAAAGGGCTTTGCCCGACGCCGTGCAGGCGGTGGAAACGGTAAGGTCCGGTCCCGAGGCGCCGATCGAGCGCGCGAGCTGCGAGGAAAGTTTCCCGAGTTCGAGCGGTGCGCGGATCCCCTCGTCCGCGGCGCCCGCCTTTGCCGCGGCAAGCGCCTCGTTGAGCCCTGAGGTGGCGTTTCCGAGAATGACGCAAAGCGAAGCGAGCACTTCCTCGCGAACCGAGGCGTCAAGCCCGGAAAGAATCTCTTCGGCGGCGTCGCGAACGAGCAGAAAGCCTAGCGTGGCGGGTGCGGGCGAAGTGTCTGCGCCCCAACGGCGCGACAAGGTCTCGAAGTCGACGTCGGATTGCCCCGGCGCTTCGGAGACGGGCGTTGCGGGGAAGGGGGCGGGGTCGGCGAGACGCGCGAGCGTGCGATCGGGATCGGAGCCGAGCGCGCTGCGCAGCGCAAGGCGGTGAATGTAGATCACGGCGGACACCTCGCGTTACGGGAGCGCCTCGAGCGCCTTTTCGTCGTATTCGACCGTGAGGATCACGGCGCAGCGTTCCAACCCTTCGGGGAAATGTTCCTTGGCGGCCGCCTCGAGGGCGTCGCGCAGGCCGTCGGCAAAGACCTGACCGCCCAAATCGGTCTCGACGCGCACGCCCCGCAGACGGCCCCGCTGATCAATGATCTCGAGGTGCAGCGAGAGGACTTCGGCAAAGGAGATCCACACGGACGTTTCGTCTCGGTCGACCTTGTCGGCGTATGTAACCCAGGAGGGAAGCGTCGGATGCGCCTCGTCGGCGGGCCGCTCTCCGTTCACGGCAAAAAGCTCGCGGTGGTAGAGTCCCGCCGCCTGCCGCATCATCCAGGGGACGAGTTCGGACGGAGCCGTCTCCGAGAGGACGCGCGCAAAGACCTCTCGCGTCGGAAGAGCCGGACGGACCGGTTCGGCCGGTCGGTCGTCGCCGCGCTCGGGTGCGGACGGCTCTTCATCGCGTCGGGGCGCAACTTCGGGCGCGGACGCTTCGCCGCGGTTCCGGCCGGAGAGAAGATCTTCCACTTCGCCAAGCAGATCGGGCGCGTCGTCGTGTTCGGCGGGCTGAACCTTCTTCTTTCGACGGCCGCGCTTCTTTTCTTCCGGATTCGGATGGTCGATCGAGAGGGGATAGCCCGGCACGCCCGGACGAATCACGGAGCGCGCGTCGGCGAAGCCCACCGCGGCGAGACTCGTGCGAAGCGTTTCGTCTTCGGCGGGATAGAGTTCGGGATCGAACAAATAGTCGGGGGGCGAAGATTGCGCGTCGTCGAGGTTCGACGCGCGGGGCTCTTCCCAGCGGCGGCGAAGGAAGTAGTCGCTCGAACCCGAGTCGACGATCGCGCGGCGCATCACCATGATGAGCGGAAAGAGCGCGAAGAAAAAGCCCGTGAAGAGCGAGTGCAGAGAATAAAAGCCCAGTCCCAATCCCGCGCAGATGACGACGGCGGCGGGAAAGGTCACGCGCCACTCGGTCATGGGGAGGGGTCCCTTCGTGCGGTCGTGCACGGCCATGCGCGGTTGCGCGGGGTCGTAGAAGATGCGCATCGTGCGGCCCACGGGCGTCACGGTTTCCTCCGTGAAGACGGGCGGCAGCGACGTGCGCACGTAGCGGCCGTTTCGCGCCTGAAAGAAGACGATTTCCCGCCAGGCGGTGCGGCCCTTGCGCCTGCCGTTCACTTCCACGAAGAGGTTCGACTGCTCCTTGATTTCGATGACGCGCGCGTGGGTGCGCACGCCTTCGTGCGAGAGGCGCTGAATGGCGAGTGCGCGCCGAAGGCTTCGGTAAAACGAGGCGAGTCCGAGCCCCATGACGATGCCGAGGGCGCAGAGAAGGAGGAGGTTGTTCATGAAAATCA
This sequence comes from uncultured Sutterella sp., assembly GCA_900545275.1. GTDB lineage: Bacteria > Pseudomonadota > Gammaproteobacteria > Burkholderiales > Burkholderiaceae_F > Sutterella. The sequence continues at coordinate 82,150 of UQYG01000003.1, forward strand.
ATTTGTATCGAAAACCGTCTGACGATTCTACCGAAAACGAGCGCTTGCGAAGGTCGTGGAAAATCGCCTTCTTTCAGGCCTGTCGCAGGCCGCCGAGCGGTCCCGGACGCCAGGCGTCCTCTTCGCCCGGCTGCACGTGCAACGTGTCGAGCATCATGCAGCGCGCCCAGGAGAGGGCCGGGTCCTTGTCGATGTGTCGGTGCCAGATGAGATGGGGTTCGAGAAGAAGCCCCGGCTGCGCCTGCGCGAGCACCGTGAGCGGCACGAGTTCGGACAAAGCCCTGGCGCTGCGCCAAGGAAGCGTCATGACGAGGTTTTGCCGCATGGCGACGAAGAAGGATCCGATCCAGTAGGGCGACCAGAAGACGGTCTCCCTGGTGGAGAGGGGAATCGTGGCGGGACCGGGCACGCCCTCGGCCGGACTGTCCGTGTCGGGATGCACCGTGATTTGCGCCCGGGGTTCCCGTTCGAGCGCAAGCGCGAGTTCCAAATGACCGCCCGTTGATCCCGTTTTGAACTTTCCTCAAAAAGAGGCCCGCCGGCGTCCCGATGAAGGGGGGGCGGCGGGCATGCCGTCAACCCGCGTGCACTGTCGACAGGCGGAAACGGGCTCATTCAATCCAGTCGATCGGGAGTCCCGCAGGGGCTTCTTCGCCGAGCAGGGCGAGCGCCTTGCGGTTCATGACGATGCGCGAGGTTTCCTGACGGGCGACGGGGATGTCGCTGGGCTTCTTCTTTCCTTCAAGGATTTCCACCGCGCGCTCCGCGGTCATGCGTCCGAGCGTGTGGTGCGAGATCGTGACGGTGGCGAGACACCCGCCCTGCACGAAGACGAGGTCGCCCGTGACGACGGGAAGGCCCGCGTCCGCCGCGGACTTCGCGAGAATCGCCGAGCCGCTCGCGATCACGTTGTCGGTCGGGATCCAAAGGCCCGCCACCTTGCCGCGCAGCGACGCCACCACCTGTTGGATGTCGTTGACGCTCGTCACCGCGACTTCCCGCACCGAGACGCCGAGTTCCCCGGCGCGTTCGCGCAAGACCTCCACCTGGAAGAGCGAATTGTCTTCGGCCGGATTGTAGAGGACGCCCACGTCCTTTTTGCCGCCCGTGAGCTTCAGAAGGAGGTCGAGCTGTTCGGCGATCGGCCCGATGTTGGAGACGCCCGTGACGTTGCCGCCCGGATGCTCGTTCGTCTTCACGACTTTGGCTCGCTCGAAGCTCGTCACGGCCGTGGCGACGATCGGAATCGTGCGCGTGGCGCGGGCGGCGGCCTGTACGGCGGGCGTGGAAACGGCGTAGATGAGGTCGACGTCGTTCGAGACGAAGCGTCCCGTGATCGCCGCGAGCGTTGCCTGATCGCCCTGCGCGTTCTGACGGTCGAGCGTCACTTCGACGCCTTCGCGGTAGCCGAGCTCGTCAAGACGTTCGACGAAGCCCTTCACGGCGTCGTCCAAGGCTTCGTGCTCGACGATTTGAACGATGCCGATCGAAAGCGGCTTCTTGGGAGCGGCCTGTGCGGCGGGCGTCGTTTCGTTGCAGCCCGAAAGCAGGACGCTCGTGAGGAGCACCGGGGCGAGAAGGGCGGCGAGACGGGTGAGAACGGGGGCGTGCATGGGGACTCTCCTTGCTGTAGAGGGAAAGAGCCCGCAGTGCGCTCGATGGGTTTTCGGTTGGGAGGGAGGATCGGAATAAACATCCAAACAAAAAGCCCGTCGGCGTGACCGCGGGCTCTTTGAGGTGGATCGGTGCGAACGACAACCTGCCCGCTTCAGCTCGTAAAGCTAAAGCGGAAGCTAAATCGATGGGCGGAAATGAGGTGTTCGTTCGTCATGGTGATACCACTCTATCGGAGACGGGCGTTTTTTCGCAATAAGGCCGATGCCTTAGGCTTCGTTCCTTAGGACCGAGACGACGAGCCCGATGCCGAAGCCCGCAAAGAGCACGCCCGTCACGGCGTCGATCGCGCGTGCGATGCGGCGGTAGCCTTCGCGAAGCGGCCCCGAACCGAAAAGGAGCGCGACGGCGGCGAACCAGAGGAAGGCCTCGACCGTCATGGTGACGAAGAGAAGAAGACGGGCCGAGGCGTCGACGTCGGGCGTGACGAAGGTCGAGAAGATGCTCCCGAAATAGACGAGGGCCTTGGGGTTCGCAAGGTTCGTAAAGAGCCCGTAGAGGAAGGGGTGTTTGACGCCGCCCTCGTCGCCGGCGCGGGCGGGAGCGTCCGCCGAGACCGTCGAAGACTTCGCGGCGCGCGTCCGCCAAACGGAGCGCAGAATCCCGAAGGCCATCCAGAGAAGGTAGCAGCCGCCCGCAAAGGCGATGATTTTCTGTAGACCCGCGAACTGTTGGAAGAGGATGTCGAGGCCTAGGAGCGAAAGGCCCGACCATACGATCTGTCCCCCAACGATCCCCGCGACGCCGAGAAGCGCCCGGGCGCGGGATTCCACGACCGCCGTACGCGTGACGAAGACGAAGTCGGGGCCCGGCGACATGAGGGCGAAGAGATGGATGACGAGGATGGAGCCGAGGAGGGCGAACATGGCGAAGGCCTCGAACCGGTTGGGGCAAAACTTTTTTTTCCGCGTTCCTACGGACGGCGCGTAACCGTTCGTTATCCGCGGAGATCGGGATTATACGGCGCAATCTCTTCTGCTAAGCTAGGTTCTAAGACATAGTGAGGAGGGCTCATGCTCGGTCAGGAACCCAAGGACGGCGACTTCATCCGGTACGTGGATGCGCTGCAGGCGGGCAAGCTCGCGGAAATCAAGGCGGAAAACCGGCATCTCGAGATGAACGATCTCTCGGAGGCGGGATGGTCCCGGCGCGTCACGGCGTATCTTGCCCGGGGCGCCAAGCGCGTCGAGCCGGCCTCTCCCGTCGGAGCGCCCGCCCGAGGCCCCAGGCTGGAACGCCGCCATCAACTGATGCTCCTGGGCTTTGCCTGCCTCGGCGTCGCCCTGGTGCTCTTCATCGTCTTTCCCGTCCTTCTGGAGATGGAGGAGGGGATCGTGCTCGCCGTGTGGTTTTTCTTCGGCGGGATGATTTTCCTCAAGCTCGCGGAAAAAGAAGCGAAGCGCGCCGCGCGCGGCCGCGGAAAACAATAAGGGAAGGAATTCGCCATGACGACCACATCTCTTTGGTTCATCGCCGCGCTCGTCGTGCTCGGGATCGAACTCATGCTCGGAACCGTTTATCTCCTCGCCGCGGCTTTGGGACTTGCGGCGGGCGGACTCGCTTCCTGGGCGGGGCTGGACTTCACGCTTCAGTGTCTCGCCGTGGGACTCGTCACGATCGCGGGGTGTCTCGTCGCAAGGGTGCTTCGCCGCGGGAAGGCCGGGGGTGAAGCCGAGGCGCTTCAGTCCATCGACGAAGGCCGCGAAGTGGAGGTGCGCTCGGTTGCGGCAGACGGTTCGGCCGAGGTGATCTACCGCGGGGCCCGCTGGCGCGCCCGCGCCGCGGTCGGCTCCCTTGCGGCCGGACGTTGGACGATCGGTCGGGTCGACGGGACCGAGCTTGTTCTCGAAAAGAAAGAATCCATTCAATCGTAAGAAGGAAACCGTTATGAACGATGTTTCTTGGGCCGTGAGCGGCACTTTGATTTTTGCGCTGGTGCTCGTCTGCGTGGCGCTTCTCTTTGCCGTGCAGGGGATCAAGGTCGTCCCGCAGCAGACGGCCTGGGTCGTGGAGCGCCTCGGGAAATTCCATGCGGTCCTCAATCCGGGACTCAACATCATCATCCCCTTCATCGACCGAGTGGCCTATCGGCATTCGCTGAAGGAAATTCCGCTCGATACGCCGAGTCAGGTGTGCATCACGCGCGACAACACGCAGCTCACGGTCGACGGCGTCCTCTACTTTCAGGTGACCGATCCCAAGCGCGCGAGCTACGGCACGAGCAACTACGTGATCGCCATCACGCAGCTCGCGCAGACGACGCTGCGAAGCGTCATCGGGCGCATGGAGCTCGACAAGACCTTTGAGGAGCGCGACGCGATCAACAACAACGTCGTCTCCGCCATCGACGAGGCGGCCATGAACTGGGGCGTGAAGGTGCTCCGTTACGAAATCAAGGACTTGACGCCGCCCGCCGTGATTCTCCAGGCCATGCAGCAGCAGATCACGGCCGAGCGTGAAAAGCGCGCCCTGATCGCCGCCTCCGAAGGGAAGAAGCAGGAGCAGATCAACCTCGCGACGGGTGCGCGCGAAGCCGCGATCGCGCAGTCGGAAGGCGAAAAGCAGGCCGAAATCAACAAGGCCGAAGGTCAGGCCGCGGCGACGCTTGCGATCGCCAAGGCTACGGCCGAAGCCCTTCGCACGGTGGCGGCGGCCACGCAGACCGAGGGCGGAATGACGGCCGTGAACCTGCAGGTCGCCGAAAAGTACGTCGACGCCTTCGGAAAACTCGCCAAGGAGAACAACACCCTCATCGTTCCGGGGAACTTGGGCGACATGAGCGGCATGATCGCTTCGGCGATGAAGATCGTCGAGGGCGCGAAGAAGGCGGGCTGACCGCTCCTTCCTTCCGATTTCGAAGCCTCCCGCCTCCGAGTCGATCGGGCCGGGAGGCTTTGCTTCTGCAGAGGGGGGCGCATGCCGGTGCTCGGCGAAAGAAAACGCGGCTTTTCGCTTGAATCTGCGCCGCAGTTTGCGTACAATGCGCACTTTCTCCTCCACCCGTCCGCTTTTCGATTCGAAAGAAAGGATAGAAGAGTCGGGGAAGGAGACTCTTTTTGAGAACTTTAGAAACAAGGAATTAATCATGCGTCACCGTCACGGTCTCCGCAAGCTCAATCGTACGAGCGCCCATCGTCTCGCCATGCTTCGCAACATGATGGTCTCCCTCATCAAGCACGAAGCCATCAAGACGACCCTCCCCAAGGCCAAGGAACTTCGCCGCGTCATCGAACCGATGATCACGCTCGCCAAGGAACCCACCCTTGCCAACAAGCGTCTCGCCTTCTCCCGTCTTCGCGACCGCGAAGCTGTCGTCAAGCTCTTCGGCGAACTCGGTCCCCGTTTTGCCGCCCGTCAGGGTGGTTACACCCGCATCCTGAAGATGGGGTTCCGCGTCGGCGACAACGCTCCGATGGCCTACATGGAACTCGTCGACAAGGCCGCTCCGGCCGTCGCCGAAGCCACGGAAGAAAAGGCCGAGTAATTTCGCGCCCCTTCCCGTAAGGATTCGAAAGGCTCGCTTCTCATAAGGAGGCGGGCCTTTTCTTTTGAGCGGAGTTCGGAATCGACCGCAGAAAACAGCGCAGGCGGATGGGAAGGCTGGTTGCTGATTGGGGGATGCTCGGAATAAGGATGGGTGAGCCTAGTCCGCACGACAAAAGGAAAGGCGCTCCGTTCCTTCGAACGAAGCGCCTGTTCTCGAGCGCCTTCGGAGCGTCAGCCGCCGTAGGGCTCCCACTTTCCGCGGTTCAACTTCATGTAGTCCCGGCCCTTGTATTCGAGGACGGCCGCCTGACCGTTTTCCGAAACCATGTGCGTCGTGGGGAGATCCTTGACGAGGTCCTCGAGCGGGACCGCTCCCTTCGAATTCGAGAAGAAGTTCGTCTCGATCGTGCGCCCGATGAGGGTGCTGAGCGCGAGATAGCTCGAATTCCCCGTCACGTGGATCTGTTCCTTCGGGAGATTCTTGAGTCCCACGAACTTCACGAGGACGGGCACCTGCGTGATGCGGCGCGTCGGGATGTCGCGAAGACGCGGCGTCTGGATGCGGTCGCCCCGCACGGCGGCGCCGTGTTCGGGAACGACGACGAGCATTACCTTGCGCTTGCCGCGCTCGAGCTCGTTGATGAAGGTGTTGAGCGAATCGAGGAAGGTCTTGGCGCGCGGCTCAAAGGCTTCCCAACGGCTGTGAAGCGGCAGGCGGTTTCCGTCGTGAAGCGCGATGAAGTTGAAGAGCGACACCGAGCGGACGTCTTTGTCGCGCGTCATCACGCGGTTCCAGTGACGAAGCACCGCGAGCGTGTCGGCGATCTCTTCGTTGTTGAAGGACATGTACTTGAGCGGGAACTTGCGCTGCTCGAAGGTGGCCGTCAACCCGGCCTGCGTGCGCATCGTATTGAGGTAGTTGTCGTACGCGCCGCTGTGGTCGAGGAAGAGATGCTGCTTGAAGCCCAGAGCGTCCAGACGGTTCATGATCTCGCAGTCCGGGCGGCGCGCGTCGTAGAGCGCGTCGTGCGAGGGCTGACCGCAGGCGCCCGTCAAAAGGCGAAGCGCGGCCGGGCCCGAATACGAGGTCGCCGAATTGAACTTGTCGAACCGGATGTTGAAGCGCGAGAAGACGCGGTGGTTCTGCAGGTTCGAGGCTTCGAGGTCGTCGTTCGAGAGCGAGCAGATGTTGAGGATGATGATGTCAAAGGGCGTGTCCTTCGCGGAGATCCCCGTCGGCAGCTGCGCGACGCGGTCCTTTTCGTAGTCGAGGAAGGCCTTGTACCAGGTGTCCACTTCCTCGGCCGACACGACGGCGTCGGTCGTGGTCGCGGCGTTCGCGAGGTTGAGGATCTCTTCGTTCGTCTTCGGGGTGTCGGCCGCGACCGCGGGCACCGCGCGCACCGGGGCCGTGGGCGCCGTAAAGAAGGGCTGCACGATGAGGAAGACGAGATAGAGCGCCGTGATCGTCGTGACGCGCACGAAGTCCCGCAGGAGATAGTAGGCAAGGAGAATCACGAAGCCCCAGCCCACCATGCGGAAGTTGATGAAGTCCCAGGCGAGCTGCACGACGTAGTTCACGGAAAAGCCCGTGATCCCCGACTTGTTGGCGAGGATCGAGTCGATCCCGGGGAGCCAGCTCTCCGACCAGAGAAGGGCCGTGCCGAGGACGAGCGCAATGAGCGCGTGCAGGCGATGAAGCCACTTCCCGCGGATCGGAATGAGAAGGAAGAGGAAGAACGCCGCGTTCAAAAGGAGGTCGAGGCGCAGATAGCCCGTGTAGGCGAGCGCGAACTTCCCGATGAAGTAGACGTTCCAGATGCCGAGCCCGAAGTAGGCGGGCGTCGGCACGGTGGTTTTCTGCGAAGCGGTCACTTATTGGCTCCTTCCGCGGCGGGCGTCTCGACGGCGGGCGCGGCCGGGGTTTCAGACGGGGCGGAGGAGGCTGCCTGGGCGGGTGCACGGACCTCCTGAGCGGCCGGAGCGGACTCGGCCTTTTCATCCCCCTTCGCCGCGGGGGCTTCCTGCTTTTCGGCGGATTCGGGCTTCGCCTCGGAGTTGCCTTCGGACTCGGCTTCCGACTTTGCTTCGGACTCGGCTTCCGACTTTGCTTCGGACTTCTCGTCCTTCTTGGCTTCGGTCGTCGCGGCGGGCTTCTTCGCCGGTTCGGTAGGCTCCGCAGCTTCCGCAGCTTCCGCAGCTTCCGACGCCTCCCGGTCGTCGGCCTCCTTGGCCTTCTTTTCGGGAGCGGGAAGGGGCTTGGCGTCCACCGCCGCGCGCGAAACGACGAGCTTGCCTTCGCGGTCGAAGCGGAAGAGGCCCGCGTCAAAGCCCGCGCCGTAGAGCATCAGGACGTTGCGGTAGTAATTTTCGCCGATGATGGGCTCGGCCTGAATGACGGTGCGCAGAAGATCGGCCGTCTTGGAATTCCCGAGCATTTCGAGAACGCAGGCGCCGAAGCCCGCGTTGCCGGCGCGGTTCGCTTTGCCCGTGAGAATCTCCACCTTCTCGGGCGGCATGTTCATTTCTTCGGTGAGGCGGCGCATCGGGTCGAAGTGCTTCATCAGGACGCCGTAGGAGGGATCCGACGGATCCGTCATGGCGGCCCAGAGATAGACGCGGATCGCATTGTAGCTTCCGAGAGTATAGTCTTCGCCCTCGGGGGCGATGAGCTTACCGGTCTTGTCGATCTTCGCCCAGTCGGGGGAGAAGCCCGCGGGGGCCGTGCGCACGAGCGCGCGGATCGTCCCTTCGGCGACCTCCTTCCAGTAGGGGTCGACGAGCGCCAGGCGACGCAGGATGAAGACCGGGTAGTAGCTCGGGTTGAGCGTCACGTGGGTCGGGTGGTCAAAGCCGCTTCCGCCCGGAAGGAGGACCTTGCCGAGATTCGGGATGTCGCGCACGTCGCGCTTGAGGCCCTCCATCATCGCGCGGGCCTTTTCTTCGTAGGCGGGCTCGTTCCAGAGACGTGCGGCTTCGAGAAGGTCGTAGGCGATCCAGAGGTCGGAGTCGGTGGCGTTGTTCGTGTCGATGATGCCCCAGCCGTTGCCGGTCTTCCCCCAAAGCCACGAGGGAAGATTCTTCGTGATGTCGCCCTTGCTCAGATTCTTTTCGGTCCACTCGAGGAGCTTCGCGAAGGTTTCCCGGTCGTCGGCGACGAGCGCGAAGAACATGGCGTAGGACTGTCCTTCGCTCGTCGTGATGGAGCGTTTGTCGCTGTAGTCGATCACACGGAAGTTCTTGTCGATGTTGACCGTCTTGAAGCTGTCCCACATCGGCCAGGCCGCGGCGCGGTCCGCCATCGAGAGGAGGGCCGTCATGGCGCCCGCGAGAAGAAGAGGAGTGAGATGCGATTTCATGGTTTTCGTCCGGACGGGCCTTCGCGCGGGAAGGCTCCGTTCTCTAAAAAGTTTCGGGTGCCGGCGGAAGGTCCCGCCGGCCAAAGAACGTTCGGCGGTCAGTTGGCGCCCTGCGAGCGGCCGCGGATCCAGCGGCGCATGAAGACGAAGATCCCGGCGCCCGCCACGACCGCGGCGAGGAGCGCGCAGAAGACGAGTACGAAGGGCCGGTCGGCGAGCGACAGCCACACGCGGCGGAACCACGGCATGTCGCCCACCGTGTAGGTGGACGCGGGTTCAAAGCCGCGCAGTTCGTCTTCGCCCACGAAGACGGTGCCGCCCTTCGCAAGCGCCAGGTCGCCCGGGTTCGCGAGGCGGCGGTTGAGAAGATGACCGCTTGCGCCGTCTTCGGCGAGAAGCGCCACGGCCGTGCGGGCGTTGTCGACGGGGGACTTCACGGAGACGATCGCGGCAAAACCCGTGGCGAGTCGTTCGGGTTCGGCGGCGCCTTCCGTCTTTTCGGCGGGCTTCGCAAACCACTTCGAGACGCCGTCGGCCAAAGCGGCGGCCGATTCCGGACTGATGTCCATCACGCCTTCGGGCATGGGGCCGACGATGAGCAGATCCTTCTCTTTGAGAGAAGCCGAATCTTCGGGATTCGCCACGGTGAGGTGCAGGGGCGCCACGCCCGTCGTCGCCGCCATGCGGCCGACGGCGTTCAAGAAGGTCGTGAGCTCAATCGGACGCGCGTCCTTGCGAACGACCGCGGCCGTCTGACTCAGGTCCGCGTACATGGAGAAGGGGAAGGCTCCCTGCGTGAAGAGTCCGATCTCGGGGAGCTGCGCATAGTGGTACATCCCGGAGAATTCGATCATCGACGAGGGATCGATCTGCACCTGATGCGAGGTGAGGGTCGCCGCACGGCAGTTTTCGGGCGTGCCTTCGTTGGGGTTTTGCTGATAGCCCGCTTCAAAGGAGAGGTCGTTCACAAAACCGAGTCCCCTCTTATGCAGGGCGCCCGCCGTCACGGCCGGTCCTTCGGGGACGGGCAGATTCACGACGGCGGCGCCGCGGCTTTCTTCGTCGGAGAGGTTCTGACTGTCGGCAAGCGCGCCGTTTACGAGGGTGCGAAGCTGCGCGGCCTGACCCGTGACGGGCTTCGTGTAGCGGTAAAGAAGATTCAGAGTCGCCGACGAAGCGCTCGTGAGATAGGTGTCCGGAGCAAGTCGGAAGGCGACGTGAAGGGGCGGCAGCGTTTCACCGCGGGCCGTCAGCTGTTCGGGGTATTCGATGAGCTGGCTCAGGGGCACCGCGAAGTCGGTGTTCACCCAGTTGGGCGACACGTAGGCGGGAAGAGGATCGGCCGCCTTGAAGTCCTTGATCGCGGCGCGCGGTCCGATGAGGATGCGCCCCGTCGTCGCGAAGGCCTGCGCGGCTGTCACGAGGTCGGCGTCGGTCTTGCCCGCGACGACGAGCATCTTTTCATAGAGCCCGCCCGGGGCGTCGAGCATGAGAAGTTCCGGTCCTTCAAAGGGTGCCAGTTCCTGAAGAAACGCCGGACGGTTTTCGTTCGTCGCGAAAACGACGAAGTGACCCTGGGCGGGAACTTCCGAGAAATAGACCGGGAAGTCGGCGCCTCGCCAGGCGCTCGCCGCGGCGACGCGGCCCGTCACGATGGCGGCGGCGCGAAGGGCGTCCTTGGAAGGAGCCGAAGCGAAGACCACGGGGAGCGTCGTCGCCTTTTCGACCGACGTGTCGACAAACGGCAACGGGAGCTGCGCCAGGTCGTTCGTCAAGCGCAGGTTCTGCTTTTCGAGCGTCAACTGGCTCGTCGGAGAAATGTCGAGCCAGAGTGCGCTGTTTCCTTCGTTTTCGCACACGATCGAGTAGTGCCCGACGAATTCGACGCTCAGCTGATTGCGCGTCTTCATGGACTTCGCGTTGAGCGCGACCGAGAGGCTCGTGGGCTTGCCGAGCATTTCCTTCGAGATCGCGGTGACGCCCTGAAGTTCTCCGTTGAGGTAGACGTTCAGCTGCGAGGTCCCGGGAATCAGCGAGGGAGAGGGCGTAAACGAGAGGTCGAGCGTCGCCTTCGAAACGATTTCGTCCGCGCGCACGCCGAAGTCGAAGTACTGCGTCGGCATCGCGCCCGTAAGCTTCACCGCGGTGGCGAGTCCTCCGGGGACGAGGCGGATGAGGTCGTGCGACTCGGCGACGGAGGCCGTCGCGTCGGTGCGCCACACGGGCGCGGGCGTGTCGGCGGCGAAGACCGGCTCGGCAAGACCGAGGGCGAGCGTAAGCGACGCCGCGATCGTGGTGAGCGCGGCTCGGTGTGTACGGTGCTTTCTCGTAAGGAAGAACATCATGAAACCCTTTGGGTGGCGGCCTGACGCGGGATGCGCGGCAGGAGCGAAAGAAGAAAACGGATCAGTCGGCCGACGCGGCCGGGCAGGAATTCCAAAAGCGATTTGTAGCCGTAGAGCGCAATGCGGATGAGGCGCAGGAAGCCCGCGACGAAGCGGTCGTCGACCTCGCCTTCGGGGGGCTCGGCCCAAATGCCTTCGCGCGCGAAGGTGGCGCGGTTGAGACGAATCTCGTCGAAGCGGTCGGCAGTATCCACCCGCACTTCAAACGCCGCGTCTTCGACGAGCGTCACGGTCGTGCGGAAGCGCTCAACCGTGCCTCGGGTCGGAATTTCGACGAAGAGCTCTTCTCCTGCGGAAACGCTCCGGAGCGTCTCGGGATCGACCTCGAAACGGAGGTGCTCCTGCGAGAATTCGCGAAGGCGGGCGGCAAAGGCTTCCGAGAGCGACTCGCCGCGTCCGACGCGCACGCCGACGTTCAAAGGCACGCGCGGCAGACGGTGCTTCTGCACCTCTTCCACGGCGACCGCGGCCGATGCGCCGAGGACGACGAGGTTGTAGAGAATCCAGCCGAAGTTGATGAGGAGGGTCGAGACCTGCGGGTCGGCGGCGACGATCGTCTTGTAGATCCCGACGGCGAGCCCCGCGAGGTTGAGCGCAATCAGAACGAGGATGGGCTTGGCGATTCCCCAGTCGACGTACTTCTTGTCGATCGTCATCCCCTTGGCGGTGACGTTGAACTTCCCCTTGTGCGGGAAGATGAGGGCGACCGTCGTCGGGAGCAGGATGTACCAGGAGAGGACCGTTTCGTAGACGGCCCCGAGGAAGGGATAGCGGTAGCCCCGCTGCAGGATCTTGTTCGTGATGGCCGAGTGCACCATGTGCGGAATCACGTAGGCGAAGATGGCCGCGGCCGACGCGTAGATGACGTAGATGTCGGCGAACATGTAGGGCAACGGCGCGGCGAGAAACACCAGACGCGGCAGTCCGTGCAGAAAGTGCACCATCGCGTTGAAGAAACAGAGGCGCTGGGGAAGCGTGAGGCCCTTGCCCGTGAAGGGATTGTCGAGGCGGAAGATCTGAATCATCCCGCGAGCCCAGCGGATGCGCTGCCCCACGTGCGCCGAGAGCGATTCGGTCGAAAGGCCCGAAGCGACGGGCTTCGAGATGAAGGCCGACTTCCAGCCGAGGCGGTTGAGCTTGAGCGAGGTGTGGGCGTCTTCCGTCACGGTTTCGACCGCGATCCCGCCGATCTGCATGAGGGCCGCACGGCGCATGACGGCGCTCGAGCCGCAGAACATCACGGCGTTCCAGGTGTCGTTCCCCTTCTGGATGAAGTCGTGAAAGAGCGAATTTTCGATCGGCATCGCCCGCTCGAGGTGGAGGTTCTTCTCGAAGGGATCGGGCGAATAGAAGTGGTGCGGCGTCTGCACGAGCGCGATCTTCTCGTCCTTGACGAGCCAACCGACGGTGGACGTCAAAAAGTCGCAGGAAGGCACGTGGTCGCAGTCGAAGATCACGATGAATTCTCCGTTCGTGATCCCGAGCGCGTGATTGATGTTCCCCGCCTTGGCGTGGTTGTGCTCTTCGCGCTTGATGTAGCGTACGCCCACCGATTCGGCGAATTCCCGGAAGGCGTCGCGGCTTCCGTCGTCAAGGAGATGGACCTTGAGCTTGTGTGCGGGCCAGTCGAGGTTGAGCGCCGCAAAGACGGTGGGCTTGATGACTTCGAGCGACTCGTTGTAGGTCGGAATGAAGATGTCGACCGTGGGCCAGACCGAGCGGTCGGCGGGCAGAGGGCAGGGCTTGCGGTTCAGAACCCAGCAGACCTGGAAGTACCCGAGCACCGTCACGACGAAGGCGTAGAATTCGGCCGCGAGAAGAAGGACCGAGAAGAAGAGTTCCGCGGGCGACGACGGATGAAGCGTCGCCGTGCAGCGCCACCAGAGGTAGCGGGCCGACACCACGACCGAAATCACGAAGAGGACCATGAGCGTCACGCGCGCACGGATGTGCGTGAAGCTCCAGGCGGAAATCAGCATGATCGAGAGGAAGATCACCTGACCGCGGAAGTCGAAAGGCTGCGTGATGCAGAGAACCGCGAGACCGATCGCGAGCACGGCGGCGGTGCCGACGAGAATCGACTGCAGGCGCTTTTTCGGCCCCGAAACGGGATCCGGACGGTGCTCGACGCCCTCTTCGCTCAGGGAGCCGATTCCCGAGAGCCAGCGGCTTCCCAGGGCGCCGATTTTTTCGCCGAGGGTCCCCACGGCGGACGTTACGCCCGTGACGAGACGGGCGAGGGGATTCTCGCGTCGAAAGCGCTGCCAGTCGAAGGCATAGACGACGAAGAGAAAGACCGACTGCAGGGAGACGCGGACGATGTCGGCCACCGTCGGTCGGTCGAAGTTGACGTGGGGATAAAGATTTCTGCGGTTTTCCCGGACGTTTCGCCAGTAGCCGCTCTCGAGCGGCACGAAGAGCCAGGCCAAAAGTAGTCCGAGGCTGTTGAGGAGCAGCGAAACCGTCCCCGTACCGGCATCCGCCCACTCGGCGATGCTGCGCGTGAAGTGTTTTCGGATCGAATGGATCGAAGAGGAGAACATGTGGGGGTCGTGTCGAAGTCGCCGGAATCGGGGCGGTGAAAACAAAAACAGACCGAAGGTGCGGAGCGCTCCGACCTCAGTCTGTTGTTTCAGGTCAGGGAATTATACGGCTATCCTTTCGGAGGAGGGCGAATTGCTTAGGGGAAAGCAATGTTTCGATACGGTTTTATGACGTTTTTGTGACGTCGGCCGCGCGAATCGGGGATGCAACGCTCTCGAGACGCCGCGACGGGTTCGCGGGCATGCCTCCGATGAGCGGGAAAATCCTGGGGGTGCGGCGATTTTTCGATAAAGCTGCCGACAGGACTCGCCGGGGCTTCGGAGTCCGTTCCAAAGAGGCGTGATTTCCGAAAGGATTTTTTCTTCTTGAGTGTCGTTTTATTTCGCTCCAGGCCTTGCGGCGAGCGGATGGAAATCGTCGGGGACGCCGCCGTCTTCCCAAAGACGGTTTCGGCAAATGTGAGAATTAAGGATTCTTTTGTAGAAGAATGGACTTTTTGTCAACAGGATTTCTCCTTATGGTGACTTCGATCAAAACTCGATAGAGTTTGCCTCGGGTTTCGCGACCGTGCGGAACCCGGACCAACCGCCGCGAAGCCTCGCCGTAAATCCTGTTGGCGAAGATCCGCGGCCTCATCAACGAACCTGCATGAGGACAAAACCATGTTGACTCGTCGTTCTCTTTTCCGCACCGCGACCGTCGGTGCGCTCTCGCTTACGTCTCTTGCCGGCGTCGCCGAAGCTCAAGTGAAGAATCCCCTTCCCGCCGCCAAGGTGAGCGAAAAGCGCCGCGTGCTGATGCAGTCGAGCTCGCGCTACCACAATTCGGGCTATCTCGACTTCTGCGACGAACAGTACGAAAAGCTCTACGGTTCCGAGAAGCACGAAATCCTTTTCATTCCGTATGCCCGCGTGAGCAGCTCCTACGACGGCTATGAAAAGCAGGTGCAGGACGCCTTCAAGCGCTACGGCCACAAGATCGTCTCGATCCACCGCTTCAACGACCCCGTTGAAGCCGTCAAGAAGGCCGAAGCCATCGCCGTGGGCGGCGGCAACACCTGGGCGCTCACGACGCGCATGTACGAAGCCGGCATCATCGACCTGATCCGCGACCGCGTCAACGCCGGTATGCCCTACGTCGGTTGGTCCGCGGGCGGCAACGTCGCCTGCCCGACGCTTCGCACGACGAACGACATGCCGATCGCCGAACCGCCGTCCTTCAACACCTTCGGTTTCTGCCCGTTCCAGACGAACCCGCACTTCATCTCGGGCGGCACGGCCGGTCTCAACAACGAAACGCGTGAAGACCGCCTTGAAGAGTTCCTCGCCTACAACCGCGACGAGGAAGTGATCGGCCTTCCCGAAGGCACGGCCCTCTTCATCACCGGCGAATTCCACTGCGAAGTGCTCGGTCCGAAGGACGCCGAACCGCTCTACTGGTTCCGCCAGCCCGAAAAGAAGTTCGGCAAGATGAAGCTCGAACGCATCGCGCTCGGCACGAAGTTCGACCTTCGCAACGTCGTCCCGGGCGGCAAGCTCTAATCCGCTCTCGGCGGTTTACGGCAAATCGAAAGCATTCGGCAGCCTTCGGGCTGCCGAATTGCGTTGGCGACGTCCGTCGTTGGACGAGCGGAAAGGACGATCTCTTCGGAAGTCGTTTTGAGGGAAGAGGCGATTCGGGACCTCCGGCTCATGCGGACGCGACGGCAAAGCGTACGAACGCTTCAGCGGGATTTTTGGGTCGGGTAGAATCTTCCCCGTGTGTCAGATTTTGAGATTTCCCATGTCCGAGTCGCAGAGATCGCTTCCACTCGGCTGCTCCACTTTTGCGACGCTTCGCATACGCAACGACCTGTACGTGGACAAGACGGCGTACGTTCATCGCCTTGCCCGGGAAGACGCCAAAATTTTCCTGGTGCGCCCGAGACGGTTCGGCAAATCTCTTTTGCTGTCCACCTTCGAATCGCTTTTCAGAGACGGGCTGACGCATTTCCGGGGACTGGCCATAGAAAAGCTCTGGTCCGACCGAACGTATCCGGTGGTGAAACTGGATTTTTCCGAGGTCAAAGAATTTTCCGACGTCGAAGAATTCCGTTCGAAGTTTTACAAAAAGCTCGCGGCCGCCTTCGGCGACGTGGGTTTTCGTGTGCAGACGGACGGCTTCAGCGTCCTGACGCAGTTGTCGACGTTTCTCGCATCTCTGCCGCCCGCGGGCTTGGTCGTGCTGATCGACGAATACGACGCTCCGCTCACGCAATGCTTGGACAATCCGAAACTCTTTCGGGAAGTCCGGTCCGTGATGAGCGAACTCTTCCTTTCTTTGAAGTCGCGGGAAGGGTGCCTGCGTTTCTTTTTTATGACCGGCATCACCAAGTTCAGCAATACGAGTATTTTTTCGGCCTTCAACAACCTGCAGGACATTTCGCTGGATCCTCTGTACGGAACTTTGCTTGGGTATACCGACGAAGAGATTCGAGCCAACTTTTCGGAATACCTGGTACCGGCGGCCGAGGCGCTGCACATGGATCAGGAAGAGTTGATGGCCGAACTCAAGCAAAACTATGACGGTTTTTCGTTCGACGAGAGGGCCGAAACTCGAGTCTACTGTCCTTGGTCGGTTCTGAGAGTTTCCTGAATCGCCCCGACCGCGGCTTTATGAATTATTGGTTCGAAAGCGGAGGACAACCGACCGTTTTGCTCAAGTATCTGCAGGGACACGGTCTGCAGTCTCCTGATTCCTACGGGAAGTCGATCACCTATTCTCTGAGGCGTCTGAACGCTTCCCGGCAGTACGACGAGATAGATTTGTAGGCTCTTCTTTTTCAGTCCGGATATCTCACCGTCAAATCGGTGGAGGGAGGCGATTTCGTCGAACTCAATTATCCGAACGAAGAAGTCGCCGTCTCCATGGCGCAACTCTATGCGGAAAACATGATTCGCAAGGAGCGCATCGCTCAGTCGGGGATTGCGCGTTAGAAAAACGACATGTCGTACGGCTCTCTCGATGAGGTCGTAACGTCCTTCAACCGAGTCCTGGACAATGTCGATTATCACGACAGCCCCATTTGCAACGAGGGATCTTGCCGTACTCATCTTCAGATTCTGATGATCGGACTGGCTTTGCTTCCCAGGGTGGAGGTCCACAACGCCAAAGGCAGAAGCGACATGGAGGTGGAGACGTCGACTCGTCATTGGGTCTTCGAATTCAAGTTCGCGCACCGCGACGAAGAAGCTCCGGCGCTGCTTGAGAAAGCTGTTGAAGGAATGCGAGACCGTCGTTACGGAATAGTGGACCTCGTAGGGAAAACGTTTTTGCGGTTTGTGCTTGTCTACAGCGCCGAGTCGCGAGCCTTTGTTGTTTGGAAGAAGATTTCGGGATCTGAGGAGTAAGGAAAGAGCGGCAACGATTGTCAGTCGAATGAACAGATCCGCTATTGATGGCTATAACATTGACTGACCAAACTTGTTTTAGCGAACATCGCCGACTACAACTGTTATGAGGACCCCGCAATTCCTGCGGGGCCCAGATTGTGTCGGATCAGAACAGGTAGGAGATGCCACCGGAAATTCGATAGCTTGAAGTACGGTGGTTGCCGATTTCCTTGTCCATGTCGAGATGGATGAGTCCCGACTTCCCAAGGCGACCGGAAAAACCTAAACCGACGTCGAACCACGTGCCTTCATTGCGGAAGGTTTCATCCAACGTTCCAGTGAGGTCGGTGGCTTTGATGTTCTGCTTTCCAAGGAACTCGTGCAAAATGTCGGCCTTGAGCCAAAGACTCCAGTCCTTCTTGTCGCCTGCGTCTTTTCCGAAGACCATGCCCGCGCGGGCAATGAGACTCGTGATGGAATCAAGTTCCACCTTGGTTTCCTGGGATGTCCTGTAGTCTGCATCCGTAACATAGGCGTATTGCAACTGAGCCTGAGGCTCGATAAACCACCCTTCGCCGTTGGCGAAATTCCTGCCGAATTCTCCGGAGATCGAGAACACGTCGTTCGAGTAATTACCGTTGACTCTTGTACCGCTCGCCTTCGTCGTGATGTCGAAGTCATTCTTCAAGTGTCCCCACTTGAAGACGAAGTCGGCATAGCTGCCGTCATCTTTGATCCACGTGTCGAAAAGCCAAACTCCCCAACGATCCATTTCACCCGTTCCGTTTAGACCTTGGTAGTCGGCTTCACCGTCCATGTAGTCCACCGCGGCACCTACGCGGTGTTCTCCTTCGTCGACCGCTCGACGGTAGTCATAGCCGAGTTCGACCATCGTGAGCTTGGATCGGAATGCACCAGAGATGCCGGTTCGGTCGTGGCGAGTACGAATCCACAGTCCGTCGTCGACCCCCGCTTGGAAGCGGGCATCGCCGCGACGTTGGCGCAGAGTGTCCATATGGAAGACAGCATTGGCATAGTTGGCTCGACTCATATTGAGAATGGCTTCGCCGCCTTCTGAAGTGCCGGAGCTGTGTTCCGCCGTAATCACCCAGTTGGTGCCGTCGGTGAATTTCTGATCGGCGAAATTTTCGTTGGTTTTCTCTGCGAGTTGGTTGTTGTAGTCGGCGTTTTCCGTGTCGCTGATGTCGTAGTTCTTTTGCTCCACGGTATATTCGGAGTTGTTGACGCCCAGGTCGACGACGGCAGCTGCCGTAAAGGTTAGGCCGGAAGCTTCTTTTCCAACCGTAGCAAAACGCAGGTCTTCGCCGTTTTGGATTTTCTCTAGCGTAGCTTCGTCGAGCGGGTTTTCTAGTAGTACCCGCACTTCGCCGGTGCCGGTTTCAACAAACAGCATGTCACTCTTGGCGTGATCCTCATGATTGAGATTCATGTATACCGTGAGCGGGGCGTTTTCGGTTCGAAGATTCTTCATGAAGATAAAATCCGAATCAAAATCGGTGTCTCCGGCAACGTCGCTTGCGGCATTGTGCATGCGGATGATGCTGTTCTCGGAAGAATTGACCGTTGTGACGAAACTGTTGGCCGTGGAATTCCAAACGGCCCCTGACCCCAGGATCAGTTGCGTACCGGCATTTTCCTGATTTGCGGCGAGAACATCCTTCAGCGCATCATCGGAAACACTGCCCGTAAGCGAGCCCGTACCCAGGTCGAGAGTAATGGCCCCATAATTCTTGGAATCACTGGTTCGTGAAGTGGAAAGGTTTCCGGTCACGGCGACGGCTCGTTCTGCATCGTTCGAAACGATCTGAATGCGACCTGAGTCGCTGGCCATCACATCGCCGGTCAACGTGCTCTGATCCCCAGCATAACGAAGAAGGATCGTGCCGCCGTTTGCGTAGCCGGTGGCCTTTTGGGCTTCCAAATTTCCGGAAACTTGCAGTTTGCCCTCAAGGTTGACGCGGGAGTTGGTGCCTGTGGCGCGGATGGCGGCCTCGTTGCCTGAAAGTTCGATTTCATCGGCTCGAACGGAAACCAACGATTCGGTTTGTAGTTTCAGGGCATCGTCCTGAATGGCGGAAATCCCCACCTCTTGACTATTGATAGTTACAAACTGAGCGGCTTGATCGTCTGTATTTTCGATTCGGACTTCATGTCCGTTAATCATGCTGATGCCGTATTTGCTGGCGCTGATTTTGCTTGTTGCCGCAAGTAAGAAAATGCCGCCTTTCTCAAATCGTTCGTGAAACATACCAGGATCAGAGAACGAATAAAGAGTGGTCTCGTTTTTGATCCCCGTTGCAAAACTTTCAATTTCGATCTGCTGTGCGTTCAGAGTAATGTTGCCGGTTGCGTGTGCTTCCCAGATGCCAGACGTTCCACTCGTGCCTTCTTCGGCTTGCAGGAGAATTCGACGTTGGGCCGTCAGAGTAACCGTGCTGATGTCTGTGTCATCGTAGAGGGGCTGACTCTCGTCAACGTAGATTGCGTCTGAGGTGACGTTTTTGAAGATGATGTCTTGCTCAGCACGAATATCTACAGTCGCGCGCGATTGGGCCAACGAAACGGCTCTTTGGAACCCGTCAACCGTAAAATCGTAGGACTTGGCTGTGAAAGACGCTGCAGAAACAGGGCTTTGAGGGAAAGCTGGTCCGTTGATAAGGATGGCAGAACGTTTTTTGTTCGATTCATTGGTAAGAAGAATGTTCTTGCCCGCCGCAGCTTTCAATGAGAGATACCCTGCGCCGTCTTCAGTATTAAAGACGATTGCACCCAATTCTCCGGATGAACTGTGCTCCTTCATGAAATTCAGGGTAAAGTCGCCGTCAAAGGAAAGAGTAGCGTCGATACCTTCATCGTCGGCGGACTGAACGACAAAGCCGAAGCCCGTCAGTATGGCGTTTTCATCGGTGATCTGAACGTCGACATTGCCAGTGTAAACACTATGGCGGTAATCAGCGCCGAAAATCAGACCTTGATTGGAGGTCTTGTGGTCTTGTGTTGCCAGCAGTTCTGCCAATGTGGTGGTTTCGGCTTGTGCTCCGAAAGAAGTTAAAACCAGAACGAGCGCGGTCAGGAGTGCTCGATTACGAAGGTTCCCGCGAATGGTCCTGGGCTGGATGGTATTAAGGTGCGAAGGGGGGGCTATTGTCATTGATGTATTGATAGATAGAGTGAATAGAATTGTAAAATTAAGTGTGCGAGTGGCGAACGAGAATAACATCAAAAATGGGAAAAACAGATGCAAAGCGGTTTTGCTTCGTTTTCTGGCGGTTACACGTTAACGTTTGCACCACTCTTCGAGTGATCAGAAGGGGGCATTGTATCGGGAGAAGGTGATCTGAATCAAACTCGTTTAGAGGGAATTATCCCTGGCTACCGCCGAGTTTTTTTCAAGTGTTTTAGGCCAAGCCTATGGCTTTGAGATTCTCCGCAACCGCCGCTTCGACCTGTGCCTTCACCTCCTTGATGGTGGCGCGTTTTGCGCCGAGAGACAACGCCGTCTCGGAAAAACGGAGGGCTGCTTCGGCCGTTTGACGGACGATTTCCTCAAGCTTCTCGACGGGCGTCGCCATGAGGCGGCTCATGCGCTCAAGCGCGTCGCGCGTGATGCGCCGTCCGTTTCCTCCAAAGGACGTGGCGTGCTCTCCGTAAGGACCCGGAGCATAGGTGATGTCGAAGGAGGGCGACAATTCCCAACGTCCGCTGTCGTGAAGGAGAAAGCCGAAATTCTTCCCGTGGTCGTCTTCGTTTCTGAGGAAGTAGGAAAGAACCGCCCTTCGGAAAAGCTCCTCCATTTCCACCTGCGACTGCGTGAGCCGGTAGGTGAGTCGCATCAGGTCGAAGTAGTCGAAGACGGGTTCCCGGAAGTTGGCGTTCAAAAGTCCTGCGGCTGAGACGTAGTGAACGCGTCCTGCGGACGTCCGGTCAAAACGCTCCATCCCGAGCCAGTAAGGGACCTTGGGGCGCCCCCTTCCTTGAGGACCTTCAAAGAGTCTCCACGCGGGCGTGCGGATGCCGGCCTTCTCCGACGCAGCAAGGGCCGCGGCTTCGAAGAGTCCTTCCTCGTGGCCAAGCGGAAAGTCGGAAGCCGTGAATTTGACGAGCCAAGCCGTGGAATTTTCCTTCGGGACGAGCGAAGCGCGTGAGAAATCATCGCCGAAGAAAAGCTGCGCCTTGGGACGGGAGCCGCCCGCACTCCCGCAGGCCGTGAGTTCGACAAAGAACTCGGTCTCCTTCCCTTCGAAAAACGTTTGGGCGGCGGCGCCAAGTTCCGCAAGGGGAAGACATTCCCGTCGTACGGCGGGCATGTCGTCTCCGGGCTCGTAGGAGAGCGCTCCGGCAGCGCGATTGCCGACAAAGGCGAGGCGGTCGAGCGGTGCGACGGCTTCCCGCGGCACGCCCGTTCTCTGAAATGCCTTGTCCATGAGCAGGAGGCCGTAGCCGTCAGGCAGGCTTTCCGCGAGAAAACCGGGCAGTCCGGCAGGACATTTGCCCGGTGTCGGTTGGAGGGATGCGTCGTAGGGAAGCGTGAGCGGTGAAAGAGAGCCGACCGCTTCTCCGAAGGCCGCGAGGTATTCGCCGTCGTAGCGGAAGACGATGTTGCCGTTGCGATTCTCCGCGTGCCCGACCGGCACGCGGCGGCCGTCTTCGAAAGTTCGGAAAATCCGCAGATTCTTGTTCATCGCGACGCTCTTCGAAAAAATGGACATAACGGAAGCGTCTTCACCCTACATGATGAAAGTCAAACTCTTTCTTTCATGAAAAAAACGGAGGACCGGGAGGACGGGAGACATGGGCGGCATCGCAAAGGATGCCGCCCGGGTTCGACGCAGGCGGCTTCGGTTTCTCAAAAAGCCGTCCCATGCGCCGGTCATCAGTAGAGAGCGAACATCTCCTTCACCGCGGCGGGGGAATCCGTGCGGGTGAGAGCAAGCTGCAAAAGAACGCGGGCCTTCCAGGGAAGAAGCGAGCCCGAGGGAATCCAGCCCGCTTCCTGCCAGTGCGCAAGACCCTCGACCGTCATGCCGCCGCCGACGCGCGAGGCGCGTACGACGATGACGCCCGCCTGGGAAGCCTCCGTGAGCGCCTCTTCGGTATTCCCGTGCACCGAACCGTTCCCGGTTCCTGCATGCACGATCCCTCGGGCCCCCGCCGCCACGGCGGCGCGAACGAGCACGCCGTCGTCGTCCGCGTGGGAAACCACGATGTCGACGCGCGGGAGTTCGTCGGGAAGGTTCGCGACGGAGAACGGCGTATGAAGCGTGTGGGAGCGGGTGGGGGCGCGGTAGAACTCGATGCGCGGTCCCGCGATCATGCCGATCGCGCCGAAGTCGCGCGAGAAGAAGGTCGCGACGTTCGTGGGATTCGTCTTCGTTCCTTCGCGGGCGTCGAGAATAAGGTCGTTCAAGACGATGAGGACGCCCTTTTTGTGGGCGGCCGGGGCGGAAGCGACGCGCACGGCGTTGTAGAGATTGAGCGGGCCGTCGGCGGAGAGGGCCGTCGCGGGGCGCATCGCGCCCGTGAGCACGACGGGCTTCGCGGTGTTGAGAACGAGCGTCAGGAAGTAGGCGGTCTCTTCGAGCGTGTCGGTGCCGTGCGTCACCACGATCCCGTCGATGTCTTCGCGCGCGGCATAGGCTTCGATCCGTTCTGCCAGAGCGCGCCACACGCCGTAGGTCATGGAGCTTGAGTCGATGTTGGCGACCTGTTCGACTTCGAGTTCCGTAATCTTTTCAATCCCCGGCACGGCCGCGACGAGATCGGTCACGCGGAAGTTTTCAATGCCGTAGCCCGTCATCTGGTCGGGGCTCTTCCCGGAACTTACGATGGTGCCGCCCGTGGCGAGAAGGGCGATGCGGGGTCGTTCGATCGACATGGAGAGAAATCCTTGCAAAAGAAAAAGTGAGAGTGAGGAGTGTAGCGCGTCGCATCGGTCTCGAGGAGGCCCGGCATGAGCTTCGGACTGTCTCTTCGCGCCAAGTGCGCCGCCCTCCGATTTTGTCCGGAGCAAGGAATCCCGTGCGGGGCTTTCTGAGCGGCGTTCGGGCGAAGAGCCGTTTGTTGCGGAAACCGCAACGGTGCGGGACGGGAACACTAAGTTCTGCCGCGGCGTCTCCGGCAGGGAAAAGGCGTTCGACGCCGCCAGAAGGGCGATGAGTGAAAGAAGAGGCGGGGGTGTGCTGCGTCGGGACGGCCCCCGAGACTTCCGGCCCGGAGGACGTCTCGCTGTCCGTCAGGGCCGAAGCAGAAAGTCGAGAGCCATCGCCGCTTCGATCCGAACCCCCGGCATGAAGCAGCCCTCGTCGGGTCGGAAGGCGGGATGGTGGTTGGCGTAGGGGTAGCCCTCTTGGGCCGTGCCGCCGCCCAGAATGAGGTAGACGGAGGGAACCTTCTCGGCAAAGGCCGAGAAGTCTTCGGATCCGGTCATCCCGTTTCCGGTCGCGACCTTGTCGGCGGGCATCACTTCTTTTGCGACCCGCAGCGCCCGTCCGATCATGGCGGGATCCTGAATGGTGGCGGCGCAGCCCCGAACGGCGTCGATCTCCACCTCGGCGCCGTGCACGGCCGCGACGCTTCGCGCGACGGCTTCAATGCGTTGGAAGAGAAAGTTGCGGTCCTCTTCGCTCTTCGTTCGGAAGTTGACGCCGATTTTGGCCGTGTCGGGAATGACGTTTACGGCGTTTCCCGCCTGAAAAATCGTGGGCGATACCACCGCAAAGCGTCCGGGCGGGAGGTTGCGCGAGACGATCGTGTGCATCGCAAGAACCATTTCGGCCCCGACCAGAATCGGGTCGATCCCGGCGTGCGGCATCGAGCCGTGCGTACCGCGGCCGCGGATCGTGACGGTCACTTCGTCGCAGGTGGTCGTGACGGCAGGCGTCGTCGTGACGCGCACGAGCCCGATCGGATCGTTCATGACGTGCAGGCCCACGCAGGCGTCGACGCCGTCGAGGACGCCCGCCCTGACCATTTCCGCGGCGCCCCCGGGCGCGAGTTCTTCGGCGTGCTGAAAGAAAAATTTCACGGTGCCGGGGATTTCGTCCTTGAGCGAGAGAAGGAGTTTCGCCGTTCCGAGAAGCATCGCCGCATGGGCGTCGTGCCCGCAGACGTGCGAGATGCCCGGAACGACGGAGCGGCATGCAAGTCCCTCGGCCTCTTCCACGGGGAGCGCGTCGATGTCGGCGCGAAGCGCGATCGTGCGCCCCGGCCCCTTGCCTCCGCAGAGCGTCGCGACGCGGCTCGTGGGCGTGGGGCTCACGACGTCGTCGTAGCCCATGGCGCGCAGCTCCGCCTCGATGTAGGCGGCGGTTTCGTGCTCTTCGAAACTCAGCTCCGGATGGCGGTGAATGTGGCGGCGCCAGGCGAGGACGTCTTGACGGAGCTCTTCGGTGAGAAGGGGCTCGATGAGTGCGTTGAGGTCGGACACGGTTTTCCTCCTTTTTCATGGGTGTGCGTGACGGGAAAGCCTATCCGAGAACCCTCCGTTTCGGCATGAGGAAGCGCGGAAAAACGCGGGTTTCTTCCCGCAGGGCAAACGGGATCGGGCGGATTCCCTAGCGTGTCGGAAAATGGTCGACCATTGGCGGCCAAAAGAAGGCAAACGGTTGAAAAAGGTCTGCCAAAATCGACGGTTGGGAGGTTTTGCCCAAGGCGCGCGAAGCTCGCGCAAAGAACCTTCAAATCGTTGTGCGGGAAGACGACGGAAAGGAAAAAAGCGGTGTAGATTCATCCTCACGACATCGCAAAACGAGGTTCTTCCAAAAGATCGGAGACTTCCGAAGCGAAAGACCAAACCCCTCGACAGACAGACCCCAGGAAGGAAAACGCCATGCTGAAATTCGGACTCAAATCCAAGTGCTTCGCCCTCTTTGCCGCCGCCCTGATGGCGGGCGGCGTTTCCGCGGCCGAGAAGATCCGCGTCGCCAGTGAAGGGACCTTCGCGCCCTTCGAATTCATGAATTCGAAGACGGGCCAGCTCGAAGGCTTTGAAATCGACCTCGTCAAGGCGCTCTGCGCGAAGATGGGGAAGGAACCCGAAATCACGATGTACAAGTTCGACGGGATTCTCCCGGCGGTCCTCTCGAACGCCGTCGACTTCGCGGCGGCGGGTTTCGCGATCACGGAGGAACGCAAGAAGAAGGTGCTCTTCACCGATCCCTTCTACATGTCCGGTATCACCGTGATTCTTCCGGCCAACAGCGACCTCAAGGTTGAAAAGTTCGAAGACCTCAAGGGCAAGAGCATTTCGGTGCAGATGGGTTCGATCAGCCACGACAAGGCCAAGACCATTCCCGACGCCAAGATCACGACCTTTGACCAGAGTCCCGACGCGATTCTCAACATGATCCAGGGCGGAAGCGACGCGGCGATCAATTCGCTCGCCTCGACCGACTACATGATCGCGACCCGCCCGGCGCTCGCCAAGCAGGTGAAGCGCCTCGACGTCGAACAAGGCAGCTACATGGCGATGGTCGTGCCCAAGAACCACCCCGAAACGCGCGACGCCCTCAACAAGGCGCTTGCCGAGATCATGGCCGACGGCACCTACGACAAGATCCACGAGAAGTGGTTCGGACGGCCCGCCACCTGGAACAAGAAGCCCGCCAAGTAAAGGGCTTGGGAAAGCGGAGTTGCCGCAAACGAGGAGAAAGAGAATGAGAGCCTTTCTCCTCGTTATTATTGTCTGAAAGAAAAAACTCGACCTTCAGTGCGTCAGGGAGAGACGCGTGCCCGCTCATTTTCTGGCGGCGGCGCAAGGCTCCGTAGGGAAAAACGGGACGAGGAGGAGGAAGTTTCGGTCGAAACCGGCGGGTACGCTGCGCCGACGTCGCCAAAGGACCAAGCGGAAAAAGACTCTTTTCCGGCACGCCGATGAAAAGAAAGCGTAAAATATCGAGAGAATAATTCTCGTTACGGACGAAGGCGTCCGAACGCAACCGAAATCACGGAAGGGACGAAAAAATGAACGAAACGACCAAGTACGGACTTTTCTTTGCAGGCGGCGTGATCGTGGGCGCGCTCGGCGCCGTGGCGCTCACGCGCGGGAAGCTTGACGTCAAGCCCCTCGCGACGAATCTGTTGAGTTCCGGCATGGATCTTCGCGACAAGATCATGGCGGGCGTCGAAGGCGTCAAGGAGGATTTGGCCGACGTCGTCGCCGAAGCCGAAGTGAAGGCGCAGGAACGCAAGCTCGAAAAGGAAGCAAAGGAAGCCGCCGCTGCCGAAACGCCGGCCGATCCCGCGCAGGAATGCAAGCCCGCCGCGGCCTGAGGCCGCGTCGTTTTCGCGTGAATCTCTTTTGGGGCGAGGTGAAGGCCGCGCCCCGAAACGCGTTTGTCTTCCGGCCTTGTCCGAAGAAGAGGCGGGAACCGCAGGTTCTTCGTTTCTTCGGATTCGCGCTGAAATTACTTTCTAGAGGCCCCTCATGGTCTTCACTTTGGTTCACGAAGTCGGCAACCGCACCCGTTGGCGCACGGACGGGACGATGAGCCTTGCATCGGCGAAGCTTTTGGCCGACGAACTCGAACGCGTATCGGGCGTTACGGGTCTTCGCGTCAATCCCCGCACGGGCTCGGTCGTCGTGACGGTGGCGGATTGGGAGGCGCGGGGGCGCGTCGCGGCGTATTTCGCGTCGCTGGAAAAGTCGCCCCTCATCACCCGCGTCGACACGGCCGCGGCGAGGAGAGCCCTCGCGCGTGCCGCAGAGGGACGGACGGAGACGTCGGAGAAAACCTCCGCCGCCTGGTCCGGTACGATTGCGACCGTCAACCGCGCACTCTCCGACATGCCGGTTCTGCACGTCTGGCAGCGCCTTTCGCAGCACTTTCTCTCGCGCGTTCCGGGGCGAAGCCCGGGCCGTTCGGGCGCGTCCGCCCGGTCGGGCGACTTGACGCCGGTTTCGGCCGGGCGGGAGGAAGGGACGCTTGATTTTGCGCCTCTCACGCGCTTTCTCTTTTTTCGCCCGCTTCTTCCCGTAGGACTCAATGCGGCGAATGCGCTTCTTGCGAGCGTACCCTTCGTGCTCTCGGGCGTGAAGTCGCTCCTTCGGGGCCGCTTCGACGTGGCGGTCCTCGACGGCGCGGCGCTTCTCGTCTCGCTTCTTCGCCGGGACTTCCGTACGGCGGGACTGCTGATCGTGCTCCTGGGCCTGGGCGAAATGCTCGAATCCTATACGCGCAAGAAGTCGATGGCGAGTCTCGCCGACGAACTGGCGCTTCGCGTCGACAGCGTCTGGGTGCGACGCGGAGACGGGAACGTCAAGATCGCGCTTCGCGCCGTCACGAAGGAGGACGTGGTCGTCGTGCATGCCGGCAACGCCATTCCCGTCGACGGCATCGTCGTGGACGGGGACGGAAGCGTCAATCAGGCCTCGATGACGGGCGAACCCCTTCCCGTTCACCGCATGAAGGGCGGCACCGTCTTTGCGGGCACGGTCCTCGAAGACGGCGAACTCATGATCCGGCCCACGGGCGTGGGAGACGGCACGCGTCTGCAGCAGATCGTGCGCTTCATCGAGAATTCCGAAGCCGCCAAGGCCGGAATCGAAGGAAAGGCCCTCAAGTGGGCGGACCGCATCGTCCCCTACCACTTCCTTCTTGCGGGGCTCGTGTGGCTCGTGACGCGGGACTTCGCGCGCATGGCCTCCGTCCTCATGGTCGACTTCAGCTGCGCGCTTCGTCTTGCGACGCCCCTGGCGATTCTCACCGCCATGCGCACGGGCACGCAGCGGGGCGTCGTCGTGAAGGGCGGCAAGTACCTCGAGGCCCTGGCCGAAGTCGACACCGTGGTCTTTGACAAGACGGGCACGCTCACGGCGAGTGCGCCGAAGCTCTCGGACGTCGTCTCCTTGGACGAACGCTACGATGCCGACGATCTCCTTCGTCTCGCCGCGTGCCTTGAAGAACACTTTCCTCATCCCGTCGGCCGCGCCGTCGTGCACGCCGCGGAAGCGAAGGGCCTCGCGCACGCGGTTGAAGCGCACGACGCGAAGATCGACTACGTGGTGGCCCACGGAATCGCCTCTTCGGTCGAAGGAGCGCGCGTGCTCCTCGGCTCGCGCCATTTCGTCGAAGAAGACGAAGGGGTCTCGGTCGCGGTGGGGCACGAGGCGGCGGAACGACTCGCGCGCGAAGGAAAGTCGATTCTCTATCTTGCCGTGGGCGGCAAGTTGGCGGGTCTTCTCGGGATTGAAGATCCGGTCCGCGTGGAAGCGAAGGCCGTGATCGCGGCCTTGCACGAGCGCGGCGTCAAGGAAGTCTGGATGTTGACGGGCGACGACGAGCGTACGGCGCGGGTCGTCGCCGAAACGCTCGGAATCGATCATTACCGCGCGGGGATTCTCCCCGCGGACAAGGCGGCGGTCGTGACGGCCTTGAAGGAAAAGGGCGCCAAAGTCCTCATGGTGGGGGACGGCGTCAACGACAGTCCCGCGCTCTCGGCTTCCGACGTGGGCGTCACGCTTCGGGACGGCGCGGACATCGCGCAGGAAGTGGCCGACGTGGTGCTCTCCGAAAACACGCTTGCGGGACTTCCCGTCGCGATGGATCTGGGCAAGGCCGCGATGGCGCGCATTCGTCAGAATTTCGTCGCGTCCGTCGGGTTGAACGGTTTGTTCCTCGCGGGCGGTCTCACGGGTACGCTCATGCCCGCGGCCGGGGCGCTCCTGCACAACGGTACGACGATCGGAGTGTGTCTGAACGCCATGCGCGATCCCGATGCGGGCGGCCTCGACGGCAAGGGATTTCTCGCCGGCGTCGCGGACAATCTCCGTCATGCGCTCTCTCACGTCACCGATTCGCTCGAGCGCGCGGAAGGCGCGAAGGCGGGGACGGACGGCGTCCACGAATCGGACGCACGCGGGGCGCACGGCGGCCGCGGGCCTTTTCCGGCGCTTTCGTGATACCCGGAAAGGACGTGCAAACGAAAAACGACTGAAAGGAGTTTCATCATGGAACAGTCATTTACCGCCGAGAGTCTCGTCGCTTCCGTGCGTTCCTTCGTCCCGGGGCGGCTTCGCCTTCGTCATCCGGCTTTGACGGACCTTTCGGACGACTGGGCCGAAGGCCTTGTCTCGTGGCTGCGGACGAAGCCCGGGATGCGCAAGGTCGAGCTCAACCGCCGCGTGGGCAGCCTGCTTCTTCTCTGGGACGAGTCGGAGGCCGACTGGACCTTTGAAGAACTGGCCCGAGAGGCGGCGGGACTTTTCGCGCTCTTTGCGCCCGCCGGCGAAGCCGAGACTCAAGAGGACACCGAGGAATGCGTCTGCGGCGCTTCGGCGAAAGCGCCTTCTTCGGAAGCCGAAGGGAAAAGCCGTGAAGCGGCCGCCGAAGGCGCCAAGCCCTGCGCCCGCGTGAAGGCGTCCGTCGAAGCGGTCACGCAAACGCTCGAGCCCGCCGGCGAGGTGTTGGAGCGTTGCGGACAAAAGGTCTTGGACCTCGTCGCACCCTTCGTGGTGCCGGAAAAGAAGGCGAAGGCCGGAGGCCGTACGCGCCGCGTCGCGCAGAACCGTCTGATGGGCGGGGCGCTCGCTGGATCCACCGCTGCGCTCTTCCTTCGCTCCACGGGTGCGCACCTGGCGCTTGGCTGCGTCTTCTTCGGGTTCCTCGCGGTGCACCTCTGGCAGCACCGCCGCGTGCTCTGAGAAACCTCATGCCCGGCGGAACCGCGCCCTGCGGGGCGACGTTCTTTCGGGTAGAGTAGGGCGGACGTCCCGCGCAAAGCCGTGTTCAACTTTGCTCGGGCGCCCGCCTTTTCCTTTTCGTGCGGTTTGACGCCCCGCCCAACCGCGTTCCTTTGGTTTATCGACAATACATCCATGCCCGCCAAAACGATCCGCGCGGTGACGCTTGCGATTCTCTTTCTCGTGGCGCTTGCGCTCGCCTTTCTCTCCTTTGCGCTCCTGCTTCTTGCGGTGGTGCTCTGCATCTTCTTTGCGCTCCTCGCATTCCTCGCCGCACCCGAAGAGACGAAGGCCTTTGTGCAGGGTTCGCGCGACACGGTCGACGCTTGGGTGCGGGCCATGGTAAAGCTTGTCGAAGACGCGGGCCGCATGATGGAGGCGTGGATGGCGAGGTTCGCGGGCGGTGCGGCGCAGAAGGCGGCCGACTCGGGCGAAAAGACGCCCTCGGCCGGGGCGCAGCGTTCTGAAGGGACGAAAGAAGCGGTCAAGGTTCCTGCGAAGGCGGCGGAGCGCGACGGGAAGACCGATTCGGAGAACTGAGGGCACAAAGAACTTTCAGACCCGTTCCCGGACGAACGGCACTCCGGAGCGTTCGAAGACCGTCGTCGGCAACGCAATGAAAAACCGGCTCTCCGCTGAACGGACGCCGGTTTTTTGCATGGGGGATAAGCGTTCTCTCAGGTGAGCGCTTCGGGAGATTCGGGAAGAATCTGTCCGCCGTCCACGACGAGGCTCTGGCCCGTGACGTAGTGCGCCTCCTTCGAGGCAAAGAAGAGGACGGCCGTTCCGATGTCTTCGGGGGTGCCCAGACGCTTCATCGGAATCGCGCGCGCCATTCGGGCGAGGTATTCGTCTCCGAGTCCATCAAGACCTTCCGTCGCGATGTTGCCGGGCTGCACGGCGTTCACCGTGATTCCGAAGGGGGCGAGTTCGATCGCGGCCGTGCGCATGAAGCCGAGTTGCGCGGCCTTCGACGCTCCGTAATGGGACCAGCCGGGATAGCCCGTGATCGGACCCGTGATGGAGCTCGTGAGAACGATGCGCCCGTATCCCTGTTTTTTCATCGCGGGGATTGCCGCCTGTACGCAGAGGAAGGTTCCCTTGACGTTCACCTTCATGACGCGCTCGAAGTCGTCTTCCGTCATGTCTTCGAGCTTTGCCTGCGGGAAAATTCCGGCGTTGGCGCAGAGGATGTCGAGCCGCCCCCAGCGCTGCGTCGCACGGCGAACCATTTCGTCGCAGAAGGATCGATCGGTGACGTCGCCTGCGATACCCTCGGCGTCGACGCCGAGACCGCGGAGTTCTTCCGCGGCTTCGCGGCACTCGTTTCCCTCCAGGCCCGCGACGAGCACGTTGGCGCCCGCACGGGCGAGCACCCGGGCAATGCCGCGGCCGATGCCGCGGGATCCGCCCGTAACGACGGCGACTTGGTTGTGCAGATTGCCGAGCATTCGAACACCTCACTCAAAACGAAGGAAAAGGGGCCGCCCTTCCGGAAGAGAAAAAGAACCGGCGGAGAACGGACGCGGATTTCGGGGAAGAGAAAGACTCAACCGAAAATCTTGCACCAGAGCCAGGCGGGAACGCCGAAGATCACGAGGTAGGTGATGATCATCGCGGCCGCCTGCACGAAGTGGCTCTTCGAGATGCCCAGAACGATCGGTCCGAGGCCGTCCCACACCTTGAAGAGGAGAAGGAAGCTCGCGACGGCCCAGATGAGACCGAAAACGATGGAGAAAAAGGTGAACATGGCGTTTCCTTGTGATCGGGATGAATGGATGGCTCGGACGGATCGGTCTCCGAGCGCTTTTGCGGATCCATTCTAAGGGAGGCGCCTTAATTCCGACTGAGAGGGAAAACGCTCGGGTCGGCGTCGCGGGAAGGAAAAGATCCGCAGGCGACGCGGGAGGAATTCGACGCGGCAAACGGGAAGCGGACGCGCTGCGGCATGCCTTGGCGAGAAAGGACGGGAAGAGTCACTTCCTCTTCGCGCGCGTGAGCCGGAAAACCATGACGGCGAGGAACGCAATCCCGACGAGTTCCGCCGCGTTGAGGGTGAGCCCGAGAAGAAGCACGCCCAGGACCACCGCGGTGAGGGGCTCGAAATTGGCGAGAAGCGCCGTGGTCGGGGCCGAGATGTACGAAAGACTCTTCAGGTAACACCAGAAGGCCGCGACCGTCCCGACGGCGGCGATGTAGAAGTAGAGGGCCGTCGTGACGAAATTCCATTCCACGGCGGCGACGTTCGGAGGATCGGCGATGCAGAGGATTGCGCCGCCGAGCGTCATGCCCCAGCCCACGACGACTCCGACCGACAAACGGGAGAGCATGCGCCTGGGTTGGACCGTGCAGAAGGCCCCGCAGGCGGCCGAAGCAATGCCCCAGAGCACGCCGGCGGGCGAGAAGTCAAGAGTCGAGAAGTCGCCTTTGGTGACGAGAAGGGAGACGCCCGCCGTGGCGAGCGCGATCGAAATCCACTCTTCCTTCGTGACGGCGCGGCGCTCGGAATAGGCGGTCCATCCCGTGACGAAGAGCGGTCCCGTCGTCACCGTCAGCGCCGCCGTGGCGGCGTTGGCGTCTCGGATCGAGAGAAAGAAGGCGAGCTGAATCCCGAGCATCCCGAGAGCGTAGAAAACGAGGTCGCGCCGGTCCCTTCCGTCGCGAAAGGGAGCGAAGACGTCTTCCCGCAGGACGAAGGCTTCGAGCGCAAGAAGAACGCCCGCTCCCGTGAGACGAAGGGCGGTGAGGTCGACCGCGTCAAACGCGACCGACTCCATGAGGTATTGCGCGGCAATGCTCATGGAACCCCAGAAGACGCTGGCGGCCGAAGCGAGCGCAATGCCGAGGACGGAGCGCGAAAGCATGAGAAAGTCTCTCGAAGAATGAATGAAAAGCGGGAAATGGGCCCTTCGACGTGAGCGTCGAGAATCCGAGACAGTGTAGCACTGCCGTGCAGGCGGCAAAACCTTGTCGCGTACGGGATTGGGAGAAGGATGAGGAAAGTTGGAGAGGAAACGAAGGGAGGGTAAAGTGGTAACTGCGCAACAAAATTCTGTAGGAGGGTTTTGTGATGAAATTGACTACTTCTACAACGGATTGCGGGATAAAGTTAGGGTAAACCAGTATGGGGGGGGGGTAAAAGATGTGAAAACATGCCTTTGTCCGAACGGCAAAGAAGTCTCTCTCCTGAAGGCAAGCGGGGGAAGGCGGCCGTACCGGATGCGGGATCCGGCGATCCATTCCATTCCCGTCGGATCCCATTTCACAGATCAGACTTATACAGAAAAGGTAATTGAACATGTTCAAGAAGTCTCTGATTGCTGTCGCCGCCCTCAGCGCCCTCGCCGGCTCCGCCATGGCTGCTGACGTCACGATCTACGGTCGTATCGACACGGGCTTCCGTTATCAAAACGTCGACTACGACGTCGCCGGTGTTGACGATGACTCCTCGTTTGGGATGGTTTCCGGCAACTACACGGGTAGCCGCGTCGGCATCAAGGGTTCGGAAGACCTCGGCAACGGCCTGACGGTTGGTTTCGTTCTCGAAAACGGTTTTGACTCCGACGACGGTTCGTTCGACTCGAACGAAGAACTCTTCGGCCGTGAAGCGCTCCTCTATCTCGAAGGCGATTTCGGTAAGGTCGGTTTCGGCCGCATGGGCATCCTCAACAGCACGGCCGGTTCGTTCGCCATCGGCAACTTCACGCCGTGGGGTACGGGTTGGGGTTCCGTCGGTGACCAGTCCCTTATCTTCGGCGCCAACATTGGCAACCGTTGGGACAACATGATCTCCTATCGTTCGCCTGAATTCGCCGGCTTCCAGATTCATGCTCAGTACTCCTTCGGTGCGAATACCGATACGGATGAAGATAAGCTTGCTAAGGAAGGCAAGACCACGACCGACCGTTACTATGCCATCGGCGCCACGTACAAGGTCGGCGGTTTGAACTTGATCGGTATCGTTGATTCGATTAATGAAAAGCATCAGCCTGGAACGGCAACTGCTCCGACGGAAGATCCTGACGACACGCTTCGCGTGACGATCGGTGGTTCTTATGACTTTGGCGTTGTGAAGCCCTATGTGTCGGCGGCCTACTTCAAGGATGCCCGCATGAAGAGCTGGTTGAGCGCTTATTCGAAAGGTCCTCAAACTACGACTGCCAATCTCAACGGCGACTGGGACGGTTACGGCGTGATTCTCGGTGCTTCCGCTCCGCTCGTTGGTGGCAAGGCCCACATGACGATCGGTTACATGGATGCTGAAGCTCAGGACTTTATGTATGGTGCCACCGAAATCGGCGCCGACTTGAAGCGCTATACGTTCGCTGTCGGCTACGAATATCCGCTCAGCAAGCGCACCACGGTTTACGCTGACGCCGGCTACTTCAAGGATGAAATGGACTACGGCACGGAAGGTTGGGAAAGCCGCGAACCGGAAGGCTACCAGGCTGCCGTCGGTCTCGTTCACTACTTCTAATCAGCGTTTGAGCGGGTGTTTAAACGCCTGATCTAACCTGATGAAAGGGCCCTCTCCGAGGAATCGGCGGGGGCTCTTGTTTTGAGGTAGAGAGGGCGGAGTGAACTTTTTACAACAAAATTTGTTGCAAATCGTTTTGATTGCAACAGTAAGGGAAAAAATGCGCCTCTCGAGAATTTAAGGGTTATCACCTAGAGGACGGAGGGCGGGCCGTATGAGAGCATGGTCCCGCCTGAGTAGGTGAGGGAACTTCAGGTTCACCGGGTGCTTGCCAATTTCCCGGGAAAGTCACCGCAAGGGTTGCGACAGATTCCTGATCAACAGGCTACGAAAATCTGTCGATCGGAATGACGGACTTTTCATAGAGCGAAAGTCCGGCGAAGACACGCCAAGTCCTTCGCCTATTACAACTTATCTTCTAAACATTAAGGAATGGAAATGTTGAAGAAGTCTCTGCTTGCTATTGCGACCATCGGCGCTTTTGCCGGTTCTGCGGTCGCTGCCGACGTCACCGTTTACGGTTTGGTTGACTACGGCTTTAACTATCAGCACGTTGATGCTGATATCCAGGGTGTCGATGCTCAGGACAACTTTGAAATGCGCTCGGGCATGAACTCCGGTTCGCGCTTCGGCTTCAAGGGCTCTGAAGATCTCGGCAATGGTCTGACGGTCGGCTTCGTTCTCGAAAACGGTTTCGATGCCGATTCGGGCAATCTCGGCTATGACGGCCGCATCTTCGGTCGTGAATCTCAGGTCTATCTGAGCGGCAACTTCGGTACCGTCTCCTTTGGTCGTATGGGTCAGCTCGCTAGCGCCAACGGCACCTACGGTCTCCTGAACGGCGACTTCTCGCCCTTCTCTGGCGGTTGGGCTGATTCGGTTGGTGCGAAGTTCCTCTTCGCCACGGGTTATGCCCGTTACGACAATACGATCACCTACAAGTCCCCTGAATTTGCCGGCCTGAACGTTTTTGCTCAGTACTCGTTCGAAAACGACAGCGTCACGGACGGTGCAGGCAACGGTGACGAAGGCAAGAGCAATACCGACCGCTACTACGGTATTGGCGCCAAGTACAAGAACGGCAACCTTGCTTTGGTAGGTATCGTCGACCAGGTCAACTACCGTACGGAAGGCAACAACGAAGACCAGCTCACGGGCACCCTCGGTGCTTCGTATGACTTCGGTGTTGTGAAGACCTATCTCCTTGGCCAGTACTTCAAGGACGCTCGCAACGTCGGTCAGAAGTCTGCCATGGCTGGTGAAACGTTCTTGGGTTACAAGATTGGCTCTAGCGGCTACGGCACCTTTACGGACGGTGATCGTACTCTGAATGCCGCTATGGAAGGCTACGGTTTGGCTCTTGGTGCCAGCGTTCCGGCGTTTGGAGGTTCCTTCCTCGGCCAGATCGGTTACATGGATGCCGACAATGACAATGGCGATTACGGTGTTGAACTCGGCACTGAAGTCAAGCGTTGGAACGTCACCCTTGGTTACACCTATAACCTCAGCAAGCGTACGAGCGTGTATGCGGCAGCTGCCTACACGAAGGACGACGTGACCTTCAACACCCAGAATGCCGACAATAGCGTCAAGGATTCGGCTAATTACGACCCGACCCGTACGGAAGTCGTTGCCGGCTTGATCCACAAGTTCTAATCGACTTGTTTCATCCTAAGACGGACTTTTCTTAACGGAAAATCCCGGCGGAGGAAGGTCTGACGGCCTTCCTCCGCTTTTCTCTATCTTCTGGACATTAAGGAATGGAAATGTTTAAGAAGTCTATTGCTGCTTTGGCTGTTCTCGGCGCCTTTGCCGCCGGTTCCGCCGTGGCCGCGGACGTCACGATCTATGGTCGTGCCGACCTCGGTCTTCGTTTTACGAGCGTCGATTCCGACATGGCTGGAGTTGACGACGTTGATACGTTCGAAATGGCTACCGGCAACTACACCGGCAACCGCGTTGGTATCAAGGGACAGGAAGAACTCGGTAACGGCATGACGGTTGCCTTCGTTCTCGAAAACGGTTTTGATGTCGACTCCGGCAACCTCGGTGAATCGGATCAGATCTTCGACCGTGAAGCCACGCTTCAGTTGAAGGGAGCTTTCGGTACGATCGGCATGGGGCGCTCCTCGATCCTCGCTGCCGATTCCGGCTCCTTTGGTATCGGCGGTGCCTTCTCCGCCTTTGGTACGGGTTGGGGCGACGTCGGCAATCAGCACCTCCTCTGGGGGGCTGGCTACAGCTCGCGTGTCAACAACATGCTGACGTACGTCACGCCGGAATTCGCCGGGTTCAAGGTTTACGCTCAGTACTCCTTCGGTAACGGAGACGGTGACGAAAACAAGTCCAACATCGAACGTTACTACGGTATCGGTGCCACCTATAAGAACGGTGCTCTCGATCTCGCCATGGTCGTTGACAGCATCAATGCTGCAACCGTTAAATACAATGAAGACGGTGATCGTACCGGCGTGAAGGGAAATCCGGAAGACACGGTTCGCGTGATCGCCGGTGGTTCGTATGACTTTGGCGTCGTCAAGCCCTATCTCTCTGCCGCCTACTTTAAGGACGGCAAAGTTGGCGACCTTCTTGGCGCCCATGAAAATGCCGGTTTGGATGACGGTCTTGGCTGGTACTACGACGGTTGGGCCGTGATGCTCGGCACGGACGTTCCCGCCTTCGGCGGAACGTTTAAGGCCTCTCTCGGTTACATGGACGCTGAGTTCCAGGCTACGGAAGATCGTGAAGAGCAGGCCGGCGACCAGAACGACATCACCCGTTGGATGGTCGGTCTCGGCTATTCGTATCCGCTCTCGAAGCGCACGGTGGTCTACGCCGATGCCGGTTACTTCAAGGATGACGTCGACGCGGGCGGCGAAACCTACGACCGCAAGCCGAGTGCTTATCAGTGCGCTGTCGGTCTTGTCCACATGTTCTAATCGGCGAATTGTCTCCCACACCTGACATTAGCTGAAAGAGAGCCCCTTCCGATTCGTCGGAAGGGGCTCTCAACGTATTGGAACACCTCTTTCTCCTCTCCGGATTCCATAGCGCTCTCCGCGCGAACTCTTCGTCTCATCTCCTTCAAAAACTCCCCGGGTTACTTCTCAATGGAGCGCCCCGGTCCAAATCGTCCGGTCGACGATTACGAGTACACCCCTCACCACCTTCGCAGCCCGGCAAAAGAGTTTGTTTTCGAAAAGGGCGTTCCGATAAGAAAGCTCCACCGAGACATTTGAAACGAAATCTCGCAGACGTCAAGCGTCGGAAAGCGCCCAAGAAAGATCTTCGCCGTATGCGCGGGGACGAGCGCGACGCGGTCGGAAAAGAGCAGGTACTGCGGGACTTCCTCGCAGTTCGCCGTCGTCACGTGCATCTGTAGCCTGTCAGCGAACTGCCGCGTCAACCCCCTGTGCCGCTCCCAAGGCTCGCCATGGTAGGTGCTGCACGGGACCTCACTGCGCATGCCGCGGTTTTCGAGTCGACTCCGTCGCTCAACACAATACGTCAGCTTCCTGTGCGTGTGGCAATTGTGCAACAAAGACTAGTGTCTGGAAGGGTGGTTGTTTTCTCATAGTGTCACTAGCCATTTTGATCTTTGTTTGGGGTAAACCCCTATGGGGGGGTAAGACATGTGAAAACATGCCCTCATCCGAACGGCAGGCAAGTCTCGCAAGTAACGGCAAGCACGAGTGAGACGCCGTAAGGATGGGGGATCCGATGCATTCCATTCCCGTCGGATCCCGTTTTTCAGATCAGACATGACAAAAAAGGATATTGAACATGTTCAAGAAGTCTCTGATTGCTGTCGCTGCCCTCGGCGCCTTCGCTGGCTCGGCCATGGCTGCGGACATCTCGATCTCCGGTCGTATCGACACGGGGCTCAATTTTCACGACGAAGAAGTGAAGGTTGGTGGTGAAACGACGGTCGACCAAAACACCTTCCAGATGAAGTCCGGTCAGTATTCCGGTTCTCGTATCACCATCAAGGGTTCGGAAGAACTCGGCAACGGCATGAAGGCCGGTTTCATTCTTGAAAACGGCTTCGACGCTGATGACGGTACGTTTGACTCCAACGGCGATGACAAGATGTTTGGCCGTGAAGCCATCGTTTACCTGGAAGGTGGCTTTGGTCATTTCTCCATGGGCCGTGTCGGTGCCCTGTCGTCGGGTCTCGGTTCCTACAACGTCGTCTACGGTTACACGCCGTGGGGCACGGGTTGGGGTGATTATGCCGGCAATAAGGGGCAGTTCATGCTCGGCGATCGTGGTCGTATGAACAATACTCTCACTTATCGCTCGCCTGAATTCGCTGGCGTTCAGATCTTTGCGCAGTACTCTCTTGAAGCTGATGCGCAGGAAGACGAACAGTCCGGCAACAATAAGCGCTACGCTGCTTTGGGTGCTTCGTACAATCTCGGAGCCTTTAGCACGGGTCTCGTGGTCGACACCGTGATGAATGGCAATGATGACGCTAGCCGCAATACGGAAGACTCCTTCGGTGTGTCGTGGGGTGCTTCGTATGACTTCGGCGTTACGAAGCCTATGATTTTGGTTCAGTACGGCAAGAACGAGAACAAGCTCGGCGGCTTCTCGGCAACTGGCTTCTACGAAGACTACTTCACCGACGACAAGTTCCGTTTGGGCAAGAACGAAGGTCTGAAGGGCTACGCGATCTCGCTTGGTGCCGTCACGCCTCTCTTCGGAGGTAATCTCTATACCTCCGTGAACTTCACGGACGGCGAGTTTGACGGAGATGTTCACAACCAGAAGAACAAGAATCACGGAGTCCCGGGTGCAGACGCCAATTGGGTTGACGGTGCTCGTTACTTCAACGGCGACATCCAGCGTTGGGGCGTTGCGGTCGGTTACGACTATCCGCTCTCCAAGCGCACCAAGCTTTATGGTTACGCTGCCTACAACGAAGGCGAACTTAAAGGCAACGAAGTTCGTCCCAACAAGCCGGGGCTGAGCAGCAGTGGCAAGATCGAAGAAACCGACATGGAAGCCGGTGTTGGCCTGATCCACTACTTCTAATCAGCCTTTGACCGGGTGTCTCTCGCACCTGACATAAGCTGAGGTGAGCCTCGTCCGATTCGTCGGGCGGGGCTCTCTACGTTTTGAAAAGTTGCGCCCGTCAAAATTTCGTCTCTCGCAATCTTTCTCGTCTCAGCCAAAGATCGACTCTTCTTCGTTCAGGGAACGCCGCTTTTAGATCATCCCGTTCCGGTTCGAGGGCATCCTCCTCAGAACTTTCGCCACCTTCCGGCACTGGTCCTTCTTGGGACAGCATGTTACGGCAGGCACGCTCTGCCAAATCCCACAAGCATCGAGCATCAGGAAGAGGAAGTGGAAAATTCCTGTCGTGCGGGCTGTGCAGACGAGGGCGATGCCAAGATCTTCCTCGCAGTTTGATCCTGTCAGCTTCACCTGCAGCGGGTCGTCGAACCGCGGCGACAATCGCCCTCATCACTCCGATGGTTTCGTCGCAGTGGGCCGCCGCACGGAACCTCGACGCGCCGCGTTGCAGTCACCGGGTTCGGCCTCGTTGAAACAAGTCGACTCGGCGAGCACCATATTTCTTGCAACATCTCCCGGTTTGGAATGTTCGGCATCAACGATCGCGTCGTGTTCGTAGGAAGCTCTTCTCCTGCGGACTCCGATGCGGAAACGATTCGGCGTCAAACCCTTTTCCTATGGTTGACGGAGGAGGGGAGCTTTTGACTCCACGGAGAACCCCGGCGGGAGTTGCCTGTGATCGGTACGCCGGGCCCTGAGAGAGAATCCTCACGACGTTCGGAAAACGGTAGACGATTCTCTCCACGTCCTCACGTCTGCGCGTTCCGCCAGACGATCGGGATCTCGTGGGCGGAGCGTGCCGCAGCGGAGCGGATCGACAGAGAAGCCACGGATTTGCGGCAACGCCGCCCTGTTCTTCATCGAAGGTTGCGCGAGATTCACATCGACGACACGCTTCGCTCCAACACTCGACGCCGAGAAGAACATCAAGGTCGCCGCAGGGAAACATCGTCATGACTGGCAACATCCGTTGCGTTTTTCTTCGGAAGCCCGGCGGAATCGTCGGTTGTTTGCAAAATTCTTTCGATTGCCGGTGGAAAAATGAACAACAGGTTGATTTTACAGGGAGGGTGTGGTGATTTTTATTTCTTCTCCTGCAGGGTATGTGGTGTGAATACGTAAAAATTCGTGTGAATTGGATTTTGCGCCACAGTTTTTTGTGGACCGTTTTTCGATCCTTTCTCTTCCCCTGCGGGCGTTTCTCCAAAAAGTGCGGTAAAAATCGTTTTCAGGGGGTGCGGAATGCATGTGAGAGCATGAGCCAAGCCCAAACGGGGAGGTCCGCGAATCGGCGCGCAATGTCGCGGGCATCCTCTCCGGGGGCGTCAACAAAGGGTTCCGCCGCTCGTTTGGACGGGACCGTCAACCTCAGAAAGGACAAGACATGTTCAAGAAGTCGCTCATCGCGCTCGTTACGCTTTCCGCCGCGGCCTTTGCCGCCAACGCCGCCGACGTCACCCTCTCGGGCCGCATCGACGCGGGTCTCAACTATCACGACGCCAAGAAGACGGGTCACGAATCGACCGACACGTTCGCCATGAAGTCGGGCCAGTACTCGGGTTCGCGCTTTACGCTCAAGGGTTCGGAAGAACTCGGCAACGGCACGTCCGTGGGTTTCGTTCTCGAAAACGGCTTTGATTCCGACACCGGCGCCTTCTCGCAGGAAGGCAAGATCTTCGGCCGCGAAGCCATCGTCTACGTGAAGGGTGAATTCGGTACCTTCGCCATGGGCCGCGTCGGCGCTCTTTCGTCCGGCCTCGGCTCCTTCAGCACCATTTACAACTACACCCCCTTCGGCACGGGTTGGGGCGACTACGCCGGCGCCAAGGACGCCTTCATGCTCGCCGACCGCGGCCGCAACGACAACACCATCACCTACGTGTCGCCGGAATTTGCGGGTCTCACGATTTCCGCTCAGTATTCGCTTCGCACGGACGGCGCCGAAGCCGATCATTCGTCCTTGAACAAGCGCTACGCCGCCTTGGGCGCCACCTACAAGCTCGGCGCCTTCGGCACGGGCCTCGTGGTGGACACGGTCATGAACGGCCGCGCAGACGATTCCTACAACACGGAAGACTCCCTGGGCATTTCCTGGGGCGCTTCGTTTGACCTCGACGTCACGAAGCCGATGATCCTCGTTCAGTACGGTCAGCATGAAAACAAGCTCGGCGGCTTCAACTTCGCTCAGATGCTTTCGGACTACAGCGACGAAGATCATCCCTATGCGGCTTCCCGCAACGGCGGTCTGAAGGGTTATGCCGTGTCGCTCGGCGCAGTTACGCCGGTCATGGGCGGCAACCTTTACACGGCCGTCAACTACACGGACGGCGAACTCGACGGCCGCGCCTACGGCGTGAACTTTAAGGACGACAAACGCGGCGATGAAGCCGGCTACGTTTCGGCCGACGTCAAGCGTTGGGGCTTTGCCATGGGTTACGACTATCCGCTCTCCAAGCGCACCACGGTCTACGGCTTCGCCGCCTACAACCAGGGCGACATCAAGGGTTCGCTCTACGCCATGGACGGCAAGCCCGGCAATTCCGGCAAGCTGAAGGAAAAGGACACCGAAGTCGGCTTCGGCATCCTCCACTGCTTCTAACCACGGGATTCCTTCCGGAAGCGCCTTCCGGAACACCGACGATACGGGCTTGATGTTTCTTCTCTGAAAAGTTCAGCCCCTGCGACTCGCTTCCACCGGGCCCGGAAGCGGGTCGCTTTGCATTTGTGCGGGCGTTTTTCCCGTCGGACCGCTTCCCATTTCCGGGAACGTCGTGAGAAAATGACGGCTCTTTCATTCAATCCCGCGCCGACCAAGCGGCGCATCCGCCGCGACACCGAGGCCCGCCATGACCGATTCCCGAAAACCCAAACTCCACGAGAGTTTCTATTCCGTCTTTTCCGCCGTCTTCGGCTGCATCATGTTGGGGCTTGTCGCTTATCTCGCCTACGACTGGCTGCGGGGCTAATCCTTGGTTACGCCGGAGCGCCGCCCGCACCCGCCGCGCTTTCGCGCTTCCCCGTGAAGAGGGGAGGGGGGCGTCACGCCTTCTTCGCGGCCCGCATTTCCTTCACTTCCGCCGCGCAGAAAACCAGAATCCCCGACCAGATGAAGAGAAGCGGCAGAAGCTCTTCCCGTCCGAAGGGCTCTTCGAACCAGAAAATCCCGAGGAGAAGCGTCAGAATCGGCGCCAGATACTGACAGAATCCGAGTACGTTCATCGGGAGGTTCATCGCGGCGAAAGTAAAGAGAACGAGCGGAATGGAGGTCACGATCCCCGTTCCGACGAGCGCTGCGGAGAGGACGGCGTCGCCCGCGAGAAAATGTCCGAGCCCCGCGTTTTCGAGGTGCACCGCATAGAAAAGCGCGAAGGGAAGCATGAGCGTCACTTCGAGAAAAATCCCCACCTGCGCGTCGAGCATGAGTTTTTTCTTCATTGCCCCGTACAGCCCCCAGGTGGCGGAGACGCCGAGCGCAATCCAGGGAAACTGCCCGAAGGACGCGATCATGAGGGCGACCCCGGCGGCCGCGAGTCCGATCGCGGTCCACTTCACGCGCCCGAGACGCTCCGAGAAAAAGAGAACGCCCAGCAGCACCGAAATGAGGGGCGTCAAAAAGGTTCCGATTCCGAGCTGCACGACCTGTTCGGTGACGACGCCGATCACGTTGATCCACCAGTTGAGGGAGGCGAACACCGCGGCCGCGAGCAATAGGCCGGCCCGGCGCGGATCGTGTACGAGCGTCTTCACCGTTTCCGAAATTTCTTTTCCGCGTCCCCGCACAA
This sequence comes from uncultured Sutterella sp., assembly GCA_900545275.1. Lineage (GTDB taxonomy): Bacteria > Pseudomonadota > Gammaproteobacteria > Burkholderiales > Burkholderiaceae_F > Sutterella. The sequence continues at coordinate 125,027 of UQYG01000003.1, forward strand.
GGAGCAGCGCGAGGACGAAAACGAAGGTCCAGACGACGCGGTGGGCGATCACTTCCCAGGAATCGGCCGCGGCCAGAAGATTCCAGTAAAGCGCCATGAAGCCCCAGAAGAGATAGGAGACGAGGGCGGCGGCAAGGCCGGCTTTTCGGTCGGGACGGTCGGGAGCAGGGTTCGGCATGGGATCGGGGTGAGTCGGGAGAGTGTGAGGAAGTGTAGCGCAGTCCGCAAAACACCGCTTTTCTTCGGGTTTCTCCTTGCTTTTGTCGTTAGAATGACCGAACGCAAATTTTTTCGGGGAGACCTCTTATGAAGACAAAGCGCGTTTTGGCCGTGCACGATCTGTGCTCCTTCGGGCGCTGCTCGCTCACCGCCGCGATTCCCGTGATTTCGGCGATGGGCATGCAGGTGTGTCCCCTGCCCACGGCCTTTTTCTCGAACAATCTCACCTACGGCGAATTCACCTTTCACGACTTCACCGACAAGATGACGGGCTTTATGGACCGTTGGGAGAAGCTCGGATTCCGGTACGACGCCGTCTACAGCGGCTTTTTGGCTTCGGTCGAGCAGATTGAAGTCGTGCGCGACGCCGCGCGGCGCTTCGCTTCGCACGAGGAGTCGCTCGTCGTGGTGGATCCCGCCATGGGCGACGACGGAAAGCTTTACCCGGTCTTCGGTCCCGAATACGTCGACGCGATGCGCACGCTCGTCAAGGAGGCGACCCTCATTACGCCCAACTTCACGGAAGCCTGTTTCCTTCTGAACGAGCCCTGCGACATGACGCCTCCTTCGGGCGATAAGCTTCGAGCGATGACGGAAAAGCTCGTCGGCATGGGCGCCAAGCAGGTCGTGATCACGAGCGTGCCTGCCTCGGAAAACGAAATCAAGGTCGTGAGCTTTGATTCGGTCACGGGCGAATACGCCGAGCGCACGACACCGCGCATTCCCTTTACGACCTGCGGGACGGGGGACCTCTTTACGAGCGTCGTGACGGGGTCGCTCCTTCGCGGCGAAACGCTCGCGGCCGCCTCGGCGCTCGCGATGCGGTTCGTGAGCCGCGTGATGGAATTCACCCTGGCGTCGGGGTCGGACCCGCGCGAAGGGGTGATCGTGGAGCCGTGTCTCAAGGAACTTCTTCATTGAGCCTGAGCTCTTCCGAACCTGACTTGCCCAAGCCCCGGAAGGCGCGATGCTCTCCGGGGCTTTTTACGCCGGCACGAAAGGCTGCGGCAAGTCCGAATCAAAGAGAGTCCTCCCGATCCTTCCTTTGCCGAAAGCAAAACCTGCGGACGAAGGGCCTTGAGGGCCGTTCCGTTCGGTGCGGGCCGTCAGCCGACCGACGCTTCCGAAACGCATCCCTGCGCGCCGACCGTCTTCGGGGCGGTTTTGCCGCCTTCCCGCTTTGCCGTCACTTCGGCCAACTCCGCGCGAATGAAGCTCTCATACTCCGCGACGAACGCGTCGAGCGTCGTCGTGCCGCGCTCGATTTCCTGCAGTTTCGCCTCGAACTGCGCCGTCATCACGGCGCTTCGCACCTTGGGGGAGGCGGTGAGGAGCACCTTGCGGCCCTCTTCCGTGCAGTGGAGCTTTTTCCCCTCCGTCTCGAGGTACTTCTTTCGCTTCAATTCCTGAATGATCATGGAGCGCGTCGCGGGCGTTCCGATCCCGCCCGCTTCCTTGAGCTTTTCCTGCAGATGGGGATCGTCGAAACTCTTCCAGATCGTCTCCATCGCGGCGATCAGGGTCCCTTCCGTAAAGTAGGCGGGCGGCTTCGTTTGGTCTTCGCGTCCGTCGACCGAGAGGACGTCGACGACGTCGCCCTTCCGTAGAGGAGGAAGCGTCTGCGAGGCGTCCTCGTCCTCGGTTTCTACGTCGTCACTCCTGCGCTTTTTTGTCGGGCGCTGTTCCGGAAGGTTCTTCTCCGCCTTTTGGTAGAGCGCCTTCCAGCCCTTCACCGCGACCACTCGTCCGCGGGCCGCGAAGGTTTCGTCCCCGAGGGCGAGTTTCACGACCGTTTCGTCGTATTCGTGCACCGGGAAGAACTGCGCGATGTAGCGCTTGGCGATGAGGCGGTAGAGCTTTTGCTCGCGGTCCGTCAACTGCGACCAGTCGACCGTGTGTGCGACCGGGACGATCCCGTGGTGCGCCGTCACCTTCTTGTCGTTGAAGACGGGACTCTTGAGGTTGGGGTTGGCCTTCTCCACGGCCCTGGCGGTCGCGGGGAAGGTCTTCGCAATCGCGGAGAGCACGCCCGGGGCTTCCGCGTGCTGGGATTCGGGAAGGTAGGAGGAGTCCGTTCTCGGGTAGCTCGTCACCTTGTGCTTTTCGTAGAGCGCCTGACAGCCCGCGAGTGTTTCTTCTGCCGTGAAGCCGTAGAGACGGTTCGCCTCAGCCTGAATGTCGGCGAGCGAATAGACCTTGGGCGGATGGACACGCTTTCGCTTCGTTTCCGCGGAGAGGACCGTCGCTGTCTTTTCCTTGGCGAGCTTTTCGACCAAGGATCGCCCCAGGGGAATGTCCAAAAGAAGTTTTCCCTCTTCGTCCATCCCCGGCTGACCGGGCTTGGGTTGCCACTTCGCGCGAAACGTCGCGCCGTCTTTGGCGAGATTCGCCGTGATCGCGAGATAGGGCTTCGGAACGAAGTGCCGCACGGCGTAGTCGCGCCGCGCGACCATGGCAAGGGTCGGGGTCTGCACGCGCCCGACGGCGATGAGGCCGCCCGGGCCCGTGAGGGTGTAGGCGCGCGAGAGATTCATGCCGAGAAGCCAGTCCGCTCGAGAGCGTGCCCGGGCCGCGTCGCGCATGCCGGCGTAGCCCTGGTTTTCCTTGAGCGCGGCGAGTCCCTTCTTGATGGAGGCGGGGTCGATCGCTGACACCCAGAAGCGCTTTACGGGCTTTCGCACGCGGAAGTGCTCGAGGACTTCGTCGACGAGGAGTTGCCCCTCGCGGTCCGGGTCGCCCGCGTTCACGATGACGGCCGAGGAGCGGATCAGCTTTCCGATGACGGAGAGCTGGCCCTTGACGCCCTTTTGCTTTCGCACGAGCGTTTTCCACTCGGTCGGGATCACGGGGAGGTCGCGAAGGCGCCACATCTTCTTGCCGCGTTTGGTGGTCGGGATGTCGTCGGGGAGATAGGCGTCGGGTTCGGCCTGCTCGAACAAATGTCCGAAGCACCAGGTGACGGTCGCGCCGTTGCGGCAGACGAAGAAGCCGTTTTCCCGGCGGACGATGCCGAGCCCCTCCGCGATGGCGCGGCCGAGCGACGGCTTTTCGGCGATGTAGAGCGTTCCGGTGGCGGGTTCGGGCATGCGGACGATGGGGGAAATAGACAAAGACGGGGGAAAGTGTAGCGGGTTCGTGATGGGGACGAGGGAGAAAGGCGGAGCGCCGGATTTCCGTGCGACATTAAATGTCGCATGGCGTCGTTACACTGAGACTGCAGGAAAACAACACAAGGAGAATTGTATGACCCGCACGTACATTCCACCGCATCCCGGCCGCTATCTCCGGGAAGATCTCGAAGAGTTTGGGATCGATCCCCGAACCTTTGCAAAACGCATCGGCGTTGAACCGGAGGACCTTCTCGCCGTGCTCGACGAAAAGGCCCCCATCACGCAGGATCTTGCAGAGAGGATCGCCGGAAACCTCGAAGGCCCGCCCGCGGCCATGTGGTTCGCCATGCAGAAGGAATTCGAGGCGTGGCGGGCGGCACACAGTACGCCTGACGAACCTTCCGACTGATCGCTCAAACGCTTTTCCAAAACGAAGACGGCTCCGATTTCAGTCTTGAATCGGAGCCGTTCGTCGTAAAGAGGTCGGGGCGTTATGCCTTCCACCCGTAGTACTCGCGATGCGCCGCCGTAATCTCGTCGTGCTCGGCTTCCGAGACGAGGATCATGTTGTCGACGCTGTCGGCGCCGCCCTCGGAAATCGGCTGAATGTGGTGCACCTCGTAGCCTTCGGGAAGCTCGTCGTAGCCGTGCTGCGCGAGGAATTCCGACCGCACACAAGGATCCTGCACGGCGTCCTCTGCATCGACGTGCTCGGCCGTTGGCTCCATGCCCGCACCGATGTGGGCGGCATCTTTGTGGCGTCTTTGACAAGATGCACGGTTTAAATCAAGCTCGAATCAGCCTTTCATCCCTTTAAGATCAGGGTTTCATTCGAACTCTTGCGACTTTCAAAACCTTCTCACAGTGGACTTCCGTGGGGATATTTCCAATTTTTGGTGGAAGACGGAGAGTTGACCTGAAACTTTGATCAATGCCAAACATCTTGTTTTGCCGATCCCTTTAGGAAAAGTCGGTAATTTCTTGGAGAAGACCAATGCGACACTTTAGCACGAATGCCACTCAGGCTTTCCAGCCGTAGTATTCGCGGTGCGCGGCGGTAATTTTATCGTGCTCGGCTTTCGTGACGAGTATCATGTTACCGACGCTGTCGGCTCCGCCCTCGGATATGGGGTGGATGTGGTGCACCTCGTAGCCTTCGGGAAGCTCTTCGTAACCGTGTTGCGCCAAGAACTCCGCCCGTACGGCCGGATCGCGCACGACCTCGTCGGCTTCGACGTGCTCGGCCATCGGGTTCTTCCCCGCGTCGATGAGTGCCTCGAGGTCCGACTCGTCTCCCACGAATATGCCGTTTTCGACCGAACCTTCCGGCAGGGACGCATAGGTGAAGCTTCCCTCGGGCACGTCGTCGGAACCGCCAGCATTTGTACCTGCCAGCATCCCGATACCGAGCGACGCTATAAAAGCGGTACGCTAGGTTGTTCTCTATTTGCGAGAGATCTTTCTGGAAACAGAGCTTTGGCGTCTGCAGCGAGTCGTGCGTTACCGTTCAGGTTCTCCTTCTAGTCCGTAACGCTTGAGCTTAGGTACGCGGCTCTGGCCGAGTACCTTCCTCGGCGAACAAGGCGTTCAGGTCAAATTCATCAATCTGAAATTCAAGTTTGGCCGTCAATTTCTGTACGGCCTTCTTGATAGGCGCAATCGTCCATTTCCCGTCAATCTTAGTAGCCGTAATCTTTCCGAGAATAAGTCGCAGATCTTCAAAAGAAATATTTTTATCCTCGCCAATTCGAGTTATATCTGCCATGCAGTCCATCGCCATAGTTGCTGACAAGTGATTCAGAAACAACCAAGCTTCCTGGCTAATACGGTCTCGGATGTAGGACGCGTCAAAATCCAAACTTGCCCCATAGGTCTTGAAAAACTGCTCGATTGACTGACGTTGCTTGTCGGTTCGGTAAACCTGATGACTGTTCAGGTCAGTACGGTTCGTCCGCAAGGTAACGGTTCCCATCTCAGGAATGTCTTGGAGCACCTTTCTCATGTCCCTGGGCTGCAAGAGATCCATTTGTTCGTCGGTCAGTTTTCCAACTCCCTTTTCTCTGCGCAGCAGCTCTTTCTGAACCTTGGCGTCATTCTGTTCATTCTTGCGCTCCGTACGCTCTGCGGCATCGGCAAGCTCGTTGGCGTATAGCTGCGTGTCGAGGTAGACGAATACATTGAACCCATTTCCTTCGATTTTGAAGGATTTAATTGCTCTTCCGTTGTACATAAACAGATCAGAGAAGCAATCATCCGTCAAAGGCAAATAGGGCTCAACCAATTTACTGCCGCGCTTAATTGGAATCACGTAAGAGAGTTTCTTTTCGGCTAACGCTTTAAAATCTTCTTCCGATGCAAACCCTTTGTCGGCTATTACCGTGTACTGACAACTGGAGATTCCAGACTCTTCCAGAACATCAGAAAAGGCGCTGATATCTGGTGTGCTGCCGAGGAATTGCTTGTAGTAGACGGGCATGCTGGTGTCGTTGCCGAGCGTGTAAACGTACAGCAAATTAACCTGCGGCTTGAAGCGACGCTTTGAGTCGTACCCCAGTTCCGCCAGCTCCATTGTTTTGGACGACGTAATCAATCGGTGACCGTCAAAAAGAATAAAGACGTCGCGCTTGTTTACGTCTTCCCTCATGAAGCGTGAGATGGTCTCACGCCGTCGCCCTAGAGTTTGCAACAAAGAAGAATTGCTCAGCGGATCGAACGAAAGATCGGGAATCAAGTGTGCAAGTAAGCTTGTCTCGTAGTGTGCCTGTAGCCGACGGAATCGCGGTTCCTTAATGGCTCGCAGAACGGCTGCGACATAGAGCTTCTCCCAAAGGTCAGGAAAATATTCCTTCAGACGTTCACGCAACGACGCCGTACGTTCCCAGAAATAAAGCACAGCACCGGCTTCGACAACGTCGGAAATCTGACCAACGGGAAAGGTTTTCTTCTGCTCATCAACGAGTCTTCGTTTCGTGGCAACAAGACCGTCGGACGTGATTTTGCCAAGGCATTTCCCGGAGATTTTTCGGCTCCGTTTAATTGCCGGATCGTATTTGCTAAATCGTTCGTAGAGATACCAGTTGTTCCCGATCTTCTTGATCTCGGTGTTTTTCTGTCGCGGAAAATTCAACACATAGTCCGGTTTTTCAGTCATTTGGAGCCTCAGACATACCAACCTAATAGGTTGGGTTATTATACAAGAAAACGAGGTTGCGCGCAACCTCGTTTTCTCAAGTCAGACAGTCTTTTACCCAAAGCTGTCGCTTGCAAAGGAAGTACCTAACTCCAAGCGTTACGGTCTAGTTTCATCCCTTTGATTGCAGGGTTTCATTCAAGGTAGAGGCTGGGTTGCCGAACATCACTGGAGAGTCCCAATCCCTTTGCATTCAGGGCTTCATTCGAAGTTGTACGTGGAGGGATGGGGCATGGAAACGCGGTCTCAATCCCTTCGAGATCAGGGTTTCATTCGAACTTGAAAACAGAGTTGATTTCTCCAGAGTTTTATGTCTCAATCCCTTCGAGATCAGGGTTTCATTCGAACTCTTGCGACTTCCAGAACCTTCTCGCAGAGGACTTCCGCGGGAGTATTTCCAATTTTTGTTTGGAGACGGAGACTTGACTCGAAACTTTGATCAACATCAAGCATATTGTGTTTTGCCGGTCCCATTAGGAAAAGTTGGTAATTTCTTGAAGAAGACCACTGCGACACTTTAGCACGAATGTCACTCAGGCTTTCCAGCCGTAGTACTCGCGGTGCGCCGCGGTGATTTCATCGTGCTCGGCTTCCGAGACGAGGATCATGTTCTCGACGCTGTCGGCGCCGCCCTCGGAAATGGGTTGGATGTGGTGCACTTCGTAGCCATCGGGAAGTTCGACGTAGCCGTGCTGCGCCAAGAACTCCGCCCGCACGCCCGGATCGCGCACAGCCTCTTCCGCGTCGACGTGTTCGGACGTCGGATCCTTCCCCGCGTCGATGAGCGCTTCGAGATCCGACGCGTTCCCTACGAACATCCCGTTTTCCACCGAACCTTCCGGCAGGGAGGCATAGGTGAAGCTTCCCTCGGGCATGCCTTCCGCTCCGCCCGGCTCTGCGTCCGCGTCCACGTCACCTGCGCCGTCGAGAAGACTCGCCCCCGCGAGCGCTCCGATCCCGAGGGACGCGATGAAGGCGGCGCGCTGGGCATTCTTCCCGTTCGACAAAAAGGCCTCGGGGGACGGCGCTTTGGCGGCGTCTTCGACGAGCTGCGCGGTGCCGTCGAGCGCCTGTCCGAACCCCGCAACGACCTGATCGACGCGTCGACCCACGCGGTCGAAGGCCGTTTCGGTGCGCCCGTGACAGACGTCGTTCAAAGCGCTCGCCGCAGTGTTGATCGTCGCGGCGGTACCCGCAAGAATGCCCGTCGCGAGATGCACGCCCGTGCGACCGGCAAATCCCACGACTTGGCAACCGATGCGTACGGCCCGCGATAGGTTGATTCCCTTTTCTCTCTGAAAACGCGCCATTTCTTCCTCCTTTTCTTCCGGCGGGAATCGAAACCTTCGGTCCGATTCCCTCGATTCTCCTCCAAACCTCAGGGCCAGGGGCTCATGCCGTTCCTGTTGCCCCAGGGATCCGTGCTCGGACGGTCCACGTAGCCTCCGCTCGGCGTCATCTCGTAGTCGGGCGTGGAGCCGTAGGACCCGTCGGGACGGATGTAGCTGTTGTGTCCGGGACCGTAGGAACCGTCCGGATGCATGTGATAGTCACCCGAAGGGCCGTAACTGCCGTCGGGATACATCTGGGTCGACGACCCAGAGTGGTAGCTGCCGTCCGGAGCCATCGTCATCTTGCCGTCCGGACCGTAGCTGCCGTCGGGGTACATCTGGAAGGCGGCCGCGGAAAAGCTCACGGCCGCGAGCCCCGCGAAGAGACCGCCCAAAAGCAAGGATTTGGCGAGAGGTTGATACATGGCTTTTCCTCCTTTCTTTTGAAAAATGGGGTACCGGCGCGGAGAATCAGTGGTTCTCCGCGACCGGGATTTGAATGTCGTCGGGTACGAGCGCAAGTGCGTAGGCGACGAAAGGGCGCTTCCCATAAGTGACGATCCGAAAACGCGCAGCTGCCGCCTTGCCGAGTTTTTTCGCGAGTGCGGAACCGATCTGTGAGCGCTTTTCCTGGAAGTACTTGAGAAAGTCCTCGTCGGATCGGATCGCTTTTCGAGCGCGCTCGATGTCCCCAGGACGAGTGGGAAAGAGTCTCTCGTACAAGGGGAAGAACTCTTCCTCGGCGTGCCGAAGTCCCGGACGAACGGGATCTTCCTTTCTCTTTGCGCGTTCTGCCATCCAATGAAGGGTCGCGTACTGCGCGGGAGCGAGAAGCACGTCGACGCCGTCGCAGACGACGCCCCGCGCGTCGTCGCGCAAAGCGAGGGCGGTGGACGGGAAAAGCGTCCGCTGCGCCTCTTCTACGGCACGTCCGTAAGAGGCGTCGCCTGTAAGAAGATCTTCAGGCAATCCCGTGCGAAGCCGCACGATCGGAATGTCGGCGAGCATCACGCGCGCATCCGAAGAAGAGTAGGCGACGCCGCGGGCGTCCACGATTTCCTTTTCTTCGGGCGGCGGATAGAAGAAGTCTCGGTTCGATTCGAAAGGTTCGTTGACGAGCACGTGTGAAACGGAGTCCCGCGCTCTGGCGAAAAGCGACATGGCGTAACCCGCGAAAAAGCCCATGCTCTTTCGGCCTCCGGCGATCGAGACGTGCACGATGGTGTTCGGGTCCGAACAGGCGTTGCCGATCACGCGAACGATCGTGTCGGCGGCCGCGGCATTCTCTTCGGGGGTGCGAATGTCGTCGAGTTCCCGTCCATCGCCGCCCTTAATGACGGTGATGGAATCTAAGTCAAAACGAATCTTTCCGACGAGACCGTAGTCGCGGCAAAAAGCGTGAAAGCGGCCCTCAGCGGGATCAAGCAGGTCGCGCAGAGCACGGTTTCGCCCGTTGCAGGTGGTGATGAGGCGCACCTCGTCAGGACAGAAACGACGCTCTTTGATCAGCGCCCAAATCGTTTCCGTGACGACCTGAGGCGACATGCCGACGACGGCGACGAGCAGTCTTCTCGGGACTCGCACCGACGTTTCTTCTTTGGAATTTCCAGGTTTCACGTTTTTCCTCCTTTTCATTGCTTTTTACTGACGCAAAGTCAGAAACGCCCCCGCCCTTCGTAGACGTTTCATTCTTCCAGAAGCGCTCGGAACACCTCGCCTCCGCGCCGCAGGTCGGAACGGGTGAGAACCTTGATCTTTTGGTCTTTGGCCCGCTGCAGATCCTTTTCCTTGAGGGGGACGAAAGTCACCAAGACTGCCTGCACGGCGCTTCCCAATCGCTTTGCGAGGAGCCCGAGCTTGGAAAGTGCATCGTTCGCATCGTTTTTGCCGTAGTCGATCGTCTTGCACTCGAACACGAAAAGTCGGTTGCGGTACCAGACCGGGACGTCGAGCTCGTTGTGTGTTCCCGAGAGATTCGTTTTCGACTCGTGCCCTTCGCAGTACTCGACCGTGAGGTTCGTATCGACGATAAGACCGGGCAGGTGCAATTTACGGATCACGTCGCTCACGTATTCTTCTAGCCAGCCACCGTTGACGAAAAATCTCGTTTCCTCATTGGTGAATCGGATCTTGCTGCCGTGAATCGAGAGAAGATCGCCTTCCACAAGTCGGTCTGCCAGGGCGGCGAGTGCCGGATCGCGATCGACGTCCTTGCCGTCAATCGAAAGACTGTCCTTGGCTACTGAAGCCAAGTAGTTGAGAGTCGGAACGAGTTTGGCGAGAGAATCGCTTTTGACGAGCTCTTCGGAGAGCGTGAGAAGTTCCAGTGTAAAGGGCATTCCCCGCTTCGTTTCTTCCGCGCGGAATCCATAGGCGCGCAGGTAGGGCAGAAGGGGTTTCGCAAAACGAAGCGGAATCTTCCGGACACCGCGGACGTTCGCACCGAAGTAGAGCACTTCTCCCGTGTCGTGCTGGAGGTAGAAGCTGTCGAGATCGGCGAGTTGTGCAACACGTTGCGCAACGAGGCTCATGAGTTTCGTTCCGCCCGTCAGATTCACCGCGGTACCCTTGTCGAGATTCTCGACGAGCGTCAAAAGAAGGTTTTCGAGCTTCTCTACGTCGTAGGCGTCGTCGAGCGGCACGCGTTCGCATTCGATCGGATAGGGGAGAAGCTTGATCGCTTCCTCCAGGCTGCGCGCGGCTTCGGACATCTGGGGCGTCACGGCGAGGAGAACGCGTTGCGGAGCGAAGTCGCGGTCGAGAAGCGGCAGCAAATTGGCGGCCGCCTGCTGCGAGACGAAGCAAAGGTGAGTGTGCGGGACGGAATCGGACATGGCGAAAGTTTGAAAAGATAGTGCGGGAGAATGCAAAGGAATCGAAAGGTTCTGCCTTCGGTTTATTTTCACATCAATTCGTGCGTCTGTCACGACCCGCGCAGAGGTATGCCGTCGGAGCGTTTCGTAACGACGAATTCTTCGAGCCGCCCACGGAAGGTACGCACCGCCGTAAGGTCAAGCTCCTTGCCGCGGGCCTCGGGCGTGAGGTCGAGCGTGAGCGAGAAAAACTGGGCGCCCCTGGCGCAGACCTCGGACGCCAATCCCACGGGAAGTGTTCCGAGCACCGTGTCGCCGGCCTGCACTTCTTCGGAAGAGAGGTGCTCGACCCAGCGGTCCACGGGGAGCCCTTCGCTCTTGGCCCAGGCCACGGCGCCGGGATGACGGGAAACAAACCAAACGGTCATGAAAAGAATTTTTCCTTTGTGCTGAAGAAATCGAGCTTCTCGCAAGAGAGCTCGTCTTCCGGTTCCATCTCGGAGAGTGAAAGCTCTCCGGGCAGGGCGCTCCACGAGATACCTGCGGGGAGCGTTCCTTTTCCCGAGTGACCGCGTGCCCCGCGGTCGGGAATGCGATAGCAACGGACGTCGTCCTCCCGCAAGTCCACGACGGTTCGCATGACCGAAGCGCAACGGAGCGCATCGCTCGGCGTCCCGGACAGGATGAACACGCTGTATTCGATCGGTATCCCGAAACCGAGCATTTTGTGGTGAACTTTCGCGAGGCGTTTCGGATCCCGTATGTCGTAACCGATAACGTAGGTACTCAAGGGGACTCCTTTACGAAAGTCGTACGGTCGCCCTCTGCAACATGTCGACGAGGTCGCATGCGGCGGCGGTAAGCTGTCGGCGCAGTTCTTCGGCGCAGGGTTCCCAGGCCGGATAAAAACGCTCGCGGCCGGCTTTGCCAAGAAGGCAGGAACCGTCGTCCGGTGTGGAAAAGTCTTCCGGCCGCAACGTTTGTTCGCGAAAACATTGGATGGAGAATCGATCCACTTCGGGACGTAAGGCCTCAACAACGTCGCAGGCGAGGGATTCACGACCGTACTCGAGCGCATGGTAGAACCCGACGTAAGGGTCGAGACCGGCCCCGTAGAGTGCAATGGACGCCTCGGCCTGCAACAGCGTGTAGCCGAGCGAAAGTACCGCGTTGAAGGGGTCTTTCGGCGGCCGGCGGTTTCGTCCGTGAAATCCCAGAGACTTGGGGAGCACTTCAGCGAGCGCCTGAAAGTATTCGCGCGCGGCAACGCCTTCGAGGCCGCGAAGCGAGGCAAGATCGGCGCACGCAGCCATCTTCTCAAGGCTTTCCTTCATAAAACGTTGACGGCGTCCGACAAGAAAGCGGTGTCGAAAGTTCCCGTCCAAGATCGTTTCGAGAAGCGCGATCTGTCCCTTGAGCTTCTTTTTCATCAGCTGCTTGGAAATTTTCAGGCAAAACTCAGGATTCTGTGACATCCGGAATTGAGCGATGCGGCGCGAGGCATCGTTGTGTGGCGTAGCCATCAGAAGAGAGGGCTCCGCCTTGCGGCCTGAGAGCACAACCACGCCGATCCCCTTTTCGCCAAGCTTGCCGAGCAGGTTGGCGTGCAGGATAACGTCGCCGCGAAGGAAGACGCGTTCGAGCGGTGCCAAGGGAATGGTGCCGGCGCGTGCTCCCTTTTCATAAAAGGCGAGCGCTTCGCCGTCGAGGCGAACTTCCACGCCGCGTCGATCAATATAGAGACTGCTCATGTTGGACCTTGTGAACTGGAATGAGTAAATGGGGATGCTGATCAGATTTGCATGCGGGATCGATGATTCAACAAATCAGAAACGGCCGGACGGATTGCCGTTTTGCGGTTCCGAGATAGAGCGGTTTGCTCCGGGGATCGAGTTGAAAATAATGAAGTCGATTCGTTGTCGGATTCATTGTTTTTTGAATGTTGTTGACCAGGGCGTGTAACTCATTTTGAGACATCAGACACTCGTAAAAGGATTTTTGTCCTCCAATTGCGTGTGCTTTCACAAGGTTGTGAACTTTTCTTTGAGCGTAGCGGTCGGAAATGTCATAGCAAATTAAGTAGATGCATCGATCCATGGGGAACCTCCGATGAGGTTATTCTATCGTGCTCAAAGAGAGATCTTGAAAATCGCAAGTTTGTGATTTTTAATTTTGTTCTTGGAAGGATCTTGGGTCGGCAATCAATGTAGAAATTAGATGGGGTAAATCCATCCCGTACGAGATTTTATTCAAATCCATGCATAACCACGGCCGATTCCATAGCGTGGAGTTTCAATCCCTTCGAAATCAGGGTTTCATTCGAACCTGAGAAAGACGCGAAGGTCGAGGAGATCAAAAAGTCTCAATCCCTTCGAAATCAGGGTTTCATTCGAACAAAGGTATGCCTGCCAAGTATGCTCCATACGATTCGTCTCAATCCCTTCGAAATCAGGGTTTCATTCGAACCGCACTCAAGGCGGCGAAAGCCTTCGAAAAGCTGTCTCAATCCCTTCGAAATCAGGGTTTCATTCGAACAAATACGATTGTTATTTCATCCAAGAACCAAAGTCTCAATCCCTTCGAAATCAGGGTTTCATTCGAACCGCTCCGACGGTCAACGGTTTCTCGCTGTTGAGTTCCAGAGGATCCGTTCCAATTTTATCCGTTCTGTCGTGACTTTTCTCTAAGGTTTGATTTGCATCAAGTAGTTTGTACTTTCCCAATCCAAAAACCGCACTCTTACCCAGGTGTATCCATTGACCAAGAAAAAGGAAAGTCTGTAACTCCGCAGGCACTTCAAAAAGCGTGAAATCTCCGACAACCCCGCCCAATCGGATCTTCTGATCCTGACGGCTCGAGTAACGACTCCAATTCCGCCAGCGAAGCTGGTTCTCGCAGCGGATGCCGCGTGCGAGCGCGGACAGGCGCGAGTAGTCAGGTTCAATTTTCCGGGCGTGAAATTCCATCAGCAGGCCGATTCGTCGAACCAGAGCGTTTAGAAGCGTGCCGGGTACGATTTCTCGAATCCCGATGTTACGCCCGTTGTTTTGCAGGCGAAGGGGCGTGGCAAAGCTAAGCGTCACGTTTTGCGACTCGGGAAAGTCGGGAAGCTTTACGGTCTTCGGATGTTGGATGACGGAGCGCTGTGCCGCACCGTACACCGACTGGTAGGTGCCGTTCACTTCGACGTTCACGTTTTCGAGTTCGGCGGAACCCTTGGCAACTTCGCCCGCGAAGGCGCGCTGCACGGCGAAAATGATGAGCGGCAGTTGGTGGAGCGCCCTTCCGATTAACACCATGTGAAAGGAAAACGCTTCCCCGGGTTCCGACGTGCGCCGTCCCCACGCGGGAGCTTCGACTACATAGGGGTGCGGAATCTGACTGAATTTCTGCAGAACGTGCTCTTCAGGTGGCGCCGATTCGAAAAGGACGGCGTAAGGGCAGGTGCGGTAGAGCATGCACTCGGGGCAGGTCGGTCGATGTGTCATGCAGGCCGTTTTGAGCAGAGCTCGACCGATGGCTCCGCGGATCGCGGAGCCAGCGTAGTCGGGCCAGAGCATCGTTTTCGTCACGCGCAGGTCGAATCGATAGCGCGCAATGGGCCATTCCTTGGGAAGAGGAGCGGTCATGGAATTCAATTCTCCTGTCGCAGGGCGCGGAAGACTGCCTTGAGTTCCTTCGCCTTTTTCCCTTGATACATGTTTTTCGCCTTGGCGACGGGGCCGAGTTCTCGGGCGACCTCGATCTGCAGATCCACGGACCACGAAAGAGCGGTCTGAAGGAAGTTCCACGTTTCGTTGTAGAGTTCGGATCCGGGCTTCACGTCGCCCGAAGTGGCCTTCAGTTTCTTCACCATGTCTTCGAGAAGAAGTTTCTCGGGCGAAAGTTGTGAGCGGCGAATTTCATCGGCACGGGCGGCCTCTTCGGCAAGCAGGCGCTTCTTTGCTTCTTCCGCTCGAAGGGCGGTTTCTTCGGCCTCCTTTCGACGAGCTTCTTCGAGAAGGGCCTTACGCTTTTCGAAAAGATCGGTGAGGTCGATGACGGGCGTCTCGGGCTGTCGGGCGCAGAAGCTCTTCACCGCCTCCCGCACGGGATCGTCCGAACGTTCCAGGAGACACCACCCGAAGGGAAGGGTTTCCTGTCCGTCCATGACGCGCCATTCCGTTTTGGTGCTGGTTTTGCCTTTTTCTTTGTAAATGGAAGCAATGCCGCCCTGCAGGACGATGCTTTCCGCTCCGACGTTTTTCCCGATGCGGATGACCGCGACACGGTTTTGACGGATGTCTTTCTCGAGTTTTCGGAGGAGCTGCGAGAAACTGTCGCTCCAGGCGCGACCTTCTGAAAAGCGGGCGTACTTTTCGACTTCCTTCTTCAGGATCGGAGTGTAATAGGCGTTGAGATCCGTGAAGATTTCCTTGACGCTTCCGTAGACATGGGAAGCGCGTTGCCCGGCATTCGGGGGCGTGAGACCGAGCGACCCTTTGAACGGGCGCACTGCGCCACGCTCGAGAATTTCGAAGGCTGCCCAGAACTCCCCTTTTTGAGTGAGCGGTACGCCGTCACCTTTATAGCAACGTTTTGCAATGATAATGCGCGAGGGAACGGACTGCGTCGTGAGCAAGTCCGCTACCTTCAAAAAGCGCATGGGAGAATTCGAGAAAGTGCTGTCGAGGACTTTCCGGTCCAAGTCGTCCTTGATGTCGCGCGGCGCGCCGGCGTTCACGCGGTTCAACAGCGCCGTGTGGATGACGCCCTTGAGGGCGCTGCCGGGGAGGTAGTACGCATCCCCGTCATTTGTCGCGCAATACGTGGTGCGCGCGATTTTGTTCTGGTTTCGACCTTCTCCCTTTTCCGCCATCAGGCGGTAGGTCTTCACGCATTGTCCGCAGACGGGAAGGGCGTTTTCCGCAAAGACAAGGAAAGTCTCGGCGTTTCGCTGAAAGAACTTGACGACGGAGGGAATGCTCCCGGAACGTACGGCGGAGAGAAATTCCTTTCGCAGCGCCGCGTCCATCGGCACGACGGCGGGGTCGAACGAATAAAGGACGTTCTGATGGATGACGTAGTTCGTCGGTTCGTAGTCTTCGCCGCAGCCGATGTGAAGGGGCGACAAAGGCGTGAGGGAAATCGCTTGGCTTGTGATCCTGGCGTCAGTCATTCGAAATCCTCCGGTTGGAGTTCCGGAACGGGCAGCAACGGGGCGTAGCCCTGATGCACCGCGTCGGCATAAGCCGAATGTCCGGAGATGCCCTTTCCCGTCCATTGCATGGCACGAGGTTCATCGCACCAGAAGAAGGCTCCGGTGTCGGCAAGGACGATCGGCTTCTTGAAGGGCGTGCCTTCGTTGGCGCGCACGTTGCCGTGCCGGCCGAAATAGGTGATCGGACGATAAAACGAAAGGTCGCCGTCAAAACCGCAGCCCGAGGGCGCCGAGGCGGAAAGCGCAAGCCACCCGCGGGACGGGGCGTTCTCGGGGAGCTTCGCCATCGCCGCCACGTCGAATTTTCCCGCCCCAGTGCTCGCATCGCGTCCGAAGCCGAAACCGCCCACGGCCTCGAGGAGACCTTTGAGTTCGTCGGCCGAGAGACGCTCTTCGTCGAGGTCGACGTAAAGGTCGAGCGTCTGTCCGCGGGCGAAAACGTTCGCGCTCACGTCATAGGGCGCGAAGGGACCTTCTCCCGTCGTTCCCGTGAGGCGGGAGATGCTGTTGTGCGTGCGCCAGACTTCGCGCACGAAGGGACCTTCCTGCGTGGCGCTCACGCCGATGTTGTCCCGGGCCTCCTTTTGCCATGCGATCGGAGACTTGCAAAGCGCTTCGACGGGAAGCCACTTGAGGCTTTTGAGGCGCTTTCTATCCTTGACCGATTCGGCGCGTCGCCAGACGTGGGCGGGAACCGTCGGAACCGGTACGAAGCCGTGCGGGAAGGCGTCCGAGAGGACGGCGAAGGGACGTCCCGAACAATAGCCTTCGAGGAGCGCCGTCAGGCGCTCTTCGCCGAAAGCCTCCCGAACGCTCCAGGCCACATGTCCGAAGAGCATGCCGCCCGTCATCGCAGAGGCGAAGGGAGAAAGGGGATGAATCTGCACGCAATAGCGGGTCATAGAGCAACCTCAGCGCTTTTCAAAGGCGGGAACGGCGTTGAAGCGCTCCGTCACGTCTTCTCCGTCGACCGTGACGTTCGCAAAGCGGATCTTCCCGTAACCGCGGGAGGTGGAGCCGCCGAGACCGTCGAGTTCAAGGAGCTTCATGCCGGCAAAGAGAACGTCGAGCAGGTCCTTTTCCCCGTTGATCACTTTGAGGCCGACGCGGAAACGGAATTTCGCGCCCGCCGGAACGCGTTCGGTCTGACGGGGATGTTCGGCCGCGCCCGTGATGCGGTTGATCATGTTTTCCGTCTTGACGTCGGTCCAGACGCGGTGGCGTTCGTAGTATTCGCGCGACCAGTCGGGGTCGAGCGAGGCGTCCCAGAAGGAAAGACGCGTGGGTCCCACGAAGCGCGCTTCGTCGACGTTCGGGCGATCGCTCGCGGCAAGGCCGAAGAGCTTCAGAATTCGAAGAGCTTCGTCGTCCTTCGTTTCCTTGTAAGTCTTCCAGGAAAGGGGCGTTTCCTCCACGAGGCCGCTGCGCCACTCAAGCATCGAGCGCATCTTGCCCTTGAGGCTCGAACCGGGGATGAAGGGTTCGCCCGTGACGGGATCCTTCATGACGCTGTTGTCCACGCCGCCGATGTGCATTTCGGTGTCGCTCGCGCCCACGTGAAGACCCGTTTCACAGATCAGGTCGGCTTGGACGGTGATGATGTTGTCGAGTTTCATGTTGCGTTCCTCCCGCCTTATTTCCGGATTTCTTCAAAGTACTTCTTGTAGCCCATGAAGGATTCGAAAAGAAGCTTTCCGTTCTTCAGGGTTTCGACGTCGCGGATTTGGTCGGCGAGTCGAACGAGAAAGTCGAGGCACGTGTCGTCGATGAGGTTGCGCCCGTTGGCGTAGTGAGCCTTCGCTTTGAGCATCTGAATGAAGGGTTCGGCCTTTTGGAAGCCCAGTTCCGGGTCGCTTTCCTTCAGCACGCGGTCGTGCCAGAAGACGACTTCGTCGTAAAAACGCCGGATTTGGGCCGTGGCGTTCTTTTTCTTCTTGTCTCGATCGGGTGTGCAGGCCAGCGCCAGATCGCGGGCCGTATCCGAAAAGAGTGTCCTATCGGGCGCGGACAAATTAAAAGTGATCATGATGCGGTTCCTATGAGTGACAGACGGCTCTATTTGCGGTACACGCGAATGCGGTAAAAGAGGTTTGTGAGCGGCACGCGGAAGCGTTCGCCTTCGGATTCAATGCCGGCGCCGATGACGGAAAGCAGGGATTCGGTGAAGGTCGCTACGTCTCCGTCGTTGCTGCGGCAGGCGTCCCTTGCAAAACGTGCGGTCCGATAGCAAAGACGGCTTCGCCAGACGCTGCTTCGAGGATCGTCCCGACGACCGGCGAGTTCGAGAAGTTCAAAGAGCGAATAGAGATAACTCGTGGAGAGATCCCAATGTTCGCGAAGGTGCTCAAGCTTCTCCTCGATGCCGTGCAGTTCCTCCCACTTTTCCCACGGGAAGGTGAGACCGTAGATCGTGACGGCGTTTCGACCCGAAGCCTTGGCGGTTTCCAGCGCCGCTTCCGCGGCGTCCGAGAGGGCTCGAACGGGAATGCCGGGTTTGGCGACCGTGAAGCCCGCGCTGAAGTGAACTTCCGGATTGTGGGCGGCAAAGTCCGCAAAGCGCTCGCGAAGCTCCGCGGCGAAGGTCAGGGTCTTTCCGCGCGGACCAATGAAGCTGAAGTCGTCTCCACCCGCGAAGACCGTATAGATCGAGGGGTGTTCGCTTCGGCAGAGGAAGGGAACGTAGACCGAGAAGAAGGCGTTCATTTCGCGCGAGAGCTGCGCCGTCTTCGCAAACGTGAGACGACGGCGGGGCGTCACGCCCGAACCCTTCAGCACGGGGTCGGCGAGGCCTTCCTGGAAGATGCGTCCGAGCTGATCTACGTCGCCCTTGAGGTGGGCGATCGCGTCCACGCCTCGGATCGTGCCGTCCTCTTCGAGGGAAAGATCTTCGCGCGAAAGCCAGGAGAAAGGCTTGATGCGTTGCGGTCCCACGTCTTCGGTGTCGAGTCCTTCATAGACGGGGTTCAGATTTTCCTCGCCCTTCACAAAGCGCGGCACGTAGCGGTTGATCGAGCGGCGTGCGAAGCCCTTCCAGAGAACTTCGTCCGCCGTGTGCGGGACGGTAAAGTCCCAGGCGCGCCGCACCGCATCGATGCCGCGCTCTTTGACGAGGGCGGAGAATTGCGAAAGACCGGCGAAAACCACGCGGTATCCGAAGAGCGGCAGTTCGAGCGCTTCGCAGCCGTTGGGAAGCACGCCGTGCTCGTCATCGCGCAGCAGAAGCAGAAGGGATGTTCTCGGGAGCGCTTCGCCGATGCGGATCTGATCTCGCGAGACGGCGCAGGAGGGCGTTGCGTCGACCGTGCGGTCGGCCGGCCACCGCCCCTGCCAGGCACAGACGCCTTCGGGAAAGTCGACGGGCAGCACTTCGGGAACGGACGCCCCCGTGCAAAGATCAAAGCGCTGCAGTTTCGCGCGCTCGAGCGTTCGGACGAGCTTCGTCATGAGTGCAGGAAGACGCTCCGCTCGGAGGTCCGAAAGCCGGGCGCCCTGCCACACAATGCCGATTCCCGCTTCCGCACAGGTATGACGGATGAACCACGCGTCGATCTCGGGACGCAGGGCCTCGAGTTTTTCTCTGGTTGCCGGCGTGTCGGGCGCGACGATCAGGAATTTTCCCGCCGCGTTCGTGAGCTGGGCGGTCGAGGGAAGATCGAGGGCCTCAAGAATCCGAAGCGCACAGGCTTCGGTGAGAAGCGACACGTAGAAAGACCGACCGCGCAGGATCTTCGCCATCTTGCCGTTCGTCTTTTCGTGCCCCGAGAAGATGAAGTTCTGGATTCCGAAGAAGTCCCCCTGGATGAAAAGGAGCGAATCCTTTTCCAGGATCGTTTGGTCGTCGAACGAGGCGGCAAAGTCTTCATGCGTTTCCTCGCCGGCTTTGATTTGCTCGAGTCCCCATCGCCAAAGCGTAGCGGCAAGCGCGGCAGAGACGTGCGAGTGGTCGTAGAGCGACACGTCGGGTTCTGCATCGCCCTCGGTGAGGGCGGGAACGGCCTGACCGAAAGTAAGCCAGAGCGTGTCAAAGGCGTCGAGCCACAACGAGGAGGACGCCTTGAGTTCCGGCGCGATCGAGTTCCCTGCACGGGAGAAGGCTTCAAAGAGTTGTTTGTACTCTCGTTCTGTCTCGTCTCGACGAAGAAGAGTGGTTTCCTTTTGCGGGAAGATCGCCGAGGCGCTCAGGGGCTTGAGGGGTTTGCGATACTGAAGCGTACCCGCCTCGCGTTCGCTTCGGTCGAGCCGCACTTCTTCGAGAAGGCTGCGAAGTCGAATCGTGAGGCCGTCCTCTTTGCAGGACGGTTTGGAGCCGACGGGCGGGAAGCCTGAGGCCGCCTTGTCAGCCGTTTCAAAAATACGACCAAGGAGTTCCGTGTCTTCGGAAAGCGCCTTCGCAGTCTCGGAGTCGGCGCATTGAACATGGGTGTGCGGGCAGGTTTCAGGGAACGCCGCGAAGGCGAGCGCGGCGTGAGCGCCCGCCGGTGAGCCGCTTGTTGGGGACGCCGCAGCTTTCCCAGCCGCCCTTTGGGCCAGGACGTCGAGATGTCTCAAAAGAGCGGCGTGGGTTACGCGGCCGGTTGTATCGAGAAGGTTCATGGTGGTTCTCAGATCCTGTTGCGTCGAAGCGGGTACGGTTTTCCGATTCGGCGATGCAAAAACTATATCACGCGAACCAAAATTCTCAAAAAGTTGCAAATTTGTGATTTTCCCTAGACGGCACGAGATTCCACGGGAGAGTTCTTGCCGTTGTGCGCCGTGTTGTGCAAGAGTTTGAAGATGTCAGGGGCGTTGCTCCTTTCTGCCTTCAAGTTTGCGGGCGCGGTGTTGCAATGTCTCCGGTGAATCTTTCACCGCTACGAAAATCGGACGCCCGATGTCGGGCGGTGCGTGGGGAGTTGCCGGCGTTTCTTGAGAGTCCCTCTGTCCGATTCGATGCGGTTTTTTCCGTTGAACGATGCGTTTTGCTCCTGGAAAACCCTTCGCACCCCTCATCTTGTCGATTAGAGAGGGGTTTCGCAGGGGTGATGGCGCCATAAGGCGGACCGGTTCGGTCTACAATGAAAACTTCCGAGTCTCGAACCTTTGCGGATGCTCCCCAACGTCCCCGTCGGTTCGACATCTCCGTGCACAAGAATGCCGGGCGCCGAACATCCCTCCATCATCGGACGCACCGGCCGCGTCGCCCTCCCTCAGGCGAAACGCCGCCGCAGATCCTGCGGTTTCTTGTGCATTCCAATAACCAACAACTCTGGAGAATCCTTATGAGTACACGCCAAACCTGGTCGAGCCGTTTGACATACATCCTGACGGTTGCCGGCGCGACCATCGGTTTCGGCGCCACCTGGCGCTTTCCGTATCTCGTGGGTGAAAACGGCGGCGGCGCCTACGTGCTCACCTTCTGTCTCGTGATGCTGCTCGTGGGCATCCCGATCATCCTCGTCGAAAACGTCATCGGCCGGCGCGGCCAGGCCAACAGCGTCGACGCCTTCGTGCGCGCAGGAATCTCCGACGGCAAGAAGCCGAGCGCCCTCTGGAAGATCTTCGGCTACACGGGACTCTTGGGGGCCTTCGGGATTCTCGCCTACTACATGGTGATCGGGGGCTGGGTGCTCTCCTACATCTGGCACATTCTTCTGGGCGCCGCGGGCTTTGCGGGCGGGCTCGACCTCTCGAGCCCGATTACGAAGGAAGTCACCGAAGCCTTCTACGCCGACAAGATTGAAAACTCGCCCTTCGCGATCGCGTGCTTCACCTTCGTCTTCGTGCTCATCAACTGGGTGATCCTGCGAAAGGGGGTGATCGAGGGGATTGAAAAGTCGGTGAAGTACCTGATGCCGGCGCTCTTCTTGTGCCTGCTCGTCATGGTGATCCGCAACCTGACGCTCGACAACGCCATGGAAGGGGTGCGCTTCTACCTCACGCCCGACTTCTCGAAGATCACGCCGAAACTTCTTCTCGACGTCTTGGGGCAGGTCTTCTTTGCGCTTTCGCTCGGCTTCGGCGTGATGATCACGCTTTCTTCGCACCTGAACCAGAAGGAAGACATGGTGAAGACCGCCGTCATCACCGGCGTCATCAATACGCTCGTCGCCGTCATGGCGGGCTTCATGATCTTCCCGTCGCTCTTCAGCGCCAACCTCGCTCCGGATTCGGGTCCGTCGCTCGTCTTCAAGTCGCTCCCGATCGCCTTCTCGGAAATGTTCCTCGGCAACTTCTTCGCCGTGGTCTTTTTCCTCCTCCTCATCATCGCGGCTCTGACGACGTCGCTCACCATTTATCAGGTGATCATCAGCGTCCTCTTTGAGCGCCACCGCATCCTTCTGCACCGCGCGATCAACTGGGTTCTGGGCGGCGTCTTCGTCCTCGGGAACATCCCCTGCATCATGGCCTACGGTCCCTGGCGCGACGTGCGCATTCTCGACCGCAACATCTTCGACGCCTTCGACTTCGTGAGCGGCAACATCTGCTTCGTCATCACGGCCCTGGGCGCGACCCTTTACGTGGGCTGGGTCATGAAGCAAAACGCCGTCGCCGAAATCGACAACAACGGGACGATGATCCACAAGTCGACGGGCGTCTGGTATGCGCTCGTCCGCTACGTGATTCCGGTCGTGATCGTCGCGATCTTCGCTTACGGTCTGCGCGGCTTCTTCGCGTAACTCGTCCTTTCTTCCTCAGGGGCCGTCGGATGCGTCCGGCGGCCTTTTTGCCACCCGGTTTTTCTCTCTTTCCCATGACGACCCCTTCTTCCTCCCGTCTCGGCCTTGTTCTGGAAGGCGGCGGCTTTCGCGCGCACTACACGGCGGGCGTCCTCGACGTTCTGATCGACGAGAAACTCCCCATTGAGGGCGTGATCGGCGTTTCGATGGGAGCGATTCACGGCGCATCCTTTGTATCGGGCCAGAAGGGGAGAAGTCTCGAAATCTACACGCGCTACGCCGCGGACGAGCGTCTCTGGAGTCTGTGGCGCTGGGTGAGGACGGGAAACCTCATCGACCCGACGTTCTGCTACCGCGAGATTCCCGACCGGCTCGTGCCCTTCGACGAAGAAGCCTTCGAAAATTCCGGGAAGGCCTTTTACGCCTGCGCATCAAACCTCGAGACGGGGCGCCCCGAATACCTGCGGCTGCCGAATTTGACGGACGACATCGACGGCCTGCGCGCGTCGGCTTCTTTGCCGTATGTCTCGCCCGCCGTGGAATTTCGCGGGATGAAGCTTTTGGACGGCGGCTGCACGGACCGCATTCCGCTGGCGGCCTTCGAGCGCATGGGCTTTACGCACAACATCGTGATTCAGACGCATCCGAGAGAGCACGCCGTGCGCGACCGCGACGCCTGGGCGGCGAAGTGGTGGTACGCGAAATATCCGAAGTTCGTGGAGAGCTTTCAAAAGAGTCCCGAGGTCTACGAGGCGACGCAGCGCCTGATCGACGAGCGCGTCAAGGAGGGACGCGTCTTTTCGATCCGGCCCGAGCGGCCGATTCCCGTCGGGCGGCTTTCGCGCGATCCAGAAGACGTGCGGCGCGCCTACGGTCTCGGCGTAAAGGACGCGCAGAAGGCGCTGCCCGCGTTGCTGCAGTGGGTGAACCAATGAGGGCAAAGCGAAGGGACCATGCCGCTTTGTATTAAATCGCAAGCATACTTGGTATTTCATCGATACGGGATTTGCCGCTTGGCTTTGCAATATCCCGTCGGCTGAGGCGCTTCGCAACGCCTGCAACAGCGGCAGTTTCTTCGAAAATATCGTCATTGTCGAGTTGCTCAAAAGTTGGGTCCGCAACGGCGGGCAGCCGCATTTCTATTTCTATCGCGACACGCGTTTCAATGAGATCGATCTCTCGATTTTCGACGGAATCGAATGCCATCCCATCGAAATCAAGACGACCGAATCGCCGCAGGTGGGCATGGTCAAAGCCTTCGGCAACATCAAGGGCATCCCTTGAACGTCCTCCGTGAAGCAGGTCTCGGGGACGTCCCGAGAAAGAAAACCTCAGAACTTGTGGGCCATTCCGCAGATGATGCCCATGGTTTTCGCGGAGAATTTGGCTGCGCCGTCATTACGGTCGACCGCGTGGCCCGGCCCTCGTAGACGTTGGTGCGCTTGCTCTGGGGAGGGGCAACCCAATGCAAGACGCTCGTAGCCAAGGCGACCGCAGAGGCGGTTTTTGACGAGCGGGGTTTTTCGCTTCTCGCATCCGAACCGGGCACACCGAAACTTACGATGCGGCTGGCCTTGACGGCCGAGAGTAACCACGATCCCTTCCACCAAATGGATGCGGGCGATCCTGACGAGCGCAGCGCAGGAGTCGGACGAGAAGGGCGCGGGTGGGCGTGAAGAGGGGAGGAAAGAGGAGAATTATGAAGTTTATCGAGATATAGTGAATTTCACTATATCTCGACATATCTTGCTATATGTTGCTTTTTTTCCCCTCGGGATGGTTTAACTGCTTTCCCTCTGGCGGCGCATGAAGTCTGCAAAGAGTGGGACAGTGAAGTCAACGAATCCATATGACGTGGAATAAATCATGCCCTTGCGAATGATCGCCGCACGAATGGGACCGAGCCGAGTCACTTCTTTTCCCATGATTTCCGCAATTTTTCCGGCGGCATAGGGTCCCTCGCCGAGAGCGGCCATGGCAGCGCAGTATTTCATTTCCGCTTTGGTCAGGCGATCCAAACGGACTCTGAAGAAACCTTCATCCAAAATGTGAATGGCTTCGGTAGCCGCGGATTCGGCGTCGCCCGGGCGAGGATGGGAGGGAAGACGCCGGAACGGGCGGTCCGGGAAACTTCGGGCCGCCCGCTTTTTCTTTTAGGGGAGAGCGCTTCGGACGGCGCCAAGCGGATTGCGGAAGAAAAATACGACTTTTCTCGCTCGGAAAAGTGCGGATGGGCGCGGGGACGGCAAATCGTTAGGATTTTCCTTCGCTACCGGCGACGTCCTTCGGGGCGTTCGCTTCCAAAAGTCATTTGCTTAACGAAAAGGAGAAAAGAATGACCATCACCGCCAATCGACGCAAATTCCTCGGAGCCGCCGCGGCGGGCGTCTTGACGGGCGCGACGGCGCTCTCGGCGAAGGCCGCCTGCCGCGATCCGATGCCCGCGAAATTCGACGAAATGCACGACGTCGTGGTCGTGGGCTCGGGCTTTGCGGGACTTTCCGCGGCGCTCTCCGCCAAGCTCGCGGGAGCGGACGTTCTGGTCGTCGAAAAGATGGCCTTCATCGGCGGAAACAGCTCGCTTTCGGGCGGCATGATCGCCGTGCCGAATTCGTCCGTGCAGCACGAGCAGGGGATCGAAGACAAGCCCGAAGCCCTCGAAGCCGACATGATGCGCATCGGTCAGGGCCTCGGCGACCCCGAACACATCCGCTTCCTCTGCGAGGACGCGGCGGACACCTTTGAATGGACGCGCAAGGAAATGGGCGTCCGATGGCAGACGAATCTCACGGGCAAAGGCGGCCATTCGGCGCTTCGCTGCATGATCACGGAAGAGGGCACGGGGCAGGGGATCATCAAGCCCGCGGTCGAGCGCCTCGCGAAGCTCGGCGTCGAAATCCGCCGCCGCACGATTCTCGACACCATCATTCGGGACGCGGACGGGCGCGTGAAGGGCGTCGTCGTGCGCGAAGGCTATGAATTTGGCAAGCCCTCTTCCGGCAAGCGCCGCACGATCGGGGCGCGCCGCGGCGTGGTGCTCGCCTTCGGCGGCTTCTGTGCGGACGTCAACTACCGCCGCCGGCTCGATCCGAAGCTGGGCGCCCAGTACAAGACGACCAATCAGCCGGGCGCCACGTCGGAAGGCTGGCGCGAAGCGAGCCGCATCGGCGCCAACATCATCCAGGCCGACTGGATTCAGTGTCTTCCCAACTGCTCGCCCGTGGAAGAAGGCATGGGAATTGCGTCCCACTTCGCGTCGATCTCGGGTGCGCTTTTCGGGATCTACGTCTCGAGCCTCGACGGGAAGCGCTTCGTGAACGAATTCGGGGACCGCAAGGTTTTGACGGATAGCTTCCTCACGGTCATCAACAAGGGA
The DNA here is from genome assembly GCA_900545275.1 of uncultured Sutterella sp. GTDB lineage: Bacteria > Pseudomonadota > Gammaproteobacteria > Burkholderiales > Burkholderiaceae_F > Sutterella. Next base: position 150,922 of record UQYG01000003.1, read on the forward strand.
GGAAAGGCCCTCTCCATCGCCGACTCCGACGGCGTCGCGCATCTCGAAAAGCTTCGTCCGGGCGCACTCGACAAGATGCTCGCCGCGGGAAGCGTCAAGAAGTATCCCGACGCCGATGCGCTCGCAAAGGCCTACGGCTTTGACGGCAAGGTTCTGCGCGCCGAAATCGCGCGCTACAACGAGCTTTTGCAAAAAGGTCGGGACGAAGACTTCGGCCGTCCTTTCGACAAGGCCGCCAAGCCCATGAAGGACGGACCCTACTATGTTTCCGAAATGGAGCCGAAGATCCACCACGCGATGGGCGGCATGGCGACGAAGGTCGATACGGCCGTCGAAGACGTGATGACGGACCGCCCGATTCCGGGGCTCTTCGCCGCGGGCGAATGCGTGGGCGGCATCCACGGAGCCGTGCGCATCGGGGCCTGCGCCGTACTAGACTGCTTGGTGAACGGCCGCAAGGCGGGCGCCACGGCGGCGTCGCAGAAACCCTGGGCCTGATCGGATCCGATGGGAAAAAGGGAGCATTCGCCGCGGGGCGGGTGCTCCCGACTTTTTCGGGTCTGCCGCAAGAACCGGGAGCGTCTGTGCGGAATGGCGGAACCAATCCGTGGGAACCTGATCCACTGAAACATGATCCGTCTGAATCCGTTCTCACGGAGGACGAAGTCCCGACGAAGAATTGCGCGTCCCTCTGACCTTCGCCAAGTTACCTAGGCAGGTTTCCGGACAAGAATCCCTTCGTGGCAATGAACTTCAGCCCAAAAGTAGGCTGTTGCCGCGACTATCCGAAAGTTCCGCTTCCCTGAATTGTGTTGCTCGGTGACGAGTTATACTGACAACGTTAGTATGAGGCGGATCATGGCAGTTTTAACAATCAAACTTCCGGATAACGAAATGTCCTGGCTGGACATGTTGGCGAAAACGCAAAGGCGGACCAAGACGGAAATCGTCAGATCGGCTTTGCGGCCGGTGTTCGAAGAAAACTTCATCGACAGGCAGCCGATCATTGTCAGTGAGGGCGAGTTCAACGCGATCATCGACATGCTCGATCAGCCGATGTCGATCGAAGAAATCGAAGGCCGCAAAAGACTTGAGGCCGCGAGAATGTGGAAACTTCCGAAATGAGGTTTCTACCTCCGGTTCATCTGTGCGAAGAACATCAGTCCGATTTCGTCGGGTTCGATTGCGGCGAAGCGTCGCTCAATTCCTGGCTCCAAACAAGGGCTCTAACCAACGAAGGAAACAAGTCTTCGCGCACGTATCTGGTTTATACGGATTCAGGCGTACTGGCGGGTTTCTTTTCGTTGAGCGCCAATTCTATCGTCCATGAAATGATGAACGCCGCGTCGCGATGCAATATGCCGGATCCCGTGCCGGTGATTCTCATCGGTCGGCTTGCCGTCGCTCGGGAATTTCAAGGATGCCGGCTGGGCGCTGCAATGCTAAGTATGGCCATGGATATCGCCAGACGCATCTCCGAATTGGGGGGCGCCGTCAATGTGGCCGTTCATCCGATTTCGGAATCGTCCTCCGGGTTCTATCTGCGTTACGGATTCAGAGCCGCCAGGCAGGGCGGAACGCTGCTTCTGTTCAAGCTCTGACGGATTTTTTTAATAAAACCGAGTGGGTTACCGCCGCGAATATCCTCGGGAAGAGCTTCCCTGAGCGTTGCCGTCGGGATCAACCGATGGAAGATGGCGTTCTTGCGGACCGCTCCCGGAGCTTACGGCGCTCCGTCATCGGTTGCATCAGAAGTTGGGGCGGAGTCCTCGAGCGCACGAAAAGAAAGAGCCTTTCGGCATAGGGCTTGGCGTCGCCCGCCTTGCGGGAGAGTCCGGGCAGACCAGCGCCCGGAAACACTACGGGCGGGTTCGATTGCGCCGTTCGGTGAAGTCCCGCGATGAGGACGGCCGGTTCCTTTCCGGAGAGGCGCTCCATGTCGTTCACTGCAAGAAGCCGGCCTTTTCCCGTCGCAAGGACATTTTGGCCCGCTTCTTCAAAGAGGTCGGGGAGAACGAGTTCGGGGATGTCCGCGCAGGTCTTTGCCTCGGGCGGCATCGGGGACGGAAGACATTCGTTGCCGATCGTATTCCGGATCCTCTCCCTTTCCCTCAAGAGTCCTCCCGCGTCGATGCGTGAGACGAGGAACCCGAGCGATTCGGTCTCAAGTGCGATGCCTTCGAGAAACGCCTGTCGGGCGGTCGCACAGGGACTGAGAAAGAGTTAAATGCTCCTGTCGTCGGTTCGATCATTTTTAGTGATACTGTCGATAGAATCAACGATGACGGAATTCAAGTGAACGATCAAGGATTGACCGGTGTCCGGAGGTTCCTCGAAAATTCCCGCCATGCAAGGTAAAACGGAAGATGTGGCCGACGGATCAAATGATCCGTCCACCTTCCGTCAAGTGTTTCGACAGTATCGATGGAAACGTATGGCAGGTGCCGATGTCCGCCGGCGATCACATTTCATGACGGTCGCGGGACACGATTTCCGGCGAAAGTGGAGGATGTGAGAGTTTGAACGCAAAAGGGTCTTGTCGCCTTCGTTTGCGCCCCGTCAAATTACGCGCGTAACGATCGGCTTGACAATGAAGCGTTCATTGACCAATCAAGGAGAGAAACATGGACAAACTTTCCCGCCGCAACGTCTTGGGACTCGCCGGTGCCGGTCTGATGGCGGGCGCCGCCCGCGCCGCGCATGCGGCTGAAGCGCCCGCAGGTTGGGACCGCGAATGCGACGTCCTCGTCGTGGGTTCGGGCTACGCGGGCCTTTGCGCCGCGATCGAAGCCCGCACGGCCGGGGCCGACACGCTCCTCATCGAAAAGATGGTGGTGCTCGGCGGCAACTCCGCGCTCTGCGGCGGCGGCATCGCCGCGCCGGGGAGCGACCTGCAGAAGGCCGCGGGCGTGAAGGACTCGGCCGACCAGCTCTACCGCGACATGCTCAAGTCGGGCGGCGGCCTCGTGCATGAAGAGCTCGCCCGGGTCGTCGCCGACAACGCGCTTCCCACCTACGAATGGGTGCGCGACGTGATCGGCGTGAAGTTCGACCGCCTCGCCTTCCACGGCGGTCACTCGGTGCCCCGCAGCGCCGCGTATCAGAAGGGCAACGGCGCGCAGCTCGTCAAGCCCCTCGTCGAAAAGGCCAAGAGCCTCGGCGTGAAGATTCAGAACCGCACGCGCCTGGTCGACATCGTCGTTGAGAACGGCCGCGTCGCGGGCGCCGTGATCACGGAAGGCTACAAATTCCCGGATGAAAAGAGCGGCAAGAACGTGCGCGTCCGCGTGAAGAAGGGCCTCGTCCTCGCGGGCGGAGGCTTCTCGCAGAACGTGGAACTTCGCAAACTCCACGATCCACGTCTCGGGCCGCAGCTCGAATCCACGAATCAGCCCGGCGCCAACGGCGACGCCCTGATGGCCGCGCAGCGCATCGGCGCGACCGACATTCAGATGGACTGGATTCAGCTCGGTCCCTGGACCTCGCCCGACGAAAAGGGCTTCGGCGTGGCGCCCAAGATCGTCGAGGCGGTCGTGGGTTACGGCTTCATGGTCGATCCGGAAACCGGGAAGCGCTTCGTGAACGAAACCGGCAACCGCAAGGTCCGCTCCGACGCCATCGTCGCGACGGGACATCCCGCGGTCTTGGCGGTGAGCGTCGACAACGTCGGACACGTCCCTGCGGAAGCCTTGAAGACGGGCTTGGAAAAGGGCGTCGTCAAGACCTTTGATTCGGCGGAAGCCCTGGCCGACTTCCACAAGATTCCGAAGGACGTCTTCCTGGCGTCTCTCAAGACCTGGAACGAAGCCGTGAAGGCGAAGAAGGATCCGGCCTTCAACGCGAAGATCTTCGACGACACGAAGGTAAATCAGGGCAAGTTCTATTCGATCCGCCTCTGGCCGCGCGTCCACTACACGATGGGCGGTCTCGCCATTACGCCGAAGGCCGAAGTGATCGGCAACGACTTGAAGCCCATTCCGGGTCTCTACGCCGCGGGCGAAATCTGCGGGGGCGTCCACGGCATGGTGCGTCTCGGCACGGTGTCGATCGTCGACTGCCTCCTCTTCGGTCGCATCGCCGGCAAGAACGCCGCGACCGCATAACCGCTGAGTTCTTCCGATAAAGGAACCTCCCGTGTCCGAGCGAAGCGGGAGGTTTCGTCGTCTTTGGGGTTTGGAAAAAGGCCCGGCGGGAATGGGAACACCGGACGACTCCGTCCCAAGGGAGCGGTCGGGGGCGCGGGAGGGAATTTTGACGATTCCTATCCCGACGAACAGTAAAAACCCCGCAGCCGACGGAGTCGGTGCGGGGCAGGAATGGAAAAGACCTTGGCGGTTGCGCACGCGGGGGAGGGGCGTGCGCAGCCTGTCGATCGATCAGAAGCGGACCAGGAGACCCGAGAGCACTTCGTAGGCGATCGGATCGGACGAGTCGGTACCGTCCTTCGTGCTGGCGCTGTCCTTCGTGACGCCGGCGCCCACGTAAACTTCCGCCTTCTTCGAGAGCGGATAGACGTAGCCGAGCGAGAAGCCGATGCGGTCCGTGTCGCCGAATTTGTCGGCGTTGTCCGTGTAACGGTGGTCAACCGAGGCGTCCATCCAGCCCAAGTTGGCCTTCACCGTGCCGCCCCAGGCCGGGACCGTGGTGCCCAACTGCAGGCTGTAGCCCTTGAAGGAAACCTGGTTGCCTTCAGCGGCGGTGGTCGTAATCGACTGCATGCCGTTGTGGCCCTGGAATTCGCTCGCAAGCATGTCGGAGAAGTACATGCCCGAAGCGTAGAGCTTCATGAAGCCGAAGTCGTAGGTCGCGGCAAGGCTGAAGCTGAGGGAGTCGTCGGGATCGTAGCCGCCCGTTTCGGCAGTGCGGCCGTAGAGAACGGAGTCGAGCACCGCGGCGACGTGCACGGGACCGCCCGTGTAGGTGGCGCCCAAGGCCCACTGACGGTCGGTGCTGTTCTTGCCTTCTTCTTCCCAGTCGTCGGCGCCGGCGGCGTCAAGCTGGTTCGAATACTGGGCATGGAGCTGCAGGCCCGACATGACGGGGGACTGATAGGTGATCGTGTTGTCGCCCGGCTTGAAGCCGCCCGGCATGATGTACTTGGAGCCGACCATGTAGTCGCCCCAGGAGTTGCTGAAGGGGGAGACCTTGCCGCCCCAGATGCCGGTCGTGCCGAAACCGCTGCGGAGCATGCCGGAACGGCCGAGAACGAGGGTGCCGTAGTCGTCCGACATCAGCATGATCTGCGCGGCGCGGTGGAAGAGGCGGTTGCCCGGCATGAGCGAGCCGTCGTCGCTGTTGAACTGGCTTTCGAGAACGAAGCCGACCTTGAGGCCCTGGCCGAGATCTTCGGTTCCGCGCAGACCCACACGGTTCGGCGTCGACTGCGAGGACTTCATCTGGAACTTGGACACGTCGTCCACGCCGGCGCGGTCGGCGTCGACGTGCTGATAGTTGAGGCCCGTGTCGATGAGGCCGTAGACCTCGACGTTGGCGGCTTGGGCGCTGAGAGCGAAACCTGCAAGAGTCGCGGCAAGTGCGACGGAAAGCTTGGTTTGCATGAGGGAATCTCCTTTTTGCTGTAGTTGTCCGCGCGGGCGGTTGAGACGTCCGCACGGGTCGATTCTCTTTCGCGGACTTACGCGCGTAATTTGCGAAAAGACAAAACTTGACGTGTTTGGAGCGGTTGATCGGGAAAGTCCCTATGAGCCGAGACGTAGACGACGAGTGGGTCGGTACCGTCGTCACCGCCGCAGAGGACTGTCGGGAAGACCTTTCGAATACGCAAGGCGACTCGTTCGAGGTATAAGGTTCGGGAACTGTGATCGACTTTGCTCCGGGAAGGAGCCTGCCCCGAGCGGGCTTTTCCTTGTGGCGCTTCCTGTTCGTTCGTGTCGGCGCTCAGTCGTCGAAGACGACGGGAACGGTAGACGCGCCTTCGACCGCGGGGCGCGGCCCCGCATGGGGCTTGGCGTAGACCGCGGGTTCATTTTTGCTCTGCCACCCGTCGAGAACCCGGACGACCTCGAGGTGGTTGAGGTCGGCGTAGAGCGCGTGGATGATCCCGATATCCGATCGGGCGCGGGATCGTCGCGATCCGATGACGACGCACGTCGACCGCATGAAGGCGAATCTCGAGGTCTTCGACTTTTCGCTCTCGAAGGAGGACTTGGAGAGCCTGCGCCCGCTCGACACGCCCGCGGACTTTTGGTGGTCGCACCGCAATCCTGAACTCGTGAAGTTCCTCCTCCGTTACGACGAAGAGTTCAATCCGGAACGAAAGCGCTGAGTTCGTGCCGATTCCTGCACCCCGACGGAAAACGCCCCGCCGGGGCTTTTTCGTTCGCGGCGGGGTGCTCGGGACGGGACGGAGCCCGCGTGCGCGCGGGAGAACCGGGGCGGCGGGCGGACCGTCAGAAGGGCGGATCGTCTTCGTCGGGATTCTCGATGCGTTCGGGGTCCTCTTAGGTCTTGTCGTCCCGCAGCACGTCGCTTTCCGTTACCCGCACGAAGTCCTCCCGGATCGCCGCCAAAAAGGGCGACTCCCGGCACGAGTAGCCCCAGTCGTTCTCAAGGGGCAGGGTGATCGTGATTGTCTTCTTGGCGCGCGAGAGCGCGACGTAGAACTTGCGCGCGTCCTCCTCCTTGGCTTCGGGGGTGGAACTCTTGAAGAAGGGATAGACGCCGTCCCTCACGTCGGCGATCACGACGTTGTCGAATTCGAGCCCCTTCGCCTTGTGCACGGTCGAGAGAAAGACGCGGTCGCGCACGACGTCGCTCGAGCAGAGGTCCGCTTCCTTGAGCGAATTGATATGGACGAGATAGCGCTGCAGCTGCGAGTAGAGCGTCCGGCTCTTCTCCTTTTCGATCAGCACGCGGTCGAGATAGGCGTAGAGAAGCGGAAGCTTCTTCCTGATCTCGTCGATCTGGTCTTGCACTTCCGTGTGGTTCGGCAGGCTCTCGATGAATTCGCGCAGCACCTGCACGAGAATCGCCGGGTCTTCGGGGGACTGCGGGCGGTAGCTCAGGTTTCGGTGCTCTTCGTAGATTTCCGAAAGGGCGCTTCGCAAGGTCTGCGACATGTTGCGGATCGAAGGCCGGAGCAGAAACTTTCTCTGCTTTTCGACGAGGGGGCGAGCGAGCTCGTAGAAGTGCGCCAAAAGCCCTTCGGTCGCGGCGACGTCGTCGTCGGCCTTGTGCGAATTCACGCCCTCGACCCCGAGGATGCGGATGAGGTCCTTGAGTTTGTGGGACGGCAGGCGCTTCAAACCCTTTTCGCGGCAGATGACGCGCTCCAGGGCATAGGAGAGGCGAAGCGTGTCGTAGCGCTTCATGAGCTCCCCGCGGGCGTAGGCGCGCGGGAGCGCGGAGACGTCGACGTCGTCGTCGAAGGCCTTTTTCATGCGGTCCTTCAGGACCGCGTACTGGGCGTTCACGATGTTGACGTCGTACTCGACGTTGTGCCCGACGACCGGGGCGTCGCCCACGAAGGCGAGGAACTTCTTGAAGGCGAGGACGGGAGGAAGGAGCGATCCGCGGGCCTTCTCGGCTTCGTACACCTCCACCATCGGGTTCGGAATGTTGCCGAGCATCTTGGGGATCTCGCGCTCGGTCTTCAGAAAGAGCTCGAGTTTTTCGACGCATCGGCCGCCCCGGAGTTTGCGGGCCGCGATCTGAATGACGTCGTCAAGACCCACTTCGAGCCCCGTCGTCTCCGTGTCGAAGACGACGAGTTCGCCCCAATAGGCTCGGGTGAAGTCGTCGAGCAGACTCATGGGCTCTTCGGGATTTTCCGCCGAATAGTGAAGCAGGTCCGAAGGAAGAAGACCGTAGTCGGGGAATTTGCGCGCGAGATAGTCGCGGATGCGCTTCAACGTCGTGTCCTTTCGCGTGAGGCGCGAGATGAGCTGCGCCCACGGAGCCGTCTGAAAGTCGTCCTTCAGGATTCCGAGGTAGGCCTTGGCGGTCTTCAAAACATTCATGCGGAAGAGGTCGCTGCCCGAAATCTTGAAGTGCTCGACCTTCTTTTCCTTGAGGCGGTCGCTCAGGGTGTCGGCCATCGCGTTCGAAGGCACGAGTACGGCCGTCGTCTCGCCCTCGGGCGCGCGGAGGGCAAGCTCGCTCAAAAGCTCGATCTGGTCCTTCGCGTCGCAGGCGGCGAGAAGCCGAAGCGCTCCCTTGGGGGCCTTCGAAATCTTTTCGGCGCGGGGCAACAGAGCGGGATCGGCGTCGAGCTCGTTGACGGCGAACTTGTTGAAAAGATCCAGGAGATACGAGGGCGACCGGAAGTTTCGGTGCAGGTGATGCACTTCGTGCGTGCGGCTCAAGGCCTGAAGCCTCTCGAGCTTCGCGCCGATGAAGGAGAAGATCGCCTGCTGTTCGTCGCCAAAGAAGACGCAGACGCTTAACGGCTGCTTCTCGTCCCAAAGCCGCTCGACGATCGCGAGCTGAAGGGGCGAAAGATCCTGCACTTCGTCCACCTGAATCCAGGGGTAGCGTTTCACGAAGGAGCGCTTGTCCGTCAAAAAGAGCCAAGCTTTCAAAAGTAGGTCATTGAAGTCGAGCAACTCCTGCGACTCCTTGTAGGCGAGGTAGTCGCGGGCGATCGTGTCGACGCGGTCCTCGTCCATCTTCGGATTGCGGTTTTCGTCGTACGCGACGAGTCCGAAGGCGGCGAGGAGTTTAAAATTCCTTTGGTTCACTTCCGGCGCGGGCGACTGCTGGATCGTCTCCTCGGGAAAGCCGCGGTTCCTCTGCAGGAGTTCCGCCGCGCGCTGCTGAATGAAGTCGGCGACGAAGCCGGGGAGGGGATCTTCCGGAAGGGGAAGCCCTTCCGACGCGGGCGGGCGGTCTTCGAGGAGGCGTTCTCGAACGAGCGAGTCGATCACTTCGCGCGCGTCGTCTTCGTCGAGGATGGTGGCGGTTTCGGGAACGGCTTCGCTCTCGAACAAGAGTTTCGAGCAGAAGCGGTGGAGGTTTCCGACGTAGAGCTCTCCCATGCTGCGCTCGGGAAAGTTCTCGACGATTCGCTCCTGCATGCCGCGGGCCGCGCGGTTCGTGAACGTGAGACAGAGCATGTCGGTGAGCGCGACGCCCGATTCGAGGGCGCGGCGCACGCGCTCCGTCAGAATCTCGGTTTTTCCGCAGCCCGGAGGGGCGAGCACCAGGTGGCGTCCGCTTTGAAGGCCGATCGCCTCTTCCTGATGTCTGTCGAAGACGATCTTTCGCTTCTCGCCCTTGGCGTTCGTGCGCACGGTTTCAAGCGGCTGAAAGTCGGGGTAGGGGGCGGACGGATCCCGGCAGGAGAGAAGCCAGCGGGCGATGTCGTAGCCGTGGCGAAGACAGGTCTCCGCGTCCTCCTTCGTGCGGATTTCGTAGTGCCGCTCGTAGGGGACGGAGGTGAGGAGGTCGTTCACCTGAAAGTGCGAGGCCTTGTTGCCGTAGCGCTGCAGGAGCGAAAAGCTCGCCGCGGTTTTGCGGGGGACGACGATCGCGAAGTCGTCGCGGCGCATGAGGGCCCCGAGACCCTCGTCGTCGTCCGTCACGCGAAAGACCGTTTTGAGGACGCCTTCGGCGAACTGCCGCATCCCCTGGACGCTCTCGCGGTAGTGACGGTCGCGGAACAGGTCTTCGCAGTGCTCTCCGAGGGCGGAGAGTTCCGGATAGTACGGGGCGAGCGGTTTGAAGTTCATGACGGTGTCCTTTCTTTTTGCGGCGGCGGAGAGTTGGTCGGGCCGTCGCAACGGGTGGAGGACATTTTATCAGGCGGGGACGGGCGGTCTTTGCGGGCGGGGGGCAAGGATCACTGGGGAGAACGTCGCGAAGGAACGAGTGAATTGCGAAGGCGTCGTGCGGGCGAGCCTCCGTTTGGCTTCGCTTTGAATTTTCCCGTGAGGGAGCGGGGGCGGGGGCCGGCGTGTCGGGGCGGCGTCGGAGGTGAATTGGAGGGTTAGGCCCCTCGGCCGCTACGGTCGGATTCGCCCGGAACGGCCACCTCCACGGAGGACCAAAGCCAGTCGGCCCATTCCGGATGTTCTTGGAGGAGGACTTTCGGGGAAGAGGGTTGCGGAACGAATCCTCCGTCTTCGAGCACGGCTTCGAGCCAGAGTTCGGCCGATTCCTTGGCGTTGGCGTGCGCCTCTTCGAGCGTGTCGCCCGCGGAATAACAGCCGGGGAGGTCCGGGACGATGACGCCGAAGGCGTGGGTTTCGTCTCCGGGTTCGATGGCGATGGGGTAGCGCATGAGGGATTTCTCCTTGTGTTGCGGGTGTGTACGGGTGAAAAAAGAGCGCCCGGTTTTGATGCGGGCGCTCTGCTCAGTCAGACGATCGGAAATCAGAAGTTCCAGGTTGCGCCGACGTTGACGGTCCAGGTGTTTTCCTTATCGCCGCCGAAGTCATGTTTCGCGGCCGCCCAGAGGCGGGAATCCGGACCCGTTTCCCAGGTCATGCCGAAGACGGTGTCCCACCAGGTGTCGTCGCCCGAGATGTCGTAGCGCACCGTTTCGTCGATGCCCGTCATCGTGCCGTCGCGGTCGCCCAGCCACTCGTGGAAGACGTCCGCACCCGCCCACACACTCATGTGGCGGCCGGCGTCCGACGTCAAGACCTTGCCCATGCGCACGCCGAAGCGTCCGATCAGGCTCTGCGTGTCGTCCGTGTCGACGCGGATGCCGTGGTTCGTCTTGTAGTCGTAGTCGGTGATGTAGGTGTACTGCAACTGGACTTCCGGCTCGATCCACCAGGCGCTCGACGACTCGAAGCGGTGGCCCGCTTCAAAGGACGCAGCCGCGGCCCAGTAGTCGAAGTTCCCCTTCATGTCGTAGACCGTGCCGTTGTAGCGCGTGTAGGCGACGTTCGTTTCGGCGTCGTACCAGCCTGCGCGCAACACGGCGTCGTAGTAGACCCCGTTGTCGCCCATGTAGGTCTGATAGGCGCTCAGACGATAGCGGTCGGCTTCGGATTCGCCCGAGAGGTTGTCGTAGTCGACGTCGCCCTGCGCGACGTCCAACGCCGCGCCGCGGAAGAGCTTGCCGCCTTCTTCGGGTTTCATCCATTCGTAGCCGAACTGGAAGCCGTCGGTTTCGGCCGTGAAGCCGTCGAGACCGAAGCGGTCGTGCGTGTAGCGCACCCACCAGCCGTCTTCCTTCGTGGCGTTGAAGGTCATTTCGCCGCGGCGGTCGCGAAGGGTTTCCATCGTGGTCGCCATGAGGTAGCCCAAGTTGGCGGCGAGTTCCGTCGTGCCGATCACGGCCATGTCCTTGCGGTTTTCGGCTTCGCCCGTGATGAACCAGTTGACGTTTTGGTCGTGCCAGTCGAGGCCCTGGTCATACGTGTAGCTGCCGTCGTAATAGCCCAGACCGTCTTCTCCTTCCGTTTTTTCGTCCTTCACGACGCGGTAGGCCGTGTAGGTCGTGCGGCCTTCGCCGTAGGATTCGGCGGTGACGTTCACCGAGTCCGGAACGCGGGCCACCTGGATGTAGGTGAGCGGCTTGTTCGGATCGATCGTGAGCTTGTGCTCGTCGCCGATGCCGTCGTTCCAGAGGACGAGGTTGAGGTCGAAAGTCTGTCCCTCACGCTTGATGTTGTCAGCGCCGCGCATTTCGTCGACGATCACGAGGTCGTGGTGCTTCGCGTCCCTCGCGTAGATGCGGAAGTTGCCCCACTTCCCGTTGAGCGCCTGAACGCGGAACTTCTTGATGCCGTTGCCATTGGCGTCCTCGACTTCAATCGTTTCGCCCGGGCGGATCAAGCCGAGGTCTTCCTGTGCCGTCGACATCTGGAAGTCACGGCGCAGGTAGGAGAGGTCCACCGTGCCGCCGTCAAGCTTCAAGTGATAGACGCCGGCGTCGACGGTCGTGTAAGTTTGGTGCCCCTGATCATCCCTGGGCTTTTCGTTCGCCACTTTGATGGAGTCGGGAACCTCCCCTTCTTTGAGATGGTCGAGGCGATCAAGATCGTTGATCTTTCCCGAATCAACAGATTCCCCATCCGCCGGGACCGGTTGGTTCGCGGGCTCGTAACTTCCGTTCTCGGCTTTGACGTGCAGGTTGTACTGGTCGGACGTGTCGTAGTACTCGTAGCCGGTGTTGACGGTGCCGTAATCGTTGTTGCCGGTTTCGTCGAAAAATTCCTGATACAGGAAGTCGTAATTCCAACCCTTCCAGTCCATCGTCGGATACCACACGGCGCCGCCGGAGATGCTCAGGTTGACCGTGCCGCCGAGCGTCAGACTTTCCGCTTTGTACTGTTCGTCCTGCCAGTCTTTAAACGACTGATATTGCTCGATGGCTGAGGTGCCCTCATACGTCTCTTTCTTTACGGCTTCCTCGTCCCCGACGCGGTGACGTTCATAGACGTTCCCGACCAGGGTGGAGTTTTCGTGCGAGAGCGTCAGATTGACCGTGGCGCGCGTGACCGTCCCGTTCATGTAGTTCGGATGGTAGTCGTTGCCCGGATCACCGTTCAGTGAGATAAAGGTGTTGGAGCCCGCGCCGTCGCCGTTTTTCACGGCCGCGACGACGTCGCCGCGGATGTCGAGCCAACCGTTGTTATCAGGGCTGTCCGTCACGGTGATCACTGAATCGTTGGCCGCGAGAATCGAGCCGCGCAGATGCTGATCCGCTTTGACGATTTCGTTTCCGCCGGTCGCAATCTCGAGGTAATCCTCAATTTGCCCCCTCATATCCTCAAAGGCGGTGTCATCGAGATACCCGTTTTCGCCGAAAAGCGGCTTTTCCTGAGGTTCAGCTTCGGGATTGTTGAGCGAATGCCCGCTTCCGACGGTGACCGGAGCGGAACCATCATAGTTGTCCGACCAACCCCAGATACGGTTCACGCCCCCTCCGGCGGTAAACGTGATTTTCCCGGACTTCAAAGGATCGAGAATGCCCAGAGTCGAGGCGGAGGTGAGGGCGCTCACGATGTGGTGCTTGTCGCGGCCCTTCACGAGTACGTCGCCGCCCTGCTCGAATATGACGTTGCCGCCTTCGTTCGTGAGGACGCCGAAAACTTCGTGCAGTCGACCGAGGTGTTCTTCAAAGCCGTCGTCCTTAGACGAGACGGCTGTCACGCTCACGACGGAACGTTCTTGGAAGTCAATGCGGCCGTAATTGTCGAGATAGGCGTAGGTGACGCCTTCTGCGAGATTGGTCGTATAGTCGCCATTTTCTTTCGTGAAGAGCTTGTCAAAGAGCCCTTGTCCCTCTGTAACCGGTTCGTTAGAAACAGCGCCAAATCCGGCCACAACACCGGCTGCGATGTATTCGCCGGCCGTACCGGAAGGGAGCTCATCTTCCGGACCGGAAAGGACGGTGAAATCGAGCGAGGCAGTCTCAATGTTCGGATACGTAAATTGGAAGTCGCTTACGAGGAAAGTCTCGTCGGCGAAGGTCATCCAACCGCGCTTGTTCAATACCGAGAGGCCGAGCATCGCCTCGCCGTCTCCCGCATTTGTCGAACTTACGCGGGAATTCCTCGTGACAATGGCGATCTGACTTCCTCCTTCGGCAGCCTCGAAGGTGAAGCGCTTTAAAAACTGGTCGGCGGAGGTATCCGCATTGCTGAGCGCACCCTGTCGGAAGTTGGCGATGGCCGGACCGTAGGGGCTGAAATTCTCGTCGTCGGGTTTAATGTTGTCATACCCGAAATCCCAACCAAGATTGAAGTCACCCGTATCGTTCGTGACGGTGAGCGTACCGTGCTGAAAATTTTCGATGGTGTTGGAACTGACTGAGTACAAATCGTTGGGCCGCTCGGGGTACCACCACTGAACGGCAGTGCGGATCGGGTCGGTCTCGTCACAGCCGTCGACAGTGAAGAGAGCGCCGCTCTCATTCAGCCATTCAAAACCGTTCGCATTCGAGATGCGGTCGAGATTGAGGACGACGTCGGCATGGCCAACAACCAGATCTTTGTTGGGCTCAACAAAGGCAACGTGGTCGGCCGCAAAGACTGAGGAGCTCGCGGCCGCGGCAAAAACTGCAGCAACGGCCACGGCGATCGGCGCAAAGCTGAATGTCTTCGGGGCGGGGATGCCTGAACGGGGGGATGCGGAAAGATGGTTCATGGTGGTCCTTCTTGTGTTTTTTTGAGATTGATGTCCGGTCAAATGGAGAAGGGAAAAAAGCACGCGCACCCGGCCGGCCCGAAACTCTTGCAAGGCGACCGCGGCGGGGATCGTTGGGAAAACGCTCCGGGGCGACGTGCGCGGTGCAAACTCCGGAACTTGCAGGATGGTTTGTTGTTTTTCCATGCGCGCTAGGCGAATTTCGGGATTCGCCTTCGCATGAAGAAATTTTCGCAGTTTCCGTTTGGTTCACACACCGCAAAAACCCTATGAGGCAGTTGTTTTTACGGGTTTCTTGATGCGAATCTCCTTCTGTAAAGAAAATGTTTGATCTTAATCATGATCAAATATTGGGACAAATGTTTAAAAAGCGGACCGGGAAAATGTAACGACACCACATGTCGTAAGTGTCTGCAGGAGAGGAGGAAATCTGCGGGGTACGGCGTGGTTAGGACAAGGTTTTGTCTGAACGCTCGGATTGGGGAGAGATTGCGAGAGGGGAGGCCGTAGTGGGGGCGAGAGAGTCTTTTGAGGTCGAAGCGTGAGTCGCGCCTGGAAAAGACGCGGATCGCGTGGTTGGCGCGGTCCGTGAGGGAGAGGAAGAAAGGCGGCGTTCGGCCGATGAGGTGACGCCGCTTTTCTCGGGGGAGGATCAGAAGAAGTAGTTGAAGCGGCCGGAAACCAACCAGGTGTCGTCCGTCTTGCCGCCCGCGGTGCGTTCGAGGTCGAATTGGAACCCGAGCGTATCCTTCCACTGCCAGACGGCGCCGACGCCGAAGTTCGCCCAGGTGCCCGTGTCACCCCAGTTTTCATTCAAGCGATTCGTCCCGTCCGAAAGCGTGGCGTCCTGTCCGTCGGAGAACTGATGCAGTACGTCGCCTCGGAAGTAGATCGATCCGGCCTGTTCAAGGCCCTTGAACTCACGACCGGCACGGAAGCCGACGCGGCCGATCGTACTCGTTTCGCTCTCCGCTTCCACCTTCATGTGGCGGTCGGTATGGTAGTCGAAGCTGTCGAGATAAGCGACTTGGAACTGCACTTGCGGTTCGACGAAAACGCCCGTTTCGCTCTTGAGCGTGTAGCCGTACTCGGCCGAGAGGGCTGCGTAGTCCTGATCGTAGTCGCCGTCGGTGGTATAGGCTTCGTTGCCTACCGTGTACTCGCTCGAAACGCGACCGATGCGGCCGACGAAGTCGAGGTAGTGGTTGCCGTAGGTGAGCGTGTCGAAGAGCGCGAATTCGTAGCGCTTCATGTCGCCGTCGCCGCGGACGTCCAGGAACTCCGTGTCGCCTTCTGTGTAAGAGAACCAGGCGCCGGCTCTGCTTTTTTCGGTGAAGGCGCGGTCAAATCCGATGGTCACTCCCGTGCGGTCCCAACGGTACTGGTCTTCCGCACCGTTACGGCCGTGGTGCACACGAACCCAAAGACCATTTTCAGGATCCTTGCTGTCACGCACGGTCTCCAGAAGACGACGGTCGTGGCGGTCCATTTCGACAGCAGCGTCATAGCTCGCGTAGCCCGCACCGGTGAAGCCTCGGGCGGCGGCGGACTTCTCAATGATGATGCGTTCGATGAACCACTTCGTGCCGCCAATATATTCGTTTGCCCCCAAGGAAAAAAGTTTGTCAGTAGAGAGTGTTATATTTGTGATTTCTTGACGTTTCGTATCGTCCTCAGTAAATTCGGAGGAAGCAATACGTAACTCATAATCAATTAATCCTTCGCCTCGTTCGTTTACTTTGTCCACGAATTTAACGCCGTTTTCCCCGGCGGCGGTGCCCTTAGCAACGGCAAAAATTAGGTTATTTTCAGGGGTGATGGGGATTAGAAGGTCAAAATCGTGTTCTACCAGATCGATTGCGTGTTGACCGGGATCGCTGGATCCTTCAATGAAAATTACGTCACTATCACTCTTATTCACTGCATTGAGGTCGAGTTGGAAAATGCCTCCATTGCCCTTGAGGTCGCCGATTTCAACGTGGTCATGTACAACGGAATAGTTTCCTTCCTGGATACGGTCAAGTAATCCTATTGATTCCCAGAAGTCTAATAGAGTTCTATCATAAAGCGTGATGATGCCGCCATCTTTCAGCGTGATGGCGCTGATGCGTTTTTCGCGAGCCGTTCCGCCATTATTTAGACCAAGATAAGACCATTGCGCCCCTTTTTCGATTGTGACATTTAGGGTTCCTCTATTACGATCGCCGATTTTTCCAAAAAGATTCCCGTTTGCATAAGAGCCGTCGTCACCAAACCAATATGAATTGTTTCCGGAAAAAGTAACTGTAACCTCGGATTTTTCTCCTTCCGGTGGTTTTGCTGTTCCGATTAAGTCAAAGGATCCAACTATTTGATTGTTGGTGGATAGAAAGGTAATGTCGCCACCGGATTTGGCTGAAATTGTGTCGGGTTTGTTGGCTAGTGTCCAGATGCGAACGGGATCATCGCTTTCTTTGTTTCCGATGTAAATCTTCCCGCCCTCTTCGGCATAAAGCGCACTAAGACCATATGCAATGTTGAGGTTGGGGTCTTGCGTTATAACAATATCAATCGGACCCTCAAGGTGAATTTTCGAATCAGTCCCTTTCGCACGAAAACCATAAAGCACATCATTAGGGTTGCCACTCGCAGCATTGATGAGCGCGTGAAGAGAAGTGTCTTTAATGGTGACTTTTGATCGATCATACGCTCTAATCAGGGAATAATCCCATTTGGCGGTGGTTGCGAAAGGATTATCCAAGGTTCCCAATCGAAGCGAATCGATGAGGTGCTCTTGACCGTCGGAGTATCTCGGAAACTCCAGGTTGGTGGTGAGATTCTCTTCCGTAAGCGTAATGGCTTGAGCGGAGAGGGAAGTCAGTGCCAGAATCACCGCGGCGGTCAGCGCATTCTTTCCTGCCTGCCACGCGCGGGAGTGTTGAAGATGGAAAGAGTTAGAATGGCGGCTTAAACTCGGAAGGGGGGGGGGGGATAACATGTTGATAACATAGGTCTTTCCTTGCGTGTAATTAATTTTGAAAGACTGCTTGACCAAAGGGCGTGCGAAGGACTTGGGTTTTTAGAACCTTCGCACACTCAACACTGACAGCAACTTATCGAAGACGTGGCGCTTTCGTTGCGAATGCCTCGGCTTCGTCGCCTTCGTCAAGAAAGGGGGCGATTCTCAGTAGATGAATCTGAACCTTCGTTCCGTGTCTTCGTGAAGTTCAATCCGGACGTTGCCGGTCCGTTTCGTGCTGATTTTGATTATGACACCCTCCCAACTTTCTTTGTTGGACTTTGGCGTTTGGGAAAATCCCTTGCCTTTACCGGTAGAGAAAAACTTTATTGATTCAACGAAGGAAGCCGTGGCCGGGCGGAGGTGTACCGTCCGCGGCGGGAAAAGTTTTTCTGTCATACTGTGTCGTTGCTTTTCAACGGTTTGATGCTGTCACCCCTTGTTGTGGCACTTCGCCTTTTTCACTACGAAGTTTCCGCTTGCCTTTCAAACTCCCCATGCACCCGCACTCCTACCGCTACCTCTCCGCCATCCTCGCCGCGGGCAGCATCTCCAAAGCCGCCCAGACGCTCGGCATCTCGCAGCCCTCGCTCTCGCAGTTCGTGCAACGAATCGAAAAGGATCTCGGTGCCGAAGTCTTCGACCGCTCCACGCGTCCGCTGACGCTCACGGAATCGGGCCGGATCTTCTTCGAAGCGGAAAAGCGCGTCATGGAAATCCGCGAAGACTGCCGCCGCGCGGTGGCGGACATCCACGGGGGCGAGCGAGGACGCGTCGTGATCGGGGCGTCGGAGTACCGGGAGATGTTCTTTCTGACGGAAGTCTTGCCCGTCTTCAGCGCGGCGCATCCGAGAATTGAAATCGCCCTTGAGGAAGGAACGACCCGCGCACTCGAAGACTTCGTGTGGACGGGAAAGACGGACTTGTCGCTCGTCATTGCGCCCCTCGCGCAATCCGGACTCGAAGCGGTGGAAATTTATGAGGAGCGCCTCCTTCTCGCCGTCAACGAAAAGAGCCCGCTGATCGAAAAGGCCCGGACCCTCTGTCCCGAAGAACGCCGGGAGGACGAATTTCCGCCTTTCTCCTTCCGGCTTCTCGCCGACGAACCCTTCCTCGTCGTGCGGGAGGGGCAGCAGATCCACGATCTCTACCGCACGCTCGTCGCCGAGACGGGCGCTTCGCCCAAGATCGTCCTGGAGAGCGAATCGCTCACCGCCGCGCTGGCGCTTGCGGGCGCGGGGCTCGGCGCCACGATCGTCACCGAAACGCTCGCGAGACGAAGCACCGCGGCAAAGCGCGTGCGGTTTTTCTCGATCGACCCCGAGGTCCCCGTTCGGAAGGTCGTGGCGGCCTATCGTCCGGCACGCTATTTGTCGAAGGCCGCGCGCCTTCTCATCCGGACCATGCGGGACGTGGCGCAGGAGAAGTTCTCCCGCGGGTGAGGCGCAAAGCGTTTCCACGAGCCCGGGCCCTTCCGGGCGCAAAACGGGCGCCCGAAAATCCGGACGCCCGCATTGCCTGATGTTTTCGTCGGAAGGAGTGCGTCAAACGCCTCAGTCGAAGTAGTCGACATGACGGTTGATCTCGTCGACGATCGGCTGCTTCTTTTCGTTGAAGACCTTCTTGTTCTTCTCAAAGAGGTTCTGTCCCTTCGTGTCGATCGAGACGATCATCGGTCCGAAGTCCTTGACGCGCATCACCCAGATCGACTCGGGCATGCCGAGTTCTTCCCAGTGGTGCTCTTCGACTTCCTCGACCTTGCTTGCGGCAAGGACGGCGCAGCCGCCCGGCCACACGCAGTGAAGGGCCTTGTGGTCGCGGCAGCCCGCTTCCGTGTTGGGGCCCATGCCGCCCTTGCCCACGATGATCTTCACGCCCGTGTCGCGGATGAATTCGCGCTCGAACTTTTCCATGCGCATGGAGGTCGTGGGGCCGATCGAAACGACCTTGTAGCCGCTCCCCGACTCGTCGCCGCAGGGGACCATGATGGGGCCCGCGTGGAAGATCGCCTTGCCAGCGAGGTCCACGGGGAGCGGACGGTGCTGCTTGACGAGACGCATGTGGACGTCGTCGCGCGAGGTGATGAGGTAGCCCGAGAGGTAGACGATGTCGCCGATTTCGATCCCTTCGAGATCTTCGCTCTTGATCGGCGTCGTGAGATGATGCGTTTTCACAGCGTTACCCCCTTGTAGGAAAGCAGTTCGTACGACATGTCGGCGTGGATGCGGATCGCGCCGCGGCGATGTCCCCAGCAGCCGACCGAAACGCCGACGGCGAGACACGACGGATGGCGCGCGGCCGTCTCGACGTTTACGCCCATGACGGAGCCTTCGCCCGTGAGGCCGCCCGGGCCGATGTTGATGCGGTTGAGGCCGTCCTCCACCATGCGCTCGAATTCGGCGGCGCGGGCGTTCGGGTTGTGCGAGCCCACGGGGCGCATGAGGGCGCGCTTCGAGAGGGTCGCGGCGACTTCGACGGAACCCGCGATGCCGACCCCCACGAGAAGGGGCGGGCAGGCGTTGACGCCGCGCTCGCAGATCACGTCGAAGATGAACTGCACGACCGCTTCGTAGCCTTCGACGGGCATCAGGACCTTGGCCGTGCCCGGAAGCGAGCAGCCGCCTCCCGCCATGTAGGCGTAGATCACGGCGTCGGACGAATTCGGAACGATTTCAAGATCGATCCAGGGAATGCGGCGGCCGGTGTTGTCGCCCGTGTTCTTTTCGTCGAAGATCTGCACGGCGTTGTGGCGAAGCGGCGCCTTGACCGTCGCGCGGCGCACGGCCTCCTTGAGACAGGCTTCAAGTTCGTTTCGGATCGGAAAGTCGGCGCCGAGTTCGATGTGGTACTGGATGACGCCGGTGTCCTGGCAGAAGGGGACGTTTCGCTCCTTCGCCATTTCGAGATCGGTGAACATGGCGTCGTAGACGAGCGTGGCGAGTTCGCTCTTCTGAACGCGCCGCATGGCTTCGAGCTTTTCGAGAACGTCGTCGGGAAGGCGCTTGCCGAAGAAGGCCGTGAACTTCGCCATGACGTCCGTAAAGCGCTCGGCGAGCTGAGCTTGGTCGGACATGGGGAATCTCCTTGGGGTCGGGGATGACGATGCGGACCGCCTCGGGGAGGCGGCCGCAACCAACTACGCCTAAAGTCTAAGGAGAACTAATTCATAAGTCGAATATTGAAAATGTTATTTGTTCGATAAGTCTGAGACTATGGGTTGCCGTTTTGCTTCGGTAAGGCGGGGGAAGAGGGAACGTCGTGCGTTGCGACGGGGGCCGGGTGGAGGTCCTGGCGCAAGGCGGGAACGGCACGTGCGGGCCGGCAAGACGAGGGACCGCGGTCGGGCGGCGGCCGGGGAATGGGAACGAGGCTCTCTTGGAAGGAAAATCACGGAGAGCGGGGAGGGTTCGAAAGGGCGGGAGACGCGCGGCGTTTTCCCAAGGAAGTGCTGGAATTTCCTGCCGTAGGAAAGCAGAAACGACATGGCCTGCCTCCTGCAGTAGGGCAAGCTTGTTCGACATAGTGGAACTCTCTACATATTGCGAGGCCCGGTGCACCACCACCGGGCTTTCGCTTTTCCGGGAACTTGTGTCGGGCGGTTCGGCGGTCTTCACTATGTCTCGTCAAAAGAAAACCGCGCCGCCGGCAAACAGAACGACTCGATCGCGCGGTCGGGGGGCTAAGTCCCGAAAACACGAAACCCCGGACACGTACGATCCGGGGCTCGGAACCGGAGCACTCCAAGCGAGAAGGTTTGGAGCGCGTCCACCTGGAAAAAAATAACGGCGGTGTGATTGTGCCGTCAAGCATTTTTGGGAAGAAAGAGGACACTCCCAAATCCCTTCTTCGCTGATGCGGTCATGTGGCGTACGGGCAATGGAAAAAGGCCGACCCGTTTCCGGATCGGCCTCGTGAGCATCTCGGGCGGGCGGCGGCCGTGGTTTTGCCTCGCCGCCCGCAGAGTACCAACATCATGCCGGCGACGCGCGGTCGCCGGCCCTTGGGTTACGCGGCCGTCGCGGCCGATTCGCCCGCGATGCGGCCGTACGTGAAGGCGTCGCCCAGCGCGTTGCCGCCCACGCGGTTCGTTCCGTGGATGCCGCCCGTCACTTCGCCCGCGGCGTAGAGCCCCGGAATCACCTTGCCGTGACGGTCGAGCACCCGGGCCTTGACGTCGATCTTGACGCCGCCCATCGTGTGGTGGCGCGCCATGCCGATCGGGCCCGCATAGAAGGGAGCCTTTTCGATCTTGTGCGCAAGCATGCGCGGCGCACGGCCGAGAGGATCCTTCTTCGTGTCGACGGTCTTGTTGTATTCCGCGATCGTCTTCTTGAGCTCTTCGGCGGGAACGCCGATCTTGCCCGCGAGCTCTTCGATCGTCTGCGCTTCAAAGAGCGTGCCGTCCGCAAGAGCCTTCTTGTTCGTTTCGCCCTGGAACTTGTTGTCCGCGGCAAAGCCCACCGAGTCGGTGAGCGGATAGACGGTCTGTGCGGTCTGCGCGAGCGTCGCGTCGCGGATCACGTCGCGGCGGGAGTCTTCGGCGACGAAGCGCTTCCCTTCCTTGTTGACGAAGATCGAGTATTCGATCACCTGGATGAGGTTGCCCTTCGACTTGTAGCCCGGAGCCGTGCCCGGAATGCACTGGATGTAGTCGAGTCCGATCGCAAGCGCTCCGATGTCCTGCATGGCGACGAGGACTTCGCCCGTGGCGCCCGGCTGGTTCGTGGTGGAGAGTTTGGTCAGACGCGGGTCGAAGTAGGCGCACATTTCGGCGTTGTAGGCGTAGCCGCCCGCGCTCGCGACGGCGCCCTTCGTCGCGCGCCAGTATTCCTTCTTGCCTTTCACCTCGACTTCGACGCCGAGAACGCGGCCTTCCGACGGATTTTCACGAATGAAGGCCGTCACCTTGTGGCCCGTGAGGACTTCGCCCTTGAGTTCCTTCAAGCGCTTCAGCATCGCTTCAATATAGGCGTAGCCCTTCTGGCCCTGCGGATTGCGGCAGCGCGGCCAGAGGCCGCCGTAGATCTGATAGATGGGGGTGAAGGTGACGCCGAGCTTGCGGAACCATTCGACCGTTTCGGGCATCTTTTCGGCGTACTGGGCGACCAGAGCCGGGTCGGCGCGGAAGTCGCCCGCGGCGAGCGTCTGTTCGGTATGAAGCTTCGGGGAGTCTTCGATGCCGGCCTTCTTCGCTTCTTCCACGATGGCGCCGTTCATGCCGCCGCCCGACACCATGGTGTTGCCGCCGGGCATGCCGAGCTTTTCAAGGATCGCGACCTTCGCGCCCTTTTCCAGCGCCGTGATGGCGGCGGCGAGACCCGCACCGCCTGCGCCCACGATGATGACGTCGACGGTGTGATCCCACTTCTTGGGAATCGAGCAGAGGTCGGCGGCGTGCGCCGCGCCCGTGAGGCCGACGGCCGCGACGGCGGCGGTGGAGCCGAAGAACTGACGACGGGAGATGTTGCTCATGGATGAACTCCTTTTTGGGGACGGGGCGGGGCGGACGGAGGTCGTATGGCAGTGGGATCCGCCCCGCGGACCCGTCAAGAGAAAATGCTCTTCTTGCAAGTTCATGGTAGGTGAGGGAGGACGGAAAGTCATTCGATCTTTCCCTATGGTTGATGTGCAAAATCGTGAATGAATGTTCCCAAATGTTGATATTCTGAAGGTTTTTGGGAGGTGGTGTCCGACACGATTTGCGGAGGTGTTTTCCCTTCTTTCCCAAGGATTTCGTTGACGTATTCCCGGCGGGCGATCGATAATTTTTTCTTTTCCTTTCATTCTCTCCCAACTCCGTTTTAACCTCATGCCGGACACAGACAACAACACTGAAGAGATTCGCCGCTTCGTCGCGCAGTGGCTTCTGGAAGAAAACCGCCGGACCGCCGTCGCCGATTTTCAACGCCCGTTTACATGGTCCGAAAGTCACGTGACGGCCTTTACGGAATCGCTCCTTGACTCGCTTTTTCGTCCGGAGAAGGGCTCGCCCGACATCGGGGTCGTGGTGATCGAAGAGACGTCCGACGCGGATTTCATCGTGGACGGTCAACAGCGCCTCCTGACCTTTGCTCTCCTCATCGTCGAATGGTACGGGGAAGAGATTTTGGGGGCTAGAAAGCTCGGTGTGAGAACGTGGTCCCGCCTCAGGCAGCTTCTCCGGACGAACAATCTGCAGAGCACCGTCCATGCCAGCAGAATCCGCCGAATCATTCGGAACGTGTGTCACCGACGTTCCGATGCGAGCGCCGCTTCGAAAGGGGAAAGGCTTGCTTTGCTCCGGAGCGTGACCTTTTCCATCGTGTCTTTTGAGCGCAAGCGTGGAGAGACTTCGAACCCCGCGGTCCGCAACTTTTTCGAGCCGCTCAATACGACGGCGAAACCCTTGAACGGCGGGCAGATTCTCAAAGCTCACCACATGGGGAGAATTTACGGGAACAATCCCGCGGCGACATGGGACCGACAGTCTCGGTACGAAACGTGGTTCCGCAGTCACAAAGAAGATGAGAGGCTTGGGCTGAGCACCTTTTCTCCCTTCTGCTTTAATCGAAACGAAGAAATTTCCGTCGAGCGTTTCATCGATTCGCACGATCAGGACGCCTACTACCGACTGGGCTGCGGCTTCGTTCAGGGCGTGCAGGCCATGCTTCTCGGTCAGGACAAATGGTGGTGGGAGATCACCTCGCAGGGGAGCGAACGACAGGCTCCTTTCGAACGGCTTGAGGGGAGTCCACGCGGAACCTCGAACGAAGGTAGCGGAGCGGGAACCGATCGTAGATGGCGGGCCACGGAGCCGCTCGCCTTTTCGGAGGCGGAAGGGTTCTTCCGCATGGTCGGGCGTTTTGCGCGGCTGTATGACGCCTACTGTCTGGAACTCTCGTGTCTTTCCGAGCGGTTCGGCGAGGTGATTCAGGAAAAGATCGCGGATCACGGTCTCTCAGAGGATGATCCGGACCGCCGTCCCGCAAGGCTTGTGTGCAGAGCGGCGCGCCTCATGGCGGCCTTCGGCCGGTGTCTCGTCAAGTGGAGTAAAGAGGACAAACGGCTTCAGACGGAAGCGTCTCTCGGGAGACTCTGTCGTTGGGAAAACAATGAACGAATCGAAATCGTGCCTTGGGTAAGCGACGCCGGCGCTTGGCTGGCCTTGCCCGACATCCCGAACGACTTGTCAAACACGTACGGTTCCATCCCGACCGTTGTGTATGCCACCGCGCTTCTCTGGAGCGACAAGTTTCCGCAGAAGGAAGCCGACGACGACATCGTGCGGCTTCTCATGGTGCAGCTTCTCTTCGCCCGTTTCTGTTCAAGATGGGACAGCGTCTGGAGGTCGCTTTGCATGTGGGAAGCCGTGGCCGCCGCGCATTTTTCGACGAATGCGCAGGGAGCGCTTTGGCGCTTTTTGAAGACCGCGCGCAATATGGGCACCCGATGGCCCCGGGAACTTGAGGCGACGATCAACCGAATGCCGGGCGGACGTGAGGCAAACAAACCTCAAAATAAGCACGCATCCGACGAGGGGCTTCCACCCGAAGAAATGAAGGCCCTCGACGAACTCCGTTCGCTTCTTTCCCAGTATCTGAGTTTCTGACCGCATCATGGCGCATCGTACTTTTGTCAATCATTACGACCTCTCGGCCCTCGATCTTCTGGCGGCCAGCGGGAATTTTCTTCGGCAAATCGCCCAACGGGCCGAGCGGGAGCCCGCGCTCCACATCCCCTTCTGGCAGCGAGACTATGACTGGGGAAAGAAGCAGATCGAGAATTTCCTCTCGTCCGTTCATCAGGCGGCGCAGTCGAAGACCGACCTCTACCTCGGGACGCTCGTCTTCGGGATTCACTCGAAATACCCCGACAAAATTCTCGTGATCGACGGTCAGCAACGTCTGCGGAGCATCCAGAACCTTCTCATCCGTTCCCGAGAGTATTTCGGCCAGGGCGAGTCCGCAGACGTACTGCCGCTCGTTCACGGTCTCGGCGACGCGGAAAGGCCGATTCAGACGGTCGAGGCGGTGAAGGCGAGCTTTTCCTCCGACGAGCAAAGGACGGCCTTCTCTCTCGAAAGTCTCAAGGACAAGGGCTTTAATGAAGTCGCTCCCGAGGAGTGGCTCCTCCGTCTGAAGTTTCGTGCGGTCGTCACGTACTTCAAGCGCGACGGACGTTGTGCGGAGGATCCGTTCGACGTCGTCATGTCGAATCTATTCGCCAACGTAAACCGCCAGGCCAAGCCCCTCGACGACATTGACGTCGCGAGGGCGAAGATTCTCTTCGGACTTCGCAAATTCGGGTACGAAAAGGAGGCCGAAGAATTCGCCCGCGAGTGGGAGACGGCGAGAATGCTGCAGTTGGTGCCTACGCAACTGGCGGACAGGGCGTTGCTTGACGGCGACGTTCTCGACGACAAGACCGAAAAGATCCTCACGGCCGTGCCCTACGACCCCGAGACGGTGCGCGTGCAGTTTTCGCGTTACCTGCTTCTTGTAAAGGCCTTTGCTGAAGGGGTCGACGCTCCCGTGAACAAGGAATACCAAGAGATCGCATACAAAGGGGCTTTCGGTGACGAATTCGAGAAATTGCGCCGGGGAGACGACGGCGACGCGCTTCTTGCGTTTGCCGGGGCTCTCAAAACGGTGAACGACCTCTTTCTCGCGAACCGCGACTTTCTCCTTCTCGCCCGCCGCAACCGCGTGGAAGTGAAGGAGGAGGACGGGGAAGCCGAAAAACGTCTGCCTCTCATGTCTGCACGGAATCGACTGCTGATGTTCCAGGGTTACGTCAGCGGCGGAACGACGCGCGCGAGCTGGTTCTCTGAAAAGACGCTTATGCGGCTTCTGCGGGAATTGGCGTGTTGCCGGCAGGTAGAAGACGCGGCTCTGGACGAAATCCTGGTGAGACTCGAAAAGGAACTTTTTAAAGACTTGATGAGTTCCTCGGGTGAAGGCCCGACCCTCACCGCGCGCGACTGGTTCCTCTGGCGGGCGCTGTTCGATGTCGAAGGGAATCCTGTCTACAAGGCGGCCGTGAAGGGGTGCGAGAAGATGATCGAGACATCGGCCGCAAGCTTCACGGTCGACTCGGGCGAAGCTCTTTTGCGGATGTTGAGAGCAAACGCCAAGCCGTACGAACCGGATGGACTCCCCACCGTTACTGGAGCCGCTCAAGTTGAACATTGGGCTGCGATTGAGCGCGGTCGGGAAAAAGAGAAGGAGATGATCGATCTCTTCGAATCGCTTTCCAATAAGGCCCACATTGCCGAGGGTCTCAATCAGTCGATGCGAAACGACAGCATTCTGAAGAAGGCCGGGCACCGCGATCCCTCCTGGTGGCCGACGCTGCAGTTCCTCGCAGCGTATTCGGCCTGCGGCAGGGGATGGGCCGTGGCGGAGAATTCGCTCGACCAGACGAATCTCGAGGCGTTCATCAAACCGCTCGACGAATTCTGGAAGACGGTCGCGGAAGAGTACAAGGCAACGAATAACGCTGAAGAAAAGGGCTGTTGATCCGGGGAACGACGGAAACAGGAGGTTACCATGGGCCGAGCGAACGCTTGGGTGTAGCGGAAAATGCTCTCAATCAGGCGAATCTCGAGATTTCCATCAGGTCGCTTAACGAGTTCTGGAAGACGGTGGCAGGAAAGTCTTGAAGAGAAGATCGGTAAAAAAATGGTGGTTATCTGCTAATATCGGTAAAGCACAGTTTTACCGTTTTACCGATTGCTAATCATGAGGCTTCAGGAACCCGAAGGACCCATGCTTGAGTACAAGCAGGAATGGAGCGATACGGCCAAGAAGACGTTGATCGCCTTCGCCAACCATCTCGGCGGTATTATGCAGATAGGCGTCGCCGATGACGGGGAAGTGGTGGGTTGCAATTTTGATCGTGTCGACCGCAGCGTCCGCAGTTTTGCGCGCGACGGCGTCGAGCCCGCCATGACCCGTTTGGTGGACGTCAAAAAGCAGGAACTCGGCGGGAAAGTCTTTGCAACCGTCCTTGTGAAACCCGGGGATCACCGTCCGTACTCTTTTCGAGGAAAGGTGCTGACGGAGGGCGGCGTATACATTCGTCTCGGCGGGCAGACCGTGCCCGCCAAGTTGGAAGAGGTCGTTCAGCTGATTCAGCGCGGTGATCCGAGAACGTGGGAGAGTCGTCCGAGCGCGGAGCAGAGCTTGACCTTCAAAGACGCCTCCGAGATTTTGCAGGGAAACCGGATTCCTTTTGATGAAGGATACTGGCTGGGATACGGACTATACAACCGAGAGCGCGAGTACACCAATTTGGCGCTTCTTCTTTCCGATCAAAATCCCTACCGCGTCGTCGTCAACAGGTACTACGGATCCGGAAAGTTGGAAAGTTCGGTTCGTATCGACGGATCCATTCTGCGGCAATGGATTGTCGCTCGAGATCGATTGTTTGAGGTGAACGTTCCCGTAATCGACAAAGAGACCGAGGACTTCGCACGAAAAGAAACCTATCCCTGGCCTAAGGTGGCGGTGCGCGAGTCGCTCACCAACACGCTTGCGCATCGCGATTATTCATCACCTCTTCAGGTGTCGGTCAACATTCATCCCGCAGTGATTTCGTTTTATACGCCGGGCGGGATCCCGCCGGAATTGACGCTCGAGGAAGCATTGAGGGAGGGCGCGAGCTTTTGCCGCAACGAAAAGTTGACGGAGTTCTTCATGCGGCTCCACTGGATGGAGAAGGCGGGGACGGGATTCGGCGACATTTTCCGCGCCTATGCGGATTATCCTCAAAAACCAAAGCTGCAGCACATTGGTCGATCCTTCGAAATTGAGTTGCCGCGAATCAATGAGAATGTGACGGGCAGAGAGTCCGCTGCGCTTCTTTTTATTCAGGCCAATCCGGAGGGGCGAACCCGCTCGGAGATCGAGGCTTATCTCGGTTGCAGTCGTCCGACCGTGTTGAACATGCTCAAGGAACTCAAAGAGAGCGGTCGTGTGGCGGTAAAGGGGCGCGGTCCGTTGACGAGATATGTCGCACGCTGAAGACGAGACGGCGCTCGGGTAATCAGGACGAGGTTGTCGAGCTTAAGAAAACCAAAACTGAAAAAAGAAAGGAAAGCCTCGCCATTGTAAGAATTGGCGCACATCGGGTTACGTGCGGGCGGGGCTACCGGCCTCCTCCTTCGGGGAGGCCGGGAAGAAAAACGTCATCAGTTTGCCTTGGCCTGAGCGGCCGCCTTGGGCTTTGCTCGGGGCTTCGCCCCTATTTCTCCTCGGAGAAAAGGGGGCCGACGGTATTAGCCTGCGGTCTTCAGGGTGCAGCGGGCGGCTCGGGTGACGCCTTCATTTCGGTCGCGACGGCCGTCTACGCCGTAACCCGCGTTCGGAGCAAAAGACACGCCGCGATCAAAAGTATTGCGGTCAAAAAGGGTTGTGAAGAAAAGTCTTTCGGTCGTAATGCTTTTCTTTCGTCATAATGAGGTCGTTCTTTCCACGAGAGCGTCATCATGAGCCTTTTCCTTACCGACCGAGACGAAGCGTCCGCCGGGCTTCTCGAAAACTTTGCTCGGGTGAAAAAAGAGGGAAGCCGTGCGTTCCTTCTCACGGGCCGGAGGGGAACGGGCAAGACGTCGCTCGTGACCCGGGTTTTCGGGGCGGGTTCCGTTCCCTTCGTCTATCTCTACGTCAATCCGCTGATGACGCGGGAAGGCAATCTCCGGGCCTTTTGGCGTGTGAACGACGAGTCGATCGGGCTCAAGGGGATCCAAGCCAATCATCCTTCATTTGCGGCGCTTCTGCGTTTCGTGCTCGAGCGCTCCGAATCACGGCCGACGGTGCTCTTCGTCGACGAGTGTCAGCACCTCGGGACGCTCGAGCCCGACTTCTTTGCCGAGTGGGAAAAGACCTGGGAGACGTTGCAAAGGAAAACGAAGACGCTCTTCGTCTTCATCGGCTCGGACGGCACGGCGCTGCGAAGTCTCCTTGCGAATCCCGACGCGAAACGCTTTTTCAAGACGACCGAGAGAAGAGAGCTCTCGTGTTTTCGCGCGACGACGGTGAAGCGGCTCCTCCGGGAGCCGCGTCCCGATTGTCTTTCCGAGGATTGGCTGACACTTTTCTTTCTCACGGGCGGCGTGCCGCACTACGTGAAGGCGATGCTCGAGGCGGGCTCGACCGATGCGGCCGCCATGTTGCGCTTTGCCTTGCAGCCCGACGGCCTTCTCATGCGCGAGGGCGAAAGGATCCTGCGCGAGGAATTCCGCGACGACTGCGCGGTCTACTTCGAGATGCTCGCGAGGATCGCCTCGGGCGTGACGAGGCGAAGCGATCTTATTGCATCCTTCAAAGAGAGAAACGTCGAGAGCCAGCTCTACAAGCTCGAACATCATTTCCGGCTCATTCGCCGCGAAGAGCCTCTGGGCGGCGCTGCGAACAACCGCGGCTACCGCTTCGCGCTGACCGACCCGTTCTTCGTCTTCTGGTTCCGATGCATCCACCTGAACCGGGCGCTGATTGAACAAGGTGATGAGAAGCGGATCTTGGAGAAGAGCGTTGCGGCACTTCCCGACATCCTCTACGGAGCAACGCTGCGCAGAGCGTGGAAGGATTGCCTGCGCGAGAGCGGAGAGTACGTCGAGGTCGGCTCCTGGTGGGATCGGCGGGGCGAAAACGAAATCGACGTCGCGGCGGTGAATCCGACAGAGAAAACGATCCTGTTCGGCGAGGTGAGGCGCGGGCCGGACGCCTGGAACGAAGAGCGACTCCGTTTGCGCGCGTATTCGTTTTTGGCGCAGAACCCGAAGTATGCGGGCTTTGAACCGCGGTTTGCCTGCCTGACGCCCGAAGAGCTGTAGACAAAGAGTGGCCGATCGGCTCGTGGGGGACGTTCCTGCGGACGGGGCGGTCGGCGACTCGTGCGGGAGGCGAAAAAGTCTGCGGCAAACTGGCGCTTGCGGCAAGGTGGATGTCGCCGCAGTCCGAGTCACGGGGGCGGCGGGACCGCTATAAGAAGGTGAAAGGACGAACCGTCTTTTTGGCTCTCTCCCGTCGAATTCCCTTCTGAGAACACTCCATGACCGTCGAAGAAAAGCTCCACAGCCTCGGCCTCGCGCTTCCGCTCCCCTCCGTTCCCGCGGACGTCTACCGCCGCACACGGCGCGTGGGAAACCTCGTCTACGTGGCGGGTCATACGCCCAACATCGACAGCCGTCTGCAGCCCGAATACGCGGGCGTCGTGGGGCGCGGCATTACGCCCGAACTCGCAAAGAAAGGTGCGCAGCTTTCGGGCCTCAACATTCTCGCGGCCCTCAAGGCCGAAGTGGGAAGCCTCGACAAGGTGAAGGGTTTCGTGCAGATTCTGGGCTACGTTCGAAGCGCTCCGGACTTCGGGGGCCAGCCCGGCGTGATCAACGGCGCGTCCGAACTCTTCGTCGCGCTCTACGGGGAAGGAGGCTTGGCCGCACGCATGGCGCTCGGCACAAACGAATTGCCCGAGGGGGCGTGCGTCGAAATCTGCGCAATCGCCGAAGTGGAGCCCGACTGAGAAGGCACGCCAAAACCTTGAAACAATACGGAGCCGCTCGACCTCCTTGGCGGGATGGGTCGGGCGGCTCCGTTCTTTTTCCCGCTCGGAGGTCCGGTACGACGTTTGCGGGACCGACGTCTATCGGTTGCCGAAGCAAAGTCGGCGTCACTCATAGAATTCCGGATTTTCTTCGCGCAGTTTCGTGAGACTGCTTCTTTCGCGCTCGGCAAGCCACTCGACGAAGACGCGCACGCGGCGTTTTTCCCAGGCGGCCTCCGTGGCGCAGACAAAGCACGAGGCGGACTTGCGGCGCCAACCCGAAAGAATCGGAACGAGCTGTTTGCTTTGGAAGGCGTCGTGCGCGTGAAAGAGCGGCATGTCGGGGACGATCCCCGCGCTCAGCACGGCGGCGTTTTTGGCGGAAATCAGACTGTTGAAGCGCAGCGTCTTCTTCCAGAGGAGGTTGACGGTTCGATCGCCCTTCGAGAGCGTTTCGGTGGAATTGCGCGAGGGGGTCTGCAGCAGAACGCCCGTGTGGTTCAC
This sequence comes from uncultured Sutterella sp., assembly GCA_900545275.1. Classification (GTDB taxonomy): domain Bacteria; phylum Pseudomonadota; class Gammaproteobacteria; order Burkholderiales; family Burkholderiaceae_F; genus Sutterella. Next base: position 182,012 of record UQYG01000003.1, read on the forward strand.
GAGTTCGCTCGGGTGGCGGGGCGTCCCGTGGCGCTGCAGATATCGGGGCGACGCACAGGGGATGAAGGGCATCTCGCCCACGTAGCGCGCAACGATCCCGGGCATCGGCGTGTCGGGCCCGTAGCCCACCACCACGTCGAGTTTCGGACCGCCGTCGAAGAAAACCGCGGGAAGACTGTTGCGTAGCTGACGGAGTTCGATTTCGATGTCGGGGTAGGTGTCCTGGAAAAGAACGAGCCCCGGCGTGATTTCGGTCGGACCGATCCCCGCGTGCGCCGCGAGGCGGATCATGCCGGAGAGACGGTTCTTGTCGCCCCGCAGGTCGTCGACCATTTCCTGATAGGCGGCCAGAAGCGCCTCGGCCTTTTCATAGGCGCGCTGTCCCGTTTCGGTAAGTTCAAGCGGACGCTTGTCGCGCAGGAAAAGAGGCGTTCCGACTTCGGCTTCGATCGCCTTCACTGCGCGGCTCGCCGTGCTCGGTTCACAGTCGAGACGGTCGCTGGCGGCATGAATGCCGCCCGCACGCACGATTTCGCAGAACATCCGCCAAACCCGCAGGTCCTCCGTTCGCGCCATCTTCTTCTCCTTTCCCAAAAAATATCCTAGGACTATCCCTGATGCGTTGCAGAAAAAGCAACCGGGTAAAGCTCATCTTGCAACAAAAACAATGTGCGGTGGTACGCATCAGAGGACGAATCAGGGTTTTCCTGAGGGGGTTTTGTTGCGCCCCATGCAACATGAGGAGGCAATACGTTGCCTTTTCAATTTTCCAGCTGAAGACGATACTGCGGGACATCGACGGAGAAGAGCGGCTTTGCGCAGGCTCCGCCGCCGAAAAACCCCGTTCCAAACAAACCCTCTCTCAGCTCAAGGAGAACCCATCATGACCTGGCAAATCTGGTTTGCCGTCGCGGCGATCGTTCTGACGATCGTCGGTCTCGTCAAGCGACTCGAGACGCGCATGCTGCTCGTCGTCGCGGGCTTTTGCATGTGCGCCGTGGCGGGCGAACCGCTCAAGGCCTTCCAATCCTTCGTGAAGGGAATGACGAATCCCACGCTCGTTCCCGCCATCTGCTCGGCCATGGGCTTTGCCGCGGCCGTGACCGCCTCGAAGTGCGACCAGCACTTGGTCGCCGCCGTGGCGGCTCCGCTCAAGAAGTTGGGCGGCCTTCTCATTCCCGCCGCCACGTTCCTCACCTTCCTCATCAACATCGCCATCATGTCGGCCGCCGGTACGGCCGCCACGGCGGGCGCGACCTTCATTCCGCTCCTTCTTCGCGCGGGCATCCGTCCGGCGGCGGCCGCCGCGGCCGTGGGCGGCGGCACGATGACGGGTCTGTTGCTCAACCCGGGCTGCGCGCACGACATCTACGTCGCGAAGATGGCCGAAATGGACCTGATGGCCTTCATCGCCTACCTCGCTCCCTACGCCGTGGGTCTCGTCCTCGTCGCGACGATTCTCAACGCCGCCATCATGATCCTCAAGAACAAGGACCACAAGGCCGATCCTTCGGAATTCCAGGGTACCGTCCAGGAAACGCAGGCCTTCAAGGTCAATCCCCTCAAGGCCGTTGCGCCGCTCGTTCCGCTCGTCATCCTCATGAGCGCCTCGATCTGGTTCCCGAAGGCGGGCATCGACGTCGTCGCCGCCATGATCATCGGCACGGTCGTGATCGCGCTCGTCACGCTCATGAACCCGGGCGAACTCTCCAAGGCCTTCTTCAAGGGCATGGGATCGGGCTACATGCAGGTGATCGGCCTCATCGTCGCGGCGGGCGTCTTCGCCGCGGGTCTCCAGGCCACGGGCGCCGTCGCCGCCTTCATCGAATTCCTCAAGGGCTCGAACGAATTCGCCCGCTGGGGCGCCGCCTTCGGTCCCTTCCTCATGGCTCTGGGCACGGGTTCGGGCGAAGCCGCCATCTGGGCCTTCAATCAGGCCGTGACGCCTTCGGCCGCGAGCTTCGGCATGGAACCGGAAGGTCTGGGTCTCCTCGCCATTCTCGCCGGTCAGTTCGGCCGCACGGCGAGTCCTCTCGCGGGCTGCATCATCATCGTCGCGGGCTTTGCGGGCGCCGACGCGGTGCAGGTCTGCAAGCGCCTCTTCCCGGGCATGCTCGTCGCCTGCGTCCTCTCGGCTCTCATCCTGGTCTAAATCCCTCGAGGAGAACGCTTCATGTTCGATCTCATCGTTCGCTCGGCCACGGTCGTCGATCCGGAAAAGTGCACGCAGCGCGTTGCGGACGTGGCCATTGAGAACGGCCGCATCGCCCTCGTCGAACCCGTGATCGCGGGGCCCGCCCGGGAAGAACTCCCGGCCGAGGGGCTCGTCCTGCAGCCCGGCGTCATCGACACGCATCTGCACCTCACGGCGAGTCTTTCGAGCCACGCCATGGCGGTGCGGGCGGGCGTCACGACGGCCGTCGACATGGCCGGTCCCGCGGGCGAAGTCATGGCCGCGGCGAAGGTCCGCGGCCGGGGCCTCAACATCGCGGTCTTGAACGCGATCCTTCCCGAACACAACGTGAAGGACCGCAATCCCGACGCGGCGCAAATCGACGCCTTCCTCACCGCCTCCCTCTCGGAGGGCGCCTTCGGCGTGAAGCTTCTCGGCGGGCACTTCCCGCTCACGCCCGAAGCCTCCGCCCGCATGGTGCGGCGGTCCGCCGAGCGCGGCGTCTACATGGCCTGGCACGCGGGCACGACCGAAAAGGGCTCGAACCTCGATGGTCTGCGCGAAGCCGTGGAACTCTGCGGCGGACACCCGCTTCACATGGCGCATCTCAACGCTTACTGCCGCGGCCGGGTTCTGCCCGTCCTCGACGAATGTCTCGAAGCCGCGGCGCTTCTCGAAGCCCATCCCGAAATCGTGACGGAGAGTTATCTCTCGGCGCGAAACGGCTGCCCCCTCGGCCTCAACGACGACGGGACGCCCAAGTCCGGGATTCTCGCGGGGAATCTGCGCGCCTTCGGCTTCACGGCGGACCTAGCCGGTCTTCGCAAGGCCGTTCTCGCTCACCGTCTCGGCATTCTCGTGCCGAGCGAGGACGACGTCGAGGTCGTCTCGGGCGAAGCGGGGCTCGAGTACTTCGAAGAGGCCCGGGCCGCCGGGAAACCCGTCGACGGGTCGTTTGACGGCGTCAATCCCTTCGCCGCGCGCGCCTTCTTTGCGGAGAGCCGCCGCACGGACGGCTCCTTCCTCGTCGACGCGATCGGCACGGACGGGGGCGGCATTCCCCGAAACGTCATTCTCGAGTCGGGCCTCTCGCTTGTGAAACTCGGCGCACTCGACGCGGTCGACTTCGCCGTGAAGACCTCGCACCTCCCCTCCCGCATGCTCGGACTCACGCAGAAGGGAACGCTCGCTCCGGGAAGCGACGCCGACCTCACGATCTACGACCCCGTCGCGCAGCGCGCCGTCCATTCCTTCGTGCAGGGGGAATTCCTCCTTCGCGACGGGCGCGCGGTGGGACGCGAAGCGCGGATCGTCTGCACCGAAGCCGGCGTCGAAGCCGTGCGCCGGGCGGGACTCGAACCCGTCGTCGTGACGGGCGGCGTTCCGACGCTCGACCGCAGGGCCGCAGCGGGACTCGCGTGATCCGCGGAACTTTTGATCATCCATTCCATCCACATCCACTCAACCCAAGAGAACCATCATGAAAAACCTCTCTCTTCGCCTCACTTCCGTCGCGGCCGCCCTCTGCGCCGCCGGTTTCGCCCAGTCCGCCACGGCCGCCGACATCACGTTCTTCGGCTTTTTGGATCAGGGCCTCACCTATCGTCATGAAGATCTGAACGCCGGGATGCGCGGTCCGCAGGGCCAGGGCTCCTGGTCTCCCGCCGCGATCGACCCGGCAACCGGCCACGTCGCGGCCGCGGGTTCGAAGAGCACCGTCGAACAGGGCACCGGCAACGTCTCCACCTGGGGCATCAAGGGCTCCGAAGAAATCGGGAACGGCACGAAGGTGATCTTCCACCTCGAATCCGGGTTCCTCGCCGACGACGGCACGATCTACGGCTCGGGCAACAAGCTCTTCGAGCGCGAATCCTCGGTCGGCATTGAATCGACGACCTACGGTCAGTTGAAGTTCGGCCGCTTCCCGGCCCTCTCGACGGGCTCGGGGACGACGGGCATCTTCAATTCCCGCGTCAATCCCTTCGGCGCCGGCTGGGGCAACATGACGGGCGGCTGGAAGTTTGCCGGCACGCTCGCGAACGCCCGCTACGACAACATGATCAACTACATTTCTCCGAAGTTCGGCGGCCTGCAGTTCCACGCCCAGTATTCGTTCAAGAACAACAGCTCCGACGCCGAAGAGGAAGGCTCCCACAAGACCGACCGCTGGTGGGCCGTGGGCGCCACCTACACGGCCGAACAGTTCTTCCTCGCCGCGGCGGTCGACTGCGTCAACTACGCGAACCGTCAGAGCTACGGCCTCAATCCCGACGCGGCCGGCCGCTTCGGCGCCATTCGTTCGGCCGAAGACGCCTACAAGGTGACGGTCGGCGGTCACTACGACTTCCAGGCCTTCAAGCTCTACGGCACGGCGCAGTACATGAAGAACATCCCCTGGATCGGCGGCTACTCGACGAAGGAGGTCGCGCCGATGCTGGACTCCGCCTTCACGGACAAGGAAGTTTCTCAGAAGGGCTTTGACGCCTGGGCCGTGTCGACGGGCGTCGACTTCCGCGCCGCGGGCGGCACGGTGAAGATGTCGGTCGCCTATGCGCAGGCCGAAAACCAGAACGACACCGGCGCGACGGGCAAGGACATGCAGCGCGCCAACGTGGGTCTCGGCTACATCTATCCGCTCAGCAAGCGCACCTCGATCTACGCCGTGGGCGGCTACTTCTGGCAGGACGCCGACTGGCAGAAGGACGACATCTCCGCGCATGAAGTCATCATGGGCATGATGCACCGCTTCTGATACGGCACGACGAACGGGGATCCCGTCCGGGCAATCGGACGGGCCCCGTTCCTGCCAACCATTCACATTCGGCACATCAGGGAGACAAAAAAGAAATGCTGGGAATGCACATGGGACGCGTCCCCGCGCCGAGCGCGGCGGAAGACGCCGTCGTCGAAAGCGGCGAACGCGTGAACTTCGACACGGAAGACTGGCTGCAGCTCATCAACCGCGCCTCGATCGTCGCGAACGTGGAGGCGGGACTGCTCGACCGCGAAAACGCCGGGAAGCTCGCCGCCGCCTTGGACGACATGCGCCGGGAAGGCGAAAAGCCGGGCGCGAAGCGCGCGGAGCTTTACATCACGTTCGAGCCCGAACTCCTTCGCCGCGCCGGCATGGCGGCGAGCGTTCTGCACGTCGGCCGCTCGAGCCAGGACATTCTCGCGACCGCCAACGCGGGGCTCAATCTCGAGCGCCTGACGAAGATCCTCGCCGCCCTCTCGGAAGTGCGCTACGCGCTCCTCGAACTCGCCGAGCGCGAAAAGGATACGGTTGTGCCCGCCTACACGAACGGCGTGCAGGCGCAGCCGACGCTCTACAGTCACTATCTCCTCGCGCAGATTTCGGTTTTCGGGCGCGACGTCGAGCGCGCGTTCGAGTGCATCCGGCGCTTCGACTTCTGCCCGATGGGCTCGGGCGTTCTGAACGGCACGGGCTGGCCCCTCAAGGTCGAGCGCATGGCGGAGCTTCTCGGTTTCTCGCGCACTTTTACGAACGCCTTCGACGCCGGCCAGTGCGCCGGGAACGACCTGCCTCTTGAAATGTCGCAGATCGCGACCGCCGCCATGCTCCACGTCAACGCCTTCCTCGCCGACTTCATGGTGCAGTACGCGACGCCGCACCCCTGGATCCGCATGGAGAGCACAAACGGCGAATACCGCTCGAGCGCGATGCCGCAAAAGCGCAATCCGGGGCTCGTCAACGACCTGCGCCGCGACGCGGGCCTCGTGATCGGGGAAGCCCAGGGGGTGATGCTTCGCATGCAGAATCTCGCTCTCGGCATGGCCGACGTGCGCGACGCGCGGGTCATGGCCTCGCTCGCGGACGACGCCTGCATCGTGCTTCGCACCTTCGCGGGATTCGTTCGGACGCTTCGCGTCGACCGCGAACGGGCGCTCGCCGAACTCAACGCCGACTGGACGTGCACGCAGGAAATCGCGGACCGTCTCGTGCGAAGCGGGCATGTGGACTTCCGAAGCGGCCACGGCTTTGCGAGCCGCCTCGTCACCTGGGCCCGTGAAAAGGGGGTGACGCCGCCGACGCTCGAATACGGCGACGTGCTCGCCCTTTGGAAGACCTTCCGCGCGGACGTGAAGGCCGCGTCCCTCCCCGAAGACTTTCCGCTCGGCGAAGCGGAACTCCGGGAGGCGACCTCGCCCGAAGGAATCGTGAAGTCGCGCGCCACAACGGGAAGCGCCAACCCCGACAAGGTTGCGGCCGACCTCGTGCGCGAGCGCGAAGCGCTCGGACTGGTGGCGGTCGAGATTCAAAAGCTCGAGCAGCGGCGCTCGCTCGCCGAAGCGCGGCTTGACCTCGCGCTCTGCAAGACCCTTGCGGGCTGACGCCTCCGCGGCGCCCTCCCAACCGTTACGAAAGGATCCATCGTCATGAATCTGACGCAACAACGCTGGCGGCTCCTCACGGTGAGCTGCGTCATCAATCTCTTCGCGGGGTCGATCTACGCCTGGTCCGTCTTCGGGTCGGCGCTCGCCGCGCGGCTCACCGACCTCACCGGAACCGCCGTGACCGGGGCGGATCTCGCGCTCGCCTTCGGGCTCGCAAACGGGCTCGGACCGATTCCCATGATCTTCGGCGGGGCGGTGAACGACCGCTTCGGGCCGCGTTTCGTGATCGTGGCGGGCGGGATTCTCATGGGGCTCGGCCTCTTTCTCACCGGCACGGCCGAGTCGGCGACGGGCGTGATCCTCTCCTACGGGCTCTTTTTCGGTCTGGGGTTGGGGCTCGTCTACGGCTGCACGATCAACAACACGATGAAGTTCTTCCCCGACCGACGGGGACTCGTGGGGGGACTCACGACGGCCGCCTACGGAATCAGCTCGGTGTTGGTGCCGCCGGTCGCGTCGTATCTGATCGCCGGGGCGGGCGTCTCGTCCGCCCTGCAGATCTTCGGCGTTCTCTTCGGGGTCGTGATCGTCACGGGCGGACTCCTCTCGATGCGCTGTCCTCCGGGGTTTGCGCCCGAAGGCTGGACGCCGCCCGCGGGCCGGGCCGCGACGGGAACGGAGCGCAACTGGCGCGCCATGCTCGCGTCCTCCGAATTCCCGCCGATGATCCTTCTTCTGATGTGCGGGGCGATCGCCGCCATGATGGTGATCGCGCACGTCTTTTCGATCGCCCGCGACCAGATGGCGTGGAGCGCGGTCGAGGCGAGCGCCGCCGTCTCGGTGATCGCCTTGGCGAACACCTTCGGTCGCATTTTCGCGGGAACGCTTTCGGATCGTCTCGGACGACTCCCGGCCCTTTCGCTCGGACTTTCGCTCTCGCTTCTGGGGCTGGCCGCCCTGGCGCTCTCGGGTCCCGAATCGCGCGCGCTCTTTTACGTCGGACTCGCGGCCGTGGGCCTTTCCTTCGGGTCCTTCATGGGCGTCTTCCCGGGGTACACGGCGGAAGTCTTCGGGTCGCGCAACAATTCCGTCAACTTCGGGATCATGTTCGCGGGCTTTTCGGTGGCCGGGATCGCGGGTCCCGCGCTCATGGGGACGCTCCGGGCCGCGGGCCTTGGGTATCCCGTCTGTTATCTCGCGGGGGGTCTCATTTCGGCGGCGGGCTTCCTCTGCATTCTGCGCCTCTACGGTCTTCGCCGCAGATTGGCGCTCGGCTGAACCCGATGCGTTGAGAGAGGTGTCGTCGGGGCGGGAAGCCGGAGGGTCGGGCCGCAGTCTCCAACAGTGAGGCCCGACGGAAAGAGGAAAAGCCGGCTTCCCGCCGCCGATTGCCGGAAACACGAATGCCGAAGGCCTGCGCTGAGGGAGGCCTTTCGGTGCACGGACCGACTCCTTGCGGCGCACGACGCTTTCGAGCGGGAATGGACGGAAGCGTCGGCCGCAGTTTGGAAAATCCATGGAGTCTTTCGGGCGGGGCGTTGTCGCTTCGCCCTTCTTTTTTTTTCGCTTTTTTCGCCTGAGCAACAAGGGAATCAGGGGCGACGTCGTATACTGGATTGTGTTTCAGGCGTTTCCCTGCGGGAGAAATGCCAAAGTCTCATGCATACCGGAGCGCGCCGTGAAAATCTCGTTGCAGCGAATTTTGGAAGGATTCTCCAATCTGGGCTTTTTGGGGTCGCCGCCCCCATATCGGATGCCTTCGCGCACGCCTTTTGCCGACGACCGCCGGAAGTTGAGGATGGACAGCCGCCGGTTTTTGGATGCGTTGGGGCGAAATGCCGGAGTGCTGAAGAGGGGACGAAAGGCTGACGATCGGGCTGCTTCCGAGTAGGACTTGTCAGCGGCGGTTGTCGCATTTTGGACAATCCGAGAAGCCGAAAACCCGAGAGTCTGACGCATCCTCTGTCTTCGTCCCGTTTTTCCCGCTGAGAGGCATGGAAATTTAGGGCGCCGTCGTATACTGGATCGCAGTTCCGGCGTCTCCCTGCGGGAGAACGAGCCCGCCGTCTTCTTCAACCGACCGCTCCTTGCGGTCTATCCTTACGAGCCCTTCGCACCATGTCCAGAGGTCTGCGCGCCATGCTTATCGATCCGCAAGGAAACGTCAGCGAATACAAGACGTCGTCGGATGGGCTCAAAGTGGACGATCTTCGCTCCGAGCGGCTCTGGGGACCCTGGTTCGATCTCGGCAGCATCACCGAAATCGAAATCGTGTACTCCGTAAGACATTCCGCGCCCGCCATCGACGGGCTTATTTCGATGCTCGGCGGGGCGGCGGTGGGCGGGGCTGCGGGGGCGGCCGTGATGGCTTATTTCTTCTCCAAAGACCGCGGACAGGTCGTTTGCTACACCAACGTGAAGCTCGCCGGTCACGGCGACGCTGTCTTCAAATTCATCGCCGACGAGCCCATCGTCGACAAGGTCTTTCTGATCATCGAGGAGAAAAACTACTTCGGGCAGAGGACCCCGAATCTCACGTGCGGCTTTTTGCGCTGGCTCGACAATTTCTTTGAGACCGCTCACTGGGTGTGCATGAAGATCATCTGGACCTGCGCCACGCTCATTGCCATTCTGGCGACGTACGACTTCTTGACGGGGGAATGATCCAGACGGAAACGGCTCGCCTTCGCTAGTCGGCGCATCCGGGACGGTCGACGGGCGAGGGGAAGTCTGAATTATCTTCTTTCTCGCTTCGTGGAATGATGACGATCGACGAGATGGAGTTCTGTCGATCAAATCATTCGGAACCGTCGATGAGGAGGAAGTGCCATGCGAAACGGCGTTTTGGAGAATCTCGGCGCCTGGAAGCTTTTCATTCGAGTGGCGGGCTTTCGGAGCTTTCGAAGCGCCGCGAAGGCCCTTGATGAGGATCCGTCCGTCGTGAGTCGACGGATTGCGCAACTCGAATCGGCGCTCGGGTTTCGGCTCTTCGATACGTCGGGACAGTCGCTGGTGTTGACGGAAAACGGACGAAGGGCGCTTCGCACGATTTCGCCGCTTCTCGACATCGCGGACAAGACGCTCGCCGACATTCGAGAGGGCGTCGTTCGTCCGAAGCGGCAGCTTCATATCCTCGCATCGGCCGGCTTTCAGAACGCCTTTCTCTGGCGCGCGACGGCGCGCTTTCGCCTGATTCATCCGGATACGAGCTTCTGGATCGAAACCTTCCGTCAGGGAGATTCGTTTTTCGATCAGCTCGGCCACGGCGTCGACATCATCGTCACGTCCTTTCGGCAGGAAAATCCCAATCTCTACCTGCGTCGCGTGTCGCGTCACCCGAAGGTGTGCGTGGCGTCCCCGGCCCTGGCGGAACGGGAAGGTCCCTTCGAGAAGCCGCAGGATCTCGGAAAGGTGCCCCTGAGCGCTAACGTGCATTTTCTCCGCTCGATTTCCTTCCGACGAGAGGACGAGGTCGCGGACGGACCTCGGCACTTTGCGATGCTCACCGACAATTCGTCCTTTCTCGCCGAGTGGGCGGCGGCGGGCTACGGGATTTTCGTCGGATGCCCTTCCACCATCGCTGCGGACCGCATTCGGGAACGCCGCCTCGTGCAGGTGTGCAAGGACTGGTCCCTGCCGCTTTTGGAAGGCTGGGCCTATGCGTCGCTTGCCGAAGCCCTGAATCCGAATTCCCTGATCGTGACTTTTCTCGACTTCCTCGAAACACTCAACCGCGTCGTGCTCGAGGACGCGGGAACGGTTGTCGGAACGCCGGGTGATGCGGTCTGAGCAACACCTCTTTTCGTTCCCTGACGGGCATCAAAAGCCCCTCTGAAAAACGGATGCGCGTTCGAAAGCGGTCCTACATTCGAAGATGTCGACAGAGGTCGTCAACTACGAAAAGGAGCTTTTATGCATAAGACCGCATTCGCCGTCGCACTGGCCTTCGCCGTTGCGACATTGGGCACTTCCTCCCTTTATGCCGCGACCGACGGCGCCACGGAACCCGACGCCATCACGGGCGCGACCAAGAAGCGAGAAAGTCATTCCGGAGCCTTCCGTCTGACCGACACGAAGGAGGGACAGACGCTGCTGCGTGAAATGGTGCGCGACTTCATCTGGACGGGCGACACCACCTTCGACGGACACAAGATCAAGGGCGGCCGCCAGATGTTCGGCATCGCGACCTCCTACCACAACGTGCCCGAAAACATCACGGCCGAACTCACGACCGACTACGACGAGGCGACGGGCACCTTCACTTTCTACGGGACGACCGCCAAGGATTCCGGCAAGATTCTGCGCGCTTCGAAGTCGGGCACGGGCGTCTCCGTTTCCTGGGTGAAGCAGCTTCGCGAAAACGAACAGGCCGACTGGGGCTGGAACTACTACGATTCCTACGGGATTTCCTTTGACGCCGACCTCGAGGTGATCCGCGGGGCCGACCTCAATACGGGGGACGAGGCGAAGACGAAGGCTGCGCTCAAGCGTCTCGGCGAAATCATGGACAAGAGCCTCGTCACGATCAAGGAGTGGAATCTTCTCTGGCAGTTCGATCCCGCGCTCAAGGGCGAAGCGCTCGAAAAGGCCCGGGAAGGCGCCATCCGCGACTTCATGAGCTACGAAGACGTCTATGTCGTGAAGCCGCGCTCCATGATCGTGATCGGCTACTTCGCGCGTCCCCTGATGGTGAACGCCAACAACGCGTTCGTCTACCGCGATTACGCCCTCGATTCCTCGAAGGCGGGCTTCAAGCTCGAAGAGGCCGCGGGCTACAAGGCGGCCGTGCGCGATACGAACTGCATCTGCACCTACACGCCGGAAGAACGGGCCCGCTACAACTTCTTTGACGGACGCTTCCCGGCCGATTCGCCCAAGAACCTCATGAACCGCATGAAGGACTACAAGAACACGGTGGTCTTCGGGACCGCAACGCCTGCGAAGGGTGCGGCTCCCACGGCGGAAGCCCTCAAGGCCGTTGAAGCGCAGTACAACAACGGCGGAAAGCTCATGACGAAGGCTGAGGTCGACAAGGCGGTCGCCGCGGCCGAGGGCGTGAAGAAAACCTACTACTGGTCCGACGAATCCAAGAACGCCGCCATGCCGGACCGCTTCATGGTGACGTACACGGGCAAGGATTCGAACGGCAAGCCCTTCCGCGTGGACCTTCCCAACTGGAACCGCTGGTTCGCTCTGCAGCCGAACAACACCTGCGGCTTGGCCACGCGTCATACCATTGAGTTCCGATGAACGCTTCGTCTTCCGGAGGGAAACTCCGTGAGGCGTCAATAAACGAACAACCGCCCGCAGAAAAAGGCGGGCGGTTGTTCGAGAAGATCGAGAAGAACCCGGCCGACGAAGCGTAAGCGTTGGCCGGGGAGAGTTCTCCTGAGTCTTACGTTTCATCTTTCCCGTACAAATCCTTCATCAGAGCCTTGACGCTCGTGAAGGTCTTCCCGCCGCCCGTCTCAATCTCTTCGAGGGCGGCTTTCGTTTCCGGCACCTCGAACCAGGAAATGCGTTCGACGGGTAGGGCATTTCTTGAGAGCGCACTGCGGACCAACTCGCAAAGCGCCTCCGAAAGGTCATGGTTTCCTGATGCATGATGTTCTCCCCGATGCAATCCACTCTACAACAATGCATTGCGGACTGTCGACGGGCCGGAGGGCGGGATCGGATGCAACCGGCGGGTGGGAGAGGCCAAAACGAAACGGACGCCCACTTTTCAAGCAGGAGACCAAAGAGATTGTCGTCTTGGGGCACGATCCTAACCGATGGCATCTGTACACAACTGAATCTCTCGAGTGCAATGCACTTCGAGCTCAATAAGCCAGGGTCATACGTTCGGGTTGGAAGCTTTAGTGAACAACCTGTCCCGGAGCCAAAGTGAAGTGGTTGTGGTCAATAGACTGCAACCGCTTCACTTTTAGTTCAATTCCGCCTGAATGTCAGAACGTATAGCCGATGGAGACGGAATAAATATTGGCCGACAGATCATGGCTCTTGCCGTTTTCCAAGTCGGAGCCCTCAAAACTTGAATAGTCCTGCCCGCGCATCCATAGATGGGCATAGCCAATGTCAAGATTCCAGTTTTCCCATCGCAGGCCAGTGCCCAAACTGACGCCCGTGCGGCCGTGTCCCGGGACCATGAAGTCTGCGTGGGCTTCGTTTGTGACCGGTGTTTCGTGCCAAACGCCTGCGCGCAGGGCAAGCCAGTCCATGGGTTCGTATTCCACACTGGCATTGAAGTTCCATCCGTTGCGCCATTTTTTGGCGGAGTTGGACTCAAAATTGGAATCAAATCTGATGTTCAGGGAATCAAAAGTTGACCAACGGGTAAAGACGGTTCCTATTTCGAAGCTGAGATTGTCCAACGGATAGTAGGTCAGGCCCACGGCAAGGGAGTCAGGCAGACGCACCCTGCCATGTACGCCGGTATCGACAGCATGCGGTACTTGATTCTGTACAGCCAACAGATTATTTTCTTCGCGGGAAAAATCGGCTGAGCCATCAATACGGAGCGTCACAGGGCTCTTGTAGGCAAGACCCAGAGAGAGCTTGTCCGTCATGCGGATGTGAATGCCCAAGTGCACCCCAACTCCCCAGTGCGAGCCGTCAAGCGTCATCTTGATGTCCTCAGCCTTTGCTGGGACGACCTCTGAGCGTTGGAAGCATGGAATCTGCTTTCCCATGGTCAAGCTGGCGTGCATGATTTCTACGCCGGCGGAAAGAGACAGGGCATCGTTGACCTTCACAGCCAGCGTGGGCACGAAGGAAAACGTCTGGAATTTGATGTCGGTCAGGTCGTAACGTCCCGGCCAATTGTCAGGAAACTCATTGTCAAGGCCGAAGCGCGAGAACAGCCCCAGGCCCAGCCACAAATGCTCGTTGAGTTGATGGGTTAGGTAGGCGTAAGGTGCGGACAGAACATGGGACCCTGTGGTCGTAGACGAGAGGCTGCCGTCTTTTTCGTATAAATCGAACGTGCTCTTGGGAACAACGGCGGCATAACCGACCATGACGTGCGTACCGGGTAAACGGGTAATGCCGGCAGCGTTGTAGGCGATGGCCGAGGGATCGTCCGCACGTCCCACCATGCCTCCTGCCAGAGACAGGCCTCTCGTGCTCCATTGCGTCAGGGAAAAACCTTCGGCCTTTGCCGCAGTCATCTGACATGCGCACAAAAGACAGACTGCAGGTATGACATATCGTTTTTTTTTCATATGCATCTCCGCAACGAAATTCAAATCGTATCTGACAGTCGAAAGGAGATCGCCCACGATAATTATACCGTAACGCTTGGAGTTAGGTACTTCCTTTATCCTGAGCTCCCGCCCCGATGTCGCGACTACGCCGTCGGGGCTTTTCGTACGTACTCCTTAGCGCACTTCACGCCGAGAAGTTTGTAAATTTGCCGATGCTCCTTCACGGGCTCTCCCGGGATGACGACATTTTCAAAAACTTTTGCTTTTTGAGTGCGCATCCGCATCAGAATGCGGTCAAGAGAAAAATTCGAATTTTTGAGTTCGTTTTGAATTTGTTGCAACAAAGCGGTTGCGATAAACGTCATCAACAAATGTCCGCGGAAAGTTTTTTCCTTTTCAACATTTAATGGTAGAAGTGATGCGTAGTTTTTCGTGATATCGAACACCTGCTCGATATCTTGACGCACATAATAGTGGGACAATACATGTTCCGGTTGGATGCGGCGAGTGGCCAGCAAAATAAAGACGCCGTGCTCCCGCATTTCATCGTGAAATTTCTTCGCATTGATTCGCCCATTGGCATTCTTGTCGAGAAATTTCTTTCGCTCAACTTCCTGCATTCCCTTGTCGCGACATACGTAGGCGTAGAGGTGATGCCCCTCGTACTCGACGGGGACGCATTTGATGTAGACCTGGCGGCCGTTGAAGAGGCGCCCTCTGTAGTTGTCAAAATGTCTTTCCAAGATCCTTTATCCCCTCTTGGAGAGAAAAATGCAGTATCCTGCCGACCTTCGTGATGTCGTCGTCCGACGTATCCTTGCGCATGAAATTTCCGCCAAGGAGGCCGTCGACGAGTACGGCGTCGCTCACTCCACCGTCTACCACTGGGTAAGCCGTGCTCGCAAGCAAGCAGCTTCGCATGATGACGGCGCCCTCACCCCGTCCGATATGAAAAAGCTACCGTTACCCGAAGGTGTCCCCCTCTTGAAGATGATCCAGGCAGATGCCGTCTGTCGTCATTTTGGCTATGACAGTGCAGAAGCAGGCGAGTACTGCCGCCGTGTCGGCCTGCACCTGGGTGACGTTCGCTCCTTCAGCAAACAGTTGAAGGACGACAGCATTGAGGATGCCGCCGTCTCGCATTCCCGGGAGCGCACCCTCAAATCGCAGGCAACGAAGGATAAGGCCAAAATCAAAGAGGCGGAGAAACAAAATCGCCTGCTGCAAAAGGAAATCGACCGCAAAGATAAAGCCTTGGCTGAGACGACTGCATTGTTGGTTTTGTCAAAAAAAGCCGAGGCGATCTGGGGAGTAAAGGAAAGCTGATCAGCGCCCAAGATCGCCTGGCAGCCATTGAACTGATCCGTGAGGCCGTGGCGCTTGGCGCCAGCCCTGATAAGGCAGCCGCTGTGCTCGGCATTACCGGCCGTTCCTATCGCAACTGGTGCGCTCGCCTGAAACGAGGCGAAGAACTGGAAGACGGCCGTTTGGATCGAGGTGACTTCAAGCCGTCCTTTGCCTTGAGCAAAGAGGAGCAGGACGCCCTTGTGGCGAGGTTCTGCAGACCCGATGTGGCCGATCTCAGTCTCCCCCAGGCGCATACACGGCTCTTGGACAACCAGGAGTACTACGGGTCACTCTCCACGGTTTATCGCGTGATGAGGAAGCGGGGCTTGAATACCAAGCGCACGACTACCCGCACGCCGACGCGACGTTACAAGCCCACGAGCTACGAGGCTACCGGGCCCAATCAAGTGTGGTCGTGGGACATCACGTATATGCGCAACAAGGTGACCGGGGAATTCATGTATGGGTATGTGATTATCGACATCTACAGTCGTTACATCATTCATGCAGAAGTGCACGAGAGGGACTGTGCAGAACTTGCGCAAGAGTTCTTGGCCAAAGCTTTTCGCAAGTATGGAATTCAACCGAGACGCCTTGTCCTGCATTCGGATAACGGCGCATCGATGACGGCGAAGGAGATACTTGCGCTGCTTGAGAATTGGGGTGTTGAGTTCTCACACAGCCGACCGCGAGTGAGCAACGACAATCCATATTCCGAGTCGCTGTTCCGTACCCTGAAGCATACAGGTCGAGGCTATCCGAAAAAGGGGTTCAGATCGTTTCTGGCAGCACGTGTGTGGCTGGATGGCTTCGTGAAGACATACAACCACAACAACTACCACAGCGGCATCAACTGGGTGACCCCTGCGAGCCGGTTCAGAGGCGAGGATGCCGCCGTGCTTGCTGCGCGCAAAGCGGTCCTAGAGGCAGCCCGTGCCAAGAACCCGCGGCGCTGGACTAACGGCCGCGTGCGCGATTGTACGCCCGCTCCCAGTCAGTTCCTTAACCCTGACAAGCCTACCGCGCAAGCGAAGGCGTAGAGCGCCCGTAGACGTTCCCTGAAGCGAAAACGCCCCGCATTGCTGCGAGGCGATTAGCTTGTTCTTTTTGAAAATTCTTGGAAATCTTTCTTGACAAACACCGCTCCTACGACGCCGTTACAGTCGACTGGACAGCGGAAGCGGGCGACGAAGCCGGTGTTCTCATTCGCGACGGCGGCACTCTGCAAACCACGGGCGATTTCAACCTCACCGCTACAGGCGCCTCCGATTCGTCTTTGCATGACCAATCCGGTCTCCTCGTCGGATCGAATGGCAAGCTCGTCCACACCGGCCAGAACTTCAACATTGAGTTGACGACCGACTCTGACACCACTACCTATCAGGGGGCCGCATACTTCGGTGAAGACAGTCAGATTGAATTGGGTTCAAACGCGGTGATCAGCGCCTCGGGCACGAGTGAAAATCTGTGGGGCGTTCGCCTCTATGGCGACATGAAGGGGAGCGTGCTTCAGATTTCTACCTCAAACGACCGTACGGCGCAAAATCCTCGTTCGGAAGAAGGGATGTCGGTCGGCTTCTGGACCGAAGCCGATGCAGAGATCGATTTTTCCAAAATCGGGATCAAGGCTTCAGGCGCCGGTTTCCGTACGGACGGCATGATGGTGCACTCGTCCGATTCCAAGGCGGGATTGGCTCTCATCGACGACCTGCAGATTGAATCGACGAACTCGGCGGAAGACGGAGTTGCTCTCGGGCTTCACTTTTATCATCCTGCTCGGGATGAGGTGGTGAACTTCACGATGGAGGGCACGCGACTTACCGTCAAGGCAACCGGTACTGGTTCGGCGACGGGCATCAGCAACCGCTACCATAACGATCCCGACGATGCAAAAATTTCGATTCACTACAGCCAATCCATTGTGGAAGCGTACGGTACTCAGTCCGCTGTAGGCATTGACCTCGCGCGCACAACCAACTCGGGCACGAACACCGGCATTACATTCAGTGCCAGAGAAAGCCTCAAGGTTATCGCCGAGTCGACTGAAGACGATGCGACAGGCGTCAATCTTAGAAATGCAACTTTGTCTGCCGGAAATTTGAACCTGAGAGCTTCCGGCGCAACGGCTGCGGACGGCGTCTACCTGGACAATTCCGCATTGATCGTAACGGGCGACGCGGATATTGAGAGCAGTACTCTGACTGGCAATGCACGAGGTCTCTACGTTAAAAATCAAAACGGCGAAACGGTCAGCTTCGAGAAGGCTCTTCGCATAACCGCAGAAGGCGAAGAGGCTGATGGCATTTACATCAACAAAGGCAAGGTAAATGTCGGGGGAGACGTCGATATTACCGCGAAGGCCGCGAACGGTCGCGCCTACGGCGTCTACGCAACGGGTTCGTCGCAGGCCGCTACCTTCAACGGCAAGCTCAATGTTTCTGCAGAAGGCACGGACGAGGAAACGTCTGCACTTCGAGCTGATGTTTCCGCTTCAATTACGGCGACGCACGGCGGTCAGATTACCTCCAATCATTTGGCCGTGTACGCAAACAGAGGAAGTCAGATCTCTCTGTCTTCCGATGAAACGACTCCCTTGAACATTCAAGGCGACGTCAAGGCGGAACGTTGGGGTGCGGCTTATTCCAAAGTCACGTTGTCCATGGGCAACGGCTCTACATGGGTGGGAAATGCCGAAGGCAACGGCGGCGCCACCGTCGATGTCACGCTGAAGGAAGGCAGTTCCTGGACCGGCGACGCTATTCAGAGCGTCTACAACACCAGTTCCCTGGGAAAAGTCAAAGTTGCACTTCAAGGCGGCACGTGGACGCTTGCCGGCAATCAGGAGAGTTCTGTGAACCAAATTGTCTCAGACGGAGGAACGATCGACATCAGCAAGTTGTCGACCGACACGCAGCTCACCATCACGAATCTGCAGGCCTCTTCCTGCGAGACGGTCTTCTACACCGACACGCTGCACAACGGCACCGTTGCGACGGTCGCGAAGAGCGCCGGTGTCGACGGTCAGATCGGGATCGTCGCCGCCTCCACGCTCAACGAGAGCATGAGCGACAAGACGGCGCTGATAACCGAACTCGCCAAAGAAGTCAGTACCCCCGACGGCGTGGACTACATCCGTGCAGAAGAGGGGTTCGTGTCCGGTGAAGTATTGGGAACGTTCGACTCTGAGGGCAAATTGGTCGTTAGAACAACCGAAAGCCGAAATACGGGAGATCTTCGTTCGGCCGTAGCCCTGCGTGCGCGTTTGCTGCAGAAGCAATCGTCCGGCCTGCCGGATCGCCTGCAAGTCATTCGAGACGGCGGTCAGGGTATGGTTGGAGGTTGGGCAAGCATTTCCGGTCAGGAAATGCGCTACGGCTCCGGTGCCCATTCTCAGGATGCGTCGGTAGAACTCGGCTTTGACGGTGCGGTCGACGCCTGGGTTTTGGGCGGCTCCTTCACGTACGTCGACAGCGATATCGATGATCTCGCCGCAGCGGACGCCGAGGGTGAAACCTATGTGTTCTCGCTTTACGGTCTGCGAAATTTCGAGTCGGGAGCCTATGTTGGAACAGCAGTTCGCTACATGCGTGCCGAAACAGACTACCGATTCGGTGCATTCGACGTCGATTGGAAACAAAACGGCTGGGGGGCTTTCGCTGGAATCCGGACATCGATTCGCCGTCGGCAGCGTGTCGTTTGTCGAACCTAAGGTCGCACTCTCTTACGCGCACTTTGACAGCGATTCCTTCAGTTCTCAAAACGTCGAGGGCGACTTGGACAGTTTCGACGCCTTGATCGGCAGTGTCGGTCTTCGTGCGGGCTTCACGTTCCCTGAAAATCGCGGCGCTCTTTATGCCAAGGCTTCCGTCAACCACGACTTCAAGGGTGAAGCGGACGGACACATCCGGTCACGCGCCGTAAGCAGTGACATCGGCGAAGACCTCGGCGACACCTGGTTTGAGTACGGCGTGGGCGGCACCTTCCGCATTACGCCCAATTGGAATGCTGCCGTCGACCTTAGCCGGACGACCGGCGGTGAAGTCGAAAGCAACTGGATCGCCAACGTTTCCATGAGGTACGTCTGGTAACCGTATTGCCGAAACACTGGTGTATCCATTGGAGACCCGGCCTTGGCCGGGTTTCCTGTTCAGGAAAGATGGACGAACGCGGGTTCCTGCGGTTCACCGCATCGCGGCACGCGGGTAACGTCGGGATTGCAGTCATGCTCCAAATCAAACACTCTTCGTGTAGGGACGGGAGCGGATGCGGCCGGCGGGCGGGAGAGGCCAAAACGAAACGGCCGCCCGAGGGAGAAACGGGCGGCCGTATCGAGAGGGAGAACCTGGCTGGTTACTTCTGCGCGTCCGTGCGGCGCTTCACGATCATCCCCGAGAAGAGGACGATGTAGATGAGGAGCGCGACCGTGAAGCCGAGGAGACAGCACTGCGCCATCGACATGAACTTCATCGAGGGGATGAGATACCATCCGCCCG
>UQYG01000004.1 GCA_900545275.1 uncultured Sutterella sp.
TGGATCAGGGGGAGACGAGATCGATAGTTACGGAAAATCGATCACAATTTCGGAGGCGAGAGTCGGGGCTCAAAAAACACTGACGGCACGACCGACTTGCGTCAGCCGTGCCGCAGCACGCAGGAAGAATGGACCGGCAATCCTTCTTCCCGTCTTGTCGATCAAGCGTCCTTGCGCCGTTTCAACAATCGCCTCGTCGCGGGCGGGGCCGCCGAAGCGGCGAGAAGCCGATCAAGCGATCTGAAACGCGCCTCCGGGCTTCACTCCCCCGAATCGACCCGGATCGGGTGCCGTTTCGTTGATGGTCGTCCGTAATGGATTCGATCAGCGAACGGCGTCCTTGAGCGCCTGGCCGGCCGTGAAGCGCGGCGCACGGCGGGCGGGAATATGGACGGCTTCGCCCGTCAAGGGGTTGCGGCCCGTACGGGCGGCACGGTCGGCAACGGAGAAATTGCCGAAACCGGACATGTTGACGACGCCGCCCTGGGCGAGTTCGTCGGTCACGACACGGATATAGGCGTTAATGACCTTTTCAACCGCCGTCTTCGTCATCTGGGTCTCGGCAGAAATCGCGGAGATCAGTTCAGCCTTGTTCATGATGTAGGAATCCTCCAAGAAAATTGCACTGCGGACGACCATTCGCCCTTGGGCAGAGAATAGCGGAGTGGCCCGCCTCTCAGATGATTCTATAAGAATTTCACGGCAAATATTGCGATTATTTACAAAGACGGAAGATCTAGGACAAACCCCTCAATTCCGCTTCCCGCGAGGGTTAGAGCGGAGTCGTCCTGCGCACCCCTTTCTTCGATTCAGTTCCCGTTCGGGAGGGATAGCGAGAGAAGAAGGCAATGTCGTTCAAAATGCGTCCGTTCAAATTCTCCGCGCCTGTTCTCCCGTTTTTCCCTGCTAGAGTATCCCAAGAGAATTAATTGACCAATAGGGCCGGAATGGTCGCCAAGATGATCGCGATCCCGTTTCCCGATTTCATGCGATCGCTTTTTTCCCGCACCGCATCCCCCCTTCAAACCCTTGGCGCGGATTGACTCCACAGCGCCACATCCTTTGAAACGAGAATCCGCTCCTTCTTTTAGATAGAGGGTTTCTTTCGATACAGATAGTTCGATAGTCCTCAAATCAGCCTTCGATACGCTTTTCCTCACCGTTTTGCGTACGGGTGGAGACGCTCGGGCACCTTGGTTTTCGTGCGACATGAGCCGTCGCATACCTTCGAGAGAATGAAGGAAAGAGAGGAATGTCCGAATGCGACGGGTGGTGTCGCATGCTGCGCTCATGATGTTGCTTGAGGCACCGACGACGTTCCTCTCCATCCCAACCCTCTTTGGCTATTTCCCATAACTGGTAGGCACAGCCCACCGGTTCGATAGCCCAGCCTCAGCAGTGAGCGGTCTGAGCTTGCTCTTTCCTCTCATTGCTACGTTGACGACATGCAACAAGACTCACTCCGGGGTGCTTCCTCAGCTCCGGACCCTGAAAGCACAGACGCAGACAAGCTTGTGGGAAAGCACGAAACGGTCTGCCGCTGGAAACGCTGGTCGTTGACATTGGCGAGGGGAACATCTCGATTTGGCACGGCGCGCTCCGCAAGGAGTTCGTCAGTAACCGTAAGGTAAACAAACATGATGAAAGTCTTTGTCCTGGACAAGGACCACAAACCGCTGATGCCCTGCGGGCCCGCAAGAGCGAGAAAGCTCCTGAAGGCCGGCAGGGCCCGCGTACACAAACTGCAACCCTTCACGATCCGCATCGTCGACCGGTCGCTTGCCGATTCGGTCGTGCAGAAGGTCGTCGTGAAGGTCGATCCAGGCTCGAAGGAGACCGGCATCGCGGTCGTTCGAGAGGATGAGGAAGAAACGCATCATGCGCTCTACTTCATTAACCTTAAGCACCGCGGAGCCGCGATCCGCGATGCCCTGACGTCTCGGCGTCAGTTGCGGCGCGGCCGCAGGAGCCGTAATCTCCGCTATCGCGCTTCCCGGTTCCTGAACCGAAGTAAACCGAAGGGATGGCTGCCGCCTTCTCTTCAACACCGCGTCGACACCACGCTCTCCTGGGTCAACCGTCTTCGCAGGCTCGCGCCCGTGAGCGGGATTGCTCAGGAACTCGTGAAGTTTGACACGCAGAGGATGCAGAACCCGGAGATCTCCGGCGTCGAGTATCAGCAGGGCGAACTTGCCGGCTATGAACTCAAGGAGTACCTCCTGGAGAAGTTCGGACGCAGGTGCGTCTACTGCGCAAAGAGCGGTGTGCCGCTCAACGTGGAGCACATCGTTCCGAAGGCGAGAGGCGGTTCCAACCGTCTTTCTAATCTGGCGATCGCGTGCGTCGAATGCAACCAAAAGAAGGGGGCCAGGCCTATTGAGGAATTCCTCAAAGGGAAGCCCGAGCTTCTGGCCCGCATTCGAAAGCGGCTCAAGACACCATTGAGAGACGCCGCATCGGTCAACGCCACCCGGTGGGCGCTTTTCGAAGCCCTGCGTGCGACAGGCCTGCCGATCCGGACCGGCTCCGGCGCTCTGACCAAGTACAATCGTCACTGCTTCGGCGTGCCGAAGGAACACTGGTTCGATGCGCTCTGCGTCGGTCGAATCAACGGCGTGTCGTACGATTCGTGCATGAAGGTGCTGAACGTGTCCTGCACGGGTCGCGGGCAGTACAAGCGGACGAGAACCGACAAGTTCGGTTTCCCGATCTGCCACTTCATGCGGACGAAGCGTCCGCACGGCGTCGGATTGGGAGACTTGGTGCGTATGACTGTTCAAAAAGGGAAGCATCCCGGCATTTGGACGGGCAGAGCTTTTCCGTCCAACGACGGAAGTGTCGTACTAATCCTTCCGGAATTCCGTATCAAGGGACGAGCAAGGAATTGCTCAATCCTATCCCTAAGCGATGGCTATGGATACTGTTTGACTGATAGCGAGACAGCAAAACCTACCAGTTTTGGGAAATAGCCCCCTCTTTCTTTCGAAAGGCCGAACCATGTCCGATTCCCTACCCGTGTGCACGACCGTCGTTCTTACGATTCTTCGGCTCCTCTCGAGATCCGCCTACGTCACGGCTGCCGAATTGGCGAGGCGCCTCGCCGCCGAAGGCGTCTCGGTGCAGCTGAGGTCGCTGCAGCGAACGCTCAAGATCATGTCCGAAACGCCCGTCTACGGGGTTGAGCGCAATGCCGATCACAAGCCCTACGGCTATCGTCTCGCCGCTCCGGCAACGCTCGCCTCGGCGAAACTGTCGCCGAGAGACGCCCTTCTCATGCGGCTCACCGACGAGTCGCTCGGCGCGGCACTTCTTCTTCGCCTCGACGAAGAGGTCGGCGAAGAAGCGCAGGAAGTGATGAACGAGCGCTTTGAGCGCCTGAAGGACCGAGAAGCGAGGCGCCGCGTCGCGGTGATTCCGGATCTGCCCCTTTTGACGCCCCCGCTCCTGGTGCCCGAAGTGCTCGACGCCGTTGCAACCGCCCTCTTTCGGAACGCCAAGCTCGTCTTTTCCTATCGAGACGACGAAGGGACCGAGAACCGGCTCGTCGCCTCGCCCCTCGGGGTCGTGCACCACTGCGTGCGGATTCACCTCTTCTATCTTGCCGAGGACGGCAAGGTCCGGCACGTGCCGCTCCACCGTCTGACCGCTGCCGAAGTTCTGGCGGAGCCCGCCCTTCGTCCCAAAGGCTTTCGTCTTGCGGACGCCGCCAAGACGCTGCCCGTTCCGCAGGACGGGAAGAACCCGGTTCGTCTGAGCTTCACCTTCACGAACCCGGCGCTCGCGCGCATGCTTGCGGAAACGCCCTTCGGCCCGCATCAGCGCATCGTTCGGACCGAAGGCAAGAGGTTCGCCCTTTCGGTCATCCTTCCCGACTCACCCCGCATCTACGCCTGGATCGCCCTCTGGAAGGAAACGGGCGGGATCACGAACGCGAAGGTCGAGTCGCTCGCGCAAAAGAACTGAGTAGGACGCAGTATGTTCGGGTGTCCAAGATTGCGCTAGATTTCCAAAATCCGAACCGATTCGAGGACGCCATGCCCTTTTCCGACCGTCTCACGCGCGCCGCCGACATTGCACGACGCGCTCACAACCATCAGACCCGCAAGGGGTCGGACGTCCCCTACCTCTCGCACCTCTTCGCCGTGGCGGCGCTCGTCATGGAGTCGGGCGGTTCGGAAGACCAGGTGTGCGCCGCGCTACTGCACGACGTTCTGGAAGACGCGGGCGTCTCGTGGAGCGACGAAATCCGAGCGGAATTGGGCGAACACGTCCTCGCGCTCGTCGTCGCCTGCACGGACGGCCTTCCCGACGCCGAAGGTCACAAGGAATCCTGGCGCACGCGCAAGCACCGCTACATTGAGCACTGCTCGCAGGACACGCCTCTCGAGCGCGAGGCCCTCGTCATCTGCGCGGCGGACAAGCTTCACAATCTGCGCTCCCTTCTCATCGACCTGCGCGAGCACGGGCCCGACGTCTTACTCAAGTTCGTGAAGGACGAACCCTCGCTTCGCGACAAGGGCGAAGCGATCCTCTGGTACTACGAGACGCTTCTTGCGATCTTTGAGAGGCGCGGCATCCCGACCGCAAAGCTTTTGCGGCCGGCCGTCGACGCACTTCGCGAAATCGTGCGCGAACTGCCGTGATTCGGTTGCGAACGGTTGCGAATCGACCTTTTTCCCGCGCCCTACGCGCCCTTCCCTGCGCTACACTTTCCGTCGTTGATGCTATCGGACGCCCGACGTCCGCTTACAAGAAAATGAAATATCTCGTAGTCGACGACCACGCGCTTGTCACCACGGCGCTTTCCATGCTCCTTCAGACCCGCGACCCCGAGGCCGAGGTCCATACGGCGGCGAACGCCGCTGAAGCGCTCGCCCTGATCGACGAGCACGGCGAAAGCACCGACCTTCTCATCCTCGACCTCTCGCTTCCCGATGTGAAGGGAACGGAACTCATGGAAGAGATCGTCAACCGCATGCCCATGCTCAAGATCCTCGTTCTCTCGGGACTCGTCGATCAGCAGAGCATCATGCGCGTCCTGCAGTTGGGCGCCGCGGGGTTCGTGCCAAAGTCGCTTGACACCGACATGCTCGAGACCGCCATCGACTTCGTCATGAAGGGCGGCGTCTACATCCCGACGAAGCTTCTCGCCGAAAATCAGCGCGCGGGCTTCTTCACGCAGACCGTCAAGCACATTCCCCGTACCGACGACGCCGAACCCGTGCATCTCACGGAGCGTCAGAAGGACGTGTTGCACCTTCTCGCCCAGGGCGCGCCCATCAAGCGCATCTGCCGCGAACTCAATCTTTCGGAAGGCACCGTGAAGACCCACGTCGCCGCGATCTATCGCGCGTTCGGCGCTTCGAACCGCACGGAAGCGCTTCTCGCCGCCCGCCGCGCGGGGTTCGACGTCCTCTTCTGACCTGCGTCTCAGTCATAAAAAATGGTTCACACCGGTTCATGACGGAAAGGCAAAGGAAGGCGAAGTAGACGATCAAAGTCCGGTCGCGCCTTCTCGGATCTGCTCGGACGTCATGCCGAAACGGCGTTCTCGACCGTGGAACCAATCGATCGCGGCGTCGAGGTGCGCCTCGTCGTAGTCGGGCCAGAGTGCCTTGTCAAAATAGAGCTCCGCGTAGGCCGACTGCCAAAGAAGAAAATTCGAGATGCGCTGCTCTCCCCCCGTGCGGATCAGCAGATCCACTTCCGGGAGGTCGGCGAGCGTGAGATGCTTTTCAATTCCCGTCGCCGTAAGATCGCCCTCCGCGGCCGCGCGTTGCGCCGCCTGCACAAGATCCCAGCGTCCGCCGTAGTTGGCGGCGATCGAAAGGACCATGCCCTTGCCGCCCGCGGTCTTCGCCTCACAGAGCGCAATGGACTCTCGGACTTCGTCGGGGAAGGCGCAACGGTCGCCGATCACACGAAGGCGCACGCCCTTTTCCGACAAGGGATCCGCCCACTCTTTGAGACCTCGCGCAAAAAGCTTCATGAGCATGTCGACTTCCGACTTGGGACGACGCCAGTTTTCCGACGAAAAGGCAAAAACCGTGAGTGCGGAAAGCCCCAGTTCGCCGGCGCGGCGCACGACCTTCTCCAGAGCCTTTACGCCCTGACGGTGCCCTTCGGCGCGGGGCAGAAAACGTTTTTTGGCCCACCGTCCGTTGCCGTCCATGATGATGGCGACGTGACGCGGCGTCGAAGTATCGGACATGAATGAAAATCCCTCGAATGTGTTCGGAGGAGAAGTATAAAAAAGGAAAGCGCCGGGCGAGCCCCGCACTTGTTAGCGGTCTTTGCCGAAGAGCCTTTCGGCAACAAAAGAAAATAGACGCGGGAGAGCTGAAACGAGAAGAGGCGCGGGGCCAACGCCGACTCGCGCCTCTTTCGGAATGCCGAAATCTTCCGGTCTTAGACCGTCATGATTTCCTTTTCCTTGTCCGCTACGACCTTGTCGATTTCCGCCACGTACTTGTCGGTGAGCTTCTGGACTTCGGTTTCGGCACGGCGTTCGTCGTCTTCCGAGATTTCCTTGTCCTTCGTCAGGCGTTCAACGTGCGTATTGGCGTCGCGGCGCAGATTGCGGATCGCAACCTTGCTGTCTTCGCCCATGCCGCGCACGACCTTCGAGAGTTCACGGCGGCGTTCTTCGGTGAGAGGGGGCAACGGAACGCGGATCACGTCGCCCGACGTGGCCGGGTTGAGACCGAGGTCGGAATCGCGGATCGCCTTTTCCACGACCTTGACCATGTTCTTTTCCCAGGGCTGGACCGTCAGCGTGCGGGCGTCGCCCACACCGACCTGCGCCACCTGGTTGAGCGGCGTCGGGCAGCCGTAGTAGTCCACCTTGATCTGGTCGAGCAGGCCCGTCGAGGCGCGGCCCGTACGGATCTTCACGAATTCTTCGCGGGTGTGCTCCACCGTCGCCTTCATCTTGTGTTCGGTCTGAGCAATGATTTCAGAAACGGACATGTCGAAACTCCAAAACTGTACTTCTTGAATTTTATCGCACCCGAGACCCTCCCCGAGTGCCGATCAATAGGCAAAACGCCCGAAAGAGAGGGGTTTCGCCTCAAAGGATCACCAATACTACACGAAAACCGCCCCGCGGTCGACGCAAGGGCGGTTCTCTCACGGGTTTTTCCCGTGTAACAGACGATCAGCTGTGAACAAGCGTGCCTTCCTTTTCACCCAGGACGACGCGCTTCAGGGCGCCGTGCTTGGTCATGTTGAAGACCTTGATCGGGAGGTGCTGTTCGCGGCAGAGCGCAAAGGCCGTGGCGTCCATCACCTTGAGGTTCGCGCGAAGGGCCTGATCGAACGTGAGTTCGTCAAACATCGTCGCGTCGGGATGGAGCTTCGGGTCGGCCGTGTAGATGCCGTCGACCTTCGTAGCCTTGAGGACGACTTCCGCACCGATTTCGGCGCCGCGAAGCGCCGCCGTCGTATCGGTCGTCATGAAGGGGTTGCCCGTGCCCGCGGCGAAGATCACCACGCGGCCGAGGCGAAGATGACGGAGGGCCTTGCCGCGGATGTAGGGTTCGGCCACCTGCTCCATATGCAGAGCCGACTGCACGCGGGCGTCGAGGCCGTTGTTGCGGCAGCAGTCCGCAAGAGCCATGGCGTTCATCACCGTGGCGAGCATCCCCATGTAGTCGCCCGTGGCGCGGTCCATGCCGGTCGCGCCGAGCGCGACGCCGCGGAAGATGTTGCCGCCGCCCACGACGATCCCCACTTCCACGCCGATTTCCACGATCGACTTGATTTCTTCCACCGTCTGCTGAAGAACCTTACGGTTGATCCCGAACTGGTCTTCACCCATCAGGGCTTCACCGGAAAGTTTCAACAGAATTCGCTTGTAAGCGGGGGTCGACTGCGTCATTTCTTGTGCATCTCCAAATGAGGGAACGGTTGTCCCAAAAAGGCTCCTGCGCATTCTATACAGTTTTCCCCGTACCCGTGAGAGTTTTTCCCTATCACCGAACGACATGCGAAAGAAGCACAAAAAAAGGGACGCCCCGTCGAGAACGTCCCTTTTTCCGAAAAATTACTTCTGCGGTCCCGCGAGAAGGATGTCGACGCGTTCGCGAAGCTCTTCCTTAGAGAGCGAACCCGTATGGATCCAGATGGGTTCTCCCTTGGCGTCGAAGAACATCTGCGAGGGGAGCTGCTCGATCAGGTACTTGTTTTCAATGCCCTGATACTTGTCGATGTCTACCACGACGAAGGCGGCGCGGTCACCGTACTCCTTCTGCAGTTCGATCATGATCTTTTCCATTTCGGGGCAACCCGCGCACCACTTGGCGCCGAAATCGGCGACGGTCACCTTGCCCTTCACCGGGAAGGGGTCCTTGAGTTCTTCCGCCTGCACGCCGAAGGCGAGCGAACCGAGAGCGAGCGCCGAAGCGGCGAGCGTCAGGATTTGACGACGAAGCATTGTTTTTCTCCCTTTCGACGGGGCTCCCCGTCGCGAATGGTTTGTTTGGTTTGTGCGCATCCTAGCGCGCAAATGTTTGTTCGGGCTTAAGCCTTCGGACGCTCCGAGAGACATCCGGCCTCCATTTCATAGAAACGGTCGCTGAGCGCAAAACTCGACTCGTCGTGCGTCACCATGAGAACGGATGTTCCCTTGTCGGCGAGCTCGCGAAGGACCTTCACGACGTTCGCGGCGGACGCCCTGTCGAGGCTCGACGTCGGTTCGTCCGCGACGATCACGCGGGGCGAACACATGAGGGCGCGCGCGATCGCGACGCGGCGAAGCTCCCCGCCCGAGAGCGCGGACGGGTACTGCGCACCCAAATCCCCGAGACCGAAAGTCTCGAGAAGTTCCTGCGCCCTCCCCTCGGGTTCGGCACCTCGCGCCGAGAGATACCACGGCAGGCGCACGTTGTCGAGAACCGTGAGGGTCGAGAGAATCCCCGCGCCCTGCGGAACGTAGCCGATCATGCTGTTGCGGATCGCCGACATTTCGGCGTCGGACTTTTCGAGAATCGACTTTCCTTCAAAGAGGACGTCGCCTTCGGTGGGCTTGAGCAAACCCACGAGAATGTTGAGAAGCGTCGACTTTCCGGAGCCCGAGCGCCCGAAGAGCGTCACGAATTCCCCCGGGGCCACGGTGAGCGAAGCGTTGCGAAGCGCCCAGAAGGGACGGCCGCCGCGCTCGTAGCGTTTTCCAACGGTTTTGAGTTCGATCACGGTCATTCTCCTTCTCTGAGCGACGTGTAGATGTCACGCTTGCCGATGCGCCAGACGGTCTGAAGCGAGGCGATCGGGCAGGTCACGATTCCCGCCGCGAAGCTCACGAGCACCGTCGTCGCGATCATCGCGGTCGAAGGCGTGAGATAGGGAAGATCGATCAGATCGGCGATCGTGTCGGCAAAGAGCGAGACGACGAGCGCGCCGAACCCGATCCCGAAGACCGATCCGATGAGGCTCATCAGAATCGATTCGGTAAGCACGAGCGAAATCACCTTCGACTTCGGGGCGCCGAGCGCGCGAAGCGTCGCGAACTCCTTCTGCCGCTCGTTGAAGGCGAAAAAGAAGACGATGAACATCACGATCGCGGCCACGCACCAGACCCCGGCCGCCGCGCCGTAAAGACCGCCCGTGATGCGCTGCAGTTTCGCGCTCGTGTCGGACATCATGTTCGACGCGAAGACGAAGTTGACGTTGGCGCCGAGGCCGAGCTGATCGAGCATGCCGTCGGAAATCGAAATCGGGTCGACCCCGGGCTTGACGCGCACGAGGACCGCACTGTAGGAACGGTCGATTTCTTCGGCTTTTTCGGGCGAAGCGATGCGGGCGATGCGGCGGGCGGCCTCCATCGTCATGAAGACGGAAGAGTCAAAGCCCATCCCCGTGGGTTCAAGACGTCCGACGATGGTGAATTCCTGGTCGTAGAACTTGATCTTCGAACCGATCGCTCCGAAGATGTAGTCGCCCACGATCACTTCGTTGCCGACGAGCGGACGCTCGACCTGCGTCCTCAGCCAGGGCGCCACGACGAAGTCGCTTTCCTGATCGATCCCGATGAGCTGCACCTTCACCGTGCAGCACTGTGCGTCGAGCGACGAAATGAAGAGCTGCCCCGAAGCCTGGGCGACGCCGGGGACCTTCCTCACGACTTCGAGCATGCCCGCGTCGAGGTAGAAGGTGGAGGGATTCGCACGAAGGAGTACGCTTTCGATCTTTTTGCCTTCACCCTGCGGGACGACGAGAAGATCCGCCCCCATGCGGGCGGAGAGCGACTGAATCCCCGACTCCAGATTCGCCGACACCATCGAGCCCGCGTAGAGCATGAAGGTAAAGATCGCAACGACTAGGGAGAGCGAAAGCGTTCGGAAGGGTTTCTGCGCAAGATTGGCAAGCGCAAGACGTAGGGTACTCAAGGGCTGCACGGCGGCTCCTCGGGAAAAACGGCGCAACCCCGTGATTCGGGGTTGCGCACGAAGAATCGGAAGAAATCAGGCCTTCTTCGAGAGACGCCAGGCGTCCGCGGCCGCAATCAGGGCGACGACGAGACCGATCACGATGAGCGCCGGATCGGTCACGCGGTGGCAGGCCATCATCGGGTTCGGGCAGGTGCCGATGAGCACCGTGGCGAGCGCGATGAGGAGGAGTCCCATGAGAACGTTCCCGATCTGAATGCCCGCGGCCGTCTTCGCGGCGACGAATTTCATGACGACGCCCGAAACGAGGATCATGAAGCCCACGCCCGTTGCGGCGCGAAGAAGCCAGACGCAACGCATCGGCGTTTCCCCTCCGCAGTGCGGAAGCCAAAAGAGCGAGGCGAAGGCGACGAGCGCGCCGACGACGACCATCAGGAATCCGGAAAGAAAATTCGGTTTCATCTCACTGTCTCCCCATTACTTGTTGCGCGCTTCACGGGCGCGGCGGGCTTCTTCAAGACCGCGGTCGTGGCGGCCCGTGCCTTCGAACTCGTAGCCGTTCGAGACCCAGCCCTGAATGCCGTCGGGCATGACGTAGACGTTGCGGTAGCCCTTTTCAATCGCGACGAGCGCGGCTTCATAGGAAACCGTGCACATGCGGTTGATGCAGTAGAGGATCACGTAGGAGTTTTCCTTGTCTTCCGGCAGGAGGTTCCACCAGTTTTCCACGTTCGCGTGGATCGAACCCTTGATGTGGCTCTGCGAATAGATGTCTTCGGGGTTGCAGTCGTATAGGTAGACGCCGGGCTGGCCGAGCACCTTGGCGACGCGGCCGAGGGAGAGGGGAATCGGCTGGCGCATGGGCTTGACTTGCGCGGGTTGCGCGGCGGAGGACTGGGCATCGGCCGCGCAGGCGAAACCCGGTGCTGCGAGAAGGCCGGCGCAGGCGACGGCAAGGAGAGCTTGGATCTTCATTTTCATGTTCCTGTCGTTCGGCGGCGAGGGGCGCCGCCCTTATCACACAGACGTTACGTCATGAAGATTAACGCGCCGTTAAGATAGGAAAAATAGTCGCCTTTTCTTTACCGCTTTTCTTTTTCTTCTCCTTTTCTCCAAGGAAAACGGCCCCGAAAATCTCGGAGCCGTTCTCAAAAGAATTATCTTTCGCCGCACGTTGCGGCAAAGCCCTGCATAGGCTTATGCGGTCTTTTGGACTTCAGTCTTCTTCATCTCGGCGCGCTTCGTCGAAACGGACGCGGTCATGCCCGCGGCGATGATGAGACTCATGCCGACCAGGGCCACAACGCTTTGCGCCTCGCCGAAGAGGAAGTAGCTGATGAGAGCGGAGAACGGAATCGCGGAGAATCCCAGACAGGACGAGAGCAGCATGTTCCCGTAGGCGTAGGAACGCGTCGTGCAGATCTGTCCCAGGGTCGCGCAGGCGCCCATCCCGAGAATCCCGACGATCGTCATGCCCGTCGGAACGTGCATGCCGCCGTCGAAGACGACCGCGCCCAGCGCCCCGAAGACCGTTCCGAAGATCGTGAAGTAAAAGACGATGCGCCAGGAAGGTTCCTTCAAGTTGCCGAGCTCCTTCATCTGCCAATAGACAAGAAGGTCGATGAAGGAAACGAATAGGCAGACGAGCGCCGGAATCAATTCGCCCTGATTGAAGCTCGGCTGCAGCACGACCGTCACGCCCGTAAAGCCCACGAGAATCGAGAGGATCAGAACCCAGGGCGCGCGCTCGCGGCGCATGAAGGCGAGGATCGTGAAGTTCGCCGCCATGAAGAGCGGCGTCGTGTAGATGAGCGTCATGCAGGTGCCGAAGGTCATCTTTCCGATCGCGTAGAACCAAAGCGCGACCGAAAGCGTGCCGAGCACCGAGCGCTTGATGTGGCCCCAGAGGTAGGGCGTGCGCACCGAGAGTTTGCTCTTATAAACAAAAAGCGCGATGGAAATCACGCCGAAGAGGGAACGGTAGAAGACCAGCTCGAGGGGGCCGAGCTGATCCGAGCAGAGCTTCACGAAGGCGGCCATGAAGGAAAAAAGCGCGGCCGCCGCCAAAGCCCAGAGGGACTGTTTGAACACGTTGAGTTTCCTTTCGAGGGGGAATTGAAGGAATCGCCCGACATTCTAGCCGAAAGGAGGCGCAAAAAATCTGAATCTCAGTTCGCCCCCCACCAGGGGACGAAGATCCGTTCGAGAAGGCCGAGCGCTAGGTAGAAGAAGAGTCCGAGAAGACTCATGGCGAGAATGTCGACGAACATCCCCTCGACGTCGCCCATTCCCCAGGCGTCCATGATGAGGTAGCCGAGGCCCGAGGTCGTCGCGAAGCTCTCCGCAAGGAAGAGGACCGCCATCGCCGTACCGCTCGCCACCTTGAGGCTCGTGAAGAGACTCGGCAACAGCGCCGGAAGATAGACGTGCCGCACGGCTTCGAGCTTCGTTCCGCCCATGCTCAGGAAGGCCTGCAGATAGGAGGGATCGAGCGCCTGCGCCGTCGCGCGCAGAATCACGAGCATTTGGTACCCCACCGTAAGCGCGATGAGGAGGACGCGCGAGGCGTCTCCGAGCCCCACGAGCGTGAAAAAGACCGGAAGGAGCACGATCTTCGGAATCGGATAGGTGATGAAAAGAAGCGGACTCGTCGCGCCGTCAAAGAGCCGCCAGTGCCCCATGAGAAGCCCGAGCGGGAGCGCCGTCGCGAGCGCGACGAAAAGTCCCGCGAGAAGGCGCGCGAACGAAATGCCGATGTGTCCCCAGAATTCGGCGGTGGCGAGGCGCTCGAGAAAGAGCGCGGTCGTCGCGACCGGGCGCGGCAGGAGTTCTTCCCCGAGAAGAACGCTTCCCGCGTGCCAGAGAAGTCCGAGAACGAGAAAACCCGCGAGGTACCGAAGGATCGTCTTCATCATTCGCCTCCCCGTTCGGAACGAAGCACCGCGTGCACGTGCTTGAGCGCCCGAAAGTAGTCTTCCGACTCGCGGTCGGGACGCTCGAGCGAATACGCGGGATTTTCAAAGAGTTCCATGACGCCCTTTCGTCCGAGGATCAGGATGTGCGAAGCGAGCACCACGGCCTCCGCGATGTCGTGCGTCACGAGAAGCATCGTGCAGCCGTGGCGGCGGCGCAGTTCGATCACCCGATCCTGCAGACGCTCGCGAAGGAGCGCGTCCAAAGCCGAAAAGGGCTCGTCCATGAAAAGAACGTCGGGCGAGGAAATGAGCGCGCGCCCGAGTGCGAGGCGTTGGCGCTGCCCGCCCGAGAGCGACTCGGGGAAGCGCCGCTCGAACCCCGTGAGTTCGAGTTCCTCGAGCATCGCCCTCCCCTTTTTCTCGATCTCGGCGCGCGGGGCCTTCCCGAGAACGAGCGGAAGCGTGAGGTTTTCCCAGACGCGCTTCCAGGGGAACAGCGCCAGCCCCTGCCAGACGAAACTCGTCTTCACCTCGGTGAGCGGCACGGCGCGCCCGTCGCTCTCCCAGGCGACTTCGCCCTCCAAGGGGGCGGTGAAGCCCGCCACGGTGGAAAGAAAGGTGCTCTTTCCGCAGCCCGACGGTCCCACGACGGCGAGCGACGCACCGGCGGGGAGCGTCAGATCGAGTCCGCGAAGGATCGGGCGGGCTTTTTCATAGCCCGTGGAAAGACGGCGAACGCAAAGGGTGAGCGACATGAGGCGATGCTGCGGCAATTAGGGCGCGACCACGTCTTCGTAGGCGGGGACGGCCTTGATCATCTTCTTTTGAACCATCCATTCTCCCACACGGCGGACTTCTTCGGCGGTGGGAAGCGGCGGCAGACCGTCGGCGGTGCCGAACATCGAGAAGCGGACCATCTTGTAGCTGTTCGCAAGGGGCGGCGGCAAAAGGCCCTTCTTCACCATGAGCGGACGGTAAGTGTCGGGCTTTTCTTCCATGAGCTTCGCGGAGGCGGCCACGGCGCGGCGGAAGGAGGCGACGGTCTTTTCATCCGTATGGGCGGCCTTGAGCGCGACGATCGCGAGGGCTTCGTCGAGCTTCGAATCGTTCCAGAGAACGCGTCCGCCCTTTTGTTCGACGAGCGTGACGAGCGGTTCGGGAAGCATCGCCGTTTCGACCTGTCCGCTCTGGAGCATCTGCAGGCGAATCGGAATCTGCTTGACTTCGAGGTTCTTCACGGCGCCCGCGGGAAGGGATTCCGTTTCCTTCATGCGGTCAAGGAGATAGTCGATGATGGTCGACGAGCTCATCGCCGTGCTCGTCCCGTCGAGGTCGCCGAGCTTTTCGTACTTCTTCACCTTGGGCGAAACGAGCATCCCGAAGCAGCGCTGCTCGGGATGCGTATGGGTCGTCGTGAGGACGACCTTCTGCTTGATGCCCGTTTCGTTCTGCGTGAAAACGTTCATCAGGTCCCCGAAGTGACCGTCAAGACGTCCCGCGCGCATGGCTGCGCCGATTTCGAGCGCCGACTTGAAGGGAACGACCTTCACGTCAAGGCCTTCCTTTTGGAAGAGTCCTTCGGCCTCGGCCACGTAAAGGACGGCTGAATCGGCCGCGGGAAGCGCCCCGATTTCGAGCGTCTCGGCCGAAGCCGTCGCCGCGAAGGCGGCCGCAATCGTAAAAAGAAGACCTTGGGTGAGTTTCATCGAAACAGTCCTTTCATTCTTTAGAGTCCCGCCTGTCGGCACGCTTCCTTCACGCGTTCGTTGGGATTGCCCTGAATCGCCTCGATGCGGCGGGCGCGGGTGCACTCCCAAGCGTCGACCGGATACCGGCGGTCCCAGGCCTCCATGAGCCGACGGTCCTGATTCGAGAGTCGGTAGACTCCCCGGTAGACGTCGGCCATGTAGAGCACCGTGCGGGCGATCGTGCCGCGCGCCGCTTCAGGAGGCTCCGCGCGGCGCCCGTCGATCTTCATCGAGCAGCTGCCGAAGGTGGCGGGAACGCCGTCGCCGAGCATCGAATAACGGTAGTTGCTGCGCATGGCGTTCACCGCGCCGATGGCGGGATAGAGGTTGTAAAGGTCGGCCTGCATGTAACGGTATTGAGCGTTTGCCTTTTCCGCGCACCTGCGGCCCTTGAAGGCTTTGCCCCGGTTGTCGACGCAGACGTCCGCCCCCTCGCGCCACTCGACGAAGGCGCGTCCGAAGTTTTCCGCCGGAACGACGTGCTCCCATTCGACGCGGTGGGCGCGCTTGACGTGCTTGGGCGTCGTGAAGCCGTCGGGCAACGTCACGTTCTTTCGCTCGTCAAAGGCGGCGCCGCAATCGTCAAAGGCGGCGCCGCAATAGAGCGTCACGCGGTGGTCGTAATAGACCTTCGTCTCCAAAAGCCGCTTGGCTTTGTTGAAGGATTCGATTTCCGTGTTGCCCGCCGCCATGAGGAGGGTCGAGGCCGCCGCAAGAAGCAAGGCGGCAAGGGTTTTCGTTGCGTTCATAACACTAAAAAAGCAAAGCGGTCTCAGTCTAGCGCGCAAAAGAGACCGCACAGTACGTTTTAAAAAAGGGCCCGGGGAAAATGCGCTTCGGCGTTTGATCTATGCAAAATTTTGGCCGCTTGGTACCCAGGTCATAGTCTGGTTTTATATTTAAAGAAAGATCAATAGCTCACACTTTCTGTCCGTCGGAATCAGGCGAACATTGTCGCATTTTATTGCGCTCAGGCGAAGAATTAGATGGAATTTACACTTGCGGATTCTTTCGGTTTCTTTACTATTTTGAGTTCTCGGACACGACGTTTCGTGCCCGTCCTACAACAATCTTCTTCTCGAATTGGGAGAATCTCGAATGAAGAAACTGCTTCTTGCCACCGCTCTTTGCGCCGCCTTCGGCGTCGC
This sequence comes from uncultured Sutterella sp., assembly GCA_900545275.1. GTDB lineage: Bacteria > Pseudomonadota > Gammaproteobacteria > Burkholderiales > Burkholderiaceae_F > Sutterella. The sequence goes on from UQYG01000004.1 coordinate 16,197, forward strand.
TTCCGCCGCTGAAGACGTCACGGCCGACATCGTCGTGATCGGCGCCGGCGGTGCCGGCCTTTCCGCCGCCGTTCAGGCTCACGACCTCGGCGCCAAGGTGATCGTCGTTGAAAAGATGGCGATGCCCGGCGGCAACACCGTCCGCGCCGCCGGCGGTTTGAACGCCTGCTGCACGCCGCTTCAGAAGGCCAAGGGCACGAAGGACAGCACCGAAATCATGTTCGCCGACACGATGAAGGGCGGTCACTGGAAGAACAATCCCGAACTCGTCCGCACGCTCGTGAACAATTCCGGCGCCGCCGTGGATTGGCTCCTCGCGCTCGGCGGCGACTTCCGCGACGTGGGCCTGATGGCCGGCGCCTCGCAGCCCCGCACGCACCGTCCGACGGGCGGCGCCCTCGTGGGTCCCGAAGTCATCCGCACGCTCTACACGGCCGCCAAGGCCCGTCAGATCGACATGCGCATGAACACGCAGGCCGTTGAAATCACGAAGAACGGCAAGGGCGCCGTGACGGGTCTCGTCGTCAAGGGCAAGGACGGCTCCTACAAGATCAACGCCAAGGCCGTGGTGAACGCTGCGGGCGGCTTCGCCGGCAACAACGACCTCGTCTCGAAGTACGTTCCCCGCCTCAAGGGCTTCGCCACGACGAACCACCCCGGCGCCACGGGTGACGGCATCGTCGTCGCCGAAAAGGCCGGCGCCGCGCTCATCGACATGACCGAAATTCAGACGCACCCGACGGTCGTTCCGAAGGTCGGCGAAATGATCACCGAAGCCGTTCGCGGCAACGGCGCCATCCTCATCAACAAGGACGGCAAGCGCTTCTTCAACGAACTCGACACGCGCGACGCCGTGTCGGCCGCCATTCTGAAGCAGAAGGACGGCATCGCCTATCTCTTCTTCGACTCCGACATGCAGAAGTCGCTCAAGGCCACCAACGGCTACATCAAGCAGTCCTACACGCTCAAGGGCGAAACGCTTGACGACATCGCCAAGGCCATGGGCGTCAAGGCCGACGTCCTCAAGCAGACGATGGCCGACTGGAAGAAGGGCAAGGACGCCAAGAAGGACGCCTTCGGCCGCGCCGACATGCCGCGCGACCTCGCCACGGGTCCCTTCTACGCGATCGCCGTTACGCCTGCCGTTCACCACACGATGGGCGGCATCAAGATCGACTCCAAGACCCAGGTCTACGACCAGAAGGGCAACGTGATCCCGGGCCTCTTCGCCGCGGGTGAAGTCACGGGCGGCGTCCACGGCGGCAACCGCTTGGGCGGCAACGCTCAGGCCGACATCGTCGTATTCGGCCGCATCGCCGGTCAGCAGGCTTACATCTTCGCTCAGCAGGCCAAGGCCGCCGACGCCAAGAAGTAATCTCCTCTGAAGACCGCTTCCTGAAAGCCCGAACCGGTTCGCCCGGTTCGGGCTTTTTTCGATGTCCGCGAGTTAGAGATGAAGTTCCGCCTTTTGTAAAAAAACGAAGCCCCGGCGGGCCGTTTGCTCTCCGGGGCGAATGTGACGGTCGAGCCGCTGCGGATGCGGTCAGCGGCGGCCGTTGAGTCGTTCGATGATCTTCGCGGCGACACCGAGTCCGACGGGAAGAGACTTCTCGTCGACGATGTCGAAGTCCGCCCGATGGTGGCCGTTCTGATCGGCGCCGATGAGGAGATAGGCGGCGCGGCCGCCGTGCGCCACGACCCGGCGCATGAGGATCGTGCAGTCTTCGCTTCCAGCCTTCTTCGTGATCGGCATCACCTTTTCGACGCCGGGCACGTCCTTGGCGCAGTCGCCCGCGATCTCCAGAAGATCTTCACAAAGCGGAAGCGTCGTCGCCTCGCCCGCAAGCTCCACTTCCGCCTTTACTTCGTAGGAGCGGGCCACGCCGTCGACGATTCGGTAGACCGAGTCGCGCATGTAGTCGTTCACCTCGGCCGTTTCGCCGCGCACTTCGAGCTCCATGTCCGCATGAACGGGCGTGACGTTGCGGCCTTCGCCCGCGTGAAGCGTCCCGACGGCAACGCGCGTATCGCCCTCGCCGTTTCGCGGAATCCCCTGAATCATCATCGCGGCGGCGCAGGCGGCCATCAGAGCGCTGCGGCCCTTTTGAGGATCGGCGCCGGCATGCGAAGGAATGCCGTGGAAATGCACGTCGAGCTTGGAAGACGCAAGGAAGCCTGCTCGGCAGAGCCCCACTTCGCCCTGACGGCAGAAGGTTCCGAGATGCGCACCGATCAGGTTGTCGACGTCGTCGACGACGCCGGACGCAGCCATGGCGGCGGCGCCGCGCACGCCCTCTTCCGCGGGCTGAAAGAGAATCTTGATCGTGCCGACGAGTTCGTCCTTGTGCTCCATCACCCAACGCGCCAACGCCAGTCCGACGGCGGCATGACCGTCATGTCCGCAGGCGTGCATCCACCCCGGATACTCCGAGGCGAAGCCCTCGCGCGCCGGAAGGTGCGAGGCGTCGCAGGATTCCGTCACAAGGACGCAGTCGATGTCGCAACGCCAGGCCGTCACGGGACCCAGACGTCCCGTTTCCAAAACGGCGACGGCCCCCGTGTAGCCTTCCATCCGCGCGAGAAGTTCTTCGGAAACGCCCGCTTCGCGGGCTCGTTCGATCGCAGCCTCGACCTTTTTGGGGCTGCGCCCCATCACGGCTTTCGGATTGATCACGCGCGTGCCGCAGAGCGGCTCGTACCCGAGCGCGCGAAGGCGCTCGAGGATCAGGGCGGTCGTCTGGAATTCGCACCACCCTTCTTCGGGACGGCGGTGAAGCGCGCGGCGCGTTTCGATCATTTCGCGGACGATGTCGGACATGTTCTCTCCTTCTGCTGAAAAACGTTGGAAAATTTTCGCACGACGCAACCGCCTTCGGGGCGGCATTCCACAGAATGCTTTCACGGAATGCCGCAGGTTTCGGAAAGCTTCCGAGGGAATCGCGCAAGATTCGCCTCTCTCCCGGGCGGATAATCCTTGCGTTTCCTCCCGCATTTCGGGACGCACGACGGCCGAACTCGAGCTCGCGCTCCCGGGCAAATTCGAAGCGCCCGAGGGAGACGCCGCGCTCGGGCACGAAGCTTTCTCGAAGAAGGTCGACGCCTCGGGCTACGAAGTCGTGATCGACACGCACGGGACGCTTCTCTGGAAGAAGACGGAAGAAAACGAACCGCCGCGCCTCATCCTCACGAGCGAATCCGTGGGCCGCGCCTACCTCGCCTTTCTTGACGGCCTCGGCATTTCCTGGATCGCCTGCGGCAGGGACCGCGTCGCCCTCGCCCGCGCTCTCGAATTCCTCATCTCGGAATTCGGCGTGAAGCGGGCCGCGGTCGTGGGCGGCGGACGCATCAACAAGGACTTTCTCGAAGCGGGCCTCATCGACGAAGTGAGCATTCTGATCGGTCCCGGGATTGACGGACGCACGGGTCAGAATGCGCTCTTTGACGGCCGTGCCGACGATGCGGATCCCGTTCCCGTCCGCTTTAAGGAAGTGAAGACCTTCCCGAGCGGCGCCGTGCTGCTTCGCTACGAAGTCGAAAAATAACGTTCGCCGTTTATGCGGAAACGCCGCCTTCTTTCGGGCGGCGTTTTCGTTTCTGCGAACGATTGCGGTTTTGTCTCAGACGGGCGGCAGAACGTAGAAGAAAACGGAGAAAAACTGCAGCGCCGTCCCGGCGAGGACAAAGACGTGCCAAATCGCGTGGTTGTAAGGGATGCGGTCGATGAGATAGAAAATGACGCCGAGACTGTACACGACGCCGCCCGCGGCGAGCAACCACACGCCGCCCGGCGCAAGCGAATCGATCAGATCGCCGAGAAGCGGCGTAATGGCCCACCCGAGGCAGAGATAGAGCACGCAGTTGAGCCAGTCGGCCCGCTTGAGGAGAAAAGGCTGCAGCACGACGCCGAGCGTCGCGACCGTCCAGACGACGGCGCAGAGAACGGTCCCGGCCGTCCCGCCGATCGTGAGCAACGAAAAAGGCGTGTAGGAGCCGGCGATCAGAAGATAGATCGCCGAATGGTCGCACACCTGCAGCCACCGCTTCGCCTTTCGGTTTGGGATCGCGTGGTAGAGCGTCGACGCGAGATAGAGCACCACCATGGCCGAGCCGAACACGGCGACGCTCGCCGTCGTCTTGGCGCCGGCGTCGGCGAGAACCGAAAAGGTGACGAGAAGCACAAGACCGGCGATCGCCAACACCAGCGCCACCCCGTGGGTCACGGCGTTGGCGAGTTCCTCTCTTTTGCTGTAGCCGCCGAGCGCGGCAAGCGGCGAATTGTCTGCGGGCATCGTCTTCCCCTCCTTTCCGTATTATCAAAGCGAAAGAAAGGCGCAAACGTTGCGTAAAACCGGTAAAGTTTTGCGAATCGTTTCAGGCGGTGCGGCACCATTATTCCGCGTCCCCGCAAACGAAAAAGCCGTGATCCGAAGACCGCGGCTTTGAAAATCTGGCGGAAGGAAAGGGATTCGAACCCTTGATCGGTTTCCCGACGCCGGTTTTCAAGACCGGTGCATTCAACCACTCTGCCATCCTTCCGCGGCACAAGAATGGTAGATTTTATAGAAGAATTCACTTTTTCGCAAATATTCCGAAGCTCTTCATGGAACCCATCGAATTCGACCGCGCCCTCTCTTCCCTTTTGTCCGAAGACGATCCGCTTCGCGTGCGCTTCGAGCGCTGGCGCCGTTTTTTGCAGCGCGAGCTCACCTTCTCGCACTCCGAAAGCGTCTGCCACACGACCGAACACGTCGAGCGCGTTCTCCTCTTTGCACTCCTTCTCGGGCGCGAGCTCGAAGTCTCGTCCGACGATCTCGACGCACTCGCGCTCTGCGCCGTCTTTCACGACACGCGCCGTCACGACGACGATCTCGACGTGGGACACGGAGACCGCGCCGCAGCCTACTACCGGGAATACGCGTCCGCGCACGGTCGGAATGTCGACGATCGAGTCGAGCGCATCATCGCCCGCCACGACCGTCATGACCGGATTTCGGAAGAGAAATTCCGCAAAGAAGGCGCCGACGACGAAACACTGCTTCTCTACCGCATCTTCAAGGACGCCGACGCGATCGACCGTTTCCGCTTCGGACCGAAAGCCTTGAACGAACGTTACCTGCGCACCTCCGCCGCCAGAAACCTTCTTCCTCTCCTGCGCCCCTTCGTACTGCGCCTCACAGGTTACGAAGCCTGAACCCGACCGTCCCCGAGCTTTACGAGTCCTTACGCCGAATGACGCGGGAGGAGTATCCTTAAGGGAGAATGGTCGTTCAGGATGTCACACATCCGCCACGACCTCATTCTTTGACTTCTGTGCGTCCGTCACGTTTCGCGCGGACGCGGGCGGTTTTCCATGAACGCGGCGCTGGCAAAAGTTCTCCTCATTCTGCTCGTACTGCACAGCTGTACGACGGGCATGCGTTTCACCGTGACCCTCGACGCTTTGCGCCACGGCGGAACGCCGCTTGAAATCGGACTGATGCTCTCGACCGTCGCCCTCTTTCCCGCCTTTCTCGCCGTCAAGGCGGGACGGTGGCTGGACGACAAGGGACCGAGGGGGCCGCTTACGCTCGCCGTCGCCTGCACGCTCTTTGCCGGCATCGAAACGCTTCTTCTGCCCGTCGACCGCGTGGGACTCGCCCCGCTTTTCGCCGCCTGCCTGTCGGTGGGCTTCGGGTTTCTTCTCGTCAACACCGTCACGCAACGGCTCGTTGGCGACGTCGTCCGGCCGGAATTCCGTTCGAGCGCCTTCACCTTCCTCTCGATGACGACGGCGGCAAGCGGTCTCGTGACGCCCGTCTTTGCGGGCCACCTCATCGAGGCGCTCGGATTTTCGAGTTTCTACCTCTGGTGCTCGGTCCTGCCGGTTCTTCTTTTTCTTCTTCTCTGCACACCCTGGTTCCGCGGACTCCTTCGCCCGCTCAAGAAGCGGCGCGCGGCTAGCGCTGTCAGGGGAAAAGCTTCGGAACTTCTCTCCGACAAAGCGCTTCGTGCCGTTCTCATCGCGTCCGTCCTCGTTTCGGTCGGCTGGGAAGTAGGCAACCTCCTGATTCCGGTCTACTGCACTTCCGTCAACCTCTCGCCCTCCGACATCGGCTGGGTGCTCGGGAGCTTCTCGACGGCGAGCTTCGTCGTGCGGCTTTTGACGCCGCTTCTTCTCAAGGTGCTGCGCGAATGGTACATGATCGCCCTCACCTTCTTCCTGAGCGCCACAGCCTTCGCGCTCTTTCCGCTCTTTGAGAATTTCTGGCTCCTCACCGCCACGAGTTTTCTTCTGGGCCTCGGCCTCGGAGCGGCGCTTCCCAACATGATGTCGCTCGTCTACCGGCTCTCGCCCGCGGGCCGCATCGGCGAAGCGATCGGTCTTCGGCTCATGATGATGAACATGAGCAAAGCGACCTTCCCGGTCGCGATGGGCGCTCTCGGAAGCGTCATCGGCGCCGGCTCTTCGCTCTTCGGACTCGGCGTCCTCCTTTACGGGGGCTTTGCCTACGTGCTTGCAAGCGCCCGCGCGGTGATCGGCGGCTGTGAAGACGCGGCAAGGCGCGAAGCCGAACAACACGAATGACCCTCCGACGGCTCGCCTTCCGCAACATTTGCTTACTGAACGCATTTCCCCGTGCGGAGACGCACCTTCCGCCTCACCTGGGTGTTTTACTCAATCAAGTGTGTTGAATTGTTACCAAATTCCCACATTTGTCGACTTTGATCTTTACAATGTCGTCAATTTGGCCGCAGGAAGGGATTGCTTTTCAGCGGCCTTTTTTCGAGTCAGTTTTCTTTAAGCCTTACCATCCCAAGGAGTTTCGGATGTCCATGGAAAACGCGCCCCTCACGATTCGCGACATGATTGAGCCCGCCATCATGGCCGCGGGCGGTTGGGTCAACACGCACGCCCACGCCGACCGCGCCTACACGCTGAGCCCGGACGTTCTCGAACTGCGCCGCACCTGCACGCTGCAGCAGAAGTGGGACGCTCTCGACCGCCTCAAGCGCGAATCGACCGAAGAAATCTTCTACCGTCGCTTCTGCACGTTCTTTGAAAACCAGATCAAGCAGGGCGTCACGGCGCTCGCGACCTTCGTCGACATCGACCCCCAGAGTGAAGACCGCGCGATCAAGGCGGGTCTGCGCGCCCGTGAACACTACAAGGACCAGCTCACGGTCAAGTTCGCCAACCAGACGCTCAAGGGCGTGATCGACCCCGAAGCCCGCCGTTGGTTCGACATCGGCGCCGAACTCGTCGACATCATCGGCGCCCTTCCGAAGCGTGACGAACGCGACTTCGGCAAGGGATCCGAAGCCTTCGACATCATCATGGAAACCGCCAAGCGCCTCGACAAGATGGTGCACGTGCACGTCGACCAGTTCAACGAATCGCTCGAATACGAAACCGAAGAACTCTGCGACAAGACGATCCAGCACGGCATGCAGGGCAAGGTCGTCGCCATTCACGGCATCTCGATCGCCGCGCACTCCAAGAAGTACCGCGAACGCCTCTATGCCCGCATGCGCGAAGCCGAAGTCATGATGATCGCCTGCCCGACCGCCTGGATCGACACGCCGCGCTCCGAAAAGATCGGCCCGATGCACAACTCCATGACGCCGGTCGACGAACTCATTCCCGCCGGAATCACCGTTGCGCTCGGCACGGACAACGTCTGCGACGCCATGGTGCCGTGGAACGCCGGCGACATGTGGCATGAAATGACCACGCTCGCCACGGGTTGCCGCTTCGACTACTTCGACGAACTCGTCAAGATCGCCACGATCAACGGCCGCAAGGCCATCGGCATCGCCTGATCCGCCGCACGCACTGTCACAGATACGGGAGTTACACATGTACATTTCGAAGATTGCCGAAGACATCCTCGCCGAACGTCTTCTTTCCTACGGTGCGGTCACCTTCTACAAGGACGCCCCTCTTCGCCTCAAGTCCGGCCTCGTCACGCCGATCTATGTCGACAACCGCAAGCTCACGGCCTGGCCCGACGCCTGGCACGACGTGATCGAAACGATGGCCTCGCGCATCGACCAGTTGAAGCTCGACTTCGACGTCGTCGCGGGCGTTGAAGGCGCCGGCGTCTCGCACTCGGCCGCCCTCGCCTATCGCCTCTACAAGCCCTCGATCTTCGTGCGCGAATCCGCCAAGACCTACGGCAACAAGAGCCGTGTCGAAGGCGGCGACGTGCAGGGCAAGCGCGTCCTCATCATTGAAGACCACATCTCCACGGGTCTCTCGCTTCTCTCCGCCGTCGAAGCCCTCAAGGCGGAAGGCGCCTGCGTGACCGACTGCCTCGCCGTCACGAGCTTCGGCATGGAAGAAACGAAGAACCTCTTTGAAAAGCAGAACGTCGTCTGCCACGAAATGCTGCCCTTCTCGAAGGTGCTCGACAAGGCGATCGAACTCGGTCAGATCACCGAAGAAGACCGCGCCCGCCTCGACGACTGGCTCGCCAATCCGTGGACCTGGGCCGCTCGTCACGGTCTCGTTCCGCAGACGAACGAAAACTGATCCCGAACCCTTTCGGAATCCGAACCCCGCGCGTTTTCGAACCCGCGGGGTTTTCTGTATCCGGACGCTCCACGCGGCCCGGTGCGAAGCGTTCTTCGCGCCCACAAGAAAGCCGCCGCCCCGATGAAGAGCGACGGCTTCGAAGTGTTTGCGCCGGGCGAGCCTTACTTGTTGAACGCGGGCGAGGCGGCGCGCAGATAGACGTACATCGAATAGATCGTGAGGACCGCGGCGATCCAGATGAGGATCGTCCCGATGAAGGAGACGGAGATCTTCACGCCTTCGACCGTGATCGGATCCCACCAGAGGAGCATCGGGATCGCGGTCATCTGGGCGATCGTCTTGATCTTCCCGAACCAGTTCACTTTGACACGTCCGGATTCGCCCACCTTCGCCATCCATTCGCGAAGGGCCGAAACCGTGATTTCGCGGCCGATGATGATGAAGGCGACGAGCATGTCGAGTCGTTCCAACCCCACGAGCGCGATGAGCGCCATCGAGACGATGAGCTTGTCCGCGACCGGATCGAGGAAGGCGCCCATGTCGGTCGCCCAGCCTTCATAGCGGCGGGCGAGATACCCGTCGAGCGCATCGGTCGTCGCCGCGATGACGAAGGTCAGACACGCGATGACGTTGATCCAGTGCGCGTCGATGATTTTCGTCGGAACGTAGAAGACGCCGACGGCGATGGGGATCATCGCGATTCGGGCCCAGGTGAGAACCATCGGAACGTTGATGGAGACGGGCGGTTTCAAGCGGGGCATGATGGATGAAAAAAGTTTGTGGGATGGGGTTCAGTAAGATTACTCGATTTTCGGGGCCGCCCCCTCGTGCAACTGGGCATAAATTCGTTCCGCGAGACTCCGGCTGATGCCTTCGCACTTGGCGATGTCTTCGGCGGAAGCGTTTTTGAGCTGCCGCATGCCGCCGAAGTGCGTCAAAAGCTTCGCGCGGCGCTTGGGTCCGATCCCTTCAAGGTCCTCGAGGCGCGAGGTGTTGCGGGTTTTCGCGCGCTTGGCGCGCATCCCCGTGATCGCGAAGCGGTGCGCCTCGTCGCGGATTTCGGCGATGAGCATGAGGGCCTTCGACAAGGAGCCGAGAACGAGGGGCTCGCGCGCGACGCCGTCGATCTTCGGGAAGATCAGGGTTTCGAGACCGGTCTTCCGACCTTCGCCCTTGGCGACGCCGACGATGACGGACAAATCGAGTCCGAGTTCGGTGAAGACCTGACGGGCCATTTCGACCTGACCTCGTCCGCCGTCGACGAGGACGACGTCGGGCAATTCCGCCTCCCCGCGCGTGACGGGGAGATAGCGGCGCTCGAGAACCTGCCGCATGGCGGCGTAGTCGTCGCCCGGCGTCACGTCGCGGATCGTGAAGCGCCGATAGAGGTTCGACTGCATGCGCCCTTCAAGGAAGACGACGCAACTCGCCTGCGTGGCTTCGCCCGCCGTGTGCGAAATATCGAAGCACTCGACCCGGAACTTCATCGGGTCGCCGTCCTTGGGTTCGATTTCGAGAACTTCGAGAAGGTCCTTGAGACGCGCCTCGCGGCTTCCCTCTTCCGAAATGTGGCGCGAGAGCGCGATCGTCGCCCCCTGCACGCACATTTCGAGCCAGCGCCTTCTCGTTTCGCGCGGTTCCGTGACGACGCTCACGCGCCGGCCGGCGCGCTCCGAAAGAAGCGCCGAGAGGCGTTCCGCCCAGTCCTTTTCACCCCCGAAGGGCTCGGTGATGAGGACCGTCGGAATTTCCTGATCGCAGTAGTGCTGCGCGACGAAGGCCTCGAGAATTTCCCCCTTTTCGGGCATGAGCTGCTCGCGCACGACGCCCTTCGGGAAGATCGGACGGTCGCCGAGGTGTCGGCCCCCGCGCACCATGGCGAGGTTCACGCAGATCGTGCCGCCCGAGACCGCGACCGCCACGATGTCGGCGTTCGTGTCGCCGCCCGTCGTTTCGATCGCCTGGCTTTGCTGCAGGGTCGTGAGCGCCGCGATGCGGTCGCGAAAGACGGCCGCGCGCTCGAACTCCCACTTCTCCGACGCCTGCCACATCTGCCGCTCGTACTCTTCGACGACTTCACGGGTGCGGCCTTCCAAAAAGGCGGCGGCGCGCTCGCAGTCGCGGGCGTAGTCTTCGCGCGAGATGAGTCCCACGCAGGGAGCCGTGCAGCGACCGATCTGTCCCAAAAGACAGGCGCGGGTGCGGTTTTGGAAGACGGCGTTTTCGCAGGTCCGAAGCCCGAAGACCTTCTGCATGATCTGAATCGCGTCGCGCACGGCGCCCGAGTTCGGATAGGGCCCGAAAAAGCGCGAGCGGCGGTCGACGCCGCCCCGGTAGTAGGAAAGACGCGGGAAGTCTTCGGGACCGAGCTTCACGTAGGGGTAGCTCTTGTCGTCTCGAAAGAGAATGTTGTACTTCGGGTGAAGCGACTTGATGAGATTGTTTTCGAGAAGCAGCGCCTCGGCTTCCGAACGCGTCACGGTGGTTTCGAGCCTTGCGATCTGGCTCACCATGATGCGGATTCGGGGCGAGAGGTCCGACTTCTGAAAGTAGGAGCTCACGCGCTTTTTGAGGTCGCGCGCCTTCCCGACGTAGAGGCAGCGTCCCTCCGCGTCGAAATAGCGGTAGCATCCCGGCAGATTCGGGAGCGTCCTCAGTTCCGCCTTGGCGTCGAAGGTCTTGACTTCGGGTTCGTTGGCAAACCCTTCTCCCGCCTCATCTTCCGTTCGGTCGGGAGCGGGGCCGGAGGCCTCGGCCGCTTCGATTTTCTGTTCGTCGGTCTCAGTCATGCGCTTCTGGAATGAACGGCGTCCCTGCGCGGACGCCCGAAACTCGGGTATTGTAGCGGCTCAATCTTCCAAAAGGACTTCCATGCAGCCCCGATCCGTACAGATTTTCTGCCGCATCATCGACAATTTCGGCGATGCGGGCGTCACCCTGCGCGTCGCGCGCCGTTTTCTCGCGGAAGGCGTCGCGCCGCTTCTCATTTCGGACCACCTTGAAGTCCTCGCCAAACTTCTGCCGGGACTCGATCCGACGGCGCCCCGTTCCGTCGTGGACGGCATCGGCGTCGCCGACTGGGACGCCTTTGCGGCCGACCCCGACGCGCCCGCGGACCTGGTGCTCGAGACCTTCGGTTGCCGACTTCCCGAGAAATTCGAGGAACGCATGGCCGTGACGCCCCCGAAGCTCACGATGAACCTCGACTACCTGAGCGCCGAAGACTGGGTCGAATCCTGCCACGGCGTCTGGGGCCTGCACCCGACGCTTCCGATTCGTAAGCTCTGGTACTTTCCGGGCTTCACCGACCGCACGGGCGGACTCACGATCGAGCCCGACTACGAAGACCGCCGCGCGGCCTTCGATCGGGAGGCGTTTCTGCGCTCGCTCGGGGTGACGGATCCCTCGCGTCCGACGCTCTACTTCTTCCTTTACCCCACCAACGACGTGGTCGCCTGGGCGCGGGCGTTGCTTTCAATCGAAACACCTTTGAACGTTCTCCTGGCGCCGGGCGAGGGCACGGATGCGCTCCGAGATGCCCTGTCCGCCGCGCCGCACCCGCACCGGGTAATTGCGACGCCCTTTGTCGAGCAACCGCTCTTTGACCGCTATCTCTGGGCCGCGGACGGCGTCGTGATCCGCGGCGAAGACAGTTTCGTGCGCGCGCAGCTCTCGGGAACACCCCTTTTCTGGGCCACCTACCCGACCGAAGACAAGGCGCATGAAATCAAGTTCGAAGCCTGGGCCGCGCGCGTAAACGCCGTCCTGGGCGACAAGGACGTGGTCGACGCTCTCGCCCTCAACCGCGCATGGCTCGAAGGCAAGGCCGCGGACCACGATCTTGCGGCCTGGGTCGGAAAGCTTCCCGATCTTCGCCTGGCCTGGGCGCCCTGGCGCGCGTCCCTTTTCGCCCGCAAGGAGCTCGTGCGCGGGATGCTCGAGCGCTATGAAGAGGAGACGAAGAAAGCCTGAAAAAGTAAAGCCTTCGTAAAGCTTTGCCGGCAAAATGTTTCCTCTCCGGTCCCTTCTTTACGCTCACTTTACCTTCCATAGGGACCCCTAATTTTCGCCTGCTACATTCTCTTGCAAGACATAACACAAAGGAGCATGTCATGAGAATGCGGCGCATCGTTTTGGGGTTTGTCGCGGCAACGACCGCGGCCTGGCTCTTCGGTCTTTGGGCGGATCCGCCCGCCATGAACGGGCGGGGCATATCGCACGAGGTCTTCTATTGGAACGGCGTTCTCGCCTGGGGGTTCATGGCGATGGCGATCGTCATCGCCGCGCGTCCCGCATGGCTCGAGCGCGTGACGAAGACGCCGCTCGATGAACTCTACCGCTGGCACCGCACGCTCGGCTTCTGGGCGCTCGGTCTCTCGGTCGTGCACTGGGTGACGAAGACCCTCATGCAGCCGATCCTTTCGCTCATGACGCTCGACCCCGTCCCCAAGATCGTGCGCGGCGAACTCGCCGGATTCGATCTCTTCTGGTCGCAGATCCGGCCCTTTGCCGTCGACTCCTCGATCTGGGCCACGGCGATCGCGCTTCTTTTGGGCGCCATGGTCTTTGTGAAGGCGATCCGCTACTCGAAGTGGCTTCTCTGGCACAAGCTCTTCTCGGTCCTCTTCATCCTTCTCTCCGTCCACTCGATCCGCCTCATGGATCCGGCCGACGCCTTCCTCCCCTTGGGTTGGATCAACATCGCCGTAACGCTCATCGGTCTCCGGTATTCGGCCGTGCTGCTCGTGCGCGGCGCCGGTCGTGAAAAGACCGTGAAGGCGGCCGTCACCGACGTGCGCGTTGACCGCGACGTCACGCTTCTCACCGTCCGCCCGGAAAAACCGCTTTCCGTACGGCCGGGCGAATTCGCCTTCCTCGCGACCGACGGCGAGGAAAAGCATCCGTTTTCGGTCGCGTCGGTGCGACCCGACGGCACGCTCCTCTTTGCCGTGAAGGCTCTGGGCGACTACACGACGAACACGGTCCCGACGATCGCCGCCGGGGACGTCGTCAGCGTCGAAGGTCCCTGGGGCGCCTTCACGCCCGCCTTCCTCGAGGGGGACGCCCAAAAGAAGCCCCGGCACGAAGTCTGGGTGGCGGGCGGCATCGGAATCGCGCCCTTCTACGCCTGGCTCGAGTCGGCCGCGAAGGAAGAGAACGCCGCCCCGTACGCAAAACTTGTCTGGTGCATCCGTGACCGCACGGCGGAACCGCTCTTCGGACAGGTCGAGTGGCTCGCCAAGAAGGCGGGCGTCGACCTTCGCGTGGTGGAATCGAAAACCGCACGCCTCGACGCCGCGGCCCTTTTCCGGGAAGGACTCCCCGAGAGCCTTGCGCTCTGCGCCGGCGCAGGCCTCTCGAGCGCCGTGATCGACGCCTACCTAAAGGCGGGCGGAGAGCGCTCGGCCGTGCGGCGCGAACACTTTGACTGGCGCTAGCGGACTCGAAAGAGCCGTCCCGATGGGTTACCTGACGGACGGCCTTTCGCGTACCTTCGGACAGCTTGCTCGGTTCCGTCGGTCAGGCGACAATGGCGGCGCAGGAGATTGAATCATGTTCCAAAAAATCGCGGTCGGCACGCTCGCCTTTGTTCTCTCGATCGTTTTCATCGTGACGGCCGCGGGCCGCGTCGCCGCCCAAGGCTGGGAAAAAGCGTTGCCCGAACTTGCGGCCGTGACCGTCGCGGCGGTCGCCTACGCGTTCGGACTGCGGCTTTTGGGAGGCTTGTGCTTTGCCCAGCTTCGGAACGCCCGCCTGCGGCGCATCGCCTCGCTAGCCCTGCAGTACTCGGTCTCCGTCGCGGCCTACGTCGGGCTCATCGACCTGGCGCTTCAGCCGGAATGGACGGACAGCGCTATGCTCTTGAGCGACCTCTCCACTTTCCTCGCCGCCCACGCCTTCGCGTGCTTCTTCCTCTTGGTCTGGCGCGTCGTCGACCTCCTCGTCGAGCGGTGAGGCAAACCGCCCGAAATGCCGCGCGTGTTCGGGCTCGAGCAAGCCGCGCCGCTTTTTGCTAGAATAGCGCGTTGCTCTGACACCCTGCGGACGGACAGTCCGGACGCACGGTCCTCCTTTCCCAAGCAATTTTTTTGCACAAACAGGATTTACTCGAATGAAAACCGCACAGGAACTGCGCCTTGGCAACGTCTTCATGGTTGGCAAGGATCCGATGGTCGTTGTGAAGTCGGAATACTCGAAGGGCGGCCGCGGCGCCTCCGTCGTGAAGATGAAGATGAAGAACCTTCTCACGAACGCCACGACCGAAACGGTCTTCCGCGCCGACGACAAGTTTGAAGACCTCATCCTCGAACGCAAGGAAGTCACGTACTCCTACTTCGCCGATCCGCACTATGTCTGGATGGACGAAGAATACAACCAGTACGAAGTTGAAGCCGACGTCATGTCCGAAGCCCTCAAGTACCTTGAGGACGGCATGCAGGCCGAATGCGTCTTCTACGAAGGCCGCGCCATCTCGATCGAACTCCCGACGATTCTCGTTCGCGAAATCACCTACACGGAACCCGCCGTCAAGGGCGACACCTCCGGCAAGGTCATGAAGCCCGCCAAGATCGCCACGGGTTACGAACTCGCCGTTCCGGCCTTCGTCGAAACGGGCGACAAGATTGAAATCGACACGCGCACGGGCGAATACCGCAACCGCGTGAAGTAATTTCGACGGAAAAACTCCCTGGCGGGAGTTTCCGCACAAGGCGCAAACCCCGCGAATCCACACGCGGGGTTTCGCTTTTTCGGGCACAATGTTCTCTCTCCTCCGTTTTCCCGACCGACATGAACATCCAGAAAGACAACGAAATGTACATGCGCATCGCGCTTATCACGGCCGAGCGCAGCTATGCGCGCCGCCTCAAGGTGGGCTGCGTCATCGTGAAGAACCACTCGATCATTTCCTTCGGTTGGAACGGCATGCCCACGGGCTACGACAACTGCTGCGAAACGGAGGTGAACGGCGAGCTCGTCACGCGCCCCGAAGTGCAACACGCGGAATTGAACGCGATCGCCAAGCTCGCGGAAAACGGATACTCCTCGAAGGGCGCGGCGATCTTCATCACGCACAGCCCCTGCATTCACTGCGCGCTGCTCATTCAGAAGTGCGGCATCACCGACGTCTACTATCACGAGCTCTACCGCTCGGGCGACGGTCTCGAATTTCTTCGCCGCGCCGGCATCGGCGTGCACCAGCTCTGATCGCCCGCAAGCCCGTTCCGAAAGTGCCGAACGGGCTTTTTCGTTTTCTCTCACGCGCCCGTTTCCCTCCCCGCCCTGCACCCAGGCAGATTTCCTAGGCAAAGAGCCTTATCCGCACCGTCCGGTCGCTCCGTTATGATGGATTTTGTGCGTGCCGACGCTGCGGCGCGCAGTTCTCCACCCTCGTGCTTTTCATCGACATGCCCGCCCGAACGGGCATGTCGACGGAAAGCCTCTTTCCACCCTCGACCGTGCGGAGTCCGTATGTTCGAAAACGTATATTTCTTCCTCTTCATCTGTCTCCTCTTCTTCGGAATCGGCGACGTGGCGGGCGTGGCGACCAAGGCCAAGCTCTCCTCCGTCTTCGTGAGCCTCTTTCTCTTCCTGATCGGCTTCGTGACGGGCATCATCCCGCCCGACATCATCAAAGTCGCCGGTCTTTCGGAAATCGGCAAGTGGGCCACCGTCTTCATCGTCTTCAGCATGGGGACGACCATCAACCTGCGCGAACTTCTTGCCGAGTGGCGCACCGTCGCGACCGCCGTCCTTTCGATGCTTTCGCTCACCGTGGCGGGCTTCGCTCTCGTTCCTCTCATCGGCTATGAAGAAACCATCGTCGCGATCCCGATTCTGAACGGCGGCATCGTGGCCACCCAGATGATGACGAGCGCCGCCATGGAACAGGGCTTCCAGATCGCCGCCGCGCTCGGCGCGATTCTCTACGCCGTGCAGAAGTTCGTCGGCACCCCGATCGCCTCCTACTTCGGTCTTCGCGAAGCGAACGCCCTGCTTGAAGAATACCGCCGCACGGGCGTGCGTCCGCACTTCCCCGGTCAGGTGACCGACACCGAAAAGAAGCCCACCTTCTTTGAACGCCACAAGAAGTACTACGGCGCCTTCACGTCGCTTGCGCTTACGGCCACCTTCGCGTGGATCGCCTACCTGATTCAGCTCGGCACGGGTCTCTCGGCCACGATCTGGGCCCTCATCCTCGGCGCCGTCGTCTCCTACCTCGGCATCGTTCCGCCGAACATCCTGAAGCACGCCAACTCCTCGGGGATCTTCAACATCGCCGTCTTCGCGTCGATCATTCCGTCGCTTGCGATGATCAAGGTGGACGACCTCATCACGCTCTCCTACGCCACGGTCGTCGTCTTCATCCTCTCCATCGCCGTGCTCTTCGTCTTCTTCTACGTCCTTCCCTGCTGGAAGCTCATCGGTTCGCGCAACCTCGCCATGGGCGTCGCGAGCTGCCAGCTCCTCGGCTTCCCGGCGACCTATCTGATCGCCAACGAAGTCGCGCAGGCCGCCGCCGAGAACGACGAAGAAAAGCAGATCATTCTCGACCGTCTGATGCCGAAGTACCTCGTGGGCGGCTTCTCCACCGTCACGACCTTCTCGGTCATCATCGCGGGCTTCTTCGTTCCGCTTCTCTGACACACGCAACGATTTTGTAAGGAACACGCATCATGCAATTTGACGCTCAGGACTATCCGTACGCTTCCAAGCGCCACGTCGTCTACGCCCGCAACGGTATGGTTTGCGCCGGCAATCCCACGGCCACGGCCGCGGGTCTGAAGACCCTTTTGAAGGGCGGCAACGCCGTCGACGCGGCCGTCACCGTCGCCTCGACCCTGCCCGTCGTGGAACCCACGGGCAACGGCCTCGGCGCCGACTGCTTCGCCATCATCTGGTACAAGGGCAAGATGTACGGCCTCAACGCCTCGGGGCCCGCTCCGAAGGCGAACTCCATCGCCGCCCTCAAGGCCCGCGGCTACGACAAGATTCCGAGCTACGGCGTCGAACCGATCAACGTGCCGGGCGCCGTGGCGGGCTGGATGGCCATGCACGAACGCTTCGGCTCACTCGACCTCGAAGAGGTGATGAAGCCCGCGATCGAATACGCGGAAAACGGCTTCCCCGTTTCGCCCAACATCTCGCGCCTCTGGGAAGAAGCCTGGGGCATCTACTCGAAGTACCGCGACCGTCCGGAATTTGCGGGCTGGTTTGAAACCTTCGCCCCGAAGAACACGTGGTTGCGCCCGGGAGAAATGTTCCGTAACCCCGACATCGCCAAGTCGCTTCGCCTCATCGCGAAGACGAAGGGCGAAGCCTTCTACCGGGGCGAGCTCGCCGAAAAGATGGACGCCTTCTTCAAGAAGCACAACGGCTTCCTCACGGCCGAAGACCTCGCCGCCTACAAGCCCGAGTGGGTCGATCCGATTTCCGTGAACTATCACGGCTACGACGTCTGGGAACTCCCGCCCAACGGCCACGGCATCACCGTCCTCATGGCGCTGCAGATCCTCAAGGGCTTTGACTTGGGCGAGCGCGACTGCGCCGACACGATGCACAAGCAGATCGAAGCCATGAAGCTCGCCATGATGGACACGGCCGCCCACGTGGCCGACCCGCGCACGATGCGCGTCACGGTGGACGAGCTCCTCTCCGAACGCTACGCCGCCGACCGCCGCGCGCTCATCGGCGAAGAGGCGATCATGCCCACGGCGGGCGATCCGCGCTACCACTCGACCGTCTACTTCTGCTGCGCCGACGGCGAAGGGAACATGGTCTCGCTCATTCAGAGCAACTTCCGCGGCTTCGGTTCCGGCATCGTCATTCCGGGCACCTCGATCTCGCTCAACGACCGCGCCGAGAACTTCAAGTTCGACGAAAACCACCCGAACGCCCTCGAAGGCGGCAAACGCCCCTACCACACCATCATTCCGGGCTTCCTCACGAAGGACGGCGAGGCCGTGGGCCCCTTCGGCATCATGGGCGGCTTCATGCAGCCGCAGGCGCACGTGCAGGTCGTCATGAACATGATCGACTGGCACCTCAACCCGCAGCAGGCCCTCGACGCCCCGCGCTGGCAGTGGGTGGGCGGCAAGAACGTGGAGGTTGAGCAGGACACGCCCAACCATATCATCCGCCTCCTGCAGCGCCGCGGTCACAACATCATCGTGCAGCCCGACCCGTATCACATGGGCCGCGGCCAGATGATTCTGCGCGACAAGGACGGCGTTCTCTGCGGCGCCACCGAAAAGCGCACCGACGGTCAGATCGCCTCGTTCTGACGGGTTCGAGCTTTTTCCGACTCAACCCCGCACGGACTTCCCCCGTGCGGGGTTCGTTTTTTGCGCCGTCGCCCCGACGCAAACGGGGCGCCCGTTTCCGGACGCCCCGTCGGCTGAATTTCCCCGTCAGCGAGGAATCAGTACTGCGGCTCGTGCTTTTCGAGCGATTCGAGTTCCTTGAGAATCTTCTCGGCGGTGAGCGACTGCGCGTACTTGAGGTCGTCCGCATTCATGTGCGAGCGGATCACCTTCGCGCTTTCCGAGGCGGTGTAGACGCTGTCGAACTTGTCGGAGGGCTTCGAAGCGGCTTCGAAAAGAACATACGCGGCAAAGACGTCGCGCTCGACGCCGTCGCCCATGTTGAGCTGACGGGCGAGCGCGTCAAGCGCCGCGGGATTCCCCTGAAGGGCCGAGCGGCGGAACCACTTCGCGGCCTCCGTCAGGTCCTTCGGCACCGACGTGCCGTAGAGCCAATAGGTGCCGACGTTGTACTGCGCAAGGGGGTTCCCCTGACGGGCGGCCGTGAGGTCCCAAACGTAGGCCTGACGCGGCTCGGCCTTGACGCCGAGCCCCTTGTTGAAGACTTCGGAGAGCGCGAGCATCGCGCGTTCGTTGCCGAGATAGGCGGCCTTTTCCCACCAGTGGATGCCTGTGAGACGCTGCGGATTCATGCCGAGGCCGCGGTGGAAGATTTCACCGATGTAGTACATGGCTTCGGAATTGTCCTTGGCCGCTTCCGCCTCAAATTCCTTCATGGCGGCCTTGTAGTCCTGCTTATTGAGGAGGGCGACGCCTTCGGGAACGCCCGCCGAGGCGGGAAGCGCCACGGCCGCGGCGAGGGCCGCGAGAAGCGCGGTCTGACGAATACGCTTGAACATTCGTTTTCTCCAAATGGTGTGGGGTCTCTTCGGGGCGACGCTTCAAAAGAAAACGCGCGCCCGATTTTGCGAAGAGTCTATCCGTGCATTCTTAAGGGAAGCTAAATCGGAAGGCTCTTTCCCAAGCAAGACGTCGTCACGACGCCGCCAACCCCCACCCGTCTTCAGTCCGAGCCGATTGGGGTGGCGTGTAGGTCCATGCCGATGTCGTTGCAGTCTTCGCGGCATCGTGCATCACGCACGATCTGCCGGGCTGCGACGGCATCGGCAGCGTTACAAACGCTTGAAGGCCGGGCGCGAAGGGATTCCTTTCCTTCGGAAAGAACGGAACCGACGGTCATCTCCGTGCGGTCAATCGACCTGAATTTCCGACTTCGGGTCGAAGGCGTCGCGCAGGGCGTCGCCCAAAAGATTGAAGGCGAGCACCGTAAGGAAGATCGCGAGCACGGCGAAGACCGCGGTGTGCGGCGCCGTCATCAGATCGGCTCTCGCTTCGTTGAGCATGGCGCCCCACTCGGGCGTGGGCGGCTGCGCTCCGAGACCGAGAAAGGAGAGCGACGCCGCCGTGATGATGGCCGTGCCGATGCGCATCGAGAGATAGACGAGGATCACCGAGACCGTCCCCGGAAAGATGTGCCGAAAAAGAATCGTGAAATCCGACGCGCCGATGCTTCGGGCCGCCTCCACGTAGGTTTCATGCTTGAGATAGAGGACGTTTGCGCGTACGAGCCGCGCAAAGGCGGGCACCGAGAAAATCGCCACGGCCGCGACGACGTTGAGCATTCCGCCCCCGAGCACGGCGACGATCCCGATCGCCAACAAAATCCCCGGAAACGCGAAGAGCACGTCGGAGACCCGCGAGACGATGCGGTCGATCCATCCTTCGTAGTAGCCCGCAAGAAGTCCGAGCACCGCGCCGATCAAGGCGCCCGCCAATACCGAAAAAAGACCGCAGAAAAGCGAAATCCGCGTTCCCGCGAGAATGCGGCTGAAGACGTCGCGCCCGAGCGCGTCGACACCGAACCAGTACAGGGCGGAGGGACCTTCGTTCAGGTGATCGTAGTCAAAGTAGTTTTCCGGATCGAAGGGCGCGAGATAGGGCCCGAAGATCGCGAGCAAAAAGAGCGCCGCCACCAGGACCGCGGACGCCACGCCTACGGGATTGCGGCGAAACCGCCCGCAGGCGTCCGACCAGGGCGTTCGGATGCGGGTCGCAACCGGCATCGTCTCGGCGGCGTCGGGAAGGCGCCCGGCCGGCTCCGAGAGTTCGGTCGTTTTCGTTTCGACCTTGTCGTTTACCGTCATGATCTCTCCCTCACTTGTTGCCGTAACGGATGCTCGGATTCAACCAGCCGTAGAGCAGGTCGACCGCGAGGTTGATGAGGAGGAACTCCATCGAAAAGAGGAGCACGCAGCTCTGCATCACGGGATAGTCGCGCATTTCGACGGCGTCGACGAGAAGCCGTCCCATGCCCGGCCAGTTGAAGACCTTCTCGACGACGATCGAGCCGCCGAGCAAAAAACCGAACTGCAGTCCCATCATCGTGACGACCGGAATCAGGGCGTTGCGAAGCGCATGGCGCGAGAGCACCTGCCGCGCGGGCAGTCCCTTGGCGCGCGCCGTGCGCACGTAGTCTTCGGAGAGCACCTCGATCAGGGCCGAACGCGTAAAGCGCGCCATCACGGCGGCCACGCCCGCGCCCAGGGTGATCGAGGGCAATACGTAGTGGCGCCAGCTCTCCGCTCCAACGGTCGGGAACCATCCGAGCCAGACGGAAAAGACTTCCATCAAGAGGATCCCCAACGCAAAGGGCGGCATGGAAATGCCGGACACGGCGAAGGCCATGCCGAGCCGGTCGGGCCAACGGCCGCGCTTCACGGCCGAGACGACGCCGATCAGAAGTCCGAACGCCACGGCCCAGACCATGGCGGCGACGGTGAGAAGCAGCGTCGGACCGAAGCGGTCCGCCACCTCGTCGATCACCGGACGCTGCGAGCGGATCGAAATCCCGAAGTCGCCCGTCACGGTCTTCTTTACGAAGAGCACGAACTGCTCGGGCAAGGGCCGGTC
Organism: uncultured Sutterella sp.; assembly: GCA_900545275.1. Classification (GTDB taxonomy): domain Bacteria; phylum Pseudomonadota; class Gammaproteobacteria; order Burkholderiales; family Burkholderiaceae_F; genus Sutterella. The sequence goes on from UQYG01000004.1 coordinate 37,944, forward strand.
GAGCCCCAGGCGCTCGCGCACCATCCGCACCGTTTCCTCGTCGGCCTCGGACCCGGCCGCGAGCTGCGCGGGGTCGCCCGGGAGCAGGTGCACGAAGAAGAAGACGCACACCGTCACGAGGAACATGGTCGGCACGAGACCGAGAAGACGCATCACGAAATAGCGAAACATCGTTCTTATCCTTTTTCATTGCGCCGGAAGGCCCGGAGACCCTCCGGCGCCGCTCTGCGTCACTTCACGAGTTCCGCTTCGTAGAAGTCGTAGCTGCTGTCGGGGCGCAGACGGAAGTTCTTCAAGGTCTTCGCGCTCGCGCCCGTCACGTCTTCGGTCACGAGGAAGGCCCAGGGAGCGTCGTTCCAGATCGTCGACTGCACCTCTTCATAGAGCTTCGCGCGCTTCGTCCTGTCGGTTTCGGCAATCGCCTCGTCGAGAAGGCGGTCCACCTTCTCGTTCTTGTAGAAGCCTTCGTTCGCAAGGGCCGGCGCCCAGCTTTCCGAGTGAAAGAGCGGCCGCATCGCCAGGTCGATTTCGCCCGTCGAATTCGACCAACCGATGTAATAGAGCCGCATCCCGGCCTTCATCGGATCCTGCACGCTTTCAACGAGCGCAACGCGCTGACCGGCTTCCAGACTGCGAAGCGTCGTTCGGATGCCGACTTGACGGAGCTGCTGCTGGATGAACTGAATCACCTTCTGGCCGGTCGTGTTGTTGTAGCCCGACCACAACACCGTCTCGAAGCCCTGCGGATAGCCCGCCTCCTTGAGGAGTTCGCGCGCCTTCTTAGGGTCATAAGGCCAGGGACCGGGCTTCGTCGCGAATTCGAAGACTTCCGGCACCACGCCCGTCACCGGACGGGCATAGCCCGAGAAGGCCACCTTGGCGAGCGCCTCCTTGTTGATGGCGTAGTTGATCGCCCGACGCACGCGCACGTCGGTGAAGGGCTTGTGCAGATTGTTGATGAAGAGATAGCGCACGATGACGGAAGGCTGCACCAGGATGTCGATGTTCGGCTCCTTTTGGAGAACCTTGATCTGTTCCGCGGGCATCGGGTGCGCAAACTGCGCTTCGCCCGTGCGGACCATGGCCGCGCGCGTGCTGTTTTCCACGACCGGACGCCAGAGGATGCCGTCCAACTTCGGAAGTCCCGCCACGCGATAGTTCGGATTCTTCACGACGTGGAGCCGCTCGCTCGGGTTGTAATCCTTAAGAACGTAAGGCCCCGTGCCGCAGGCGTTGAAGGCGACGTCCTTGCCGCTCTTCAGAAGGCTCGGACACACCATCTGCACCGTACCGTTCGCCAAACGCGAGAGGAAGGTGCCGAGCGGGTGCTTGAGGGTGATGCGCACCGTCAGGGGATCGGCCACCTCCACCTTCTCGATCGGCGTGAAGTAGGTGCGGCGCGAGAGGTGATTGGCGGGGTCGAGCAGACGATCGATGTTGAGCTTTACGGCCTCGGCGTCGAGCGTCGTGCCGTCGTGGAACTTCACGTTCGGGCGCAGCTTGATCGTGTAGACGAGACCGTCGGGACTCGTTTCACAGCTTTGCGCCAACTGCGGCACGGGCTTCATGTTCTCGTCGAACGTGAAGAGGCCTTCGTAGAAGGACTTGGCCGCGGCGCGAGAGAGCATGTCGGTCGCGTCGTAGGGGTCGAGCGTCGTGAAGCCCGAGCCCACGGCCACCGTGATTTCTTCGGCCGAGGCGGGTTGGAAGAGAAAGCCGGCTGCGGCGAGGCAGAGCGCCAAAATGGATGCACGCGGTTTCATGAGGGTTTCCTTTTGTCGGGGTGGAGAGATTGGCGGACTCTCGGCGGATCTTGGGCCGCACTGCGGTCCCGGATCCGCTCGGGAGGGGTTGGGGATTGTGTTTTCAAACGGTCGTCAGACGGGCGAAACCCAATGGCCGGGCTCGACTTCGACCATGGGCGGCACGTTCGAAGGCGCGCCGACCCGGCGAAGGGGCGTCAGAACTTCGTGCGCGCCCGCATCGCGCTTTTGACTGCGGCGCGAGGGATCGGCCACGGGCACCGCGGCGAGGAGCCGCTTCGTGTATTCGTGACGCGGACGCTCGAAGACGTCTCGGCGCGACCCGGTTTCGACGATCCGGCCCGAGCGCATCACGGCCACGCGGTGACTGATGCGCTCGACGACGCCCATGTCGTGGGAGATGAAGAGGTAGGAAAGGCCGAGCTCGCTCTGCAGACGCATGAGAAGATTCGCGATCTGCGCGCGGATCGACACGTCGAGCGCCGCCACCGACTCGTCGGCGACGATGAGGCGGGGCTTGAGGGCGAGCGCCCGGGCGATCGAAATGCGCTGGCGCTGTCCGCCCGAGAATTCGAAGGGATAGCGGTTGGCCATGTCGGCCCTGAGTCCCACGCGCTCGAGCAGTTCCGAGACCTCACGGTCGATTTCGCGCGCGGAAAGCTTCGTGAAGAGCCGCAGGGGTTCACCCACGGCGCGGCCCACGGTCATGCGGGGGTCGAGCGATGCGTAGGGATCCTGAAAGATCATCTGCATCGAGCGGCGCATTTCGCGAAGAGCCTCGCCTTCAAGCGACCGGACGGAACGCCCGTCAAAGAGAATTTCGCCCGCGTCCGCCTCGAGAAGGCGAAGGAGAAGACGGCCGGTCGTGGACTTGCCGCAGCCCGATTCGCCCACCAACGCCAAGGTTTCGCCCTTTCGGATCGTGAAGCTCACGTCGTCGCAGGCGCGCACTTCGTGCGTGACGCGGCCCCAGAAGCGGCGGCGCGCGGGAAAGGCCTTCTTCAGGCCCCGCACTTCGACGAGCGCGTCGCCCGGGGTCGAAATTTCCGCGGCGGGCGGCGCGACGCTCCGGCCGGTTTCCGCGGAAAGCAGTCGGAAGTACCGGGGCTTTTCCTCTCCGCGCAGATCCCCCAACACCGGGACGGCCGAGAGGAGCGCCTGCGTATAGGCGTTTCGGGGATTTTTGAAAATGTCGTTCACCGTCCCCGTTTCAAGGACTTCGCCCGAGCGCATTACGACCACGCGGTCGGCGATTTCGGCGACGACGCCCATGTCGTGCGTGATGAAGAGCACGCCCATACCGGTTTCTTCCTGGAGCGACCGGATGAGCGCGAGGATTTCGGCCTGCACCGTGACGTCGAGCGCCGTGGTCGGTTCGTCGGCGATGAGAAGCGAGGGGCGGGCCGCGAGCGCCATCGCGATCATCACGCGCTGGCGCATGCCGCCCGAGAGCATGTGGGGATAGCGCTTGGCGCAGAGCGCCGCGTCGGGGATGCGCACCCGCTCGAGGAGCGCGACGGTTTCAGTGCGGACGCGCTCGGCGTCCTTCAAACCGTCCTTGCGAAGCGCCTCGGCGATTTGTTCGCCCACCGTCATGACGGGATTGAGCGAACGCATGGGTTCCTGGAAGATCATCGCCGCGTCGCGCCCGCGAACGGCCCGGCGCGTCTTCTCCGACGCGCAACGCATGTCGACGACGGCACCCTCTTTGGTTCGGAGAAGAATTTCCCCCGCTTCGATTTTTCCGCCTTCGGCTTCGAGAAGCCCCATGACGGCGAGAGAAGTGACGGATTTGCCCGAGCCCGATTCACCCACGAGGGCGACGGTCTCTCCGGGACGGACGGTCAGGGAAACGTTTCGGACGGCGGGTGCCGCGCCCGAGAAAGCGACCTGAAGGTTCTTGAGATCCAGTAGGAAGGCTGGGGATTGCGGATCGAATCGCGAACCGGTTTCGTTCGAAGTCGCCATAATGCACCTCAATCAGAAGAAGGATCCCGACACGGATTCCGGGCTCCAAAATCATCCACGACCCCCACCCCGTCCGGCGCTTTTCCGTTTTAGGGACGCAAACCGAATCGGTTGACGATGGACATCGTTCACGAATCAGGCTATCACGATGAGGCGCCGCAAGGCTATGGAAAAATGCCTACTCTCCTTGTTCCGAAACACGACACACGAAAAGAATTTGAAAACGGGCCCGTTTCCGGACCCGTTGCGATTTGGGAAAAACGCTTTTCCGCGTCTTCCTGTTTCTTCGGCGAAAAGCCCGGAATCAGGCCTTCCTCACCGAATAGCGAAGCCACACGACCCCGCCCGGAAAGGTTTCGGTCGCAATGTGCTCGAGGCGCTGTCCTTGGGCGGGGCGTTCGCCGGGAGCGCCGTGATAGCCGATCACGGAAGAGACGCCGGCGAGCCCGTCAATCGCGGGATAGACGAGAAAGCTCAGTTCGTCGATGAGGCCCGCCTTCAGGAAGGCGCCGTTGATGATGCCGCCCCCTTCGAGGAGCAGCGTGTGCGCGTCGAAGCGACGTTCGATTTCGGCGAGCGCCGTCGGGAAGGCGTCGTCGCCCTTTCCTTCGAAGACGTAGGAAACTCCGCGGTCGCGAAGTTCCGCGAGGTATCCGTCGCCCACTTCGGGCGACAAAACGGCGACCAGATGTTCGCCCGTGGGAAGAGTCGAGTCCGGATAGTGGAGCTTTCCCTTCGGGTCGAAGACGACCGCGATCGGACGGCCTTCACGGTTTCCGGTGTGGGGTTCGGGGACGCTTCCGTCCGTGCGAAGCGCGGCGGGTTCCTTTTCGACGATGCCGTCGGCGTATTCGGCCATCGTCGTTCGGCCCACCATCCAGCCCGCGGCGTTGAACTGCGAAGCGGCGGTTTCGTAGACCGTCGTGATGTCTGCGCCTTCGGGGCCCGGCGTCCAGCGGCTCGGGTAAAGCCGACCGTCGACCGAAGCGATCATGTGGCAGATGATCTTTGGCATGTTCTCTCCTTGAGGAATCGAAGCTTTCCAATGCTATCGCGGCCGAAACAAAACGGGCCGCACAATCCCGTGCGAAGTTTGCCTGATTCTGCCGTTTGCTCAGCGGGTGAAACGGTCGAGCCACCGCGCGGGAATCGGCGTTTCGAGTTCCCACACGATCGACATCGGACACTCGCCCGTATCCGACACGTACGCCAAGCGCCCCAAGTAGACAAAAGCCTGCGTCACGCCCTTTTCGATCTTCTTTTCGCGCACGAACAAATGCGCCTGCGGCGCGTCCCCGTTGCGAAAGTCGACGGCCCGGTAGCGCCGGCCCTTGTCGCTCTCGGAGCGCGTGGTCGACTGCGTCTGCCAATGAAAGTGGTTCGCGTTCATGGCGTAGTCGTCGTACCGACGGGAGAGAGCGAAGTGGCGCTCCTCCTTGTCGATCGTGACGAAAAAGAGGTCTGCGCGCCGGTCCTTGAGATAGAGGACGCCCTCGCGGAAATTGGCGGCCTGTTCGTAGCCGAAGGCGGCCAAGGCTTCGCGTGCGGAATAGGAGGCGTGAAGTTCGAGCGGCACGTCGTCGGGGACCGTTGCGGGCGGACTCAGAAAGTCGACGTCCGCAAGGAGCGCCTCGAGAAGTCCCGTCACGGCGCGGCGCCATCCGGCATTTTCCAGAAGCGCTTCGTAGAAGGCCTTCGCAGCCGGGAGATTGCCCCCGTACTTGCGCACCTCCGCCTCGATCCAGGCGAAGGTGAAGAGCACCCAGTTGGCCCTCTGCCGCGCCGTAAAGGCTTCAAAGGGCGCCCCTTCCCGCAGGTCACGCAGAAGGTCGGCAAGCGACGCGTAGCCGTTCTTGCGGCATACGCGCAAAAAGGCCGTCTTCGTGAGGCGAAAGGCCTGCGGAACCGAAACGGCCCTTTCGCGCCCGTCCCCTGCGCGGGCGAGGACGTCTTCAAAGTAGAGATCGTCCCTCCCCTTTTCGACGCCCGACACCCAGAGCGGCCAGTCTTTGACGCGCAGATTCTGCGAGCGCAGGAAGTCCGTAAACTTGGGCTCTCCCGTCTGCCGCGCCAACCATTCGCCCGCCGCCTCGAGCTCGCGCCCCTTGAGCCTGCGGTGCGCTTTGATGTTGTCGAGGACGTCCTCCATGGCCTGCTTTTCGAGAGTGAGCGTACAGCCGAGCGGCAAAAGAGTCGAATCGGTTCCCTGCACGAGGTCCACGACGTTCGCCGTCGCCAAACGCGTAAGGGCGCGAAGGCGAGCCTCAAACGAGAATTCCTTTCTGGCCGTGCCCACGAAGTCGAGCACCGTGAGACGCACTTTGTCCGAGCACTTTCTCAAGCCGCGCCCCAACTGCTGCAGGAAGACCGTCACCGACTCGGTCGGGCGCAGGAAGAGAACCGTGTTCACTTCGGGGATGTCGACGCCCTCGTTGTAGACGTCGACCGTACAGAGAAAACGAAGTTCGCCGCTCACGAGCCTTCTCGGCGCATTCCGGCGTTCTTCGGCGGGGGTTTCCCCGTCGATCGCGGCCGCGGGAATGCCGGCTTCGCACAGTACCCTCGCAACGTGCGCCGCATGGAGGCGCCCCGCGCAGAAGACGATCCCCCGCACGTCGGAGAGGTCTGGGAGGTAACGGCGAAGGGCTCCGAGCACCGCACGGTCGCGGTCCCCCGCCGACCTGCCTTCGGTGTAGAGGGCTTCGAGTTCGGACGCGGCGTAGCTTCCACGCGTCCACTTGAGGCCGGCGAGCGACACCGGGTCCGTCACCATCAGGTAGTCGAAGGGTACGAGAAGCTGCCGGTCGATCGCCTCGCCGAGACCGAGTTCGGCCGTGATGCGTCCGCCGAACCGCTCGAGCACGTCCCGCCCGTCCCCGCGCCAGGGCGTGGCCGTGAGGCCGAGAAGGACCTTCGGACGGAGCGCATCGAGAAGCGCTCGGTAACTCTGCGCCGCGGCGTGGTGGAATTCGTCCACGACCACGTACTCGAAGTGTTCGGGCGGATAGAAATGCGCGAGGTCGCGGCTTGCGGCCGTCTGCACCGAGAGGAAGACGTGGCGGTGCTCCTTGGGCGTTTCGCGCCCCGTGAAAAGTTCGCCGAAATTCATGTCGTTGAGCACGTATCGGAAAGCGTTTCTCGCCTGAAGGAGAATTTCCTCGCGGTGCGCGACGAAAAGGAGATTCTCGCGTCGTCCGAGTCTCCTCGCCCTTTCCCGATAGTCGAAGGCCGCGATCATCGTCTTTCCCGTTCCCGTCGCCGCGACGACGAGCGATTTTGTCTCGCCGTGCAGGGTTCTTGCGGCGTCGAGACGCTCGAGAATCGCCTGTTGGAAGGGATAGGGTTCAAGTTCGATCCCGAAGGTCGACAAGGGAGTCGCCGACGAGAGGGAGGCGCCCGACTCGCCGCGCCTGGCCTCGAGAATCGCCTCGCGAAGCTTCGTTTCGTCGCGCGCGGCGTCAAAGCGCCGGAAGCGTTCCTCATCCGTCACGTAGGCCTCGAAGATCGTCTTCATGCGCTCGAGAAGCGCCGCATCGGACGCTTGCGTCACCTTGACGGTCCACTCGAGACCGTAGCTCAGCGCCGCCTTCGAAAGGTTGGCGCTTCCCGCGTAGGCGGTCGAGAGGCCGTGGGGCCGGTGGAAGAGATAGGACTTTGCGTGGTGGCGCGTCGCGCCCGTGTCGTAGGCCACGAAGATTTCGGCGTTGGGGAGGTTCGAAAGCCAGAGCACCGCTTCCGGATCGGTCGCCCCGACGTAGGTGGTCGTGACGACGCGCAGCCGTCCGCCCCGCTCGGCGAAGCGCTCGAGCACCGGCATCATGGGACGAAGGCCCGACATCTTGACGAAGGACACCAGCCAATCGACGCTTTCGGCCGTTTCGGTTTCGCGCCGCAGTTCATCGAGGAGCGCGGGTTCCCCGCGGGCGCCCGTGAGGAGCGTCGTTTGCGAAAAAGACGTTTCGGGCCGCACCGCGTCCGCCCAACGCGGTTCGCCCGGGACGGGATTCATGCGGTCGGCGGCGAGAAGCACCGAGAGAGGATCCGCAAAGAGCGAATCTCCCGACGGGGTGCGGTCGATTTCTCCGAGCACCCGCTCGACGATGGCCCGGGCCTTTGCGACGCTTTCCCCGTCCTCTTCCTTTTCGAGGGCTTCTCCGATCGCCCTGCGAAGGGCCGTCGCCGCATGGCGGTACAAAAGCGCAAAAAGCAGATCCCGATCTTCGTCCGCGGCCTGCGTCGTGAGCGCCCGGTCGGCGAGCGCCGACTGCAGCCCCCGCGTCAAAAGGCATTCAAAAAGTCCTACACGGTCCTTTTCGCACTCCCGCATGCTCTTCCTCTTTCCATGAAACAACGTTGCAGCGTAACCGGAGGCGGAACCGGGCGTCAACGATCGGAGCCGTCGCGCGAGATCCGGAAAAACCAGGAGGGACAAACGGCGCAGGCGAGCCGCAACGGTCACAACCGGTCACCTTTTTCGCGGGATCAGCCTTTCGGACGAGCCCGAAATGTGCAACAATGCGGAACCCGCTTCGGACGCGGGCGCTTTTGCGTCCCGTCCGCCATCCGTTTTCACCGGCCTCGGGCCGGTTTCTGGAGAAACACATGATTCGCTTCACCACCAACATGGGCGTCATCGACATCGAGCTCGACCATGAACGCGCCCCGCTCACGTCCGCCAACTTTGAAACCTACGTCAAGGAAGGCTTCTACGACGGCGTGATCTTCCACCGCGTCATCCCGGGCTTCATGATCCAGGGCGGCGGCTTCCTCCCCGGCATGCACCAGAAGGAAACGCACGCGCCGATCCAGAACGAGGCCGCCAACGGTCTCAAAAACGACCGCTACACGATCGCCATGGCCCGCACGATGGATCCGCACTCCGCCACGGCGCAGTTCTTCATCAACGTGGTGGACAACGACTTCCTCAACCACACCTCCCCGACGCCGCAGGGCTGGGGCTACGCCGTCTTCGGCAAGGTCGTGGCCGGCACGGACGTGGTCGACGCCATCGCCAAGGTGAAGACCGGCACGCGCGGCTTCCACGGCGACGTTCCCCGTGAAGACGTCGTCATCGAAAAGGCCGAGATCGTCGACTGATCAGGATCGGCAAGCCCTTTTCGAACCCCGCGCTGCGCAGAGCACGCGGGGTTTTCTCGTTTTTCGCGGGTCGCCCGCCGGCACGCCCCCATCTGCGGCACCGTCACCTCGATAGACGTCGCCCTCCCGTCGCATAGACTGCGCACATTGGCGAAATCCCGAGCGATCCAGTAAGATGATTCCTCGTCTCTCTTTGACACCCCACCCAAGGCGGTTCGCAAAGAAGAAAACACTACATATTGCGGATCGCCGTCTTTCCTCCTTCGACCGGTCCTCTGCGCCGACTCAAGGCGGGAAGACCTCCGTCGATCACAATCAGGATCCCCACCCATGACCGTGAAAATCGATTTCTCCCGCGACGCGCTCTTTGACGAGCTCGGCCTCATCCGGCTTCGCGAAAGCTACATGCGTCCCGACGAAAAGAGCCCGCAGGAACGCCTTGCCTTCGTCGCCGGGCAATTCGCCTCGGACGACGCCCACGCGCAGCGCATCTACGACTACGCCTCGCGCCACTGGCTCTCCTTTTCGACGCCGATTCTTTCCTTCGGGCGCTCGAAAAACGGCCTCCCCGTCTCGTGCTACCTCACCTACATGGCCGACAGCGCCGACGGTCTCGTCGAGACGCTGAGCGAAGTGAACCGCCTTTCCATGGCCGGGGGCGGCGTCGGCATTCACGTGGGCATCCGCAACGCCGACGAAAAGAGCGTGGGCGTGATGCCGCACCTCAAGGTCTACGACGCGGCCTGCCTCGCCTACCGTCAGGGCTCGACCCGACGCGGCTCCTACGCCGCGTTTCTCGACGCGGACCACCCCGACATCATTCCCTTCGTCGAAATGCGCAAACCCACGGGCGACCAGAACCTGAAGGCTCTGAACCTGCACCACGGGGTCAACCTCACGGACGCCTTCATGGAGAAAATCGAGGCTTCGATGCGCGACGAAAACGCGGACGACTCGTGGGACCTCAAGAACCCCGCCACGGGCGAAGTCGTCGAGACGATCTCGGCGCGCGACCTCTGGCAGCGCATTCTGGAAATGCGCATGCATACGGGCGAGCCGTATCTCGTCTTCCTCGACACGGCGAACCGCGCGCTGCCCTCCTGGCTTAAGGAAAGGGGCCTGCGCATCCGGGGTTCGAACCTCTGCACGGAAATCTTTCTCCCGACGTCGGAGACCCGCACGGCGGTCTGCTGCCTATCGTCGCTCAATCTCGAATACTTCGACGACTGGAAGGACCACCCCGACTTCATCGTCGACACGATGGAATTTTTGGACAACGTCCTGCAGTACTTCATCGACCACGCGCCCAAACATCTCGCGAAGGCCCGCCACTCGGCCGAGCGCGAACGATCCGTCGGGCTCGGAGCCCTCGGCTTTCACGCCTACCTGCAAAAAAAGGGCATCCCGCTCGAATCGGCGCTTGCGAAGTCCGTCAACATGAGGATCTTCCGCCACATCCGCGACGCCGCGCTCGCTGCGGACGCGAAGCTCTGCGAAGAACGCGGCCCCTGCCCCGACGCGGCGGACGCGGGCGTGGCGCGGCGCTTCTCGCATCACACGGCGGTCGCGCCCAATGCGTCGTCCTCCCTCATCATGGGCGGCACGAGCCCCTCGATCGAACCGTACCGCGCGAACATCTACCGGCAGGACACGATCTCGGGCGCCTACATCGTGAAGAACCGATTCCTCAAGGCGGAACTCGCCAAGCGCGGTCTCGACACGGACGAAGTGTGGGCGGACCTCATCGCGCACGACGGTTCGGTCGCACACCGCGAAGACCTGCCGGAATCCGTGCGGATGGTCTTCAAGACCGCCTTCGAAATCGATCAGCGCTGGCTCGTGGACCTCGCCGCGGACCGCCAGGCCTACATCGATCAGGGACAGAGCCTCAACCTCTTCTTCCCGCCCGACGTGTCGGTGTCGTATTTGCACGCCTGCCACTTCCTTGCGTGGAAGAAGGGCTTGAAGTCGCTCTACTACAACCGCTCCGACAAACTGCGCAAGGCCGACCGCGTCGGCGTGCGCATGGAGCGAAAGCGCATCGAAGACGAAATCGACATGCGCGCCGTGGCCGACGACACGACCTGCCTTGCCTGCGAAGGCTGATGGGAGACTGAAAATGACCGAAAAGAAGCAAACCGCACCCGCCTCGGGACTCCTTGCCGAGCGCACCGCCTTCAAGCCCTTCGCCTATCCGTGGGCGTACGAGGCCTTCATGCAGTCCGAACAGATGCACTGGCTCTGGACGGAAGTTCCGATGATGGAGGACGTCAAGGACTACCGAAGCAAACTCACCGATGACGAGCGCGAGTTTCTGACGAAGATCCTTCGCTTTTTCACCCAGGGCGACATCGACGTCTCGGGCGCCTACGTGAACGTCTACCTCCCGCGCTTTCGACAGCCCGAAATCCGGATGATGCTCTCCTCGTTCGCCGCGCGCGAGGCCGTGCACATCGCCGCCTATTCGCATCTCATCGAGACGCTCGGCCTCCCCGAGTCGATCTACAACGAGTTTATGGAATACGAGGCGATGGCCGCCAAGCACGATTTCTTCCGGGAAGTCGAAAAGGACGACCGCGACCTGCCGGCGCAGATCGCGGCCTTCTCGGCCTTCACCGAAGGCATGCAGCTCTTTTCGAGCTTCGTGATGCTTCTGAACTTCACGCGAAACGGCACGATGAAAGGCATGGGCCAGATCATCGCCTGGTCGATCGCCGACGAAACGCTCCATACGGAATCGATGACGAAGATCTTCCGCGAATACGTGAAGGAAAATCCGGAAGTCTGGACGGACGACTTGAAGCGCAAGATCTACGAAATCGCCGAAACCATGGTGACGCTCGAAGACCGCTTCATCGAGCTAGCCTTCGGCGTGACCGACATGAAGCGCCTCACGAAGGACGAAGTGCGCGCCTACATCCGCTACATCGCCGACCGCCGCCTCGCGGGGCTCGGCCTCAAGGCGATCTTCGGCTCGGACGACAATCCCCTTCCCTGGGTCGACGCCATGCTCGGGGTCTCGCACACGAATTTCTTTGAAAACCGCGTCGTCGACTACGCCAAGGGGGCGCTCACGGGCGACTGGGCGGACGTCTGGGGTCAAGCCAAATGAGCGTCGGCGCCAATCTCTTTGAATTCGCCCTGCCGACCCGAATCGTCTTCGGGACGGGCGCGCTCGAGCGTCTTGCAAAGCTCCCGATGCCGGGGAAGAAGACGCTCCTTGTCACCACGTCGGGCGGTTCGCTCGTTCGCTCGGGACTCCTCGAGCGCGTGCGTGAACTGTTCGCGAGCCGCGGCGTCGAGATCGTTTTGTTTGACCGCGTCTTTCCGAACCCGACCGACACGCTCGTCATGGAGGCCTCGGCCCTCGCACGCCGAGAAGGTGTCGACTTCGTGACGGGACTCGGCGGAGGCTCGGCTCTCGACGTCGCGAAGGCGATCGCCATGACGGCGGTGAACGAAGGCGACGTCTGGGACTACGTGCGGGGCGGCACGGGCGGCGGCAGGAGCCCGGCGCACCCGTCGCTTCCCACGCTCCTCATCCCCACCACCGCGGGGACCGGGTCGGAGGCCGACCCCTGGATCGTGCTCGGAAAACTTGAAACGGGCGAAAAGATCGCCTTCGGAAACCGAGGAACCTATCCGACGATGTCGGTCGTCGATCCCGCGCTCACGCTCTCGGTGCCGCCCTTTCTCACGGCCTGTCAAGGCTTTGACGCCCTCTGTCACGCGGCGGAAGGTTATCTCAACCGCCGCGCCTCGCCCGTATCCGACCTCTTTGCGCTCGAAGCCGTGCGGCTTCTCGGGAGGTCGCTCGTCACGGCCGTAAGGAAGGGGGACGATCTTCACGCGCGAAGCGACGTGTCGCTTGCCGCGACGCTCGCGGGCGTCAACGAGTCGCTTGCGGGCTGCATTTCGCTTCATGCCTTGGAGCATGCACTGAGCGCAAAGAATCCGAACCTCACTCACGGTCAGGGTCTTGCCATGTTGGCTTTCGCCTACTTCCGCCACCTTATCAACAAGGGCGCCGCACACGAGCGCTTCGTCGATCTTGCCCGTGCGCTCGGCTTCCCGAGAGCGGCGGCACCCGCCGATTTCCTCGCGGTGCTGCACCACCTTCTCATTGCCTGCGGTCTTGCGAACCTCTCATGGCGGGAGGCGGGCTTTTCGAAGAAAGACTTCCCGGACCTCATCGACAATGCCCGAAGCGCCATGGGCGCACTCTTCCGGTGCGACCCGGAGGAACTCTCGGACGAAGATCTCTTCGAAATCCTCGAGTGCGCCTGGTGGGACTGAGCGTTCCGCCGTTCCCCCAAAAATGACGCAACCCCGGCCGTTTCGGACCGGGGTTGTTTTGTTCAGAAGACTGCGTTTTCCGCATCAGAAGGCGGGAACCACGGCGCCCTTGTACCGTTCTTCAAGGAACTTCTTCAATTCGGGCGACGAAAGCGCAGCCTTGAGCTTCTGGAATTCGGCTCGGTTTTCCTCACCCGTACGGACCGCCACGACGTTGGCGTAGGGCGAATCCTTGGCTTCGATCGCGATGGCGTCCTTGAGGGGGTTCAGGTTGGCGCCGAGCGCGTAGTTGGAGTTGATGACGGCGAGGTCGACGTCGTCCAAGGCGCGCGGGAGCTGGGCGGATTCGATTTCGATGAACTTCACCTTCTTCGGATTTTCCGCGACGTCGCCCACCGTGGCGAGAATGCCGGCTTCGGGCTTCAACTTGATGAGACCGGCGGTTTCAAGAACCTTCAGTGCACGACCGCCGTTGGTCGGGTCGTTCGGGATCGCGACCTGGGCGCCTTCCGCGACGTCCGCGATGCCCTTCACCTTGCGGGAATAGACGCCCATCGGCTCGATGTGCACAGCCGTGAGGCTCGAGAGCTTGAGACCGCGGTCGGCGCAGAATTCGTCGAGATAGGGCTTGTGCTGGAAGAAGTTGGCGTCGATTTCCTTGTCGGCGAGCGAAAGGTTCGGCTTGATGTAGTCCGTGAACTCCATCACCTTGAGGGTGACGCCCTCCTTGGCGAGCTGCGGCGTGATGAACTTCAGAATGTCGGCGTGCGGCACGGGGCTCGCACCGACGGTGATCGTGACGGAGGCGTCCTTGCCTGCGGCCGCAGGCTGGGCGGGTTCGGTCTTTTCGCCGCAGCCGGCAAGGGTGAGCGTGAGCCCGCAGGCGACGAGGACGGAAGCAAGCGCGTTGATTCTCATGATGTTTTCTTTCCTGATTTGCAGCCTTCGGCTCGGGCGGTTCGAGGTCCTGCAGTGCTTTTGAGGAGGGTCCCGATCCGAAAGCGTTTGTTTTGTCGAAGAATCGGGATTCCGACGAAGATCGGCCGAGAATTTGGGGAGAGCGGAGAGGATCCGTCCGGCCGCCGCGTCTTTTCTGACGGGAATCCACGCTTGGGGCCCCGCGGGCCCTGGCGATTTGGTAAGTGTAGCAAGCAAAGCGCCCCGCGGAGGGCGGGGCGCAGGGGATTTTTGCCTTGTTTGCGGTATTACCACGCGGAATCAGTCCTTCGACGCTCCTTCGTGGTCGACTTCGGCCGTAAGGGCCGCGGCCTTGGCGGCCGTCTCCACCGAGGCGGGAACGCCCGGGTGCCTGGCGTCGCGCGAAGGCGAAGAACGGCGGCGTCCCGCCTTGCGGCGCACGGACTTGGCGGCCTCCCGCGGGGGTGCGGGTTGGCGTGATTCGAGCTTGCGGCAGCGCTCCTCGAGCGCCCCGATTTTCTCTTCCTGCGCGCGGATTAGAAGGAGCGCCTCGGAGAGCGCCCCTTCCACCTTCCGGAGACGCTCTTCGTCGCTCTCGGCGCCCGGAGCCGCCGGAAGCGCCGGACCTTCGGGAAAGACTTCGGCGCCGTCGGGAACGACCGCGTCGGGTCCGAGCCAGACGCCCGGGGCAAGATACACGTTCTCTCCCACCCGGGCGTCGGCGTGAATCCGAACGCCCGTCATCTGAGCGGAGAGCGCGGCGATGCCGTCGGCTAGACCCCGCCAGCCCTGCAGCGCGCAGAAGTGCGCGGCGCGGTGCGCGAGGATCGCGTGAAAGCCCGGTGCGCGCAACAGTGTGTCGGCCGCGGTGAGGCCTCGGGGGTCGCGCGCGCGGTAGACGGCAAGGAGCGTACGGGTCTTCTCAAACATCGGTTCCTCCGGAAGGTTTTTTCGATCCGGCCCGGTCTCGTTTCGGGCGAATGACGGCGGCGCAGATGCCGCGCAGAAGATCGATTTCGGTTTGCGTGAGATTCGCGCGCGAGAAGAGCCGACGCGTAATCGACATGAGGTTCTTGGGCTTTGCGGGATCGTGCACGCCGCAGGCCGTCATGGCCTCTTCCCAGTGGCGGTAAAAGCCTTCCACGGCTTCGTTCGTGGCGGGCGCCTCTCCTTCGAAGCGCCGCTGCCAATCGTAGAGGGCGCCCCCGTGTCCTTCGCGGGCAAGGCCCGCCATGTGCATTTCGTAGGCGGTGAGCTGCACGGCCTGCGCGAGATTGAGCGAAGGACTTTCGGGGTCCGCCGCGATCGCGGCCTGGCCCTGACAGAGAAGAACCTCCTCGTTCGTGAGACCGCTTCGCTCGCACCCGAAGACGAAGGCTACGTCTCCTTCGGGGAAGCTCTCGAGCCAGTCGCAGGTCTTGCCGCAGGCCTCGCGCAGGGGCGACATCGGCGGCCCGAACTCGCGGTCGTAGCCCGTCAACGCCCAGGCGAAAGTCACGCCTTCGAGCGCCTCGGCCAAAGTCGCGTGCGTGCGGCAGGCTTCAAGGACGTCGACGGAACTCGTCGCGAAGGCGATCGCCTCCTCGTGCGTACGAAAGTCGGCTTCGCGGGGCGCCACGACGCGCAGGTCGCGAAATCCCATGGTCTTGATGGCGCGCGCCGCCGATCCGATGTTCCCCGGATGACTCGGCTCGCACAAAACGAAGCGCACGCGCCGCGATTGTCGTGGTGTCTGCATGGAAATCCTGCTCAAAAGTTTTGAAGAGGCGAATTGTAGCAAACGAAGCCTCTTTCCCCGAAGGGAAAAAGCGGTCTTGCCGCCGCGGCCTCAGGATTGGGTTTCGGGCTTCTTTTTCTTTCGCGTCTCGAGCGTCGCCGTGACGCCGGCAATGATGATGACGCCGATCCCCGTGCCCGTAAGGAGCGAAATGGGTTCGTCAAAGGAAATCCAACCGATGAGGGACGCGAAGATGATGGCGGAGAATTGAAAGCAGCTCGTGACGAGGACGTTGCCGCCGCTCCATGCGCGCGTCATGGCAAGCTGCGCGATGACGCCCGAAACGGCCATCCCCGCGAGTGCCCAGACGTTGTCGAACGTTATGGCGGTGAGCGGTCCCTCCCAGAGAAAGTGTCCGATCACGCCCGCCACGGTGCCCGTGAGCGTGAAGTAAAAAACGATGCGCCACGCGGGTTCGCGCATTTTGGCGAGCTGTCGCACCTGAAACTGCGCGAGCGCGGCGAAGAAACCCGCGGAAGAACCGATGAGGCTCGGCATCAGGTCGCTCGCCCCCACGTCGGGCCGCAAAATGAGCGTGATGCCGAAAAAGCCGAAGATGACGCAGGCGATGAGTTTCTTCTCCAGGGCCTCTCCTGCGCGTACGGCGAGGTACGAGACGATCGCGGCCATGAAGAGCGGGCTCGTGTAGTTGAGGGTCATGGCCGTGCCGAGCGGCAGTCGCCCGAGCGCGTAAACCCAGATGAGGAGCGCGAGCGTCCCGAGGAGACTTCGCTTCAGATGCGAGGGAACGAGGTGCGTCACGACCGTGCGGTGCGTCGCGACGACCCAGAGGAAAATGAGCCCGCAGCCGACGATCTGACGATAAAAGACGAGCTCGAACGTGCCGAAGTCCGTGGCCCCGAGCTTCGTGAATGCCGCCATCAATGAAAAGAAAAAGGATGAGACGAGCATCCAGACGCTCTGCATACGGCTCTCCGAAGGAAATGAAAAGAAATTTTGATTGTACACCCTTGGAGAGCGCTTTCCTCGAAACGCACAGGGGCGACCGAAGACCGGAAGGCGTCGGCCCCGCCCGACATTCAGATGCGGTTTATCAGCAGGTCCGTTTCTTCGCGCAGAGAGAGCAGAAGCGCCGCGCGGGCGGCCTCGACTGGATGGTCCGCGTCGCAGAGCGCATGCTGCGCAAGTGACCGAAAGCCTTTACCTTCGTGTGCTCCCACCTCCCCTCCGTGGCTTCGTGCACGTCATTTCGGGCGTGACTGCGGGCTACCTGCTCTACGCCGTGATGGGCTGATCATCGTCGGCGGAACATCATTGCGCGGCGTCCTTCCAAAGAGCGGGAACGTCATGCCTTCGGGTCGCGACGCTCTCCCGTTCTTCATCTTTTGCGCCGTTCCTATGGACGCCGCGTGCTCGGCGGGCGCTCTCAAGACCTCCGAGACAATGTCAATTATTTGCGTCCTTCCCGACTCTCTTTCTTCTCTGTACGATAAAATCTCCTGGTGCGCAGCATTTCACTGTCTTTTCCCAACTTCTTTGATTTTTTATCATCATGAAGAAACTCCTCCTTCTCGCTCCCCTCGCCATCCTTCTCGCGGGTTGCGGCTCGATTCCCCAAGGCGCCGACCGCATCAACATGATCACGGCCGAAGAAGCCGAAGCGAACGGCTGCAAGCTCCTCGACAAGGCGGGCTCGGTTTCCGGCATTCTCATCAACGGCTACAAGCGCAACACGCAGGTTGCCGTGCGCAAGGCCCTCAAGGTTCCGGGCGCCACGCACGTGGGCTACACGAAGGGTAAGCCCGGCGCTTCGAACGTGCGCATGTTCATCTGGTCCTGTCCGAATCCCGATCTGAAGACCAACGACCCCAAAGTCGCCGCCTGGCAGAAGGAATATCTCGGTCACGACTAAACGTCCCGCCGCCCGCGGCCGTCCTCGGAGGGGACGGCCCGTCGGTTTTGTCGGGCAATCCTTTCGAGCGGTGATGCTTTTTGGAAAAAACAGTCGTAAAGTTGTCGGCAAGACTGCACATCAGGAGCCGACCATGCAGCGCCGAACGTTCTTCACCGCTTCCGCCGCCCTCGCCCTCTCGACGGGCATCCCCGCCCTCGCCTCGTCGGATTCCGCCCCGGAGATCCTCCTTCCGAAATCCTCTTTCGATCTTCGCGTCTTTACGGCCGAAGTGGCCGAATTGGTCGCCATCGACTCGAAGACCGGATACGAAGAAGGCAACAACCGCATCGTCGAAATCTTTGCAGAACGATTCCGCTCGATCGGCTGGTCGGTGGAAACATCCTACTGCGCCGAGCGCGGCAAGGCCCTGCTCGCAACGAACCGCCCCGACGCGAAACGCTTCGACATCGTGCTTTGCGCGCACACCGACACGGTCCAGCCCGTGGGAAGCGCGGCCAAGCATCCGTTCCGTCTCGTCGACGGCATCGCTTACGGTGCAGGCGTCGCGGACGACAAGAGTTCGCTCAACGCCGTATGGTGGGTCGCCAAAGATCTGCCCGCCTGCGTCACCGACCGCCTCGCCGTCGCGGTCGTTCTTAATCCCGGAGAGGAATCGGGGTCGAAAGCGACTTCGGCCTTCCTTCGCGGCGTTGCGCAAAAGTCCGACCGCGTAATGGTCTTCGAGCCCGGACGCGGGGAAATTCCGGGCGGCGGCTTCGTCAAGGTCCGCAAAGGCGCGGTCTTTCTCAAGGTTCGCTTTCGCGGAAAGGCCGCCCACGCCGGCAACAACCCGCAGGACGGCCGCAACGCCATCACGGCGATGGCGCTTGCGATCCCGGCCCTTCAGGCGGTCGCCGCGAAGTATCCGGGCGTCACGATCAACGGCGACCTCGTCTCGGGCGGCACCGCCGTCAACACGATTGCGGCCGAAGCGGAAGTGACCTTCGACGTTCGCTTCGCCGACAACGCTTCGCGCGACGCGGTGCTCGCCGACATCGAAGCGCTTTGCCGTCAAGGATTCCTGGAAGGCGTCCGCGCCGAAATGGTTCCGCCCGGCGCATCAAGCGCCATGGCCGAGACCGAAGCTTCGCGCGCCCTCATGGCTCTGGTCGACCGTACGGCCGCGAGCCTCGGACAAGCCGCTCCGAAATGGCTGACGGTCGGCGGCGCGTCGGACGGCAATCTTTTTGCCGAGTACGGCGCGGGCGTCGTCTGCGCAATGGGCGTCGTGGGCGGACAACTGCATGATCCGGATAAGGAATGGTCCGACCTGCGCACGGCTTGCGACCGAGTCCGTCTCGCACAGGCGACGCTCCTGCGGATGGCAACGAAGCGCAGGGAGTGAGCTCACAATCAAACCGCCCCGAACTTCTCATTCTTCCCCGCGTTTTTCCTTACGACCGACCGTCGATCTGTTACAATACGCCCACTTTTGAGAGGAGCGCGCCCGGTGTCAGGCGCGCTTCTTGCTTTCTTCTTTAAAAATTTCATCCGTTCCCTCACCGTCATGGCTTCGCCCTACATTGCCACCGCCGTCAAGGCCGCGCGCCGCGCCGCTCAAGAAATCACCGCCGCCGCTCAGCAACTCGACCGTCTCGCGATCGACAACAAGTCGGAAAACGACTTTGTGACCGCCGCGGACCGAGCCGCCGAAGAGGCCATTCTCAACGTTCTCTCGAGCGCCTATCCGCGCCACGCGATCCTCACGGAAGAACGCGGCCTCGTGGGCAACACGAAGAGCGAATGGATGTGGATCGTCGACCCGATCGACGGCACGACCAACTTCATTCACGGCGTTCCGCAGTATGCCGTCTCGATCGCGCTCTGCCGCCGCGGCGAGCCCGTGGTCGCGGTCGTCTACGACGTCGCCAAGAACGAACTCTTCACGGCCGTCAAGGGGGAAGGCGCCTTCCTCGACAACCGCCGCATCCGCGTGTCGGACAACGCCGA
Source organism: uncultured Sutterella sp. (assembly GCA_900545275.1). Taxonomy (GTDB): domain Bacteria; phylum Pseudomonadota; class Gammaproteobacteria; order Burkholderiales; family Burkholderiaceae_F; genus Sutterella. The sequence continues at coordinate 57,628 of UQYG01000004.1, forward strand.
AATGCGCCGCGCCCTGATCGGCACGGGCTTCCCCTTCCGCAAGGGCGACAACTTCAAGGACTACATGCAGAGCTTCATGCGCGTGACGCAGGCCACCGCCGGCATTCGCCGCCCGGGCGCCGCCTCGCTCGACCTTGCCTGGGTCGCCGCGGGCCGCTACGACGGCTTCTGGGAGTCCGGCCTCTCGAAGTGGGACATCGCCGCGGGCGGCCTCCTCGTCTTTGAAGCGGGCGGTCTTCTCACCGACCTCGAAGGCGGCGAAGAATGGCTCGAAAAGGGCTCGGTCTGCTGCGGCAACCCGAAGATCTTCGGTCAGCTCCTTCCGCTCGTGGGCAAGCTCCCCGCTCCGGAAGCGAAACCCGCCGAAGCGAAGGAAGAGCCCGCGGCCGAAGAGGACGCAAAGTAATTTCGCCCCTTCGTTTTTGCAAAGCCCGCCCCCGAGCGGGCTTTTCTTTGAGGGGCCATCGCCCCGCCCGTCTCCCAACCGCGACACTGTGGAGCCCGTGCCCGTGACCACTTACGATTCGGATCAACTCGCCCGCTTTACGCCGGCCATGCGGCAGTTTCTCGAGATCAAGGCCCGCTACCCGAACACGCTCGTCCTCTTCCGCATGGGGGACTTCTACGAGACGTTCTTCGAGGACGCCGTGCTCGCCAACCGCCTGATCGGCATCACGCTCACGAAGCGCGGGAAGGATCCCGCCGGCAACCCGATCCCGATGGCGGGCGTCCCCTTCATGACGCTCGATCAGTACATCGCGCGGCTCGTGCGCCTCGGCGAATCGGTCGTGGTGGTCGAGCAGCAGGGAACGCCGGGCAAAGGCATGCTCGAGCGCAAGATCTCGCGCATCGTCACGCCCGGCACCCTCACCGACACGGCGCTTCTTCCGCAGAAAAGCGACTCGATTCTCCTCTCCGCGGCCCCGCCCGCCCGGCGCGGCCAGCCCTGGGGTTTTGCGTGGCTTACGCTCAGCAGCGGCGAATTTCACGGCGCAAGCCTCAAGGAAGTCGACTTCGAGACGGCGCTCTCGCGCATCGCCCCCTCCGAAGTGCTCATTCCCGAAGGAGAAAAGGCGACGCTTCGCGAGCGTTTCGCCTGTGCCGTCACGCCCGTTCCCGACTGGCACTACGACAGCGAACGCGGTGCCGAAACGCTCAAGTCGAAGTTTGAGCTCGAGCACCTCGACGCCTGGGGCGTCTCGGACCGTCCGGAAATCCTGCGCGCCGTCAACGCCCTTCTCGACTACACCTCGGAAACTCAGGTCGATTTGCTCCCCTTCATCCTGCCTTTGCAGATCGAAGAGGAGTCCGACACGATCGTGATCGACGCCGCCTCGCGGCGCAACCTCGAGATCACCGATCCGATCCGCACCGACTCGGGCGGCCCCACGCTCTTTACGGTCCTCGACGGCTGCCGCACGTCGATGGGAAGCCGCACGCTGAAAAAATGGCTCAACAACCCCCTTCGCTCGCGGGAAAAGGCGCTTTCGCGTCAGGCTGCGATCGCGGCCTTCTTTGAGGACGAGGCGCTGCGCGCAGACGTACTCGATCTGCTCAAGACCCTTCCCGACCTCGAGCGCATTACGACGCGTACGGCCATGAAGAGCGTGCGCCCCAAGGAACTCGCCTCCCTTCGCGATGCGCTCCCCGTTCTCGACAAGCTCTCGGCGCGTCTCTCGAGCCTCGAAGCCTTCGCGGCGCTCACGCCCGCCCTTCGGCTCGACACCGCGCTCTTTCAAAAGCTCGACGCCGCGATTCTCGAAGAACCCGCGACGCTTCTGCGCGACGGCGACGTGATCAAGAGCGAATACCACCCCGAACTCATGGATCTGCGCCGTCTGCGCGACCATACGGGGAACTTCCTGATCGACCTCGAAGAGCGTGAAAGAAAGGCCACGGGCATTCCGACGCTGCGCGTCGAATACAACCGCGTGCAGGGCTTTTACATCGAAGTCTCGAAGGCGCAGTCGGCGAACGTCCCCGCACGTTACACGCGCAGACAGACCCTCAAGAACACCGAACGCTACATCACGGAAGAGCTCAAGGCCTTCGAGGACAAGGCGATCTCGGCGCGCGAACGAAGCGCCGCGCTTGAAAAGGCCCTCTATGACCACCTCGTCTCGGAGCTTGCCGTCTATGTCGACGGCCTCATGAAGGCCGCCCATGCGGTCGCGGCGCTCGACGTCTTTTCGGCGCTCGCCGACCACGCCCGCCGCTTTCACTGGGCCGCCCCCGTGCTCTCGGAGCGCCCGATCGTGAAAATCGGCAAGGGCCGCCACCCGGTCGTCGAGACGGTGATCGAAACCTACGTCCCGGCCGACTGCGTGATGGGAGACGGCCGGCGCTGCCTCATCATTACGGGCCCGAACATGGGCGGCAAGTCCACCTACATGCGCAGCGTCGCGCTCATCACGCTTCTTGCGTGGATGGGGAGCTTCGTTCCGGCCGAGAGCGCCGAAATCGGTCCGATCGACCGCATCCACACCCGCATCGGCGCTTCGGACGACCTCGCGCGCGGACGCTCGACCTTCATGGTCGAAATGACCGAAGCGGCCGCCATTCTTCATCAGGCGACCGACCGCAGTCTCGTTTTGATGGACGAAATCGGGCGCGGCACCTCGACCTTCGACGGGCTCTCCCTGGCGAGCGCCATCTGTCACGAACTCGTGCAGCCAATCCGCGCCTTCACGCTTTTTGCGACCCACTACTTTGAAGTGACGCAGTTGGCGGGGCTTTTGAAGGAGGCCGTGAACGTGCACGTAAGCGCCGCGCAGGACCGCGACAAGATCGTGTTCCTGCATGAAATCAGCGAAGGGCCCGCGAACCAAAGCTACGGGATCGCCGTCGCGAAGCTCGCGGGCGTGCCCGCGCGCGTCGTGCAGCGCGCCAAGAACTACATGAAGGAGTTGGAGCGCCGCGACTCGATGAGTTCGGGCGACATGCCCGACCTCTTCACGTCGGTGCGCATGGCCGAAGAGGCCCGCAAGCCCGCGGAGCTTACGGACCGGCAAAAAGCCTTCATCGCCGCCGCGGAATCCATTCTCGCCGTCGACGTCGACAGTCTGACGCCTCGAGAGGCTCTCGAGCGTCTCTACGATCTGCATCAGCGGGCGCTCGAAGCCTCGACACTGCAGTAAAAAATCGGAATTTCGACCGATGACGCGTCCCACCGATTTCGCCTTCTTTCGGCTGCTCGCGCGGTCGGCCTCCTTCACCGACGCGGCGCGGTCGCTTTCGATGACGCCCTCGGCCGTGAGTCGTCGTCTGCACGCGATCGAGTCGAGACTCGGCACGGAACTGGTGTTGCGCAACACCCGCAGCATGCGGCTCACACCCCAGGGAGAGCGTTACTTGGAGGCGGCGGAAACGATCCTCCGGGAAACCGAAAGGCTCGAAGCCGACATCGCCTCGCGCCCCCTCGGTCGCCTTCGGATCTGCGCGTCCTTCGGGTTCGGACGCACGCACATCGCGCCCGTCGTCGCCGACTTCGCAACGGCGAACCCCGACGTGCGGGTCGACCTCACGCTCACCGACCGCCCGGTCTCGATCATCGAAGAGGGCTTCGACGTCGGCATTCATTTGGGGCTTCCGCACGATTCGCGCCTTCGCGCGCGAAAGCTTCTCGAAAACGACCGCATCCTCTGCGCTTCGCCCCGCTATCTCGAAACGCACGGACGCCCGGCGCATCCCTCGGACCTCGCGCGCCATCGGCTCATCGAAATCGCCGAAGACGAAAACACGGTCGGCCGCTGGACGCTTACCCACCGGAAGACGAAGAAGGTCGTGAACCTCGCCGCCGTTCCGATTCTTCGCAGCAACTCGGGTTCGGCCGCGCTCGACTGGTGTCTCGCGGGACTCGGAATCGTGCTTCGAAGCCGTTGGGACGCCCGATCCCATCTTGCGGGCGGGCGGCTCGAAGAGATTCTCCCAGACTGGAACATGCCCGCGGACGTCTACGCCTATTTCGCGGCGAAAAAACCTTCCGCGCAGCTGCGCGCCTTTCTCGACGCGCTCGCCTCGCGTTTCGACGCCGGGGAGCCGCCTCGGGCTTCCTCTCATCTTTGACTTTTTCTCACGGCTGTTGTGAGAATCATGTCCTTTCCCGCATCCGGTTTCGGCACTACACTTTTTCTCTGAGAGCCGCGCGCGAACCCGCCGCGCGGCAGACCCGACCGGAGACTTCCTCGTGACCCAAGCCCGAACGCTTTACCGAAAGATCGTCGACGCGCACACCGTGAAGACGATCGACTCGGACACCGTCCTTCTGTACTGCGACGCGCACTTCGCAAACGAATACACGTCGCCCCAGGCCTTTGCGGGCGTCGCCGCCCGCGGCCTTCCCGTTCTCTCCCCCGACTCGCACCTCTGCGTCGTGAGCCACATCATTCCCTCGCGCGACGAAACGCCCCGCCGTATTTACGACGCGGCGTCGCTCAAGCAGGCCGAAACGCTCGAAGCCAACTGCCGCCGCTTCGGCATCAAGGCCTTCTTCGGCGCGGACGACCCCGATCAGGGGCTCGAACACGTCGTCATGGCCGAACGAGGCCTCGTGCGTCCGGGCATGGTCGTGATCTGCGGCGACAGCCACACCACCTCTCACGGCGCCCTCGGGGCCTTGGGTTTCGGCGTCGGCACGTCCGAGATCGAACACATCCTCGCGACCGAGACGCTCGTCTACCGGCTCGCCTCTTCGATGAAAATCACGATCCGAGGAAAGCTCCGCCCGGACGCCACGGCGAAGGACCTGGCGCTCTTCGTGCTACGAAAGATTTCCGCGGGCGGCGCATTGGGCTGCGTCGTCGAATACGAGGGTGAAGCGATCGAAGGACTTTGCGTCGAAGGCCGCATCACGCTCTGCAACCTGACCGTGGAGGCGGGTGCCCGCGGGGCTCTGATCGCCCCCGACCAAAAGACGGTCGACTGGGTGCTCGCGCACGCGCCGGAACTTCAGGGCGATGAAAAGGCGGCGGCGCTCGCCTATTGGAAGACCCTCAAGGCGGATCCCGACGCCGAATACGAACGCACGGTCGAAATAGACGCCTCCGACGTGCGTCCGAGCGTCACCTGGGGGACGAGTCCCGATCAGAACGTCTTCCTGGACGAATCCGTTCCCTCGCCCGAATTCTTCGCGGATCCGGTCGAGCGCGATGCGGCACTGCGCGGCCTTCGCTATCAAGGCATTGAACCCGGCCAAAAGATGTCGGACGTTTCGGTCGACTACGTCTTTATCGGCTCCTGCACGAACGCGCGCCTTCCCGACCTCGTTGCGGCCGCCGAAGTGTTGAAGGACCGCCGTTTGGCGCCGGGCGTGAAGGGCATGGTCGTTCCCGGATCCATGAGAACGCGCCGCGAAGCGGAAGCGCTCGGGCTTGACCGCATCTTCCGGGACGCGGGGTTCGAATGGCGTAAGCCCGGCTGCTCGCTCTGCCTTGCGATGAACGAAGACGTCCTCGAGAGCGGCGTCCGCTGCGCGGCGACCACGAACCGCAACTTCGAAGGCCGCATGGGGCGCGGATCGCGCACGCATCTCGTGAGCCCCGAAACGGCCGCGGCGAGCGGCGTTCTCGGGCGCTTCGGCACGGCCGAAGAACTCGACCGTCTCATGCCCCGCGCAAACGACTGAGAGGAGAGAAAATCATGGAAAAACTCATCACGCTCGAAGCCGTCGCGGCGGCCCTTCCCTTCGACAATCTCGACACCGACCAGCTGATGCCCAAACAATTCCTGCGCGGCATCGACAAGTCGGGACTGGCCAAAGGGATGCTTTACAACATGCGGCACCGCCCCGACGGAACGGTCAACCCCGATTTCATTCTGAACCGTCCGGGCCATGAGAAAACGAAGATCCTCGTCGCCGGCCCCAACTTCGGCTGCGGCTCGAGCCGCGAACACGCCGTCTGGGGCTTGATGCAGTATGGGATCCGCGCCGTGATCGCGCCGAGCTTCGGAGAGATCTTCTATTCGAACTGCTTCAACAACGGGCTTCTCGCCGCGCGCGTAGCGCCCGAAGCGGGCGAACGCCTTCTCGCGCACCTTGCGGCACCGACGCCGCAGAAACTCACGGTTTCGGTCGAGGACCGCACGATCCGTACGGCCGCGGGCGAAATCTTCCCCTTCACGATTGGAGAACGGCACCGCACGATGCTTTTGGAAGGCCTCGACGCCGTGGAAACCACGATGAAGGACATCGACGACATCCGCCGCTGGAAGGATGCGCACGAGAAGACCTTCCCCTGGATGGCGGGACTGCCGGGGCGAAGCGCCGCCCGTCGGTAAGCGTTCTCTCTTCGCCGACTCTCTTGCGGAATTGAAGTGCGCAAAGACAAGGAGGTCGCCCGAATCGTCGGGAGACCTCCTTCGTTTTGCGGGGCGCCGGGAGGCGCCCGCTTCGTTATCCGCGCACGTACACCGTGCGGCCGTTCACGATCGTGCGGTCCACGCGGACTTCGCGCATCTTCAGTGGATCGACTGCGAAAATGTCGTCGGAAAGGAGCACCAGATCCGCGGCAAAGCCCGGAAGAAGCCGACCCTTCACGTTTTCTTCGAAGCTCGCAAAAGCGCTTCCCGCCGTATAGCAGTCGACCGCCTCTTCGACCGTAAGCTTTTCCGAGGCGTAGAAACCGTCGGCCTGTCCTTCGGCATCGCCCTTGAGATCCCGACGGGTCACCGCGCAGTAAAGATTGTCGATCGCACGGATGTCCTCGACCGGACTGTCGGTACCGAGACTCGTCGGAATGCCCAAGTTCAGCATCGTCTTGAAGGCGTAGCTCGTCGAGGCGAGTCGCTCGCCCACGCGCTCGGCGACGACGTGCATGTCGTAGTGAAGGAATATCGGCTGAATGTGCGCGAGAACGCCCATTGAGGACATGCGCTCGAGAAGCGGACGGTCCGTAATCTGCACGTGCACGATCCCGAGGCGCATCGGATTTTCGCCGTGATTGCAGAAAGGTTCGTAGGCGTCGAGCACCCGCTCGATCGCGCCGTCCCCGATCGCGTGGATCGTCGCCTGCATGCCGCCCTTCACCGCCGTACCGACGAGGTCGGAAAGCGCATCGGGTTCGATCGTGCCGATCCCCGACGTCGAGGGCTCGTCCGCATAAGGTGCGCGAAGAAGCGCCGTGCGGGCGCCCAGACTTCCGTCCACGAAGAGCTTCAGAGGGCCCACCCTGTTCATCGGATGACCGGCTACGGTCCCCGTGCGGTTGCCCGCGCGAAGGAAATCTTCAAGACCGGCCTTTTCCATGAAGCAGCACTGATGATTGACCCGCACCGTCGGATGCTCTTTGAGGACTTCCGCATAGAGCGACAACACGTCGCGCCAGTTGTCGCCGCGCACGTCCATCGTGTGCACCGACGTCACGCCGCATTCGGCCGCATGCGCAAAAGCCGCCGAAAGCGCCTCGCGGTCGGCCGCACGGTCCGCGGCGGGGAGAATCCGCATCACCTGCGACGAAGCGTTCTCGCGGAAGATCCCGGTCGCGCGGCCGTTTTCGTCCCGATCGATCGCGCCTCCGGGCAACGCCTCCGTTTCGTCGGTGATGCCGGCCAACTCCATCGCCGCCGTACTCGCCACAAGGATGTGGCCGCAGGCTCGCTCGAGAATGAGCGGGACGCCCGGCGCCGCCTCGTCGAGGTCGGCGGCGGTGGGAAGACGATGCTCGTCCTCGAAGTAGTCCTGATTCCAACCCATGCCGTGAATGACGGTGCCGGCCTCGGGTTGACGTTCGGCGAGGTAGGCGCGGATGCGCGCCTTGAGATCCGCAATGCCCGTCGTGCCGTGGAGCTGCACGTCGCGAAGCGTATGTCCGAGCATCAGTAGATGACAGTGACTGTCGTTGAAGCCCGGCACCGCGGTGCGCCCTTCGGCGTCGATCACTTCGCAGTCGGCGGGAGCCGCCGCGGTCACCGCGGCGTTGCTCCCGACCGATCGAACGACGCCGTCGACGGCGAGAAGGGCTTCGGCAAAGCGTCCGTCGCCGAGGTAGATGTGCGCGTTCCTGAGAAGAAGGTTGTGCGTCATGATGAAAGTCCTCGAAATTTCGAAAAAATAGGTCTTGTCGGGTGGAAGACGAATCAGCCGGCCGCGCCTTCGCCCGCCGGGGCGGCACGGCGCTGCGCCTCGAGCGCCTCCACGTTTCGGCGGAAGAAGAGTTCGTACACGACGAGGCTCGCCGCCGGAACGATCACGTTGAGAAGCGCCGTCACGGGATCCGCGATGATCGTGCTTGCCAGAAGCGCAAGCATCACGAGGATCACGGCCCAGATGAGGTAGGGATAGGCCCAGACCTTGTAGGGGCGATCCGCCGTCGGCATGCGGCGGCGAAGAATGATCACCGCGTAGAAGGTGAGTGCGTTGAAAATGATCCCCGACACCGCGACGAGGCTCGTGAGGCTCGAGAGATCGCGAAGCAAAACGAGGCCGATGGAAATCGCACCCGAAGCGAGGATGGCGTTCACGGGCGTGCGCAGTTCCGGATGCAGGACGCCGAGCGGGCGAACCATCGCGCCGTCGCGGGCCATCGCGTAGTAGACGCGGGGAAAGACCATCACGCAGCCGTTCAGGGAATTGAAGATCGCAAGGATCATCGCCGCCGCGACCAACGCGCCGCCGTACGTGCCAAAGAGCGTTTCGGCCGCGGCCGTGCCGAGGTAGAAGTTGCCTTCCGAGACCATCGAGGCGATCACTTCGGGCGAGAGCACGCGGAAGATCGAATAGTTGAAGAGGACGTAGAGAAGCGCCACGCCCACGATGGAAAGGAGAATGGCAAGCGGAATGTTGCGCTGCGGATTCTTGATTTCTTCAGCGATGCTGTTGAGGTTGTGCCAGCCTTCATAGGCCCAGAGCGTGGCCACGACCGCGAAGGCGACCACCGGCAGGAAGGCGCCGAAAGAAGGCGCATCGGAAGGCACGGCGAGAAGATCGGGCGACTCGGTGCCGAAAAGCAGCCCCGCGATCATGATGAGGCCGATCGGGAGAAGCTTCAGAATCATGAAGACGTTCTGCACGAAGGCGCCCGTGCGGATCCCCCGGATCTGAACGAGAGAAAGCGCAACGATGGTCCCGACCGCCACGACCTTCTGAGCGGCGGGTCCGAGCGGCAGCACCGTGGCGAGCGCCCCGGCGAAGGCGACGGCGAGCGCCGCGATCGACGCGCTCGACGAGAGAATGAAGTTCGAGAAGCCGCTCACGAACGCAGTGCGCTCGCCGTAGGCTTCGCGAAGGTAGACGTAGCTCCCGCCGGCCTTCGGCATCATGGCGCCGAGCTCGGCGTAGCAGACGCCGCTCATGAGCGTGATGAGACCGCCCACAAGCCAAACGAGAAGAGAGAGACCGAGGCTCATCTCGCAGCGCGCGAGGACGATGCCGCCGATGTAGAAGATCCCCGAGCCGATCATGATGCCGGCGAGGACTGAGATGCCGCCGAAAAGGCCGATTTCGCGACGCATGGCCGTCATTTTGATTCTCCGAAAGAAGGTTTTGGATGGCGCCGTCGGTTGCATCCATATCGACGCAACCGACGCGCCGCTTCTTTCGATCGGGACCTCCGCGTCTTTGCGAAAGGCGTCCCGAGACGGTTTGTTGAGCGAAACGCGCCGACTGGATCGATAGCTCCTCCGAAGGTTTGGGACGGGCGCTTCTGCGCTCCAGCCCTTGCCGACGGGAGTCGCAGACGTCTTTCGCCTGCGCCCAACTCGTCGAATCCGCCGATTCGACCGTTTCGGCGGTTTTGCCTTTCGCGAATCCTCTCGGGCTGCCGCCTCCGATTCGCTACTCATCGCAACCGCGCCTCTATCAACCTAAGGCCCCTTCACTATCACGCAAAAATTGCGGGAAGACGCGGCCTTCACGCGGCTTTTTTCAGAAACATGCGCTTTTCTTGACGGAAATGCGGTGAACTATGCCGAAGTACCTACAGACAATCTTCTATTCGCCAGCACTCCCGACCCGCGCCCCACGGAAAACGGGACGCTCGAAAGCGTCCCGCTCCTTCTTCTGGAAGCCGTCCTCCCGCAACGGGCCGGTTGCGCAGAGGACGGAGGCGTCATGCGCAATCAGCGCTTCGCCACTTCCATGCCGGCGATGCGGCCGTTGACGATGCAGTCGGTCGTGGCGTTCGAGCCGAGACGCACCGCCCCGTGCACGCCGCCCGTGGCCTCCCCGGCGGCGTAGAGCCCCGGAATCACCTTGCCGTCGACGTTGACGACTTCCGCCCTGGGCGTCGTGTAGAGACCGCCCATCGTGTGGTGCACCTTGGGCGAGAGGCGCGAGACGTACCACGGCCCTTCGGTGTGCGGCTTCATCTTCGGGTCGACCACGGGACGCCACGGATCCTTGCCGGTTTCGATCGAGCGGTTCACTTCCTCAACCGTCTTCTTGAGTTCGTCGAGCGGAACGCCGTGAGCCTTCGCGAGATCCTCAAGCGTCGCGTACTCGAAGACGACCTTCGCCTCGAGTTGGCGTTCGAGCATGCCCGTGAGCGCTTCGGGCGCCTCGGCCATGTCGCGTTGCATCCGCTCGTAGGCTTCGAGCATTTCGCGGGCGTGGGCCTCAAAGCGCATGCCGCGGTCGGTGAGCGTGAGGCGACGGCCCGTGCGGTCGAAAAGCGGCGCGGCGACCTCGTCCTCGAGTTCCGCGATCCGACGGCTCAACGCCGGTTGCGACATGTGCAGTTGTTCGGCCGCCCGCGTGATGTTGCCGGTGCGGCTCACGACGAGAAAGGCCTTCAGATCGCGAAAGTTCATGGTTCCAACTCGAAAAATACCCGTGGAAAGAATCCGAAGACTCCTTCTCTATTTTCAGGCATTCTGCGCTTCGTCGTCGGAGGCGCTCCAAAATTCCCGCAGACGGTCCGACAGGCCTCCTTCGCGAAGCGTCGGGGTTGACGCCGCCCGCAGAAAGACTTCTTTTCGTCCGAAGATCACGGCTCCGCGCTTCGCGCGCGTGACCCCGGTGTAGAGGAGTTCGCGCGTCGCAAGGCCCGAATCCGCGTCTTCGGGGAGAATGATGGCGACCTCGTCGAATTCCGACCCCTGCGACTGGTGAATCGTCATGGCGTAGGCCGCGTCAAAGCGCGGGAGAAGCCCCGGCGCAAAGGCGCAGTCCTTCACCGTCGGCCCCTTGTCGCCGAACCATACGATCGTCTGCGCGGGATTCTCCGGATCGGGGAGGCACACGCCCACGTCCCCGTTGAAGAGCCCGATCGTGTCGTCGTTCGTGCGCACGATGAGGACGAACCCCGGGAACCAGTCGCCCTCACGCCCGAGTTCGGACGAAACCGCCTCGGCCGCCCATTCGTTGAGCGCCGTCACGCCTGCGCGGCCCGCGCGCTGCGCGGCCAGAAGCCGAAAGTGCGAGAGCGCGCGCCACACGGCGTCGGCGTGCGAGCGGTAGTCGTCTTCATCGTCAAAAGAGGTCTTCGCGACCATCTTTTGCACGGAGAGGACAAAGGTCTTGAGCTTACGGCGCATCCACTCCCGCAGCGCGGAGCTGATTTCGCCCCCTCGCCCGATCGCGGGCGCACAACGCACGTACTCCGCGCCGCTTTCCTTCGTCGCCTTGACTTCCTCCCAGGCTTCTTCAAGCGCTTCCTCGGAAGCGTCGGGGTCGTTCACGAGCCTTGCGAGCCGTCCCACGGGCGAAGCCGCCCCGTAGCGGCGGGAGACCGTCAGAAACGCCCGGCAAAAACGAAGCGCTCCCGCTTCGTCGGCGAGGTCCGCATAAACCGCCCCCGGGCCCACGGCGGCGAGCTGATAGGGGTCGCCCAGAACGATCACGCGGGTTCTCTCCGGATCGACTGCGGCGAAGAGCTGCGAAGCGAGTCCCACGTCGATCATTGAGGCTTCGTCGACGACGAGAACGTCCGTTTCCATGGGCGCCGACGCGCTCGGGCGCGAAGCCCCCGAGACGGGCATCGTGAGCCACTTGTGAATCGTGTGCTCCCGAATGCGGGATTTAAGATCGGCGGAGCGGATCGCGGCGCCCGCCTCCCCCGCAGCCAGATCAAAGAGCCGCGCATAGCGCGCGATCCCGTCCGAAACGGACTGCATCATGCGGCTCGTCGCCTTCCCCGTGGGAGCGGCAAGCGACACGCGCAGCATCGGATTTTCGAGGAATAGCAGGAGAAGCATCTTCACGACGCTCGTCGTCTTCCCCGTTCCCGGGCCGCCGCAGACGACCGTGAAGCGCCGCGTCACGGCGGAGAGCACCGCCGCGCGCTGATCGGCTTCGCTTTGCTTCGCTTCCGCCAAACGCCGAGCGCGAAGCTCCGGCGCGAGTTCCGGAGCGAGCGTTGATTCGACCCAGGCGCGGTCGGCCCCGGCCATCGCGTCGAGCAACCCCGTCTGCGCCTCGGTGGCAGCGACTGCGGGCATCGCGGCGAGCCGGCAGAAGCGTTGCGCGAGCGTCAATTCTTCGAGGAAGAAGCGCTGCGGATAGAGACGTCCCGAGTCGTCGTAGACAAAGGGAACGGATGCGCGCTCGTCGAGTATGAGCGTGCGGCGGACGTCCTCCGTCAACGATTCCCGAGAAAAGACGTTTCCCGACACGGCGAGGCGGAGTTTTTCAAAACGCGCGCAGGTCTCTTTCGGCACCGCGATGCAAAGGCTTCCAGCCTCCATCGCCGCCGCAAGAAGACGCATCGTCTCAGAAACGAGCGTACGGTCGTCATCGCCCACGGCCACGCCCGAACGTTCGACCGCGCGCAAAAGAAGTTCGCCCATCACGACGTAGGGTGTCTCGGCCGCGGTTGTCCCTTCGGAGAGCGTGGCCTTTTCCAAGTTTTCTTTCTTCTCTTCGCTCATCTCAGTCCCCCAGCATTTCTTCCAGAATCTTCACACGATCGGCCGCGTCTTCAAAGGGGAGCACCGCAACGCCGCGCCCGGCCGAAGCGCCGCGCACGAAGAAGTAGACGGCGCCCCCGAGACGGTCCTCGGCGCCTTCGCCCAACCGCGCCCGCAGAAGGCGCTTCGCCGCGGCGAGGTAGCAGAGGTACTGAATGTCGTAGTGGGCCTCCTTCATGTGAAGCTTGACGGCGTCCTCCGTGTAGAAGTCGCGCCAGTCCTCCGCGTCCGGGAAGGCTTCGCGAAGCGCCGCGTTCGCGGCGAGATTGTCCGTCTTCCAGTCGAGAATCCAGATCTTGCCGTTCGCTTCGAAAAGAAGGTCGATCGAGCCCGTGAGGTAGCCCGAGAGTTGTTCCGGCGTAAGCCCCTTCCAACCGAGACTCTCCGCTTTTTTCGCAAAGACGGCCTTCGGGAGGTTCGGCTTCGTGTGCAGGAGAAAACCGTATTCCGAACGGCGTCCCTCGGCCTTCAGATCCTTGAGGCAAAAGTCCGGAAGAATCGGAAGCGAGAGAACCGAGTCAAAGAGCGCGCGAAGTTCTTCGAGGCGCTTCGCACCCTCGGGCGAGAGACGGTCTTCGTCCGGCGCTTCGTCCGAAAAACTTTCTCCGCGGCGCACCAGGTCCGGCGTGGCGCCGAGGATCGAAAGAAGATAATTGCGCTGGCGCAGACGGTTTCGACGAACTTCGTCCAAAAGCCCAGGATCCGTGAGCTCTTCGTCGGTCGCGAGCACCCGACGGCACTCGAACCCGTAAAAGTCCACCACCTCGAAGAGCCGGTGGATCGTGACGCCCAGGGCCGCCCCCGAACGCCAGCGCGCCATAGGCGAGCCGTCCGCGATCGTGCGGCGGGATTCCTGCGTTTCGTCGTCCTCGGCTTCGTCCTCCCCGGAAAGCGTCGCGCGCTCGTCGCGGTGCGCATCGAGGTGCGCGCCGAAGAGGCCCTTCTTCAGAGCCGTGTAGCTCGTCTGCACCCAGAAGGGATCCACACGACGGGCGGGTTCCGGTTCGGGAAGGGCCGGCGCCTCCGAGGGCTTCAGTTGCACCTTGACGCCGTCCTCCCGGGGCGCCCAGGGCGCGATCGACCAATAGAGGCCCGTTTCGTCCGTCTGGGGCTTGAGCGTTTCGGGGTCGACCGTCATGCCGGGATGTTCGGCCGCAAAGTGTTCGGCCGTTTTTGCCCAAACGTCCGCAAACTCCTCGGCGCTCCCGAGCATCCCTTTTCGGAAGTCGTCCCAGACGGCGAGATACTCGCCCCGACTCCAGCCCTCGAGATTTTCCCGCGCGGCGAGCGCATGAAAGAAGGCCGAGCAGGAATGGTCGTAGAGCTTCTTCCCGCCGGTATTCCACTTCGGAAGACCGTAGAGCGTCAGGCGAGCGGAAGCGCGGGTGAAGGCGACGTAGAGAAGCCGCACCGACTCCTCGATCTGTGCGCGCTTCACTTCGGGGAGATCATTGGGTTTGACTTCGCCGGGGAAAAGAACAAGCCGTCGTTCGCCCGCCCCGTCGCGCTCGTGGACCATGGAAACCGCCGTCTGTTTGTAGGGACGTCCCCACCAACAGGCCGGCAGATAGACGATCGGGTACTCAAGCCCCTTGCTCGAGTGAATCGTTTGAATCACGACGCGGTCGTCGTTGGAATCGGGCCGGACTTTGTATTCGTCGGGCACGGTAGTCTTCTTATCCGATCCGTTGGCGATCAGTTTTTCAAAACGCCGTACGAGCCCCGAAAGGGTCTTGGCGGACTGCTGCATGCCGAAGAGGAGTTCGATCAACTGCCGGTAGTTGGCGAGCGCGCGCTCGCCGCCCGCAGCGGGGAGAAGACGGCGTTCCGTTTCGCAGACGCGGAAAAGTTCCCCGAACGCCGCGGTGAGGCCGGAGCGCCGTGCGCGATCGGCCGCAGCCTCCATCACGCCGCGAAGGAAAACGAGACGTTCGGTGCGCTTTTTCTCGTCGGTGTAGGTCGAGAGTCCGTCCCCCACGATACGCGTTGCGCGGGCGGCTTCGAGAAAGCCGCGCTCGGAAGGCATCGCCATCGCTTCAAGAACCGTGCAGAGTTCCTTCGCCTCCTCCGTTCCAAAGACGTTTTTGTCGGAGGGAAAGCGCACCTTCACGCCCCGCGCAAGAAGGGCGTCGTAAAGCGGCATCCCGTCGTCGCGGGTTCGCACGAGAATCGCGATGTCGCCCGGGCGCAGGGGGCGGCCCTTGACAAAGTGGCGGTCGCGCTCGGAGAGCATCGTGGAAATTTCGTCGGCGATGTCGTCCGCCTCCCACTGAAAGAGCTTGTCCTTAGGAGGTTTTTCGAAATCCCCGAGGCGCACGACGAGCGCGGGTTCGGGGCGGAAGACCCCGTTTTCGTCGACGCGGATGAGGGGCGGACGGTCGTCGTTCGCCGCCACGGCGTCGTAGTGAATCCCCGAACCGAGGAAGGTACCCGGGCGCTCGAAGAAGAGATTGAAGAAGTGCATCAGGACCGGCGTCGTCCGGAAATTCTTCGCAAGTTTGCGGTGCCGCCCAATTTCGTCCGACGCCTTCCGATAGGTCTCGAAGTCCGCGTTTCGGAAGCTGTAGATCGCCTGCTTCGGGTCGCCCACGAAAAAGACCGTTTTCCCGAAGGCGGGGTCCCCGAAAAGCGTGGAGAAGATCCCGTACTGCAGGGGATCGGTGTCCTGGAATTCGTCGATCAGGACGACGTCGTAATGACTGCGCACGACGGCCGCGAAAGCGGGATCCGCTTTGAGCCCCGCTTCGGTGCGAACGAGCATGTCGTCAAACGTCTGGTACGACGCCTCGCGCTTCAACGCCTCGTACCGCGCGGGCGCCCAGGCGAGAAAGCGTTCGAGCATTTCTTCGTAGGCCGCCGCGTTCTGATCGTCAAGCTCCTTGGGGAAGCCCTCGTTTGAGAAGACGGCGCGGCTTCGGGCCGATTCGGGTTCGGCGGCGAGTTTCGAGAGAGCCTTGTCGAGCTTCAGGGTTTGCAGCGCCCGAAAGGCTTCGGTAGTGCCGCTCTCGTTCGCACGCCTTGCTTCGAGCCGCAGAAATTCCTCCGCGGTGCGGCCGAGAAGATCGTTTTCCTCTCCGGAGTCGACGCCGTAGCTTCCGCCCGACGTGAAGACGAAGTCCGAGAGCGTCTTCTGACAAAACGAATGGATCGTGAGGATCACCGCGTCGTCGAATTCGCGCACCGCACGGTCGAGCCGCTCGCGAATGAGATCGGGATCAAGTTCGTCCCAACGCTCGAACTGCTCGAGAAGATTCTTGTCGGTGGGCGCAACGCCCTCGGTCACGAGCTTTCGAACGGCGATGAGCTTGCCGCGGATGCGGCTTTTGAGTTCCGCCGTCGCCGCCTTCGTGAAGGTGACGACGAGCATGCGCCTGATCGCGATCCCGCGCTCAACGACGAGGCGAAGCACGATGTGTTCGAGCGAATAGGTCTTCCCCGTCCCGGCGCTCGCCTCGATCAGCGTATGCCCGCGAAGCGGATCCTCGAGGAGCTTGAAGTCCCCGTTCGGATCGTCGTCCGCCTGCGGCTCTGCCGCGCCGGATTGCTCGGGTTCTTCGGGCGAGAAGTCTTCCTCAGCGGGCGCAAAGCCTTCCTCAGCCGGGATCCCCGCGAAAAACGCGTCCGGCTCGAATTCTTCCCCGACGGGAAGCGCCCAGTCGTCGGGCAGATCCGAAGGCATGTCTTCGGGTGGCACCTCGATCCAATCTTCGTTCCCGCCGACCTCTGAAGAGGGAAAATCCGCGGGCACTTCATCCTGCCAAATCTGCAAATCCTTTTCCTTCACGGGACTCTCCTCAATCCTCAATAATTGCGCGAAACGAGCGCCTCCACGTTTTCGGCGAGAGACGTCAGACTCTTCTCCCTTTTTTCCTCGGGCGTGCACTCGGGTTCCTTCTTTTTCGCGGTCTTCTTCTTTCCGCCCTTCCCCTTCTTGGGGTTGACCGGAGCCTCGGCCTCGTCCGACGACTCGGACTCTTCGTCGGAAGGCGTTTCGGTCACCTCCACCAGAAGTTGAAGAAGCGTCCGGATTTCATCCTCCACCCCCGAACGAAGCTCGCGGGCCTTCTTGATGTCGAGTCCTCTCCAGAAGACGCCGTCCTCGAAGGAATCGGGCCAGATAACGGGATGGTCGAAACTTTCGTCGAGGAGTCGAACGCACTGCCGCAGAACCTCCGCGGCCTCGTCGGCCTCCATCGGTTGATAGCGCACGAACACCACGCCGTCCTTTTCCTTCTTCAGAACACCGAGCGCCGTTTCGGCCCCCGCCGCCGAGAGGAAGACGTGCGTAAGCAGAGCTTCCTTTTCCGCGCGGGACGAATCGGCGAGGACGAGTTGCGAAGACGTTCCGTCCGCGTCCGAAAAGACCCGGACCTCGCCCGTCAGACGGCGCACATGCCGCCCTGCAACATTCACGTTCATGAAGACTTTCGTCTGCGTCCGGCCTTCGGTGATCTTCCTCCATGTTTGAGAGAGTTCGTCCGCCTCGGCGATTTCCTCGTCAAACCACCAACCGCGAACGCCTGGATCACCGTAGACGGGATTTTCCGCGAGAAGCCGCGTCGCGCGCGCAACATCCGCGCCTTCTTCAAAGAGTCCCCGCAGGAGGCGCTTTCGCATCACCTCCTCAAGGCGCGACTTGGCGGGGGTTACGCCCGTTTCTTCGGACGTTTCGAAGTCCTTTTTCCAGACGCCCGTCCGACCGGAGAGCCACTTGCCCGGGGACGTCCAAAAGCGCAGGAATTCCTGCCAGCGAACCACCCCGTCTTCGGGCGGCGCCAGGACCGCGTCGTCGGCAAAGGGCGCGGGATCGCCGCGCCGATCCGTGAGGCGCGCGGCCTCCACGGCCGCAAAGAGTTCGGGATCGCGGTTCGTCCAGAAGCGAAGGCCCTCGGGACGGAAGTTTTCTTCGGCGACGCTCGTGAGCGGAAGCCGCACGCGAAGGGCGTCCGAAGACGTGCCTTCCGGAAGGAGCGTCAGCAAAAAGCGCTCGAGCTCCTCCACGACGACCGAAGGAAGCGCCGCCTGCGCGGGATCCGTTCCGATCGACCAGGAGACGTAAAAGTTCGAGCGGGCCGACCGGAAGAGGTCCGCAAAGACGTTCCGGTTGTCCGCGCGGCTGTCGCGGTCACCCGGACGCCGAAGCGAGCGGATTTCGCCCTTGGGTCCCGCAGCGGTGAGCCCCATGAGGTCGAACTCCTCGAAGTTCGAAAGCCCCGGGAAGCTCGAGGTTTCCGAGAGTCCCAGGCACGCGACGACGCGGTACGGAAGCCCGCGGAAGGCCGACATGTCGGCCACCGTCACGGCGTCCCTCGGCATTGCGCCCGTCACGGGGTCCCCGAAGGAAGCGCCGAGCGCCGCGCGGAAGGTCTGGTAGTCGACGGGCGTCTCCGAACCGATCCCCTCCTCCATGTCGATGCGAAGATGCGCGACGACGCCGAGAAGTTCCTCGCGCGCCGCCTTCACGTCAGCCCCCGCAAAGAAGTCGTTGACGATGGTTTCGGTAAATGCCGCCCAGGCACGTGCTCCGGGGGCGCCAACATTTACGTCGTTCCAGAGCAGACGCGCGTCTTCGAGATGCTTGTAGAGCGTGAGAAGCGTTTCGAGGAGATCAGGACGGTCCGACACACGTTCGTAGTGTGCACGCGAGCGGCGCACCGGAAGCGTTCCCGACCAGTCGACCGCGGGACTCTCGTCAAAGAGGAAGCCCGCCGAAAGACGTTCCAAGGCCCGCGAGAGCGTGCCGTCCAGGGCGCCGCGCCGTTCCGCTTCGCCGTAGGCGCCGCCGAACGAAGCGCTGAGCTTCTCGCTCTGCGCCGCAAGCTGCGCTTCGGAGAGTCCTTCGCGAAAGCCCGCGTCGTTCACCCACTCGCGAAGGAACGACAGGTCGCCGAAGGTGAGGCCCAGGCTCTCACCCACGACGGGAAGTTCCAGCCAGGATTCGAAGGCGGAGAGCGTCGTGAGCCCCGAAAGAAGGTCCAGGAGCTGCAAAAGGGCCGGGGCCGCGCTGTTTTCCATCGAGAGCGGCTTTCCCACCATGCGGAAGGGCAGCCGCCGCTCGGGCGGCAAGGCCGTGAGCACCCCTTCTAAAACGGGCGCGAAGGTCGCCACGTCGGGCGTGGTGACGAGAACGTCGGAAGGCGTGAGCGTCGGATCTTCGGCAAAGAGTTCCGTCAGATAATCGACGAGGCTTTCGGCTTCGCGCACGGGCGTGGGCGCCTCCACGAAGCGCACCGAACGGTCCGAGGGATCGGGCATCGAACGTTCGAACAAATCCCCTTCGTCCGCGCAAAGAAGCGAATCCTGCGCGCGGGTGAGAAGCGTGGGGGCTTCGTCGCCGGCAAAGCGCAGATAGAAGCTGTCCGTTTCGCCCTCTTGGTCGGCGCGAAGGTCCTGCAGACGGTTGCGAAGGAAGGAGAAGGGCTTTCCCGTCGGAACGTTCGCCACTTCGCCGCGCGTATCGGGAAGCGTTTCCGCGGGCGGCGGCACGTCCGCAGTGAAGCGCCAGAGACGGTCGAGCGTCGCGCGCGAACTCGCCGCATTGCGGCGCAGGTATTCAAGGGCGGGCGTGCCCGCTTCGGCCGCGGCGTCGAACCAGAAGCCGTTGGCGGGCTGCATGAGGTAGAGACGCACCGTGCCGCGCTTTCCGATTTCCTTGAGGAAGGGAAGCATCAACGGCGGGACCGTGAAAGGCAGAAAGACGTGAAGATTCTCACCTTCGGGCGAGGCAGCGAGCACGCGCTCGATGTGCTGAAACTGCAGGGCCCGGCGCCAACCGCCCTCGCCCGAATCGGATTCGTTCGCCCTTTGGGCTTCCCTTACGATCTCCTGCCACAAGGCCTTCTGCCAGGGGAAATCGGGGTGGCGCTCAAGCGCCGCCTCTTCTTCGCGCATGGCGATCGAGAGACTCGCCTCGGGAAATACCGCGGGCGACACCACGCTCTCGTCCGTCCAGCGAAGAAGCCAGTCGAGACGGTAGGAGGCGTACTTCGTCAGAAGCTGCGAGACGCGAAGCGCGAGCTTGTATCGCTCCGACCCGTTTTTCCCTTTGAGAAAACGTGCGAGCCGCGGAAAACGCCCGACGAATTCGTCGTTCGAGAGCCACCGCCACACCACCCAGTCGAGAACGCGCCCCGAGAGACGGTTGGCGGCCGCCGGATACCATTTGAGCGACTCGAAGAATTCGTTCGTCGTAATAAACTTGACGCCGGCGCAGATACCCTCCGACTCGGCCAGAAGCTGAGTGAGACGCGTAGCCACGGCCCTCGAAGGAATCAAAATGCAGTCCTCGACAAAGAGTGGCGCGAGTCCGCCCTTCCCGCGGCGTTCCCTGGCGTCCCACTCGAGATTCGTGCGCAGGATCTCCCAAAGGACTTCAAAGGCGTTCGAATAGTACGTATGAATCATGTTTCGTTTTCCGGTGCGGCCGGGAAAGAGGCCCCTTCGTTCCCGCATTCTAAAGGAGCCGTGCGACAAATCCGTTCGCATTCAAACACTTCTTGCAGAGGGAGGAAATGGTTCCGCTGATCGAAGTGCACAGTGCCCACGGGCAAAGCGACCTGGAAGTTGAGGCGGGGACCGCCACTGGGTGTTCAAACTGAAATTCGTTAAAGAGACATAGCAAGTTGAGAAAATGATCGCCGAAGCGGTCGCACAAATCCGCAATCGCCGGTATGGCGAAACGCCCCACGGGAAGAAACTTCTCCGAGTTGCTCTCGTTTTCAGTGCCCAGGATCGACGCTTCACGGCGTGGCAGGATGTCGGGATCGTGGCAGAATGATGTCGATGCCGCCCGTCAGCGGGCGGCGACGTCACCACTCGGACAGTTACCCACGCCACACCATGGATCTCAAGGTACTTCGTTCTTTCGTCGAAATCGCTCGGGAACAGAGCTTCACCGCCGCTGCGGAGAAGCTCTCCGTTACGCAGCCGACGCTCTCGCGTCAGATTGCGGACCTCGAAGAAGAACTCGGACAGAAACTCTTCGAGCGCACCACACGCAGCCTTGAACTCACTGAAAAGGGACATTTTCTCTTTCGCCGAGCTCAGGACATCCTCGCCCTCGTCGACAGAACAAAGCTTGAAACAATGACGACGGAAGGGCTTGCGGGCGACATCCGGATTTCCGCCGCCGAAACGCCCGCCGTGGGCATCGTGGCCGAAGCCGTTCAGCGCTTTCAGGAAAAATATCCGCGCGTGCGCTGTCATTTCGTGAGCGCGGACGCGTACACGGCGGCCGAACACCTTCGGACGGGACTCTCGCAGTTCGGAGTCTTCAACCTGCCTTGCCGTCTCGATGGTTTCGAATACATTCGACTTCCTCGGGGAAACCGATGGGGCGTGCTGACGCGCCGCGACGGAATCCTTGCGGGCAAGGCATTTGTCACGCCCGAGGACTTGAAGCGCCTGCCGCTCTACGTTTCGAAACAGCGCGGCGTGGAAAACCGCATCGGAGGTTGGCTCAATTACTCCTTCTCCAAGCTTCGCGTCGTCGGAACCTACAACCTTCTCTACAACGCGTCGCTCGTCGTACGGGCGGATGGAAACGCCCTCTGTCTCGACGGCATCGTGCCGCCCGACGACGACATTGTCTTCCTCCCCTTCCAACCGGCCTTTCTCACCGACGTCGTGCTCGCCTGGTCGTCCGCAAGCCAAAAGCAGACGATCACGGAAGAGTTCCTCAAGACCCTGCGCAGTCTTTATCCGGCGCAGGAAATGACGGAAGAGGAAAACGGAGCCGAAACAAACGAAGAAACCGCCCCGTAACCATCGTACGAAGCGACCTCCTGGCTTCCTGAAGATTTGCCGAAAGAACGTCCTTACCAGGCGTAGGCCTCGGGGGCTTCGCCGCCCGGACCCGGGAAGATGCGGTCAAGCTCTTCGAGCATTTCCTGCGGCAGCGTGAGATCCAAGGCCTTCATGGAACCTTCGAGGTGCGCGAGCGTTCTCGGTCCCACGATCGGCGCCGTGACGACGGGATTCGCCAAGACCCAGGCGAGCGCAACGTCGGCCGGAGCCATCTCGTAGCGTTCGCACAGCGCCTCGTAGGCCGCCACGCGTTCGGCGAATTTCGGATCGCGGATCGGAAGCGAGGGCTTCGCACGTCGCCCATTTCCGTCCCCTGCCTGTGAGTGTCCCGCAAGGAGGCCTCCGTCCAAAGGACTGTAGGTGAGAAGCCCCATGCCGTGATGGCGGCAGGACGGAATGACTTCGAGTTCGAGCTGACGGCAGGCGAGGTTGTAGCGGCTCTGCTCGCTGACGAGCCCGAAAAGTCCGCGCAGACGCGCCTCGCCCTGCATCGCGGCGATGCCCCAGCCCGGGAAGTTGCAGCTTCCGACGTAGAGGACCTTTCCCTGCTGGATGAGCACGTCCATCGCCTGCCAGATTTCGTCGAACGGCGTCTCGCGGTCGAAATGATGCATTTGATAGAGGTCGATGTGGTCCGTCTTGAGTCGCCGAAGGCTCGCCTCGCAGGCTTCGCGGATGTGATAGGCCGAAAGGCGCCGGCCGTTGGGCCCGTTCACCATCGGTTGATAGAGCTTCGTCGCGAGGACAATTTCGTTTCGCTTTCCGCTCTTTTGGAGCCACTCGCCCACGATTTCCTCGGAAATGCCGTAGCCGAGCGGAATGTCGGGGCGCTGCGGACCGCCGTAGACGTCCGCCGTGTCGATGAATTGGATGCCCAGATCGTAGGCGCGGTCCATGATCTCGAAGCTCGCGGCCTTGTCGGTGAGGTGGCCGAAATTCATGGTTCCAAGACACAGACGGCTCACGATCAGGCCGGCTCTGCCCAAATGGCGATACTGCATGATTCCTCCCACGGATGAGTGACGAGGTCCGTCGGACCCCGCCTTCCCTCAATTGTCCCGCCTACGGTAGCGCGGGAAAGAGGACCTGTCCAATGCGCAAACTTCATGCCCTTTCATTCGGAAAAGGTATCGGCGCACGGTCGTTCCCGATCCGAGCACGGCGAAACTCCGCCCTTTCCCCTTTCCCCCAGACAACCGTCTTAATCCCGGATTTCTTTTGCGACTGAATAGAATGCGTCGAGACCGCTCGTCACCTTACCGTCGGTAAGCTTACCGACGGCAAGGTTATTTCGAAACATCTCCGCATTTTTTTCTTCTGAGCCCCCGCTTCTCCGAAATTTGAGGCAAAATTGCGCTCCTCGGGTTTTCACCGTGATAACCCCGATCAAACCAATGAAAAATCAAAAGAAGAAGTCCCTCATGCCTCTGCACATCCTTGTTCTGGCACTCGGCACGCTTGCGCTCGGCATCGCCGAATTTTCGATGATGTCGATCCTGAACGCCGTCGCCGCCGACCTTCAGGTTTCCATTCCGGAAGCCGGCCACTTCATCGCCGCCTACGCCACGGGCGTCTGCGCGGGCGTGATGCTCATGGTCGTCTTCGCGAGAAACCTGCCGCTCAAACGTCTCCTTCTCATCATCGTGAGCCTCATCGTCGTCGGGAACGCTCTGACGGTCTTTGCCGACGGCTACGCCGTGATGGTGGCTTCCCGATTCCTCTCGGGTCTCCCTCACGGCGCCTACTTCGGCGTGGGCTCGATCATCGCGAGCGAACTTGCGAAACCGGGCAAGGCCTCGCGCGACGTCACGCTCATGGTGCTCGGCATGACGATCGCCAACCTTGTGGGCGTTCCGCTCGGAAGCTTTCTCTCCTGGGCCGTCTCCTGGCGCCTCGTCTTCGGCATCACGGCCGTGACGGGCGTGATCGTCTTCCTTTCGGTCCTGCGCTTCGTGCCGGTCATGCCGGCTCTTCCCAACGCGGGATTCCGAGCGCAGTTCCGCTTTCTCACGCATTTGCGCCCGTGGCTCGTCATGGCGGCGATCTTTTTCGGAAACGGCGGCTTCTTTGCCTACCTCAGCTACGTGAACCCCACGATGGAGGAAGTGACGGGCGTGGCGCCCTCCTCGATGAGTCTCATCATGGCGGTCGTGGGCGCAGGCATGGTCGCGGGGAATCTCCTCTGCGCGAAGCTCGCCGGACGCTTCCCCGATCCAGCGCTCGCCTGCATGGGCCAGGGCGTACTCTTTGTCGCGCTCGTGACCGTCTTCTTCGGCGCGGCACATCCCTTCATCGCGATTCCCGCGACCGTCGTGGCGGCGGGATGCTGCTTCTTCATCTCCGGGCCCGAACAGATCATGATGCTGCAGGGCGCCAAGGAGGGCCGGCTTTTGGGGGCAGCCCTTGCGCAGACCTCGTTCAACGCGGGAAATGCCCTCGGCGCCTGGGTCGGCGGCCTTCCGATCGACGCGGGCAAATCCCCCGAGTGGAGCGCCCTGCCCGGCTTTTCGCTTGCCTTCACGGGTTTTCTGATCCTATATCTTCTCTGGTGGATCCACCGGGAAAAGCACCGCCAAAACTGAGAGAACAACATCGATCGAAAGCGAAAATCCTTTCGGTCGCTCCTCATACGAAAATGTCCGGTCACACGAAAGTGCCGGACATTCTCGTTTGGCCCGACCGCCCTCAAGCGGGGCGGCCAGGACTCACTTCGTTTCGAGCATCACGTTGATGATTTCGCGGTCGGTTCCGACCATGCCGCGGCTCGCGATGCGGCCGACGGCCGCCACCGTGGCGTCGACGTCGTTCTTGACGATCCCGTCGCCGCCCTTGAAGGCGCGGTCGTTCTTGACCATGTCGATCGCAAGGAGCGCCCCTTCGACGCTCATGGCGATCTTCGAAGCGCAGGACGATTTCGCGCCGTCGCAGATGAGGCCCGACGTGATGGCGAGCGCATTCGAGATGACGCGTTCGATGTCTTCGGTCGAAAAGCCCAGAAGATAGGCGATGCCGGCGCCACTGCCCGCTCCGGCGCTCACGGCGCCGCAGTATGCGGAGAGTTTGCCGATGCCTTGCTTCAGGCACACCGTCACGAGGTCCGAGAGCAGGAGCGCTCGCAGAAGTTCTTCTTCGGACTTCTTGAGGTGTTCGGCGTAAATGAGAACCGGCATGCTCGCCGTGATCCCCTGATTGCCCGAACCCGACACGATCACGACGGGCAGTTCGCACCCGTTCATGCGGGCGTCCGACGCGGCCGCCGCAAAGGCACGGGCACGCACGGCAGGATCTTCAGGGTCGCGGGCCATGAGAATGCGCCCGATCGTGGCGCCCCATTCGCCCGAGAGTCCCTGTTCGGCGATTCCGCGGTTGCAGCGAAGCTGGCGTTCCAGGAGCGGACGCACATGATCGAGCGGCATCACGCGGGCGGCTTCGATGAGTTCGGCGACGTGCCAGCTCTCTACGGGGTGTTCCTCTTCGGGACGGTCCCCTTCCTCCCAAACGACCTTGCCGTCCTCCTCGATGCGGGTCACGTTCGTGTGCGACGTGCGGATCACGGTCGAAACACTGTGACCGTTCAAATGTCCCGTTACGCGGATAAAGAAGACGTCGGGTTCGTTTGACTGACGCACTTCGACGGGCGTCGTTTGAACGAGTTCGCGGATGCGGTCGCGCTCTTCGGGCGTGATCGCGGCGAGCACTTCGAGGGCCGCCTCGGGCTTCGCCGCCACGAACCCGGCGACGGCCGCGGCTTCAAGCCCCGTCAACCCGCCCGTGTTCGGGACGACCACGCTCTTGACGTTCTTCACAATGTTTCGCGAGACGTCGAGCTCGATGCGTTCGGGATAGCCCCCGAGACGCTTGGCGCAGATCGCCGCCGCATAAGCGAGTGCGATGGGTTCGGTGCAGCCCATCGCGGGCAGGAGTTCGGCGGCGAGCGCCGCTTCATAAACGGAGTACGGAATCATCGTTTGGTCCCCCTGAGATTCTGCAGAAAGTGCCTGCATTGTACAGAGTCGACGAAGAAAAAACGGAAACGGAATGTATACCTCTCTTTTATCCGCACAATTCTTGGCCACTTTTCCCTCCTGCACGGAATATTCAGCGCCCCGCAAGGGACCGAAGCGTCCGTCCTTCGCGACCAGGTTTGGCAGATTTCGCACATCGGGAACAGACATTCCCAAAAAACAAGAAATTTGGTCGAAGAAAATCCTGTTGCGGATCCCCAGAATCTCTCGTTAAAAAAACTCATTTGAAGGCGTCGCAACTCCTTTGGTTGTCGAGCTTTGCCCCCGTCTTTCCCGAAATTTTGAAAACTCGGAGGCAAAACTTGAAGACCTTCGCATCCAAAGAAACGCCAAGGGCCGCCGAACGCTTGCCGGCCCATTTTGCAGACTTTCTCAAACCTGCTACAATTCCCGCATTTTCAGCCCCTCCCGGAGACATTCCATGGATGACGACACCCTCTTTCGCGAAATTCACCAGCACATCCTGACGCAAGCGAAGGAAGGTCGACGCATCGACACGGAAAACGAACTCGCCGAACGCTTCGGCGTGACGCGCTACAAGGTGCGAAAGGCCCTCTCGGTCCTCAGCCAAATGGGCGTCGTCGACCGCGCCCCCAAGCGCGGCATGACCGTCAACACGCTCGGCCCCAAGAACCTCTCCGCGCAGATCCAGGTGCAGATGGACATCGCGAACTTCGACATCCGAGAGTTCATCGAAGCGCGTCTTCTGATTGAAGTGCACATCATTCCGCTTGCGATCCGCCGCATGACGCCGGCGCTTCTCGGCAAGCTCGACGAAGCGATCTGCCACATCGAGTATTACGCCGGAAACGCCAAGGAAGCGGACCGCTGGGACCGGGAATTTCACCTTCTGCTCCTCGAAGCCTGCGGCAACCGCGTACTGCAGGTCTTCTCGGCCGCACTCGTCACCTACTTCGAAAAGACCTCTTCGGCTCTGCCGAAGAACAATCCCCAGTTCTTCCTCAACATCGCCCGCACGGAACGCGCGCTCCTCAACGCCATCCGGCGCGGCGACGAAGAGCTTGCCAAGCGCCTTCTTCGCGACCACCTGAGCGAACAGGTGGATCTGCTGACGCCCTGATTTCGACGCGAACGTTCCCAGAAAACTCATAACAAGGAGGAAAACATGTCGTTATCCGTCTCTTCCGACGTAAACGCTTCGACGGACCGCCCCGTGCTCGTCAGTCTTCTGCCCTCGCGCGCCATGCCGGGGATACTTCGCGAAGGCCTCGAACAGTGCGGGCGACTCTACTTCTGGCCCGAACTGCGATACGAAGAACAGGAACGAATCGGCACGCTCGCGTCCGTCCTCATCGGAACGGCGAGTTCCCGCGTCACAGCCGACACTCTGCGGCGCTTTCCCGCCTGCCGCATGATCGCGAGCTTCGGCGTGGGTTACGACGGCTACGACATGGCCGCCTTGAAGCGCCGCGGCATCGTTCTTACGAACACGCCCAACGTCCTCTCGGACGACGTCGCGGACCTCGCGTTCGCGATGATCCTCAATCTTTCACGCGGCATCGGACGCGCAGACAGCTGGCTTCGCGAAGGGCGTTGGCCCGACGGGGGTTTTCCGCTTCAGACGCGAGTCTCCGGCAAGCGCCTCGGAATTTTCGGACTCGGCCGCATCGGCAGCGAAATCGCCCGCCGCGGCGAAGCCTTCCACATGCAGATCGGCTACACGGACCTTACGGGCAAGAACACCAAGTGGCAGCGCTTCCCGACCTTGAAGGAACTCGCCGTCTGGAGCGACTATCTCGTCGTGATCGTCCCCGCCACCGAAGCGACGCATCACGTGGTCGACGCGGAAATTCTCATGGCGCTCGGCACGAAGGGCTACCTCATCAACGTCGCCCGCGGCTCGGTCGTGAACACCAAGGCGCTGATCGACGCCCTGAAGACCCGCACGATCGCGGGCGCCGGACTCGACGTCTTTGAAAACGAACCCTACGTCGAGGCGGACTTGAAAACCCTCCCCAACACGATCCTCACGCCCCACATCGGGACGGCGACGATCGAGACGCGCCGCATGATGGCGGACCTCGTCGTTCGCAACGTCCACGCCTTCGTGAACGGCAACAAGCCGATCACGCCGGTCGCGAACTGACGCGGAGACCCGGGGCATGCCGATTCTCCTCACCGAAACGCCCGGCAAGGGCGACGAAGTCGTCTTCACGCTCCGGGCCCCCAAGGAAGAGGCCGCGGCGCTTCGCCGCATCCTCACGGGACTCGAATCGCTCTCGCACGTTGGGAAACCGCTTCCCCAACGCGAGGGAGAACCCTTCGAGCGTCTGCGTCAGCACCGTCTCCTTCGCAATCTCACGCAGAAGGACTTGGCCAACGCCGTGGGAACCACGCAGTCCTACCTCTCGAAATACGAAGCGGGGCTTCGGAAGATTCCGCCCGAAACAGCCGAACGCCTCGCGCACTTTTTCCAGTGCGACGTCACGGAATTTCTCGAATAAGCCTCAGAGTCCCATCCTGCGGCGTTCACGAACGACCGCGATCCAGCAAAGCGTCGTAAGGACGCCCGAAAAGAGCATCACGCCCGCGTAGCGCGCGGCGTCTCCGAGAACGATCGGCACCCAGAGGGCTGCGGCGAGCGCAAAACTCGACGTGTGGAAGAACTGCTGCACCGAAGCGGCCATTCCTCGGTTTTTC
Organism: uncultured Sutterella sp.; assembly: GCA_900545275.1. GTDB lineage: Bacteria > Pseudomonadota > Gammaproteobacteria > Burkholderiales > Burkholderiaceae_F > Sutterella. The sequence goes on from UQYG01000004.1 coordinate 85,959, forward strand.
GGGAAGTAGTCGAGGTTAAGCGTCGCCATGACGGGACGAGACCAGCTCATCGCCGTCTGATAGAGACAGGGCGCCGCGATGACGAGCGGCCAGACCGGATCGGTTTCGAGTGCGAGGACGACGCCCAACACCCCCGACGCAATCAAAACGGTCAGACCCGAAGCGAGGGTTTTACGCCACCCGAGGCGTCCGACGAGCCGTCCCGTCAAAAAGCTTCCGGCCATGGAAAAGACGATGAAGGGAAGCGTCAGATAACCGAAGTCCTCCACGCCCAACTGCATGATGTGCATGACGAAGTCGGCCCCTCCCGCCGTATAGACGATCCCGCCCATGAAGCAAAAGCCGTGCCCCAAGACGCCGAAGAGAAAGGCGCGGTGCCTGAGAAGCGTTCCGTAGGTGCGGACCGACTCTCCGAGACAGAAGGGACGCCTTGCGGCCTTCGGAAGCGACTCTTTGAGGACCGTCAGGCTCAGGAGGGCGATCGCGAGATTGAGAAGCGCAAGCGTCCAAAAGACCGCGCGCCACCCCCAATGTACCGTCACGGCGCCGCCTACGATCGGAGCGAAAGCGGGCGCAAGCGCAAAGAGAAGCGTCATGAGGGCGAGCATCTTCGTCGCCGCGACGCCCGACCAGCGGTCGCGCACGATCGCCATCGAGACGACGGGACCGACCGAGGCGCAAAAGCCCTGCACCACGCGCCAGAAAAGAAGCCACCCGAAGTGATCCGCCGCGGAGGCGGCGAGCGCCGCCGCGCAGAAACCGAGCGCTCCGCCCGCCACGACCCGACGGCGCCCGAGGGCGTCCGAGAGTGTTCCCACAAAGAGCGACCCCGCGGCAAAGGCGACGAGATAGACGGAGAGAGACTGCGAAATCACGTCGGACGAGACCCCGAAGGCTTCGGTCATCGCGGGAAAGGCCGGAATGTAGGTGTTGGCGGCAAACGGTCCCATCATTTGAATGAGGGACAGCAAAAGTGCGTCGGCAAGCGTCGGCTTTCGGGGTTTTTCTTCTCTCTCGGGCATTTCGGGCGTCGCTCGCACTACAATTCTTGGAATCCTTTCATTCTAATTCCAATTTTTCGCCTTCCGACATCATGAGCCGCTATCGAGGACGATTCGCCCCCTCCCCTACGGGACGCCTGCACCGGGGAAGCCTGGTGGCGGCAATGGGAAGCTGGCTCGACGCCCGCGCCCACGACGGCGTCTGGCTCGTGCGCATCGAAGACGTGGATCCGCCGCGCGACATTCCGGGCGCGGCCGAAGACATCCTGCGCGTTCTTGCCCGCCTCGGACTCGCCTCCGACGAACCGGTGGTGTGGCAGAGCACCCGCGACGACGCCTATGAAAAGGCGCTCGACCGTCTTCGCGAAAAAGGGCTCCTCTACGGCTGCGCCTGCTCGAGAAAAGAAATTCTCGCGCGGGACGCCGAACTCGGCCTTCCCGCCGGCGTCTATCCGGGAACCTGCCGCAACGGCACGGGCGGACGCCCCGCGCGGGCGCTTCGCTTTCGCCTCCCCGACCGGACGCTCGGCTTCACGGACCGGCTCTGCGGACATTTCGAGCAGAATCTTCCGCTCGAGGCGGGCGACGTCGTCATGAAGCGCGCCGACGGGCTCTGGGCCTATCAGCTCGCCTGCATCGTCGACGACATCGCCTCGGGCGTGACCGACGTCGTGCGCGGCGCGGACCTTCTCGACAACACCCCGCGGCAGATCGCGCTCATCGAGGCTCTCGACGCCCCCGTGCCGCGCTACCTGCACCTTCCGCTCGTTTTGAACGACCGGAAGGAAAAGCTCTCGAAGCAGCAGGGCGCCGTGCCGCTCGACGAGACGAACCTTCTGGGCGAGCTGGAATTCGCCTGGACGCATCTCGGCTTTGCGCCCCTGGGCGCCGATTCGATCCCGGCCTTCTGGCGCGCGGCCGTGCCGCTCTGGCGCGAACGCTTCGCAAAGGAGGCCGATCATGGTTAAGGCGTCCTTTTGGATGCTCGTCGGGATCTTTCTCTTCACCCTCACGGCGGCGCTCGCAAAGGTCATGGCCTCGGAGGGCTTCGGCATTTGGGAAATCGTCTTCTGGCGCTCGATCGTAGGGTGCCTTTTCTGCGCCGCGGTGATGCGAAAAAAAGGAATTTCTCCCGCCACGCGCTTTCCGGTGCGCTACGTCGTGCGCTGCACGGTGGGAACCGTGAGCATCGCTCTGAGCGTCTACACCCTCACCGTCATGCCGATCGCAACCGCGCAGACCCTCACCAACACGGGGCCGCTCTGGTTCTGCGTCTTTCTCGCGGTCGCCGCGCTCTTCACCTCCTACCGATTCGACAAGGTCGTTTTGCTCGCCGTGCTCGCGGGTTTCGGCGGCGTTCTTCTCATTCTGCGTCCCGACGTATCGCAGGGCGTCACGACGACGGCCGCCGTCGCGGGCGTTCTTTCGGGCCTCACTTCGGGCGGCGCCGACTTCATGATCCGGCACCTTACGCACAAAGGGGAGCCGGGTGAACGAATCGTCTTTTACATCATGCTCGCGGGGAGCCTCACGGGCTTCGTCTTCGCCTTCGGCGACGGATGGCACGACGTTACGCCCTTCTCGATTCTGCTTCTTTTCGGCGTAGGATTCTCCGCCACGTTCGCGCAGATCGCCACGACCTACGCCTGGGCGAAGGGCCACGCGCTCGTCAACGCCGTCTTCAGCTTCTCGGGAATTCCCTTTGCGCTTCTTTTCGGCGTCGCGCTCTTTGGCGAAACGATCGATCTCGTCGCGCTCCTCGGCATGGCGGTGGTCGCGCTCGCGGGGATTTTCGCGACGCTGCGGCGCCTCAAGGCGGAACAAAAGGCTGCGCGACTTGGAGGTGCCTCATGAGCGAAACGCTCTCGCACTACGAACGAAACGCCGCCCGCGAGGCGAGCCGCTACGAATCCCTCACGGCGACGACGCTTGACGTCGTGCTCGAACGATGGATTCCGCGCGGCGCCCGCGTGTTGGAACTTGGCTGCGGCTCGGGACGAGACGCGCGCCGCATGGCCGCGCGCGGCGTGCGCGTCACCGCGACCGACGGATCGGAAGAGATGCTCCGCATCGCGCGGGACCTCGCCAGAGAGGTCGGGGGCATTCGTTTTCAGCATCTCCCCCTTCCGCCCCGAAACGATTCGGGCGCGGCCCCGCGCACGAGAACGGGAGCGCTCGCGCTCCTCGGCGAAAAGGCATCCTTCGACGCGCTCGTCGCGATCGGCGTTTTGCAGCACTTGGACGACGCGGGGCTCTTCGACGCGGCGCTCTTCATCGACGCCGTTCTCGGAGACGCCGGAACGATCGTCCTCTCCATTCCCGAAAACCATGCGACGGCGACCGCTGAAGATCCGCGGTTTTACGCAAACCGCCCGGCCGCCCACTATTCGTCTCTTCTCTCGCGCTTCGGGTTTGAAGAGGCCTACAGCGAACGCCGCGAATCGACGGGCGCCCCGGGCAAGGAATGCACCTGGGTCACGCTCGTCTTCGTGCGCCGCGCCGAACGGCTTCGGGCCGTCTCGCGGCTTCGCGGCATTCTCGAGGACGAAGCCAAAACCGCCACCTACAAGTTCGCGCTCCTTCGCGCCGTGGCGGACGTCAACATCGAAGCGCCGGGACGCGCCCGCTTTCTCGCGAGAAACGAGTGGCAGCCCGCGGCGGGCGTCGAGACAGACTGGGTCGCGATCCCCTTTTCGCTCGTCGTCGAGCGCTGGCTCGACTACTTCTGGGAGCTCACCGCGGGAACGGGTCCCGCGCCGCGGCAGATTCAAGGTTCACGGACGCTCGGCTTCGGCGCATCACTCTCGCGCCTGCAGGCGCTCTACGCGGGCGATCGGCTTCACTTTCGGCGGGACTTCTACGAGGGAAGGCTCGCCCTCCCCGACGCGGATCCCGCCAAGGTAAAGGCCTTTATCGAAACCGTGGGCGACATCGCCGAGGCCTTGAAGAAGGGGCCCGTGTACTTCACGGGGAGCAAGTCTCCCGACGGGAAGCCCTTTTACACGTCGCACGTCCAAAAAGGCGCCTGGGCGCCCACGCCCGCGGGACTGGCGCAACACTACGGAGAACTGCGCCTCCCCGTTCCCCTCTGGAACGAACTCAACCGCTCGGCCCCGTGGTTCGTGAACACCGTCATGCTCGAGTGGGCGAGGTTGTCCGTGCGCTTTTCGCAATTGGCGGGCGAGCCCTCGAACACTGCGGCGGTACTCGCAAGACTCCTTCCGCCCGACGAGCCCGAGCGCGACACGATGCTCGCCAAAGCCGTCTTCGAGGGAACGGAGAATCTGCGCTGCGTCTGGACGGACCGTCCGCTCACCCGCTCGACGCTTGCCGTCGACCACATGATCCCCTGGGCGAGAACGCACTGCAACGACCTCTGGAACCTTCTTCCGGCAGACCGCGGAGCCAACGGCAAAAAGAGCGACCGTCTTCCGACGCTTCGGCTTCTCGACGAAGCGCGTCCTCGGCTTTTCCGCGCCTGGCGCACGCTCGAAGACGCCCGTTCGGCGCTCTTTCGCGCGCAGGCGGAAAACACGCTTCTTCGCACGTCGCTCCCCAAGGTCGGATGGGAGAAGCCGCTCTTTGACGCGGTGCTGCGCACGGCCGACGACACCGCACGGCAGTTCGGCGCGCCGCGCTGGGACGGACTCAGCGCGGGTCGTTGAGCGTTTGGACGTCAAAAACGGTTGCGCCTGCGTTATCCTCTTTTCGAACGCATTCCGAGGAAAATGAGGATGGAACAGAACATCAACGCCGACCACAACAACGACATTCTGCTGATTTTCGCCGTACTGCGGGGCATTACGAGACGCTGGACGACGACGAGCGAAATTCAGAACCGTCTGGCTTCGCAGGGGCTCGACATTCACCGCAGAACCCTGCAGCGCGTTCTGAAGCGCATCGTGAACCACCCCGAACTCGGCGTCGAGCTCGACGACCGCACGCGCGTCTACGCCTATCGGCAGACGGTTCCTTCGGGAAGCTTCTCGGCGATGCAGATGAGTCCGCAGGAGTGTCTCCTTCTGCGCCTCTTTGAAGAAAACATGCGCTATCTCTTGCCGGGCTCGCTCATGAACGCGATGCAGCCGCTCTTTGAGACGGCCCGCGCGACGCTCGGGGAACGCGCCCCCGAATCGCCCGAAAGAACGTGGCTCTCGAAGGTCGCGTCGGTGCCGAGCGGCGTCAAGTTCATTCCCCCCGAGGTAAAGCCGAGAATTTTCGACGCCGTCTCCGAAGCCCTCTACCGCGAAGTGAAGCTCGAGGTGCGCTACCGCAATCTCGAGGGCGTCGAGAAAGAGGCGATCGTCTCGCCCCTGGGACTCGTGCTGCAGGACCGCAAGGTCTACGTCGTCGTCCGCTTTGACGGCTACGACAACTGCCGGCATCTGGCGCTGCACCGCATTCACGACGCCAGGCTCCTCGAATTCGCGGCGGACGTCCCCGAAGACTTTTCGCTCGACGAATACATGCGGAGTCGCCACTTCAACTACAGCAACGGCAAGAAGGTGAAGCTCGTGCTCGAGTTCGAAGACAGCAACACGGCGACGCTGTTGGACGAATCGCCCTTCTCGCGCGATCAAAAGCTCACGAAGCTCGTAGACGGTTTCTGGCGTCTCGAAGCGACCACCGACGACACGGCGCTTCTCAAGGGGTGGATCGCCGCATGGCCCGACGACCGCTTCCGGCTCGTCGAGAAAACGCCCGTCGAATAGAGAAGGCGCTCCTTTGTCCGCGGGCAAACGTCCCGGCCGGACCGCTCTGTACAATGAAGGAAAAGGCTCCCACGCAAGAGGAAACCGAAAAAATGACCGAAAAGAAAACGCTCCAAAACATCGTCGAGACGCTCGAGAGGCGCGTCAACGACATTCGCGAAGACTTCACGGAACTCAAGGCCGAAATGACCCAGCGCTTCGGTCCGAAGAAGGACGACGAGATCTTCCGCGCGCTTCCCAAGCCGCAGCCCCTTGACGTGCCGCTCAAGACCGTTCTCATGAACCGCCGTTCGGAGCGCAGTTTCAGCGACGAACCGATCACGGACTACGACCTCTCGACCCTTCTCAACGCAGTCGACGGGATCAACCGCCCCAACGGCAAGCGCACGACGCCCTCCTGCCTCAACTGGCGGGAAATCGAAATCTACGTTCTGAAATCCAACGGCATCTGGCGCTGGGTCCCCGAGCGAAACGGCCTTCTCTTTCTCTCGATCCGGGACGTGCGCGAAGAGACGGGCTTCGGTCAGCCCGCCATTCTCGCCGCCCCCGTCGAACTCGTCTACGTGGCGAACTTCACGAAGACGCGCGGCCGCATGACGATGCTCGGCGAAAAGATCATCGAGCTCTTCAACGACGACTGGGACGACAAAGCCGCCGAGGACATCCGTCGGCGCGCCGCGGATCTCAACGCGGGCGCCAAGGTGCAGATGGCCTACCTCGCCGCGGCAGCGCTGCATCTTTCGACCGTGGTGCGCCTCGGGTTCGATCCCGGGCGCCTCGGACGGGCCCTTCACCTCGGCCCCGACGAAAAGGTCGTCGCCGTGCAGAGTCTCGGCTATCGTCCGTCCTCCATCTTCGACCACATCCGCTGACACTGAGGTCAACGTATGAACAAAGCCAAACCGATCGCGGGCCTCGTGATCCTCGCTCTTCTCGGTTCGGGAGCCTGGTATCTTCTTCACGACCGCACGACGGAAACGCGCGAACCGACCGCCTGGGGGCACGTCGACACGAGAAGCGTGTCGCTCGCCTTTGAAATCGGCGGACGCATCGCCGAGCTCGGTCCCGAAGAAGGCATGCGCGTGAAGGCGGGCGACGTTCTCGGACGCCTCGACACGCGTTCGCTCGAACTCGAGCGCGCCCGACTCATCGCGAGCGCCGAAGCGCTCAAGGCTCAGTATTCGCTCGCCGAAGAAGGCGCGCGCCAGGAAGACATCGCGGTCGCCCGCGCGGAACTCGCGGCGCTTCGCCAGTCGTTGCGCCTTGCGCGCATCACGGCCGACCGTCAGGAAGAACTTTTCCGGGCGAAGGCGACGACCGAACAACTGCGCGACGAAGCGCGCTTCACGCTCGCGCAGCGCACCGCCCAGGAAAAGAGCCTTGCCGAACAGCTCCGAAAACTCGAAAACGGATCGCGTCCGCAGGAAATCGCCGCGGCCCGCGCGCAGTGGGAAGCGGCCGAGGCCGCGGTCGCACAGCTTGATCATCAGATCAACGTGCAGAGCGTCCTTCGTTCGCCCGCCGACGGTTTCGTACGCGTGCGCGCCGCCGAACCCGGCGACATGGCGGTCGCCGCGCGCACGATCTTCGAACTCTCGCTCGACGACCCGAAGTGGGTGCGCGCCTATCTCACCGAAGCGCGCCTGGGCGAAGTGCGCGAAGGCGACGTCGTGACGGTCGTAACCGACACGACCGAGCCCATTTCGGGGCGCATCGCCTTCATCAGCGACACGGCCGAATTCACGCCCAAGACCGTGCAGACCGAAGATCTGCGCACGGCGCTCGTCTATGAATTCCGTGTGGACGTGCCCGACCCCGAGCACCGTCTGCGCATGGGTCAGCCCGTCACCGTAAAACTCAAACCCGAATGAGCGTCCTCAGCGTCGAAAAACTCGTAAAACGCTTTGTCGGCCCCGACGGACGGCCCCTGCGGGCGGTGGACGACCTTTCGTTCGAGCTCCCCGAAGAGGCGCGCCTCGTCACGATCGCGGGCCCCGACGGCGCCGGGAAGTCGACTCTCCTTCGGCTTCTCGTGGGACTGCTTACGCCCGACGCGGGCGACATCCGCGTGCTCGGACTCTCGCCCGACAAGGCTTCGCTTTCGGGCCGCACGGGCTTCATGCCTCAGAAGTTCGGGCTCTACGAAGAGCTCACGGTCCTCGAAAACCTCGAAACCTTCGCGGCCCTGCGGGGCGTCCCCAAGGCGGAGGCTCCGGCGCGTTTCTCCGAACTCCTTTCGCTCACAGGACTCGCCGGCTTTGAAGAGCGCCGCGCGGGCGCACTCTCGGGCGGCATGAAGCAAAAGCTGGGCTTGACCGCCAGTCTTCTCGCCACGCCCGAACTCCTCTTTCTCGACGAACCGACGGTCGGCGTCGATCCTCTCTCGCGTCGGGAACTCAAAAACATTCTGCGAACGCGCACCGAGACAACCGGCATGCGCGCGATCATGACGACGTCGAACCTTGCCGAGGCCGAAGAGGCGGACCTCGTTCTCCTCATGGACAAGGGAAGATTGCTCGACGTGACGACGCCCGAGGCGGCGAGACGCCGCCTTTCAAGACGAACCTTCCTTTTGCGCGCCGCCGATCCCGCCGACGCCAAGACGCTCACGCGCGGCGCGCTCGATCTCGTGAACGCCGAAATGGGCGAAGCCGCCCCCTTCCTCGACGCCTCGCCCAAGGCGGACGGCGTCGCGGTGTTCCTTGCCGACGAAGCGAAGGAAGCGGACCTCGCCGCCAAGGCTACCGCGGCGGGCCTGCCCGCCCTCAGCGTCTCGGCGAGAGCGCCCCTCATGGAGGACGTCTACGTCGACGCCGCCTTCGCGCGCAAGGCTTCGGCGCACTTCTCCGCCCCGAAGGTCGAAGCGGGAAGCGAAGACCTCGTGATCGAGGCCGAAGGGATCTGCCGGCGCTTCGGGAGTTTCACGGCCGTGGCCGACACGAGCTTCACCGTGAAGAAGGGCGAAGTCTTCGGACTTCTCGGCCCCAACGGGGCGGGCAAGACCACGACCTTTCGCATGCTCTGCGGCCTTCTTGCGCCGAGCGGCGGGAACATCCGCGTCTGCGGCGTATCGCTCGAAGAGGCGAAGTCTGAAGTCCGTTCGCGAATCGGCTACGTCGCGCAGAAGTTTTCGCTCTACGAAAAACTCACCGTGCGGCAGAACCTCGACTACTTCGGGCGAAGCTACGGGCTTTGGGGCCGGCGTCTTCGCGAGCGCGTGACGGAGGCGATCGAACTCTTTCGCCTCACGCCCTACGCAAACGAGCGCACCGACCGGCTGCCGCTCGGCGCCAAGCGCGAGCTCGCCTTCGCGGCGGCGCTTCTGCACCACCCCGACATTCTCTTCTTAGACGAAGCGACGTCGGGCGCCGACGTCGAGGCGCGCCGCACCTTCTGGCGGCGCATCGTCGCGCTCTCGCGCCTCGGCGTCACGACGATCGTGACGACCCACTACATGGAGGAGGCCCACTACTGCGACCGCTTCCTCATTCAGGACCGCGGCCGCGTCCTCATCCTCGGCACCCCCGACGAAGTGCGCCGGGCGGGCGCCACGCCGGACAACCCCGAACCCACGATGGAGGAGGCCTTCATCGAAATCGTCGAACGCTCGCGTGAGGAGGCCGCATCATGAAAAGTCTTCGCCGACTCCTCGCCGTGATCCTCAAGGAATGCACCCAGATCGAACGGGATCCCTCGATTCTCTTGATCGGGCTCTTTCTGCCGATCTTTCTTCTCATGCTCTTCGGCTACGGCCTTTCGATGGACGTCAAGGGCGTTCCCGTCGCGATCGTGACGGAGGACGTCTCGCCCATGACCGACCGATTCACGGACCGCTTCCTGGCATCCGACTACTTCGCCGCGCGCAAAGTCACGAGCCGCATCAAGGCGGAAAAACTCCTGCAGAACCGCGAAGTGGACGCCGTGGTGCACATCCCGAGCGACTTCACGCGCAGGGTGCTAGCGGGCGAAGCCGACCTCGGCCTCACGATCCACGGGGTCGACGCCAATCAGGCGACGATGATCCGCACCTACGTGAACGCGACGATCGCAACGCAGTTGGCTGCGAACGCAGAACTCGACGCCGGAATGACGCTGAACACGACCGAGAAGCCCTCGGTGGTGCTTTCTACGCGCGCCTGGTTCAACGAAGCCAACACAAGCTCCTGGTACCTCGTCCCGGGACTTCTCGTCGTCACGATGACCTTGGTCGGGAGTTTTCTGACGAGCCTCGTCGTCGCGCGCGAATGGGAGCGCGGCACGATCGAGTCCCTCTACACGACGCCGATCCGTCCCTGGGAGACGGCCGTGGCGAAGATCGTCCCGAACTACGTCGTGGCGCTTGCGGGAGCGCTTCTGGCGCTCTGCGTCGGACTCGTCGCCTTCGACATTCCGGTGAACGGTTCGGTCGGGTGGCTTCTCGCCACGCTCTTTCTCTACCAACTCCTCGCCGTGCTCTTCGGACTTTTTCTCTCCGCCGCGACGAAGCGGCAGTTTCTTGCGCTCCAATACGCCGTGATCGGAAGCTTCCTCCCGGCGATGATGCTCTCGGGCTTTCTCTTCGACCTTCGAAGCGTCCCCGACTGGATTTCGGTGGTGGGACATCTGCTGCCGCCCACCTACGCGATCGAATCGGTGAAGATCTGCTTCCTCTCGGGCGGATGCGAGGACATCCTCGCCCAAAACCTCGCAATCATCGCGCTCTGGTGCGTTTTCTTCTACGTTTTGAGCCTGCGGTTCCTTAGAAAATCCCTCGAAGGAGGCCTCCATGCATGACGTTCTCGCTTCCCTCGTGCGGATTGCCGCGCTCGTCTGGAAGGAACTCGTCACGATGTTCCGCGACCCGGGCTCGCGCAAGATCCTGATCGTCCCCGTCCTCGCTCAAGCGGTGCTTTTCGGCTACGGCGCCACCTTCAACCTCGAGCACGTCCCCTGGACCTACTGCGACGAAAGCCGAAGCGCCCTCTCGCACGAAGTGATCCGAAAGGTGGGCGAAAACGGCGTCTTTGAGCTTGTGCGCCCGAGCCTCAACCTCGACGCCTTGGGTGAGGCCGTTGAACGGGGCGAGGCGCTCACGGCGCTTTACTTTCCCGACGACTTCGCCGAAACGGGCCGTCTTCTCGTCATCACGGACGCGCGCAACACTACGACCGCAAACGTAGCGACGGGCTACATTGCCGTCATCGTCGAAGGCATGAACGCGCAAAACGGCAACACCGCGCCCGTGCGGCTCGTCGAACGATTCCGCTTCAACGAAAACAACATTACGCGCTGGAACATCATGCCGGGCCTCATTCTCGCGCTCTCCCTCATTCAGGTGATGCTCCTTTCGGGCCTCACCGTCTCGCGCGAGCGCGAAGAGGGAAGCTTCGACATGATGCTCATGACGCCCGCCTCGAGTTGGGAGATCTATCTCGGCAAGGGGCTGCCCGCCATTTTCGTAGGAATCATGCAGGCGCTCATCATCTTTTCCGTCTCCTGCTTCTGGTTCGAGATCCCCTTTGCAGGGTCGTTTGCGACGCTCCTTCTCGTAATCACGCTTTTCTCCGCCGCGGTCGTGGGGCTCGGACTCGCGATCAGCGCGGTCTGCCGCACGATTCAGCAGTCTATGGTGGCGGCCTTTCTCTGCATTCTTCCCGCCATCATCCTCTCGGGCCTCATGACGCCCGTGCGCGCGATGCCCGAATGGATGCAGACGGTGACGATCATGAACCCCCTGCGCTACTCGATCGACGCCGTACGGCGCATTTACTTCGAAGGGGCGACTTTCACCGACGTGCTCCCGCTGCTCTGGCCCGTGGCCCTCATCTGGCTCGTCGTGACGCCCGTCGCCCTCAAACTCTTCCGGGCGAAGATCGCGTGAGGTGCGACACGACATCCGTTATGGCTCTTCATGCCGCATCGGCGTAATGGAAATCTTATCCGGAGAAACGGCAGCCACTTCTTCGGAATCGAGATGTTCGGCGGGATCGAAATCTTTACGGGAACGAGTATTGCCCATCAAGCGCATTCTCCCGTGCCGCGAATTCCATCAGGAAAGAACACAGTCGAGTACACCCGCCAAAAGGAATGAAGAACGCACGGAGCAGCGGCCATTGCGCGCAATCCGACGGAAGGACAAAGGAAAGCCCCGCAGAGGACGCTCCCGGGCGCAGTCTCTGACGGGGCGGAATCTCCGGCCCGGCATTCTCCGCCGAGCCGTTCAATCGGTTGGGCAGGCGATCACTTCGCTTCGCCGAACCACTTCTTCCAGATCTTGTCGTATTCGCCGTTTTCCTTCAAGGTCTTGAGGGCGGCGTTCAGTTCTCCCTGCAGCTTGGCGTTCTGCTTCGTCACGACCATCGCGAAGTCGTCGGCGGAGAGCATCTGATCCGTCAGGTGCACGGTCTTCTGCGCGAGCGCGGGCTGCTGCACGAGGATGTAGTCCGTCACGGGGCGGTCGTTGATGACGGCAACGGAATTGCCCGTCGAGAGATCCATGATGGCTTCGGAGGCGTTGTTGAAGGTCGTCACCTTGGCGCCTTCGATTTCCTTGGCCTTCGCGGCGGCGGTCGTGCCGATCTGTACGCCCACGGTCTTGCCCTTCAGGTCCTCGAACGTCTTGATGTCCTTGGCGGCTTCCTTCGTCACGAGGATCGTCAGACCCGACTTGTAGAAGGGATCCGTGAAGAGCACGCGCTTCTTGCGCTCTTCCGTGATCGAGAAGCCCGAAGCGCCCACGTCGGCCGTACCCGCCATGAGGGCCGGAATGATACCGTCAAAGCCGATGTTGAGGATTTCGACGTCGTAGCCCATTTCCTTGGCCATGGCGCGGATGAGATCCATTTCAAACCCCGTCACTTCCTTTGTTTCGCTGTTGACGAATTCAAAGGGCGGGAAGGTCGGGTTCGTCGCGACGCGCAGCGTGGCGGCGTTGGCGACGCCCGAAATGAGGCCGGCGGCGATGAGGAGTGTGGCGGTGAGGGACTTGAGCATGATCGTTTTCCTTTTGGCGCGTTGAGTGGTTGTGCGGTCCGGGACTCTCGAGGGGGCGTCGAAAGTGCCCTTCGTTTCGAGTCACTATAGCGGCGGCGAAAGCGGCAAAGTGCTTCTCCCAAGCGCTTTTCTTCGAAAATCTGCACATCTTTTTCCCGTCGCCAACCCCGCTAGGACAAAGGTCCGAGTGGCCGACGTTTGGTCGACAAAACCCATTTTTCGGGCGACCCGGACGCCATGCCCCCAGGCCGCCTTCTACGAGAAAATGCGGAATCCGACGCCCCCTTCGTTGCGCTATGATTCTAAGATTCGTCAACCGATTGGAGACCATCCATGCATCCGATCCTCATCAAGAACGCCGACGTCTACGCGCCGGAACACCTCGGAACCCGCGACATTTTCCTTGCGGGCGGCAAAATCGTCGCGATGGCTGAAAAGCTCGACGTGACCCTCCCCGACCTCGAAGTGATCGACGCTGCGGGCTACATCGTGGCTCCGGGTCTTGTCGACCAGCACATCCACATTACGGGCGGCGGCGGCGAAGGCGGCTGGCACAGCCGCTGTCCCGAACTTGTCTTCTCCGAACTCGTGAAGGCGGGCGTGACGACCTTCCTCGGCGTCTCGGGCACCGACAGCATGACGCGCTCCGTCGAAAACCTCCTCGCCAAGGTCCGCGGCCTCAAGAACGAAGGCGCCTCGGGCTGGATGTGGACGAGCAACTACGCCTATCCGGTCACCACGATCACGAAGGACGTGCGCACCGACATGCTCGCGATTCCGGAAGTGCTCGGCGTGAAGATCGCCCTGGGCGACCACCGCTCCTCCTTCCCCAATCAGCACGAAATCATGCAGATCCTCGCTGACGTCCGCGTCTCGGGGATGCTTACGGGCAAGACCGGGTTCCTTCACGTTCACCTCGGCGACTTCCCGTATTCGTTTGACATGTTCGACGAATGCGTCGCGCAGGGCATGCCCATCAAGCACATCCGTCCGACGCACGTCGCGCGCCATCCCGAAGTCTTCCGCCGCGCCTGCGAATTCGCCAAGAAGGGCGGCTTCATCGACATCACGACGGGCGGCGGCAACTACATGGGTTCGGCCGCCGACGCCGTGCGCGCCGCGCTCGCCGACGGCGTTCCGTTCGACCGCATCACGCTCAGCTCCGACGGCCACGGCTCGATGCCGCGCTTCAACGAAGCGGGCGAAATGGTGGGCTTGGGCATCGGATCGATCATGTGCGACATCGAAACGATCCGCGAACTGAAGGACGAACTCGGCGTCGAAAAGGCCCTCACCCCGATGACCAAGACGGTCGCGGGCGCCCTCGGTCTCGAAACGAAGGGCGGCATCGCCGTCGGCAAGGACGCCGACCTTCTCTTCCTCACGAAGGACTTCGAACCCGAGTGGGTCTTCATGATGGGCAAGGTCGCCATGCGTCAGGGCGAAGTCGTCATGAAGGGCGCCTTCGAAGAATAATTCGAAGCGTCAGACGCCTTGCATCGAAGCCGTCCGTTCGGTACGCCCGAACGGGCGGCTTTTTCGTCTCGAACCCTCGAAAGAACAGGTAAATCAAAAAGATAGAAAAAAGATATCAGATCGCTATTTCACAACAGAATAACGCTTTTCGTCTGTTGGTATTCCTGAAAATAGGCTTCGCACAAACCGTTGCGGAAGTACCTTTCCGTTAAGAAACCGATGGCGCTTCGAATTTCCTCGCTTTCGCACGAGACATCCCTCTCTCGGACTATGGGCGTATGTCTTTGCGCTATGCAAAATGAAAAGATGACTTCCTTCGGGGAGTCCGACCATCCCGCCCCCCTTTCGGAGACCCCACACGTGAACTATTCCGCCGTGCTCGTTTTGTGCGAACCCGGTCGGCTGGCCGACGTGCGCCGACTCGCCGAAGCGCTTCCCTGGTTTGAAGCGCATCAGGAAGACGCCGAACACCATCGCTTCATCGGCGTGATCGAATCTTCCGACACCGACCAACAAGTCGAGTATTTCCGCATTCTGCAGACCATGGACGGCGTTCGAGACGTCTCGCTCGTCGTTCACCGGTTCGAGTCGTCCCCCGAGGACGCCGAATCCTGACCACCTTTACCCTCGTTTTCCATATTTTCGGAGACCCACAACATGGAAAAACGCATTGAAATCGTTGACGTGCGCCGCCGCGCGCTCCTCAAGTCCGGTCTTGCGGCCTCCGCCGCGATGACGATCGGCCTTCCCGTTTCGGCCGAAGAAAAGGCGGCCGCCACCGCCAGTGAAGACGGCATTGCCTGGCACAAGGGCGTCTGCCGCTTCTGCGGCACGGGCTGCGGCCTCTTGGTCGGCGTCAAGAACGGCCGCGTCGTCGCGACGAAGGGCGACCCCGACGCGCCCGTGAACCGCGGCCTCAACTGCGTGAAGGGCTACTTCAACGCCAAGATCCCCTACGGCCGCGACCGTCTGACGCAGCCGCTCATGCGCCGCACGAACGGAAAGTTCGACAAGAACGGCAAGTTCGAGCCCGTCAGCTGGGACGAAGCCTTCGACGAAATGGCCAGGCAGTTCAAGCGCGTCTATGAGAAGAAGGGGCCCTCGGGCGTCTCGATCATCGGCTCGGGCCAGTACACGATTCCCGAAGCCTACACCGCGTCGAAACTGATGAAGGGGGGCTTTCGCTCGAACAACATCGACCCGAACGCCCGTCTTTGCATGGCCTCGGCCGTCGTGGGCTTCTATCAGACCTTCGGCGTCGACGAACCTGCGAACCACTACGGCGACATTGAACTGGCCGACACCATGCTCCTCTGGGGCAACAACATGGCCGAAGCCCACCCGGTTCTTTGGTCGCGCGTCGCGAACCGCAAGCTGACGGCCAAGTCGACGAAGCTCATCAACATCACGACGTTTCGCAACCTCTCGTCGGGCCTCGCCGACGAAACGATCGTCTTCAAGCCCGGTACGGACCTCGCGATCCTCAACTACCTCATCCGCGAAATCTATGCGCGCGGCAAGGTCAACCGCGAATTCGTCGAAAAGCACTGCGTCTTCGCGGCGGGCGTGACCGACATCGGCTTTGGCCTTCGCAACTCCGACAAGTTCGCCTATCCGGCCGAAAAGGACGTCATGCAGCGTCAGCTCGTCGTAAAGCTCGACGCCGACGAGGCGATTGCGCAGGGCCGCAAGGTCGGCGAAGAAGTCCCGCAGAAGAATTCGGGCGGCACCGCCGGCAAGCACTGGCGCATCAGCGAAGAGGAATTCAGGAAGGGGCTCGAACCCTACACGCTCGACTTCGTCGCGAAGCTCGCCAAGGGCGACGCCGACGAGTCGATCGAAACCTTCAAGAAGAAACTCGTCGACCTCGCCGACCTCGTCTGCGACACGAAGCGCAACCTCATGAGCTTCTGGTGCATGGGCGTGAATCAACATACGCGGGGCGTGTGGGTGAACGAACAGATCTACGACCTGCATCTGCTCCTCGGAAAGCACGGCTTGCCCGGCAACGGCGCCTTCTCGCTCACGGGCCAACCTTCGGCCTGCGGCTCCGCCCGTGAAGTGGGGGCCTTCTGCCACCGACTGCCATCCGACATGCTCGTTGCGAATCCTAAGCACCGCGCCAAGACCGAGTCGATCTGGAAGATCCCCGAAGGCACGCTCAACCCGAAGGTCGGGGCATCCCTCATGGAAATCCTGCGCGGCCTCGAAGACAAGTCGATCAACTTCGTCTGGACACAGGTCGTCAACATCTTCCAGTCGTCTCCGAACAATACGCACTGGGTCCGCGCCGCGCGCGATCCGGAAAACTTCGTCGTCGTGGCCGACGTCTATCCGACCTACAGCGCCCGCTGCGCCGACCTGATTCTCCCGGCCGCGATGCACTTTGAAAAATGGGGCCTCTACGGCAACGGCGAACGCCGCACGCAGGGCTGGCATCAGGTGACGGAACCCGCGGGCGAGAGCCGCTCCGACATCTGGATGATGATGGAGTTCGCCAAGCGCTTCAAAGTTTCCGAAACCTGGGGCGCCGTGCCTCTGAAGGGCGTTCCGGGCGACAAGCTCCCCGACGTGCTCGAAAAGGCCGAGGCCATGGGGATCGACTCGAACGCCACGCTCTACGACGTGCTCTTCGCTCCGTCCGAATCGCGCAACGCCGTCTGGCCCGACCCGAAGTATCCGAACGAATTGAACGGCACCGGCAAGGCGCTCGGCCTGCCCTACTTCCCGGAAAAGGCGCTCTTCAACGAGTACCGTCAGTTCACGCTCGGCGACGGGCACGACCTCGCCGATTTCGACACCTACATGGATCCTAAGGTCCGCGGTCTTCTCTGGCCGGTCGTCGACGGCAAGGAAACGCCCTACCGCTTCAATACGGAATTTGATCCGTTTGCGAAGGAAGACGCGCTCTTCTACGGCAAACTCATGAAGGACATGGCGACGGGCGACCTATACGGCGTCACCGACCCGAAGGCCGTCGTCTATTCGGGCAAGGCCAAGATCTTCTTCCGACCCTACGCCGCTCCGGTCGAGCAACCTGACGCCCACTACGACCTGTGGTTGTCGACGGGCCGCATCCTCGAGCACTGGCACACGGGTTCGATGACGCGCCGCGTGCCCGAACTCCACCGCGCCGCCGCCCAGGCCTACCTCTACATGAACCCGCACGACGCCGAAGCCCGCGGCCTTAAGCGCGGCGACCGAGCCAAGGTCACGAGCCGACACGGCGAATGCACGGCCGTCGTCGAAACGCAGATCCGCAACATCATGCCCCGCGGCATGACGTGGCTCGCCTTCTTCGACGAAGCCGTCATGACGAACGCCGTCTGCATCGACGCCACCGACCCGATCTCTCTTGAGCCCGACTACAAGAAGACCGCGGTCCGCGTGACAAAGGCCTGATATGGCTGACGACCCGAAAGTCAATCGCCGGCGCTTCCTCGCCGGGGCCGCCGAAGCGGGTGCCGCCTGCATCGTGCTCGGTCTCGGCTGGGGGGCGGTGTCGATGCGCGACGCAAACGCCCGTTGGGTGCCGCGTCCGCCGGGGGCGCTTCTCGGCAAGGACTTCCTTGCCGCCTGCGCGCACTGCGGACAGTGCGTCGCCGCGTGTCCCTATGAGACGCTCAAAATCGCCGGGATCGGCGACCCCGCGCCCGTGGGGACGCCCTACTTCGAGCCCGCAAAGACCCCCTGTTACATGTGCGAGGATCTCGCCTGCGTCAAGGCCTGTCCCACGGGAGCGCTTTCCCCCGAACTCGAGTCGATCCGCGACGCCCGCATGGGCGTAGCGATGATCGACCCGAACGCCTGTCTTTCCTGGCAGGGACTGCGCTGCGAAGTGTGCTTCCGCGACTGTCCCCTGAGTAGCGAAGCGATCGTGCTGAGCCCGCATCCTCGGGAATTGAGCAAGCACGCCGTCTTCGTGCCGGAAATCCGGCCGGAGAAGTGCACGGGGTGCGGTTTGTGCATCAAGAGCTGCCCCACCGATAAGCCCGCCGTGCGCATCCACGATCCGGAGCGTACTCTGGGCGAAATCGGACGGCACTACCGCCTCGGCTGGCTCGAAGCGGACGATCCGAAGAACCAAAGAAGCGCGCCGGAACCCGACGCAGAACCCGCTGAAGAACCGTCGCCCTTTGCGTCGGGGCTCGACTACCTCAATCAGGAGGTGTTGCCGTGAAGCCCGAAATTCGTCATCTGCCGCCTGCCAAGACCTGGTGCGAACGGCTGCACCGAAACCGCTTCGGTCTCGCGCGCCATCTCGTGCAGGTTCTGGTGCTCCTGGCCTTCGTCGGGACGGCCCGCTGGGGCTGGACGATTGCGGGCGAAAAGCTCCTCTCCGGGGACCTTTCGAGTTCGCTCGTTCTCGGAACGATTCCGCTCTCGGACCCGCTCGCGCTCCTCGAGCGTCTCTTTGCGGGTCACCTCCCGCAGGGCGCGGCGCTTCTCGGAGCCGTGATCGTCTTCGTCCTCTACGCGGTGCTCGGTTCGCGCACCTTCTGCGGCTGGGTCTGTCCGATGAATCTCGTCACCGACCTCGCCGACGCGCTGCGCCGGGCTCTGAAGCTTGACGCCGACCTCGTGCGCCTCTCGAAAGGCGTTCGCTACGCGTCGCTCGTCACCGCCCTTTTGGCGAGCGCCGCGACGGGCGTCGCCGCCTTCGAGGCGGTGAGTCCGCAGGCCTTCCTCTGGCGCGACGTCGTCTGGGGGACGGGACTCGGAGCCCTTTCGGCCGCGCTCGGGATCTTCGCGCTCGACCTCGCGCTTTTGCGCCACGGTTGGTGCGGACATCTCTGCCCCTTGGGCGCCTTCTGGACCGTCGTCGGAAAAGTCGTCGGCCGCGTCTTCGGACGCAGCCTCGTCGGGATCGCGTTTGAAAAGAACCGCTGCACGCACTGCGGCGACTGTCTGCGCGTCTGTCCCGAACCGCAAATCATTCGTTTTAAGGAACTCGAAGCGAAGGGCCGCATTCCCACGGGCGAGTGCCTCAACTGCGGGAAGTGCCTCGAAGTCTGTCCCGAGGACGCGCTTCGCTTCACCGTTCGATCCAATTCACAGGGAGACTCTCATGATTCGTAAACTCTCCGTTTCTCTGCTTGCCGCGGCCTTCGGCGCGGCTCTCTCCACCGCCGCGTTTGCCGTGGACACGCCGATCAACGGCGCCCCGAAACCCGTTCCGCACTCCGTGACCGAATATCTCCCGATCACGCAGGACAAGAACGCGTGCATCCTCTGCCACAAGCGGGCCGGTGCGCAGCCGAAGAAGGGCGAAATCCCCGCCACCCACTATGAGAAGGACGGAAAGCTCTCCGCCCTGCGCTGGGAATGCTCGCTCTGCCACGCGCCCAACGTCGATCAGTCGACGTATTCCTTCCAGCTGCAGTGATGCCGGGATAGAGGCCTTCGGGCCTCTTCTGCGCGTTCAAGCACAAACGCCGCTTTGGTTTCCCGAGGCGGCGTTTTTTTTGGGGCAGGGCGCGTCTTATCCGCGCTCGTCCATGCGCTTCACCTTCGCGCCCGTGAGCGTCACGGTAAAGCACGTGCCTTTCGGAGAACTCTCCAGGTTCACGCGCCAGCCGCAGCGGTCCGCGATGCGCTTCACCACCGACAACCCGACGCCCGACCCCTCGTGCCCCGCGGACGAAGTGCCGCGGAAGAACTTCTCGTAGATCCGCTCCCGCTCCTCCAGCCTTCGGGCCGCATCGCTCCGACGGATTGGTTGGGAAAGGGGGCGGTGCGGCCCGTTTTTTCGTTCTTCCGATAGAATGTCTCCTTTCCCACAAAAACTTCATGCCCGAACCATGTCCGAGTCGACTCCGAAACGATCGTCGCCCGAGCTCCTCGCGCCCGTTCTGGTGCTTGCGGCAGCCCTCTGCGTGCTTCTCACGCACCCCGTCGGCCGATGGTTCGAGACGGACCTTTTGAGTCTCTTTGCGCCCGAGTCGACGGAGCTCTCCGCGGACGTCATGAAGACGCTTCGCAACACCGTGACGGATGAAAACCGCCGCACGACCGTATTCGTGGTTGGGACGAAAGATGCGAAGGCGGATCCGGCCCTCGTGCGCGACGCGGTGGCCGAGACCACCGAGACGCTCGAAGAGAGCGGCCTTTTCACGAAGGCGCCCGCTCCGGTCGTGCGCGCCACCGATGCTCTGCGGGACAAAGCCTCGGCTCTCTTGACGCGGGAGAGAAGCGAATGGATCGCGAAACTTTCCCTCGACGCCTCGGGGCATCTCACGCAGGAAGGGCGCGACGCGCTTCTCGCGCAACTCGAGTCGGGTCTTCTGAATCCGGTCGCGCCCCACTGGCTCGGACGCGACCGCGACCCCTACGGCTTTGCGGACGAAACTCTATTTTCGCTTTTTCAGACCCTCCCCGTGCGTGAAGAGGACGGACTTCTCCGACTAGAAGGCGACGCGCCCCTCTATCTCCTTCGCTACGACGCCGACGCCCTTTCCGCCGAATCGGGCGAAGGCCGCATCACGGCGCTCCTTGAGGAAACGCGTGCGGCCTTCACGGAGAAACTCCGCGCCGCGGGCCTCACGCCCGTCTTTCACGCGACGGGCGTGCCGCTCTTTACCGACGCGATCGCACGGAACGCCCAGACCGAAATGAACCGCATCGCGGTTCTGTCGAGCGCGCTCGTCTTCGGGATGGCGTGGCTTCTCTTCGGGCGCCTGAGGACCGTCCTCGGAACGGTCCTCACCGTCTCGCTCGGTTTTGCCGTGGGCTTTGCCGCGGCGCTCGCTGTCTTCGGGACGTTGCACCTCCTTACCTTCGTCTTCGGGCTGACGCTCATCGGCGTGGCGGTCGACTATTCCCTTCACTGGTTCTGCGCCGGGCGCACCGCGCCGGTATCGGAACTCCTCGCGCGCCGCAACCGACTCTTCCCGAGCCTCGTCATGGCGGCGCTCTCTTCGTCGGCGGGCTACGCCATTCTCGCCGCCACCCCGATGACGGGCCTCAAGGAAATCGCCGTGCTCGCGGGCGTGGGCCTTCCCGCGACGCTCATTTTCGTTCTTACGGCTCTGCCGCGCGCGCCTTTTCTTTTGCCGGAAAAGGACGGCTTCGCCATGACGGCGCTTCTCAAGGTTCTCGCACGCCTGCCTCGCCTCACGGACGCTCCGCGCCTTGTGACAATCCCGCTTCTCGCAGCGGTTCTCGTTTTCCTCGGAACGGGACTCGCGAACGTCCGCACGGCGGGCGGCGTCGCCGACCTGCAAAACGCGCCGCAGGTTTTAATCGAAGATCAGCGCGTAGTGCAGGAGTACCTCGCTCTCCCCTCGCCCGCACAGTTCTACACCGTGACGGGAGAGACCCTCGACGAGGCGCTTCTTGCTGAAAAGACGCTCCTCTCGAAGCTTCGCGGCGTCTCCGGGATCGAAGCGACGGCCCTTTCCGACGTCGTTCCCGACCGCGCGACGCAGGCGGAACGCGCCGCCTGCTTCTACGAGGCGCTCGACGCGGCGGCTCCCCTCCTCACCGAACTCCTCGGCGCAGCCCCCGAGCCGCGGACGTTCTCGCCCGTAACCCCCGAAGACTGGATCGAAGCGGGGCTCGGCGCGCGCGTCACGCCCTTCCTTCTCACGTCCGAAACGGGGAAGGTCGTCACGGTCGTGCGGCTTTCGGGCGTTGCGCCCGAACATCTTCCGACGCTTCAATCCCTCTGCGGTCCAGGCGTGCACTTCGTGAATCTGACGGCCCTCATGACCGATGAGATGAACCGCTATCGCACGCTCATCTTCGAAGGACTCGCCGCGGGCCTGGCGATTCTCACTTTGGCGCTCTCGCTTCGCATGGGGCGGCACACCTGGCGCGCAATTCTGCCGCCCGTCCTCGGCATCGCCGCGGCCCTTGCGGTGCTCGGACACGCAGGACAACCCGTTACGCTTTTTACCGCCCTGGCGCTCGTTTTGCTCCTCGGTCTCGGGGTTGACTACGGCATTTTCCTATATCATCAGCCCGATCAGCCGAGGGCGTTTGCGGCCGTGCTGCTTTCGGGCCTCACGTCGCTCGCCTCGTTCGGCCTTCTGGCCCTCTCGACGACACCCGCCCTATTTTCTTTCGGCGCCACGGTCGGAACGGGCCTTTTCGTCATTCTCGCGACGGCGCCCCTCATTCGGCGCCGATCCGACACCGTACAACCGGGAACGCCCCGCACGTTGCCCGCTCAAGGAGGAACTTCATGTTGACCGTTCGCACCGGCATCCGCATCTGGACGGCCCTTTCGCTCGTAACGCTCGCCACGGGCTGCACCACCATTTCGGACGCCTGGGAAGGGAGTCTCTTTTCGTCGGACGAACCGACGGAAAAGACCAAGCCCGCGGCCCTCTATGAAACGGAAAAACCTTTCGAGCGCGCAGCGCCCGTGAAGGAAGCGAAGCCCGCCCCGGTCGTGCGAAAGAAGACTCCGGGAAAGAAGGAAGTCCGCCTGCCCTCCTTCATGCCGCCCTGGGGCGCGCTTACGCCCGTCGGCACCTACGCGGCCGAACTCACGGTCTCCTTCAGCGAGGAAGCCCGCCGCGCGGGCGCGCCCGAATCGATCCCGACGCTCCTTCTCTATTCGAACGTCTCGGACGGATCCGTGCAGATGTCCGCCAATGCGCTCGGCATGAACGTCTGGAGCATGCGCGTCGACGGGAACATGATCTTTGAGGAGCGCGGCGAAAAATTGCCTGAATTCGTTGACGGCACGCGCGTGCTTCGCGACTGGACGCTCGCCAGCTGGCCGGCCGCGTCCCTGCAGAGCCGCCTCACCTCGGGTTGGCGCATGAAGGAAACGCACGGCGCCGAGGCCGTCGCGGCGCTCGACGCCGAAGTGGATTCGGGTCTTCAGACGCTTCGTTCCGCCAAGGACCTTCGCCACGTCGATCTCACGCACGACGGAGAGTCTCTCTACCGTCTCTGGACGGGAAGCGTCGAAGCGGGCCACAGCATCACCTACATCGTGAACGACCGCGAGGCCTACCGCCTCACGATCGAAAGCAAGCGCCAGTAAGCGCATTGCAGCGATTCGCGGAAACGTAAGAAACACGAGGGCCGTTCGGACGACACCGAGCGGCCTTTTCTCGTCTTCCGGTGTTTATCCGACCCGCCAGCAGCGGGCCGGGCCCGCGGTTTTGTCCGAGCCCAGCGAGAAACTTCTTCGCAAACGGCCGCAATATGTACGGCGACGCAAGGGCCCGGCGTCACTCGTCAAGCGAAAAGAGCACGCCCTGCAGCGACGAATTCTTGGGCCGGCTCCTGCGGCGCCATTCGCGGGTCGTGGGATGCGCTTCGGGGGGCTCGGGAAAGAGAAGGAGTTCGTCTCCGAAGAGATCGGGCGTTTTCGCGGCGGGAGTCTGGGAATCTACGGTTTCGGCCGCGGACTTTTCGGCGGGAGCCGCCGGCTCTTCCTTCGATGCGTTCGCAACGGCTCGCGGTTCCTCCTTTTCCTTGGGAGCGAGCACCTCAAAGACCGAGGCTAGAGCCGAGAGGGCGAGTGCCGAGGTTTCCTCGTCGAGTTCGGGCTGCGCGGCGAGTCGAATGGCATCCAAAAGAGAAGAAGCTTCGGCGGATCCTTCGCGCTCGATGCGGCGAAGGATGTCAAAAAGCGATTCGCTCAGGAGGAGCGTAAGGAAGCCCAGGAAGAGGCGTCCGCGCAACATCGCGTCCGTCTGCGTGCCGATCCAAGGACGGGAGGGATCTTCAGGCTCGCCCGAGCGCGCAAAAGCGGCGTTCCAGAAGGCTTCGGTCTTGCGGCGCATTTTGTCGAGCGCCAACGCGTCGCCCGTGCTTCGCACGCAGTTCGTCACGACGCGTCCTTCGGGGACGCGGTGCGAGAGGAACTTTCGCTCTCTTCCGCCTGAGCGGACCGTCACTTCGCGTACGGCGCGCTCCTCGGGGTCCGGACTCGGGAAGTTTGCGACGAATTCGTTCGGGAGCGTGAAGCTGAAGCGAAAGCGCGCACAGGGTTCGAGCGTCGAAGGCGCAAGCCCCGCGGGCGGCGTGATCCAGATCATCGGTGCGCTGCGGGGGAGACCGAGTTCGCGCCAACGGTGATCCCAATAGAAAAACTGATCGAGCGGATGGGTCTGAGGCGTCGTCGGACGATCGGGAGCGTCGCCCTCGTTTTCAATGACGAAAAGTCCGACGGGAATGCGCCGCCCCGTCTGCCAGAGAACGCTCGTCTCCCAGTTGTCCTTCGTGACGCGCACGCTTCCGTTTCCTGTGTCCCGCGTCACACGGGCGTCCGAGGCACGATGCGTCATCACCATCGGAATCACGCCGCGGGTTTCGAGCCGCGCAAGCCGACGCAACGTGAGCGCCACGGGGAGTTCGTCGTAGAGCCCCAAGGCGTGCAAAAAGGCGGATTCCGAAGCCGCTCCGTTCTCTTCGGGCTTCATCGCGCGGCGCCAGGCTTCGGCGAGCACCGCATCGGAGCGATCGTTTCCGAAAAGCGCCGTCAGATCCTGCGAGAGATTCTCTCTTTGCGACAGAACGACGCCAAGGCGCAGGAGTTCCCGCTGCCAGGGTTTGGGCGCGGGACGGACCCTGGCGAGGCCGGAAACGGCGCCCGCAAGAGTAGCGTCGCGGGCGGAGTCGGGGCGCAGCGCGAGGCTTCGCGCCTCGCGGCCGCCCGGGAGAAGCGCGGTGGTCAAACGGTAAGCATGACGTCCGTGAACGATTTCCGCTTCATTGACCTTCTTTTCCACGCTCTTCTCCTTTCTCCGGCGAACGACGTTTTCGAGACGTTCAGCTTCGCAGTGTGATGTCCACGAGATCGTCGCGGTTCTGCCAGTCTTCCGCAAAGAAGGCGGGCACGGCGTCAAGCCCCGCAAAAGAGACGAGGAAGGTGGTCGAGCCGCGCAGCAGGGGCTTCGCATGGTAGCCCACGCCGAGACCGGCGAGCTTCGTCATGTCGAGGTCGTTGGCGCCGTCGCCGATACTGATCGCCTTGCGGGGCGCCACGTCGAGGCGCGAGCAACATTCGAGAAGAGCGCGGCCCTTCCCTTCGCCGTTGAAGACGGGCTGTTCGTTCACGTTCGAAATCTTCCCGGAGAAGAAGCCTTCGGGCGTGATTTCGACGGAATTGGCGCGCGCCCCCGCAAAGCCGAGGCGTTCGGCGATCGGAGCGGCGAGTTCGATGAGACCGCCCGAGAAGAGCCAGACGTCAAGGCCGTAGGACTTCACGAAGTCGATCAAATATTCGGCGCCCGGCGAAAGCTTCACGGCGGCGAGCGCCTCTTCGAGAATTGATGCGGGCGAATCTTTGAGGAGTTCCACGCGCTGGCGCAGGCTGTCCTCAAAGCGCAGCTTCCCGGTCATCGCCTTCTGCGTGATCGTGCGCATCTGATCGCCGCGGCCCACGAGGTCGCCGAGGATGTCGAGACATTCGGTTTCGATGAGCGTGCTGTCGAGGTCGATGCAGAGGAGTCGGTATTCGTTGATCGAGAGACCGTCGGGAACGACGTTGATGTCCCATTCCTTTTCTTCATAGGCGACGCGAAGGGACGGCATGACGGTCGCCACCCAGATCGGGTCGACGCCTTCGAAGCGGGCCATCGGCGTGGAGCCGCGGCCCTGAGGACGCCACAGAGCCTTGACGGGGGAAATCAGTTCGACGAGTTTTTGTGCTTCTTCTTGCGTGAAAGTCGCACCGGCAACGATGACGGTAGGCATTAAAGGGGATTCCCAACGGTTGGATGGATGAACGGGCGCAAGGCGCCTCACTTGTGAGGAGACATTGTAGGAGGGGGCCGCGGGATTGCGCAAACCGTACCTGATAATACCGTTTTACGGAAAATTAAGTTATTCCCTGCGGCAGAATAAAATTCAAAGAATTATCCAAAAACGGAAAGTTTCTGTTCGTCGAAAATCTTGACAAATCCGGCGTTTTCGTGTAGTGCCGACAAACAACTTGCCCTGACGACGGCGAGCAACGCAAAAGAGAGGGATTTCCCTTGCGGGAAAACGGGAAGCATCGATCGCCTTCGTCCTTCTGTATAATTCGACCCGCACAAGCCTCGGCACTAGGCGGTGCTTGTCAACATAAGGCGCAAAGGACCGCCGTAGCGGTACCTGCACCCACGCGGTGTTGGCGCCCTTGAGCGGCATCGACTGCCGTTCTCTCCTATAAAGGAACCCCACGGTCTTCGCAACCGTGGGGTTCTGTCTTTTACGGGACGTGCGCGCAAGGAAGCGACTCTACCTCCCGGCCGCAGGAAAAACGATCAATCATCGTCATCGTCGTCATCCCGGTACCGACGCGGACGGCGGCGGCGCCGACGGTCGTCGTCATCGTCGTCATCATCGTCGTCCCAGCCATCGTCGTCACGAACACGGCGAAAACCGCCGCCGCGCTCCCCGCGGTAGCGCTCTTCGAGATAGCGGCGCCATTCGTCGCGGGTGTAGCGGTGGTCGTCGTAGTTGTAGTACCGTCCGTCCCAGCGGGCGTCTCCGAAGTGTTGGCCAACGTAATCGCGCAGCGCGCGGTCGGCGATGCCGCCCAAAATGTCGCCGAGGAAGCCGCCTTCCGCGGCGAAAACGGTTGCGGGTGCACAGAGCAAGGCGGAAAGGAAGAGTCGTCGGTTCAACATAAAGCGTTCTCCTTGTCGTCCGGGGTGCACGGGCTAGCCGTACTTTCTTGACATCCTCACCGCCCTGAAGGACGGTGATTCCCTACTGTGCCGTTGGCGGCTGAGCCGCCAACGGTCGCTTCGACGGGTTCCTGCTGCTGGACGACTCTCCCCTTGCGGGAAGGTCGACTCACTTGAGCTGCGTTCACAGGAACGAGCTCCCCACAGGCTCTGAGGCGCTGCCCGCGCCCGAGAATGTTGATCGCAGCAACGGCGTCGGCATTGTCCTCGTACCCGCAGGACGTGCATCGGAACTTCGCCTGCGTCCTGCGGTTTTCCTTCGATACGCACCCGCAGACGGGACACGTCCGACTGGTGTTCTGCGGAGGTACCGCAAATACCAGCCCGCCGAGTTCGGTCATCTTGGCGTTGAGGAGGGAAAAGAACATTCCCCATCCCTGATCCAAAATCGCACGATTCAGACCGCTCTTCTGCTTCACGTTCCTGCCCGGTTCCTCCACGGTCCCGCTTGACGACGCCGTCATGTTTTTGATCTTCAGATCTTCGCGATAGAGCACTGCGTGGTTTTGGCAGAGTCTGTTCGAGGCTTTCTGAAGCAGATCGCGACGGCTGTCGGCCACGGTCTTGTGGAGACGGGCAATCCGCTGTTGCTGCTTGATCCAATTCTTGGAAAACTTGACCATCCGCTTGAGGCGCCGCTGCTCCTTCGCGAGCTTGTCCAACTTGTCCCGCAGACAACGGACACCCTTCTCATAGGTGCCGTCGGAGCAGGTGTACAGACGCACAACGCCCATGTCGATGCCTGCCTCGTCTCCCTGCACGGGATGAACCGGGTCGGACACTTCCCGCTCCGTCTGCACGGAGACGTACCACCCGTCGACCTTGCGGCTGACGGTGACGTTCTTGGGCTTTCCTTCGATGAAGCGGCTACGGCGATACTTCACCCAGCCGATGCTCGGCAGGAAGATCTGTCTACGGGCTTCGTCCACTTTGAAACCCTGCGGATAGCGGATGGAATCTTCGTTGCGAAACTTTTTGTGAAACTTCGGAAAGTCCGCGCGTCCTTCGAAGAAGTTCGTGAAAGCACGCATCAGATCCTTGAGACTTTGCTGCAGGACCTGACTGTGGCACTCGGACAGCCACTTCGTTTCCTCTGCGGTCTTCCATTCCGGGAGCTGTTCGCAAAGCTTCGCATACGAGATCTTGAAGTCCGGATCCGACGAACGCTGATCGCGGTTCCAAGCCAAAGCCTTGTTGTAGACGAAACGAGCACAGCCGCAGAACCGGGAGAGTTTGCGGCACGTCGCCCCGTCGGGCTTGAGCTTGAATTGAAAGGCTTTTCGTAGGATCATAAGAGCATTATAGCACTTGGTCTTACGAAGTTATGGAAAGCATTCGAACTGGAAGACACTGCGTATTCGAAATTAATGTGCATTTGGTCTTCGTTACAAAATACCGAAAATCAGTCTTCACGGCGCAACACCTGGATGCGATGCGGGAGGTGGCGGGAAAGGTTTGCCGGGACTTCGGCGCCGAACTGCGGGAATTGGACGGAGAAAAGGATCACGTTCACCTTTTGGTGAGCTATCCGCCGAAGGTTGCGGTCTCGTCGCTCGTGAACAGCCTCAAGGGCGTGACGAGCCGTATGCTTAGAAAGCGGTTCCCCGAGTTGGAGAAAGCTTACTACAAGGGACAGCTCTGGTCACCCTCCTATTTCGCCGCCAGTTGCGGCGGGGCGCCTTTGGAGAAGATCAAGGAATACATTCGACAGCAGGAAACGCCGTCGAAGTGAAGAAATGGCGCCTTATATCCCCGCCCTGAAGAGACGGGGCTTTACGGCGCTTTTAGGTAAATTCTCCCGTATTCGGGACTTTTTCGCAACTCTAGGTATTCCCGCCCTTTCCGGAACGTAAAAAACGCCCCGACCATGCGGCGGAGCGCCTTTCCCCGTTTCGAGACCGTCCGGAAAGAGTCGGACGGTCTCATTTCGAAACAGTTTTTTAAGCGGCCTTGACAGTCTTTTCTTCGCGGCCGAAGAGCTTCGGCACGGCGTGCCAGACCACGAGGAGCGCGAGGATCATGAGCGCGATCGCGAGGATCAGCTGCAGACCCTGGACCATGAAGGTGAAGGTGCCGTCGGCGATCGTGCCGAAGATGCCCCAAACGGACATGCCGAGCGCCGTCATCGTCACGACGAACATGATCGTCATCGGGACGTAGAGCATGGCGCCGTTGCGGCCCGTGCTCTTCAGGAACACGGCGAGCGAAGTGAGCACCAGAGCCGAGAGGAGCTGGTTGGCGGAGCCGAAGAGCGGCCAGATCGACATGTAGCCCGCGAGGCAGAGGAGATAGGCGAGAACGAGCGTCAGGACCGTCGCGAAGTAGGGATTCGTGAAGAGAACCTGGACGGCGTTCTTTTCCTTGCCTTCGGAGGGCGTGAAGAGTTCCTGCAGGCTCATGCGGCCGATGCGGGCCACGGCGTCCACGCTCGTGAGAGCCAGAGCCGAAACGCACATCGTGAGGATGCAGGCGGCGATGTCCTGCGGAACGCCGAAGATCGTCGTAAGGAAGCTCGCGACCGAGGTCGAGAAGAGCTGGAAGGGCGTGCCGCTCGGGAGCACACCGCCCGTGGAGGCGGCGGCCACCACGACGAGACTCAGAACGCCGAGCACGCATTCGACGAGCATCGAGCCGTAGCCGACGGGACGCATGTCGGCTTCGTTCGAGATCATCTTCGAGCTCGTGCCGCTCGAAACGAGGCTGTGGAAGCCCGAGACGGCGCCGCAGGCGATCGTGACGAAGAGGATCGGGAAGAGCGGCTGGTTCTTGACTTCAAAGCCCACGAAGGCCGGGAGTTCGATCGACGGATTGATGACGATGACGCCGATCACGCCCGCGGCGATCATGCCGATCAGAAGGAACATCGACAGATAGTCGCGCGGATTCTTGAGAAGCCACATCGGCATTACGGCTGCGGCGAAGAGGTAGGCGAAGATCACGTAGCGCCAGGTCACGCCGTCGAGATAGATCGGGTTGGCGATGCCGAGCCAAACCATGACGACCATGAGGACGATGCCCACGGCGAGCTGCACGCCCGCGGACGGACGCATGTACTTGAGGTAGAGTCCGAAGAGAATGGCGCCCGCCATGTAGATGAGCGAAATGGAGCCTGCGGCGGCGTTCGGGAGGATCTCGGCGCCGTCCTTCGTGAAGCCGTTGAAGGTGTTCGCGACCATGTCGCAGAAGGCGGCGATCACAAGGAGGGTAAAGAGCCAGCAGAAAAGGAGGAAGAGACGACGGCCGAGGGCGCCGATGTAGTCTTCAATCAGCATGCCGATCGAGCGGCCGTTGTTCTTGACCGAGGCGTAGAGGGCCGTGAAGTCCTGCACGGCGCCGAAGAAGATGCCGCCCACGATCATCCAGAGAAGAGCCGGGAGCCATCCGAACATCGCGGCGATGATCGGGCCCGTCACCGGGCCCGCGCCCGTAATCGAAGTGAACTGGTGCGCAAAAACCGACCAGCGGTTTTGCGGGGAGAAGTCGTTGCCGTCGTTGAAGCGTTGAGCCGGTGTGAGCGCTGCGGGGTCGATGCCCCAGGTCTTCTCGAGCCAGCGACCGTAGAAACGGTAGCCGAGAAAGAAGATCACCATGGCTCCCACCATGATTGTAAGTCCGTTCATGTTTGAGTCCTGCTTGTTGCGAGTGAGGGTGGTCCCGCCCTGAAGGCGGATTACTCAAAAAATATCTTATGGAGAATTTTTCGGTGCCGCTCGGCTCCCTCTGTCAATCACCCTAAGCGCTTTTGTGTAGCTCTCCTCTGCGCCGTCAAAAAAACCGCAAAAAAAGGCGCCGAAAGACCGCAAAAAGCCTTTTCTTCCGATCAAAACGGGAAATTCATGAAAAGAAAGAATCGGGTAAGACGCACCATGAACAGGCGAATAAGAGAGCTTCGAAGACAAAATCCGTAGATCTTCCCCGGCAAAACGGAAGACATTTCAAAAATGCAGAAAAACCTCTGAAGCAACCTCATTCCCGACCGCGGGACGAAACGTTCCGAACCGGAGAGCCCCCGTCCTCCGACGCTTCGGCCAAAAAATTGTTTTTGCGAAATTTTCGCCGTTCGTCTGCGCCCGCACGCCAGGCGACGGGCTTGGGCATACTCCGTCCTCCGCAGCGATTTTGCATTCGCTCCGAAGTAGCCACTACGGGTAAAACCCCGTGTGCGGGAAGGCTTCGGAGCGCATACAATTTTTCGCCTCAACGGGCGGCCCGCCGCCCTCCCCTCTTTGCATCAGGCTAGGCGCCGCAAGGGCGCCCTCAACGTTCGCCGTCGCAGGATGCGTTTTCCCCGTTTTTCTCAGGAAATCATCATGCGAAATCTCACACTCCTTCTCGTTTGCGGCCTTCTTTCCGCCGGCGCTTATGCCGCCGACGCCGTCTCGGGCGCCACGGCCAAGGCTCCCGCTTCGTCCGCCATGCCCGAAAACGTCGACGCCGTCACGTCGGCCTCGGTCGTTCCCGCCGCACACCGTCAGACCGTAAAACCCAACGGCTTCACGAAATCCGACAAGAAGAAGGTTCTCTTCGTCGTGGGTGACCCGCGTCACGAATCCGTCGAATGGGACCTCGTGAACACCGCGATGGCCCACTTCATGGCTAAGGGCCTCGAAGTCGAACTGCGCGACCTCTACGAAATCGGCTTCTCGCCGGTTCTCCCGCGCGAATCCTTCTTCCACGCCAAGGACGGCTTCGGCCAGGCTCCGGAAGACGTCGCGCGCGAACAGCCCTTTGTCGCCGCCGCCGACTACATCGTCTTTGCCTATCCGAACTGGCACGATTCGCCCAACGCCATCGTGAAAGGCTACATGGAACGCGTCTTCTCGAAGCAGTTCGCCTATCGCGACACCGAGAAGGGCCTTGAAGGCCTACTCAAGGACAAGGCCATCTACACGATCTTCAACGCCGGCTGGATCGGCCAGGGCCGCGGCGACGTAGGCGACGGCATCGGCAAGTCGGACGCCGTCTGGGATCGTTATCTGAACGCCTACAAGGTCGTGGACGACGACACGGCCGGCTTCTGGGGCGCGAAGAACCTCGGACGCTTCGCCAACGACCAGACGCCCGCCAATCTCTCGAAGAACTACGGCAAGGAAATCGAAGCCCTGCGCGCCGACCTTTGCAAGAAGCTCGACAAGGTCTTCGGCCTTTGATCTTTTTTGCGTTCAGCCTTGAAGGGCCGCGCTCCCGCTTCGGGGCCGCGGCCCTTTTTGCGTCAGGCGCCCTTCAGAGCCTTGGCGCGAATCGCGGCGCTTTGTCCCGCCTTGCGCCCGAAGACGAAGGCGTCGGTGAGGCCGTTGCCGCCCAAGCGGAAGTTTCCGTGGACGCCCCCCGTGACTTCACCCGCGGCGTAGAGCCCGGCGATCGGAAGGTCCTCCGCGTTCTTCACCTCGGCCTTCGCGTTGATCGCGACGCCCCCGCAGGTGTAGTGAATGTCGAAGCGCTCGCGCCCGAAATAGAAGGGCGGCGTCTCGATTCGCTGCGTAAAGCGCGTGCGCCCGAACTCTTCGTCTCGCCCGAGATCGGCCGCGCGGTTGTATTTCTCCATTTCCGCCCGCAGCGCATTGGCGGGGATTCCCATGCGGATCGCGAGTTCCGAGAGGTCCTGCGCGGTTCCAACCGTTCCCTGCTGCACCTTCGTCGCGAAGGTCGCGCCCTTGCGGCTTCTGCCGTCCGTGATCACCCAGAATTCCTTTTCGCCCTGGCGTGAAAGGTCGTCGAGGACCGATTGCCAGGTGCCCGTCTCGTCGGTGAAGCGCCGTCCTGCGAGCGTGAGAAAGATTTCCGCGCCCGGATAGTCGAGGACGCGTCCGCCCCAGAAGGGAATCGCCATGACGGCGTCCATGTCGCGCAGAGCCGCCCCGACGGCCTCCGCCATGCGGATCCCGTCCCCCGTGGCGGGGTCGAGGTGCGACGACCCCGCGGCGTAGGTGGTGAAGAAGCTCTCATCAAAGATCGGCGCCCAGCGCATGCGAAGCGCGGCCGAAGCGCCGAAGCCGCCCGTCGCGAGCACGACGGCGCGCGCACGGAAGGTCTTGCGACCCTCGGGAGTTTGACATTCCACGCCCGCGACGGCGCCCTCTTCCAAGAGAAGCCGCTGCGCGCGGTGGCGATAGAAAATCGGAATCCCGCGGCGCTTTGCGACGCGGGAGAGCGTTTCGACGTAGACGTAGCCGTGGCGGCGCATCACGGTTCGGTGCGCGCGCGGAAAGACGCCGTTGTAGGCTTCGAAAAGGACCGGATCGAAGGGAACGCCGTGTCCCTTGAGCCAGGCGAGCATCGGTTCGCTCTCGTGCACAAGCACGCTGATGAGATCGGGATCGCCCCGACGGCCGCCTCCTTCGTAGGTATCGCGAAAGAAGGCCTCGGTCGAGTCGGTTCGTCCCATCCGTTTCTGTCCTTCCGGATCATAGGCGTTCACCGACCCCGAAGCGACGAGCGTGTGTCCGCCCGCGATCGCCATCTTTTCCAGAATTGCGACGCGGCCCGCCCCCGCCTCGTCGGCGGCGAGCGCCGCGGAGAGTCCCGCCGCGCCCGAACCCACGACGAGGACGTCCCAGGGTTCTTCATCGGACGTTTCCGCGGCCCGAAGGGGCGGTATCCCGACGAAGCCGAGTCCCGCGCCGAGTCCGAGGGCCGTGACGAGTCTGCGGCGGTCGGTCATCGCGCCTCTCCGCCCTTCAGAAGGTTCGCGCGCTCAAGCGCCCTGGCGATCGCAACGGCCGAGCGTACGCCCAACTTTTTCGTGACGTTGCCGCGGTGCATCTTGACGGTCGGAAGCGAAATGCCGAGTCGGTCCGCGATCTGCTTGTTGAGAAGCCCCTGGGCGACGAGCTGCGCCACCTCGAGTTCGCGCTCGGTCAGGCGTTCGGTCGCGGCCTGCACCTGTGCGCTCTCGTCGGCGGTGCGCACTTCGTCGAGGCTCTTTTGCACGGCCTTCCTGACGGCTTCGACGAGGACTTCCGGATCGACGGGCTTCACGAGAAAGTCGAGCGCCCCGCGGTGCACGGCCTGCATCGCCATCGGAATGTCGCCGTGGGCCGAAAGAAAGATGACGGGGATCGTTTCGCCGCGCTCGACGAGCGTCTCCTGCAGTTCCATCCCGGTCATCCCGGGCATGCGGTGGTCGAGCAGAAGGCAACCCGGCCGCGTCGGATCGTCCATCGAAAGAAAGGAAATCGCCGACGAATAGGTGAGCACGTCGAACCCCGCCATGCGGATCAAAAAGGCGGTGCTCCGCAGGAGTTCCTCATCGTCGTCGACGATGCGTACGAGCGGTTTCGTCATTTTTCTTCTCCTCTATAGGCTTCGATCACGACTTCGGCGCAGATGCCGGCGACGGGAAGCTGATAAAAGCGCAGCGTCCCGCCGTGGCGGTCGACGATGCCGCGGCAAATCGAAAGACCGATGCCGAGCCCCTCCTGTTTGACGGATTCGCCGTAACCCGTGAGACGAGCGAATTGTTCGGGAGTGAGTTTCGGTCCGTTGTCGGTGACGCGCAGCCAGTAGCGGTCTTTGTCGAGCGTGAGCGACACGCTCACGAACCCGCCCTTCACGTCGAAGGCGGCGTGGCCGGCGTTTCGCATCAAGTTGAGCGTCAAGAGTTCCAGTTCGAGGGCGTCGCCCAACACCATCGCCGGCCGGTCTTCGCTCGGATCGGCCTTGAGGAAGTCGCCCGCCACGATGCGGATCGGCACGCGCTTCGTGTCGTGGCGCTCGACGATTGCGGCGGCGCGCCGCACGGCGGCGAGCCAGTCGACGGGCTTCAGGGGCTCGTTGCTGCGCTTGGCGTAGCCGCGCACGCGGTTGACGATCGCCGTGACGCGGGCGGCTTCGTCCGCCATGGCGGCGAGCGCCGACTCGGCCATCGCGCGGTCGTCGTCCGTCGTCTGACGCGCCTTGTTCCAGAGCTTGAGTCCGCCGATGTAGTTCGTAATCGAGGCGAGCGGCTGCTTCAATTCGTGCGCGAACATGCTGCTCATCTGCGAGAGCATCCCGACGCGCTCGACGGCGGAGAGGCGTTCGCGGGACGTTCGCGCCTCCTCTTCCATGCGGTCGCGTTCCTTCAACGCCGCTTCGAGTTCGGTCGTGCGCACGCGAACGAGATGCTTCGCGCGCACCGTGTGGAAAGCGAGGAAGGCAAGGAGCGCAACAAAGCCGATGAGCCAGTCGAGGTGACGCTTGAAAAATCCGAGGAAGGTCTGCTCGTCAAGATAGGCGTAGGGCCCGTAGTGAAGGGTCTCCATGAGGGAGCGCACGCCGCTCAGATCAACCCGAATCCCCCAGCGGTAGTTCTGCTGCGAAGGCATGCCGAAAAGCACCGCCGCGAGACGCCGTACCGTGTCGTCCTGCGCGTTCGCGGTGTAGGCGATCGACCAGTCCGGGTAGCGCGACGTCGAGGCGAGGCAGGCGCCGGGTTCCGCCGGACGCGTGAAGACGGGAAGGAAGGCTTCCGTATCGATCATCCCCTGCTCGCGGAGCCGCTCGTAGGTGCAGGCGGAAAGAAGTCCCGCGTCGGCGTCGCCCGAAGCGACGGCGTTCAGCACTTCGGGGGCGTCGTGCGCGCGCCAGAGAAGTCCGCCGAAAAAGTCGTCCGCTTCGTACCCTTCTTCCACAAGACGGCCGCCCAACCACTGCCAGGGCCCGAACGACACGCTGCTCTCCAAGGCGAGGCGCTTTCCGCGCAGATCCTCCCAATTCTTTGGGGCGGGTTTCTCCGTCGAAACGAGAAGAAGCGCTCCGGCCGATCCCGCCGCGCCCTCGCCGATTCGCTCGCGCGTCGCCAAGGGCACCGCCCCCGTGTCGAGCATGAGGGAGACGGTCGTGCCCGCCGTCGCCACGGCGAAGGGAATCTTGCGCTCCCGCACTTCCTCCACGAAGACGCGCGAAGGAATCCCCTCGACGATTACGCGTCGGTCGGGAAAGGTGTGCTTCAGGGCGTTGAGAACGGGAAGAACGCTCTGATAGAAGACGGCGGACGCCCCCGTATCCTCCACGGCGATCCAAAAGTCACCCGGAGCGGGTCCCTCTGCGGGCACGGGATCGATCGGAAGAACAGAGGGAACCTCTCCTTCGCGAAATTCGAGCGAACGAAGGGCCGAAAGGTCGAAGCTTGCCGCCGAGACGGCGTCGGACGGGGAAGATTCTTCGGCGGCGAACGCCGCAGGAGAGGAA
This sequence comes from uncultured Sutterella sp., assembly GCA_900545275.1. GTDB lineage: Bacteria > Pseudomonadota > Gammaproteobacteria > Burkholderiales > Burkholderiaceae_F > Sutterella. Next base: position 121,929 of record UQYG01000004.1, read on the forward strand.
ATAAAGAGAGCGAGGGAGAGAAGCGCCGCAACCGCCCCGACGCACCCCGCCGCGACGGCTTTGCGGCGTCGCGCAAGGATTTCGCAAAGGGAGAAATGGCGGAGACGGTTCATGACGGTGAAGAAAGGGAAAGTCTTGGAATCATGACAGGAAACGGCCCGCGACGCAAGGCTTTGACGGGCCATCCCCGACCTATCCCAAGGTATGTATACCGACCCATACCAAGGTATGTCGCCGAAAATTCGACGCGGCGCGAGAATGTTCCCAACCGAAAGGTTTCTCTCCTTTTGCACACTCTCAACACATCACCGAAGAGGATTCAAATGAGTGACATCAATCTTGCTCGTCGCAGCTTCCTGAAGTCCGGCGCCGCCGTCGCCGCCACGCTCATGGCCAGCGCCGCCGCCAATGCCGGCATTCCCGCCGCCAAGGTTCAGAAGTGGGACGAAGAATACGACGTCGTGATCATCGGCTCGGGCTTTGCCGGCATGGCTTGCGCCCTCAAGGCCGGTCGCGCCGGCCTCAAGGTTCTCATCCTTGAAAAGATGCCCGTCGTCGGCGGCAACTCCGCCATCTGCGGCGGCAACGTCGCCTGCCCGGTCAACCCCGTTCAGGCCGCCCAGGGCATCAAGGACAGCAAGGAACTCTTCATCGCCGACTGCCTGAAGGACGGCCTCGGCATCAACCACACCGAACTCCTCGCCACGATCGCCGACCGCTGCAACGACACGATCAAGATGGTCGTCGACTGCGGCTGCGAATTCGTGCCCAACAAGATGCTCTTCGAAGCCGGCCACTCGGTTCCGCGCTCCTATGAAATCAAGGCCGGTACGGGCTCGGGCTACATCCGTCCGATGGAAGCCGAATTGAAGAAGATCCCGACCGTCACGATCCGCACGCGCTGCAAGATGGACGACTTCGTCGTCGACGAAACGGGCGCCGTGGTCGGCATCACGGCCCGCACGGGTTATCGCTTCAACGCCAAGCTCGTCAACGACGACCGTGAAAACAAGACCGGCAAAGCCGTCACGATCCGCGCCAAGAAGGGCGTGATGCTCGCCGCCGGCGGCTTCTCCCGCGACATCGAATTCCGTCAGGCTCAGGACCCGCGCGTCGTTCCCTCGACCGACTCGACGAACCAGCCCGGCGCCACGGCCGGCGTCCTGATCAAGGCCATGGGCATCGGCGCTCTCCCGATCCAGCTTTGCTGGCTGCAGTTCCTCCCGTACTGCAACCCGCGTGAAAAGGGCTTCGGCGTTTCCGTGAACTTCACGAACCACGCCTGCATGGACTACGGCGTCGTCGTCGACCGCAAGACCGGCAAGCGCTTCATGGACGAACACGCCGGCCGCAAGATTAAGTCCGACGCCCTCTTCCAGGTCATCGGCACGGACGAAAACTACCCGATCGCCGTGTGCGACCAGGCCATCGTCGACGCGATCAACCCGTCCTTCGTGAAGCTGCCGCTCGAAATGGGCACCGTCAAGAAGTTCAACACCCTTGAAGAACTTGCCGACCACTTCAAGATCAACAAGGCTCCGTTCCTTGAAGAAGTCAAGAAGTTCAACGGCTACGTCGCCGCGGGCGAAGACAAGGACTTCCACCGCATCCTGAAGTTCAACAACGGTCTGAACGTTTCGAAGGCCCCGTTCTACGGCATCGAAGTTTCGCCGAAGATCCACCACACGATGGGCGGCGTGCTCATCAACACGAAGGCTCAGGTGATCTCCGCCACGACCGGCCAGCCCATCAAGGGTCTCTATGCCGGCGGCGAAATCACGGGCGGTGTGCACGGCGCTTCCCGCCTCGGCACGGTCGCCGTGATCGACGCCCTCACCTTCGGCATGATCGCCGGTGAAGAATTCGCCAAGATGGCCTAATTCTTAATCGACTCTCTCCTTCGCGAGCCGTCCGGAGACCGCTCCGGGCGGCTCGTTTGGTCTCCAATCCCGTTCTCCAAGATCCTTCATCATGAAAAAGACCCCGATCCTCGCCGCGCTCGTCGCCGCTCTCTTCGCGGTTTCCTCGGCCTACGCCGCCGAAAACCTCGCCGACCGCCACGCCAAGCTCGGCTTCAAATGCGAAACCTGCCACGCCGGTCAGGCGACGCCCTCCGAACCCCCGATGGAAGCCTGCACGGGCTGCCATCAGATCGAAGCCCTCGTGGAAAAGACGAAGAACGTCAAGCCCACGAACCCGCACGTTTCGCCCCACTACGGCAACACGCTCGAATGCGTCAATTGCCACATGATGCACGGCGAAAGCACGAACTTCTGCGACCAGTGCCATCAGTTCAACTTCAAGATGCCCTGATCGCTTTCGAACGCATCCCCGCCTTTGGCCGCGCCGCGCGATCCTCTTCCGTGCGGCGCGTCCCTCTCGGACCGCAGACGTCTATTCAACGTCTGCGGTCTCTTTTTCTTCTCATTTCGACCCCGAAAAGCAAAAGGCGGCCCCGTCCGGCCGTCCCTTGCGAAAGACCGACCGTTCGGCAACCGCCTTTCGTGTTTCTCAACAAGAAATCCTGAACTCAGTTCTTCCGTACCGCCTCCTTCTTTTCCGCCCGGATCACATCGACCGGCTTTCCGCCTATGCCCCAGTTCTCCATCGGGACTTCCTCGATCGTCACGACGGTCGTCGCGGGGTTCTTCCCGAGGGTCTCGGCCAGGAGTTTCGTGACGCCCTCGATGAGCTGCGCCTTTTGCGCACGCGTGGGCGCTTCCCGCCCGCCGGTAAGCCGAATGTGCACGTACGGCATGACATGCTCCTTATCAGTTGAAAAACGTTCGCTCAGACTAGCGCTTTTTCCGGGCGCCGTCGAGAACGCCGTCCCGACGATTGAGCAAAGCTCTTCCCGACATAGATAATTAATAACGATTATCTATTGCTTTCTATGCTTCGATAGGTTAGTATTTACCTAACGAAACACAATGAGTGTTTAACAAAAACTATTTAGGCGGATACGTCAAAGAATCCGCAAGGAGTACGAATCATGACGAAGCTTCTCAACACCTATCTCGCCAACCTCGCGCTTTGGCAGCTGAAGCTCCACAACTACCACTGGAACGTCACGGGCCGCATGTTCGTCGCCGTGCACGAATACACCGAAAAACTCTACGACGAAGCCTTCGATCAGTTCGACGCCGTCGCAGAAGTCCTGAAGATGCGAGGCGAAATGCCTCTCGTCACCTCGGCCGAATATCAGGCCGCCGCCACGATCAAGGAAGTCGAGGGCCGCGCCTACACGGTCGCCGAAGTCCTCGCGGGCGTCGAAGCCGACATGAAGCTCATGCGCGACCTGGCGCTGGAAATCCGCAAGAACGCGGCCGAAGCCGACGACTTCCAGGTGCAGGCCCTTATGGAAGGTTACCTCGAAGGCTACGCCAAGCAGCTCTGGTTCCTGCGCGCCATGAAGGAAGACTGCTGCTGCAAGAGCGAATAAGACGTTCGCTCCTCAAATCGGAATAGTGTAAAAGCCCGCCGCGGTTCGGTCCCGCGGCGGGCTACGGCGTTCCGGATGTCGGCGCGGACAGCGCAGCGCCCTTTGTTTTATTGAGGATTGCGGTTCATCAAACCTTCCATGATCATCGCCGGATTCGGACGCGGCGCCTCGATCATGTGCAGGTGGTTCGTGTCGGTGTGCTCAAATTCGCCCTTGACGCCCGGAATGACGAGGATCGTCACCTGTTCGTAGTCGAAGGTTCCGTCGGGATTGAAGCGGAACTGAATCTCCCAGCTCTTCGTATTGAAGGCTTCTTCCAGGAAGGGGTTCGAGCAGATGCCGTTCACGAGGTTTCCGCGCTCGGCGCGCAGCGTGATGGTCTTGGCACCGGGCTCGGCCGTGCCTTCAGCCATCGCGATCTGACCGCGCGGAATCGCGAGCGTCATGTAGATCTTCTTCGTTTCGGGCTCCCATAGGAGATAGCCCACCTGATCGTGGAAGGCGTTGAGTTCGCCCGGCTTCGTGATGTAGACGTGATAGCGCAGACCGTAAAAAACCTGCGGACCGTTGTTCTGCGCGTCGATCACTTCGAAGGTCCACGTTTCGTGATAGGGCTCCGCGACGGGGCCCTCCGCTTCGGGGTGGGTGTCGACGCCGTCCTCTCCATACCATTTGCCGGCAAGCGGAGCGAGCGGCCCGAGGTTAGCGAGCGTATCGGCGTGCGCCGGCGTTTCGGTGTAAATGTCGTTGTATTTCAAGGCACTTCTCCTCGAAAAGGGCGCGCCGCCCGTCCGCCGTCCGCGGACGAAGAAAAAGCGAATGCGCCTCTTTTGCGAAAACGATAGCACGTCTCACCCGCCCTTTCCAACACAGGTTCGACAACCTATTACAAAAGGAATCGGGACCGTACGGCTCGGTCGGCCGCGGGATCCGGCCTGAAGAACGGCTGACAACGGGCTCTGCAGACCGAAAGCGCCCGACAAAGGCTTCGGCGGCCGATGCCGGCTTCCTTGGAGAGTTCGATCATCTCGCGGACTTTTGTTCCGTCTCCCCAACGAACCGTCACAGGGATCTTCGGCGGCACGTCTTGAGAAAACTTCGATGATCCGGCTCTTTGTCGCGAAGATCTTCCTGAACATCGAACGGTTTTCCGAGCCGGGCCGACACGGGTCGTACCGAGGCGAATACGGAGACCGGGCTTCGGAAAAATCCGCGCGCCGCCCGTCCGCAGAAGAAAATAAAGCGGATGCGCCTCTTTTGCGAAAACGACGGCACGTCTTTCAGTCTCGCCGAAAGCTTCGAAACCGTCCGGCTTCCCCTCCGCTCCTTAACGTTTGGCAAGCGCGCATCGATTGAGATTCGACGGACGCGTCACCCAAACGGACGATTGATTCTCTACAATCCAACATTCATCCCACAGAATTCGGAACCGCGTCATTCATGCCGTTTTTCCCTTTGATTTCCCAAGTCGGACTCCTCGCCTGCGCGGCTCTTCTGAGTGCCGGCGCTGCGGCGGCGGAGCCTTCGGCCCCGACCGCGCAGAAAACCGCGGCGCAGCCGCAGAAGACCGAGGCGCCGTTGAGTTTCGACGATGCGCGCACGCGTCTGCACGGCACCGCCGACCGTCTCCGCATCGGAGACGCGCAGATCGCCCACGATCAGAACAAGGAGGAGGCCGCCCGCGCCATGGACGGCCCGCAGATCGACCTCTCCGCCATGCAGGTCTGGGGCTCGAAAACGGTCGAGATGAGTTTTGACAACCCGCTGTCCGGTCTGCCTCTACCTCCTCAATTCAACATACCCGGAAGTTTCGACATCGGCATGAAGGAGGACATCGGCGGTCCCCGCGCCTCCCTCAACATGGTCTGGCCCCTCTACACGGGCGGCATGATCACGGCCAAGCAGGAGGCGCTTCGCCACAAGGTGACGCAAAGCCGCGCGGAGCGCGACGCGACCGAGCAGACGCTCGACACGGAACTCGCCGCCAAGTACTGGGGCGTGCAGCTTGCGCGCTCCGTAGAAGCCCTGCGCTCGCAGATGCTCGAGGATGAAGAGGAGTCGCTCGCCCGCGCCAAACGCTTTGAAGAAAAGGGCGTCATCGCCCCGATCGAGCGCATGACGGTCGAAGTCTCGCGCGACACCGCGAAGCGCGAACTCATTGTCGCGCAGACGAACCGACGTGTCGCCGAAACCGAACTCGGACATCTTCTCAAGGCGGATGCGATTCCGGAACTGGGAACGCCCCTTTTCGTCATCGACGGCGACCTCGGCACGCTTTCGGAGTGGACCGAAAAGGCGCTTCGCCTCAACCCGCAGTTGACGGGGATCCGCGCGCAGCGCAATCAGGCGGCCGAAGGCGTGAAGGCCGCCGAAGGGGCCTTTCATCCGAAACTCTTCGCCTTCGGTCAGAAGAACCTCATCAAGCACTATCTGACTTTGCCCGAACCCGACTGGATCGCCGGGATCGGCGTGACGTTTACGCTCTGGAGCCAATCGGACCGCCGCGCGAGCCTGCGCGCCGCCGAAGCGCTCGTCACGAAGGCGGACGCCGCGCATTCGGAAGTCGAAAACGCCCTCAGAAATGCCGTCGAAGTGGCCTTCCTGCGCGTCACCGAAGCGCGCCACGAATACCGCCTCACGGAAAGCACCGTGGCGCTTGCGCGCGAAAACCTGCGACTTCGTGAAAAGAGCTTCGCCGAAGGCCTTTCGACGGCGCTTGACTTGAACACGGCCCGCTCGCAGCTCACGGGCGCCGAAATCGCGCGCCGCGGCGCCGCCTACAAATTCGTCGTGAGCTGGGCGATGCTCCATGCCGCAAGCGGCGACATGCCGGGCTTTCTCGCTTCGCTCTCCCGCTCCGACCTTGTTTCCACACCGTAAAGAATCATGACCGAACGACAGAATCAAAACGAATCTCCCTCCCGCCTTCCGCTTGCCGTGGGGCTTCTCGCGACGGCGGCGATTCTCGCGATCGTGGGAAAAGGCTGGTGGGACGCCGAACACCCGGCCGTACCGCCGCTCGTGGGCACCATGGACGCGAAGACCCTTTCCGTCTCGGCGAAGGTTCCCGGACGCGTGGCGGACCTCGCCGTCGCCGAAGGATCGCTCGTGAAGGCGGGCGAAGTCGTCGCGACGATCGCGATTCCGGAAGTCGAAGCGAAGCTCGAACAGGTCCGCGCCGTTGAACGCGCGGCGCTTGCCCGTGCGTCGCTTGCCGACGAAGGCGCACGCTCGCAGCAGATCGACGCCGCGCGAGCCGACCTCTCGCGCGCCCGCGCCGCACGCGACCTTGCGAGAAAGTCCTGGCAACGCATCGACAGTCTCTACAAGGACGGGCTCCTGCCTGCACAGCGTCACGACGAAATGCGCGCGCAGCTACGCAACGCCGAAGAGACCGTCAAGGCGGCCGAAGCGCAGCTCTCGGCCCTCGAAGAAGGCGCCCGCCGTCAGGAAAAGGAAGCGGCCCACGCCCTAGCCGAACAGGCCCGGGGAGGCGTGTCGGAAGTGACGTCGCTCGCAAGCGAAAAGGACGTGCGCTCGCCCGTCTCGGGCGAAGTCACGCGCGTCGTGATGGAACCGGGCGAAATCGCGCCCGCGGGCTTTCCGATCGTGCTCGTCACCGACCTCGACGACAGCTGGGCCGTCTTCAACGTGCGCGAGGACGAACTGCCGAATCTTGCCGTCGGAACCGAAGTCACCGCCAAGGTGCCCGCCATCGGACGGGACGTGAAGATGACCGTTTACTGGGTGAATCCGCGCGGCGACTACGCCACCTGGCGCGCCACCCGTCAGACGAGCGGATACGATCTGCGAACCTTCGAAGTTCGCCTGCGTCCCGAAGCGGGCGTTGAAGGACTTCGCCCGGGAATGAGCGTCATTCTTGAACGGAACGCGAAGTAAGTGAACGAATTTTTCCGCATTCTTTTCCGCTCGGCTTGGGAGGAAGCCCGCTCGATCCCGAAGCGCCCCTGGGAGTGGCTCACGGCCCTGGCGCTTCCGGCGCTCTGGTGCGGGCTTCTCATGGCGGTTTTTGCGCAGGGCCTCGTCCTGCGGCTTCCCGTGGGCGTCGTCGACGAAGACCACTCGGCAATGTCGCGCGAGGTGATTTCGACGCTCTCGGCCCTCCCCTCGATGGAGCTTCGCCCCTTTGCGGACGGACGCGAGGCGGACCGAGCGCTGCGCGCCACGCACACCTACGCGACCCTCACGATTCCCGCGGGCTTTGAAAAGGACCGTCTATCGGGACGGGGCGCCCCCGTCGTCGTCGACTTCAACAAGAGCTATTACGCCGTGGGCACCGTCCTCGAAGTCGACCTCAAGTCGGCCTTGGCCGCGATGAAGTCCGCCTCCGCCGCACAGCGCCTCACGATGACGGGCGGAACGATCGAAGAGAACGCCAGGCGCTTGCGCATCACGCTCCCCGACGTCTACTTTCTCGGGAACGCCGCCTTCAACTTCGGCGCCTACATCCCCTCCGCGATCGTCCCGGGGCTCGTCGCTCTCGCGGCGGCCCTCACCTTCTGCGGCGTCATCGTGCGATCCTGGCGCCAAGGCTGCCACCGCGCCTGGCGCGCCGCGCACGAAAACCGGGTCGCAGCGGGCTTTCTCGGTGAACTCCTTCCCTGGACGATTCTCTTTACGCTCGGGGGCGCCCTCTGGATGGCCGTCTTCTCGGGTTGGCTCGGCTGGGGCGTTGCCGGCGCCTGGTGGAAGTGGCTCCTTGCGACGCACCTGCTTGTCTTGTGTTCGGCCGGCCTTGCGCTTTTCTTCTCGGCCTTCGGCATGAGCTGGGTGATCGCCGTCTCGTCGGTCATCTGCCTTCTCGCCCCGACCTTCCCCTTCACGGGCTTTTCCTACCCGATCGAATCGATGACGCCGGGAGCGAAGCTTCTCGCCGAGTTTCTCCCGCTCACGCACTACCTCAAGGCCCAGGCGAACGAATGGATTCTCGCCGCCGACGGTTTTGCGGGCTGGAAGGAAATCGCCTGGCTCGCGGGTTTCGCCGCGCTCACCGGCCTCGCCGGACTCGGTCTTCTCACCTTCCGCTCGCGCCTTTGGGCGAAGGCCGAGGAAAAGAAGACGGACGCGCCCGACGAATCGGGTCCTTCGGGCTTTTGGGGCTTTGCGTCTTTCCTCGTAAAGAAAACGGTCTTCTCGCGCGACACCTTCCTGATTCTCGCGGGCGCAACGGCCTTTTACCTCGTTTTCTACGCCTGGCCCTACATGAATCAGCAGATTCAGTTCGTCCCCGTCGCCGTTGTCGACGAGGACGCGACGGCCGCCTCCCGCCGCCTCGGATCCGCCATGGAGGCGTCTCCCGTCTTTGACGTGCGGCTTCGCACGCCCGACGCGGGCGAGGCGATCGCGGCGCTTCGCGCGCAGGAGGTGGACGTGGTCGTAACGATCCCGAAGGACCTCGAAAAACATCAGGCCCGCGGGGAAAACGCGACCGTCCACGTCCTTGCCAACGGCGCCTTCCCGGTGAAGGGCCGCGCCGTACAGGCGGCGCTTGCGGGAATCGTCACGGACGCGGGGCTCACCTTGGACGCGGCCCCTCTTTCGACCGCGGGGCTCCCGTCTTCGACGCTTCTCTCGCAGGCGAACGCTGCGCCGGATCTGTTGGTTCGGTACCGCTTCAACGAGATTTCGGGCTACGGCAACTACACGGTCCCCGCCGTCGGGCCTCTCATCGTTCAGGCGGTCCTTCTCATGGGAATCACGGTGAGCGTGGGCGGGTGGCTCGGACGCCGGCCCGCGTTTGCGAAACGCATACTCTCGCGTCCGTCCTTCGAAGGACTCGCGCTCTTCACGGTCTTCTTCGTGATCGCTCTTTTGTGGCTTGCCTACATGGTGGTCGTCGACTTTTCGATTCACGAATACGGAACGCTCGGCAATCCTTCGGGCGTGGCGCTTTTGTGCGTTCTCTACGCGGCGGCGATCGCGCTCTTCGGATTCTTCGTCGCTCTTGTGCTCAACGACAACGCGTACGCGGCTCCGGCCGTCGTCGTCATTTCGGCGCCTGTTCTCTTCATGTCGGGAATCATCTGGCCGACGGAAGCGATCAGCGTCCCGATCGTGCACTTCATCGCGGCCTTCATCCCGAGCACGCCGGCAATCCTCGGACTCGTCGCGGCCGGCCAGGACGCGGCCTCGACGGCGGATCTGCTGCCTCGAATGACGCACCTTCTTCTTTTGATTCTTCTCTACGGCTCGCTTTCGCTTTACTGGGCGGGACGGCGCCGCGCGGAATTCGACCGAAAGGTCCTTTGATGATTCTTTTTGATTCGCACTCCCACCTCAACGACCCGGCCTTCGACGAAGACCGGGAGGACGTCATCGCCCGCATGCGCGCGGGCGGCATGGCGGGCGCCATGGTCATCGCCTGCAACGACGAAGACCTTCCGAAGACGATCGAAATCGTCGAGGCGCACCCGGGCTTTCTCTTCGGCGCCTGGGCCGTGCACCCGGAATACCCCGACCACCGCGAAGCAAGCGAAGAAGAGATCGCCCGCGTCGCCTCGCACCCGCAGTTCAAGGCCGTGGGCGAGACGGGACTGGACTTTTACTGGTGCAAGGAACCCTTGGACTGGCAGCGCGAACGCTTCCGCAAACACATCCGTGCGGCCCGAATCGCGAAAAAGCCCCTCATCATCCACGCCCGCGACGCCGAAGGCGCGGCCCTCGACATTCTCGAGGCCGAACACGCGGGCGACACGGGCTTCGTCATGCACTGCTTTTGCGGTACGATCGAGGAAGCCCGTCGGGCGGTCGACTTGGGCGGCCACGTGAGCTTCACGGGAAACCTCACGTTCAAGCGCAACGACGCGCTACGAGAAGTGGCTCGCTCGGTGCCGCTTACGCGCCTTCTGCTCGAGACGGACTGCCCCTACATGGCCCCCGTCCCCTTCCGCGGAAAGCGCGCCGAACCGCTTCACGTAGAATGGCTCGCCCGTCTTCATGCGGAACTGCACGACACGGACGCCGAAACGGCCGCCCGCGTCACGACGGAAAACGCCGTGCGGCTCTTCGACCTTCCGCGCACTCTTTTGGGAGAATAACTTTGAAAGGCCTTTCCCTTTTGCTTTCGCTCTCGCTTCTTCTGCCGCTCGCGCCCGCGTCGGCCGTCCTGGCCGCCGACGTGAACCCGGCGTCCCTGGCGGCGGGTTCGACTTCGCGCGCCGACGTCCTCAAGGCCGAAGCCCCCAAGATGCAGACGGCCCTTCTGAGTGACGACGTGTCGTCCCTCAAGGCCTCGATCCTCGTCGCGGGCACGGCCGACCTCATTCTCCCCGAAGGCGACACGCCGCTCACCCTCGCCCTGAGGGCCGAGAGCAAGCGCTCGATCGACTATCTTCTCGGTCTCGAAGACGTGGACGTCACGAAGCGCAACCGCTTCGGCGAATCGCCCCTCATGCTCGCCGTCTTCAAGGCGAACGACAAGGCGATGGAGACGATTCTCGAGCGCGGCGGCCTCCCGAACGAACGCCACGGGTGGTCGGCCCTTCACTACGCCGCGACGCAGGGGAACGACGAATACGTGAAGAAGCTTCTGTCGCTCGGCGCCGACCCGAACGTGCGCACGAACCAGGGCGTCACGCCGCTTCATATGGCGGCGCGCCTTCCCTCTCGAAGCGTGATCCTCACGCTCCTTCGTGCCGGGGCCTACCGCAACTACTGCACGACGTCGGGCCTCTCGCCCTCGGACTTCGCCAAGAAGGCGGGGGACGAGGAACTCGCGAAGTACCTCGCGATCGAGCGCTGCGTGAAACCCGCGAAATAAACCGCACAAACGAAAAGGCTTCGCCGGAATGTCCGAACGAAGCCTTGGAAGATTGGGAGCCCGTATCGGGCTCCCTCTTTTTTGCCCTGTCGTCAGGCGCCGTGGCGACCGCAGCCGCAACCGCATTCGCCTTCGCCGTGACCGTGGCCGCCGCAGCCGCATTCGCCTTCGCCGTGACCGTGACCGCCGCAGCCGCCTTCACCGTGTCCGTGACCGCCGCAGCCGCAGCCGCCTTCGCCGTGTCCGCCGTGTCCGCCGCAACCGCAGCCTTCGCCGTGTCCGCCGTGTCCGCCGCAACCGCAGCCTTCGCCGCCGCGGCCGTGCTGATGACGGTACTGATGACGGCTCTTCGCCGCCGCGGCCGCGAGATCGCTCTTGAGCGAATGAGAGAGCGCCGCTTCGACCGCTTCGTCCGCATCGCCGCTCACGCCGGCGATGAGGAAAATGCCCGCGCCGGAGAGCTGGCCGACGGCCCCTTCGCCGATGCCGCCGCAGATGACGCAGTCGACCTGATTGTCAACGAGGGGACCGACCTTGGCGCCGTGACCGGTGCCCGCAGATTCGATGAAGAAGGTGTTGACGACGCGCTTTTCTTCAATGTCGTAGACCTTGAAGGTCGAGGCCATGCCGAAGTGCTGATAGATGTTTTCGTTCTTGACGGGGATTGCGATTCTCATGATTTCGTCTCCTAAAAGGTTTTCGAGTGCCGAAGCGAGCTCTCCGTATTTCCAGCGGCAGCGGCCCGCGCATTCATGCGCGCACGCGCCTTCGCAGACCTCGTAGTTGCCGCCCCGGATCACGAGCGTGCGGCCGTTGACGAGGGCGTCGGCGACCTTGTGCCGGGCGCGCTCGTAGATTTCCGTCACGGTCGTGCGCGAAACCTGCATCTGCGCGGCGCACTGTTCGTGCGTGCGCCCCTCGTAGTCCACGATCCGCAGGGTTTCGTACTCCTCGACGAGAAGGAAGACGGGATCGACCGTCCCGTCCTCCGCCGCCGGATTCGGACCGAAGGTTTCAACGAGCGGCTCGGCGCAGACGCGCCGGCATCGACAGGGTCTCGGCATGAAGCGTGCTCCTTGGCAAAATAGTTATCGACATATGTCGATAACATACTACCCGTCCGACGCAAAATATGCAAGCAAAAAGCATATTTTCTTGATTCGTCGCGCAGACCCAGCATGACAGGTCCGCATCCTTCCTAAAAATTGGGCGCCGCAGGAATCTTTCCTGCAGCGCCCTTACCCTTCTTTCAGAGACCCTAGAAGGCTTTGTCAGACCTTAGAAAATCCGGTCAGAACCAGCACCCGCCGCCGTGACGGCGACCATGCCACCAACCGCCGTGATGACGGGGACGGCCTTCATCGTAGTACGGGCAGTCGGGGTTCATGCCCATGCAGCCCGGACCGTAACCGGGGCCGTAACCGCCGCGCGGGCCGTAGCCGGGACCGTAACCCGGACCGCGGTCGTAACCCGGACCGCGTTCATATCGCGGCGCGCGTTCGCGGATGCCGAAATTGTCGGAGGCGAGGACCGATGCGTCTTCCGGACTCACGAATACGCGGACCATCGAGCCGTCCTTCGCTTCCATGCGGACGTCCCAAACGAGGCCGTAGCCGCGCGTGCCGTGGAGCGACGCCGACAGAGCGCTCGCTTCGGGGAACTTCGCCTGAGCGGCCTGGAGCGCTGCGGCCATGTCGATCTTCGAGGCGACCTGCGTCGCGGAGGCGGGTTCGCTCGGAGCCGTGCCCGGAGCCGCGTAGGAAAGCGTGGCGAATGCGAGAGCGGAAGCGGCGAGAGCGGAGAGAATCAACTTTTTCGTCATAACGGGCTCCTTTCCTGGTTTGCTGTGTGTGTCGGAGAGGCTTTCCCTCTCCCTGCATCGTCATTGTCTCACCCGAAACTTAGGGAAGGGCTTGCCGAAACTTAGGGTTTCCTAAGTCAGCGTAACAATTTGCCCTTCCACGGAAACCTGTCTTGTGAAGAGAAACGTCTTGTCCTCCCTTGCAAAGCAAATCGGGCGAAGGCCCTCCTCTGGAGAGTCCTTCGCCCGTAGGTTTCGCAACCGTTTTGCGGTTAGAGCGCCGGGAGGCGTTCGGGTTCGGGACCCGAATAGTCGACGGTGAGCGTCGCAAAGCCCTGCTTTTCCAAGGCCGCGCGGCCGCGTTCCGTCGTGATGAAGGTGACGCCGCGACCGACGAGCTTACCGTCCTTCATGACGGTCTTGCCGTCAGCGATCGTTTCGACGGCCTTCTGACGCTCGAAGTCAAAGACCGTGACGTCCGCGGCGGCGCCTTCCGAGAGGTGACCGCGGTCCGCGAGGCGCAGATGACGCGCGGGATTCAAGCTCGTCTTCTGCACGAATTCCGTGAGCGTCAGCGCCCCGAACTTCACGAGCGAAAGCCCGACCGTGAGGAGGACGTTGCGCGGAATGCAACCGCCGTCCGTGCCGATCGCGTCGACGACGAAACTCCCGTCTTCGCGCTTCGCCTGCGCAAGGAGGAAGCGGCTCGTCGCGGGGTTCACCGGGAAGCTCCCCGCCGTGGCGGTTTCGGCCTTGAGCCAGAGAGCCAGCCCCTCTTCGCCTCCGACGAGCACCGAGACGCCGTCGCGTTCGACGATCGCCTGCACTTCCCCGTGACGGAAGGCTTCGATCATCCCCGCCTTGTCGGGCGTGCGCCCGAAGGTGGCGAGGCAGTTGCGCGTCACATGGTCGATCACAACGCCCTCGGCATCACAGGTGAGGATCGTCCCGTTCATTGGGCTCACGTAGGATTCGCACCAGATGTTGGGATGGGTCTTGAGGAGTTCGATCGCCTCGGCCGTTTCCTCTTCGACGGACTTCACGCGTCCGCGGCAGTACGCGTTGATGTGGGCGAGATGGAGCTTTTCCGTCCCGGCCGCCTCGATCGTCTCGCGCATGCCGAGAAGGTTCGAGCCCGCCGTCGTGCTGCCCGCGTGCCAGGCGACGTAGGCGTCGCATTCGTTCGCGACGCGGATGAGTTCGCTGCTCGTTTCGAGCGGCAGCGGCCAGTGGCCGCCCATGATCTTCACGCCCACGGCGCCCGCCGCGAGCGACTCTTCCACGAAGACGCCGAGTTCGTCGCGCGTGGGCTTGTCGGTGCCGAAGCGCGCCTTCGGGTCGAACCCTTCGAGGATCGCGGCGTGAATGCCGCAGCCCGTTTCGGGCGCGTAATGAAGAACGTCCGAGAGCGGCCCCGCCATGTCAAGGCAGGTCGTCACGCCCGAGAGCGCCGCCATGCGCATCCCGTAGGGCGAACCGAAGACGCTTCCGAGGTGCAGGTGCGAGTCGACGAGTCCCGGGCACACCACGAGGCCCGTGCAGTCGGTTTCTTCCGCGGCGTGTCCCGCGTAGTTCGGGGTAACGGCGGCGATCCGTCCGTCTTCGATCACCACGTCCGCGATGCCGTCGACCCCGTTCTTCGGGTCGACGACCCGGCCGCCGCGCAAAATGCGATCCGCCATGTTGGTTCTCCTTTGTTTCGTAGAAATGCGTTGTCCGCGATCGTCGCCGCGGAAGAGTCACCCGCAAGTATTCCACGAAAGAGCTCGCGGCAAAAGAGAGGAAAAGGCCGAGTCCCCGAAAAAAAGAGAAACTCGGCCTTTCGTCAAAGGTTCACCGGGCGTCGCCGTCCGTTGTGCGGGACATGCGCTCAGGCGCAAGCCTGCGGCGCCTCATCAGTAGTTTTCGGCGCGAACCTGCTGGTAGCTCTGCGGATGGGCGCAGACCGGGCAGATTTCCGGAGCCTGCTTGCCGATCACGAGGTGACCGCATTCGCGGCACTGCCACATGACTTCTTCGCTCTTTTCGAAGACTCGCTTCATTTCGATGTTGTTGAGAAGCTTGAGGTAGCGTTCTTCGTGGGCCTTTTCGATGGCGCCGACGGCACGGAACTGCTCGGCGAGTTCGGGGAAACCTTCCTTTTCGGCGGTTTCGGCGAAGCCTTCGTACATGTCCGTCCATTCGTAATTTTCGCCTTCGGCGGCGGCCTTGAGGTTGGCGGCCGTGTCGCCGAGACCTTCGAGGTGCTTGAACCAGATCTTGGCGTGCTGACGCTCGTTCATGGCCGTTTCCATGAAGAGTTCGGCGATCTGCTGATAACCTTCCTTGCGGGCGACGCCGGCAAAGTAGTCGTACTTGTTGCGGGCCTGGGATTCACCGGCAAAAGCGGCCCAGAGGTTCTTTTCGGTTTGGGTTCCTGCAAACTTGTTTGTCATGGGATGGCTCTATAGAAACAAATAAAAGAAAGGGGCAACGAAGGCAAAGAGAGGTCTTTGTTTCTTCGTCCTTCGGACGTGACGGATGTCCGGCAGCAGGCACGCGACGGCGCCCGCTTCCGTGTCTCCGCATCTCTCTGGCATTCTACCGAATCGCATTCGTCCGCACGGAAGCCCTCTCGGATGTTTGGAGGAAAAAAGCGAAACCTTGCTACAATCTTCCTTCCCTTTCACGAACCTCTTTCATCCATGTCCGATACAGCCTCTTCGCGAACCGTTCTCGTGACGGGAAGCTCCCGCGGGATCGGGCGCGCCGTCGCGCTCTCCCTTGCCGATGCGGGCTACGACGTCGTCGTACACTGCCGCGCCTCCCGGGCGCAGGCCGAGGAAGTCTGCCGCGGAATCGAAGCCAAGGGCCGAAACGCCCGTCTTCTCACCTTCGACGTGACCGACCGCGAAGCCGCGCGCGAAACGCTCGCCGCCGACTGCGAAACCCACGGCGCCTACTGGGGCGTGGTGCTGAACGCCGGCATCCACCGCGACGCCCCGCTCGTGGGTCTGGAAGAGGACGACTGGGATTCGGTCCTCAAAACCGACCTCGACGCCTTCTACAACGTCTTGAAGCCCGTTCTTCTTCCCATGTGCCGCAAGCGCCGCGGCCGCGTCGTCGTCATGAGCAGCGTGAGCGGCCTCTACGGCACGCGCGGTCAGACGAACTACTCGGCCGCGAAGGCGGGCCTGATCGGCGCCGCCAAGGCGCTCGCGATGGAGCTCGCAAGCCGCGGGATCACGGTGAACGCCGTGGCGCCCGGCCTCATCGACACGAGCATGGTGTCGGGCGAAGAGCGCGAGCGCATTCTCCCCTTCATTCCGATGCGCCGCGCGGGCCGTCCCGAAGAAGTGGCGGCCGTCGTGCGCTTTCTTCTCTCGGACGACGCCTCCTACGTCACGCGAAGCGTCATCCCCGTCTCCGGAGGTCTCTGATGGAACGCGTCGTCATCACCGGCATGGGTTTTCTCTCGCCGCTCGGCAACGACTGGCCGACCGTGCGCGAAGCCCTCTATGAAAACCGCAGCGCCGTGCGCCACATGACGGAGTGGGACGAAACGGATCTCAACACCCGCGTCGCCGCACCCGCCGCCCCTTTTGAACTCGATCCGGAACTCTTTTCCCGCAAACGCACCCGCGCCATGGGGCGCGTCGCCCTCATGGCCGTGAAGGCGAGCTACGACGCGCTCGTTGACGCGGGCCTTCTAGGCCACCCCGTTCTCACGTCGGGCGACTGCGGCGTCGCCTACGGGTCGTCCGCGGGCCAGCCCGCGGCCGTGGCGGAACTCGCCAACCTCATTCTCACGAAGACCTGCCGCGGCATCACGGCGACCACGTACGTGCGCATGATGAGCCACACGGCGGCCGTCAACATCGGGATCTACTTCGGCCTCAAGGGCCGCATCATCCCGACGAGCTCCGCCTGCACGTCGGGCTCGCAGGGGATCGGCATGGCCTATGAGGCGATCCGCTACGGAAAGCAAAAGGTGATGATCGCCGGGGGCTCCGAAGAGCTCGACGCCACCGACGCCGCGATCTTCGACACGCTCTTTGCGACCTCCTGCCGCTACAACGACACGCCCGAACAGACGCCTCGCCCCTTCGACAAGGACCGCGACGGCCTCGTCGTGGGTGAAGGCGCGGGGACCCTCGTTCTCGAGAGCCTCTCGCACGCCAAGGCGCGCGGGGCCAGGATCTACGCCGAAGTGCTCGGCTTCGGGGAAAATTCCGACGGCATGCACATCACGACGCCGCAGAGCGAACAGATGGGCCGCGCCATGGAGCTCGCCCTCGAAGACGCGGGGATCCGTCCCGAAGACGTCGACTGCGTCAACGGCCACGGCACCGCCACCGACCGAGGCGACGTCGCGGAATCCCACGCCACGGCGCGGGTCTTCGGCGACCGCGTCCCCTACACCACCTACAAGGGCCACATGGGGCACACGCTCGGCGCCTGCGGGGCGCTCGAAGCGATCTTCGCTCTGCGGTCCATGGAGGAGGGCTTTGTCTCTCCCATTCTCAATCTCAAGGAGCCCGACCCGGCCTGCGCAAATTTGCAATACGTGCGTGATGCCGTCCGCTCTTTGGAGCAAAATGTCATTATGAGCAACAATTTCGCCTTCGGCGGCATCAACACGAGCCTCGTGTTCCGCCGTTGGCTCGGAGAGTGACTGTGACTTCGCATGCTTTCTTCCTGAAACCCCAGGTGTCCGTGATTCCGCTTGCCGGGGAAGTGCTCTACGAGGTTGAACATGAGGACCTCAACGCCTTCGCGAAGGACTTCACCGCCGACTGGGGCCTGCCCGTCCTTCTCAACATCCTCGACGAATCGACCGTCTTCGAGTCCGAAGGATCGCTCGTCATGATGGAAACCGGCTCGAACCCCGCCGACCGCGAAGACGTCGCCTGGGCGGCCGAAACCGCGCAGGGCTGGGACGCCGTCTCGGCGCTGCAGCGCGCCAAGAGCACGATCCGCGTGATCATCGTCCCGAAGACCGCCACGCAGAAGGCGGCCGCCTCGACCCTCGTGAAGGTGCTCTCGACGCTTACGCTTCGTCCGGGCACGCTCGCCGTCGCGGGCGCGCACACGCTCATCGAACCGACGAAGTACCGCAACGCCTCCGCCGTGCTCGGTCAGGGGGAACTCCCGCTTGCGAACCTCATCTATCTCGGACTCTATGAAAACGACGGGGAGACGGGCGCCTACACGGCCGGGCTCGATCAGTTCGGTCATCCGGAAATCGAAATCGTCGGTTCCGCCCGCGGACCCGAAGCCGTCTACCAGTTCCTCGAAAACCTCGTGCAGTATGTGATCGACACGGGCTCGAAGCTTCGCGACGGCGACGAACTGCAGATCTCCCCCACCGAATCGGTCGGAATCAAGTTCTCCAAGGGCGTCGCGCTTCCGAGCGTGAAGACGGTCAAGGTTTCCTACTGACCGCCCCGGATCGGCGCATGCGGTTTCGCACGCTCCTCGCCGCCTCCCTCCTGGCCGTAAGCCTCGTACCGCTTGCGGCCTTTACCGTTCTGCAGTGGCGGGAGGCGCAAAACGAAATCGCGCGTTCCGACGAAATGCAGTCGCGATGGGCGGAACGCGCCGCACTCGAAACGCAGACGGCTCTCGACGACGCGAAACGCTTCGTCCTTCTCACGGCGGAAATGGGCGCCGTCGCCATGGACGGCAACACGACCGCGCGCGCATCGCGCACGCTGCAGCTCTCGCTCGAGCAAATCGCCGCCACCTACGGACTTTTCGAAAACCTCCACATCGACGACAAAGAGGCGAAGAGTCTTCTTTTCGCACCGAAGGAGAGCGTGCGCGGTTCCAACCTCAACGTCGATCATTCACAACGCTGGCACAGTCGTGCGGCTTCCGCTCCTGCCGGCTCCGTTCTCGTTTCAGACGTCTTTCAAGCCGAAGGCGCCACGGATCGTCCCATCATCAACCTCGCCACGGCGATCCGCAACGCTCGGGGCGAGGTAATCGGAGTCGCCGCCGCGGCCCTGCAGCTCGAAGCTCTCGGCCGCGCCGTCGAGCGAAAACTCCCCGAAGGCGACTACCGACTCCGCATTTTTGACAAAACGGGGCGCGCTCTCTACCCGAACGCCCTCGCTCCGGTACGGGAAGATCTCGCCGATCTTCTCACCCGTCCCGACGCCGACAAAAACGTCGTGCACAAACTGCAGTCCGAAGGCGAAAGGCACTACTTGGCCCAAAGCCGTACGGCGGACGGTTGGCACATCGTTCTCGTGCGCGACGGCGCAAACCGCATGCACCTGGCAACGAGCACCCTGCAGCAGGCGGGCGCCGCGCTCTTTCTGCTCGTTGCGCTGATACTCGCCGTCGTCTGGGCCGTTTCGGGCACGCTCGCCCGCGGCGTCACCAAACTCATCCGCCACATCGAAAGCGGACGCACCGAACCCGCTCCCGAAGACCGCGTAAGCGTTCCCGAAGAATTTCGACTCGTTCAGCACCGTTGGGGACGGGTCCTTCGGGGACTGAGAGAAAAGCGTCGGGAACTCGAAACCCTCAACAGCGAACTTGAAAGCGAAGTGCAGCGCCGCACCGAAGCCTTCCGCTCACAACACGCGACGCTCTCGGCCCTCTTTCGCGACATGCGCGAAGGCGTTCTTCTCTTTCGCGAGGACGGAACGCTTCTTCTCGCCAATCCGGAAGCGGAGCGTCTCCTTCCCGGTCCCGAAGCCACCCGCGCCGAGCGATTCGAATCGGTGCTTCGCCGCGTGATGCCCGAAACGCCGGACGTCAAACCCGAACTCGCCTGGACGGAAAACGGCCGCTCGCTCGAAGCCAAAGCCTTCCCGATCGAAGGGGCGCCGGGCGAACCCGCCCGCGGCGTGCTCCTTCGCGACCGAACGGAAGCCGCGCAGGCCGAGGCCCTCAAGGAAAGTCTGCTGAGCGTCGTCGCGCACGAACTCAAAACCCCCGTGCAGGCGATTCGCCTTCAAACCGAAAGCCTTCTCGCCGATGACGGCGCCTGGTCGCCCGACTTCCGCGAAGAACTCCTTACGAACCTCGACGAAGCGGCGAAACACCTACAGTCCCTCATCAACGACTGGCTCGACGTCGCGCGCATCGACGGCGGGCTCTTTCGCATTGAAAAGCGCGTGCTCTCGCTCTCGAGTGTTCTCAGAAAGGCCGCGCGCCTGGCAAAGTCCCGGTATGACTTCACCCTTCGCACCGAAGTCGAAGAGGACGCCGCCTGTCTTCCCGGCGACCCCGAGCGCCTCGTGCAGCTTTTCAGCAATCTCTTTACGAATTCCGCCCGGTACGCACGTCCCGACGCAGCGCCCGAGATTCTCGTGCGCGCCGCGCGGGTGGGCGACGAAGTGCACATCCACGTCCTCGACAACGGGGTGGGCATCCGCCCCGAAGACCGGGAGCGCATCTTCGACCGCTTCTATCAGGTGGAGCGCGGCAATCGACGCCGTTCGGGCGGTACGGGCCTTGGTCTCGTGATCTGCCGCGCCGTCTGCGAAGCCCACGGCGGCTCCATCACCGCACTCTGCCGAAACGACGAACCCGGCGCCGACATTTTCGTGCGGCTTCCCCTTTTTACCGACGAATCCTGAATCATGTTCCGCGAACGTCCCCTCATCCTCATCGCCGACGACGAAAGCAAGATCCGCCGCGTCGTCGCCGCCAATCTCGAGCGCAGCGGCTTTGACGTCTGCTCCGCCGACGACGGGCGCCGGGCGCTCGAAATTTTCGAGCACGCGGATCCCAAACCCGACCTGCTCGTTCTCGACGTGATGATGCCCGAAAAGGACGGTTTCGAAGTTC
The DNA here is from genome assembly GCA_900545275.1 of uncultured Sutterella sp. GTDB lineage: Bacteria > Pseudomonadota > Gammaproteobacteria > Burkholderiales > Burkholderiaceae_F > Sutterella. Next base: position 142,737 of record UQYG01000004.1, read on the forward strand.
TCGAGGCCGTGCGCAAGGTGAGCGGCGTGCCGGTCATTCTCCTCACCGCCAAGGGCGAGGTCGTCGACAAGATGCGCGGCTTCTCGCTCGGCGCCGACGACTATCTCACGAAACCCTTTTCGCTCGAGGAACTGCAGGCCCGGATTCTTGCCGTGCTACGCCGCACCGCGGGACGCAGGAACGTCGAATCCGTACGGCTCACGAACGGCCCGCTCGTCATGGAGCCCGCCAAGAGAATCTGCCGTTTCGGCGAGGCGGACGTAAAACTCACCGACACCGAGTACCGTCTCCTGCAGCGCCTCATGGAAAAACCCGGACACCTCCGCACCCACGAGGAACTTCTTCGCACCGTCTGGGGACCCGAAGCGCTCGACGACCTTCCGCTCTTGCGCGTGACGCTTACGCGCATCCGCAAGAAACTGCAGGCGGCGGGCGCCGTCGGACCGGTCATCGCAAGCTATTCGGGCGTGGGTTACCTGCTCGACGATTACAGCGACCTCTGATCTGTAACGCTTCCGTAATCTTTTGCTCTTTGCCGAAACGGCCGCGCAATCTTTCTTCATCAGAATGTCGTCATCGGATTTCCGTCCGCATGGACGACCCCTCATCGTGCAAGGAGACTAAAGATGACGACCTCCCGACGCCGCTTCCTCGCGGCCGCGGCCGCGCTTCCCGCCGCGCCCTCCGTTCTCGCCCGCACCGCGGCGACCGACTGGGACGAAACCTTTGACGTCGTGGTCGTGGGCTCCGGCGTTGCCGGAACCGTCGCGGCCATCGCCGCCGCCGAAAAGGGCGCCAAGGTGCTCATGATCGAAAAGCTCAACCGCACGGGCGGCACCTCACGCTTTTCGGGCCTCAACTTCGCCTGCGTGGGTTCGCCCGAGCAGAAAAAGCGCGGCGTCAAGGACAGCCCCGAAGCGCTCGCGCGCGACATGTTCCGCGTCTCGGGCGGCGTGGGCAACTACGAACTCGCCCTCGTCATGGCGAAGAACACCGCGCGCGTCGAAAAGTTCTTCACGGACCGCGGCGTCCGTTGGGACGGCCGTCTTCTGAAGCTCGGCGGCCACAGCGCCGAACGCTGCCTCATCCCCGAAGGGGACGGCGCGGGTCTTCTCGCCGCCCTCACGAAGTACATGGCCGGCCTCAAGAACCTCACGGTTCGCACTTCCTGCAAGGCCGACGAAGTTCTCTTCGACAAGGACCGCGCCGCGGGCCTTCTCGTTCGTGAAAACTACGCGTTCAGCGAAGATCCGCGCGACGACGAAAAGAACCGCACGGGCACGCCCCGCCGAATCCGCGCGCTTCGCGCCGTCATTTTCGCGACGGGCGGCTATGCCCGCGACCGCGCCTTCCGCGCCGTGGAAGTGCCCTTCCTCGACGGCGTCTCCACGACGACGAGCCCGGGCGCCACGGCGGGCGCCTTGAAGACGCTCGTGCGCGCCGGCGCCCGCGCCATGCACCTCTCGCTCTACCGCTTCGCCTATCCCCTGCCGACCGAAGACATGGTCTGGGGCGTGCTCATTGATCCGACCACGGGTACGCGCTTCATGAGCGAAGGGGCGAGCCGCAACGAACTCGCCGTCGGCACGCTGCAGCGCCGCCTCACGAACGGCGACAAGAAGCCCTTCATGATCTACGACGAAAAGGCGCTCGGCAAGTTCCACAACCTCAATCGCGTGGGACGTTCTCTGAACGGTCTCAACGGTCTCGACGGCACGATGTTCCGCTTCGACACGATCGAAGCCCTTGCCGCGCACTACGGAGCCGATCCCGCCAAGGTGAAGCAGACGCTCGAGGCCTACAACCGCGACGTCGCCGCGGGTCGCGACGAAGCCTTCGGCAAGCCGCTTGAACGCACCGAACGCAAGGTCGAACCGATCGACATGAAGGGGCCCTTCTTCGGCATCGTCATCAGTCCGCGTCTCAACTACACCCCGGGCGGCATCCGCACGAACGAAAAGGCGCAGGCGCTCGACTGGAACGGCAACCCCATTCCGGGCCTCTACGTGGCGGGCGAAGCAGCGGGCGGTCTGCACGGACAGGAACGCATGACGGCCTGCTCCATGCCCGACTGCTCGGTCTTCGGCCTCATCGCCGGGGAAAACGCCGCCGCCGAACATGCCTGATCAACGACGTAACAGTAAGGAATACGCCATGCGTACGCTCATTTGCACCGCGCTTCTCGCGCTCGCCTTCGGCTCCGCGCAAGCCGCCGACCAGATGTCCAAGCACGCCGAACGGGGCGTGGCCTGCACCACCTGCCACAAGGGCGACTTCAAGGCGCCTTCGACCGACGTCTGCACGGGCTGTCACAGCCGCGACGCCCTCGCGAAGGCCACCGAATCGATGAACTTCGAAGCGGTTCTTAAGAACCCGAAGACCGGCAAGGAAACGCGCCACACCGCGCTCATCAACGTGCACGACAGCTACCACTTCGGCCGCACGGAAAACTGCTTTGACTGCCACCGCGAACACAAGCCGTCGACCAACCAGTGCGCCACCTGCCACGACATTGAAGCGTGGAAGATGCCGACCCCCAAGTGAGATCGGGTCTGACCGATCCTTTCTCCACGGGCGTGCCGCATTCCTTCGGGCGGCACGCCCGTCTTCGTTTTGCGCCCCCTTTTCTCCTTACCCGCACCCAACCGAACGAACACTCGCAACGCTTGTTTTCCGCGTCTGCGCCGCAATGGCCGAAGAGGCGATCCCCAACAGCCACTTCCACGCCGGCACCACCTCCACCGACCCCGACGCGGTCTCGACGATGCGCTCTTCTTCGAGCGTCACCACCGTTCTTCTTTTCACGGGCAGTATCTTCGCGATATTTTCCAATGCGCGGATTTTGCGCCGCGTCCCATCCGAGTCTTCGCGAAAATCCGCACAGACCTGCACCGCCCATTCTTCTCCGGGCACGTAAAAGTCCGCTTCGACCTTCTCCCGAACGTAGAAAACCGAACCGTTGTCTCCGTGGCGACGCATCAGCTCAACGGCCACCAGGTTTTTCAGAAGTTCTTCCGTATCGTCCCGCCCCATAAGATGGAGAAATCCGTTGTCCGCGAAACAGTACTTTCGTCGCCCTTCCCTTTGGCGAAGCCGATCGACGATGTTTTCGATCGGAAGCAGGAGACCGGCTCGGGAGGCGAATTCCACATAGCGGATGACGGTGGCCTTGGAGAGGCGCGTCCCCGCCGCCTCCAAGCTCTTGGCGAGAGCGGAGAAGGAGACGGGATCGCCCGTGCGTTCAGCCAGGATCTTGAGCGCCAGGAGCAAAGGTTGCACGCCTGCGATTCCGTACCGAAGGGCGACGTCGCCCGTACATACGGTTCGATAGAGCTCGTGGAGAGCTTCCCGCGGATTTTCGAGCGGCACGCATTCCGGAAAACCGCCGGTTTTGAGGTATCGCGCAAACGTACGGAAAATCGCCGCACGTCCTGCAGTGGACGAAAGCGCATCTTCGTCCGACGCGACGCCCGCAACCTGCAACGTCTCCGAAAAACTCAAAGGAAAAACGTTTACCAGGGCGAAGCGCTCACCGAACACTGAGCTGGTTGTCCCGGCCGATTCGGTGACGATGAAGTCGGCGCCCGCATCGGCCATCCGGCGCACAAAGATCTCCCAACCGTCCACTACCCGGATTTCGTCGAGAAAAAGGGCCGGAGGCGCCGAGCTTCCCGAAAGTTCCGCGTGCACCGCCAGCATGCGCCCGAAGTCCGACGGTTCAAACCCCAGAAGCCGCTCGTCCTCAAAATTGAGGTAGAGCATGTCGCTCCACGTTCCGCCCTCCTTGAGCCGACGCTGCATCTCCGCATGGAGGCAGTGCGACTTGCCTGCGCCGCGCACGCCCGTAAGTAGACAACCTCCCGCGGACGGCAATGAAATCTCCCGCGGGAAAGGCCGTTTGCCCTCCACGAGCCTGCGATTTTCCAAAAGGATTTTTCGAAGCGTTTCCTTGTCGAACAGGCTGCCTCCGGCCCGAAGGGACCGTTTTGTTCAGCTAACTGAACAAAATCCTAACAAAACGTTCGGCATGATGAACAAAAGAACACCCGATCTTCGTTTTCCTCAGTCACGCGTGAGTCGACGAAGCACGACGCCGATCACGACGAGCACGACCGCGGAGACGACGAAGAGCCAGGCCGTGGTGACGGTGAGGGTACCAAGGGTCGTGAGCGGAGCCACCAGACCGCCGCCTCCGAAACCCACGGCGCCCAACACCGCGGCGGCGAGCCCCGAGCGCGCCCGATGCCGCGAAAGCGCCGCCGTCATGGCCGCCGGTAAGGTGAGCCCGAGCATGACGAGAAGCACGAAGTAGACGGGCGTCACCCAGAAAAGCGACGCTCCGACGGCATAAGCGAAGGCAAGAAGGACGGACGCTCCCAGAAGACCGACAGCGCCCGCGAGCATGGCCGCCTCGGGCGAAGACATGCGGCTGGAAAACGCTGCGCCCACGGTGATGCCGAGCGCCATCGCGCCGAAGAAGAGTCCGTAGGCGAAGCTCGAGAGGCCGAAATATTCTTGAAAGATGAAGGGGGACGATGCGATGTGACCGAAGAGCACGGCCGACGCGAAGACCTGTTGCAAAACGATCGCGACGAAGGCGGGATCGCCGAAAAGCGCCCGCAGACTCGCGCGAACGCCTTCGGGCTTCGCCGAGGGCGCTCCCTCGCACGACTTTCCTCGAGCAACGCGCCGCGTCTCCGCAAGGCGGAAGGCCGTCACGACGAGAAGCGCGACGCCCATCGCGAAGAGGAGCCTGAAAATCCCTCGCCAACCCACGAATTCCGCGACGAGCGACCCCAAAAGAGGAGCTGTGATGGGCGCAACGCCCTGAATGGCGCCCATCACGGCCATGAATTGGCCCAGAGCTCGTCCCGTATAGCGGTCGGCCGCGACGGCGCGCGACATGACGATCGCGCCCGAGGCGCCGAGTCCTTCGAGAAAGCGCCAGAGAAGGAAGAGTTCGACCGTGGGAGCGACGGCCGCGCCAAAGGTGGCGCCTGTAAAAACAAGGAGACTCGCAAGGAGCGGTCCGCGTCGCCCGCGCACGTCGGAGAGCGGCCCCACAAAGAGCTGCCCGATCGCGAGGCCCCACATCGTCATGGAGAGGCCGAGCTGTACCGTCGCCGGGGCGGCCGCGTACTCGCGCGCCTGCTCAGGCAAAGTCGGAAGATAGAGGTCCGTCACGAAGGGTCCGAAGGCCGCGAGCACGGCGAGAAAAAGGAGAAGAAAGAGGCGGCTGTTCTCTTTGGGCGGACGAAACGGGGATGCGGCGGAATTCGGCAATGAGGGCTCCTTGACGTTGTGAACGGGACCGCGGTCGAATCGGGCCGCGGTTTCAGAAGTCTAAAACGCGAAATCCCTGCGAATCTGAAGGGAAATCCTTCTTTTCGGATGCGGCGTCCGAAAAGGAAGAAAGCGCCCGCCATTTCGGGCGGAAGCCCCGCCGCCCTTACGATTCCTTGCTTCCTCGCCGCGATGAGGAACGTCCCGCTTTGCTACACTTTCGGGACACATACAGGATCATTTTCAGCATGCTTCCCCTTCACGCCCTGGAACTTCTCGCCCCGGCGCGCGACGCCGACACGGGCATCGCCGCGATCGAGCACGGCGCGGACGCCGTTTACATCGGCGGCCCCTCCTTCGGCGCCCGTCAGGCGGCGGGCAATTCGCTCGACGACATCGCGCGGCTCTGCGACTACGCGCACCGATGGAACGCCCGCGTCTTCATGGCCCTCAACACCCTCTTTCGCGACGACGAAATCGAGGCGGCGAGGTCGCTCGCCTTCGACGCCAAGAAGGCGGGCGTGGACGTCCTGATCCTGCAGGACATGGGCCTTCTCATGGGCCCCCTGCCCGACATCGAGATCCACGCCTCGACCCAGTGCGACATCCGGACGCCCGAAAAAGCGGCTTTCCTCGAGAAGGTGGGCTTCTCGCAGCTCGTCCTCGCACGCGAACTCGACCTCGACGCGATCCGCGCCGTGCGCTCGGCTTTGACGAAGGCCCGCATTGAATTCTTCGTGCACGGGGCGCTTTGCGTAAGTTACTCGGGCCAGTGCTACATGTCGGAAGCCATGTTGGGGCGCAGCGCCAACCGCGGCGCCTGCGCGCAGCTCTGCCGCCTCCCCTACGACGTCTCGACCGAAGACGGCACGGTGCTCGCGCAGCGAAGCCATATTCTCAGCCTCAAGGACAACGATCAGCGATCGAATCTCGAAGCCTTGATCGACGCGGGCGTCTCCTCCTTCAAGATCGAGGGGCGCTTGAAGGACGTTCAGTACGTGAAGAACATCACGGCGCTCTACCGCAAGGAAATCGACGCGATCCTCGCGCGCCGTCCGGAACTGCGCCGCTCGTCCGCGGGCGAGACGACCTTCCGCTTCACGCCCGACGCCGCCAAGACCTTCCGCCGCGGCGCCACCGACTATTTCGTGCACGGGCGCGACTTCTCAAAGCCCTACGACCTCGCGCAGACGGAAAGTCCCAAGAACACGGGCGACCCCGTCGCGCGCGTGCTTCGCATCGATCCGAAGCGTCTTTTGGTCGACGCGCTCCCGGGCGTGTCGCTTGCGAACGGCGACGGCCTCACCTATGAGGCGGCCGACGAGGAAATCCACGGGCTTTCCGTCAACCGCGCCGAGCGCGAAGGAAACCACTGGGCGCTCTACCCGCGCGAACGCACGTCGCAGTTGGACGGTCTTCGCACGGGCAGCATCCTCTCGCGCAACCGCGACCAGGCCTTCGAAAAGATTCTCTCGGGCAAGACCGCCGAACGGCGCATCCCCGTCACCGCGACCTTCACGGTCGAAGAGGACGCCCTCACGCTTCTTTTGACGGACGGCGCTTCGACGGGCTTCGCGGAGGTCGCCATGGATCTCGAAGCGCCCTCGGACGCCGAGGAAAACCGCGCGCGCCTCGCGCAGAACCTCGGCAAGATGGGCGACACCGACTATCGGATCGCCGAACTCTTCATCCCCGAAGATCTCGACGTCTTCGTCCCCGCGAGCATCGCCAATCAATTGCGCCGCCACGCGACGGCGGAACTCGACGCCGACCGGAAGGCGCATTGGGAGCCGACGCACCGCGATCCCGGCGATCCGACGGCTCCCTATCCGGAAAAGACCGTCGACTTCCGCGCGAACGTCGCGAACCGCCTCGCCAAGGCCTTCTACGAACGGCACGGCGCGACCGTGACGGCGCCCGCCTTCGAGATCCTGCCCGTCCCCAAGGCGGACCTCATGACCTGCCGCCACTGCGTGCGCGCGCAGCTCGACCTGTGCCCGAAGTCGCTCAAATTCTTCCCGGAACGCCTCAAGACGACGGACCGAAAGCTCTTCCGGCCCGAGCCGCTCCTTCTCAAGAATTCCGCGGGCGAAGTCTTCCGTGCGGAATTCCACTGCGAAGAAAAGCCCTGCTTCATGACGATCACGTCGCCCTCCGGTCTCCCGGTGCGGCGCCCCGCCGAAAAGCCCTCCGCCCGCTCCGCCGATGCGGTGCGCTCGGAGCGGCCTGCCGGCGCGGAACGCCGCAGAGATAAGCGTCCGATCGAAAAACACACGGGTGAAAAACGGACGTTTGACAAGCGCGGCGCCCCGCGCCGCGGCGAAAACGCCCGCGGTCCCCGTCGAAATCCCGACGGCCAGTCTTTCGGGACCGCCAAACCCCGCAAGCGTTGAAGAAGGAGACCCTAGGCATGCAGTTTTTTGACGACGAAGAGTCCGTCGAGATCCTCTCGCCCACCGCGGAGATGATGCCCGTCTTCGACGCAATGCGCGAGAGCTTCGAGCACCTCGCGGCGCTTCCGCACGCGAACGCCGTGTCGCTTCCCTGGGACGACATCGCCTTTACGCAGACGGGAACGGAACTCGCCCGCTGGTACTTCGGGCGCAACGGTCTGTCGATTTGCATCGAAGACCCGGACGACGCGATGCTCGGCGACCTCTACCACTGGGTGGAGAACCACTTCAACGTCATGAGCGAAGCGGACCTCGACGACCGGCTCGAATACCTCGCGGGGAACAACCAGACGCCGACGCGCTTTCGCACGATCCGCGAAGCCGCGGCCGTGTCGGAACTCGTCCGTCACGAGGTGGGACTCGGCTGGGGCGGCTTTTCGGCGGTCGTCGACAAGGAGGACGAAGCGCGTCTTCGCCGCCTTCGCATCTTCACCGACTACTACCGGCAGACGATCGAGTGGCCTCTTCTGCGCACGGCGGACCTCGCCGCGACCTGCGCCCTCATCGTCGCCTCGCAGCTTCTCGGCATGACCTCGCCCGCCCGGGCGGAAATCCTTTTCGCGCGCCCCGCGGGTGAACTCATCGTGCGCTTTCGCAGTTGGACGGACGTGGCCGAAAGCCTTCTCGTGCGCGACGCCTTCGTCGCGCTCGAAACGAGCGAATCGGCGGCCCTGCAGGCGGTGCGCCGCTCCTACATCTTCCTCGAATCCCTTCTCTCAGGCCCCTGGAAGACGCTCTCCTGGATCCGCGTCGCACAGGAGGAGCTCCCCGACGTAACGCCGAAGCCTACCGTCTCCGGCAATCTCTAAAGGAAAGGAAAAATGCTCAGCAAAACGCTACGCCGCGCCGACCGCGCGCTCTCCGAAGAAGACACACGCAAGGTGCTCGCCCGCTGCCAGTGGGGGACCCTCTCCTACGCGGACGACGAAGGAACGCTTCATTCGATTCCGATCTCCTACGCCGTCGCGGGCGACAATCTCTATTTTCACGGCGGCAAGGCGGGGACCAAATGGGAAACCCTGCAGAAGCCCCGCGCCGCGACCTTCGTCGTCGCGACCGACGTCAAGGCCGATCCGGAAGAATTCACGACCGCCTTCGAATCCGTCGTGCTCTCGGGCACGGTCGAACTCGCCTCGGACGAAGCCGAACGCCGCACGGGATTCTTTGCGGTGCTCGCGAAATACTGCGCGACGGTCGCCCCCGAAAAGTGCGAAGGCTACTTCCGCGAAGGAAGTCCCTACGCCGGTCTCTGGCGCCTTCACATCGAATGCATGACGGGCAAGCGCCACGAGTGAGCGCCATTTCCGAATCATTGTTCCGATAAGGATTGCGGGAGAAAAACAGCGGATAACTTGTCTTTTTCCCGCAATTTTAGATTTTCGTCAAAATTTCCTCTCGCGAAAATGACGATGCGGGAGTAACATTCGTGAATCCGTGTCTTCCGCCCTCCGGCGAAGCACTTTTCTTTTGACCCTATTTGTACGCACATTAGAAGGAAAACAGGACCTTCAACATTTTGTACGCACAAATGTTATCCCGCCCGGAGACATCTTCCATGTACGATCCGAAATCCCGCGTGGCCGAAGAGTTCATCTGTCACGAAGAAATTCTCGACACGCTCGCCTACGCCGAAGAACACAAGCACGACCGTCCCCTGATCGATTCGCTTCTGGAAAAAGCGGCTGCCTTCCGCGGCCTCACGCACCGTGAAGCGGCCGTGCTCCTCGCCTGCGACCTGGAAGACGTCAACCAGAAGATCCTCGACACGGCCGTGCGCGTGAAGGAACACATCTACGGCACCCGCATCGTTCTCTTTGCGCCGCTCTACCTCTCGAACTACTGCGTCAACACCTGCACGTACTGCCCGTACCACGCGAAGAACAAGCACATCCAGCGCAAGAAGCTCACGCAGGAAGAAATCGAACGCGAAGTCATCGCTCTGCAGGACCTCGGCCACAAGCGTCTTCTTCTCGAAGCGGGCGAACATCAGAAGTACAACCCGATCGAATACATCCTCGAATCCATCAAGACGATCTATTCGATCAAGCACAAGAACGGCGCCATTCGCCGTCTGAACGTCAACATCGCCGCGACGACGGTCGAAAACTACCGCAAGCTCCACGAAGCGCAGATCGGTACCTATCAGCTCTTCCAGGAAACCTATCACAAGGAAAGCTACAAGCTTCTTCATCCGAAGGGACCGAAGTCCGACTACGCCTACCACACCGAAGCGCACGATCGCGCCATGGAAGGCGGCATCGACGACGTGGGCCTCGGCGTTCTCTTCGGCCTTGAACACTGCCAGTACGACTTCGTGGGCCTCCTCATGCACGCCGAACACCTCGAAGCCGTTTGGGGCGTGGGTCCGCACACGATTTCGGTGCCGCGCATCTGCCCGGCTGACGACATCGACCCGAACACCTTCAGCAACGCGGTTCCGGACGACCTCTTCCTCAAGATCGTGGCGCTCATCCGCCTCGCCGTTCCCTACACCGGCATGATCATGTCGACGCGCGAAAGCGCCCGCATCCGCACGGAAGCGCTCCGTCTCGGCATCTCGCAGATTTCGGGGGGCTCCCGCACTTCGGTGGGCGGCTACACGCTCGAACCCGAAGACGAAGGCGAAAACACGGCGCAGTTCGAAACGTCCGACCGCCGCAGTCTCGACCAGATCGTCAAGTGGCTCCTCGAAAACAAGTACCTGCCCTCCTTCTGCACGGCCTGCTACCGCGCCGGCCGCACGGGCGACCGCTTCATGCAGTTCGCGAAGACGGGCGAAATCGCCACCTACTGCCAGGCCAACGCCGTGATGACGATCAAGGAATACCTCTGCGACTACGCTTCGGCCGCGACGCGCAAGGCGGGCGAAGAGGTGCTCAAGGCGGAACTCCCGAAGATCCCGCACGAAAAGATCCGCGCCGCCGCGGAAAAGCGCTTGATCCGCATCGAGGCCGGTGAGCGTGACTTCCGCTTCTGATATTTAGCTACCTGCTAAAACCGAGGCCCTTCGACTCGCATCGAAGGGCCTCTGCTTTTTCGGGCTTGGAACGCCTCCGCTCGGACAGGCTGGTTCTCGAAGGCAGTATGTGCATTTTTTGCACATACCGCATCTTGTGTCGTATCACCCAACCAAACCCAATCGACAGGCTACGGCTTATTCGGAGCCCGACCGAGAAGTTCGTCTCCGGGGAATTCCGGGCAACTATTAAAAATTCTTTAATAGTTGCCACCTTGCAAAGTTCCCCGCCTCATAGAGTTCTTCCGGCTGAGGCCCAGTCGCTTCGGCCACGAAGCGAGTTTTGAGATTTGTTGAGTCAGTCTTCTTCCTTGTGGACCGCTTCGAACTGCTTCATGCGCTCGGTGACGAGTCCGAGATCGCGGTCGATCGCTTCGAGCCGGTCGCGCATCTCCTTGATGTCCTCGGGGTCGGCCTCGATCTCTTCGAGATAGGCGACTTCGCGCTCGATTTCGTCGCTCTGCTTGCCGAGCGCCATGTAGGCTTCTTCAAAGTCCTTCTCAGTGAGGGCCGACAAGGGAGCGGAGAGGACGCGTTTTGCGGCGGGCATGACGTCGCGCCCGCGCATCTCCTGAGCGGACGCGAGAATGGCGCGCATTTCCGCCTCGGCCGTGAGCAGCGCCGGATCGTTCGGATTCCATTCGAGCGCGTCGTACTCCTCGGGCTTCATCGGACGGGGACCCGCATCCTCGACGACCGTCTCGGATCGTTTCCCCTCGGGCGCACCCGCGGGAGAGGATTCCTCTCCCCACGTCCAGGTGAGCGTCCCGATCGAGACGGGACCGTCTTCGGCGCGGATCGTGAGCGTCTCTCCGGTCTCGAGGTTTTTCAGAAGAAGTCGGCCTTCCGGCAGTACGGCGGCAAAACGGGGCATGGAAACTGTCCTCAAAAGGTGTCTACCGAAAAACTACCGAATCCGAACGCTCTTGGCAAGGATCTTGAAGGCCAACGAATTCCCGGCCGTCCTTTTTGTCGTTTTCTCTTTCCCCGCGGCAGAGCGTTTCAGGCAACAATCGCGTCCGATCGGACGAAACGCCCGGTGCGCGCCGCGCCACAATGATGGGCGAAAAGGAGCGTTCTTGAAGACGCCCCCAAAAAACACGTCGATCACAAGGAGACAAACATGTCCGAAATCCACAAGGCCCCGCACGACACGATTTTTGAACAGGGTCCCATCAATCCCTACGGGAAGTTCTTCACCGGCACGTCCTACCTCACGATGCTGAGCGAAAACGACGACGTCTTCCACGCCCCGATCGGAAACGTCACCTTCGAACCGGGCACGAGAACGCACTGGCACGTCCACTCGGGCGGTCAGATCCTGCTCGTTCTCGCGGGCGAAGGCTTCGTGCAGTTCGAAGGCGAAGCCCCGCGCGTGATCCGCAAGGGCGACGTCGTTCGCATTCCGCCGGAAGTGAAGCACTGGCACGGCGCGGGCGCCAAGACCTGGATGACCCACATCTCGATCGAACCCAACGTCCCGAACAACCGCTGCACGTGGCTCGAAGCGGTCTCGGACGAAGACTACGCCAAAGCCGTCGCGTAAGAAAAAGACGCTCTTGAAAAAAAGGACCGCGCTTTCCGGCAGGAGGCGCGGCCCTCGTCTTCTCGGTTTTCGTCAGCTCATGGGAACGCCTTCGGGCGTCACGTGATTTTTCATGACCCGCACGCTCTTCTTCGGAGGCGTGCCGAAGAGCTTCTTGTAGTCGCGCGAGAACTGCGTCGCGCTCGCGTAGCCCACGGCATAGGCCGCCTGCGAAGCGTCGAAGTTCTTGACGAGCATGAGGCGCTGCGCCTCATGGAGCTTCAGGCGCTTGTGGTACTGCAGAGGCGAGAGGCTCGTCACCGCCTTGAAGTGCCGATGGAAGGTCGAAGGCGCCATGTGGGCTCGGTCGGCCATCTCCTCGATCGACATGCTCGCCGTGACGTTCGCCTTGATCCACTCGATCGCCTGTCCGATGCGGTTGCTCTGCGAATCCTGCGTGAAGGCGGCGGCAAGGGCCGGCCCCTGCGGACCGAGAAGCGCGCGGAAGTGGATTTCGCGCAGAAGCATCGGAGCCATCACCTCGATTTCGTCCGGACGGTCAAGGAGCTGCATAAGACGCAGGAAGACTTCGAGAAGGTCCGGATCGGAGCGCTCGAGCCCGATCGCCTGCAGATTCGTGCAGCGCGACCCCAGACGCACGCGGGGAATCAGCTCGCGAAGCACCTCTTCGTCGAGCGCAATCGAAACCGCGATGAAGGGATGCTCCTTCGTCGCCCCCACCACCTGCCACATCGCGGGCATGTCCACGAGGGTGTAGAGCATGTCGCCCGCACCGTATTCATAAACGCGGTTCCCCACGATGGAGCGTTTGCGCCCCGAGAGCATCACGCCGAGCGAGCGGCGGTAGACGCAGCGCTCCGAGGCGTTTCGTTCGTCGCGCACCGATATGTCCAGTCCGGAAACGGCGGTCGAAAACTGACCGACCCGTCCCTGCGCAACCTTCATCACCCATTCGATGAGCGCGTCGTTGAGCGTCTTCACCCGAGCGGCGCGTTCGGCTGTCGTTTCTTGCATCAAATGTCCCATTTTTTTCTCTCCGCGAATCGTTTTGTCGGTCTTCAGAGAAAGAGTTGCTGAAAGAGCTCGGTCTTCTCTCCCTTCTTCTCTACCTATCTCATTATCCAAAAGAAAAGACAAGTTTTCTTATCCGATCCTGCTTTCCTGGAGATATTTTCTCTTTTTCACTCTTTGCCGGCAATCTTTCGGGAAAGATACCCATTCCCGCTACAATGTTTCCTTTCGTCCTTTCTCCTCGAAAACCCGAAATGTCCAACCCCAACAACGCACGATCCTTCGGTCTTCTCGAGCGGCTTTTCCGTCTGAATGAACACGGAACTTCCGTTCGCCAGGAATTCTTCGGCGGCCTCACGTCCTTCATGGCGTGCTGCTACCTCATCTTCGTGATTCCCTCCATGCTCGCCGACGCCGGCATGGACCGCACCGCCGTCACGGGCGCCGTCGTTCTGACGACGATCGTCGTGACCCTTATCATGGGACTCTGGGCGAACTATCCGGTGGTCGTGGCCCCGGGCCTCGGCATCACCGCCTTCTTCGCGTACTACGTCTGCGGCCCCGCGGGCTTCAGCTGGCAGGCCGGTCTCGGCGCCGTCCTCGTCTCGGGCATGGTCTTCTTTCTCCTCACCGTCACGCGCATCCGACAGTGGATCGTCGACTCGGTCCCGAAGGATCTCAAGTACGCAATCGTCGTGGGGATCGGCACCTTCATCGCCTTCATCGGCTTCAAGAACTGCGGGATCGTCGTCTCGAACGAATCGACCTCGGTCGCGCTCGGCGACCTCACCGACCCCAAGGTGCTCCTCGCGCTCTTCGGCTTCTTCCTCACCGCGGTTCTCAACGTGATGGGCATCCGCGCCGCCATGATCATCGGCATTCTCGCGACGACGGCGCTCGGCGTCGTCACGGGCCACGCCTCGCTTCCCGAAGGCTCCTGGCTCTCGGCGGGTTTCCCCGACATCTCGAAGACCTTCTTTCAGCTCGACCTCCCGGGCGCCTTGAGCCACGGACTCTTCACCATCATCTTCACCCTTACGATGGTGGACCTCTTCGACAACATGGGGGTGCTCATCGGCGTCGCCCGCAAGGCGGGCCTCATGAAGGACGATGGCTCCATCCGCAATCTCGACCGAGCCTTCATTTCCGACTCGATCGGCACGATGCTCTCGTCGGTCTTCGGGACCACGACCGCCACGAGCTACCTCGAAAGCGCCGCGGGCGCCGTCGCTGGCGCGCGTACGGGCCTTTCGAACGTCTTCGCCGCGGGCTTCTTCGCTCTCGCGCTCTTCTTCATCCCGCTCATCGCGATCGTCCCGGTCTACGCGACCGCTCCGATCCTCATTCTCGTGGGCGCCTTCATGATGCAGGAGTGCGTGCACATCCGCTTTGACCGTCTCGAAATTGCGATCCCGGCCTTCCTCACGATCGTCGGGATGCCGCTTACCTACAACATCGCGACGGGCTTCGGTTTCGGCTTCGTCTCCTACACGATCATCGCCGTGCTCACGGGCCGCGCCCGCGAAGTGCATCCCGTCATGTACATCGTTTCGATCGCCTTTGCGATCAACTTTGCGCTGCGCTGATTCTTCGGAAATTTCGAGTAAGCAAAAGGTCGTCCGGATTGATGCCGGGCGGCCTTTTTGCTTGTATCCCGAGTAGAAAACGTTTTTCCTGAAGCGCCACATCGAGGCAGTACGAACTAAAAGTTCACGCCCGTGTAAAAACTTGAACTTCCGAAACCGCCTTCTTTTCCCTACGATGCAGTCATCCGAAGACGTTCTCCAACCCTTACAGGAAGGCACATCGTAATGACTGAAATGATGAAGGCGGCCGTTCTCGTCGGCCCCGAAAAGATCGAAACGAAGCTCGAACCCGTTCCCGAAATGAAGGCGGGCGACATCCGCATCCGCGTGTCCGCCACGGGCGTATGCGGATCCGACATCCACATGTGGAAAACGGGCAAAGGCTGGAATCCGAACCACAAGGGCGATTTCTGGATGGGCCACGAATTCTGCGGCGTCGTCGAAGACCCGGGCACGAGTGACTTTGAAGTGGGCGACCGCGTCGTCTTCTGGGCGAACCTCTACTGCGGCGAATGCGACATGTGCCGCGCCGGTCAGGAACACCTCTGCCGCGAAGTGAACGGCACGAACTACATCGGGTTCGTGTGCAACGGCGCCTACGCCGAAAAGTTCGTGGGGCCCGCCCGCCTCGCCTACAAGCTCCCCGACACGGTGTCGGACGTCGACGCCGCGCTGTTCGATCCCCTGATGGTGGCCTATCACGCCGTGCATCTCTCGAACATGAAGCTTCACGACAAGGTGCTCGTCGTGGGCTCGGGCATCATCGCGCAGCTCATGGGCGACCTTGCGAAGACCGCCGGCGCGTCGCTTGTCGCGATGTCGAAGACGAACGACCGCAAGCTCGCCAAGGCCCGCGAAATGGGCAAGTTCGACTGCTACCTCGACGGCAAGGACCCGAACCGCCGCGCCGTCTACGAAGAAGTCTCGAAGGGAGGCTTTGACGTGGTCTTCGAAGCGGTGGGGAGCGAATCGGCGCTTGCCGCCGCCATGGACGCAGTGAAAGCGAGCGGCACGATCGTCACGGTCGGCAACACCATCGATCCGACGATTCCGTTCGACATCAACCGCCTCGTCCTGCACGAAATCCGCCTGGTCGGAAGCGTCTCCTGCACCCGCAAGGAGTTTAAGGAAACGATCGACCTCATCGCGAGCGGCATGATCAAGCCCGAACGCTACGTGACCGACATCGTTCCCGTCGAAGGCATGCAGAAGGCCTTCGAGCGCCTCACGTCCCGCACCGATCCGGTCCTGAAGATCGTGATGAAGCCCGACGCCCAAGTCGATTGACGACGACCCGCGCCGCGCGCAAACTTCTCCCGTGTGCGCGCGGCGCATTCTTTTTTCGCTTTCGTTCTCCGTTTCGCATCATGAAGAAATCCCTTCTTTCGCTCACGCTCTCTCTCGCGCTTTCTTTTGCGGCGGCCCTCCCCGCTTCGGCTGCGGCCCGCGCGGACGCTCCCTTCCCCGCTCCCGCGACGGTAAGCGCCGAAATGGCAAAGAGCGTCGCCGCACCCGCGCCCGACCTCTGGCTCACCGGCGAGAAGTCGCCCGAGGCCGTGAGCGCCATCGCGAAGGACTATGCGGCGGGAGCCGGTCCGGCCGCCCTCGCGCTCGCCCAAGAGTACGGCGTGCGCGTCGAAGAGGGAACGCTCGGGGGCGTGCGCGTCTATACGCTCACGCCGAAAACCCTGGCGAAAGAGAAGGCCGACAAGGTGATCTTCTACATCCACGGAGGCGGCTACATCCTCGGACACGGGATCTCGGGAATCGGCGAAGGCGTGCTGATGGCGGGACTCGAAGGCTACAAGGTCGTCTGCGTCGACTACCGCATGGCGCCCGAGCATCCCTACCCGGCCGCGATCGACGACGCCTTCCGCGCCTACCAGGCGCTTCTCAAAACGACGCCCGCCGAAAACGTCGCCGTCTTCGGAACGTCGACGGGCGGCGCCATGACGCTCATCCTCGGCGTCCAGGCGGCGCGTGCGGGGACTCCGATGCCCGGAGCCCTCATCGCGGGGACGCCCTGGACGGACCTCACAAAAACGGGCGACACCTACGTGACGAACGACGGCGTCGACAACATTCTCGGCACCTACGACAAGCTCATCCGCACGGCGGCGGAACTTTACGCTGGCGGCGCCGACATGAAGGATCCGCTCCTCTCCCCCGTCTACGCGGAAGATTCGGCGATAGCGAAGTTCCCGCCCACGCTCCTTCTCTCGGGCACGCGCGACCTCTTTTTGAGCAACACCGTGCGCATGCACGAAAAGCTGCTCCTTGCCGATCGCCACGCCGAACTCATCGTCTACGAAGCGCTCTCGCACGCGCAGTACTACCTCAATCCGAAAGCCCCCGAAACGAAGACGCACTACCGTCTTCTCGGGAAGTTCCTCGAGCGCGTCCTCGACGACTGATCGAAGGGCGAGACGCCCGTCGGGCGCCCGGCCGCGAGCCGAGGCGCCCTTCTTTTTAAGTTTGCTCGCGGGTTCGCCTTGCTACAATGAGTCCTCTCTTTTTCCACTGCCCCGAGAAACCGTGACGCATCTCTTCGACATACCGGGCCTTGAACTCACGCCCGTCGAACCGATCGAACCAGACGATCTGCCGCTTTCGCTCGAGCGAAACGGCATCGTTCTTTGCGTTCGGATTGAAAATCCGGACCCCTCGGACGAAAACATGGCGGTGGCGCTCCTCCCCGCCGACGCAAAGCTCCGAATCCTGAGCATCCGCGACGCCCACCGCAGAAGCCAAAGCCTGTGGGCCCGCATGCTCCTTGCGCTCCTCTCGCACCGCTCGGGCGTAGGGCTCTACGAGCACCCGCCCTACGGTCCGCGCGCCAAGAACCCTGGAAAGAACCTGCAGTACGTCTCGATCGCCCACACGAAGCTCTACGCCGCCGCGGCCATGACGCCGCAACCGGTCGGCATCGACGCGGAGTTCTGCCGGAAACTGCGCGACCCCGAGGCGATCTGCGAATACGCCTTCCCGCCCGAAGTGGCCGCCTACACGCTCGAACAGCTCGAAGGCGAGAACGACTTTCCCGAAGTTCTTCCCTTCTATGCCCTCTGGGGCATGCGCGAAGCGACGATCAAGCTCAACGCCCCCTACGGGGACTTTCGGCTCTCGCTCGCCGACGCTCCCTTCGACACCACCATGCCGGTGTTGAGGGAGACGCGCACGAACGAAATTCTCTATCCGCGCTTCTACGTGACCGGAAACGGCCACTGGGGCGGGCTCTGCCAGGGCTTTGAAGACCCCGACGCCGAAAATCCTCCGGAAGAAAACCCCACCATTCTCACGGTCGTGACGATCGCCCCGATGGTGCACGGCGAAGTGCGGATGCAGGACCTTCTCCGATACTTCGAGAAGCACTGCCCGCGCGCCTGGGAGCGCGCGAAAAAGGCCGTTTCCCTCGGCGTCGCGCACGACCCGACCGCCCCCGAATGGGAGCGTCTGAACGAAACTGCGGTCGAGTGGCCGCTCTGAATCGCCTTCGGAACCCGAACATGCCGCACTTTTTGGAAACGCTCTACGAAGCGCAGAAAATCGCCTTCGCGCCCTTTCTCTTCAAGGCCGTCTCGGCCGCCCTCCAGACGGAGTTCCTGCCGGGGATCGTTCACCAGAAGTCTCCGAAGACCCCGCACGAATGGGCCGAAACGCTCGGACTCACCCCTTATGCGGTCGACGTGATGGCCGACATCCTCGTGAGTGCGCGCGTGCTCGCGCGCCGAGAGGACGGGACGCTCGAATCCACCCGCGTGGGAGACCTCCTCGTCCTCGACGAGATGACGCGCGTGAACTTTTTCTTTACGGACCGCACGAACTACGCGGGGCTTGAAAAGACGCTCGACGCGCTCCTCGAAGGGCGTCCGGCGGGGCTTTCCGCCTTCAACGGCGACTGGAAGACGATCTACCCGCATCTGCCCGACCTTCCCGAAGACGCGCAGAAGGCGTGGTTCGCGTTCGACCACTTTCACTCCGACCGCGCCTACCGCGAGGCGATCGAGTGCCTCGACAAGCTCAAGGGCTTTTCGCATCTCGTCGACATCGGCGGCAACACGGGTCGCTTCACGAAGCTCTTTCTCGAAACCCACCCGAACGCCCGGGCGACCTTCGTGGACCTTCCAGCGCAGATTGAAAACCTCGCATGCCACGCCGAACTCGAATGCGTGCGCGAGCGAATCGACACCGTCGCGATCGACTGGCTTACGGACGCGCCCCTAACGGGCACCGAAGAGGCGGACCTCTACTGGATGAGTCAGTTTCTCGACTGCTTCAGTCTCGACGAAGCCCGCTCGATTCTCCTCCGCACCGCCCGCGCCATGAAGGCGGGCGCGAAACTCGCCGTTCTCGAGCCTCTCGTCGACGAACAGCGCCACGAAGCGGCGGCGCTCTCGCTTGCCGCCACGAGCCTCTACTTCACGGTGATGGCCAACGGCAATTCCCGCTTCTTCCACGGCGACGAACTGCGGCGCCTTTTTGCGGAGAGCGGCCTTCGCATCGTTTCCGAGACGCCCAACCTCGGCATCAGCCATACGTTCTTCATTCTGGAAAAGGACTCAAAGTGACAAACAAACTTCCCCGCGCGCTTCTCTCCGACGTCGCGCTTTCGATTTCACTCGGCGACTACGCGGCCGCCGCGGCCCTACTCGGCCGCGACGAAGACTTTCTCTCCTCGGCCGTCGTGGCGCAGTACCGCGGTCTGACGGCGGCGGGGCTCGGCAACCTCCCCGTCGCGGAAGCGAAGCTTCGCGAGGCCCTCGCGCTTCTGGCGCTCCGCGCCGACGGCACGGCTTCGCCCGACGACGCGGAACTCGCGCTCTACGCCAAGGGGGCGCCCAAGAAGCCCACTCCCGTCTCGCCCGCGCTCGAAGCGATCGCGCCCCACGTGGCGCTCCTTCTCGTTCGCCGCTCGCTCGTCTTCACGCTCGAAGCCTTCGGCGAAACGGAAAAGGCCGAGGCGGAACGCCGCCTTCTTCCCGAAGCCTGGCGTCTCTGAGAACCGCCCGGACGTCGGTTTCCGCGGGGCCGCTCCTTTCGGGGCGGCCTTTTTTTGCGCGCCCTCCCGGACCTTTGCGAAAACGCAAAGCCTTTCGGCAGGAGGCCCTAAGCCCTTCGAGACGGTGCGGACGTAAACTAGAAAAATTCCGTTTGCGCCCCGCGCGCCAACTTCATGAGGAGAAATCTATGATCCGCCCCTTCCGTCCGGAAGTCTGCTTCCCGGAAACCCTTGAAGTCTTCGACGAACTCGTCGAATTCCGTCACGACCTGCACCAGCACCCCGAACTCGCCTTCGAAACGACGCGCACCTGCGGAAAGATCGTTGAGAAGCTTCGCGCCTGGGGCGTCGACGAAATCGACACCACGACCGTTCCGGGCGCCGTGATCGCCGTCGTCAAGGGGAACCGCCCGGGCAAGACCGTGGCCCTTCGCGGGGACATCGACGCGCTCCCGATGCCGGACAACTCCGACAATCCCTGGAAGAGCTGTGAAGCGGGCCGTTGCCACGCCTGCGGCCACGACGGCCACACGACCTGGACGCTCGGCGCCCTCTACGTTCTCACCCGCCGCCGCGACTTCCCCGGCCAGGTGGTCGGCATCTTCCAGCCCGCCGAAGAATCGGGCGGCGGCGCCGCGGCCATTGCAAACTCCGGCATCTTCGAGAAGTACGGCATCTGCGAAATCTACGGCGGCCACGACGAAGGGACGCGCGACAAGGGCGTCTTCGGCTTCCGCGTCGGTCCCGCCATGGCTTCGGTCGACTTCTTCTACATCACCGTGACCGGCCAGGGCACGCACGGCGCCCGTCCGCACCTCGGCCACGATCCGGTCCCCGTCGCCGCGGAAATCATCTCCGCCCTGCAGACGCTCGTTTCCCGCCGCGTCGACCCGATCGAAAAGGCCGTGGTCTCCGTCTGCTCCGTGAACGCCGGCAACTACAACGCTCCGAACGTCATTCCCGCCGTCGCCACGATGAGCGGCACGGTGCGCACCTTCAACGAAGACGTCCGCACGCTCATTTCGACGGAACTTCCCCGCATCGCCGAGGGCGTTGCCGAAGCCTGCGGCTGCAAGGCCGAAGTGACCTACGAAAAGCAGACCCCGGCCGTCATCAACCATCCCTTGACGACCAAGGTTTTGAGCGACTACGTGCGCAAGCACTTCGGCGACGACGCCGCGGACGAAAACTTCCCGATCTCGATGGGCGGCGACGACTTCGCCGAATACCAGTTCAAGGTCCCGGGCTCGATCATCCGCGTGGGCGTGCGCGACGAAGCGCACACCTTCTCGATCCACAACAACCGCTTCGACTTCAACGACGAAGTCCTCGCCATGGCCTCGACCCTCTTCGCCGGCGTCGCGCTCGAACGCCTTGAAGCGCTTGCCTGACGATTCTCGGCGTCGCTTATGACAAAAACCCGCAGCTTCGCGAGAGGCTGCGGGTTTTCTCATGATCGGGAAAAGAAGAATCAGGCTTCGGTCTTTTCAGCCGGCGCTTCGGCGGCGGCTTCCTCAACCTTTTCTTCCTTCTTGGCGCGGCGCGTCGTCTTGTGAGGAACTTCCTTCACCGGCGCAGCTTCCTCGGAGGCTTCGGCTTCGACGACTTCCTTTTCTTCGGATTCGGCTTCCTTTTCGCCGGCCTCTTCCTCGTCTTCGTTCTCTTCAGCCTCTTCGTCTTCGGCTTCTTCGGACTCTTCCTCCTGCATGTCGGAGAAAAGCGAACAAACCTTGTCGTGCATACGGGTGAGATGATCCTCGGCGAGCATCGTGATCATGTTGTAGTCGGCCGTGGCGACGCGCACGATGGCGTCTTCAATGTACTCTTCGACCGAGTCGTAGCCGATCATTTCGGCGATGTCGCGCAAGTTCTTGAAATCCCCCTTGTGGATCTGGATCTCAATCGTGCGGATTTTTTTCTTGTCGGATTTCTTACCCATGATCAAACGACTCCTGAAAAATAAAAACATGTCCGGAGGGGGAGTCAGTTTAGACCGCCCGCCGGCTTTCGTGTCGGGCGGAAATAATTATTTACCTCCAGACATCTAACCTTTTGTCAAGAACAATTCTCGATAACCCGCATGACTTTGGATGCCCGGGAAAAACTTTTCGAGACTTCCTCGGACCTGCGTGGCAGAATTGAGCAAGAAACCCTCGAACGAAGCGACGCGGAGAATCCCCTTTTGCGCCGCTTCATTCTCAATTTACAAAAGGAGTCCCCCGCATGCACGCATTCGCCAACGCTTTCGAGAGAAAGTGGTTCTGGGTGTTCATGGTGATCTGGGCGTTCATCATGCTGCCCCTGCCCATTTTCTACGACACGGAATACAACCCGAGCTTCTTCGGCGTTCCCCTCTTCATTTACGGGTGGCTCGTCTACGGAATCTTCACGATTTGCATGATCGGCGTTTGGGCGCACTCCTGCCTCAAGCGCCCCGAATATCACGAATTTGACGACGAGGAAGCCTGATGCAGCACACCATCGACACGGTCAGCATGACGGGGCCATTCCTTACCGTCATCATTCTCTACTGTCTCATTCTGACGGGTCTCGGCTGGTACGGTTCTCAGAAAAACCGTTCGCTTTCCGACTTCTTCACGATGTCCGGGAAGGCCGGGGCCATTCTTACGGGCGTCGCCTACTTCTCGACCCAGTACTCCATGTCGACCTTCATGGGCGTGCCGGGCTCGATCTACCACGTGGGCTACGCCGGGATGTCCGTCTCGGTGCCGGGCATCGCCTTCTCGATGCTCATCCCCGCGCTCCTCGTGGGCCGTCGCCTCATCACGCTCGGTCACCGCTACAAGATGCTCACGATGGCGGACTACCTCGCCGACCGTTATGAGTCGACGGGCATCCGCGGGCTTCTCGCCGTCCTCATGCTCGTCTTCCTCGTCTCGATGATGGGCGCGCAGACGATCGGCGGCGGCGTCATCTTCACGACCTACACGGGCGCGCCCGAATGGGTCGGGATCACCGTCATGGGCGTCACCGTGATTCTCTACTGCATGGCGGGCGGCATCCGCTCGATCATGCTCACCGACCTGATCCAGGGCGTCCTCATGGTCGTGACGGCGGTGGTCACCTTCTTCGTGTCGCTTGAATTGGGCGGCGGTCTCGACGTCATCAACGCCAAGCTCGCGGCCATGGACACGAACTACGTGAGCTTCCCGGGCCACAACAACAGCTATCCCTGGCAGAACTACGTCTCGATGATCGTGATGTGGTCCTTCTTCGCGATCGGTCAGCCGCATCTCTTCACGAAGTTCTTCACGATGAAGGACCACAAGACGATGTTCAAGGCCGTGATCCTCGGCACGCTCGGCATGTGGTTCTCCGCCTCCTTCATTGAATGGTGCGGCGTCACGGGCATCATCGCCTTCCCGGGCCTGGAAGGGAAGAATTCCGACTTCGTTGTTCCGCTCATTCTGCAGGGCGGCCTCTCGCCGGTTCTCTCGTCCCTCATGGTGGCGGGCATCTTCTCGGCGGGCATGTCGACAATTTCGTCGTTGCTTCTTACGGCCACGTCCGCCGCGTCGCGCGACCTCTATCAGAAGATTCTGAAGCGTGACGCCACCGACGAAGAAACGTGGCGCCTCTCGAAGGTGATCACGGTCGTCCTCGGCATCATCGCGATCGGCATCGGCATCTCGAAGCCCGGCTCGATCTTCCAGATCGTCCTCTTCGCCTTCGGCGGCCTCGGCATCTGGGCGGCCCCGATTCTGCTCGGCATGTACTGGCGCCGCGCCACGACGACGAGCGTCTACGTGGGCGTCATCGCCGCGGAAATCCTCTACGTCCTCATCACGCTCGAATTCCCGAGCTGGTCCTTCGGCTTCAATCCGCTGATCGTCGCCTGGGTCTTCGCGATGGTCGTGATGATCCTCGTGAGTCTCGTGACGAAGCCCGTGTCGGAAGCGACGATCCGCCGTCACTTCGACGACCTCGACCGTCACGCCGACTGACGCACAACCTTCTTCTTTCCGGAAAGCCGCCCCGCGCGGCTTTCCCTCTTTGAGGCGCATCATGAAGCTTGCTCATCTCTCCTGGCACAAGGCCGAACCGATTTTGCAAAACCCCGACACGCTCGTCGTCATCCCCGTGGGGAGCACCGAACAGCACGGCCCCGTGGGACCGCTCGGCACCGACTGGCTCATCCCCGAATGGATCGTCAACGAAATGGAAAAGCGCTGCGACATCCTCGTCACGCCCGTCGTGCCCTTCGGCGTCGCGACGCACCACACGTCGTTTCCCGGCACGATCGACATGGGGCTCGACACGATGACGGGGATCTTCCGCGGCATCTTCGAAAGTCTCACTCGCCACGGCGCGCGGCGCTTCCTCATCGTCAACGGCCACGGCGGCAACGACCCCGCCATCGAACGCGCGGGACTTGAAATCGCGCGCAAGACGGGCGCGCTCGTCGCGCTTCTCAACTGGTGGAGCATCGCCCCGCAGCTCAATCCCGAGTGGACGACCGGGCACGGCGACGCGCAGGAAGTCTCCGCGATGGCCTACATTCACCCCGAATTCGTCGACCTCAAGGACTGCCCCGAAACCCGCGCGAACAACCTCTCGGACGAGCTCGTCTTCACGCACCTCTCGAGCCTCAAATTCCGCGGCGCCAACGTGAAGCTCGTGCGCGACATCCGACTCGGGATTCCCGAGGGCGGCTACGGCGGCATCGCGAGCGAAAAGGCCACGGCCGAATGGGGCGAAGCGATGATGCCCGCGATCGTCGACTACTTCTGCGAATTCGCCGACGCCTTCCGCAAAATCCCGCTCGACCGTCCGAACGAAAGGTAAAATCTGCGTTTTGTCCCGATTTCCTTTCCAGAGAACTCTTATGACTTTCCCTGCCGACAGCGCCCGTTTCACTGAAATCCTCGAAGCGACGCTCCGCGACCTCGTCCGCACGGGCGAGCGCCTCTCGAACGACAACGAAACGAAAGCGTTCGATCTTCTCGAAGAGCGCTTTCGCGCAACGGGCGCCGAGGTGAAAAGGGAAACCGTGCCGCTTTTCGTCTCAACCGTTCCGCACGCGCACCTCGAAGTGAACGGCGAGACGTTGCGCGCTCAAGGGAACGCCATGACGGCCCCCGTCACGACGGGCGCGGGCGGATCCCGGCGTTTCCGCGTGACGGGAAAGCCCGTTCCCTGGACGGACGACATCAAGGCTCCCGAAGAACCCGCGGTCGCGGTCGTGACGGGCCTCGCGAACCTCGGAATTCTGCGCCGCGCGGAGCGCCTCGGCTTTGCGGGCGTTCTCTTCGTCACGGGCGAGCGCATCCACCGCATGATCGTCTCCGACGTCTGGGGCAGTCCCGTTCCGGGCGTCGAAGACCGCTACGTCTCGATTCCGAACGCTTCGATCGACAATGCGACGGCCGAGCGCCTCGGCGACGGTCCCGTGACGCTCGAAATCGAAACGGAAAGCCGCTGGATCGCGAGCCCCGTGCTCACCGCCACGCTTCCCGGGACGGAATCGGACCGATACGCGCTTCTTACGGGCCACATCGACAGCTGGGGCGCCGGTGCGATCGACAACGCTTCGGGTCTCGCCGCCTCGACGGCGATTCTCGACACCCTTGCCGAAACGCCTCACCCGTACGGCCTCAAGGTGGTCGTCTGGTCGGGGCACAGCCACGGACGCTATGCGGGAAGCACCGCCTGGTGCGACCGGCACGTTTCCGAACTCGCCCGAAGCGCCTTCCTGCACGTGAATCTCGACTGCCTCGGCATGGCGGGCTCGACGCTCTACGGCTTCGCCCCGGCGATGCCTTCGACCGAAGGCCTTGCGCGCCGCGCGCTCGCCCTCCCCGAAGGCGAGACCGTTCGCTTCACGCGCTTCAACCGTTCCTGCGACCAGTCCTTCCTTGCGCTCGGGATTCCGAGCGTCTTCTCGAACGTTTCGCTCGTGCCGCCCGATCCGAAGCTCGCCGTGGCGGGCCTTGCGGGCGGCTACGGGGACCGTTGGCACTCGGACGACGACACCGAAGAAGGCATCGACCGGGCGTTTCTCCTGCGCGACGCCCTCGCGGGTCTTCGCGCGGTGACGGAAGCCCTCGAACGAGGCCCCGAAGCGCTCTCGGCCGCCGCGGAATGGCGGGACTTTTCGAGCCGCACGCTCAAGGCCGTCCATGACGCGATGAAGAAGCTCAGCGCGACTAACGAAGGCATGCTCTACTGCCGCGCGGACGTCTGGGGCACATACATCGATCTTCTCATCGAGACGGAAATGCGTCTGCAGGGCCTTACCGACGACGAGGCGGATGCCTTCCTGCGGCGTCTCATCGCGGTTTCCTACACGTCCGACGACGCCGGACGCTACGACCCCGCGGGGATCGACGCCGTGACGCCCTTCGAGCGCGAAGTGAAGGCCCTGCTCGGCGAAACGGAATTCTCGCACGCCCGCGCGACGGCGCTTCTTCGCAGCCTCAATTCGCTCGAGCGCAAAATCGCCCGTCTTTTGCCCTGAACGGCCTGAAAAAAGCGCGGTTCGGCAATCTTTTCTCGGGATTTTCGCCCGCGCATGCTACAATTTTTGGAATTTCCATCCCACTCCTTTCCCGAGGTCAGCCGTGAAGTCTCTTCTCTGCGCCACACTTTCCGCCGTCTTTCTTGCGGTCGCCCCGCAGGCCGACGCCGCCGACTTTGACAACCTTACGATCCGCCTGGCCCACACGGCCGCGGTTTCTCACGCCCACCACGAGGCGGCGCAGCTCTTTGCGAAGAACGTCGCCGAACGCACGGGCAACAAAGTGAAGGTCGAGGTCTATCCCGCGGGCGAACTGGGCGACCAGCCGTCGCTTGCGGAACAGGTGACGCTAGGCGCGCTTGACATGGCCGTCGTCTCGCTCGGCAACATGGCGATGTACTCGAAGAAGCTGAACGCCATGACGGCGCCCTTCCTCTTTGAAGACTACGACCACGCCCACCGCGTGATCGACGGCTTCGTCATGGACTGGATGAACCAGGGCCTCGCCGAACACGACTGCGTGGGTCTGTCGATGTTCGACTACGGCTTCCGCCAGACGACGACGCAGGACATCGTCGTCAACAAGGCCGAAGACCTCAAGGGCGTCAAGATCCGCGTGCCGCCCTCCACGGGGCTTCTCGCCGCCTTCGACGCGATCGGCGCCAACACGCAGCGCATCGCCTACTCCGAGCTCTACACGTCCCTGAAGCAGGGTGTCGTCGCGGCCGAGGAAAACCCGGTCTTCACGATTCTCGCCGACTCGCTCTTTGAAACCCAGAATCAGCTCGCGCTCACGAATCACTATTTCGACTGCCAGATTCTGCTCGCCAACAAGATGTTCTTCGACGGGCTCTCGCCCGAACTTCAGGCCATCCTGAAGGAAGAGGCCGTCAAGGCGCAGAACCTCACGCGCGAGCGCATCTCCCACGGCGAAGCCGCCGTCGTGGAGGAACTCAAGAAAAAGGGCATGAACGTGACCGTGCCCGACCGCGAATCGTTCGTTCGCCTCATGCAGCCCGCCTACGACAAGGTGGGCGAGCTCGCCGGCAAGGAAGAAATGGCGAAGCTCCTCAAGGCCATCGACGCCGCACGCACCGCGAAGTGACGCTCCGCGCCCTCTGACGCAACGGATGCTTTCGCCCGCCGAGGACGAAGGCATCCTTCTTTTTTGACCTTCCTACAGCGGATTTCCATCATGGTCATGTTTGTGATCTTCACCGCCGTGCTCGTCTTGATGCTGATCGGCGTCACGACGGCCGTCACGATGGGCGGCGTTTCTATCGCCACCTATCTCTGGGCGGGCGGCGACCCGGCACGGCTCTTCCTCGTGGCCCAGCGCATGTACGCGCAGGTCTCGGGGATCACGCTCATGTCGATTCCCTTCTTCCTCCTCATGGGGAACCTCATGACGGTGGGCGGCGTCAGCAAGAGCCTCTTCGGCTTCGGGCGCGTCTGCATCGGCCACCGCTCGGGCGGGCTTGCCAACGCCGCCATCGTCGCCTGCATCGTCATGGCCGCCATGTCGGGTTCGGCCGCGGCCTGCGCGGCCGGGATCGGCATGATCGCCATCGCCGAAATGACGAAGTCCGGCTACGAGCGGTCGTTCAGCTGCGCGACGATCGCCGCGGGCGGCGCCCTCGGTCCGATCATTCCGCCGAGCATCACGCTCATTCTCTACGCGGGCCTCACGCAGACGAGCGTGAACGCCCTCTTTGCGGCGGGCGCGGTTCCGGGCGTTCTCCTCGGGATCCTCTTCATGTTCTGGTCCTCCTACGTTTCGCACCGCCGCGGCTACGCCGTGACGGCCCGCGCGGGCTGGCGCGAACGCTGGGACGCCTTCCGCGAGGCCTTCTTCTCGCTTCTCACCCCGGTGATCGTGATCGGCGGCATGTTCGCGGGTCTCTTCACCGCGACGGAAGCGGCCGCGGTCGCGTCGCTCTACGTGGCGATCCTCGGGTTCTTCGTCTTCAAGACCCTCTCCCTCAAGGATCTTCCCAAGATCCTCTGGGACACGGTCGAGCAGACCGCCAAGGTGATGTTCATCATCGCCACGGCCGGGTTCTTCCAGTACGTGCTCCTCTACACGCGCATTCCGCAACAGACGATCGCCTTCATGACGACCACCTTCTCGTCGGCGTTGCCCGTTCTCATGCTCATCATCGCGATCCTCGTCATCATGGGGTGCTTCCTCGAAGGGACGGCGATCCTCCTCATTACGGTGCCGATCTTCGTGCCCCTCATGAAGAGCTTCGGCTTCGACATCGTGCAGCTCGGGATCGTCATGTGCATCGCGCTCGCCGTGGGCGTCTTGACGCCGCCCGTCGGGCTCAATCTCTACGTGATGTCCTCGATCACGGGAGAAAAGGTGATGAACATCGCCAAGGACGCCTTGGGCTACGTCGCCATCATGATTCTCATGGCCGTGGCGGTCGCGCTCATTCCCGACCTCTCGCTCGCCTTCTCGCGCCTCGTGTCCTGACGGAGTATCGAACATGTCCTCTTTGCTTTCTCTCCTTCGCTCCGGCGACGAACTTCTCAGCCGCGTCGTGCGCGCGATCTGCGTCGTCGCCATGGCGTCGATCTTCATCATGTTCATCCTGAACGTCTTCGTGCGGTTCGTGCCGATCTACAACTTCACGCAGACGGACGACTGGATTCAGTTCGCGCTCGTCTGGATGATCTTCCTGGGTGCCCAGGAACTCGTGCGCACGCGCAACCACTTCGTCGTGGACCTCTTCACGGACCGCCTGCGCGACCGTCTCTCGGGACGGATTCTTCGCGTCATCGTCTGCGCGATCGAACTCGCCACCTACGCCGTCATCTGTTGGTACGGCTGGATCTGGGTGATGCGCTCGAACGCCACCATGCAGTCGATCCCCTGGATGGAGGTGCGCTACATGTACGCCGCCATCCCCGTGAGCGCGGGCTTCATGACGCTCTACGGCGTGCGGGACCTCCTCGAGGCCCTGCGCCGTCTGCACGGATAAGAAGTCGCCCGCGCCCCTCCAAGCCGCCTTCGGGCGGCTTTTTTGCGTCTTGTCTTTGCGCGCCACGCCCGGAGCGGGTCGGATGTCCCCAAAACCGCTCTTTCCCGCCCTTCCGGGTCCCGAACAAATCTCCCGCGGCGGGAATGTTCATGGGTAAGACAAAAGTCTTACATAAGACCCTTTTACGGAACCGTCGTTCCCCGATCATGCGCGCAACAACACGAAAAGAGCATTGATGTCAACGTGTTGAAGTGAACAGTAACGATTTTCTCTCATACGGGAAAATGTTTCCGGAATGATTTTTCATTTTTCTGCGTTGTCAACGTAAGAAAAATCCCTATGGAGAGCCTTTTGCGAAATGAGTTTACGAAATGTAAACTACACATTGAGGTCTTGGAGCAAAAGCAAATGCAATAGGTGCCTTTACGCCAAGCCGGAAAAAACAAAACACAACGGGAGGCTTTATGTCATCCAAGAAACCCAAGATCAGTCTGGCTTGGCAGATGATGATCGGTCTAGCGCTCGGCGTCGTGGTCGGCGCGCTCGTGGAACAGGAAACCGCGAAAACTTTCCTTCAGCCGTTGGGCGACCTCTTCATTCGCCTGATCCGCATGGTCGTGGTGCCGTTGGTGCTCGCCACCATCATTGCCGGCGCCGCCGGCATTTCGGACACCTCGAAGCTCGGCCGCGTCGCCACCAAGACGCTGATCTGCTACGCCCTCACGACGGCCGTCGCCGTTTCGATGGGCCTTATCTTTGCGAGCTTCATCCAGCCGGGCGTCGGCCTTGACCTCTCGACCGAAGGTCTCGCCGCCAAGGCCGTCGAAGCGCCGCCGCTCACGCAGACGCTCCTGAACATCGTCCCGATCAACCCGATGCAGGCCATGTCCGAAGGCCAGATGCTGCAGATCATCTTCTTTGCGGTGATCTTCGGCTTCGGTCTCTCCGCCCTCGGCGAACGCGGCAAGCCCGTGCTCAACTTCTTCGAACTCGTCGGCGACACGATGATCCGCGTCACGCACATCGTGATGCTCTACGCCCCGATCGGCGTGTTCGGCTTGATCGCCTACACGGTGAGCCGTCACGGTCTCGGCGTCCTCCTGCCGCTCTTCCAGCTCATCCTCTCGTCCTTCCTCGCGACGGCCTTCTTCGTCATCGTGCTCCTCGTGCCGCTCGTGCGCGTCGTCACGGGCATCCCGATGATGACCTTCTACAAGGGCATCTTCGAACCGTGGCTCGTCGCCTTCACGACCTGCTCTTCGGCCGCGGCTCTGCCGGCGAACCTCAACGCCGCCCGCCGTCTCGGCTCCACGAAGGCCGTGGCTTCCTTCTCGATTCCGCTCGGCAACACGATCAACATGAACGGCACGGCCATTTACATGGGCGTCTGCTCGATCTTCGCCGCGGAAGTCTACGGGCTTGACCTGACGATGGCCGACCAGCTCACGATCGTTCTGATGGGCGTTCTCGCCGCCGTCGGCACGGCCGGCGTCCCCGGTGCGGGCCTCATCATGACGACGGTGGTCTTCACGCAGGTCGGCATCCCGCTCGAAGCGGTGGCCCTCATTGCAGGCGTCGACCGTATTCTCGACATGATCCGTACGTCCATCAACGTGGTCGGCGACGTGGCCTCGGCCGTCATCGTCACGC
Source organism: uncultured Sutterella sp. (assembly GCA_900545275.1). Lineage (GTDB taxonomy): Bacteria > Pseudomonadota > Gammaproteobacteria > Burkholderiales > Burkholderiaceae_F > Sutterella. The sequence continues at coordinate 173,746 of UQYG01000004.1, forward strand.
GTCTTGAGGGCGACCTCGGAAGCGAACCCTACGTCGAAGGCGAAGCCTAAACGCCTTCTCCTCGGAGCGCCCCGTCCCCGGGCGCTCCGGTCGAATACAAGAAAGGGAGCGTACCAAGAGACGCTCCCTTTTCGTTTGTTCTTCGTTTTTCCTCAGCGAAGCCGCCGACCCACCGCGCCCTTTCCCGGGAAGGCGGGCAACGCGCGCGTCCGCGAGAAAACGTCCTCGCAGTCCGCCGAGCCGTCGCGTACGAGTGAGGAAGGTCGATTTTCCGACCTTCTGGCATCCCCGAGTGCATCAATCGGCGCCCCGGCTCCGAAAAGACTCTCTTCAGCCGGGACCGGTTTACGGTTGCCCGGCCGCCTTTTCCTTCGTCTCGCGAAGGAGTTCCGCAAGGCGCAGATACTGCGGCGTGTCAGGACTCGACTTGGCGAGCATCGATTCGAGATAGGGAACCGCCCCCTTCCAGTCTTCGGCCGTAAGCATCACGATCGCCGCCATTTCTAGGGTGCGCGGGCTTTCGGGATCGACGCCCAGGGCCTTCCTCACGAGCTCCTTCGCTTCCGGAAAGGCGGAGCGCTCGTTCAGGGTCAGAATCGTCGCGGTGAGTTCGAGCATGACTTCGGGATCGGCCGCAACCTTTTCGTTGAGGGAACGCCCCTTGCGGTAGGCGTCGAGCGCCGTGCGGTAGTCCTCCTGCTCGACGCTGCGGCGCGCAAGCAGCACCCAGGCGCGGGCATCCTTTTCGTTCACCTTCAGGTATTCGCGGATCTGTTCCACATCCCGGGCTTCGCCCTGAAAGACCTGTTGATCCTTGACGAGGAGCATCACTTCCGGAGCGCCGAGCAGCTGATAGCACATGACGGGGACGCACACCATCAGCGCGACGACGCCAATCACCGCGTTTCGCAGCGATACGGGCGCAACGCGGCTCTTCGTCGTCTCGGTTTCCCTCATTTCCTCGACGGCGCGGCGCTCAAGATCTTCCCGAAGCGAGCGGTAGGCCTCTTCCGTATGGAGTCCCTGGGCGAATTCGGCTTCCAGGCGCTCGGCCTCTTCCCGGAGGGACTTTTGCAAAAAGGCCGCGTGTTCGTCTTCCTGCTCATCGCCCGAGTGCACGCCCCGAAGGAAAGTCGGCAATATCGCCGCGATCGCCGCCGCGAGCATGACGCCGAAAACGACATAAAGCAAAACGGTATCTGTCATGTGTTTGGATTTTTATGAAATGCCGGCAGACCGCTCATCTTAGCAGAGTCGGGATACGAACCCGCAGAAAAGAACGTCCCGTGGGAATCGCTTCGCACGGGACGGGGGCTTCGCTTTCCGAAGCGTCCTCAACGGACGCTTCGGCGGAAGGCGGTTACTTCTTCTGGTTCACTTCCTTCGTGGCGGCGCGCAGAAGGTTCGTGGCCTTCAGAGCGGCGTCGGCGCACTTCGAGAGCGAACGGACCGCCATGTCGGGATTGTGGAACCAGGCGCCGTTCACGGCCGTCCAGTATTCCCAATTGATGTGGGCCGTGGCGTGGAGCTTGCGGGCTTCGGCAAGCTTTTCTTCCGGCACGTTCATGGCGATGGCGAGTTCGAACGCATTGAACATGTCGTTCATGCGGGATTCGGCTTCACGGAGCTTACCCGTGTAGTAACCGTGCATCGCGTCGATCGCAGCGTTCATCTGCTTTTCCGTCTTGTCGGTGTGGCAGGTCAAGCAGGTTTCCTTGATGTAGTGACGCGGCGACGTGGCCCAGTGGTTCGTGTAGGTCGTGCCGTCGGCCTTCTTCACCTTGGGCATGTGGCAGGAAGCGCAGGTGGCGCCCGCCTTGTCGTGCTTCGAACCGAAGTAGGTTTCGGCGTCGGGATGCTGCAGCTTCACGAGCTGGGCGCCCGTCAACGGGTGCTTGAAGTCGCGGTAGCCGACCTTGTCGTAGTAGGCTTCGATGTCGTCGGCGTTGACCCACGGGAAGAGGTTCGTGAGACGGCTCCCCATGCCGATGGCCTTGCCCGTGCCGGCTTCCTGACCCGGGTTGCAGACGTATTCGACGTGGCACTGAGCGCACATCAGACGGCTGTCGGCGCGGTCCATCGTGGCGATTTTGCGGGTGAAGCCGCGAACGCCGGCGTCCTTGACCGTGAGCTTGGCGGGATTGGCGGCGTGATCACGATAGACGTTCGGACCGTCCTTGCGTTCCATCGCGTCGATGAGCGCGTCGCGCATCACGCGCGGCTGAGCGGTGTGCGGATCGTGGCAGAAGTTGCAGTTGATGCCGTGGTTGACGGAGCGGACCACGTCGACGGCGTTCGAGCCGCGGTGGAACTTGGCGCCGTCGACCTTGTCGCCCATGTAGGCCCAGTCGAGCATCAGGTCGGTCGACTTGCAGGTCCAGCACACGGCGTTGCCCGCGGCGGCGGTACCCGGCTTAAAGGGCTTGTGTTCGTTGGATTCGGGATGCGTGTCCTTCAGGACGTCCCAAACCTTGTAGGACTTGCCGCCTTCGAGCGTCGTGTAGAGCCAGCCTTCCTTCGGTTCGAAACGGCCGCCGAAGGCGCGGTCGACGATGAACTGGTCGATCGCCATGAAGGTGTGGGCGCGCGGAAGGTCGTGTTCCTTAGTGAAGCCGTGCGTACCCATGGCGCGGTCAAAGAAGGGATCGGGCGCGGGACCCGCGGCGTCCTTCTTCGACTGACGGGCCGGACGGTCGCTCGTCGCAAAGAGGGATTTGTACTGATCGGTATGGCAGGCGCCGCAGGCGGCCGGGTCAAAGTTGACCGTCGGGCGCGTCTTCATGTTGGCGAGGTGCTGATCCAGACCCGTGTGGCAGGTCGAGCAGGCGACGTCCTTGTGCGCCGCACCGGCGTGATCCTTGGCGATCGTGCCGTGGCAGGAAGTGCACTTTGTGAGGTCGGCGGCCGAAGCGGACATTGCGAAGCCGAGGCCGATGGCCGCGAGCATGAGCGGCAGAGGGGAATGTCGGAACATGGTTGGGGTCTCCCTTGTAATAGGTTGTCGGAGCCGATCGCGTGCCGGCTTACCGAACGATTAAATTCTATGGTAAAACCCCGCCTCTTCCAAAACGATTTCTTTAAGGTTCGATTAAGAGAAAACCCGAACCCCTGGTCCTCTCTGCGCCTCCCGCAGCAAAAAGATCCTTCTTTTCCCCGGAAGCGGCCTTTGAGAATTGTTTTTCCCTTTCCAAAAAATAGAAAAAACCGATCGACGCAAGGTCCCCGCGGGCGGGGACGCGCCGACCGGCTTTATCGGAAAGCGGAGCGCATCAATCCTGCGCGATTTCCTCCTCCTTGCGGCGGGGCCAGGCGAGGATGCCCTTCTGCGAAGGAAGCACCTTCGGATCGAATTCGGGTGCACGGATGCCGCGGGCCTTCTGGTCAAAGTAGTCCTTGAGCGCCGCAAAGGCGAAGCGTCCCAAAAGGAAGATCGCCACGAGGTTCGTGAGCGCCATGAGCGCCATGAAGAGGTCGGCGAGGTTCCAGACAAGTCCGAGGCTTGCGACCGAGCCGAAGTAGACCATTCCGACCACCATGAGGCGGTAGAGCCAGACGGCCCAGGGGCGGCGCGAGATGAAGTCCATGTTGACTTCGGCGTAGAAGTAGTTGCCGATCACGCTCGAGAAGGCGAAGAAAAGAACGAGGACCGACATGAAGGTGTTCGTCCACGTGCCGAGCTGCGTCGTGAGCGCATGCTGCGCGAGTTCGATCCCGGTCAAGCCGGTCGTCTCCCACCCCGGCGTCAAGAGCACGATCATGGCCGAGGAAGTGCACACGAGCATCGTGTCGACGTAAACGCCGAGCGACTGCACGAGGCCCTGCTTCACCGGGTGCGAGGCGTCGGCCGTGGCGGCCGCGTTCGGGACCGAGCCCATGCCGGCCTCGTTCGAGAAGAGCCCGCGCTTGACGCCCGTCATGAGGGCGGCCGCGAAACCCGCGCCCAACACGGCGTCGAAGTCGAAGGCGCAGCGCACGATCGTGACGATCACTTCGGGGACCATCGTGATGTTGAGGACCGTGATCGCGAGGGCGACGAGGAGATACGCCCCCGCCATGAAGGGAACCATGACGGCCACGACCTTCGCGATGCGGGTGACGCCGCCGCATATGACGAGCGCCGTCAAGGCGGCCACCGTAATCCCGACGCCCTCGGCAGAGAGATAGTCGCCGTAGGAGGTCATGAGCGAAAGCGCGATCGTGTTGGCCTGCACCGAATTGAAGATGAGACCGTAAGTGACGGCGAGAATGACGGCGAAAAAAGACGCGAAGAAACGGCTTCCGAGCGCGTTGCCGATGTAGTAGGCGGGACCGCCCACGAAGCCGCCGCCCTTTTTCGGAGCCTTGTAGATCTGCGCGAGGGTCGATTCGATGAAGCCCGTGGCCGAACCGATCGTCGCGATCACCCACATCCAGAAGACGGCGCCCGGGCCCCCCATCACGACAGCGATGGCGATCCCGGCGATGTTGCCCACGCCCACGCGCGAAGCGGTCGAAACGCAGAAGGCCTGGAAGGTCGAGATGTGTCCCTTGCGGGGCGCCGCACCCGCGCCTTCCGTGAGGAGCGCGAGCATTTCGGGAAGACGGCGGATCTGCACGAACCCCGTGCGAAGGGTGAACCACAGGCCGATGCCGACCAACATCACGATCACGATGTTGGTCCACAGGAAGTCGTTGACGACGGTGATGAGTTGATTGAGCCAATCCACGGCGGGACTCCGAAGTTGAGGGTTTGGAGAAAACGAAAACGGTCCCGGAACGTCCGAGACCGAGCGTTTTGCTTTTGTATTGGGGATCAGGGGATTTTACCGTCCAAAACGCAGTTGTTGGAAAAAAACGGTTCGGTTTTCTCGTCGGGCCGCAGAGACGACTTCCCGTCTTGCCACGTCTGCGCGCGATCAGGACGACACCGGCCGTCTCCCGACCGGGTCCTCGGCGGCTTCCATTTTGGTGGCGGCAAGAACCGGCGCTGCACGCTCACCGCGGATCCCCTCGCCTGGGCGGACTACGGATTTTGGCGTCGATCGGACAGCCGGAGAACCGAAGGAACGGCACCGAGCTTCGATGCGGACGGGACGCTCTGCGACTTGCATCTTCTCTCGCTCTGCGCCCGTGCGGCCGTATCCGCGAAACTTACGGGCGGCATGACGGCCGAAACGAACTTTCTCGCCACCCGGCGGCGTGATGCGTTCGACGCAAGCTTGCGAACCGAAGCGTCCTTCCGAGTACGGCGACTTTGACTTTTCGTCCGGCACCGGGTTCTCCGGAAAGGGCGCCCGCCCTCGGGCGCGCCCCGTGCTGATTTTCAGGCGAGGCGGTGCTTGCCGCCGTGGCGCCCGCAGGTGACCTGACGGACGTCCCCCTGCAGTTCCGCGCGGCGGCGACGGCGTTCCTTGGGATCGATCAGGATGGGCGCGGCGACTTCAATTCGGTCGCCGTCCGAGAGGAGCGTGCGCAGATCGCGTTTCTCGCCCCAGAGACTCACGCCCCAGCCTTCGGGAATCGCGATCGAAGCGAGCTCAAGCGCCTCCCCGAGGAGCGTCCCCGCGGACACCTCGAGCGTTCGCGTCGTCGCTCCCTTTTCATCAATCGTTACGATCGCAATGCGGTTCATCGTGTCGCTCCCCATCGAAAAAATGCGCGAAAAGAGAAATCTTACTAAAATGTGGGGCTCAAACGTTTGAAACCACAACAAGAAAGACAAAGTTATGGCACAGATCGTCAACAAACGCGCGCGCTTTGACTACACGATCGAGGACAAATTCGAAGCGGGACTCGTGCTTCGCGGCTGGGAAGTGAAGTCCGTTCGCGCCGGGCGCGCCCAGATCAATCTCGCCCACATCTACATCCGCGACGGAGAACTCTTTCTCTGCAACGCCCACATGAATCCGGCGGATCAGGTCTGCACGCACGAGACGCTCGAGACGAACCGCACGCGCAAACTCCTCATGCACCGCCGCGAAATCATGAAGCTGATCGGCCGCGTGGAGCGCTCGGGCTACACGCTTGTTCCGCTCGACCTGCACTTCACGCGCGGACGCGTCAAGTGCACGCTCGCGCTCGCGCGCGGCAAACGCGAATTCGAAAAGCGCGCCGACGAAAGCAAGAAGGCCTGGAAGCGCGAACAGGAACGCATCATGAAGAAGGACGCCCGCGGGCGCCACATTCTCTGACGCGCAACGCTTCTTTTGCCGAGACAAACTCCATGCACGCCCTTCTTCGCCCCTTTTGCGCCGCCCTCGCGGGCCTGGCGGCCCTTTCGTACCTGACGCTCTGCGCCCACGCCCGTCCCGTAACGGACGACAACGGCGCCGTGGTCGACGTACCCGACAAGGTCGAGCGCGTCGCCGTCACGAACATCTTCCCGCTCGCCGCGGCCGTCACGGCCTACACCCGGTCGGGCGAAACCGTGATCGGCATGCATCCGGCGAGCTACGCCGCCGCAAAGAACGGCCTTCTGGGCGAACTCTGGCCCGCAGTCCTTAAGGCCGACACGGGTTTCATGACGGGGAACGTCCTCAACGTCGAGGCGCTGTTGGCGCTCGACCCCGACGTCGTTCTCGTGAACGCCCCCGACAAGCGAACGCTCGAAGCGGTGCGAAACGCCGGACTCCCCGCGCTCGCGGTATCGGCGACGAAATGGGACTACGACGTGGAGAAGACCCGCGAATCCTGGATGCGGGTATTGGGCGAACTCTTTCCCGACGCGCCCGTGAAATCCGAAACGGTCTGCGCCGAAACCGAGCGTCTCGCTTCGCTTGTGAAGGAGCGCCTTGCCGGTCTTGACGAAAAGAGCCGTCCCTCGGTTCTCTTTCTCGTGCGTCTCTCCCCCACGGAAATCGTGACCTCGGGGAAGCACTTCTTCGGGCAGTACTGGGCAAGCGCCGCGGGCGGCAGGAACGCGGCCGAGCACATCACGCTGCAGAACGCCAACGCCGTGATCACGATGGAGGACGTCCATGCGCTCGACCCGGACGTCATCCTTCTTACGAACTTTACGACGGCGCAACCTGAGGACCTCCTCGAAAACCGCACGGAAGGCCGCGACTGGCAGGGACTGCGTGCCGTCGAAAAGAAGGCCGTCTTCAAAATGCCGCTTGGTCTCTACCGAAGCTTCACGCCCTCGATCGACAGTCCTTTGACGCTTCTCTGGATGGCAAAGACCCTCCACCCTGAGCGTTTTGCCGACGTGGACCTGAAAGCGGAAACGAAGCGCTTCTACAAAACCGTCTTCGGCGCGGAACTTACGGACGAACAGGTCGAACGCATCTACCGTCCGGCCAAGGCCGCGGGCGTCGGCGCCGCACGCGCCCGATAAGCTCAGGAATTTTCGATGGAATCGAGTCTTTCCGCCGTGCGCCGCGAAACGCGGCGCTTTCGTCTTTGGATGGGGGCGCTCACGACGCTCCTTCTCCTTCTCGTCGTCGGCGCCCTCGGGCTCGGACGCTATGGAATTTCCCCGCACGACGTCGTCTCGCTCCTTCTGGAGCCCTTCGGATTGGAAGCGGAACTCGAGGGTAAGCGCCGCGTCGTCGAGAATCTTCTCTTTCAGGTGCGGCTTCCCCGCATCGCGCTCGCGATTCTTGCGGGTGCAGGACTCTCGGCCGCGGGCGCAGCCTTTCAGGCGCTCTTTGCGAACCCCCTTGCGAGTCCCGACACGCTCGGCGTCGCGACGGGCGCGTCCTTCGGGGCCGTGCTCGGGATTCTCTTCGGCGCGACGGGACTCGGCATTCAGTTCTGCGCCTTAGCGAGCGGCCTTCTCTCCGTCTTTCTGGTGCTCACCATCGCTCGAGTTCGCGGCGAGTCGGGCCTACTCATGATGATTCTCGCGGGCATGGTCGTGGCGGCGCTCTTTACCGCCCTCATTTCGCTCGTCAAATACGTGGCCGACCCGCAGGACGTTCTCCCGCAGATCACCTTCTGGCTCATGGGTGCACTTTCGGGCGCAACCGTCGACCGCGTTCTTGCGGGCGCCCCCCTCATCGTCCTCGCGCTCCTTGCGCTCCAACTCTTCGCCTGGCGCCTCAACGTGACGACGCTCTCGCCCGACGAAGCCAAAAGCCTCGGCATCCCGCTTGCTCGCCTTCGCGCGGGCGTCATCACGGCGGCGACTCTTCTTACGGCCTCGGTCGTGTCGCTCTGCGGCCTCATCGGCTGGGTGGGACTTCTCGTTCCCCATGCGGCGCGCCTTCTCTTCGGATCCGACAACCGTTACGTACTGCCCGCCTCGATGATTCTCGGAGCGCTCTTCATGCTCGTCGTCGACACGCTCGCGAGAACGGCGAGCGAGGCGGAAATCCCCGTTTCGATCCTCACGGCCGTGATCGGAGCGCCCTTTTTCATTCTTCTTTTGCGCCGCACGCAGGGAGCCGCACGATGACCCACACGCTCAGCGCGGAACACGCCTTCTACACGTGGCCCGCCGCCCGCGGCAAAGCCCCGACCCCCATTCTCTCGGACGTTCATTTCTCCTTTGAAGCCCAAGGCGTTCTCGCGGTTCTCGGCCCCAACGGCGCCGGAAAGACGACGCTTCTTCGCTCGGTTTTGGGACTCCTTCCCTGGACGAAGGGAAGGACTCTTCTCGACGGCCGCGACGTGCGCGACTGGCGTCCGAGCGATTTCTGGCGCATCGTGGGCTACGTTCCGCAGGCCAAGAGTCCCGCCTTTGCCCCGATGACGATCCGCGACATGGTCGCGCTCGGACGCAGTCCCCATCTCGGCCCCTTCGGGCGTCCGGGATCAAAGGACTGGGAGATCGTCGACCGGGCCCTCGAAGAGGTGGGCGTGCCCGACCTGGCGCACCGTCTCACGAGCGAAGTCTCCGGGGGACAACTGCAGCTTGCGCTCATCGCCCGGGCGCTTGCGACCGAACCCGCCCTGCTCGTTCTTGACGAGCCCGAGAGCAATCTGGATTTTCGCAATCAGCGCGTGGTGCTCGACGTCATCCAACGGCTCGCCGACCGGGGACTCGGGTGCATTCTCAACACGCATTTTCCCGCGCACGCCCTGGAACTC
>UQYG01000005.1 GCA_900545275.1 uncultured Sutterella sp.
GTTGTATTTCCGGTGAAAGTAGGACATTGCCAGGCTCCACCATTCAGAACCCCCGATTCCTTACGGAGTCGGGGGTTTTGTTTTTTCGGGTACACCCACTTTTCGAAAAGCTGCCGCCCTACGACACGCTTTATGCTCGGCAGTGCAGCTACAGAATCCCGCATCAAGAAGCCCTCCTCAGTCTCGTGACTGCGAAGCTGCTGTATGTTCGTCGCGCCGAATGGCTAAGCGCCCGAAGACGCTTTCGCATCTCCGGGCGCTTGAGTGTCAGTGGTGAATCAAGTTCGGCGCGATCAGAGCTTCGCGAGGTACTTGCCCACGTGACGGCCGAACGTCACGGTACGGCCGCAGGCCATGCCCGTCGAGAGGTTCGGATAGGTGTTGGCGAAGTAGGCGCCGCTGTCGTTGCCGATCACGTAGAGCCCCGGGATGACGTTCCCTTCCGTGTCGATGGCGTTCATGTTCGTGTCGATCACGATGCCGTCCATCGTGCAGAGGATGTCGCCCGTGTTCTTCGCGCCGTAGAAGGGACCCTGGTTGACCGGCGTCAGACGGAAGGGTTCCTTTCCGTAGTCAAGGTCGTTGCCGTTCTTGGCGAAGCCGTTGTAGCGCTCGACCGTCGCCTTGAAGGCGTCGACCGGAAGGTGAAGCTTCTCGGCGAGTTCTTCGATCGTATCGGCCTTCATGAGGAAGCCCTTTTCGAGGAGAACCGGGAAATACTTTTCCTGGAAGACCTGCCAGGGGATGTTGGGATCCGCGCCGTTTTCAAACGGATAGAGGCGCGAGCAGCCGTGCATCTTGAATTGTTGCGCGTACTTCACCCAGTTGCTGTCGAAGATGGTGTAGTGGCAGTGGCCCTTGTTGTATTCGTCGGCGTGAAGGATCGCTTCGTAGGTGCCCGATTCGTTGATGAATCGCTTGCCGTCGGCGTTGACCTTGAGCCAGGGCTGAGAGGCCATCCAGAACATGCCGACGTCTCCCGACTGCGCGGTCTTGGGACCGTTGGGCTGGTCCGGGCGCAGAGCGCAACGGTCGAACTTCATCGACGCGTGCGTTTCATCCATCTTGGCGCCGACCCAGAGGCAGGCCTTGATGCCGTCGCCGTGCGCTCCCGGCATCGAGCGGTTGCGGCCGATGACGCGCAGCGTGTGAGGCTGCAGGGCTTCGAGCATCTTGTAGTTAAGCGCGTAGCCGCCCGTGGCGACAACTACGCCCTTTTTGGCGTTGTAGCGGACATACTTGCCGTCGCCGTCCACCGCGATGCAGCCCGTGACGCGGCCGTCCTTCTTTTCGAGCTTCACCATGCGCGTGTTGTAGTCAAAGCGCGCCCCCTTCTTCGTGGCGAAGTCAAAGAGGATCTTGTTGCCGTTCAAGGGCTTGCCCGTGCCGTCGTCGGACGTGCGCCAACGAGGCGAGTGCCCGGTCGGAAAGTGGTGATGGTAGGCCGGATCGACCGAGTCGCCCGATTCGTGCCAGAGTTCGACGCCGCGTTCGGCGAGTCGATCGCCGTACCAGTTGATGGCTTCCGCCGATTCGTCGGCCCAAAGTTTGACGAGGTCCTGCTTGAGATGGCCGGCGGCGTAGGTCGTCATGGCACGGATGTATTCGAACTTGTCGATCTTCGTGCCCTGCTTTTTCTGATAGCGCGAGTCGATGGCGGCGAGGTCGTCGCGGATGCCCGTGCCGGTGACGAAACGGTCGATACCGATCACCTTGGCCCCCTCTTCGGCGGCGGCCGCCACGGCGAACATGCCGCCCGTGCCGCAGCCGACGACGAGAATGTCGGTGTCCACGGTCTTCGTGATGTCCTTTTCGGCGATTTCCGGCGCCTTGCCGAGCCAGTCGCCGTCGTCTTCGGCGGCTTCCTTCTTCGTGATCACTTCGACCGGAATTTCACCCTTGGCCTGCGCGATACATTTGGCGGCGGCCTGACGAACGGCCTTGGAGGTGATGGTGGCGCCCGAGACGGCGTCGATTTCGGCCGTCTGACCGGCAAGGAGCGACTTCTTCAGGGCGTCCGCGGCAGCCTGACCGATCGAGGGGGTTTCGTGCGAGACGTCGAGCACCACGTCGGTAATTTTGTCGGCGTCGAAAGTCATCGTGACGATGATGTCGCCAATCCCCGAGGCGCGGGCCGAGTAGGTGCCGGGCGTGTAAAGGCCCTTGGGCGCGGCGTGCAGACCGACGGCGGCGAGAGAGGCGCCGCCTGCCACCGTCGTGCGAAGGAACGCACGGCGGGAGAGAATTTGCTTGCTCATGAGTTCTCCAACGTTTTTTTGATGAGGAAGATGGAAAGCCTTCACTCTAGAACTGAGGGCAGGACGCAAGTCAAGGGAGGAAGGAGGGAGGAAACGGTCGGAAAATCCAGGGGAAAACCAGAGGGAAGCGGACGGCAGTTCGCAGGAACACGGTGCAAGACGGACATCTTGAAATGCGAACGAAAGATTTTTCAGAGGGCGCGTCAAAAACGTCTACACTGACGAACAGTCCGAATTTTCAAGTTTTGCAAAGAGAAGAAAAACACTCATGGCCGACTCGTCTTCACGCAAACTCTACCGAATCGGCGACTACGCCCGCTACATGGGGGTAACACCCGACTTTCTGAAGCACTACGAAGAAAACGGTCTGCTCGAAGTGCAGTACACGCAAAGTGGGTACCGCTACTACGATTTTGATCAGTCTTCGCGCATTCTCGAATACATGCGTCTTCGCAACTACGGCGTCACCGTCAAAGACATGAGCCGCATGCTGAGCGCGGAGGACGGCGAAGTCCTCAGGCTTCTCGACGAAAAGGCGGAGAGTCTGCGCACGGAGAAGCGGCGAATCGAGGCCGTGCTTGCAGAACATGAACGCGTGAAGACCTGGTACGAGCGGCGTCTTGTCCGGCCGGTCGACTGGGAGGTCCGCGACGTGGAGCCCTGCTGGTTCCTGCCACACACGAATGCGCGCGACTTCGAGCAAGACGAGCGGGTGTATCCGCTCCTGAAAAGTTGGATCGGTTGGATGCCGCTTGTGAAGTCCGCCCTTCGTGTCTCTCCGGGAAACGGCGGGGTTCGTTACGCCACGCAGTGGGGGCTCATTCTCCGTTCCTCTTTGGCGCGGCAATTCGGCATCCCCCTGGGCGACGGTCTCGTCTCCATGCCGGGCGGCAAGGCCTTTGTCTATCACTTCGTCGGGCTCGAGCGTGAGTTTTCGATCGACGAGATCGGAGCGGGGCATCACCCTATGTTCGAGCAAATGGAAACGCTCGGCCTTCGCGCGGCGAGGGACGGGTATCTCGTTGTGGAAATGAAGCTCACGAATGCCGATGGCGCTCGCCGCGGCGGGAGTGGGCGCTTCATCGTGCCTCTTGCCGACTGACGGGTAGGGGGCAAAAAGAAAGAGGAAGCGATCTCTCGCTTCCTCTTTCGGAATCTTTGGCTCCCCGAGCTGGGCTCGAACCAGCGACCTGCGGATTAACAGTCCGTCGCTCTACCGACTGAGCTATCGGGGAATCAAGGACACAAAGTATATCTCATCCATCAGAAAAAAGCAAGGGTGCGGTAAAAATAAATCAAAAATTTTTCTCCGCCCCTTTGGGATCCGCAAATCGTCCCCATATGGGAAAGATCCCATTCCACTTCCGTGATCGAGGAGACGCCCTTGGCCGAAGTCGTCCGTTATCCGAATTCGCCCTTTACGCTGCACATGCCTTTTCCGCCCGCCGGGGATCAACCGCAGGCGATCGACAAGCTGTGCGCGGGACTCGAGGCGGGCGTGGCCTGTCAGACGCTTCTCGGCGTGACGGGCTCGGGGAAGACCTATACGATGGCCAACGTCATCGCTCGCGCGGGCGTGCCCGCCATCATCCTCGCTCCGAACAAGACGCTCGCCGCGCAGACCTATTCGGAAATGCGCGAGTTTTTCCCCGAGAATGCGGTGGAGTATTTCGTCTCTTACTACGACTTCTATCAGCCCGAGGCCTACGTGCCCGCGCGCGACCTCTTCATCGAAAAGGACGCGGCGGTGAACGAACACATCGAGCAGATGCGTCTGGCGGCGACGAAGTCGATTCTCGAGCGCCGCGACACGATCATCGTGGCGACGGTTTCTTCCATCTACGGCATCGGTGCGCCCGAAAGCTACACGGAAATGCGCTGCATTCTCCGGCGCGGGGATGCGCGCACGCAGCGTCAGCTCATCTCGCAGCTCGTTCGCATGCAGTACCGCCGCACCGACACCGAGTTCGTGCGCGGGACCTTCCGCGTGCGCGGCGACACGATCGACGTCTTCCCGGCCGAACACGCCGAGAGCGCCGTTCGAGTCGAGCTGTTTGATGACGAAATCGACGCGATTCTGCTCTTTGACCCGCTTACCGGACGGATCGAGCAGAAGGTGAACCGTTTCGTCGTCTACCCGGCGAGCCATTACGTCACGCCGAGAGAGGAGATCCTGCGCGCGATCGGGTCGATCAAGGCCGAATTGAAGGAGCGCCGCGCGGCACTCCTTGATGAGGGGAAGCTCCTCGAAGCTCAACGTCTTGAGGAACGTACGCGCTTTGACCTCGAGATGCTCGATCAGGTGGGTTTCTGCAAGGGGATTGAAAACTACTCGCGGCACTTGACGGGGCTCGCCCCGGGCGTGGCGCCTCCGTGCCTTATCGACTACCTTCCCGCCGACGCGATCATGTTCTTTGACGAGTCCCACGTCATGATGGGGCAGTTGGGCGGCATGTACCGCGGCGACCGCGCGAGAAAGGAGACGCTCGTTCAGTACGGCTTCCGTCTGCCTTCGGCGCTAGACAACCGTCCGCTTCGCTTTGACGAATTCGAGCGCAAGATGCGCCGCAGCATCTTCGTCTCGGCCACGCCCGCCGACTACGAGCTAGAACGCTCGGGCGGCGAAGTGGTCGAACAGGTCGTGCGTCCTACGGGACTCGTGGATCCGGAAGTGGAGGTGCGTCCTGCCGTCACGCAGGTGGACGACCTCCTTTCCGAAATCAGCGAGGTGACGAAAAAGGGCGAGCGCGTGCTCGTGACGACGCTCACCAAACGCATGGCCGAGGATCTGACGGACTTTTTGTCCGAGCACGGCGTGAAGGTGCGGTATTTGCACTCCGACATCGATACGGTCGAGCGCGTAGAGATCATCCGAGATCTGCGCTCGGGCACTTTCGACGTCCTTGTCGGGATCAACCTCCTGCGAGAAGGCCTCGACATTCCGGAAGTCTCGCTCGTGGCGATTCTGGACGCGGATAAAGAAGGTTTTCTCCGCAGCGACCGTTCGCTCATTCAGACGATCGGACGCGCCGCGCGCAACCTGCACGGCCGCGCGATCCTTTATGCCGACAAGATCACCGACAGCATGAAGCGCGCGCTCGACGAAACGAACCGGCGCCGCGTGAAGCAGCAGACTTTCAACGAAGAGCATGGAATCGTTCCGAGGGGCGTCAAAAAGGAGATCCGCGAAATTATCGACGGCGTCTACCGCGGTCCCGACGTGCCTGCGCCCGAGGTCGAGGCGCCGCGCGACGAAAAGGAACTCGCACGGCGTCTGCGCACGCTCGAAGAGCAGATGATGGAGCACGCGAAAAACCTCGATTTCGAAAAGGCCGCACGGCTTCGCGAGGAACTCATGGCGCTTCGGCGGGAGGCTTTTGGTGCGAGCGCGGCGAGTTGAGGTCCGCTCGGTTGTCCTTTCGTTGCAAATCGCGCTCTAGGCAGAAAGCGACAAGTGCGGTAGGATATTGGGGATGTTTTCGGGACCTTCCGTTTTCCCCGAAGTGAGAACTGATTTTCCCTCAGAGAATAAGAGACGACAGTGATTAAGATTTTGTTTGTTTGCACCGGCAATATTTGCCGCAGTCCGACGGCCGAGGCGATTTTCCGTCGGATGGTTCGTGAAGCGGGTTTCAGCGACGTGATTGACTCGGACAGCGCGTCGACGACGGCCCACCATGAGGGAGAAACGCCGGATTCGCGCGCCCAGCTCGCCTGCCGAAAGCGCGGGCTCGACATTTCGCAACACCGTGCGCGCCAGATCCGTCCGGAGGACTTCGAAGAGTTCGACCTGATCCTCGCCATGGACTGGGAAAACCTCACGGAGCTTCAGCAGCGTTCGCCAGCCGCCTACCATCACAAGATTCAGCTTCTGATGCGCTACGCCAACGACTACGACGCGGCGGTGGTGCCCGATCCCTACTACGGAATCAACGAGGGCTTCAACCTCGTGATCGAGTACTGTACGGACGCTTGCAGCGGCCTTCTGGAGACGCTCGAAAAGAAGGCGAAGCAATTGCAGCGCCAGCGCGGCCTGTAATTTCCTTATCGAATCACATTTCGGCCCTTCCGTTCCGCGGAGGGGCCGATGCGTTTTCGTACTTTCGAGCAACGTGTTGGCCGCGTTGCTTTTTTTTACATCCGTCGACCCGGTCGGTCCGGGTCGACCGCATCAGGTCTCTTCGGCTCCGCTTCCCGAGCAGCTTGCGTCGGCTCCGTTTTCGTTTCGGGCGTGCTCGAGACTCATTTGCCAAAAGTCTTCCGCGGCGCGCGAGAGCTGATGGTGGCGCCGTTTGGCGAGGCGATGGGCGGTGCGGCGCTCGGGGTAGAGGGCCACGAAGCGCAGGTCGTCGCTCGGCCGCATTGCGTAAGAGCCTTCCACGCAGAGCAGGGCGCCGAGTCCCGCCCGCACGAGTTCGAGCGCGTTGGTGGGGAGGTTGTGATAGCCGGCTATCGAGAGTCGTTCGGCCGTCTCCCCAAACCAGGCTTGCAGGGTTTGGCGCACGATGTGCCGCCGCGGCAGGATGAGTTTCATCCGGCGCAGGGTCTCCATCGTGAGGACTGGCTCCGTGAGAAGCGGATCGTCGGAGCGTACGACGACGCCCCAGCGTTCCCAACAGGGTAGGGCGATCGACTCGTATTTGGCCGTTTCGACGGGCTCGAGTAGGACCGCGATGTCGAGACGGTCTTCGTCGAGCAGTCGGCGCACGTCGTCGCCGTCCGCCGCATAGAGTTCGAACTGCGCTTTCGGACGGTCGGCGCACCAGTCGCGCAGCCACCGGGCCGCCAGCGGCGCGGCTTTCGTTTCCACCACCCCGAGGCGCACGATGCCGCCGAGGCGGCCGGCGTTTTCTTCCATTTCCCGCTCCGTACGATCCGCAAGCGCGAGCATTTCCTTGGCGCGCACCTGGAGGTGGTAGCCCGCCTCCGTGAGCGTTACGCCTTTTTTCGAGCGTCGAAAGAGGGCGGCCCCGTAGTGCGACTCCAATTCCTGCATGCGGCGCGTGAGAGCGGGTTGCGAAAGGTAGAGCGCCTGCGCGGCCCGCGAAATGTTGCCTTCCTCGCAGACGGTCAGGAAGGCTTGAAGCGAACGAAAGTCGAGCGGCATGATCCGGTCTCCCCGCCTCCGAAAGCAACTCTCCCGGAGGCCTAAAATCAACCATCAATAAAATGCATAATTAACGATGATGAAACGATATTGGACATAGTTTAGAGCTATTCCTAGCATGGGTGACAAGGCGGTGGTCCGGTGTTCGAACCCGAACGCGGGCCGCTCCGACTTCAGGAGACTCTCATGCTTCGTCCCCCTTTCTTTTCTCTTTGCGTCCTCGGCCTCGGCACGGTTTCCTTCTTCTCGCCTGCGGCGGACGCGTCCGACGTCGACACGGCGCCGGCCTACCCCGAACCCGTTGCCGTCGTTGTCTATTCACGGGGCGACCAGACGCCCGCACCCGACACGGTCGATGGCCTCACGAGCGCGTCGCGCATGCCTGGCGACCGTCAGGTCGGAACGACCCGTTTTCTCGCCGAAGAAGCCGCGCGGCTTCTGCACGCCGACCTCTATACGATCGAACCCGAGCCGGCCCTGCCGGTCGACTTCGAAGAAACGATCGAGCGCAACCGCAGAGGCGACCCGGTCCGCCTGAAGCCGCTCCCCGACCTTGCGCGCTACCGGACGATCGTGGTGGCCGGACCCAACTGGAGCATGCGCTCGTCCTTGCCTATGCGTCAGTTTCTGCGCGACGTCGCGCCCTCTCTGCACCCCGCCGTGCTCGGCACGATCGTGACCCACGCGCAATACGGTCCGGGCCGGATGTCGCAGGAAGTGGCGGCCGCCTTTCCCGGGGCTGAGCTGCGCTTCACGATCTCGCTCGAAGACCGCGCCGTACAGCAAAACCCCGGCGAGGCGCTCGAGACCGTGGGAAAGACGCTCGGATCTGCGGCGCTCGAGGGCGCCCTTCCTTCGAGCCGGGACGTACGCATTCTCTGTGAAGCGGCTGGGCGGGAAATCGCCCTCACCTTGAACGGGAGCCCCGAAGCCGATCAGTTTCTCTCGATGCTCCCGATGACGGTGCGCATGGGGGAATTCGGCGGTCGCGAATTCTACGGTCCCGCCGCAGGCCCGCGCGAAATCCGGACTTCGGGCGAAGGGGACTACCGCTTTGAGAACGGAACGCTCACCTACTGCCCGACCAACGACACGGTGGCGATTTTCTACGACCAGTCTTCGCGTCCCCGCCTCACGATGGCGGTCTTCCCGATGGGGCGGGTGACAAGCGACTTGAAAGTGTTTGACGAGCTGCCGAGCAGCGCCGTCTTCACTTTCCGCCGCGCCCCTTGAGGGTCATTCGAACCGATATGGACACTCTTTTCGCCCGGGAGGGACTTCATGCAGATCTCTTTCTTTTCCCCGCGCCGTGCGCGGATCACTTCGGCTTGCGTGCCGCCCCTTGTGCTTTCTGTCTTCGGAGCCTTCCTCGCGGCACCAGCCGCCGAGGCTTCGTCGGTCGCCGTCGTCTATTTCAGTCAATACGACAACGTGGCGCCCGAAGCGCTCGCCGCACTGCAAAGGGAGCACCCCGAGCGCATCGACGCCCGAAGCGGCGCGAGCCTTGCGGCGCCCGGACTCGTGGGGCTCGTCGCACGGTGGTCGGCCGCCGCTTTGCGCACCGAACCTCGCCCCATCGTGGTTCGGGACCCGTACGACGCCGACTATCGGGTCTGTCTCGCGCGGGTCGAGGAGGAACGCGAAACCCAGACGCGGCCGCCGCTTGCCGAGCGCACTCGGGCGGCCGCACAGGCCGTTCGCGAAGCCGACCGCATCGTCCTTGCCGTCCCAAACTGGGGCTACACCCTGCCCGCGGGGGTGAGGCGTTTTCTCGAGGAAAACGCTTCGGCCTTCGCCGGCAAGACCGTCGCGCCGATCGTCGTGCACGGTACGGGCGGCCTGGCCGGCACGATCGACGCGCTCCGGGCGGACCTTCCCGGGGTGCGGGTGCTCGATGCGTTGTCGCTCACGCGCGAAGAGGTTCGCGGTGCCCGGGAGACGGTCGAGCACTATGTCGAACGTTCCGTCGCGGGGAAGAGCGGACCGAGCGCACCCTGACGGCCTTCCCCTTTTTTCGCCTTTTCTTTTTTCTCAACGATCCGCCCCGGCGGATTTCCCGCTCACTCTTGGAGACTTTTATGACCTACAAACTCCATCGCCGCGCCTTCATCACCACGTCGGCCGCCTTGGCGGCGAGCACCACGCTGCCGTTTTCGTCGACACGCGCCGCGACAGGCGTCCGCATTCCGGCGGAGGCCGACATGCCCTATATCCTCAAGACCCGCCGTCTCGGAAGCGGTCGGGCCGCCATGAACGTGACGAGCCTCGGCTTCGGCTGCATGGGCTCTTCGTACAACCGCGGCGCCGTGCCGTCGCACGAAGCGCTGCTGTCGCTCTTTCGTCAGGCGGTCGAACACGGCTGCAACTTTTTCGATACGGCCGAAATCTACGGGCCGCACACGAATGAAAGACTGACGGGGGAAGCCTTGGAACCCGTGCGCGACCGCGTGCAGATCGCGACGAAGTTCGGGCACCGCATTGAAAACGGTTACTATTTCCCCGGGGAACTCAACAGCCGTCCCGAACAAATTCGCGCCGTCTGCGAAGAGTCCCTCAAGCGCCTTCGCACCGACCACATCGACCTCTTTTATCAGCACCGGCTCGACCCCAAGGTGCCGATCGAAGACGTTGCGGGTACGGTGGCCGATCTCATCCGCGAAGGGAAGGTGAAGTATTTCGGTCTCTGCGAAGTGGGGCCCGAAACCCTGAGGCGCGCCCACGCCGTGTGCCCGGTGACGGCGGTGCAGAGCGAATACCACATCATGTGGCGCGAACCCGAGACGCTCCTTTTCCCGACTCTGAAGGAACTCGGCATCGGCTTCGTGCCGTACAGTCCGCTCAACCGCGGTTTCCTGGGAGGCGACATCAACGAATACACGCAGTTCGATCCCGCGCGCGACAATCGTCAAACGCTGCCGCGCTTTACGCCGGAAAACCTGCGCAAGAACTACCGCGTCGTCGAAGCGCTCCACCGCTTCGGCCGCACCCGCGGCATGACGGCCGCGCAGGTGTCGCTCGCCTGGCTCTTGGCCAAGGGCGACTTCATCGTCCCGATCCCCGGAACGACGAAGGTGTCGCACATGGAAGAAAACTTCCGGTCGGCCGAATTTGCGGTGAGCGACGCGGATTGGCGCGCGCTCGAAGCGGAAATCGACCAAATCGAGATCTCGGGCGATCGCTATCCCGCCGATCAGCAGGCGCAGGTGGAAAAGCGCTGAGGGCCAAGAGGCTTGCGTTCTCCTTCCTGCCTGGTTCGGCACCGGGAAGGTTTGGGCGGTGCAGAGGGGCGCCGCCTTTTTTTCGACGGAAAAAAGGCGGTCGGACCGTCGGCGCTGTCTTTTGGCGCCGAGTCGTCCCGCCCCCGACATATGCCGACGGGGCCCGTGAGCGCTGTTCTTCGAAAGAATTCGGTCCCTTTTCGCAAGGGTGCGAATTTGTAAAACCTTACTTGCGTAATCAAGAATTTTATCGTAATATCCGAGCGATTCAATCGGGTTTTCCCAAAGATCAGCAGAAGGAGACGTTCGTGAAACTGACGACGAAAGGTCGCTTTGCCGTGACGGCTATGGTGGATTTGGCGCTGCATTTGAGCGAGGCGCCTGTGCGCATCGCGCTCATCGCCGAACGCCAGAACCTTTCGGTGGCGTACCTCGAGCAGATCTTCTGCAAGCTTCGCCGTGCCGGTCTCGTCACGAGCGCCCGCGGCCCCGGCGGCGGGTACCGCCTCGGCGATCTGCCGGAAAACATTTCCGTGGGACAAATCATCGATGCCGTCGACGAGGACATCGATGCGACTCAGTGTCATGGAGGCGACACCTGCAAGGGCGGCGCCGCCTGTCTCACGCACCATCTTTGGGAAGATCTCAACCGCGTCACGTCGAAGTTTCTCTCTCGCGTGACGCTTGCCGACATGGTTCGCCGCAACGAAGAGCGCGCCGCCCGCAAGGAGGCGCACGTTTCTGCCGACATTCCGGTTCGGCGCCGCAACTGATTTGTTTTGACCCCGACCATTACTGATCGTGCAGCGCCCGCTGACGCTGTCACCTCCTAAGGAGCTTCGATACACATGACTAAGCCCGTGTACTTGGACTACTCCGCCACGACCCCGGTGGATCCGCGCGTGGTGGACAAAATGGTGCCGTACCTCTACGAGCGTTTCGGCAATCCCGCGTCCCACAGCCATGCCTACGGCTGGGAAGCCGAAAAGGCCGTGGAAGAGGCCCGCGGCCACGTCGCGGCGCTGATCGGCGCCGATCCGCGCGAAATCGTCTGGACGTCGGGCGCGACCGAGGCCGACAATCTCGCCCTCAAGGGGATTGCGCACTTCTACAAGGAAAAGGGCCGTCACCTCATTACGGTGAAGACCGAACACAAGGCGATTCTCGACTCGATGCGCCATCTCGAGACGGAAGGGTTTGAAGTCACCTACCTTGACGTCGAGGAAAACGGGCTTCTCGATCTCGAAAAGCTCAAGGCCGCGATCCGGCCCGACACGATCCTCGTCTCCGTCATGGCGGTGAACAATGAGATCGGCGTCGTGCAGGACCTCGTCGAAATCGGCCGCATCTGCCGAGAACACAAAATCTTCTTCCATTGCGACGCTACGCAGGCGCCGGGCCACATCAAGATCAACGTCGACGAATGGAACGTCGACCTGATGAGTCTTTCGGGCCACAAGGTCTACGGTCCCAAGGGGGTCGGCGCCCTCTACGTGCGCCGCAAGCCGCGCGTGCGCCTCGAGTGTCAGATGCACGGCGGCGGCCACGAGCGCGGGATGCGTTCGGGCACGCTCCCCACGCACCAGATCGTCGGCATGGGCGAAGCCTACCGCCTCGCCAAGGAAGAGTTCGACGTCGAAGTGCCCCGCATCAAGGCGCTGCGTGACCGTCTCTGGGACGGCATCCGCAAGAACATTCCCGAGGTCTACCTCAACGGCGACTGGGAACACCGTTCGCCCCACAACCTCAACGTGAGCTTCGCCTACATCGAAGGCGAAAGCCTCATGCTCGCCCTGAAGGACATCGCGGTGTCGTCTGGTTCGGCCTGCACTTCCGCGTCGCTTGAACCCTCCTATGTCCTTCGTGCGCTCGGACGCGACGACGAACTCGCCCACAGCTCGATCCGTTTTACGCTCGGTCGCTTCACGACCGAGGAAGACATCGACTTCGTCGTGAAGACCCTCACGGAGAAGGTGGCGCAGCTGCGCGAAATGAGTCCGCTCTGGGAAATGTTCAAGGAAGGGATCGATCTCTCGAAGATCACTTGGACGGAACACTGATCAATTTGTCGGGCGCCCCGAACGGGCGCCCTTCGGAGACCGCTATGGCTTACAGCGAAAAACTGATGGATCACTATGAGCACCCCCGTAACGTCGGGACGCTCGACAAGAACGCCGACAACGTCGGCACCGGCATGGTGGGCGCCCCCGCCTGCGGCGACGTCATGCGCCTGCAGATTCAGGTGAACGACGAAGGCGTCATTGAAGACGCCAAGTTCAAAACCTACGGCTGCGGTTCGGCCATCGCGTCGTCTTCGCTCGTGACCGAATGGGTAAAGGGCAAGACCCTCGACGAAGCCGGTCAGCTCACGAACAGCCAGATCGCCGAGGAGCTCGCGCTCCCGCCCGTGAAGATTCACTGCTCGATTCTCGCCGAAGACGCGATCAAGGCGGCGATCGAAGACTACCGTTCCAAGCAGAAGTAAGGAGTGCAGTATGGCCGTTACGCTCACGGAAGCCGCCGCCCGTCACGTTCAGAAGTACATTGACCGCCGCGGCAAGGGCCTTGGTCTGCGCCTCGGCGTCAAGACGTCGGGGTGCTCGGGAATGGCTTACAAGCTCGAGTTCGCCGACGAAATCCACGACGACGACAAGGTCTACGAAAGCTTCAACGTGAAGGTGATCGTGGACGAGAAGAGCCTTCCCTACCTCGACGGTACGGAGCTCGACTACACGCGCGAGGGTCTGAACGAGGGCTTCCGCTTCCATAACCCCAATGAAAAGTCTCACTGCGGCTGCGGGGAATCCTTCCATGTCTGACGTTCGAATGAGTCCCTACGAACTCTTCGGACTTCCCGAAACGTACGCGCTCGACGAGACGCTTCTCGCCGAGCGCCATCGTGCGGCGATGCAGAAGGTTCACCCCGACCGCTTCGCCGACCGCTCGGCTGCGGAGCGGCGCGTCGCCGAACAGTGGAGCGCCGTCATCAACGAAGCCTTCGAAACGCTGAAGAGTCCCGTGAAGCGCGCCGTGTGGCTCGCCAAAAAGCGCGGCGCCGAGGTGGAGACCGAGGGGCAGGTGCGCATGCCCGCCGACTTCCTCATGAAGCAGCTCGACTGGCGCGAACGTCTCGAAGAGGCGGACGAAACCGAACGCAGTGCGCTTCTCGAAGAAGTCGAATCCGAAGCGAAGTCGCTCGAAGCGGCGCTCGAGGCGGCCTTTGATCGAGAGAACGACCCCGTGTGTGGAGCCGATCTCGCACGCCGTCTGCTCTTCATCGTCAAGTTTTTGCAGGATGCGCGCCGCGCATCGGCTTGAGAACATTTTCTGTCATGGCACTTTTTCAAATTGCGGAGCCCGGTGAGTCAGCCGCCCCGCACGAACACCGTTTGGCCGTGGGGATCGACCTCGGCACGACCAATTCGCTCGTGGCGAGCGTGATCAGCGCAAGCACCGAAGTGATCGCCGACGAAACAGGGCGAAAGCTCCTTCCCTCCGTGGTCCGCTACCTCGCTGACGGAAGCGTCGTGACGGGAGCGGACGCCCTTGCGGCGGCCGAGTCCGACCCGGCTAACACTGTTTCCTCCGCCAAGCGTCTGATCGGCCGTCGTCTCGCCGACATCGAGCACGCCGAGCATCTGCCTTATGAAATCGAAGACGCCGAAGGGATGTTGCGCATCCGCACGGCGGCGGGTCCCAAGACGCCGGTGGAGGTGAGCGCCGAGATTCTCAAGACCCTGCGCGACCGCGCCGAAGCACGCTTCGGAGGCGAACCCCTTTCGGGCGCAGTCATCACGGTGCCCGCTTATTTCGACGACGCTCAGCGTCAGGCGACGAAGGATGCTGCGCGGCTTGCGAACCTCACGGTGCTTCGCCTTCTGAACGAACCCACCGCCGCTGCGCTCGCCTATGGGCTCGACAACGGCGCCGAAGGGCTCTATCTCATCTACGATTTGGGGGGCGGCACGTTCGATGTGTCGCTTCTCAAGCTCACGAAAGGGGTTTTTGAGGTGCTTGCAACCGGCGGTGACTCGGCTCTGGGCGGGGACGACTTCGACCACCGGGTCTTCTGCTGGGCGCTCGAAGAGGTGCGTAAGGAATTCGGCTCGATCGGAATTCTCTCGCAGGAAGAAAAGCGTCGCCTCCTCAACGCCGCCCGCGCGGCGAAGGAGGCGCTCACCGAGCTCGAGGAAACGCCGCTCACCGTGACGCTCGCCGACGGCAGGACGACGACCCTCACGCTCACGCGAAAGACCTTTGAAGACCTTACCTGTCACCTCGTTCGCAAGACGATCGACGCCGTCGGCCGAGTTTTGCACGACGCCGACGTCAAGACCGAGGACATCCGCGGGATCGTTCTCGTGGGCGGCGCCACACGCATGCCGATCATTTCGCAGTGTGTGGAACGCTCCTTCGGACTCAAGCCCCTGAGCGACATTGATCCCGATCAGGTCGTGGCGGTCGGGGCCGCGATGCAGGCGAACAAACTCGTCGGCAACGCTTCGGGCGACGACTGGCTCCTTCTTGACGTGACGCCGCTCTCGCTCGGTCTCGAAACAATGGGCGGGCTCGTCGAAAAGGTGATTCCCCGCAACAGTCCGATTCCGATCGCGCGGGCGCAGGACTTTACGACCTTCCGCGACGGTCAGACCGCGATGGCGATTCACGTCGTGCAGGGCGAGCGCGAGGTGGTGGACGCCTGTCGCTCGCTTGCGCGTTTCGAGCTGCGCGGCATTCCGCCGATGGCTGCGGGCGCGGCCCGTATCCGCGTGACCTTTGAGGTCGACGCCGACGGCCTGCTCTCGGTTTCTGCCCGCGAACAGGAGACGGGCGTCGAAGCCTCCGTTACGGTGAAGCCCTCCTACGGGCTTACGGACGACGAAATCGTCCGTATGCTGCGCGACGGCACGGGTTCGGCCGCAGCCGACATGGCGGCTCGCGAACTGCGCGAACAGCAGGTCGAAGCGCGCCGCCTTCTCGAATCGATTCACGGAGCCTTGAAGGCCGACGGCGATCTTCTTTCGTCCGAAGAGCGCGCGCGCATCGACGGACTCGTCGAGACGCTCTCGGGGCTCGTCACCTCGGACGATACGGACGTCATCCGAAACGCGATCGAAACGCTCTCCAAAGAAACCGAATCTTTTGCCGCCCGGCGCATGAACCGTTCGATTCTCGCGGCGCTCGCCGGACATTCCGTGGATGATTTTGCTTCCGAAGGGAAGGAGTGAACCATGCCTCTCGTTAAAGTTTTGCCGCATGAAGAAATCTGCCCGCAGGGGGTTGAATTCGAAGCCGTCCCGGGGGACAACCTCGCCCGCGCGCTTCTTGCGCACGGCGTCGCGATCGAGCACGCCTGCGAATTCTCCTGCGCCTGCTCGACCTGCCACGTGTACGTGCGCGAAGGGCTCGATTCTCTGAACGAACCCTCCGACAACGAGCTCGATCATCTCGATGCCGCCTGGGGCGCGGGTCTTTACTCGCGTCTCTCCTGTCAGACGACGGTGGGGGAAGAGGACATCACGATCGAAATCCCGAAGTACTCGCGCAATCACGCCAAAGAGCATTGAGGCGGGTGGGGTGTAAGACAAAAGGTCTCCGAACGGCGGTTCGGAGACCTTTTTTCAATGGAGGCGTTCGGCGAGTACTGACCAGGATCGGGCCGCGTCGGAGAGCATTCGTCCTGAAAGGATGAGCGAGCGAACCTCTTGAGCGCTGAAGGATTCGAAGCGCTCGACTTCGCCGTCGCGGGCGGCGAGTCGGGGAGGAGAGGGCGTGCGCAGCAAGCGGTTGAGCGTAGTTTCGACAAGACGTCCTTCGGGTACGAGCCGGTCTTCCGTGAGGTTGGGCCCTTCGAGGAGGGTGAGGTTCTCCAGACGCAGGCCCGCCTCTTCATAAGCTTCTCGAAAGAGAGCCTCCCGAGGGGATTCGTCGCCCGAGAGGAGTCCGCCCACGGGAGAGTCCCAGAGTCCCGGACCGATGCGCTTTCGGGCGCTCCGCTTCCCGAGCCAGAATCGTTTCCCCTCCAGAATCCAGAGACGCACGCAGACGGTCGGAAGACCAAGAGGGCGAAAGAGCTGTCGGTCGACGAGCGCGATCGTTTCCCCGCCCGAGCGAAGGGGCAGTTTTTCGCCAAGCGGCGCTAGTTCCGGAAAAAGTGCGAAGAGCCCCGCAAACCAGGCTTCCCGTTCGGTTCGCGTTTCCGGAAGAACAAAGCGGCCGTTGATGAGAACGCCCGCCGAAAGGAGGCGCTCGGCCGCCCAGTCGACGGGACGCCCCGCAACCGCGTTTCGCCACAGCAAAACGGCGCCCCGCCCGTCGGGCGGAAGCGCCGTTTGCTGAGAAACGAAGCCCGTCATCCGGCGAGGTTCGTTTCCGGACGCATGTGCGGGAAGAGCAGCACGTCGCGGATCGTCGAGGCGTTCGTGAGGAGCATCACGAAGCGGTCGATGCCGATGCCGCAGCCGCCCGTCGGCGGGAGGCCGTATTCGAGCGCGCGGATGTAGTCGGCGTCGTAGTACATGGCTTCGTCGTCGCCGTGGCTCTTGGCGTCGGCCTGGGCCTTGAAGCGGGCGGCCTGGTCTTCCGGATCGTTCAGTTCCGAGAAGCCGTTGGCCGTTTCACGGCCGGCGATGTAGAGCTCGAAGCGTTCCGTCATCGTCGGATCCGTATCGGAGGCGCGCGCCAGGGGCGAGACCTCGATCGGGAAGTTGATGATGAAGGTCGGCTGAATGAGCTTGGACTCGGCCGTTTCTTCAAAGAGCGCCATCTGCAGGGCGCCGAGGCCGGCGAATTCCGGCTGCGGTTCGCCGAGGCGGGCAAGTTCGGCGCGCAGGAAGTTTTCGTCCTGCAGCTCTTCGTCCGTATAGTGCGGCGCGTAGGTCTTGATTGCTTCAAAAGGCGTCAGACGCGCGAAGGGCTTTGAGAGGTCGATCGTCATGCCCTGGTACTCGATCACGGCGGAACCGGTGGCTTCGATGGCGACGGTGCGCAGGAGGTTTTCCGTGAATTCCATCTGATCGAGATAGGTCCAGTACGTGCAGTAGAACTCCATCATCGTGAATTCGGGATTGTGACGAACCGATACGCCTTCGTTGCGGAAGTTGCGGTTGATCTCAAAGACCCGTTCGAAGCCGCCTACGACGAGGCGCTTCAGATAGAGTTCCGGCGCGATGCGCAGGTACATGTCCATGTCGAGCGCGTTGTGGTGCGTCACGAAGGGTTTGGCGTTGGCGCCGCCCGGAATCGGGTGGAGCATCGGCGTTTCGACTTCGAGGAAGCGGTGCGCAAGCATGTAGTTGCGGATCGAGGCGATGGCCTTCGAGCGCGTGAGAAAGCGTTGGCGCGACTCTTCGTTCATGATGAGGTCGACGTAGCGCTGGCGATAGCACATTTCCGTGTCGCAGAGGCCCTTGTGCTTGTCGGGAAGCGGACGGATGTTCTTCGTCATCAGACGCAGTTCGCGTGCGCGGATCGATAGCTCGCCGCGCTTTGTGCGAAAGAGCGTCCCCTTGATGGCGACGATGTCGCCGAGGTCCCAGGTCTTGAAGTCGGCGTAGGTTTCTTCACCGACGTCGGCGGGCGTGATGAAGTACTGCATTTCGCCCGTGAAGTCGCGTACGGTGGCGAAGCTCGCCTTCCCCATGACGCGCTTCAACATCATGCGGCCCGAGCAGGCGACTTCGGGCGCGGCCGCTTCGAGCTCTTCGGCGGTCATTTCGCCGTACTTGGCGCGCAAATCGCCGAAGAGGTCTTCGCGATGAAAGTCGTTCGGATAGGCGACGCCCTTTTCGCGCAGGCGAAGAAGCTTGGCGCGGCGTTCCGCGATGATGTGGTTTTCGTCTTCCGCCGCCAGCGCGGCATTCTGAACTTGTTCTTCGGACATGGTTTCCAAATCCTTGTCTAAATTGATCAGGCGGCGCCGACGCCGAGCTTCAGAGAGGCTTCGATGAACTGATCGAGGTCTCCGTCGAGAACGGCTCCGGTGTTGCCGGTTTCCACGTTGGTGCGCAAATCCTTGACGCGCGACTGGTCGAGCACATAGCTGCGGATCTGATGACCCCAGCCGATGTCGGATTTCGACTCTTCGAGCTTCGTCTGTTCTTCCATGCGCTTACGCATTTCCAGCTCGTAGAGCTTGGCCTTCAGTTGCTGCATCGCTTTTTCGCGGTTGCGGTGCTGCGAACGGTCGTCCTGGCAGATTGTGATGATGCCGGAAGGAACGTGGTGAATTCGAACGGCCGATTCCGTCTTCTGAATGTGCTGACCGCCCGCGCCCGATGCGCGGAAGACGTCGATCTTGAGGTCGGCGGGATTGATCTCGATTTCGATCGAATCGTCGACTTCGGGATAGACGTAGACGGACGTGAAAGACGTGTGACGGCGGGCGTTCGCATCAAACGGGCTCTTGCGCACGAGACGGTGAATGCCCGTTTCGGTGCGAAGCGTCCCGTAGGCCCATTCGCCTTCGATAAAGAGCGTGGCGGATTTGATCCCGGCGACGTCGCCGGCGGATTCTTCTTCGAGCGTAACCTTGAAGCCCTTGCGTTCGGCGTAGCGCATGTACATGCGTTCGAGCATGCTCGCCCAGTCTTGGGCTTCGGTGCCGCCCGCGCCCGCCTGAATTTCAAGGTAGCAGTTCGACGAGTCCATCGGTTGGTTGAACATGCGCTTGAATTCGAGCTGGGCGACTTCGCGTTCGATCGCTTCAACGTCCTGTCCGACGGCTTCGAGCGTTTCCCAGTCTTCTTCGGCCATGGAAAGTTCGAAGAGGTCGGCCGCGTCGTTCACACCGGCCGTGAGCCGGTTGAAGCTGCCGACGATGTCGTCCAAGAGCTTCTTTTCCTTGCTGATTTCCTGGGCGTGTTTCGGATCGTTCCAAAGATCCGGATTTTCCACTTCCCGGTTTACTTCTTCGAGTCGGCGCGCTTTGCGATCGACGTCAAAGATACCTCCGAAGTTCGATCAGGCGGTGGCGCAGATCTTCCGTCATGTTCTGAATCTGATTGATGCGTTCGACTTCCATGGAAAACTCTCTGGAAGGGGCCGACGAGAAACGTTCGGCTTCCTTCGGGGAAAAAAAAGATGAAAAAAAAGGCCGCCCGGCGAACGGGCGGCCGCGGGAGCCTTTCATTATAGATGGATGGGGTTTTTCGGGTTCGTCGTGGGCGCGATTTTTCCGATCGAAAAAAGGAAGTCGGTACGGGTTCACATCGCTCTTGGATGGAATGTCGGCGGGCCGACAAATCGGCGGGAGCAAAGACGGCCGCGCTTCCGACGCCGCTCTCCGTCGAGCAAGAGAGCTGAAGATTGGGTCGTTCAAACGGGTTGGGCAACGGTACGAAAATCTCGGGGGCGTCGAGCCCCTGATTTTCCCGAGAGGACGAAAGGTCAGGATTCCACCGCTTCGACGAGAAGCTGGATGAGGCGTCGGCCGTTGAACTCGTTGATCGTGGGACGGTAGGCAAGGCGCGACGCGGTAAGAAGCGGGGCGTTGCGGCGAAAGAAAATCCCTTCGAAACGCTGACCGCCCAACTCGAGCGAAAGCTTGAGATGTGCGTCCTTCAAAACGGTCTGCCGCACGACGCGGAAGTCGTTGGCAAAGAGCGG
This sequence comes from uncultured Sutterella sp., assembly GCA_900545275.1. Classification (GTDB taxonomy): domain Bacteria; phylum Pseudomonadota; class Gammaproteobacteria; order Burkholderiales; family Burkholderiaceae_F; genus Sutterella. The sequence continues at coordinate 20,190 of UQYG01000005.1, forward strand.
CGCTTCAAAGCCCTGTCCCCAGATGCCGCGCTCGAGCGTCTGACAGAGGCGCTCGGAAATCTCGTCGGGCGCAAGACCTCCGTCGATCAGTACGTTTCGCTCGAAGACGGCCGGATTGGCATGCTCGGCGACCACCGCCTCAAACGCGCGGCCGAAGCGCTCGTAACTCTCTTCGCGGATGGTGAGGCCCGCCGCCATGGCATGTCCCCCGAAGCGAAGAATGAGGCCGGGCTCGATCTTGGAGACGAGATCGAGCATGTCGCGCAGATGAATGCCCGGAATCGAGCGCCCCGAGCCCTTGAGTTCACCTTCGGCCGTGCGGGCGAAGGCGATGGTCGGGCGGTGCACCTTTTCCTTGATGCGCGAGGCGACGAGACCGACGACGCCTTCGCTGAAGCTGTCGTCAAGGAGTGACAGGGCGTGCACGTGTTCGATGTCGGCGGCCGCGACCGCGAGGTCCGCGGCGTGCTGCATCTCCTCTTCGAGTTCGCGGCGCTCCTGATTGATCTGATTGAGCGCTTCGGCGTAGTGACGCGCCCGATCGGGGTCGTCGGTGAGCAGACACTCGATTCCGTATTCCATCGTCGCGAGACGCCCGGCCGCGTTGATGCGCGGTCCGATGCGAAAACCGAAGTCGCGCGCCGAGGCGTTTCCCATGCTGCTGCGCGCCACGCTGAAGAGCGCGGCGATTCCCGGGTGCGTGCGCCCTTCGCGGATGCGCTTGAGTCCCTGCGAGACGAGGATGCGGTTGTTCTTGTCGAGCTTCACGACGTCGGCCACCGTGCCGAGGGCGACGAGGTCGACGAGTTCGTTGAGGCGGGGCTGCGTCTGCGCCGTAAAGGCACCCGCGTCGCGAAGTCTCGCGCGAAGGGCGAGGAGCACGTAAAAGATGACGCCGACGCCTGCGAGCGACTTTGAAGGAAATCCGCAGCCGCGCTGATTGGGATTCACGATCGCGACGGCGGGCGGCGTGTCGTCGGCGGGAAGGTGATGATCCGTGATGACGACGTCGATCCCGAGCGTCGCTGCGTGCCGCACGGCCTCGGCCGAAGAAATGCCGTTGTCCACCGTGAGGATGACCTGCGGAGGATTCGGACGGGAGACCAGGAGATCGACGATCGTGGTCGTGAGGCCGTAACCGTGGCGAACACGGTCGGGTACGAAGTAGTCGACGGAGAGGCCGAGCGCGCGAAGGCCTCGGATTCCGACTGCGCAGGCCGTGGCGCCGTCGCAGTCGTAGTCGGCGACGATCGTGACGCGTTCCCCGCGGGTACGAGCGGCAAGAAGCCGTTCGGCGGCGCGGTCGATTCCCGTGAGAAGGTCCGGAGCGAGCATGCCGCTCCAGGTTTCGTTGAGGTCTTCGGGCGAGCGGATGCCGCGCGCCGAGAGGGCCCGCGCCACGGGCGGGAGATACCCCGCCGTCGTGAGAACGTTCGCGGCGTTCGGATCGTAGGGACGGGTGACGAAGGTCGTCATGCCGCCTCCGAGCCGTCGACGCACCAGGCTTCGGGTTGAACGCTGGGTCGTTTGAAGAGCGAAAGCAGTCCCGATTCGGGCGGAAGAAGCGTTGCCGACGCCGTGCATCCGAAGGCGATCGGAATGAAGCGGTCAAAGCGGGACTTGAGCTTCAAAAGATCGTTCCAACGCTCGAGCACCTTGGAAAGCGCGTCTTCCCAGGCTTCGATATCGCCCGTGCGGGCCGGGGTGAAGAGATCGTCGAAGACGACGACGGCGTCTCCCGGAGGCGAAGGCGGCATCGGGCGCGAGAGCGTCCCGATTGTGTCGGGGCGAAGTCCCGCCGCGACGGCGAGACCGCGCACGATTGGATCGTCCGTCCATAGGGCGCGGATCGTCGAGGGACGAAGACGGAAGTTGGCGCGCCCCGCGTCGGAGAGATGAAGACGAACCTCGAGGATCGGGCGAAGCGCTTCTTCGGCCGCCTTGAGGAAGGCCTCGGCCTTTTCGGCGCCGTTGCCCTCGATGCGGCGCTTCCGGGCGGGGAGGCCCGAAAGAACGGGGGCGGGCGTGGCGTCGAAGGCAAAGTCCTCGGGGCCCGTGAGAAAGAGGCGGCCGTCCCAGCTCTGAAGCCGCAGACCTTTCTCCTGCGCAACGCGGCGGAGCACGTCGAAGACACGCAGGAATTCGAGTTCCTCAAAGCGGACGGGTTCGATTCGGCCTTCTTTTTCCGTGAAGGGCGTCAGAAGCGCCATCGCCTCGCTCAGATGGGGCGCGTCGAAACTTCGCCACAGAAGCGGGGCGATCGGCGGGAAATTGCTCTTCTGACCGAGCACGCGCCAGAGCCATACGTAGTGGGCGGCGTGCGCGTGAACGTCGTCGACGAGCGTTTGAAATTTGACGGTTTCGACACCCTTGCCGAACCGTTCGAGCAGGGCCCGGCTGTCGGACGAGAGGCGCTCAAAGCTCCCGCGATCGAGTCGGGCGCCGGGCAGGAGTACGTAACAATTGGACATCTGTATTTCTTCGGATGGCTGTGTGTGGCGCAAAGTTTAGCGATCTTGCCGCCGACGTGCATCGTACAATGTCGGCTCTGACGATTACTCGGAACCTTTCCCGTGAAGACACCCTTTGAACTATTCATCAGTCTCACCTACACGAGAGCGGGGCGGCGGGGCCGTCGAAAAGACCGCTTCATGAGCTTCATTTCCGCGATGTCGGTGACCTCGATCGCGCTCGGCGTCGCGGCGCTCATCATCGTTCTGAGCGTCATGAACGGCTTTCAGAAGGAAGTGCGCGACCGCATGCTCAGCGTCGTGCCGCACATTGAGGTGATGGGCCCTCGAGGCGCCCTCCAAGACTGGCATCCGCTCGCGGATGCCGTCCTTCAGGTGCCGGGCGTCGTTGCGGCGGCACCCTACGTGACCGGACAGGGACTTTTGAGCTCCGGGCGTACGGTGCGCGGGGCCGTCGTGAAGGGGGTCGATCCCGCCGCGGAAGGCGCGGTGAGCGACCTCGCCATGCAGCTTCGGGACGGGGCCGAGCTTTCGGTGCTAGAGCCCGGAAGCTTTCGCGTAATTCTCGGGCGAGATCTTGCCAACGCCCTTCGGGTGCGTCCGGGCGATAAAGTGGCTCTCCTTGTGCCCGAAGGCAACATGACGCCGACGGGACTTGTCCCCCGCATGAAGCAGTTCACTGTCGCGGCGCTTTTTCAGAGCGGACATTATGAATACGATTCGAGCATGGCCGTCGTGCACGTCGACGACGCGGCCGCGCTCTTTCGAACGGGCGGTCCGCAGGGACTGCGCGTCAAGACGACGGACATGAACGAAGCGCCCGTCATCGCGCAGCGGCTTCTCTCGGTTCTTCCCTCCGGATTTTGGGCGGCGGACTGGTCGCGGCAGAACCGCACGTGGTTTGCCGCCGTGCAGGTTGAAAAGCGCATGATGGGGATCATCCTCTTCCTCATCGTTCTGGTCGGGGCCTTCGGACTCGTGTCGACCCTCGTGATGACGGTGAAGGAAAAGCGTTCCGACATCGCGATTCTGCGCACGCTCGGCGCTTCGAGCGGCTCGATCATGACGATCTTCGTCGTGCAGGGGGCGATCGTGGGACTTCTCGGCGTCGCGGTCGGGACGGCGGCGGGGCTCGCCGTCGCCTACAACGTGGGCGCCATCGTGGAGGCGATCGAAGCGCTTCTGGGCGTCGAATTCCTCCCCAAGGAGATCTATTTCATCTCGTCGATGCCGTCGGACCCGCGCATGAGCGACATCGTTCCGATCGCGGTCTTTTCCTTCCTCTTGAGCCTCGTCGCCACGGTGTATCCGAGCTGGCGCGCGGCGCAAACCCATCCTGCGGAGGCCCTGCGTTATGAATGAGAAAGATGTGGTGTTGGAGGCGCGGGACGTCGAGAAGAGCTACCGCGACGACGCGACGGCGGTCCCCGTGCTGCGGGGCGTGAACCTCATCGTTCGCCGCGGGGAAACCGTGGCGATCCTCGGCACTTCGGGGTCGGGAAAGTCCACGCTTTTGCACGCGCTCGGCGGCCTCGACACGGTCGACGCGGGCGAAGTAACCGTGGCGGGCGAATCGATGACGGGCCTCTCATCGAACGCCCGGGGAAGACTGCGCAACGCCCACCTCGGGTTCGTGTATCAGTTCCATCACCTGCTCCCCGAATTCACGGCGCTCGACAATGTGGCGATGCCGCTTTGGATTCGACGCCTTCCCAAGGAGGAGGCGAGGGAGCGCGCCCGCAGGCTTCTCGCCGCCGTCGGCCTTTCGCACCGGGAGGATCATCTCCCTTCGCAGCTCTCGGGAGGCGAGAGGCAGCGCGTCGCCATCGCCCGCGCGGTCGTGACCGATCCCGACTGCATTCTCGCCGACGAGCCGACGGGAAATCTTGACGAAGAGACGGCTTCGGCGGTGTTCGATCTCTTTTTGTCGCTCGCGCGCGAGAAGGGAACGGCGATCGTGATCGTGACACACGATCGAGCGCTTGCGGCGCGGTGCGACCGCACGGTCACGCTGCTTTCGGGACGGATTCATGAGTGAGGTCGAGTGGGTCGATACGCACAATCATCTGCAGGTCGACATTTTCGACAAGGATGTTGATGCGCTGTGGGAGCGTGCGAAAAGCCTCGGCGTCACGGACGCCGTAATCACTGCGGGCAGTGCGGCGGACTGGAGTCGGGTGGTGCTTCGCGCCCGAAAGTTGCAAATTCACTACACGCTGGGAATTCATCCGCTATATGTCGACCAGTCAAAAGATGAAGACTTGAATTTATTGTGGGACAGGTTGAACGAGGCGCTGGACGATCCTCTGTTCGTCGGCATAGGCGAGATCGGACTCGAAGAGAACCCGCATATGCGGGATGAGGCGTTCTTTGCCCGACAGCTAGACTTCGCCGCGAAGCTTGCATTGCCGGTGTCCGTGCACGTGCGAAAGTCCGCCTCCCGGGTGCTCAAGTATCTGCGGAGGCGCCGCGGGGTGACGGGCGTCATCCACGCTTTCAACGGCTCCGACGTCGAGCGCGAGGCCTTCCTGTCGCTCGGCTTTCGACTGGGATTCGGTGGCGCTGCGACCTACGAAGGGAGCCGCCGCATCCGCCGACATCTCTCCGAAGTGCCGGACTGGGCCTGGGTGCTCGAAACGGACGCTCCCGACATGCCGTCCTCCGCCCGACGGGACCGGGGCGAACTGCGCACCGAACCCGCGGATCTCGCCGAATACGGCCGGCTCGCCGCGCAACTTCGGGGCGTGAGCCTTGGAGAAGCCGCGCGCCAGAGTACCGACAATGCGCGAGCTGCTTTTCCGCGGCTTGCCGGACGTTAAGAACAAACGTTGGACGGCGGCCGCTCTTTTCCAACGAAAAGGAGACCGCCGTGCCAAACGCACAACCATCCTTCGCCCGACGAAGCTTCGTTCTGACGCTCTCGGGCGTTTTTCTCTCTTTGAGCGCCGCCGCGGCCGCTTCGTCCATTGATTCCCTCTCGACGCTTCCGACGAGAGCGCTTCCGTCTTCCTCCGCTTTTCTTTCGTCGCCGATCCCGCGGGAAACGATCCCTTTCAAAACCGTTGAGTTCCAAAACCGGAGCGACGTCTGGGAGGAAGGAACGATTGAAGTGCAGCTCAACGTACGCCTCTCCGGAGATAACGCGTTGATCTTGAAGGGCTCCCCCGACGGCGAGGGAGGGGCATCGTCCGACGTTGAATTTCTTCGGGTGTCCGGCCACGACTCGTCGTCGCTCGCCGTCGATCTGCAAGCCTCGACTTCGGATGAGTTCGCGGGGGCTCCGCCGACGCTGCTGCGGCTCGATCGGAAAGCTTTCGACGGCTTTGGCGGACGTTTTTCCGTTCATGCCGGCAGGTGCGCGGCCGTCGTGGTGACGGATCTGGGGGCGCAGCAAGAAGATATTCCCGACTTCTCGCAATGGGATCGGATCAACAGTCAAGACTTCGCCCGTCCGACCCTTTGGATCGACGGTTCCTTTGAGGTAAAGGACAACGTTTTCTTCGCGCTGGGAAATGCCGAGCAAGGTGCGAACATCGCCGTGGGCGGCGACGCACGCCTCATTTTGTCGGGAACGCTCTCCGGTCAGGAATCCCATCTGTCCGGTTCGGGGACCGTCTCCTTCGATCCGGGCGCGCTCGTGCTCGTCACCAAGGATACGTTTGCGCAGACGCAGAAGGACTGGCACGTTCTCTTCGGGAATCTTGAGATTTCAGGACTCGACAATCTTACGGTGTATCTCCCCGACAGCGGTCTTTCAGGAAACTTCGTCGTTTCGGGCGGCGACGTGATCTTTACGACCTACAAGGCCCGGCACACGGGGCCGCTCGGAGGATTTGCTTCGAAACTCGTCGACGCGTTGGACGACCAATGGATGCCCGCGGCCCTGCGGGACTTTCTCGAGGACGAACTCTTTGCGACCGCCGCTTACGGCTCCGACCTCGGGCCCGCCGTCGAGTACCTCGCGACCGCGCATCTGCGCACCGGCCTTGAAGAGGACATGGTAAACGACGCTTCGAGTCTCGCGCCGCAACTCTGGCGAACCGGGAGGGCGGCTAAGCCCGTTTTACCGCTCTGGGTGAGCGAGACCGACCGCAAGGCCTATGAAAAGGCGTGGGAAAAGGCGACGCCCGGCGAGCGCAAGAAACTGCGCAATCCCGCGGATTCTCTGGGAATCTCGCTTTGGGTGGAGGTCACGGACGCAACGTCCGAGTCGGAGACGGCCGCCCACAAGCGCCCGGCCGACCGTCGTGAAACCGACCGAACGGGCTTTCGCCTTGCGGGCGTCTGGTCGCGCGGCGACGACACCTTCGGGGCGATGATGCGCTACGAAGACCGCACGACGACCGTGGGGGTGCACTACGGAACCGAAGCCGATTCGACCGTGACGGGCGCGGCGCTTTGGTGGCAGCGGCCGTTCGGCCGAGGCGACGCGCTCCTCTTTGCGGACTGGTCTGAGGGGTCGGAAGATCTTTCCTACTCGCCTTCGTCGGACGTTTATCTTTCGGCGCGGGACGTGAGTCCCATGCTCTGCACCGTCGGTGGCCTCTATTCGCTACCCGTGGGGACGGGCGAGGCATGGCGGGTCTTCGGGGCGGCAGCTCTGCACCGCATGTCCGACTACTCCCACGAGTGGAAAGCAGGGGACGACGCGGTCGTGCGCGAAAAGACCGACGCGAGAATCTTCGCGAGTCTGGGGCTCGGCGCCCGGTGGGAAAGCGTTCTTTTCCCGAACGTGAAGTGGCTCGAAGGGTGGACGGGCTTTGCCGAGCTGAGCGCCTGGGGCTACGCGGGAGAACTGCGGCGCAAGGGGCGCATAGAGGCGCCCTGGGCCTCGAAAGAGCTCTCCGACTCGTGGCGCGGGAACAAGCTCGCCCGCGTGCGCGGGGAAGGGGCCTTCGGCGTGCGCGGCGCCTGGCGCAACTACCGCTTTGCGGCGTCGGGGCGTTTTGCCGGCGGTGCCGACGGGTACGAGAGCCGCAGCTGGCTGATCACGGTCGGCCGTCAGTACTAAGCGCAAGCGCGGAGTCCGAAATTTTTCGAGCCGGGGCGGGATGATTTCCATCCCGCCCTACGCTTTGAAACAACCGCCGGAATGCGGCGCCGCTCTTCTCAAGAGAATCTTCTCTATACTTTTCAGACACGGCGAAGAAAAACGTACCGCCGAGAAAGGAAGGAGGGAGCTGTGACGACCGAAGCAGCAGCGCCGACGATCGATGTGAACCTGGCCCGCACCCTGGCGGAGCCTCTTTATAAAAACGTAACGCTTTCCACGGGCGAAAACGCGCTGGCGCATGCCGACGGCATCGCCGAAATTCTGCGGGGCTTTCGAAACGACCCCGAACTCGTGGCCGCGGCTTATCTCTTTTGCGTGCCCTCCATCGTTCAGAATTCGGGCGAATGGATTGAAAAGAGTTTCGGCGCGAACGTCAACCGCCTCGTGCAGGAACTCGGGCGCATCAACGATCTCTCGAACCGCACGCGAGGGGAAGACGCCGCCCGAACCGATCCCGAAACGGCGCGCCGCATGCTCCTTGCCATGTGCAAGGATTTGCGCGTCGTGCTCCTGAAACTCGCGAGCCGTCTGCAGACTCTGCGTTGGTTCGCTTCGAGCAAGGGCGAGCAGAGCCGCGCCTATGGCGAAGACACGCTCGCGCTCTACGCGCCGCTCGCCAACCGTCTCGGCATCTGGCAGATCAAGTGGGAGCTCGAGGATCTCTCGCTTCGCTTCACGCGTCCCGAGGAATACCACGCCATCGCGCGCGAACTGGAGGGCAACCGCGCCGAGCGCATCGAGCTCATCAACAAGGCCGTGGCGCGCATTCAGGAGCTTCTGCGCAAGAATCACATCACGGCGGACGTCTCGGGGCGCCCGAAGCACATCTATTCCATCTGGAAGAAGATGCAGCGAAAGCACCTGCGCTTTGATCAGCTCTTTGACATCCGGGCCGTGCGCATCATCGTCGGGACGGTCGAAGAGTGCTACACGGTGCTCTCGATCGTGCAGGAAGAGTTTCCAATCCTCTCGAAGGAGTACGACGACTACATCGCAAACCCGAAACCCAACGGCTATCAGTCGCTGCACACCGTCGTGACGGACAAGGCGGGGCGGCCCATCGAAATTCAGATCCGTACGCGCGCGATGCACGAATTCGCCGAACTCGGCGTGGCTGCGCACTGGCGCTATAAGGAGGCGGGGAATTCGCTCGGCGCCTCGGCCGCGGACGAACAGCGCGTCGCGTGGCTGCGCCAGCTTCTTGCGTGGCGAAGCGACATGACGAAGCCCGAAGGGGGGGAGGCGGTGCAGGACGACCACGTATACTGTCTCACGCCCCAAGGCCGCGTCGTGGAACTTCCGCAGGGGGCGACGCCCGTTGATTTCGCCTATCTCGTTCACACCGAACTCGGTCACCGAATGAAGGGCGCCAAGGTCGACGGCGTGATGGTGGCTCTCAACTACAAGCTGCAGACGGGACAGACGGTCGAAATCATCGCCGGCAAGGTCGGTCAGCCGAGCCGCGACTGGCTCAATCCGGAACTCGGCTACGCGGCGAGTCCGCGCACGCGCAACAAGGTGCGGCAGTGGTTCAACGCACAGCTCACGCAACGCCAGATCGCCGAAGGGCGCGAGCGCATCGACAAGGAACTCGCGCGCCTCGGCAAGACCGCCGTCAAGCTCGATGCGCTCGCCAAGCGCCTGGGCTTTGATTCGGTCGACAACCTGTGCCTCTCCTTTGCGAAGGACGAACTTTCGATCACGGCGCTGCAGCAGGCCGTGATGCCCGAAAAGGAAGCGCCCAAGGAGGAAGAACCGTCGCTCGTGAGCGCGGCAAAGCCTACGAAGACTTCCGGGCAGGTGCTCGTCGTCGGCGTCGATTCGCTTCTGACGCAGCTTGCTCGCTGCTGCCATCCGGTGCCGCCCGACGAAATCGTTGGCTACGTCACCCGCGGCCGCGGCGTCACGATTCACCGTGCGGACTGCCCGAACCTCAAGCAACTTTCCGAGGAGGATCACGAACGTCTCATCGAAGTGAGCTGGGGCAAGGCTCGAGCCGATTCGGTCTATCCCGCGGAACTCCTTATCGTGGCCAATGAGCGTCTCGGACTTTTGAAGGACCTCTCGGAAATCTTCGTGCGAGAAAAGCACCGCGTCACGGGACTCAGCACGCAGGTGATCAAGGGCGATACGCACATGCGATTCAAGATCGAAACGCCTTCGACCGAAGGCCTGAAGCGCGTGCTCGCGCTCATCCGCGAGGTGCCCGGCGTCCTTTGGGCCAAACGCATTTGACGGGAATTGGAGCGGATCGGCAAATTTTTCTGAAAGAGGCTTGCTTTTTTCTTCGAGATGGTGCATAATTCCACTTCTCTCTTTCAGGCACATAGCTCAGTTGGTTAGAGCATCACCTTGACATGGTGGGGGTCGTTGGTTCGAATCCAATCGTGCCTACCAGAATTCATACGGAACGGTTGACTATGTGCATCGAAACGACGCTTCGCACAACAACACCCTCAACGGAAAGTTAAGGGCGTGGGCGGATCGTTGTCACAACAAAGTTGATCGGACAAAGAAGTGCGGCTCATGCCGCACTTTTTTTTTAACCGTACTCCTTCTCTCATTGCATTCACCGAGGAAAAATCATGGTTTCGATTACTCTCCCCGACGGTTCGAAGCGTGAATTTGAAAATGCTCCGAGCGTCTTGGACATCGCCAAGAACATCAGCGTGAGCCTTGCGAAGGCCGCTCTCGCGGGCCGCGTGGATGGTCGTCTCGTCGACCTCTCCCACGTGGTCGAGAAGGACGCCGAGGTCGCCATCGTGACCGGCCGCGATCCCGAAGGTCTCGAACTCATCCGCCATTCGACGGCGCACCTGATGGCCCAGGCCGTCAAGGAACTCTTCCCGTCGGCGCAGGTGACGATCGGGCCGGCCATTGAAAACGGCTTCTATTACGACTTCTCGTTCGAACGTCCCTTCACGCCCGAAGATCTGAAGAAGATCGAAGCCCGCATGGACGAAATCGTCAAGCGCGACCTTCCGGTCGAACGCGTCGAAATGGCGCGCGACGAAGCCGTGAAGTTCTTCCTCGACATGGGAGAAAAGTACAAGGCCGAACTCATCGAAGCCATCCCCGAAGGCGAAACGATTTCGCTCTATCGTCAGGGCGACTTCATCGACCTCTGCCGCGGCCCTCACGTGCCGTCTACGGGCAAGCTTAAGGTCCACAAGCTCATGAAGGTGGCGGGCGCCTATTGGCGCGGCGACAGCAAGAACGAAATGCTGCAGCGCATCTACGGCACGGCCTGGGCCACGAAGGACGAACAGGCCGCGTACCTGCACATGCTTGAAGAAGCGGAAAAGCGCGACCATCGACGCCTCGGCAAGGAGCTCGACCTCTTCCACATCCAGGACGAGGCGCCGGGCATGATCTTCTGGCACGCCCGCGGGTGGGCCCTCTGGCAAGTCGTCGAGCAGTACATGCGCCGCGTCTATCAGGACAACGGCTATCAGGAAGTGAAGGCGCCGCAGCTCCTCGACCGCTCCCTCTGGGAGCGCTCCGGCCACTGGGCGAAGTATCGTGAAAACATGTTCACGACCGAATCGGAAAACCGCTACTACGCTCTGAAGCCGATGAACTGCCCGGGTCACATCCAGCTTTTCAATTCGTCGCTTCGCTCCTATCGCGACCTGCCGCTTCGCTATGGTGAATTCGGTCAGTGCCACCGCAACGAACCGTCGGGTTCGCTGCACGGCATGATGCGCGTGCGCGCCTTCACGCAGGACGACGGCCACATTTTCTGCACGGAAGATCAGATTCTGAAGGAATGCGAAGACTACACGCGTCTCGTCCAGAAGGTCTACAAGGACTTCGGCTTCACGGAAATCGCCTATAAGGTCGCGACCCGTCCGGAAATGCGCATCGGCGAAGATGCCGCCTGGGACAAGGCCGAAGCCGCTCTTATGAAGAGCCTTGACGACATCGGCGTGAAATACGACATCCTCGAGGGCGAAGGCGCCTTCTATGGTCCGAAGATCGAATACCACCTCAAGGACTGCCTCGGCCGCTCCTGGCAGTGCGGCACGATTCAGGTCGACTTCCAGATGCCGGGCCGCTTGGGCGCCGAATACGTCGCGGAAGACAACACGCGCAAGGTGCCCGTGATGCTGCACCGCGCCATGCTCGGTTCGCTCGAACGTTGGATCGGCATGCTCATCGAAGAATATGCGGGCGCCTTCCCGGTTTGGCTCGCGCCGGTGCAGGTTGCGGTCGCTTCGATTACCGATGCGCAGTCGGATTATGTCAAAGAAGTCGCACAAAAACTGCACGAGGCTAACATTCGGGTTGAAACCGATTTGCGCAACGAAAAAATCAACTATAAAATTCGCGAACTCAGTCTGCAAAAGATTCCGTTCATCGCCGTCGTCGGCGACAAGGAAAAGCAGGCCGGTGCGGTGGCCGTCCGCGCTCGCGGCGGAAAGGATCTCGGCGTGATGTCGCTTGACGACTTCATCGCCATGGTTCGAGCCGAAAACGACAGCCGTGCGCCCTTTGCGCACTGATCGGACGACCCGTCGAATCACTTTTTCAGGAGTAGTGTCATAGCTCAAGATCGCAAGCATCGGATCAATGGTGAGATCCGAGTTCATGAAGTCCGACTGACCGGCGTCGACGGCCAACAGATCGGTATTGTTCGTACGTCGGAAGCGTTGCGCATGGCCGAGGAAGCGGACGTGGATCTCGTCGAGATCGCGCCCAACGCCCAGCCGCCCGTCTGCCGCCTGATGGATTACGGCAAGTTCCGCTATCAGGAGCAGAAGAAGGCGCAGGAAGCCAAGGCCAAGCAGAAGACGATTCAGGTCAAGGAAGTGAAGTTCCGACCCGTTACGGACGAGAACGACTTCCAGACCAAGCTTCGCAGTCTCGTGCGCTTCCTGACGGACGGCGACAAGGCCAAGGTGACCCTGCGTTTCCGCGGCCGTGAGATGGCGCACCAGCACTTCGGCATGGAGTTGATGGATCGGGTTCGCAATGAACTCGCCGACATCGCCCAGGTCGAACATCAGCCCAAGCTCGAGGGCCGGCAGATGATCATGGTGCTCGCTCCGAAAAAGAAGAAGTGATTCTCTGACATTTCTTTTTCTTTGCGGTACAATCCGCACTTCCCCGATTTCAACCGAGCGGTTTCCGCTCGGTTGATTCGGTTTTTATAACAAGTGGATCCAAGGCTCTGTCAAGCGTCTTCCGTTCCGGAAGGCCGCCCCGGATTCATCCAAAAATTGAGGTAACCGGCAAATGCCGAAGATGAAGACCAAGCGCGCCGCCGCCAAGCGTTTCAAGCCGCGCGCCAGCGGCTCGATCAAGCGCGCCCACGCTACGAAGCGTCACATTCTCACCAAGCGTACGACCAAGAACAAGCGTCAGCTCCGCGGCATGACGAACGTTCATGATTCGGATATCGCGTCCGTGCGTCGCATGTTGCCTTACGCCTGATTTGTGAGAGGAGATTAAAGATGCCCCGTGTTAAGCGTGGTGTGACGGCCCGTGCCCGTCATAAGAAGATTTTTGCCCTTTCGAAGGGTTTCCGTCTGCGCCGCAACAACGTCTATCGTGTTGCCAAGCAGGCCGTCATGCGTGCCGGTCAGTACGCCTATCGTGACCGCCGCAACAAGAAGCGCGTGTTCCGCCGTCTCTGGATTGCCCGCATCAACGCCGGCACCCGTGCCAACGGCATGACGTACTCGCGTTTCATGAACGGTCTCAAGAAGGCCGGCATCGCCCTGGACCGCAAGGTCCTCGCCGACATGGCCGTGTTCGACAAGGAAGGCTTCGCCGCCCTCGTCGCGCAGGTCAAGGCCGCCTGATCTTTGGATCGGTGAACGTATCGCGGCGTCCGTTCCTTCGGGGCGGACGCTACGAACGGAACGCATAAAGAAGACTCGGTTGCTCGCGCGCCGAGTCTCTTTTTTTTGTTCCGTGCGGCGAGGACGCTACGACTGTCCTCCTAAGCATTGTCGCGAAGGGCGTTGCACCGCAAAAGGTAGTAAAGTAGCTCTTTCGGGCTGTGCGCCCGACGGAATTCAAACGTATCAGAACGGGCCTCACGAACCCGTGCCGACGCGCTCTGTCGGGCGCGCCGCTTTCAGGATGACACCGCTATGCAGGAACTTTCGGAACTTATCGAATCCGCCCGCCTGGCTTTTGCTCAGGCCGAGCAGCCCGCCGCGCTCGAAGACGCCAAGGCGCGCTTTCTCGGCAAGACGGGAGCTTTGACCGCGCTCATGAAGGAGCTCGGGAAGCTACCGCATGAAGAGCGTCGGGCCCGCGGTCAGGAAATCAACCGCGCCAAGGCCGAAATCGAAGCGCTTTTGAATGAGCGCCGCACGGCCATGGCCGAGGCGGAACTCGCCGCCAAGCTCGCGAGCGAATCGATCGACGTGACACTGCCGGGACGCTTCCGCTCCGAGGGCGGCATCCACCCGGTGATGCGCACCTGGATGCGCATCGAGGAAATCTTCCGCTCGATCGGCTTTGACGTGGCGGACGGTCCCGAAATCGAAAGCGACTGGTTCAGCTTCACGGCCCTCAACAATCCTCCCAACCATCCGGCCCGCTCGATGCAGGACACCTTCTACGTGGACCGCGTCGACGAAGAAGGGCGTCAGATGCCCTTGCGTCCGCACACCTCGCCCATGCAGGTGCGCTACGCCCGCACGCACACGCCTCCCATCAAGACGATCGCTCCGGGACGCACCTTCCGCGTCGACTCCGACGCGACGCACTCGCCCATGTTCCATCAGGTCGAAGGCCTCTGGATGGACACGAACGTGAGCTTCTCGGATCTGAAGGGCGTCTACAGCGACTTCCTGCGTCGCTTCTTCGAAACCGAAGACCTCGTCGTGCGCTTTCGTCCCTCCTACTTCCCCTTCACCGAACCTTCGGTCGAAGTGGACATGATGTTCACGAGCGGTCCGCGCAAGGGCAAGTGGCTCGAAATTTCCGGCGCCGGGGAAGTGCACCCGAACGTCGTTCGCAACTACGGTCTGGATCCGGAAAAGTACATCGGCTTTGCCTTTGGGTCGGGCCTGGAACGACTCACCATGCTTCGCTACGGCATTGATGACCTGCGCCTCTTCTTTGAAGGCGATCTGCGCTTCCTGCGTCAGTTCAACTAACCGTACCCCGACGAAAAAGGATTCAGAAGATGCTGTTTACCGAAGACTGGCTGCGCCAGTATTGCAATCCCGAACTCTCCACCCAAGCGCTCGCCGAAACCCTGACGATGGCGGGCCTCGAAGTGGAGGAGGTTACGAGCGTGGCGCCCGCCTTTACGGGCGTCGTCGTGGCGAAGGTCGTCACCTGCCGCGATCATGAGAATTCCGACCATCTGCACGTCTGCGAAGTGGACGCCGGCACGGGCGAACTCCTGCAGATCGTCTGCGGCGCTCCGAACGTCAAGGCGGGCGTGAAGGCCCCCTGCGCCCTCGTCGGCGCCGAACTTCCCGGCGGCTTCAAGATCAAGAAGTCGAAGCTGCGCGGCGTCCTCTCGATGGGGATGCTCTGCTCGGCGCGCGAACTCGGCATTACCGAAGACCACTCGGGCATTTGGATTCTCCCTGAAGACGCGCCCGTGGGCACGGACATCCGCGAGTACGCCAAGCTCAACGACGCCCGCATCGAAGTGAAGTTGACCCCGAACCGCGGCGACGCGCTCTCCTTGATCGGAATCGCCCGAGACCTGCACGCTGTGACGGGCGCGCCCCTGACGCTCCCGGAAATGAAACCCGTGGCCCCCACGTGCGACTGCCGTCTGCCCGTGCGCGTCGAAGCGCCGGAACTCTGCGGGCGCTTTGCTTCGCGCATCATCCGCAACATCAACGCCCGAGCCGAAACGCCCGCGTGGATGAAGGAGCGTCTCGAGCGTGCCGGTCAGCGCTCGATTTCCGCGCTCGTCGACATCTCCAACTACGTGATGATCGAGCTCGGTCGTCCGACGCACTTCTACGACCTCGACAAGATCGAGTCCGATCACCTGACGGTCCGTTGGGCCAAGGCGGGCGAATCGGTGCATCTCCTTGACGACAGCCGCTACGACGTCGACGGCTACTACGGCGTCATTTGCGACGGCGACGCGCCCGAATGCCTCGCCGGCATCAAGGGCGGCTACAAGACCCAAATCACGAACGACACGAAGGACGTCTTCATCGAAGCCGCCTTCTGGCACCAGGCCGCCGTCCAGGGACGTCCCCGCAAACTCAATTTCTCGACGGACGCCTCCTACCGCTACGAGCGCGGCGTCGACTTCGGCTCGAACGTGACGCATCTCGAATACATCACGCAGCTCGTTCTCGACATCTGCGGCACGCCCGAAACCAAGGTGGGGCCGGTAGACGACGTCGTCACGACGCTGCCCGAACGCAAGCCCGTCACGATGCGCGTGGACCGCTGCCTCAAGGTGATCGGCATGGAGATTCCCGTCGACGCCATGGAGGCGATCTTCACGCGTCTGGGCTTTGAATGGAAGCGCGAAGGAAACGTCTTTACGGTGATGCCGCCCACCTACCGTTTCGACATCGAAATCGAAGAGGACCTCATCGAAGAGGTTGCGCGTCTCTACGGCTACGAAAAGCTTCCCGACCGTCCGCCCGTCGCACCCGCAGCGATGAAGAGCCCGCTCGAAGGGAAGCGCTCCGAACACGCTCTGCGCGTCGAGATGGCCAAGCTCGGCTATCAGGAACTCATCAACTTCTCGTTCGTTCCCGAAGCCTGGGAAAAGGATTTCGCCGACAACGAAAAGCCAATTCGCCTCCTGAATCCGATCGCGAGCCACCTCGCCGTGATGCGCACGCAGTTGATCGGCGGCCTCGTAGACATCCTCAAGTACAATCTCAACCACAAGGCCGAGCGCGTTCGCGTCTTTGAAATCGGCCGTGTCTTCTGTCCCGACGAATCGATTCCGGACGGTCCCTGGACCGTGAAGGGCATCCGTCAGCCCAAGCACATCGCGGGCCTAGCCTACGGCACCGCCGCCGACCTGCAGTGGGGAATCGAAACGCGCCGCGTCGACTTTTTCGACGTCAAGGGCGACATCGAACGTCTCGTGGCGCCGCTTAAGGTGCGCTACGTGCCCGAAACCTTCCCGGGGCTGCATCCGGGCCGTTCCGCGGGCATCTATCTCGGCGACAAGCGCATCGGCTTCCTCGGGGAACTCCATCCGCGCACCGCGCACGACTACGATCTCGTGCACGCGCCGATCGTCTTTGAAATCGACGTGGCCGACCTCGTCGACGTGCCCGTTCCGAGCTACGTCCCCTTGAGCAAGTTCCAGCCGATGCACCGCGATCTCGCGGTGGTGGTCGCCGCAGACGTGCCCGTCGAGAAGCTGACGGACGCCGTCTGGGCCGCCAAGAAGATCGATCTTCGTCTTGCGTCGCTTGAAGTCTTCTCGCTCTTTGACCTCTATCGTCCCAAGAGTGCCGAAGGAGCCGACGAAAAGTCTCTCGCCTTCAAGATCGAACTGGTCGCACGCGGCGAAGAGCCGCTTGGCGAACTCGAGGCCGACGCCGCCATGAAGGCCATCCTCGAAGCGCTCGCTCCGCTTGGCGCGAAGCTTCGCTCCTGATTCCTCGCATCTTGATTACGACCACCCGCCCCCTCGGGGGCGGGCGGTCTCTTTTTTTCTTTTGGAAACATGACCTCTCCCTTCATTACGGAAAACAACGGCAACGTCACCCGAGCCGACTTGGTGCAGCATCTCGCGGGAGAACTCAAGGATCTCACGCTGAGCGAGTGCAAAGCGCTCGTGGACGGTTTCTTCGACGTGATCGCCGATCGTCTCGTCCAAGGGCAGGCCGTGCGCATCAACGGACTCGGAACCTTCGAAGTGCGCCAAAAGCGCGAACGGCCCGGGCGCAACCTTCACACGGGGGAAGAAGTGATGATCCGCGCCCGCCGCGTCGTCCTCTTTCATCCCGCGCCGACGCTTCGCGACCGCGTGACGGCCACCATGCTTGAGGGCAACGACTGATACAAACGGTGCGCAAAAGGGGACAAACGAGATTTTTTTCGAAGACCCCTTGACTTTTTTCGGGAATCTGCTATACTTCATCTCCTCTCGGGGCGTAGCGCAGCCTGGTAGCGCACTTGCATGGGGTGCAAGGGGTCGCGAGTTCGAATCCCGCCGCCCCGACCAAATCCAGGAAAAGGAGATGACTTCGGTCGTCTCCTTTTTTTTATTGCCCGTCATTCGGACGGCCCTCTGTCCGGAAGATGAACCCGCGGGCGGTCCGTTAACGCCTTTTTACCGTTTGGCGTGCAAGGGGCTTCCCAAACCGCGAGGAAAAAGTGCCTGCGTGGTAAAATTTTCACCCTGAAAAATCCCCGCGTCCGACCTGCGGGCGCGGTCTTCCATCAACCATCCCTCCAATAGAGTGTAAAAATGGCCATTGAGCGTACCCTCTCCATCATCAAGCCCGATGCGGTTGCCAAGAACGTGATCGGCAAGATCTACTCCCGTTTCGAAACCAACGGCCTCAAGATCGTCGCCGCCCAGATGCGTCAGCTCTCCAAGGCTGAAGCCGAAGGCTTCTACGCCGTTCACAAGGAACGTCCCTTCTTCGCCGACCTCGTCAAGTTCATGACCTCGGGTCCCGTCATGATCCAGGTCCTCGAAGGGGAAGGCGCCATCGCCAAGAACCGTGAACTCATGGGCGCCACCGATCCGAAGAAGGCCGCCCCGGGCACGATCCGCGCCGACTTCGCCGAAAGCATCGACGCCAACGCCGTGCACGGTTCCGACGCTCCCGAAACGGCCGCCGTCGAAATCGCCTACTTCTTCCCGACGCTCTCGATCTGCTCGCGCTAATCGAAAGGCCGGCGAATCATGAACGTGACCGACACTCGAGAATCCACGGCCGCCCGCGTCAACCTGCTTGATTTCGATCATGCGGCGCTGACCGAGTGGTGCGCTTCCATCGGTGAGAAGCCCTTCCGCGCGACGCAGCTCTCGCGGTGGCTTCATCGTCATGTCGAATGCGACTTCGACAAGATGACGAACCTCGCCAAGGTATTTCGCGCCAAGTTGAAGGACCTCGCGGAGGTTCGCTCCCCGCTGCCGATTGCCGAAAAGAAGTCGGCCGACGGCACGCGCAAGTGGCTTTTCGATGTCGGCAACGGCAACGCGGTCGAATCGGTGTTCATCCCCGAGGACGACCGCGGCACCCTCTGCATTTCGACGCAGGCGGGTTGCGCCATGGGGTGTCTTTTCTGTTCCACGGGCAAGCAGGGATTCAACCGCAATCTCTCGACCGCGGAAATCGTCGGTCAGCTCTGGTATGCCGAACGCGAACTGCGGCAGGACCGCGGCGTGACGGATCCCAACGACCGAATCATCAGCAACGTCGTCCTCATGGGGATGGGCGAACCGTTGCAGAACCTCGACAACGTCATTCCGGCGCTTCGTCTTTTCCTTGATGACAACGGCTACGGTCTCTCTCGCCGACGCGTGACGGTTTCGACGTCGGGGCTCGTGCGTCAGATCGACAAACTCGCCGAGGCTGCGCCCGTGGCGCTCGCCGTGAGTCTGCACGCCGGAAACGACGAACTGCGCGACCGACTCATGCCGGTCAACCGCAAGCATCCCCTCAAGGACCTGATGGCCGCGTGCCGACGCTATCTTGACGTGGCGCCGCGCGACTTCATCACCTTCGAATACGTAATGCTCGGCGGAATCAACGATTCGCTCGCCGACGCCGACGAACTCGTCGAGCTCGTGCGCCGCGAACGCGTGCCGTGCAAATTCAATCTGATTCCCTTCAATCCCTTCACCGAGTCGGATCTCAAGAAGCCCGACCGGGAAGCGGTGCTCGCTTTCTGCCGCCGCCTCAACGACGCGGGCATCGTCACGACCGTCCGAAAGACGAGAGGGGATGACATCGACGCCGCCTGCGGACAGCTCGCGGGCGAAGTCAAGGACCGTACGCGCCGCGCCGAGCGCCTGCGCGAACAAAAGGCCGAGGCGGCCGTGTATTTCCAGAAAAAACAGAACTGAACGCTAGCGGGAGGGAGGTTCCTATGACGCAAGAAACGACCCCGGAAGTAAAGGGTTTCGGCGCGATGCTTCGCGAGGCACGCGAATCCTTGGGCATTTCCATCGGGGACGTCAGCTCCCGCACACGACTCTCGGTCGATCAGATCCGGGCGATCGAAGAGGAAGATCTTGAGCGGCTTCCGGAGCCCGTCTACGTGCGCGCCTTTCTGCGCGCCTACGCCAAGGCGATTGGGATTGACTACGAACCCGTCGTGAACGATTACGTGACGCGGTGCGGCGGTGGCGGCGTGCGCATTCCCGAACACGCCCCCGAAGAAGCCTTCCGCGAGGTGGCTTACTACGATACGCCTCGCCCTTCGCGCTGGAAGTTCGTCGGACTTTTGGCCCTCATCGTCGTCGTGACGCTCGGCATCTGGGGCGTCTATTCGGGGACGTTTGCGCGCCTCATGGAGGCTGACGGCACCGAAGCCGCCAAGGTGGAAAACGGCGTCTCGGAAGTGGCGCCGAACGTTGCGCCCGCGCCCGAAGCGCCCAAGACGACGGCGCCCGTCGAAGTGGCCGACGCGTCGAAGCCGGAGGCTTCCGCGGCGCAGACGCTGGCGTCGGCCCCCGAGGCCGAGCAAACCGCTCCGCAGACGCCCCTTCCGGCCGCACCCGCCGAGGAGTCCGTTTCCGTGAGCGCCGCGCCCGCCCAACCCGCCGCGCCCGTCGAAGTGCCCGCTGCGGCTGTCGAGGCAGCGGCGCAGACGGCCGAAACGGTTCCCGCAGAAACTTACGCGGCGGAATTCCACACGAGCGCCTCCTGCTGGGTGCACGTGATCGCGCCCGACGGACAAAACCTCATCGCCCGCGAAATGAAGCCCGGCGAAACGCAGAGCGTTGCGCTTCCCGCAGGCACGCGCGTGACGGTGGGCAATCCTCCGGCCCTCATCCTCACGCTCGACGGTCATCCCTATGACCTCGGCGGCGTGACGCAGCGCGGCGTCGCCCGATTCGTGATTCACTGAGTTTCGGCATGTCCCAACAGATTTTTTACCGCGCCCCGCGGGGGCGCGTTTCTCAGCTCGTGTCCGTTCGCTACGGCAGTCGGACCGTCTCGATTGGCGGCGGCCGTCCCGTCGTCGTACAGTCGATGACGAACACGCCCACGGCGGACGTCGACGCTACCGTCGAGCAGGTGACGGCTCTTGCCGAAGCCGGCTCCGAGCTTGTTCGTCTCACCGTCAACACGCCCGAAGCGGCGAGGGCCGTCGTGCGGATCCGCGAGGCGCTCGACGCGCGCGGCATCGACGTGCCGCTTGTCGGGGACTTTCACTACAACGGTCACAAGCTTCTCACCGACGTCTCGGACTGCGCCTGGGCACTCTCGAAGTACCGCATCAATCCCGGCAACGTCGGGAAGGGCACGAAGGCGGCGGAAAACTTCGCCGTCATGATTGAAAAGGCCCGGGAAACGGGCGCCGCCGTGCGCATCGGCGTCAACGCCGGGTCGCTCGATCAGGCGCTGCTTACGCGTCTCATGGACGAAAACCGCGCGGCGGGTCTTCCCAAGACCCCGCAGGAGGTCTTTCGGGAGGCCTTGGTCGAGAGCGCGCTCTCGAGCGCCCGCGACGCCGAACGCCTCGGACTCGGCGCAGAGCGTCTCGTTCTCTCGGCGAAGGTGAGCGCCGTGCCCGACCTCATCGCCGTCTACCGTGCGCTTGCCGCGCGGGGAGACTATGCACTCCATCTCGGACTCACCGAGGCGGGAATCGGCTCGAAGGGCGTCGTCGCGTCGACCGCAGCGCTTGCCGTACTCCTGGAAGAAGGCATCGGTGACACGATCCGCGTGTCGCTCACGCCCGAACCCGGACAGTCGCGTACCGAAGAGGTGATCGTGGCGCAGGAAATTCTGCAGTCTCTCGGGCTTCGCAAATTCATGCCTACCGTGACGAGCTGTCCGGGTTGCGGGCGCACGACGTCGGACTTCTTCCAGCGTCTGGCCCTGTCGACGCAGCGTTATCTGCGCGAGCGCATGCCCGTTTGGCGCAAAACCTGTCCCGGTGTGGAAAACATGACGGTCGCCGTCATGGGCTGCGTCGTCAACGGCCCGGGGGAAAGCCGCATGGCCGACATCGGCATCAGTCTCCCCGGCTCGGGAGAAAATCCCGTCGCCCCCGTCTACGTACGCGGTGAAAAGGCGGCCTCCCTCAAGGGGGAAGCCATGCAGGAAGAATTTCAGCAAATGATCGAACGGTTCGTCCTGTCGACCTACGGTTCCCACTGATCCTCACAAAAAGACAAATGCTATGAGCAAGGAAAAATTCACTGGCGTCAAGGGCATGAACGACATGCTCCCGCAGGACGCCGCCATCTGGCACAAGGTTGAAGAGACCGCGATCGACGTTCTCGAGCGCTACGGCTTTCAGGAAATCCGCACGCCGATTCTTGAGAACACCAAGGTCTTCACGCGCGGCGTCGGGGAAGTGACCGACATCGTCGAAAAGGAAATGTATTCCTTTGTCGACTCGATGAACGGCGATCAGCTCACGCTGCGTCCGGAATGCACGTCGGCCGTGGTGCGCGCTGTGAACGAACACAATCTTCTCTACGGAACCACGCAGCGTCTCTGGTACATCGGCCCGATGTTCCGTCACGAACGTCCCCAACGCGGCCGCTACCGCCAGTTCTATCAGCTCGGCGCCGAAGCGCTAGGCATGGAAGGTCCCGACATTGACGCGGAAATGATCGTCATGCTCTCGCGCCTCTGGAAGGCGCTCGGCATCGACGGTGTTCGCCTCGAACTCAACACGCTCGGCGCTCTGCCCGAACGTCAGGCGCATCGCGAGGCGCTTATCAGCTACTTTGAAGAGCACAAGAACGAGCTCGACGAAGACGCGTTGCGCCGTCTCTACACGAATCCGCTTCGCATTCTCGATACGAAGAATCCCGACATGCAGGATCTCGTCAACAATGCGCCGCGCCTTCTCGACTTCCTCGGCGAAGAAAGTCGCGCCTTCCTTGCGCGTCTCGAAAAGCTTCTGGAAGCCGCCGGCATCGAATACACGATCAATCCCCGTCTCGTGCGCGGTCTCGATTATTACAACCACACGGTTTTCGAATGGATCACGGACCGTCTCGGCGCGCAGGGCACGATCTGCGGCGGCGGCCGTTACGACCCGCTCATCGAAATGTTGGGCGGCCGTCCGGCGCCGGGCGTGGGCTTTGCCATGGGGTTGGAGCGCGTGATCGAACTCATGCGCGAATGCGGCAACGTCCCCGTCTCGACGATGTGCGACGTCTACGTTCTGCACCACGGCGGCGACACGCAGATCACCGCCATGCGCACGGCTGAGGCGCTGCGCGACGCGGGCGTGCGCGTCGTCGTGCATCCGGGGTCGAGCTCGATCAAGAGCCAGATGAAGAAGGCCGACGCTTCGGGCGCGCTCTTTGCGGTCTTTGCGACCGAAGACGAATGCGCGCAGGGCGTTCTCGGCATCAAGGCGCTCCGCAGCCGCGAAGGGGAGGAAATGCCCTTCGCCGCGCAGACGCCCGTGAGCATCGAAGAGGCCCCGACGCAGTTGGTCGAGGCGCTTCGAAAAGTGCGGGGCGCTTAAGAAAATCGGGGCTTTCTCTTTCAAGAAAGCCCCGCAACGAGTACACTAACCAATCTTTTTTTGCCACTCCGACTTGAACTCGGTGGAGACGACGACATGGCTTATGACTTGCAGGAACAAGAAAGCATTGACCAGATGAAGGCCTGGTGGGACCGCTGGGGCACGCCCGTGACGGCGGCCGTCTGCGTGGTCTGTCTGGGCTTTGCCGGCTGGAACGGTTGGAACTGGTACAAGCGCAATCAGGCGGCCGAGGCTTCGGTTGCCTACGTGCAGCTGCAAAACGCCGTCTTCCACAAGGACGCGAAGAATGTCGCGTCGCTCACGTCGGGGCTCATTGAAAACTACGGCAGCACGGTCTACGCGCCGCTCGCCGCCTTCGGCGCTGCGCAGACGGCTCTCGAAGCCGGAAACTTCGCCGAAGCCGCCGCGATGCTCAACTGGGTGATCGACAAGTCGGGCCACCCCGAGTACGACACCGTGGCGCGCGTGCGTCTTGCGGGCGTCTACTTTGACGAAGGCAAGCTCGACGACGCCCTCAAGGTGCTCGAGGCCGCCAAGCCCACCGACGCCGAGCGCTCGCTCGTCAACGACCGACTCGCCGACGTCTGGCGCGCCAAGGGCGACGTCGCCAAGGCCCGGGCCCTCTGGGAGGAACTTCTCAAGACGGCCGATCCCAACGATCCGATTCTTCGCATCGTGGAATACAAGCTCGGTGCGCTTCCGCCCGCAGCCTGACCGACAGACCCGGGCGAAACGTCCCGGGTTTTGCGTTTTCAGTCCTTTCGAAGTGTTTCGGGCGCGCGCGTTTTGCTAAAGTTCTCTGAACCCGGACCCCGCGCGGTCCCGCCCTCGATTCGTGAGATTTCATCATGCTCCTAAAGAAGCCTCTTCGTACCCTTGCCGCCTTGCTCTCGAGCGCCGTCCTGCTGACGGGCTGCGGTCTTTTTTCGTCTGACGATCCGCACGAACCCCGCGAACTCGAAAGTTTCGACGAACAGGTGCAGGCCCGCATCCTCTGGCGCACGAACGTGGGAGACGGTGCATCGAAGACCCTTACGCCCGCGGTGGTGCAAAACGCCGTCTATGTGGCGGGCGAGTCGAGCCTGAAGCGCCTCAATCCCGAAACGGGCGACATCGTCTGGAGCGTCGAAACGGGGGCGCCCGTGACGGCGGGCGTCGGCAGCGACGGTCTCGTCGTGGCGGTCGGTACCGCCAAGGGCGAGGTCGAAGCCTACGACGCCGAAGGGAAATTCCTCTGGCGCACGACGCTCTCTTCTGACGTGACGATTCCGCCGCTCGTCGGCATGGGGCGCGTCATCGTGCGCACGTCGGACACGCGCATTTCGGGCTTCGACGGCAACACGGGCGAGCGCCTCTGGCACTTCCAGGGCCAGGTTCCCTCGCTCACGCTCAATACCTTCAACGGTCTCGCCTGGGCGCCCGCGGGTATTCTCTCGGGCCAGGCCAACGGTCGCCTTCTCGCGCTCTCGCCCGACGGCAAACCCGTTTTCGACGCCGTCATCGGTCAGCCCAAGGGCATCACCGAAGTCGAGCGTCTGATCGACGTGGTGGGCCGTCCCTGGGTCGACCGCGAGCTCATGTGCGCCGCCGCCTTCCAGGGCAATCTCGTGTGCATGCTCAGCAACAACGGCCGTCTCGTCTGGTCCGCTCCCGTAAGCGCGCAGACGGGCCCGGTCGCCGACAACCTCGCCGTCTACGTGGTGGACGCCACTTCGCACGTGCACGCCTTCAACCGTCAGACCGGTCGTGAAGCCTGGAAGAGCGATCTGCTCGAATACCGCGACGTTTCGGCTCCGATCCGAGTGGGCGGCACGCTCGCCGTCGGCGACTTCGAAGGCGTCATCACGATGTTCAATCCCGCCAACGGGACGGTGGTGGGCCGCACGAGCCTTTCGGGCGCCATCAAGGCTCCCGCCGCACAACTCAACTACGGAGCCGTGTTCCAGACGGTGGAGGGCGACGTCGCCTACATCGTTCAGGAAGCGCTCACCGAATAACGAAACGAATTTGACCCGCACAACGCTATGTTGCCCGTCATTGCTCTCGTCGGACGTCCCAACGTCGGGAAGTCCACGCTCTTCAATCGTTTGACCCGCAGCCGCGACGCCATCGTGGCCGATTTTCCGGGACTCACCCGGGATCGGCAGTACGGTCCCGGCCGCGTCGGTCCGATTCCCTATCTCGTCGTCGACACGGGGGGCTTTGAACCCGTGCGCACGGAAGGGATCGTCAAGGCCATGGCCGGACAGGCTGAACTCGCCATCGAGGAGGCCGACGTCGTTCTCTTCATCTGCGACGCCCGCACGGGCCTTACGCCTCAGGACGAACGCATCGCGCAGCACCTGCGCCAGTCCGGCCGCAAGGTGATCCTCGTCGTCAACAAGGCCGAAGGCCTCACGAGCGTAGCCGCCGCCGAGTTCTACGAACTCGGCATGGGCGAGCCGCACCTCGTTTCGGCCGCTCACGGCCACGGTATCCGCCCGCTGATCGAACTCGCCCTCGAGGGTTTCGAAGAGGAGCCCGAGGAAGAAGTCGATCCCGACGCTCCCAAGCGCATCAAGGTGACGCTTGCGGGGCGTCCGAACGCGGGCAAGTCTACGCTCATCAACGCCCTGATCGGCGAAGAGCGCCTGATTGCCTTTGACATGCCCGGCACGACGCGCGACGCGATCAAGGTCGACTTCGAGTACGAAGGCCGTCCCTACGAGCTCGTCGACACGGCGGGCCTTCGCAAGAAGGGAAAGGTCTTCGAAGCGATCGAAAAGTTCTCCGTCGTCAAGACCCTGCAGGCGATCGACGACAGCAACGTCGTGATTCTCGTCATCGACGCCAAGGCGGGGATCGCCGACCACGATGCCCACATCGCGGGCTATGTCCTCGACAGCGGCCGCGCGCTCGTCGTCGCCGTCAACAAGTGGGACCTCCTCGACTCCTATGAGCGCGAGATGTTCTCGGGCGAACTCGAACGTCGCCTCCATTTCCTGCGCTGGGCGCGCATGATCCGCATTTCGGCGCTGAAGCGAAACGGGCTCAACCACCTCATGAAGGCGGTCGACGAGGCCCATGCCGCGGCCTACCGCAAAATTCCCACGTCGAAACTCACGCGCGCGCTTCTCGAAGCGGTCGAGCGTCAGCAGCCCCCGCGCGCCCGCGGCGGTCGTCCGAAGCCCCGCTTTGCGCACCAAGGCGGCTCGAATCCGCCCGTGATCGTGATTCACGGCAACGCCCTCGAAGACATCGGCGAGAGCTATCGCCGCTATCTCGAAAGTTTCTACCGGGAGAAGTTCAATCTCGCCGGAACGCCGCTTCGCATCGAGTTCCGTACGAAGGAGAATCCCTTCGTGAAGGACGAGAAGCGCTGAGTCGGCGTAAAAACGCGTCGGGAGCGACCGTTTTGTTCGGACCGCTCCCGAAGGGACTTCCCCTTTCCCTGACCCGCAGGGAAGACGCGGTGACAGGTGAAAGTCCTCAGAGAGAAAGTCTTTCCAAGTGAGCACGGGAGTGCGCGAGGAAGACTAGAATTGAATGGAAAGTTCGCGAAAGGTTTGCGCCCGTCCTCGTGACGGCGCTTTCCCGCAGCGCCGGGTGCACGGAAAGCCGCCCGCAGCAGGCGTCCGTCGGATCGATCCGAGCGGAGACCTGCCGGGAATTTCGGGTTGAAAAACCCTCCGGATTCTCGAAAGGCTACCATCCGATTGAACATAAACAGGTCGGACGCAGAAAGCGTGTCCGAACCGGAGAGAATAATAATGGCTAACAAAGGTCAGCTTCTTCAGGATCCCTTCCTCAACATCCTTCGTAAGGAACGCGTGCCCGTTTCGATTTACCTCGTCAACGGGATCAAGCTTCAGGGACAGATCGAATCGTACGACCAGTACGTGATTTTGCTTCGCAACACGGTGACGCAGATGGTTTACAAGCACGCCATCAGCACCGTCGTTCCGACCCGTTCCGTCACCATGACGAGCGGCTCGCAGGAGAACTAAGCTGAGCGTCTTTCAGATTGACGAAACGCGCGGCGAGGAATCGTCGCGCGCTTTTCTTGTAACCGTGGTGCTCGGGAGAACCTTCTTTCCCGACTCGGCCGATGAACTGCGCCTTCTCGTGACCTCCCGCGGGCTCGAACCCGTGGGGCTCATGCAGGCCAAGCGCGCCAAACCCGATCCCGCCACCTTCCTCGGAGCGGGGAAGATTGAGGAACTCGGTGAGCTCGCCAAAGAGGCGAAGGCCGACTGCCTCGTCTTCGACATCGCGCTTTCGGCCGCGCAGCAACGCAACATCGAGCGCGCCGTAAACCTTCCCGTACTCGATCGTACGCAGCTCATTCTCGACATCTTCCGCGCTCGCGCGAAGAGCCGTGAAGGGCGTCTGCAGGTGGAGCTCGCGCAGCTCGAACACCTTTCGACCCGCCTTGTGCGCGGGTGGACGCACTTGGAGCGCCAAAGAGGCGGACTCGGCAAGACCGGCGGTCCGGGAGAAAAGCAGATCGAATTGGACCGCCGTATGATCGGCGTGCGCATGAAGCAGCTGCGCGAACAGCTCAGGAAGCTCGAGCGTCAGCGCGGTACGCAGCGTCGTGCGAGAGAGCGCGGCGACCGTTTGACCGTCTCGCTCGTAGGCTATACGAACGCCGGAAAGTCGACGCTCTTCAATCAGCTGACCCGCGCGAAGTCCTACGCGGCCGACCAGCTCTTCGCGACGCTCGACACGACGGCGCGGCGCTGTTGGATCAGCGACGAGGAAACGGTCGTGATGAGCGACACGGTGGGCTTCATCCGGGGGCTTCCGCATCAGCTCGTCGAGGCCTTCAAGTCGACGCTCGACGAAACGGTTCACGCCGACCTTCTTCTTCACGTCGTCGACGCCGGGTCCGTCGTGCGCGAGGACCAGATTCGGGAAGTGAACAAGGTTCTCGAAGAGATTCACGCCGACAAAATTCCGGTGATTCTCGTCTACAACAAGATCGACACCACGCCGCTCGAACCCGAGATCGTCCGAAATCCCGACGGTACGCCCAAGGCGGTGATGGTCTCGGCGCTCACGGGGGCGGGACTCGATCTCCTTCGTTCGGCGATCGGCGAATTCGCCGGCCGTTGGCGCGAAGAAAATCCCAATGAACCGAGAGAGCTCGAAGACTGGGAGATCGACGAGGATGATCCGCGCATCGCGCTCCAGGGCACGACGCACGATTGGTACGCGTGATTCTTCGCGACCAAGACAAAAGCGGTCCGCGAAGTGTTTTCGAAGGCCGCTTTTTGTCGTCCGCGTCTCGCAAATAAGGGAAAATCGGCAATAAAAAAGGGACGTCTCTCGACATCCCTGCGTACAAACTCCCCGCTGAGGGGGCTTTGTGGGTGCGTGGCGACCCGGAGCAGTCACTCGTTTCGGCTTCCCGGTTCCTTCGAACCGAAAAATGGACTCCCAACAGCGACCGTCGTAGTCTTGCTCAGGCCTCGTGAGAACCACCGCAACCACAACGCTGAGTACTGTACCACGCTTCGAAAGGATTGTGTGGAGAAAGGTGCGGAAATTTTTCAAAAGCACATGTAAATGAATGTGTTGGCTCGTCATAAGTCGACATAACGACTTTTTAGTTCGAGGGAGAAGACGGCAAAAAGTTCTACGCCGCTTGACTGGTGTCAAGCAATAGGCCTTCACTTTCATTGGGGGATCACGCAAAAAACGCAGTTCTTCTCTTACTGGTAAACTGTCGACTCTTCACTTTCCAAACCCTTCTCAGAGAACAACGGAAGAGGGCGCCCCGATGGACTTGGCGTCTTCTCGAACCAGGGGAATACAACAATGCAACCCTACGAAGCCGGTTGGCTTTCCATCATTCCGCCGATCGTGGCCATTGCGCTAGCGCTCACGACGAAGGAAGTGCTGTCGTCGCTTCTGATCGGCATCCTCACGGGCACGCTCATCTACACGATCGGCACCGACGGGAACGTCCTCATGGGAACGCTCGAGAGCGCGTTCACGACCATGGGCAACAAGGTGGACTTCAACATCCTGATCTTTTGCTCGCTTCTCGGCGCGCTCGTCTACGTGGTCGCCATGTCGGGCGGCACGAAGGCATACGGCAAGTGGGCCGTCTCGAAGATCAAGGGGCGCCGCAGCTCGCTTCTTGCGACGAGCGGACTCGGGATCCTCATCTTCATCGACGACTACTTCAATTGTCTGACGGTCGGCACCGTCATGCGCCCGGTGTGCGACAACTACCGTGTCTCCCGGGCAAAGCTCGCCTACATCATCGATTCGACCGCGGCGCCGGTGTGCATCATCGCGCCGGTTTCCTCCTGGGCCGCAGCCGTAGGGTCGTCGCTCAAGGACAACAGCGTCTTTGAGAGCGACATGGCCGCCTTCATCGCGACCATTCCGTGGAACTTTTACGCGCTCCTCTCGATCCTGATGATCTTCTTCATCGTCATCACGAACTTCGACTTCGGTCCCATGGCGAAGTCTGAAGAGCGCGCCCTTGCGGGCGACGCCGAAGAGAGCGGCGCGGCGGGGCACGCCGAACCTCCGAAGGCCAATCCCCACGGAAAGCTCTGGGACATGCTCGTGCCGATTTTTGCGCTCATCGTCTTCGCCGTGCTTGCCCTCATGTACACGGGCGGCTACTGGGGCGACGATCCGAAGTACCACACCTTCCAGGCGGCGCTCGGCAACTGCTCGGCCTCTCCCTCGCTTGTCTGGGCCTCGTTCGGCGCACTCGTCGTGGCCTTCATCATGTACGTGCCGCGCGGTCTCGTGCCGTTCTCGGACTTCATGGCGGGTCTCGTTGAGGGAATGAAGCTCATGTTGCCCGCGAACATCATCCTGGTGCTTGCCTGGACGCTTTCGGGCGTGTGTCGCGACCTTCTGCAGACGCCGCTTTTCGTGCAGTCGCTTGTGACGGCGGGCGGGGCCGACTTCTCGGTCTTCCTGCCGGCCGCGATCTTCCTCATTGCCGCCTTCCTGTCCTTTTCGACGGGGACGGCCTGGGGCACCTTCGGGATCCTGATTCCGATCGTCGTGCCCGTCGTGGCGGCGATCGATCCGACGCTTACGATCGTGGGCCTTTCGGCAACGCTCGCTGGCTCCGTGTTCGGCGACCACTGCTCGCCCATTTCGGATACGACGATTCTTTCGTCGGCGGGGTCGGGGTGCAATCACATGGAGCACGTCTCCACGCAGCTCCCCTACAGCCTGCTTGTCGCCTTCTGCGCCTTCGTCGGCTATCTCGTCGCAGGGCTTTCGGACGCGAATCTCTGGCTCTCGCTAGGAACCTCTGTCGTGCTGTTGCTCCTCCTCACGTCGGGGTTGCATTTCATGCGTAGCCGAAAGCAAACCGCTTAAACGAGGATACAGGGGAAACCTAAAAAATCGGGGCGTCCGTGCGGGCGCCCCGATTTGGTTGAAACCCCGTCATGATTTTGAGGGATTTGATGCAGGTCCGTCAGGAGTCCTCGTTTCGCAACACCAAAAAAAGGCCGCCAAGGAGCAGAATAAGTGCGACAACGGCGGAGAATGTCACCGCTTCGCCAGCGACGGTCACGGCGAGCAAAAAGGCCGTGACGGGTTCGAGAAGCGAGAGCGCTACGCCCGTCGAGGCCTTGAGGTGGCGGAGTCCCGAGGAAAAGAGAAGGTAGGCGGCGCCCGTCGTAAGAAGTCCAAGGTAGAGCGTCACGCCGATTCCCTTTAGGGTTAGGACGGGAAGCGGACTCGCCGCGAAGGCGACCGCGAACGCCAGGAACATCGCGAGAGTAAAGGAAAGCGCCGTCGCGCGAATGGGCGAGAGGGAGCCTACGAGCTCTTTGGTCATCACGGTGAAAGACGCATAGGCGAGCCCTGCCGAAAGACACACACCGAGGGCGGAGAGCGAAACAGAAAAGTCTTCGCGCCCCGCAGTCGCCATGAGCACGCCGCCCGCAATGGCGATTGAGAGTCCGAAAAGGCGCCCGGGAGCCGGTCGGGCTCCTCCGCGCATGCATTCGATGGCGGTCGCCCAAACGGGCGCGCTTCCGATCACGATTGCCGTTCCGACTGCGACGCCCGCTGCGCGCATGGCGGCGAAAAAGAGAAGGTTGTAGGCGGCCATCGCGACGCCGCAGGCGAGAATGAGCCTGAGCGATCCGTCTTTGGGTATCGACAACGCCCGGCATCCCTCGCGGTAGGTGAGGAGCGGCAGAAAGAGGCAGGCGGCGAAGAAAAGACGAAGGGCCGCCACCCAAAGGGGCGAGAGTTCGCCTGCATCCAAAAAGGTCTGGGCGGTGCCCGCCGTCCCCCAAAGGACGGCGGCGCACGCCACGCACAGAGCACCGGAGAAAAAATGAGAGCGCATGAGAAAGGGAGATAAGGGGAAACCAGGAATGTATCTTCTTAAGAAGGCATGTGCACGATATACCTTCACGGAAAGACAATTATCTTCCTTTTGAGAAAGGAAAGTGCGTCGGAGCGGAAGAACTTCGTTACAATCCCGTTTTTCCTTTCCTCCCTCTCTTTAGGTCCTCAACATGCTCGCTACGGCGATTTGTCTTGTGGCGCTCATCCTGGCGGGATGGGCCATTGCCAAAAACTACGACGCCAAGGTGGTTCTCTTTGCCACCGGCATCGTCCTCATGTACTGCGCGCTCGTTCTCGGCATGCCGATTCTGAGCGACAAGCTTTCCTCGGGGCTCTCCTGGGTCGATCCCTTCAAGGCGATCAAGGACATCTTCGTGAAGCAATACTCGAACGCGGGTCTCATCATTCTGACCCTTTTCGGCTTTGCCGCCTACATGTCGCACATCGGCGCCAACGACGCCGTGATCCGCGTCATGAGCCGTCCTCTCGAACGTATCCGTTCGCCCTACATCCTCGTGCCGCTCGTCTTCTGGATGGGGACGCTCCTTTCGATCATCATCCCGAGCGCATCGTCCTTGGCCGTCATCCTCATGGCGACGCTCTATCCGGTCCTGCGCGCGGCGAAGATGTCGCCCTTGACGGCCGCGGGCGTGATCGCCACCACGGCCACCATCGTGCCGACGCCGTTGGGCGGCGACAACGTCGTGGCGGCCCGCGTTCTCGGCTTTGAGCACGTCGTCGACTACGTCTTCTACCACCATGCTCCGATCACCGTTCCCGCGCTCATCATCATGGGTGTTGCGCATTACTTCTGGCAGAAGTACATGGACCAGAAGGACGGCGGCAGCGCGGGCGAAATCGACGAGTCGAAGCTCGTTACGGGCAAGGCGGCTCCGACTGCCTACGCGATCTTCCCGGTCCTTCCGCTCGTTCTGACGATCTTCTTCTGGCTCTTCTTCAAGAAAGCCAAGGTGGGTCTCGTCGAAATCACGCTCTTCTCCTTCCTTCTCGCCTTCATCACGGAAATCGTCCGCAGCGGCGACATCCGCGGGAAGCTCAAGGACGCCAACCTCTTCTTCAAGGGCATGGGCGAAGGTTTCTCGAAGGTGGTCGTTTTGATCGTCGCCGCCTCCACGATGGTGAAGGGCTTGAGCAGCATGGGCATGATCGACATGATCTCGTCCTCGCTATCCGACGTACAGAACGCCGGAACGGGCCTTATGTTCGCCTTCTCGGGCATCACGGCCCTCATCACCTTCATCAGCGGTTCGGGCAACGCCGTCTTCTACAGCTTCATCGAACTCATTCCGCAGATTGCCGAAAAGGCCGGGATCGACCCGATTATGGTCGCGCTCCCGATGCAGTGTACGTCGAACCTCATTCGCGCGGTCTCGCCCGTGGCGGCGGTGGTCATCATCGTGTCGGCCGTCGTGCGCGTCAATCCGCTCCTCGTCGTCAAGCGTACGAGCGTGCCGCTTCTGACGGGCTTCGTCGCCGTCCTCGCCATTTCGCTGATCCGCTACATGTAAGGAGAAGTTTTCATGACTACCTTTACGCAAGAATCCATCGCCGCTTTGCGCCGTGAAATCCACTCCAAGCCCGAACCGGGCTGGGCCGAATTCGTCTCGTCGGCGCGCGTGATCGAAAAACTCGAGTCGCTCGGCTTTGCCGTCAAGTGCGGCCGCGAAGTCATCAATCCCGACTTCATCCGAGGCGCCAACCGCCGTCAAATCGAAGAGGGCCTCGCCTTTGCGAAGAGCCAGGGCGTGAAGGAAGAAATTCTCGCTCGTCTTGACGGCGTCACGGGCGTTGTGGGGCTGCTGGAAACGGGCCGTCCCGGTCCCGTCATGGCGATCCGCTTCGAACTCGACTGCGTGCCCGTCACGGAAACGTCGAACCCCAATCATCTCCCGAACCGCGAAGGCTTCGCCTCCTGCCGTCCGGGCTACATGCACGCCTGCGGCCACGACGGCCACCAGGCCGTGGGCCTCACGCTCGCCGAGTGGTTTGCCGAACACAAGGACGAACTCTGCGGAACGCTCAAGCTTCTCTTTCAGCCCGCCGAAGAAGGAGTGCGCGGTGCGCGTCCGATGGCCGAGAGCGGCATCGTCGACGACGTCGATTTTCTCTACTGCGGTCACCTCGGATGCGACATTCCGGGCGGCACGGTCGTGACGGCCCCGGAAAAGTTCCTCTGCACGACGAAGCTCGACTACCGCTTCCGCGGTACGCCCTCGCACGCCGGCATGCAACCTGAAGTGGGCCGCAACGCCCTCATGGCCGCCGCGGGCGCCGCGATGTCCCTCATGGCGCTCCCGCGTCACGGCGAAGGCATGACCCGAGTGAACGTGGGCTACCTGCGTGCCGGCGAAGGCCGCAACGTGATCGCTTCGACCGCCGAAATGCAGGTGGAAGTCCGCGGGGAAACCGCCAAGATCAACACCTACATGTACGAAGAGGCCAAGGCCCGCGTGCAGGGCGCCGCCGCCATGTACGGCGTCTCGGTCGAAGAAGAGGTGATGGGCGAAGCCGTCGACTTCGTGCCCGATCTGCCGTTGCGCGACGCTGCGGCAGAGGCCGCGAAGAACGCACCCTACGTCGAGAAGGTGCAGTCCTCAATGAACTTCAACGGTTCCGACGACGCCACGGTGCTCATCAAGCGCGTGCAGGAAAAGGGCGGTCAGGGCGCCTATCTTGTGGTCGGATCCGACCTCGCGGCCGGTCACCATCAGAGCGCCTTCGACTTTGAGGAAAAGCACCTCCTCACGCTCTTTACGATCTACTGCAACCTGATCGAACATCATCTGGGGGCCCGCTGATGGAGAGCCGTCAACACGAAGATCTGCGCGACTTCGTAGACAGTCTCGAAGAGGAGTGGCTTCGTGAGGTGCCGGGACTCCACACGGCGGGGCTCGCCGTGGTGGCCCGCCTGGTGCGCATGAGCTATTACATCGCGAGGCGCGTGGATTCGAATCTCGCCCGTTTCGGACTTACGCGAGGGGAGTTCGAAGTGCTCGCCGTTCTGACGCGCAATCCCGACGCGAAGATCACGCCCAAGGACATCCACGCGAAGATCCTCATCACGTCGGGCGGGCTCTCGAACCGCATCCGCAAACTTGAGGAAAAGGGCCTGATCGTGCGCATGCCCGATCAGTCCGACGGACGCGGCGTCGTGCTCAAGGTGACGGAAAAGGGGCGTGAATTGACGCTCAAGGCCGTCACGAGCCACGTCGAAGTGGAGTGCCAGCTGGTCGAAGGTCTCACCATCCAAGACCGCGAGGCGCTCTCCGGACTTCTCAAGAAACTCATCCTTTCGCAGTCGCGCGTTCTCAATCCGCACGGTCTGAGTTGATCGGCAGGGGTAATCCCGAAAGGGACCGCCTTCCAGAAGAAATCCCCGGGAGACATTTCGTTTTCCGGGGATTTTTTCGAATTCTTTTTCGAAGTGATTAATCACTTACGATCCATTTCGCAATCGATCGAAGAGCGTTTCGTCGAGGCGTTCGCTTCGCTTGCGGTCGGGGACGCGGGCGTCGAGGTTGAAGGCGTAACGGTCGCCCGGATGATAGGAGACCGTGGAAAGCAGAATTTCTCCCGATTCGTCGACGTAGTTGCGCACGATCCGAAGGGCGGGCGTTCCCGTGTCGGCGTTGAGGTGCCGTGCGCCCTCTTCGGGCAGGGCCCTCGCTTCGATCACCTGACGAACTTCCGTGCAGCGCTTTCGGAAAAGTCTTTCGATGAGTTCGATCATGAGCAGATGCGGAAAGTCCTTGGCGGCGCGGATGAGTTCGATCCAGTCGCGCCGCACGTACTCCGTCGTCCAGGCGATGGGCGGCGCGCCGTCGGCCGAACCCTTTCGAATCATGGAGAAGCGGATGCAGACGTCGCCTGCCGGGCGGTGAAGTTCGTCGGAAAGCGGCCGCTCGAGCACTGCCTCCCGAATGTCGAGAAGTTTTCTGGGATTGCGTTCCGCAAGGCGGTCGAGGTCCGAGAGCGTGCTCAGTTGGCGGTTGAAGCTCAAAAGCGCCCCCCGGTTGATCACGGTCGTGCCGACGTGGGGCGTGCGTTTGATGAGGCCGTACTGCTCGAGAATTTTCAGGGCGGCCCGAACGGTGTGGCGCGAGACGCCTTCTATCTTCATCAGTTGTTGTTCGCTCGGCAGAAGCGATCCCACGGGGTACACGCCCGTGGAAATCGATCGAATCCATTTCTCGGCAAGTTTCCGGTAGAGCAGTTCGCGAGCCATGAGAAAGAGGTCCCCCGAAAAGAAGGGCCGTCCGAAGCCGCGGCCTCGGACGGTCGGCGATCTCTCAATAGAGACCGATCAGTTTCCACCAGAGCATGCCCGTGGAGAAGACGACGGCCACGCAGAAGGTGACGATGCAGAAGTTGATTTTATAGAAGCGCGGCCGCTCGAAATAGCCCTGTCCGAAGTAGATCGGACCCGGCCCGCCGGCGTATTCCGTGATGCCCCACATGAAATTGGAGAAAATCGCAAAACAGATGGCGACCATGGTGGCGGGCGCGCCCGCGGCAATGGCGACGGAGGCGAAGGGTACGTACATGGCGGCGACGTGACCCGAGGCCGTGGCGAAGACGTAGTGGAGGTAGATGTACGCCAAGCCCAGGATGAGGAAGGTCGTCACCCAGTCGAGATCGCCGAGCGAGGAGGCGAAACTCGACGACATCCACGTGATGAAGCCGAGTTTCGTGAGGCCGCCCGCGAGCGAAATGATGGCGCCGAACCAAACGACCGTGTCCCAGGCTGCCTTGTCGTTCAAAACGTCCTTCCAGGCGACGGCGTTCGTGACGAAGAGGAAGGCGACGAGGCCGAGACCGATGGCGTTGGCGTTGTATCCCGTGATCAGGCAGGTGCCCCAACCGAGGAGCGCAAGGACGAAGCCCACGGAGACGAGCTTTTCCTGCATCGTCATCGGGCCCATCTTGGCAAGCTCTTCACGTCCCATGACCTTGGCTTCCGGCGTGCGCTTCAGGTCCGGATTCATGAACTTGTAGGTGAGAAGCGGCATGAGGAGGAAACACAAGAGCGACGGTACGAGCGCCGCGTAGAACCACGAGCCCCAGGAGAGTTCCACGCCGAGTCCGTCGCGCGCGAGCGAAGCGCACAGGGGGTTCGCGGCCATGCCCGTCAGAAAAAGCGAACCCGTGATCGGCGTGAATTGGAAGCACGTCATGATGAGAAAATCGCCGATCTTCTTGCCCGTGGGACCGGGCTGCGAACCCAAGACCTGGTTGATCGACTTGGCGACGGGGAGGATGATGCCGCCCGAGCGGGCCGTCACGCTCGGCATGGCAGGCGCCATGATGAGGTCGGCGATGCCGAGGGAGTAGGCGACGCCGAGCGAGGAGCCGCCGAAGAGCGAGAGCATCTTGTAGGCGATGCGGCGCCCAAGGCCCGACTGCACGAAACCGAGTGAGAGCACGTAGGCCGAGAAGATCATCCAGACGGTGCCCGAGGAAAATCCCTTGAGAACGTCGCCGAGGCCGAGGGTGCCCGTGAAGTAGGTGAGCGCGAGACCGATGAACATAAGCGCGCCCGAAGCGATCGGCGCGGCAAGGATCCCGGCGATGGTGGCGGCGAAGATGGCGAACATGTGCCAGGCTTCGGGCTTGAGACCCGAGGGTGCGGGAAGGCAGTAGAGGACGACGAGGATCGCCGCGGGAACCGCCCAGCGAATGAGTTTTTCTTTCTGCATGATGAGGGCTCGAAAAGAGATCGGTCACCCCGCCCCGATAGAGCGGGCGACCGTATCGGATTGCCCGAAGGAGGATGGGTTACTGGTTGCGCCACTTGGCGACGACGCGGTCCACGAATTCGGGGGCGAGGCCCACGTAGGTGTGCGGGTCGAGCATGTGGTCGACTTCGTCCTCCGTGAAGGCTTCGACGACTTCCGGCGTCTTCATGAGCACGTCCTTGAGCGGGATTTCCTTTTCATAGGCTTCCATGCAGCTCTTGTAGACGATGCCGTGCGCGGTCATGCGGCCGAGCTTGGCGGCGAGGTGCATCATCACGCATTCGGACATCATGAGGCCCTTCTGCGCGAAGAGGTTTCGTTCCATGTGCTTCGGATAGACGATGAGGTTCTTGAGGATGTGCTTGGACTTCTCAAGCGCGCAGCCGAGCATGTGACAGGCGCGTGGAATGGCTTCCCATTCGGAGAGGAAACAGCCCCAGTCGCGTTCGTTTTCGCTCACCATGGATTCGACGATCGAGGGGGCGATGCTGCGGACATTGCGGCACAGCGCCAGAACGTTTTCGAGCACGGCCGGATTGCGCTTGTGCGGCATCGTCGAAGAACCGACCTTGCCCATGAAGAAAGGTTCTTCGAGCTCGAGAATTTCCGTGTGCTGCAGCGAGAAGATTTCGTGGTTGATGCGC
This sequence comes from uncultured Sutterella sp., assembly GCA_900545275.1. Taxonomy (GTDB): domain Bacteria; phylum Pseudomonadota; class Gammaproteobacteria; order Burkholderiales; family Burkholderiaceae_F; genus Sutterella. The sequence goes on from UQYG01000005.1 coordinate 58,051, forward strand.
CCGAGCGTGCCCGCGCAGAGGGCGAGCGTCGTCACGAATTCCGCCTGATTGTCACGGGCGACGTGCCAGGCGATGGTCGGGACGCCGAGGCCGAGTTTTTCCATCGTGCGGCGCTGCACTTCGAGGCCCTGTTCGGGCATCGAGGCGAGCGTGCCGACGGCGCCGGCGAGTTCGCCCACGAAGACGCGGGGCGCCATGGCCTTGAGGCGCTCGACGTTGCGGCCGAGTTCGTCGGCCCAGACGGCGGCCTTGTAGCCGAACGTGATGGGAATGGCGTGCACGACGTGGGTGCGGCCGGCCATGACGGTGTCGCGGTACTTTTCGGCGAGATCCAGACAGTAGTCGCGGCAGAGCTGCATGTCGCGAAGGATCGCCTGGTAGGCGTCGCGCTGCAGAAGAACAAGGCCCGTGTCGACGATGTCCTGACTCGTGGCGCCCCAGTGCACGAATTCGCCGGCGTTGTCGGGAAGAACGGCCTTGAAGGCCTTGAGAAGCGGAACGATCGTGATGGACGACTTGTAGAATTCGCCGATCGACGGAATGTCGAGGAGGTCGGCGTCGGCGTGCTTGACGATGATGTCGGCCTTCTCCTGCGGAATGATCCCGAGTTCGGCCTGCGCGGCGGCGAGGGCCGCTTCGGTGTCGAGCCACTTCTGCGCCCAGGAGCGGTCGCTGAAGATTTCGCGCATTTCGTCGGTGCTGAAGAGGAAGCCGTGGATCTGGCTGTCGATGGCGGTGGAGGGCATGTGATTTCTCCCGAATGGATAAGGTGAAGCCGGATGATCGGGAACGCGTCCCGATCGGTTGAGGGCATTTTGTCGGGAGAGGGAAGGAGCCTTTCAGAAGACGAAAAATTGTTTTGACCAACGGCAAGACCGAACGTATTTGTTCTTTTGTATCGACTTGCGGCGCAGGGAAAAGCGAATAAGTAAGGGATTTTGGTCGGGCAGGTGATCCCGTACAAAAGGGGAAGTGTAAGGGGGAGAGGGAAAAGGACGGGGTGTTGAGGGAAAACGCGACGGGACCGAACCGATTTTGTCCGTTTCTTCCGGTGCTCCGGATCACCCTTCGAGGGCATTCGGAAACGAAGAGACCGGACCCCGAGGGGTCCGGTCTCTTAATCCTGTGACAAGTCAGGAGAGCGCGATCAGATGAGCGTCAGGAAACGCGTAACCATGCGGATGCGTTCTTCCACCGTGTCAAGGCGCAGGAATTCTCGATCGCTGTGGAAGGCGCCGCCCGCCGGGGCGCAGCCGTCGATGACGGGAACGCCTTCCTTGGCGATGTGGTTGCCGTCCGAACCGCCGCCCGCGTCGACCCACTGGGCGTCAAAGCCTTCGAGCTTCGCGGCTTCGGTGATCTTGGCGACGAGTTCCTTCGTGTCTTCGGAGAGCGGCATGGCCGGTCCGAAACAGTCGACGCGCATCGTCTGCGTGACGCCTTCGACCCAGGTCTTGCCGACGAGATCTTCGATCTTGGCCTTGAGGGCGCGGCCGTCTTCGTCCTTCCAGTAGCGAATGTCGATCTGGACCTCGCAGGAGTCGGAGATTACGTTCGGGGCGGAACCGCCCTTGAGGACGCCCGGGTTCACCGTGGTTCCGAGTTTGGCGTCGGCGAGTTCGTAGGCCGCGAGCGCGAACTTCATCGCGGCGACGTTGGCGTTGCGGCCGTCCCAGGGATTGTTGCCGGCGTGGGCGGAGACCCCCTTGAAGGTGACCGTGAAGCTGCCGACGCCCTTGCGGGAGCGAACGAGCTCGCCGCCCGCGCGGGCGGCTTCGAAGATGAGGACGTTCTTGGCGTGCTTGCCGTGCGAGGCGAGCCATTCGGTCGAAGCGACGGAACCCGTTTCTTCGTCGGGGTTGTAGGCCACGCAGATCGAGAGGCGGTCAAGGTCTTCCTTGCGGGCGTTCTTGAGTGCGTAGAAGACGGCGAGAACGCCGCCCTTGCAGTCCGAGCATCCCGGGCCGTGGGCGCGGTCGCCGTCGATCGAGAGCGGACGGGCGGCAGCCGTGCCGTCGGGGAAGACCGTGTCGAGATGGGCGTTCATCATGACGTCGTAGTAACCCGCTTCGGGCTTGTTGCGAGCGAGCAGACCCTTGCCGACGGTGGGGCCGAGGTCGACGAGTTCGCAGGTAAAGCCGATCGACTCGAAGTGGGCCTTCATGATTTCGGCCGCGCGGGTGACGCCCGCCGTGTTGGACGTGCCGCAGTCGAGGTTGACCAAAGGAGCGAGGTCCTTGAGGAAGTCTTCAAGCATGGTCATGGGAAAAATCCTTATGTTCGGACGGTTGATCGGTGGCCGCTCCCGTCAAAGGGAACGACCGGGATGAAGGTATTGTAGTGTGGCGCACGGCGGCGCGGGAATATGAAAAAAAGCCGCCCGAAGGCGGCTTTTATGCGGTTCGCTGCGGTTTAGGAACCGAGAACGAGAATGTTCATGACCCAGAGGCTCAGGAAGGCCGTGATGAGCGGCATGGCCATGATCATGAGAAGGCTCTTGCCCTTGATGCCGATGACACCGAGGCAGCGGCCCATGTACTGAACCTGCGAGCCCATGAGGTAGATCGACGGGGCGAGAATGGCGATGTGCGTGCCGTTGATGGCGCCCTGGTCAAAGAGCGCGACCGCGACGCCGACGCCGCCGCCCATCGACATCCAACCGCCGAGGAGGACGGTGGCGGCTTCACCGGGAAGACCGAAGATGCCCATGATCGGGGCGAAGGCCTGACCGATGAGTTCAAGCAGCCCCGAGTGCTGGAGGACCTTGATGATGACGAAGGCCATCAACACGTTCGGAATCGTGGAGGACGTGGCGATGTTCCAACCCTGAACGGCACCCTTGACGAAGATGTCGGTGACCATGGGCTTGGCATTAGCGTGACCGGACATTTTAAAAATTCCTTTTTGTTCGTTGCTGTTTGGTACGGGTTGGTAATCAGGCGGCCTTCTTGCTGCTGCGGATCAGGAGCAGGCGCATGAGGTTGGCGGCAAAGACCTTGCCGATGAGCATCACGCCCAGGCAAAGGCCGAGCGAAACCGGAACGGCAAGCTCGCCGTCGGCGTTCGTGAGCGTGAAGAGCACGGCGCCCGACGAGAAGAAGTTCGTGATGCAGGCGTCGGCCGTCATCTGGAAGGAGGCGAAGATGTTGACTTCGGTGTCGTTGAGGTCGCCGGCGTCCTTCAACTGGCGCGTAAGCGCGGCGCCGCCGTCGGTCGACTGAAGCGAGGCGATCAGGGCGAGCGTGGCCGAACCCGGAAGGCCAAGGAGCGGACGAAGCACCGGCGTCAGCAGACGGCGGGCGGCGCGCAGAGCGCCGTAATATTCGAAGACCGTGATCATGGCGAGAGCGAACATGACGGTCGGAACGAGCGTGAGGGCGAACATGAAGCCGTCGATGGCGCCCGAGCCGCCCTTGCCGCGGAAGCTCGTCGTGGCGACCTGGAGGGCGTCGCCGTTCTGGGTCACGCCGGAAACGAGCTTGCCGAAGCCGCCGTTGACGGTGGTGAAGTCAAACACGCCCCACCAGTGGGAGGAGGCGCAAAGACCGGAGAAGAAAATGATGGCGAAGATCAGGGAAAGGTAGGCGCCGATGCCCACTTTTTCCTCGACGACGGCCGGAGTTTCCTGCGTGGTCGTAGACATGGTAGGAGTCCTTCAAGAATTGCAGATGGTTGAGAAAGCCCCGAGTCCGCGGCGGGTTGTGTTATGGGTGACGCGCACCTTGTCCGACGAAATCGGCGGCCGCGTGACGGACAGGACCTCTGGATACGAATTGTAAGGGAATGTCACTTCGAGAACGTGACACCCCGCCTCATTCGCGTCGCAGAGCAAGTTATACCTTGATTCAACTCGGGACCGCATGCAGAAAACTGCTTAGACGAGGAGGAGAGAAGTGGTGCGCGAGAGAGATTGTTCCGCAAAAACGGTCCGATCATAGAGTTTTGTTATGGACGCAAAGAGAGAAATAACCTTTTGCAAAACATTCGTCCATTTTCGGAGAGAAATCGGGTGCCGCCTGCCCCTTGGAAAATCGCCCTCTCGGGTACAATGCGCGATACATTGCAGAAAACCACCGGAGTGAACGAACGCATGTCGCTCAATGATCCTCGCTGGGGGCGAGATCCCCGCGATTCGGAAGAAGAAAAGAAGGAAAACGCGCGGTCCGACGAAGAGGACCGTCGCGAAGACGAGCGCCCCGACGGAGGCAAGGCCCGTGACGAACGGCGCGACCGCGTGGAGGGCGTCAATCAGGACATCGACGCCCTGTGGCGCACCGTCATGGACTTCATGAAGGACAAAAAGGACGGCGGGCAGGAAAAGCGCCCGGGCGCCGACGCCTTCAAAAACCGCGACGATTTCACGGAATTCCGTCCCGCCGAAGAGGAAGAGTCCCGGCGCGAAGATCGTGCGCGCGAAGACAAGCGCGACGAGCGCAAACCCCGCTCTCCTTTCGACGGGTTCGATCCCTTCGCCCGCCGCTCGGGCGGGTCGGGCGGCAACCGCGGCGCCCGCCGCGGGATGAACATCAGCCTTCCCTTCGTCCTGGGCGTCGCCTTCATCGGATGGGCCGCCACGGGCTTCTACATCGTGCCCGAAGGGCAGACCGGGATCGTCACGACCTTCGGGCGCTACTCGGACGCCACGATGCCGGGCTTTCACTGGCGCTTCCCCTCGCCCGTGCAGAACATGCAGCTTGTCGACGTGAGCAGCGTGCGAACGACCAACATCGGCGTGGCGCAACGCACGAACCGCACGAGCGAAGCGCTCATGCTCACCGACGACGAAAACATCGTCGACGTGCAGTTCGCCGTGCAGTACCGCATCAAGTCGGGCGAAGGCGCCAAGGACTACCTCTTCAACACGCGCAATCCCGACGTTTCGGTTACGCAGGCGGCCGAATCCGCCATGCGCGAGGTCGTGGGCGCGAAGTCGATGGACAGCGTCCTCTTTGAGAGCAAGGCCGAAATCGCCGAAGACGTGCGCAAACTCATGCAGGCGATGCTCGACCGCTACGGCACCGGGATCGAAGTGATGAGCGTGGCCATTCAGAACGCTCAGCCGCCCGAACCCGTGCAGGCCGCCTTCAACGACGCCGTCAAGGCCGGTCAGGACCGCGAGCGCTCCATCAATCTCGGCGAAGCCTACATGAACGCCGTTATTCCGAAGGCCGAGGGCACCGCTTCGCGCCTGAAGGAAGAGGCGGCCGCCTACAAGGCCCGGGTCGTCGAAACCGCTCGGGGCGACGCGGACCGCTTCGCCTCCGTCTTTGAGGAATACCGCAAGGCCCCCGAAGTGACGCGCGACCGTCTCTACGTCGACGCGATGCGCGACGTCTACCGCAACGTCACGAAGGTCGTCGTCGACGCCAAGGGCGGAAATAATCTTCTCTATCTGCCGCTCGACAAGATCGTTTCGCAGACGAAGTCGCAGGCGCAGACCGAAGCCGCCGACGCGGCGCTCGAACCCGCTCCCGCCGCTTCGGAACCCGCGCCCGCAGCGGCGACGACCTCTGCCGAGGCGCGCTCGCGCGATCTCATCCGCAACCGCGGCCGATAAGGGGAGAAGAAAGTGAAAAAGTTTACTGGCATTTTGGTTGGACTCGCCGTTCTCGCGGGCCTCGCGCCTCTCTCCATCTACACGGTAGGGGAACGCGAATACGCGATGGTGTTCGCCCTCGGCGAATTGCGCACTGTTGTTGACAAACCGGGGCTCCATTTCAAGCTTCCGACGCCGCTGCAGAACGTCATCTACCTTGACAAGCGCATCCTGACGCTCGACGAAGGAGCGGCCGACCTCGTGCAGACGAGTGAAAAGAAGAACCTCATGATCGACACTTTCGTGAAGTGGCGCATCAGCGATCCTCGTCTCTACTGGGTGTCTTTCCAGGGCAGCGAACGGGCGGCGGCCGATCGTCTCTCGGCGCTCCTGCGCGACGTTCTCAACGTGGCCGTCAACAAGCGCACGGTCAATCAGATCACTTCGAGCGAGCGCGACGTGGCGATGCGCGAAATCTCCACGATGCTGCAGGCCCGCGTGCAGGACGTCGGCATCGACATCGTCGACGTGCGCATGAAGCGCGTCGATTTCACGCCTGAAATTTCGGAGTCGGTCTATCGCCGCATGGAGGCGGAACGCAAGCGCGTGGCCGCCGAAGAGCGCTCCAAGGGGAGCGCGCAGGCCGAACGCATCCGCGCCTCGGCCGACCGTCAGAGCGAAGTGATCCTCGCTGAAGCGTACCGCGACGCCCAGAAGACGAAGGGTGAAGGTGACGCCGAAGCCGCCCGCATCTACGCGGAGGCTTTCGGGAAGGATCCGGAGTTCGCGCGCTTTTACCGCAACCTCGAAGCCTATCGCCAGAGTTTCTCCGAGAAGACCGACGTCCTCGTCATGGATCCCTCGTCGGATTTCCTCGGCTACATGAAGGACAGCAAGCGCTGATGCCGACGGGCGGCCCGACGAAAAGGCCGCCCGAATTTTTTGAGAGAGAACGATGTACGACACGACCGACGTCCTGATCCTCGCCTTCGGGTGGATGGCCATTTTCGAAGGCGTTTCGCCGCTTCTCTTTCCCGAGACGTGGCGCAGGGCCGTGCGCGAACTCGTCGAGCAGCCCGAATCTGGACTGCGCAGTTTCGGGGGCGTTCTCGTCGGCTGCGGGCTTTGTCTCGTGTGGTACGTTCTCGGCTGATTTTCGCGGAGTTTCCCGCCGATCGCGGGGAAACGCTGATACACTAACCGACGTTCGCGCGCGGAGTTTTTGCGCGCGGAATCGGCTTTTGTTCTTCCCCGCCGCACGTGGTGAGGGAAGGCTTTTGTACGTCCGTCCGAAACTCTTCTTTCGAAACGGATTCGAGACCAACCTATCGATAAGGGATTCTCTCAAATGGCAAAGAACGTCGTGGTTGTCGGCGCCCAGTGGGGCGATGAAGGCAAGGGTAAGATCGTCGACTGGCTCACCGAGCAGGCCGCCGGCGTGGTTCGCTTCAACGGCGGACACAATGCGGGTCATACGCTCGTGATCAACGGCAAGAAGACCATCCTTCGCCTCATTCCTTCCGGCATCATGCACGCGACGAGCGTGTGCTACCTCGGCAACGGCGTCGTTCTCTCGCCCGAAGCCTTCTTCAAGGAAGTCGACGAATTGATCGCGCTCGGCGTTCCCAACGTCGAAGCCCGCCTTCGCGTTTCCGCGAACGCTCCGCTCATCATGCCCTATCACGTTGCGCTCGACCACGCCCGCGAGGCGGCGGCCGGCAACAAGAAGATCGGCACGACGGGCCGCGGCATCGGTCCCGCCTATGAAGACAAGGTCGCCCGCCGTACGGTGCGCGTCGCCGATCTCTTCGAACCCGAACGCTTCGCCGAGCAGGTCCGCACGGTGATGAAGCTGCACAACTTCGTTCTCGAGAAGTTCCTCGGCGCCGAGCCGCTCGATCCGGAAAAGGTGATTGCCGACACGCTCGCCTATGCCGAACGTCTTCGTCCGATGGTCTGCGACGTGAGCGCTTCGCTGCAGGCCGACATGGCCGCGGGCAAGTCCTTCCTCTTTGAAGGCGCCCAGGGCTCGATGCTCGACATCGACCACGGCACGTATCCCTTCGTGACGAGCTCGAACACGGTGGCGGGGTCCGCCTGTGCGGGCGCGGGCGTCGGTCCCCATCAGCTCAACTACGTTCTCGGCATCACCAAGGCTTACTGCACCCGCGTGGGCGAAGGTCCCTTCCCGACCGAACTCTTTGACGAAACGGGCGAACTCCTTCGCAAGAAGGGCAACGAATTCGGCGCCGTGACGGGGCGTCCCCGCCGCTGCGGTTGGTTCGACGGCGCCGCTCTGCGCCGCGCCGTGCAGATCAACGGCCTCACGGGCCTTGCGATCATGAAGCTCGACGTGCTCGACGGCATGGACACCGTCAAGCTCGGCGTCGGCTATCTTTACAAGGGCGAAAAGATCGACATCATGCCCGCCGGCGCGGACGCCGTCGCCGAATGCGAACCGATCTACGAGGAATTCCCGGGGTGGAAGGAAAGCACTTTCGGCGTTCAGAAGTGGGAGGATCTCCCCGAGAGCGCCCAACGTTATCTCACGCGTCTCGCCGAAGTGGCGGGCGCGCCGATCGCCGTCGTCTCCACGGGGCCCGACCGTGTGCAGACGATTTTGCGCGTGAACCCCTTTGCCGCGTAAAATAGCGGATTCCATTGACAGTGATTAAAGCGGCGGCGTGGACCGCCGCTTCGAATTTTTTCTCTCATTCGATACTAGAAAAATGGCCGACAGACATTATTCCTGGGACGCATACATCGATCTCAATGAACGGCTCGTGGCGAAAGTCGCCGAGTCGGGGTGGCAGTTCGACAGCATTCTGTGTCTCTCGCGCGGCGGGATGCGTCCGGGCGACTTCTTCAGCCGCGTTTACGACATGCCGCTTGCCATTCTCGCGACGAGCTCCTACCGCGAAAAGGCCGGCACCGTGCAGAGCGATCTCGACATTGCCGAATGCATCACGGGCGTCTCGGAACTGCGCGGCAAGGTGCTCCTCGTAGACGACATGGTGGATTCCGGCAAGACCATCCGCGAAGTGGTCCGCCACCTGAAGGAACGGTATCCCGCAATCACTGAAATCCGCGTTGCGGTCCTTTGGTACAAGGCCCATTCGGTTCTCGTGCCCGACTGGTATGTCGAATATCTCGAGGACAATCCCTGGATCCACCAGCCTTTCGAGTGCTACGACGCTCTCGGTCCGGAGAAGTTGATCGAACGCGTCCGCGCCAAGCACCCTGAAGCTTGACCGGTCTACCCGTTCCTTTTCTCGAAGGCCCGGACGCGCAGCAGATGTGTGTTCGGGCTTTTTCATCGATTCCATCGACCCGCACGGGTCAAAACGTTTCGGAGGCTACGCCATGAGCGACCCCGTCAATGCGGCCGACGCCATCGTGCAGGCCGAAGCCATGTTGGGCCAGGACAGCTACGCCCGTCTCGAGAGCTATCTCGAACACATCACGATGGAGAATTTCCTGGGGCAGCTCGTCGTGATTCTCGTCGCCTACGGGCTTGGTTGGTGGCTGTCTCGCCGCATCAACGCCTACGCGACGCTCCTTGTGCCGAAAGAGTCCTCGGACCGCTCCTTCAAAGCCCAGCTGCGCCGCGGACTCATGCACATTGTTCATGCCGTGAGCATGAGCTTCGTGACGGGGTGCCTGGTGTCGCTGGGCACCTATATCCTCCTCAACGCCCTGAAGATCGGTGAAGAGGCGCTCCTTTGCCGAATCGCGTACAACGTGATGTTCGCCTACGGCATTTTGCTCGTGTTGCTCACGTGTCTCGGGGCGCTCATCGGAGAAAAACACGTCACCCCCGCCGTGCGGCGCTATCTGAGCTACGGTTTCTGGCTCTTGGTGATCCTGCAGTTCTTCGGCGTGCTCGGAGACATCATCCTTACGCTCGATGAGATTCGCCTTCCCATCGGAAGCGGCGGGCTCTCGCTCTGGAAGCTCCTTCTCGCCTTCATCACGATCTGTCTTACGATCGCGGTCGCCAACGCCCTAGGCAACTGCGCAAGAAGGTTCATCGACGAAAAGTCGGGTTGGACGCCGAACCTAAAGATCGTGGTCTCCCGGGTGGTTTACGTCTTCTTCATGATTCTCGCCGTCGTCTTCGGACTCGGAGCGGTGGGCATCGACCTTACGGTGCTCTCCGTCTTCGGCGGTGCTTTGGGCGTCGGTCTTGGCTTCGGACTGCAGAAGATCGCCTCGAACTACATCTCGGGGTTCATCATTCTGATCGACCGCTCGATCAAGATCGGGGATCTCGTGGAAGCCGCCGGCTTTCGCGGGCGCGTCACGCAGATCAATACTCGCTATACGGTTGTTCGAAACAACGACGGCATCGAGTGCATCGTGCCGAACGAAAATTTCGTGACGTCTCCCGTGGTAAATCATTCCTATACGGAAGAGGCGGCCGTGCAGTACATCTCGATATCGATCGCCTACGACGCCGACATCGACCGCGCGCTCGCCATCATGCTTGAAGAAGGCATGCGCGAGCGTCCCCGCATCGTTCCGGGCCGAAAGGGCTGGTCCTATCTCGAGTCCTTCGGTGATTCGGGGATCAATCTCAAGCTCGGCTTCTGGGTGAAGGACCCCGTCAACGGGACGGCGAGCCTTCGCACGGCGATCTCGAAGGCGATTTACCAGCGCTTTGTCGAGGAGGGCATCGAAGTGCCCTACAACCGTCTCGAAATCAACTTGCGCGACGCGCAGGCGCCTGCGGTGCACGTGAAGCTCGAAGCCGACACGGTCAAGGTCGATTGACGCAAGTCTGAGGCCGTCAAAACGAACGGGCGCCTCCCATACGGAGGGCGCCCGATCGTGCGGCTCAACGGTAGGGCGTGTCGTCCCAGTCTTCGCGCGGGCGCACGGAAAAATCGAGTTCGAGTCCGACGGCGTGGAGGGCTCGTTCCATCGTGTCGATCTTCGTAGCATGCATGAGGTCGAGAATGCGCGATGCTTCGATCGGACGCAACCCCATGCGGCGCGAGAGTTCGGCCGTCGTGATGCCCGCCTCAAGACAGCGGCGTCGAAGGAGCACCTTCACCGAAAGGAGAATGGAGAAGAAAAAGAGACTGTCGCCCGGGAGCGCCCGGGGTTCGATGTCGCTACGGCCTTCTCTGAGGCGAGCGTCGATTCTTTCCAGGAGCTGCGCCTGTGCCGCGTCGAGCGCACCGCCCACGGTCGGATCGACGACTTCGACGTCGTAGTCTCGAAAGCTGAGTCGATACTGGTCGTCGGAGAGAAGCGAAACGGTGTACGGGAATATAAGGCGCATGGAAAGGGAACCTTCTAAAAGACTTCCGAAATCCTAGCAAAAACGAAAAGCCGCGGTGAAGCGAACTTCACCGCGGCCCTCGGGAGTCGGCCCGAACGCGATCAGGCTTCCTTATAGCCCGTCACGTACTTGCCGGCCATGTAGCCCGACGTATGCGCGAAGCCGCAGGCGTTGCCGCCGCAGTAGAAGGCGCCGTGCACACCCGCGACGGTTTCGCCCGCCGCGTAGAAGCCCTTGATCGGCTTCATGTCCCAACCGAGCACTTCGAAATGTTCGGTGACGCGGACACCGCCGCAGGAGAGGTTGTTCCAGGAGAACATGCGGATGAGGTAGTAGGGACCCTTTTCGATCTTCCACTCCTGATCCTTTCGGCCGAACTGCAGGTCGTTCTTCGTTTCGACAGCCTTGTTCCAGACGGCGAGCTGTTCTTTGAGACCTTCGAGGTTCACGCCGCTCTTCTGGCAGAGTTCTTCCAGCGTATCGGCCTTCCAGAGGTTTTCACCCTTGGCAAATTCGCTTTCGACGCGTTCAGCCGTCCAGGAGGGCAGACCCACGAGGGCGGAGAGTTTGATCTTCTGGAGCGTACGCTGCCAGGTCGCTTCGTCGGCGAGAACATAGTGGCAGCCGTCGGGATTGAAGGCGAGGCTCGGCGTCACGTGGCAGATGCCTTCCTTTTCCGTGATGAAGCGCTTGCCGTTCTTGTTGATGAGAATGCCGCCGTTGTTGGTGATGAACCACCAGCGGCAGTAGGGACCGTTGCGCCCGTGCGTGACGACGCCGCAGGGATAGGAGGCGATGTACTGCATGTGCGAGAGCGGGGTGCCGAGGTCGCGCACGGCCGTGAGCATCGCTTCGCCGTCGTTCGAGGGTCCGCCGATCACGACGCCCTTGCCGGCGACGTTCGGCACCCACTGATCGAGCGACTTGGCCGTGCCGGTGATGCCTCCCGTGGCCATGATGACGCCCATCTTGGCGCGGCAGGTGACCTTGTTCTTCCCTTCGCCGCATTCGACGCCGACCACGCGGTTCTGCGCTTCGTCATAGAAGAAGCGCTTCACGCCCATGCCGTGATGAATCTTGAGCTTGCGCTCTTCGAGCTGCTTGACGAGCACTTCGATGTAATCGCGGCCCTTGAAGGATTCCTGACGCATGCAGCGGTTGTGGGAGTGACCGGCATAGGGTTCGATGTGGTGCTTGGCAAGACCGCGCTCGGCAAGCCAGTCGAAGGCTTCGCCAGAGTGCTTGGCGAAGGCGTAGACCGGTTCCTTGAGGCTCATGTAGTTGCCGTAGGCGATGATGTCCTGCGCGAAGGCTTCCCAGGAGTCCTTGATGGAGGGATCGGCCTTCTGCATCTTCGTGCCGTAGGCTGCGAAAAGACCGCCGCAGAGGTTGGTCGCGGTGTGGAAGGGGCTCTGGCCCTTGTCGAAGATTTCCACCTTGGCGCCCGCGTCGTGCGCCTGGCAGGCGGCCATCATGCCGGCTCCGCCGCAGCCGAGGACGACGACGTCGGTTTCCATGTCCCATTTTTCAGGGAGAGCGGTCTGCGTGCGCGCATGCGCAAGACCCGGGAGGGCAGCGGCGGCAGCGGTCGAAACCGCGGCGCCGAGGAAGTGACGACGGGACAAATCGGTTTTCGACATGATCATTCCCCCTTCATTTTGATGTTGAACGTATGGCAGTCATTGCATTCGAAGCGGGGCTTCGCGTGCATGCTGTGGCAATTCGAGCAGTCAGGCTCCCCGCGGTGCGAGGCGTGGGGGTTGGGCGTCATCGCCTTGGTGCGTTCGGCGACCTTGGCGTAGCTTTCGTGGCAGGTGAGGCACGTTTCCTTGGCCGGAGCGGTCATCTTGTCGCCCTGGTGGCAGGTCGTGCAGGGAAGCGACGAGTGCGGTCCGTTGATCGTGACGGCGCCGGCGGCGCCGGCGAGACCGATCGTGAGCATCGTCGCGAGCAGTGCGGATTTGAGATGCATGGTAAGTCTCCCGATGGATGAGTGGTCGACCGCCGCGGAGGGCGGCCGACGAGGGTAAGGGGTCAGTGTTCGCCCGCGGCGTTGAGGACGGCGACCATGTCTTCGAGATACATGCGGGCGCGGTCCAAAGGCGAGAGCGTAAGCGCGAGTTCGGCGTTGCAGGCCTCGATCGAAATGGGAAGACCGGGAAGGTGCTTCAGAAGCGTTTTCAGGTCCGCCGCACCCGTGCCGGGCGAGAGGCGGAAGTTGCGGGCCTGATAGAGGATGCCGTCCATGTCTTTCGGACGTTCGGCCGTGATGTCGCACATCTGGCAGTAATGGAGCGACCCTGCGGGAAGCGAGTCGATGTCTTCGAAGCGGTTGTCCGCACGGAAGAAGTGGATCGGATCGACGAGTACGCCTGCGTTCGGGCGGTTGACGCGCTTCATGGCGTCGCCCGCTTGCTTGACGGTCGCGATGTCGCACCAGGGCATGGGTTCGACGTTGAGGGTGAGACCGTAGGGATGGGCGATTTCGCAGAGTTCGGCGAAGTTGTCGCAGAAGCGGTTGTAGTCGGGATCGTTCCCGGCGACAAGCACCTGCGAGGCGCCGAGGCGGGCGCCGGTTTCAAAGAAGGGTTTCCAGTTGATCGCGCGCGTGTCGGGCTTGACGCGCAGAATTTCGATGTCGAGCACCTTGACGCCCGTGGCGCGCAGGTTTGCTTCGACTTCCCGGATCATCGGCGTGTCGCCGATCATGTCCCACTGCGTTTCCGTCGGCGTGGCGGGAACCAGGCGGATGCCGACGTGGCTGTAGCCCGCCTTGGCGGCACAGAGTACCTGGTTGGCGGGAGAGACGTCGAGCACCGTAAGCGCTGCCAGACTGATGGGGCGGGGGAGCTTGAGTGGCTCGAACTTGCGGTCTTCAAGCTTGACGGGCTGAACTTTGGCCTGGGCCGTGCGGGCGAGACCGGCACCGGCGGCGAAGAGAGCGGAGGCCGTCAGAAAACGGCGGCGAGCGATGGTCATGGATGGGGTCCTTTTTGTTGGGATGGGAACCGTTTCCCGGTACGCCCTTAATCCTAGAGACCCCTCCGTCTTTCCAATACCTCCCGCGGGAGGTGTCCGCGAGCGGTTTACCAAAAAGCGCCGTAAAGCCCCGTCGTTCAGGGCGGGGACATAAGGCGCCCCTTCGAATTCATTTCGACGGTGTGTTCTGTTGCCGGATGTATTGCTTGATCTTTTCCAAAGGAGCTCCCCCGCAACTGGCGGCAAAGTAGGACGGCGACCATAGTTGTCCCTTGTGGTACGCCTTCTCCAATTCGGGGAATCGCTTTCTGAGCATTCGGCTCGTGACGCCCTTGAGGCTGTTCACAAGCGACGAGACCGACACCTTCGGCGGATAGCTCACCAGAAGATGAACGTGATCGCGTTCGCCGTCCAATTCCCGAAGCTCCGCGCCGAAGTCCCGGCAGACTTTTCCCGCCGTCTTCCTCATCAGTTCCAGATGCGGCGCCGTAAAGATCGACTTTCGGTACTTCGTCACAAAGACCAAATGCACATTAAGTTCGAAAATGCAATGTCTTCCAGTGCGAATGCTTTCCATAATTTTGTAAGACCAAGTGGTATAACAACCACATGATCCTACGAAAAGCCTTTCAATTCAAGCTCAAGCCCGACGGCGCGGCACACCGCAAACTTTCCCGGTTCTGCGGCTGTGCCCGTTTCGTGTACAACAAGGGGTTGGCTTGGAACAACGAACGGCGTTCGTCGGATCCGAACTTCAAAATCTCATACGAGAAACTTTGCGAACTTCTTCCGGAATGGAAGGCTGCCGAGGAAACGAAGTGGCTCGCCGAGTGCCACAGTCAGGTCCTGCAGCAAAGTCTCAAGGATCTGATGCGTGCTTTCACGAACTTCTTCGAAGGACGCGCGGACTTTCCGAAGTTTCACAAAAAGTTTCGCAACGAAGATTCCATCCGCTATCCGCAGGGTTTCAAAGTGGACGAGGCCCGCAGACAGATCTTCCTGCCGTGCGTCGGCTGGGTGAAGTACCGCCGCAGCCGTTTCATCGAAGGAAAGCCCAAGAACGTCACCGTCAGCCGCAAGGTTGACGGATGGTACGTCTCCGTTCAGACGGAGCGCGAAGTGCCGGATCCGGTCCACCCGAAGGCGGGCGACGAAGCCGGCATCGACATGGGCGTCGTGCGTCTCTACACCTGCTCGGACGGCACGTTCGAACAGGGAGTCCGTTGTCTTCGCGACAAGTCGGAGAAGCTTGCCAAGGAACAGCGTCGCCTCAAGCGGATGGTCAGGTTTTCCAAGAATTGGATCAAGCAGCAACAGCGGATTGCCCGTCTCCACAAGAGCGTTGCCGACAGTCGTCGAGATCTGCTTCAGAAAGCCGCGAACAGGCTCTGCCAAAACCACGCAGTGCTCTATCGCGAAGATCTGAAGATCAGGAACATGACCGCTTCGGCTAAAGGTACCATTGAGGAGCCCGGCAAAAACGTGAAACAGAAGAGCGGGCTCAACCGTGCGATTCTGGATCAGGGTTGGGGAATGTTCTTTTCCCTCCTGGACGCCAAAATGACCGAACTCGGCGGCCTGGTGTTCGCGGTTCCTCCGCAGAACACGAGTCGGACCTGTCCCGTCTGCGGGTGCGTGTCAAAGGACAACCGCAAGACGCAGGTGAAGTTTCGATGTACGTCCTGCGGGTACGAGGGCAATGCCGACGCCGTTGCTGCGGTGAACATTCTCGGGCGCGGGCAGCGCCTCAGAGCCTGTGGGGAGCTCGTTCCCGTGAACGTAGCTCAAGTGAGTCGACCTTCCCACAAGAGAAGCGTCGTCCAGCAGCAGGAACCCGTCGAAGTGACCGTTGACGGCCCCGCCGTCAACGGCTCAGTAGGGAATCACCGTCCTTCAGGGCGGTGAGGATGTCAAAAGGCCCGGTCGGCCGCTTCCTCGCCCGCGATGCGCCCGAAGACGAAGCAGTCGATGAGACTGTTGCCGCCGAGACGGTCCCGACCGTGAATGCCGCCCGTTGTTTCGCCCGCGGCAAAGAGGCCGGGTATCGGAGTTCCGGAGCGGTCGAGAACGCGCGCGTGCGCGTCGATGGCGAGACCTCCGCAGGTGAAGTGAACGGCGAAGTGCTCTTCGCCGAAGTAGTAGGGAGGCGTGTCGATGCGCTGCGTGAAGACGGTGCGCCCGAATAGGTCGTCCCGGTTTCTGTCGACTGATTCGTTGTAGCGGCGAAGGGTCTCGCGAAGCTTTTCTCCGGGAATTTCCATGGCCTGCGCAATTTCTTCGAGAGTTGCCGCCTCCCGCACGGCGCCCTTGGCAAGTTTGGGGCCGAAGGTCGCGTTTTTCTTCGACTTCGAGTCGGTGATGACCCAGAACCGCGAGTCGGGCTGCTTGAGGATCGCTTCGTAGAGCGCGCCGAAGCGCTCTTCTTCGTTGACGAAGCGTTCACCTCGGGCGTTGACCCACACTTCCGCCCCCGCGTAGTCGGTGACGCGTCCGCCGATGAAGGGAATGAGCTGAATGTGTCCCATCCCGACCGTCTTCGCCCCGATTTTTTCCGCCATGCCGATGCCGTCGCCCGTTGCGCCGTCGAGCGTCTGTCCTTCCGGGTTGGCGGTCGTTCTGAGGCCCTCGTGAAGGCGGGGGTCGAAGCGGCGCCGCATCACCGGGTTCGCCGTGAAGCCTCCGGTCGCGAGAACGACCGAGGCGGCTTGAAATCGAAGAGGTTCGCCCCGGGGGCCGCGGGCGAGAACGCCCGTGACGCATCCGTCTTCGGTGAGGAGCGCTTCGGCTCGGGTGCGGTAGTGAATCTCGATGCCGAGACGCTTCGCCGCGGAGAGGAGTGTCTGCACGTAATCGAAGCCCGCCCGAACGGAACCCGTCGAGATGTTGCGCACAGCCGTAGACGAAACCGCCCGGAAGGGTTCAAGATTCCAGCGCACGCCGAGCTGTACGAGCCAGACGACGGCGTCGTAACTTTTTTGTGCGAGAAGCCGTACGAGTTCTGGGTCGGATTCGGGACCGCCTGCTTCGAGCGTGTCCCGCACGAAGCGTTCGATGTTCTCGTCGCGACGTCCTGTTTCCGGATCGGGAAAGGCGACCGAAACGGATCCCGTCGAGAGAATGGAGTGACCGCCCAACAGCGGAGCCTTTTCAAGGAGCACGACTCGCCGCGCACCATACTGAAGGGCGGAAACCGCGGCGGAAAGTCCCGCCGCCCCCGAGCCCACGATCACGACGTCGGCGGAGAGTTCCCGAGCGTCCCCCGGGCTCTCTTGGGCGTGCAGAGCGATAGGCGCCGCGACACCGAGGAAGAGAGCGGAATTAAGGAAGCGTCGTCTTTGCATCGGCGTACCCCGATTCGAATGCGAGGCGCGTGAGTTCGGCGGGCGAATGGACGCCGAGCTTCGCGAAGGCGTTTGCCCGGTGCATCTTGATCGTGCTCACTTCGAGTCCCAAGTCCCGGGCGATCACTTTGTTGGCTTTTCCCTCGAGAACGGCGTGCACCACGTCTTTTTCGCGGGGCGTGAGCGTCTCGAAGCGGTTGCGGCGCTCCGACTCTTCTCGCTCGCGCACGTGTTCGTCGACGGATGCGGCCACGGCGCGGGAGACCTTCTGCACGAATACCATCGGATCGACGGGTTTTTCGAGAAAATCGACGGCGCCGCGGTGCAGCGCATGTACGGCCGTTGCGATGGTGCCGTGGGCGGACAAAAAGAGGATCGGCAGTTTGGAGCCGCGGCGCACGAGTTCTTCCTGCACGTCGAGTCCCGTGAGCCCGGGCATGCGCACGTCGAGTACGATGCAGCCCGGGCCCTCGAGCGCGTCGTGCTCGAGAAAGTCTCGGCCCTCGGTGTAGCGCACCACGTCCCAGCCCATCGTTTCAAGGAGCATGGCAAAGGATTCGCCGAGCGCGGGATCGTCGTCAACAATGCGGATGAGAGGTCGGGTCATGGTCGTTTGTTTCAAGCGGGTTTGTCGGTGGGGTCGTTCGGGTTGAGCGTGTCAAAGCGCACCGTGACGGCGAGGCCCCTTTCGGGGAGACGTTCGATCGAGAGCGTCGCGCCGTGTTCGTCGACGATGTTGCGCACGATCGCGAGTCCGAGTCCGAGTCCTCCCTCCTTGACGCTCTCGCTCACCTTGAGAAGTTTGGCAAAGATTCCGTCGGAAAGGGGAGGGCCGTCGTCCGTCACGCTGAGGACGGCGCCGAACTCGCCGCTGCGCGCAAGCTTCACCGTCACGGTGCCGCCCTCTGCCGCGTCGAGCGCCTGCACGGCGTTCTTGACGAGATTGAGCACGAGGAGTTCGAGTTCGAGCGGGTCTCCCGCGACGAAGACGTTCGGTACGAGTTCTCGGCGTACGGTCGTTTGCGAACCGGGTTTGAGGTGAGAAAGCGCCTCGTCGATCGTTAGGGCGAGGTCGACGGGTTCGGGCGTGCGGCGTTTCCGCTTCGCATAGCCGCGGACGCGGTCGACGATTTCGGCCATGCGGCGCGCTTCATTCTGAGCCCCTTCCATGGCGCGTTGGGCGACGGAATCATCCTTGATCGATTCGCCGCATCGCATGCGAAGGACCGCCAGGAAGTTGAGGACGGCGCCCATGGGCTGCTTGAGTTCGTGCGCGATCATGGCGCAGAGCTGACTGATCGCCCCCATGCGCTCGAGCGAGGCGAGCCGCTCGCGCGCGGCCTCTTCCTTGCGGGCGAGGAGTTCCTTTTCGCGAAGCGCCATTGTCAGTGCGGCCGTGCGTTGTTCGACAAGCCGCTTGAGACGGTATTCGTTGGCGATGAGAAGAAGAACGAGCAAAAGGGCGAGGACCGCGTAGCGTCCATAGCGCCTCCAGAGTCCTGAAAGCGACGTGTCGTCCAAAACGGCCCAGGGACCGAGATGAAGTTCCTGATAGAGGTTGGAAACGCTGCGCAGATCGCTCGTCGCCACCCATTCGTAGCGGTCGGAGCGTCCGCTTTCGAGCAGGGCCGTGAGGAAATCCCGGGTGAGTTCGTTGGGTGTCCACTGAAAAATCCCCGCCGTGATGTCGGGATAGAGGGCGCTCGAGCGAGAGCAGGCGAGCTCGCCGTCGGGCGGAAGGCCGATCACGCGCAGGAGTCCGGGCTCGACGAGTCCTTCTTCCTGGGTGCGCTCCAGCAAGCAGGCGGGAAGTATCGACACGTCGGCGTCGCCTGCGAGCACGGCCGAGAGGACGTCGGGGACGGAAAAGGTGAGAAAGTTCACGCTTGAGAAGAACTTTTCGTCGGAAAAGCCCTTTTCGCGCAGCATGAGTCGCACGGCCGGGTAGCCGTCTACGGAGTGGGGGAGGGTTGCGGCCGCCTTCTTGCCGCGCAGGTCTTGGAGGGTCCGCAGGTCCGTGCGGTCGCTTCGCACGACGAGCGCCGCACCGATCGACGCGATGGCCGAGGCCGCTCGGTCGGTCTTGCGAGTCGCGACGGGATGCGCTCCGACCTCGTTGAGGACGTTCAGAAAACACCAGGCCGAGCATATGAGAAGATCGGGACGCTCGCGTTCAATCTCGTGCAGAAGATCGTGCTCCGCAATCTGCACGACGTGCACGACGTCGTCGGGGCGCAGCTTCTCCATCGCCGACACCACGGGGGTGACGGTGGTTGCGGCAAAACCCGGCTCCGTCGTCGTGACGACGCCGAGCCGAATGACGGCGGCCGAGCCCGGCGCGGCCGAGACGAGTGCACCGAGACAGAGGGCGAGTGCGGTGGAACGGAGCGGAAACATGATTCGGAAAACCTGGCGTTCGAATCATTCTATCCGCAGAAGGGAGGCGGGAGGACGGCGGGAAAACACGGGCAAAAAAAAATGACGCCCTTGCGGAGCGTCAATTTTTTTTTCGCCTTGCGGCACTCTACGAAAGTTTGGTGCCCGGAAGAGGACTCGAACCTCCACGCCCGTGAAGGCGCCAGCACCTGAAGCTGGTGCGTCTACCAATTTCGCCATCCGGGCTTCCGTAGAGGAGATGAATTTTGCCTGAAGTCGGAGTATTTGTCAAGGGGGAGCCTGAAAAAAGTCCGAAAAATGTTGTTCGGCCCACAGCGGGAGGGCGTCGGACGGACGCGGAAACGGTCGGAAAAAAGTTTCCGCGGCACACAGAGACAGCGCGTCGTCTTTTTGTTCTTATGCGACGCAACGCGTCGCGCGGATCCGTTATGCTTTCCACCGACAACGTAGCATTGTCGCGGCACGGGTTTTTAAACGACTCGTCCTTCTTCCAACCTACACTTTTGACAATCATGGCCAAGAAAAAAAACATCGCCGTCGAACCGGCAACGCTTTCGCCGGAACAGATGAACGCGGCACGGGCCCTCTTTGCGGAGGACTCGTGCGTCTATACCCTGCGTCAACTCAAGAAACATCTGACGCAGAAACTCGCGTGGTCGCGCGGAGCGGCCAATGCGGGAGCGTTGGCGCTGATGGAAGAAGGGCCAGTCGTTTCCGTGCGGCACGAAACGTACTATCGGGGACAAAAGGCCGAGCCCGTGCTCGTCGAATACCGCGACGAAGCGCTCACGGACGCGGACGGCAAAAGTGAGCCCGCCTGCCTTCAGAAGGCTCTCCCGGGCGACCTCTACGAGGCCTTCCGGGGGCCCGACCGCTTCGTCGTGAACCGCTTCGTGCGGCACACGAAGCTGCGTTGGCTCGTACGACTCCAAGAACACGCCGAGGGCTTCTACACCATGGTGACGGAAAACGCTTACGAGCCCATCTTCTTTCGCGTGCCCGACGTCCAGAAGCCGAGACCGCAGTCGAACACCGTCTACGAAATTGAAGTGGACGAGGCGGCGGAAAAGGCGGGCGATCCTCTGGCCGACTACGAGGATTACGTCATGGAGAACTGGGAGAGGTACGGCTACCGCAACTTCACCTGGCCCGCCCGGATCGTGCGCCGCGTGGCGCGCGCCGACGACCCCTTGGGAGCGCTCAGGATCGCCGAAGAACGCCACGGCATCCGCACGGTCTTTCCCGACGAGGTGAAGGACGAGGCGAAGGACGTTCCGCAGGAGGTCACGGCTTCACAGCGGCGCGGGCGCGTCGATCTGCGCGACGTTCCCTTCGTTACGATCGACGGTGAGGACGCGCGCGACTTCGACGACGCGGTTTACTGCGAAAAGTCGGGGGACGGGTGGCGCCTTCTCGTCGCGATCGCCGACGTGAGTCAGTACGTGAAGCCCGATCATCCGCTCGACCGGGAAGCGCAGGCGCGCGGGACCTCCGTCTACTTTCCGACGGCCGTGATCCCGATGCTCCCCGAAGCGCTCAGCAACGGGATTTGCTCGCTTAACCCCAATGTCGACCGCCTCACGATGGTGTGTGACGCCCTGATCGACGCCGAAGGAAAAACGACCGCCTATCAGTTCTATCCGGCCGTGATCCGCTCGCACGCGCGCCTCACCTACACGCAGGTATGGTCGGCCCTCTCCGGGGAGGACGCGGGGTTCGAGGCCCTCGGCGAACGGCTCTTTGAAGTCGAGCGCCTCTACGAACTCTACAAGGTGCTTCACGCGGCCCGCGAAAAGCGTTTTGCACTCGACTTCGAGTCGAGCGAAATCAAGGCGCGCATCGACGAGGAAAAGGGCACGATCGACCGATTCGAGCCCTACCGCATCACGGATGCGAACCGCCTCATTGAAGAATGCATGCTCGTCGCCAACGTCGCCGCAGCGGACTTTGTCCTGCGAAACGAACGGCTTACGCTCTTTCGCGTGCACGACAAGCCCGAAGAGGAGCGCCTGCAGGATCTTCGCCGGATTCTTCGCGCCTACAAGCTCAAGCTCCGGGAGAATTCTCCCGCGGGCTTTGCCGCTCTTCTCGAATCGGTGAAGAAGTCTCCCTCGACCTCGCCTCTGCAGATCGCGGTGCTGCGCACGATGTCGCGCGCCCTCTACAGTCCCGACAACATCGGTCACTATGGTCTGCAGTACGGGCATTATGCGCACTTCACGAGCCCGATCCGCCGTTACCCGGACCTTCTTTTGCACCGCACGATCAAGGCGATCCTTGCCAAGCGCACCTATCATCCGAAGCTCTATTCGGAATCGGGGATCGAGGGTTTTCACGCGCTGAAGCTCGGTTTTCGCCCGGCCTTCGAGAAGCCCGTCAAGGAGCTCTCCAAGACGGCGCGCGACCATGAGGTCTGGCGCCGACTGGGGCTTCTCTGTTCGATCGCCGAACGGCGCGCCGACGACGCTTCGCGCGACGTCATGAACTGGCTCGCCTGCGAGTGGCTCTCCAAGCGCCCGAACGAGCGCTATGCCTCGACCGTCGTGAACGTCCTTGATTCGGGCGTGATCGTGCGGCTCGACGATTCCGGACTCGAGGGCTACGTCCACGTCTCCAACCTCGGTGGCGACTACTTTACCGCGATGGACGGTCAGCTCGTGGGCGACGAGGGCGAGGTCATCCGCATCGGCAAGCAGATGCAGGTGGTGCTCGACGAAGTCGACTTCGAAAAGAGACGCTTTTCTTTCCGCAGGGCTTTCGAGAGCGGAAAGCGTCAGAAGAAGGGGCGCCGCCGCTACGACTGGTACGACGACGTTCCCTTCTGAGCCGTTCGAAAAACCGTGCCGCCCCGCACGGAATCCCGTCGTCTTTGGCTACAATGACGGCACTCTTTAACGTGAAGGAGGTCCCTTTTGCAAGGAAGGGGCCTCCCGCTTTTTTATCCCAACGGAAACTCTCGTGAAGAACTCTGTCTTAGCGGGCTTTCACGCCGTAGGCGCCCGTCTGCGCACGGCGCCCGAAACGATCTCGGTCGTCTATGCCGATCCGTCGCGCCGCGACAAGCGCATGCGCGACATGCGCGAAAAACTGCTCGCCGCGGGCGTGCGCGTCATGAATGCCGACGCCAAGCGCTTGGACGGCATGGCCTCGGGCGTTCCTCATCAGGGGATCGTGGCCTTGGCCGAGGAAACGCACGTCGAACTCGACTTCGCCGACCTGCTCGACCAGATCTCCGACAAAACCCTGCTTCTCATCCTTGACGGCGTCACCGACCCGCGCAACTTCGGCGCCTGTCTGCGCACGGCCGACGCCGCGGGCGTGCAGGCCGTGGTGGTGCCGCGCGACCGCTCGGCCGGGATGACCCCTGCCGCCATGAAGGCCGCCGCGGGCGCCGCCGAAACGGTTCCCGTCGTGACGGTGACGAATCTCGCCGCCTCGATCGTGGAGCTGCGCGATGCGGGGGTGACGGTCGTCGGCACGGCGGGCGAAGCCGTGAAGTCGATTTATGACTTCGAGCAGACGCGTGCCTTTGCCTGGGTGCTCGGCGCCGAAGGGGACGGGTTGCGTCAGCTGACGCGCAAACGCTGCGACGACCTCGCCGCCATCCCGATGACGGGCGCCGTTGAAAGCCTCAACGTCTCGGTCGCTGCGGGCATCTGTCTCTTCGAGAGCGTTCGTCAGCGACTCGCCGCGAAGTAACAAAAAATTCCCGAAAATTTCACACGACCGCGGGGATTTCTAATACAATCCTCTGCTTTCTGTCCTTGCTACACCAGAAGAGACGCTCTGGGTAGCTTTTTCCGCAAGGAGGCTAAATGCGTCACTACGAACTTTGCATCATTGTGCATCCGGATCAGAGCGAACAGGTTCCCGCGATGATCGAGCGCTACAAGACGCTCATCGCCGAACAGGGCGGTAAGATCCACCGCATCGAAGACTGGGGCCGTCGCCAGCTCGCCTACCCGATCGAAAAGCTCGTGAAGGCTCACTACGTCCTTCTCAATATCGAATGCGGCCACGAAACGCTCGCCGAAATTGAGAACGGGTTCCGTTTCAACGACGCCGTCCTGCGTCACCTCACGATCAAGACCAAGAAGGCCGAAACGGCTCCTTCTCCCATGATGAAGGCCGTTGAAAAGGAAGAAGCCAAGAAGGTCGCCGCGGAAGCCGCCGCTGCCGCCGCTGCCGAAACGGCTGCCGCCTAAGGGTCGAGTCCTCTTCGGACGATCACACAGAACATTCAGCGTTCGGACGACGTGAACATCGTAACCATGAGCGGCAAGCTCGTCGGACGTGAGGCGGTCCGCTTCACGCCGGCAGGCATCGAGGTGTTCGAAGGTACCTTCCACCATCGGGTGGAATTGACGGAGGCGGGTCATCCGCGGACGGTGGAATTCGATTTTCCAGCCGTCAGCTACGGGAATCTCGCCCGGGAACTCAACGCGCTCCCTCTCGGAGGCGACTATGTTCTCAAAGGGTTCTTCGCCCCCCGCTCGAGCCGTTCGCATCGTCTGATCGTACACATAACGGAATACAATTCAAGGAGCTAATCATGGCTTTTGGTGCTAAGGGTAAGGGTAAGCCTCGCCGTGCCAACCAGCAAAATTCGCTTTTCAAGCGCAAGAAGTTCTGCCGCTTCACGGCCGAACACGTTGAGCAGATCGACTACAAGGATATCGATACGCTTCGCGACTTCATCCAGGAAAACGGCAAGATCATGCCGGCCCGTCTGACGGGTACGAAGGCCCACTATCAGCGTCAGCTCGATACGGCCATCAAGCGTGCGCGTTTCCTCGCGCTCCTTCCGTACACGGACAATCAGTAATTTTCCGGGAGTGAATCCAAATGCAAGTCATTCTGCTCGAAAAGATCACCCATCTCGGTAACCTCGGCGACATCGTCAAGGTGAAGGACGGCTACGGCCGCAACTTCCTCATCCCGACCGGCCGTGCCAAGCGCGCCACGAAGGCCGCCATCGCCGAATTCGAAGCCCGCCGTGCCGAGCTCGAAAAGGCCCAGGCCGAACGCATCGCCGCCGCCCAGGCCGTCGCCGACAAGCTCAACGGCGCCGAAATCACGATCGCCAGCAAGTGCGGTGTTGACGGCCGTCTCTTCGGTTCCGTCACCAACGCCGACATCGCCGAAGCGGTCGACGCCCTCGGCTTCCAGATCAAGAAGTCCCAGGTCCGCACGCCGCTCGGCGCGATCAAGGCCATTGGCGACTACCAGATCACGATCGGTCTCGCCACGGACATCACCGCCGACATCACCGTCAAGGTTGTGGCCGAAGCCTAATCGGGTCTCTTCGAAGATCCCAGCAAAAAAGGGTCCGCTCCTTCGGGGGCTGGCCCTTTTTGCGTTTGGTTGCGCTTGACGTCCTCCGTCCGCGGAAGAGAAAGCGGCCCCCTCTGCTACAATCTTTTTCCCAATCCTTTCTTCGGTGATCCCTTCGATGCCTGAAGTCCCCACAAACCGCAATCTGCCCGACGATCCCGCGCACGGCCTGCGCACGCCGCCTCAGTCCATTCAGAGCGAACAGGCGGTGCTCGGCGGGCTTCTGATCGACAACACCGCGCTCGACAGCGTGGCCGACCTCATTACGTCCGAAGACTTCTGCCGGCGCGACCATCAGATCATCTACGAGCACATCGTCTCGCTCATTCAGCACGGCAAACCCGCCGACATCGTGACGGTGGGCGAAAGCATCAAGAATTCGGGCGCGCAGACGGCGCTCTCCGACGGTCAGTATCTGCAGTCGCTTTTCTCGAACACGCCTTCGGCCGCGAACATCCGCCGCTACGCGGAAATCGTTCGCGATCGCGCGATGCTGCGCCAGATGATTCAGGTGGGCGAGGGGATGGTGACGAACGCCCTCAATCCGCAGGGGCGCGATCCCGAGGAGCTCCTCGACGAAGCGGAACGCGAAGTGCTCGCGATCAACGAGCGAAACGCCCGCGGTCGCCAAGGCTTCCGGTCGCTTTCGACGCTCGTGCGCGAAGTCTCCGAGCGCATCATCGAGCTCTATCAGAACAAGGACAACTCCGAAGTCACCGGCGTTGCGACGGGCTTTCCGAATCTTGACCGCGTCACGGCGGGCTTTCAGCGCGGCGACCTCATCATTCTCGCGGCGCGTCCCTCCATGGGGAAGACCGCGCTCGCCCTCAACATCGCCGAAAACATCGGCGTGCGCCAGGAACTCCCCGTGGCGATCTTCTCCCTTGAAATGGGGGCGGACCAGCTCACGCAGCGTCTGATCGCCTCGGTCGGGCGCCTCGATTCGCAGCGCCTGCGCAAAGGGGCGCTCAACGACGAGGAATGGGACAAGTTCACGGCCGCCGTGAGCATTCTCGAAAAGAAGCCCATTCACATCGACGACACGGGGAACATGACCGTCACGTCGCTTTCGACTCGAGCTCGCCGTCTCATGAATCAGACGGGGCCGCTCGGACTCATCGTCGTCGACTACCTGCAGCTCATGGTGGGAAAGGGCGAAAACCGCACGACGATCCTCTCGGACATCTCTCGCGGCTTGAAGAGCCTCGCTAAGGAACTGCACTGCCCGATCGTCGCGCTCTCGCAGCTCTCGCGAAGCGTCGAATCGCGAACCGACCACCGTCCGATGATGTCGGACCTGCGTGAATCGGGCGCCATTGAACAGGACGCCGACGTGATCCTCTTCATTTATCGAGACGTGCGCTACAACCCCGAAGCCGACAAGAACGCGGCCGAAGTGATCGTCGCCAAACAGCGCAACGGCCCGGTCGGAACGCTTCGCATGACCTTCCTCGGCGAACTCACGCGCTTCGAGGCGACGGCCGACGAAGGCTACTGGGACGGCGCGGAATAAGGAGACGCATCATGGAATGGTTGACGAACATCGACTGGTTCGCCCTCTGGTGCTGGGCGGGGGCGCTCATCCTCATCGTTGCGGGCTTTGCCGGGACGATCATCCCCGCCATCCCCGGTCTTCCCCTCATCGCCGTGGGCGCCTGGCTCATCGGTTGGGCGGGCGACTTTCAGGTGGTGGGCTGGAAGACGATCGCCTTTCTCGGCGTTCTCGCCGTGATCGGTGTCGTGGTCGACACGGTCGCCCAGACGGCGGGCGCGCAGCGCGCCGGCGCCTCGAAGGAAGGGATTCTCGGCTCGCTCATCGGCACCGTGGTCGGCGTTTTCCTCGGCGGCATCGTCGGAATCCTCTTCATGCCATTGGTCGGCGCCGCGATCGGCGAATTCTGGGCCAAGCGCGATCTGCTCCATGCGGGCCGCGTGGGGCTTGCCACTTGGATCGGCATGATCATCGGCACGGTCGTCAAGGTGGCGCTCGCCTTCACCATGACGGGCACGCTCTTTGCCGTGTACGTCCTTTGAGCGCAAACCGTCCCGCACAACAAAACGCCCTTCCGGTCCGTAACGGAACCGGAAGGGCGTTTTGCGTTCGGGAATGCGCCGGGATCAGAGCACTTCGGCCGCGAATTCCGCCAGGCGGCTTCGTTCCCCGCGCGACAGCGTGATCGTCGCCGCGTGTTTCCACCCGAGGAAGCGTTCGACCGCATAGGTAAGTCCGGAACTTCCTTCGGTGAGGTAGGGGGTGTCGATCTGCGCGAGGTTCCCGAGACACACGATCTTCGTGCCCGGACCCGCGCGGGTGATGAGCGTTCTCATTTCCTTGGGCGTGAGGTTCTGCGCTTCGTCGATCAGGACGAATTTGCGCTGGAAGGTGCGCCCTCGCATGAGGGACATGCTCTTGACCTGCAGGCGCTGCTCGAGGACGCCTCGCGTCGTCTTCGCCTCCCAGGCCTTCATTCCCTTCGTTCCTGCGAGAACGTCGAGGTTGTCGTAGATGGCGCCCATCCAGGGAACCATCTTTTCCTCTTCCGAACCCGGAAGATACCCGATGTCTTCGCCTACGCTCACGGTGGCGCGCGTCACGAGGATCTCGTCGAAGCGGTGTTCGTCGACCGTCATCGCAAAGGCCGCGGCGAGACTCATGAGGGTCTTGCCGGTCCCCGCCTGGCCGAGAATCGTCACGAAGTCGATGTCGGGCGAAAGAAGAAGATTGAGGGCGGCGTTTTGCTCGACGTTGCGGGCGTGGATGCCGAAGAGCTTGTCGCCGTGCGTCGTGTAGTCCTTCAAAAGCGTCATCGTGATCTTCGTGCCGTCGATCTCGGTGACGCGCGCAGCAAAGGGCGTTCCCACGTCGGAAGGAATCCAAAGGATTTCGTTCACGACGAAGTCGCCCGGCGTGGACGTGTGGAAGGAGTAAGTCGCGATGCCGTTCTTTTCGCCGGTCTCGAGCGTCGGGGCGACAAGCGTCCAGAAGTCGTCCGAGAGGGCCCGAATGCCCGGGAAGAGAAGGTCCGTGTCGTCGAGCACCTTGTCGGAGAAATAGTCTTCAGCGGGGAGTCCCAGGGCGTTTGCCTTGATGCGCATGTTCACGTCCTTCGTGACGAGGACGGCGACGTGCTCGGGAAAGTGCGACGCAAGGCCGCTCACGACGGCGAGGATGCGGTTGTCCCCCTTGTTGGCGGGGAGTTCCGGAGGCAGGGGAGCCGCGACCGGCGCGGTCTCGAAGAAGAGCTTCCCGAGGGCCTCGGTGTTGCCGAGGGCCGAGAGTTCAAGCCCCTGCGAGAGCGGTGCGCCCGCGTGCGCTTCGAGGAGTGCGTCGAGCGTGCGGGAGAGGCTGCGGCCGTTGCGGGCGACTTCGGTCGTGCCGACTTTGTGGTTGTCAAGCTCTTCGAGCGTCGTCATCGGCAGAAAAACGTCGTGTTCGGCAAAGCGGAAGAGGCAGCGCGGATCGTGCAGAAGCACGTTGGTGTCGAGCACGAAGAGCTTCTTGCGGTCTTCGCGCACGACGGCTCGGCCGCGACGGTGGCTCGCGGGCTTCACGACGGTCTTTCCCTGCGTCGCCGCGGCAAAGAGCCGGTCGGCGGCGGGGAACGCTTTGGGAAGTTTCTTTGCGGAGGGCGGCGGTATGTAGACACTTTCCGCCGGAACCGAAGCGGGGGTCTTCTCGTTGGAAGAAGCCGCTTGTCGGACGGACGTTTTCTCGGGAGCGGTCTTTTCGGTCTGCGCCACGGGGGCGGAGGACGCAGCCTTCGGCGCCTGATTGCGCGGAGTCTCCTTCTGTTGCGCGGCGGCGACTGGCGTCTTCTTTTGCTT
This sequence comes from uncultured Sutterella sp., assembly GCA_900545275.1. Lineage (GTDB taxonomy): Bacteria > Pseudomonadota > Gammaproteobacteria > Burkholderiales > Burkholderiaceae_F > Sutterella. The sequence continues at coordinate 86,750 of UQYG01000005.1, forward strand.
TTTCTTCGCGCTCTTTTCGGCCGGTTTCGCGGGTTGGACTGTTTCCGTCGGGGCGGGGGCGGGCGCCGTTTCGGCGGGGGCCGCGGCTGCGGATTCGACGGGACGGGGATTGCGCGAGCGGATGCGTTCGCGCAGTTCTTCGAGCGTTTCGTTTTGGGGCGCGTCTTTGCGGGCGGACGCCTTCGTGCGCGTCGTCGCTAGCTTGGCGCCGAGTTCGCTCGGTGCGGGAGGCAGGGGCATGATTCGTCTCTCCGGCCGATTTTTTCGGCCTTTTTCGATAAAGAAGCTTACGCTTCGGTGCAGGTCCATTCTAAGGGGGCGGGTCGAGCGCGTGGCGGAACTAGACCGAAAGAAGAAGAGTCGCCAAAAAGCGGCGCATCCGACGGCCGCGCCTTCTTTTTTCGGGTAGGATGAAACGAATAGCCGCCGAGCCCGAAAGGCTTGGCTCACGACAGTTTTCTAGACGAGGAGTGGCGCGATGCAATACGTATCCACGCGGGGCGACAAGAACGCCCGAGCGTTCACCGACATCAGCTTCACGGCCTTTGCACCCGACGGCGGGCTCTGGATGCCCGACGAAGTGCCGCAAGTGACGCCGGAAAAGCTCCATACCTGGCTCGGGACCGATTATGCGGGCCTCGCCTTCGAGATCTTCCATCTTTTCGCGCCCGAAATCCCGCGCCGTGACCTTTGGACGCTCTGCCGGGACGCCTATCAGCCCAAGGAATTCTCATTCCGTCGCAATCCCTTCGACGCGGAGGCGGTGACGCCCGTGACGTGGTTGCGCGACGGCGTGGCGCTCCTTGAACTCTCGAACGGACCGACGCTCGCCTTCGACGACTTGTCGCTGCGCTTTGCGTCGCTCTATCTGCAGCGCGTCCTGCCCGAAGACAAGCGTCCTAGGATTCTGCTCGGCGCCACCTCGGGCGACATGGGGGCGTCGGCCGCGCATCACTTCGCGAACATCCCCGGGGTCGACCTCGTCCTCGTGAGTCCGAAGGACCGCATGTCGCAGTGCCAGGCCCGGATTCTCTACAACGAAACCGCTCCGAACATTCACCACCTCGTGGGCGAAGGGACCTTCGACGATTGCCAGGATCTCGTCAACCGCGTGCTCGCGGACGAAGAATTCTGCCGCGAAAACCGGATCGGCGCGATCAACAGCACGCTCTGGATGCGCATCGTCTCGCACCTCGTCTATTACTTCTGGTCCTATCTGCAGGCGGTCGACCGCGTGGGCGAGGAAGTGGTCTATGCCGTACCCGCCGGGAACTTCGGAAACGCCTACGCCGGGTGGCTCGCCAAGCGCATGGGACTTCCGATCATGCGCCTTATCGTGGCGACGAACGAAAACGACACCTTCGACCGCTTTGTGCGCACGGGCGTCTACCGCCCGCGTCCCTCCAGCGAAACGATTCAGACGACGTCGCCCTCGATGGACATCTCGCGCGCCGCAAACGTGGAGCGCTTCCTCTACAGCTTCTTGAAAGGCGACAGCCGCCGCGTGCGCGAACTGATGGTGCTCCTTGAGGACACGGGCGAATTTTCGCTCTCCGCCGAAGAGTTCGCCAGGCTTCGCCGATGCGGTCTCTCGTCGGGGTCGTCCGATCATCCGAACCGCCTTGAAATCATCGAGGAGATGTTCGTGAACCACCACGTCTTCGTCGATCCGCACACGGCCGACGCCCTCTATTCGGGGATCATTCTTCACCCCGTCGGCGTGAAGACCCTGTGTCTTGAAACGGTGCAGCCCGTGAAATTCCCGCGCATGGTGCGCGCCGCCACGGGACACAACCCCGAGTGGCCGTTCGGCTATAAGGAGCCGCCCGAAGTCGTGACGCCGCCCGCTTCGCACGCCCTTTCAGAAGAATGGTTGCGCGGGGCCGTCTCGGAGATCGGGCTGTGACGCAACCCGTTGTGATCGGGTTCGTGGGCCGCTCGGGATCGGGAAAAACCACGCTTCTTGAGCGGCTGGTCGCGATCTTTCGGGCGCGCGGCCTTCGGGTCGCGGTGCTCAAGGACGCGCACCACGGCTTTTCGATGGACAAACCCGGCAAGGACAGTTGGCGCTACCGCGAGGCGGGCGCCGAAACGGTCGTCGTGCGAAGCGACGCCCGCTGGGTCGTACTGCACGAGACGCCCGCGGGACGAGCGGGCGTCGAAGAGCTTCTTGCGCACGTGGGCGCGGTCGATCTCGTGCTTGTCGAAGGCTTCAAAAACGAGGGCGACTATCCGAAGTACGAGGTCTATCGTCCCGACGCGACGCCCGAGGGGCCGCTTTTTCCCGACGCGCTTCTTGCGGGCGTCATCTCGAACGTCTCGGCCGTGACGCTCGGCACAAGCCTTCCCGTCCTGCCGATCGACGAGCCCGAACGCGTGGCGGCCCGTTTGTTCGAGTGGCATCTTCGCCGCTAAAATAAGCGGCGAGTTTCATTTTGGTAAAGGTCTTCGCCCGAGGGCGAAGGGAAGACGATGATTTCATACACCGAAGCGCTTTCGAGACTGATGGCGGGCGCGAGCCCCATTACCGAGACGGAAACCGTTCCGCTTCTCTACAGCACGGGCCGCATTCTGGCCGAAGACGTGGGCAGCCCCGTGGCGGTTCCGGGTTGGGACAATTCGCAGATGGACGGCTATGCCGTGCGTTTTGCCGAAGCGAAGGAGGGCGTCGTTCTTCCTGTTTCGCAGCGCATTCCGGCGGGGTCCGTGGGCGAAGCTCTGAAGGCGGGCACGGTCGCGCGCATCTTCACGGGCGCGCCCGTTCCCGAAGGAGCCGACGCCGTCGTTCCTCAGGAGGAAACCGAAGTGACGCCCGAGGGCGTGCGGTTTCTCGCTTCGGCCCGCGAGGGAGCATGGATACGCCGCCGCGGCAGCGACGTCGAGCAGGGGTCGGTCATCGCCTCGCGCGGCACTCGGCTCACGCCCGCCGTAATCGGCGTGATCGCGAGCGTAGGCCGCGCCTACGTGACGGTATACCGCCGTCTGCGCGTGGGCGTCTTCTTCTCGGGCGACGAACTCGTTCAGCCCGGAGAACCCCTCCCGCCGGGCGGCATCTACAATTCGAACCGCTTCATGATGCGGAGCCTCCTTCTTACGCTCGGCTGCGAAGCCTACGACCTCGGAAGCGTTCCCGATTCGCTCGAGGCGACGAAGGCGGCGCTCCTTCGCGCTGCGGAGACGACCGACGTGATTTTGTCGACGGGCGGCATGTCCGTGGGCGAAGAGGACCACATCAAACCCGCCGTGGAGTCGCTCGGCAAACTCGACGTTTGGCGCGTACGCGTGAAGCCGGGCAAGCCCCTCGCCTTCGGGCAGGTGCAGGACGTTCCCTTCATCGGCATTCCCGGCAACCCCGTGGCCGCCTTCGTGATCTTTCTTATGATGGCGCGCCCCTTCCTTTTGCGCCGCATGGGATCGAACGACATCGAAGTGCAGCCGCAGCTCGTACGCGCCGACTTCGACTGGTTGAAGCCGGGCGACCGCGAGGAATTCCTGCGCGTTCGCCGTAATGCCGAAGGGGGGCTCGACCGTTATCCCAACCAGAATTCTCAGGTTCTTTCTTCCTGCGCCTGGGGCGACGGCCTCGTCGACGTGCCCGCGGGCGAGCCCGTGAAGAAAGGCGACTTCGTACGCTACTTCCCCTTCTGCCGGTTCTTTGCCTGAGAAACGAGAGAGAACAAAGAAAATGAAAATCGAAATTCTGTATTTCGCCTATCTGCGCGAGCAGCTCGGCTTTGACAGCGAAGAGGCGCAACTTCCTACCGACGTGCAGACCGTGGGTGCGCTTCGCGACTGGCTGATCGGAAAGGGCGAGCCCTATGCCTCGGCCTTTGCGAACCTCAAGCGCATCCGCGCGGCTCTGAACGAAGAGCTCGCGTCGGACGATGCGGCGATCAAGGAGGGCGACGTCGTTGCCTTCTTCCCGCCGGTGACGGGAGGCTGAGCGTGGCGGCAACGAAGATTCGGGTTACGACCGAGCCCTTTGACATCGGCGAGGAAACCGCTCGCATCCGCGAAGGTTCGCCCGACATGGGGGCGATCGTCACGTTCACGGGGGTCGTGCGAAACGTCAACGACGGCTCGAACGTTACGGCCATGACGCTCGAACACTATCCGGGCATGACGCAAAAGAGCCTCGCGAAGATCGTCGAGACGGCCCGCGGCCGCTGGCCTCTCGGCGACGTTACGGTGATTCACCGCGTCGGGCGCATGGTCGTGGGTGAGGAGATCGTCTTGGTCGCGGTCGCGTCGCGCCACCGTCACGCGGCTTTTGAGGCCGCGTCCTTCATCATGGACTGGTTGAAGACTGAAGCGCCCTTCTGGAAGAAGGAGGAAACGCCCGAGGGAGCCCGCTGGGTCGATGCGAGAGAGAGCGACGACCTCGCCAAGGCCCGTTGGGGCTGACAATTCAAGAGCCAAAAAACACGAAAGCGCCCGATTTTCCGAACAGCGGTGAATCGGGCGCTTTTTGTCGGCTTGGCTCGGAAATCGCCTTCAGGCGCGCCGACGGCCCGAACGCTGCGCAAGAAGGAGACCGAGAAGGACGAGAACCGAACCCGCAACGAAGGGAATCCCCACGGATTCGTCGAGAAGGAGGACGCTGAGCACCACCCCGAAGATCGGCGTCATGAAGAGAAAGACGCCGAGGCGTGAGGCCAGGTAGCGGCGCAGAAGCCAGTTCCAGACGAGGTAGCTCGCAAAACTCACGATGAAGGTTTGAAAGAGAAGGCTCGTCCAGCCGAGCGTCGTGTGCTCAAAGTGACTCTGACCCGTGAGTAGGGCGATCGTCGTGAGAATCACCGCGCCCGTGGCGAGCTGCCAGAAGAGCATCTGCGAGGCGGGAGCACCGTTCATGGTGGTGGTCCGCAGAAAGATCGTCGCAAAGCCCCAGGAAATGCCCGCGCCCAGGCCCAGGGCGTCACCGAGAATCCACAGGTTTTCTTCGGGCGTCGCCTCCGTGAGGGCGGGCAGCAAAAAAGCGACGAGAATTCCGCAGAAGGCGAGGAGAAGTCCCGACCACTGAATGAGGTTGAGGCGCTCTTCGGGAAGCTTTACGGCGAGGCCCACGGCGGAAAAAAGCGGCGCCGTGTAAAGAAGCACCGACATGTGGGCGGCCGACGTGAAGCGCAGCCCTTCGGAGACGAAGAAGAATTCTCCCGTAAAGCAGAGCCCCACGAGCAGCGCGTCGCGAAGCTTCACTTCGGGGTTCCAGACCTCCTTGAGCCAATAGCGGTTGAAGAGCCACAAAAGGAGGCCCGAGACGGCGGAGCGCAGGCCCACCTGCAGCATGGGACTCACGGCGTCGCCCGCCGCCTTGATGGCGACCTGCTGCAGGCCCCACACAAAGCAAAGTCCCACGCACACGGCGAAGGCGAAGAAGTCGACGGGACGGCGTACGGGTTGGTCGGTCATGGAAGGGGAAAAAGAAGGGAAAGATCCCGAATGATAGCCCTTTGCAGGAGAATTCGGCGGGAAAAGCGCTCAAGCGGCGCCTTCAGCAAGCTTTTTGTCCTCGTTCTACAATGACGAAATCCGCGTCCCGCATGCTCGGGACGCCCACGAAACAGCCAACGAAACGGGACGACCGATGCTTCATTTCGAATGCGACTATTTGGAAGGCGCGCATCCGCGCATTTTGGAAAAACTCTCTGCCACGAACCTTGATCAGACGCCGGGCTACGGGGCGGACAAGCACTGCGAACGGGCGGCCGAACTCATCCGCAAGGCCTGCGGTGCGCCCGAAGCGCAGGTGTGGTTTCTCGTGGGCGGTACACAGACGAACGCGACCGTGATCCGCTCGGTTCTTCGCAACTACGAGGGCGTTCTCTCGGCCGACACGGGCCACATCACGGGGCATGAAGCGGGTGCGATCGAAGCCTCGGGCCACAAGATTCTGGCTCTTCCCCAAAAGGAAGGCAAAATTTCCGCGGAAACGGTCGAGAGGGCCATGGAAAAGTTCCAAAACGATCCTTCGCGCCACTTTGCGGTTCATCCCGGACTCGTCTACATTTCGCACCCGACGGAGTATGGAACGCTCTATACGCTCGACGAACTCCAGGCCCTTCGGGCCGTCTGCGACCGCCATCATCTGCCGCTCTACATCGACGGGGCGCGCCTCGGATACGGTCTTGCGGCCGAAGGAAACGACGTGACGCTCGAAGACATCGCACGCCTCGCCGACGTCTTCTACATCGGCGGCACGAAGGTGGGAGCGCTCTTTGGGGAAGCTCTCGTCATCACGCGCCCCGAACTCATGCCGCATTTCTACACGACGATGAAGCAGTCGGGCGCGGTCCTCGCAAAGGGACGCCTGCTCGGGATTCAGTTCGAGGCGCTCTTTGAGGACGGCCTTTACGTGGAGATGGGGTGTCACGCCGTGGCGCTCGCCAAGCGCCTGACCGACGCGCTCCTTGCGAAGGGCTATGAACTTCCCTTTGTCACGGGCACGAATCAAGTCTTCGCCGTCGTCACGGACGAACAGCTCGCGCGCCTGCGCGAGGTGACGACCTTCGCCTATTGGGAGGCCCTTCCCGAACACCGTCACGTCGTGCGGTTCGTCACGAGCTGGGCTACGAAGCCCGAAGACGTCGACGCGCTCATTGCGGCGCTCTGACCGTCGTGACGGGCATCTCTTGGGAGGGCGCGGCCGCCGTCGCGGCGGGTGCGGCCCTCGGCGCGCTTTGCCGGTGGCTCCTCACGGTCGGTCTCGGAAGCGTCGGCGGACTCGCGGCGGGAACGCTCGCCGCGAACCTTGTCGGGTGCTTCGCGGCCGGCATTCTCGCGGGGTGCTTCGCGGTTTTTCCCGTGAATGACGCCCTGCGGCTTCTTCTCGTCACAGGCTTTTTGGGCGGCCTCACCACGTTCTCCACCTTTTCGACGGAGTCCGTAGGATTTTTGCTCGACGGCGCCTGGAGCCGTTGGCTCCGGCACTTGCTTTTCCACGTGGTCGGGGGCCTTGCCGCCGCAACGGCGGGCGTGCTTCTCACCCGGCTTTTCCTTCGCTGACGCGGATACACTTTGCAATCTTTCCGTCCTCTTTCTTCCCCTTGTTTTTTGCGGTTTCCGCACTCATATGTTGAGTATCAGAACACAACATCGTCGACTGTTCGACGAAAGGAAGAAAGAAACCCATGCGTCAGGACAAATTGACCACGAAATTTCAGCAGGCGCTCGGCGACGCACAGTCCGTCGCCCTGGCGCACGACCATCAGGTGCTCGAACCCATTCACCTTCTGGCCGCCTTGCTGAAGGATTCCGAAGACGCAAGCCGCAGTCTTCTCGAGCGCGCCGGCGTGAACGTCGGACAGCTCGAGCGTCGCGTTGAAGAGCGTCTTCGCGCCATGCCGAGCGTTTCGGGCACGGACGGCGACATTCAGATTTCGCGTGAACTCGGGAACATCCTCAACCTCACGGAAAAGGAGGCGATGAAGCGCAACGACCGCTACATCTCCACCGAAATGTTCCTTCTTGCGCTCTGCGAAGACAAGAGCGAGGCGGGGCGCCTCGCACGCGAGTGCGGCTTGACCCGAAACGCCATGGAAATGGCGATCGCCGCCGTGCGCGGCAGCGACGGGGCGGACAACCCCGACGCGGAAAGCCAGCGTGAAGCGCTCAAGAAGTACACGATCGACCTTACCGACCTTGCCCGACGCGGCAAGCTCGACCCGGTGATCGGGCGTGACGACGAAATCCGCCGCACGATGCAGATTCTGCAGCGCCGCAGCAAGAACAACCCCGTCTTGATCGGCGAGCCCGGCGTCGGCAAGACCGCCGTCGTCGAAGGGCTTGCGCAGCGAATCGTCAACGGCGAAGTGCCCGACACGCTCAAGGGAAAGCGCGTTCTGAGCCTCGACATGGCGGGCCTCATCGCGGGCGCCAAATACCGCGGTGAATTCGAGGAACGCTTGAAGAAGCTCCTTGAAGAAGTCACGAAGGAAGAGGGCCGCATCATCCTCTTCATTGACGAACTCCACACGGTGGTGGGCGCGGGCAAGACCGAAGGCAGCATGGACGCGGGGAACATGTTGAAGCCTGCGCTTGCGCGCGGCGAACTCCACGTGATCGGCGCGACCACGCTCGACGAATACCGCAAATACGTCGAAAAGGACGCGGCGCTCGAGCGTCGTTTCCAGAAGGTGATGATCGACGAACCGTCGGTCGAGGACACCATCGCGATTCTGCGCGGTCTGCAGGAGAAGTATGAAGCGCACCACGGCGTCGAAATCACCGACCCCGCAATCGTCGCGGCGGCCGAACTCTCGCACCGCTACATCACGGACCGCTTCCTCCCCGACAAGGCGATCGACCTCATCGACGAGGCGGCGGCGCGCATCAAGATGGAAATCGACTCGAAGCCCGAGGCGCTCGACAAGCTCGACCGCCGGCTCATTCAGCTCAAGATCGAGCGCGAGGCGATGAAGAAGGAAACGGACGAAGCCTCGAAGAAGCGCCTCGAAGCGATCGAAGAGGAAATCGAACGTCTCTCGCGCGAATACTCTGACCTTGAGGAAGTCTGGAAGCGCGAAAAGAGCGAGGCGCTCGGCGCCAAGAGCGTGCGCGACGAAATCGAAGAGGTTCGCCGTCAGATGGAGGAATACCGCCGTACGGCGCAGTATGAAAAGCTCGCGCAACTGCAGTACGAACGCCTCCCGAAGCTCGAGGAACGTCTGCGCCGCGCCGAAAAGGCCGAGGGGGCGGATAAGCCCATGAAGCTTCTGCGCACCGCGGTGGGCGCCGAGGAAATCGCCGAAGTGGTGAGCCGCGCGACGGGCATTCCGGTCTCGAAGATGATGGAGGGGGAACGTCAGAAGCTCCTTCACATGGGAGAGACGCTTTCGAAGCGCGTGGTGGGTCAGGAAGAGGCGGTGCGGCGCGTGACGGAGACGATTTTGCGCAGCCGCGCGGGCCTTGCGGACCCGAACCGTCCGTACGGCAGTTTCCTCTTCCTCGGGCCCACGGGCGTCGGGAAAACCGAACTTACGAAGGCGCTTGCGAACTTCCTCTTTGACTCGGACGACGCGCTGATCCGCATCGACATGAGCGAATTCATGGAAAAGCACAGCGTCGCCCGTCTGATCGGCGCGCCTCCGGGATACGTGGGCTATGAAGAAGGCGGCTACCTCACGGAAGCCGTCCGCCGCAAGCCCTATTCGGTGATTCTCCTCGACGAAGTCGAAAAAGCGCACCCAGACGTCTTCAACGTGCTGCTCCAAGTCTTGGACGACGGCCGCATGACGGACGGTCAGGGCCGTACGGTCGACTTCAAGAACACGGTCATCGTGATGACGTCGAACCTCGGGGCCTTCGAAATCGAACGCCTCGCCGGCGCGCCGCACGAAGAGGTCCGCGACGCCGTGATGAAGGAGGTGAAGGAACACTTCCGTCCGGAATTCGTGAACCGCATCGACGAGATCGTGGTCTTCAACTCGCTTGGCAAGGAATCGATCCGCCGCATCGCGAACCTGCAGCTCGAACTCCTCAAGGGCCGCATGGCCGCGCAGGATCTCAAGCTTGAGCTCACGGACGCGGCGCTCGACAAGGTGGCCGAAGCGGGCTTCGACGTCCAGTTCGGTGCGCGGCCTCTGAAGCGCGCCGTGCAGGAGCACGTCGAGAACCCGGTCGCCCGCCTGATCCTCGAAGGGAAGGTCTTGCCGGGCGGCAAGGTCGTGGGCGACGTGCAGGACGGCAAGCTCGTCTTCACGGTGGAAAATCCGACCGAGTAACGCCGGCGGTGCGGCCGCAAGGGCCGCACGGCGGCAATGAACCGGAAACGCCCCGGGTGCGCCTTGGCACTCGGGGCGTTCGCGTCTTTGTCCGGGCGGCAAACCGCCGGCGGTCCATTGTCCCGCGCAGACGGGGAAAATCATGAGGTCCGCCGCACAGAATTCAGTGCGAGAATGAACGGATTCTTTTCCCTCGACCTCAGAAAGGACCATCATGTCGGAACCATTCGTTCCAATCCCCCTTCCCGATCTTTTCTCCGTTCTCCGCGAGGATGGGCCCGATCTCGGCATGGACGTCAACGGCGGGAATCCTTACTCGCCCGTTTGGATTTGCGGGTTGGAGTTCGGGGGCGGCCGAAACGACTGGGAAACTTTCAAGCGAGCCGCTTTGCGCGGCGTCGATCTCGCGACGATCACGGCGTTTGGGAACTTCGGTGCACTCGACTACGAATACCGAACGCTTTCCTCGGCCTTGGTGGCGGCGCTCACCGACGGAGATTTTCTCGCCAAGCTCGAGGTTGCGAAAACCGACGGCGAACGACGCCAGCTGACGGAAAAGTACGTGCCCGAGCACAAGATCTTCGCCTGGGGCGGACACGGCTTTCAGATGAACTCGGGCGTTCTGTCGCTTACGACGCACGACGATTGGGAAAATTCCTATTTCCTCTACGGCCCCGGTTCGTCGTTGCGGTGCAGTGTGAAGAAGGCGCTCGAAGAGTCCGGCGTCAAGACTCTCGGCGAGTACCGGGGCAGGGCGACGGCCGTCTTCGAAAAACATGTCAAAGCGCGCCTTCGTCGTTATCGCCCGCGTCTTGTCATATGCACGGGACGGAAGGGGACGAACGAGTTTCTGAATCTTTTTCTCTCGCAAGGAGAGCGCACTCCCTTCTCCCGAAGCGACGGCGATGGATTCCCGCGCCGCCGCTTTGAGCTCTACCGTCACGAAGAGACGGACACGATCGTTGTGCTCTGCAACTTCCTCACGAACCGCAGAAACACGACGCTCGGGCTTGACGACATGGCACCTTTCGCCCGAAAACTCAGGGAGGAGAAGGAGCTGGATTGGCTCAAGGCGCTCGAGCGCGTCGATTCGTGGCCGCAAGAGTGTCTTCCAGACGGTCTTTCTCGTTCGAACTACGAGGCGCTTCTGAAAAAGGTGGACGCGCTGCACAGCTACGACGACTTCTTCGCGGGAGACTTCTTCGAGACGAAGGAAGTTCGTGAATATCTGGAAGGACGACGCGGGCGGGAAATCTTTCTTGAGCAGGTGACGAAGGTCCGGGGTGTCGAAGCGGATTACTTCGAAACGCTCGACATAACGCCCGCCGAACAGTTTTTCGCGTTGCTGGCGCGAGAGTTGGAGCGACCGCTTGCCCGCCGCATCTGGCTCTGCGAGAAACTGGATCTCTTGATCAACTATAGAAAGGCCTTCGAGCGCAGGGCTATCCGATCGCTCCTCTCCTGACCGAAAACAGGAATGGAGCCGGCGGTTAAGATTGCAGTCACCTCACCGTGCGAGACTTCGAGTAATTGACCCCAAAACCACATGAGGAGACTCAAGTGAAGAAATCCCTTTTGCTCGGCCTCGGCCTTGCTGCCGCAGCGGCGAGCGCGACGGCCGCGCCCACGCTCGTAGAAGCGCTCAGCGCCTGTGACACGAGCTTTTACGAAGCCCTCGCCAAGGACAAGAAGATTCCCGAAGCGCTCAAGGTCCGCAAGGACAACCTCGCGTTTCTAAAACTCAAAGGCGAACAACTCGAAGAAATCCCCTTCAAGAAGAGCTTCCGTGAAAACGGTCTGACGATTACGGGCTTCATCGTGAGCGATGCGATCGAACGTTTCTTCGGCGTGCCCGATATGCACAATCACTTCTGGGGCTTCACCGTGAAGGAAGACTGGATGGACGTCGTTGAAAAATTGCGCCTCGATTGGGAAGCGATCGACACGAACCACAAGGCTGCTCACTTTGGCACGAAGGCCCGTGAAAACGGCGGCTCCGAATGGAAAGTGTACGTGCGTCCGCAAAACCGCGAAATGCCGGAATTCGGCCGCGCCGAAAAGGCCTTCCACGTCTCGCCCTACAAGGACGGCGCCATGATCTTCTGTTCGCTGCAGAGCGCAGGCGCGCCCGACGAAGCGATCCTCGCCTCGACCCGTCCCGACCTTCTCTGGGCGGCCGAAGCCGAAGAAGCCAAGGAAAAGGCTGCGGCGAAGAAGTAATCCGCAAGGTGTTCTCCCAAAGGCGGGTGCCGCGGCATCCGCTTTTGTCCGAAGAAAAGGGGGAGCGGTTCTCAGAAGCCGCTCCCCCTTTTCTTCGAGTGCGTGACCGAGTCCTCGTCAGATCTTGCGCACGATCGCGTCGACCTCGTCGAAGGTTGCGCAGATGGACTCGCTCGGCTTCTTGCCGAGAAGGCTCACCACGACGATGGCGATCGTCGCGAAGAGGAAGCCCGGGACCATTTCATAGAGGCCGAACCAGGCGTAGTGGTTCCAGACGAGCACCGTGAGGGCGCCCGTGATCATGCCCGCGAGGGCGCCGTTTCGCGTCATGCGTTTCCAGCGCAGCGAGAGAATGATGACCGGACCGAAGGCGGCGCCGAAGCCCGCCCAGGCGTAAGCGACGAGCGAGAGCACGAGGCTGTTGGGGTCCATTGCCATCCAGACGGCGACGGCCGAGATGAGGAGCACCATGGCTCGGCCCACCCAGACGAGTTCGAACTGCGAGGCCTTGGGGCGCAGGAAGGTGCGGTAGAAGTCTTCCGTAAGCGTCGAGCTGCAGACCAGGAGTTGGCAGGAGAGCGTCGACATGACGGCCGCGAGAATGGCCGACATCAGGACGCCCGCGATCCAGGGATTGAAGAGTAGCTGCGAGAGGACGATGAAGACGCGTTCGTGATTTTCGACGACGAGGCCCGCCACGTCGGGGTGTTCGGCAAAGTAGGCCGCACCGAAAAAGCCCACGGCCACGGCGCCCGAGAGGCAGAAGGCCATCCAGAGAGTCGCGACGCGGCGGGCGTTCGGGATGATGCCCGCGTTGCGGGCCGCCATGAAGCGAACGAGAATGTGGGGCTGACCGAAGTAGCCGAGCCCCCAGGCGACGAGTCCGACGATGCCGATCCAGGTGTGTCCGCTCATGAGGTTGATCATCTTCGGATCGATTTCGGCGACGCGGTTCACGGTGACTTCAAGGCCGCCCAGGTCCCACATGACGGCGATCGGCGTCACGATGAGGGCGAGGCACATGAGGGCCGCCTGAATCGTGTCGGTCCAGCTCACGGCGAGGAAGCCTCCGAGAAAGACGTAGAGGATCGTCGCGGCGGCGCCGATGTAGAGCGCTGTCCCGTAGGACATGTTGAAGGTGTTCTCGAAAAGACGCGCGCCCGCGACGACGCCCGAGGCGCAGTAGATCGTAAAGAAGATCAGAATGACGGTCGCCGCGCAGATGCGAAGAAGATTCTGTTTGTCTTCGAATCGGTGAGAGAAGTAGTCGGGAAGCGTGAGCGCGTTGTGGGTCTTTTCCGTGTACACGCGAAGGCGCGCCGCGACGACGCACCAGTTGATGTAGGAGCCGATGATGAGGCCGATGGCGATCCACGCTTCGCGAATCCCCATGAGAAAGACGGCGCCCGGCAACCCCATCAGCAACCAGCCGCTCATGTCGGAGGCCCCCACCGAGAGGGCCGTGACGAGACCGTTGAGACTGCGGCCGCCGAGAATGTAGTCGCTGTAGTTGCGAGTGTAGCGGTAGGCGAAAAGCCCTACGCCCACCATGACGATCAAATACCCTACGAAGGTGATCGCAGTAGGATTCGAGAACATAGGTTTTGTTTTTCTGGGGGTTGAGGGTTTGGAAGACCGATTTTCGCGGTCGACTTTCTAGTATAGGAGAATTCTTCGGCCCGCCAAGGGCGCGGGCCGAGGGAAAAAGTCCTTAGAAGGAGAATTCTCAGCCGCCGATGTAGCTCATCTCGATCTTGGGACGATCGGGCGTGAGGCCGAGGGCGCGAAGTTCCGAGTAGCGGTTCTCTCGCGCGGACCAGATGCGTCCGAGCGCCTCTTCGATTTCAAAGTCCGTTGCGCCGCCGCGCAAGAGCGTGCGCAGGTCGTAGCCTTCGGTCGCGAAGAGACAAAGGTAGAGACGCCCCTCCATCGAGATGCGGGCGCGCGAGCAGTCGCGGCAGAAGGCGCGCGTCACGGAGCTGATGCAGCCGAATTCCCCCGAACCGTCGACGTAGCGCCAACGCGTGGCGGTTTCGCCGATGTAGTTGGGATTGATCGGTTCAACGTCGTAGCGCGAGCGGATGCGCTCGACGACTTCCGCCGAGGGAACGACGTCGGTCATGCGCCAACCGTTGGAACTTCCCACGTCCATGTATTCGATGAAGCGCGGGATAACGCTCGTGTTGCGGAATCGTTCGCAGATCTTGAGTATTTCCTCCTCGTTGACGCCGCGTTTGACGACGGTGTTCACCTTCACCTTGAGTCCGGCTTCGATCGCCGCGTCGATCGCCTCGAGCACTTTGGCTGCGGGAAAGCCTACGTCGTTGAAGGACTGAAAGATCGTTTCGTCCATGGCGTCGAGACTCACCGTTACGCGCTTCAAGCCCGCTTCCTTGAGGGCGGGGAGCTTTTTTTTGAGAATGGAAGCGTTCGTCGTGATGGCGACGTCGGGCGTCTCTTCGTCGACAGTTTTGAGTGCAAGAAGATCGGCTACGAGCCGCTCGATTCCCTTGCGAAGGAGGGGTTCGCCTCCGGTGAGGCGGAATTTCTTGACGCCGTGGCGCACGGCGATGCGGGCGAGACGGAGAATTTCCTCGAAAGAGAGAAGTTCCGTCTGCGGGAGAAACGAATAGCGGCTCGTGAAGATTTCCTTGGGCATGCAGTATCGGCAGCGGAAGTTGCAGTGGTCCGTCACCGAAATGCGCAGATCGCGCAGCGGCCGTCCGAGCGCGTCCGTCCAGAAGCCGTCGGTCGTGCGGATCGCGCCGCTTTGCGGAACCGGAAGCGAGCGTACGTGCGTCGCGTCGGAAATGGGAATGATGCCGGAATCGTTTTTCATGCTGAGAAGGAAAAATCGTCGACGAAAAAATGCATTCTAGAGAAGAATGCGCGTCAAGGTAAAAGAGGCGGAAAAGGCCTCACATCGGGCCCGACTGGGCCGTGCGGGCGAGCGCCGCGTAGAATTCGTAGCGCTCGGGGCGAATGAGGCCCTTTTCGAGGGCGAGCTTCACCGAACACCCGGGTTCGTCGAGATGTCGGCAGTTGAAGAATCGACAGCCTTCAACGTGGCGCGCAATGTCGGGCATGGCGCGCAGAATGTCGAGGAGCGTCAGGTGGGCAAGCCCGAACTCCTGAAAGCCCGGCGTGTCGACGACGGCGCCCGAGCCGCCGCAGCGGGCGAGATCGTACCAACGCGCGGCGGTCGTTGTTTGACGTCCGAGGTTGAGCGCTTCGGAAAACTCTCTCGTCGCCGCTTCGGCATAAGGAACGAGCAGATTGAGGATCGTCGACTTGCCCATCCCTGACTGGCCGACCAAAAGCGTGGCTTTCCCTTCAAAGCGTGGCTTGAGCGTCGCGAGCGTTCCTTCGGGATCGGCGGTGGCCGACACTTCGACCACGTCGTGCCCGATTTCGCGAAGGAGCGTCACGGCGTCGTCCGCGGTTTCCGCTTCGTCGAGAAGATCCTTCTTATTGCGGATGACGAGCGCAGGCAGGTCCGCCTGGTGCGCGGCCAGCAGGGCCCTCCAGATAAACCAGGGGTTGAAGGAGGGACGCGACGCAAAGACGATCGCCACCTGTTCGATGTTGGCGGCGAGCGTCTTGATGCGCCACTCGTCCGAACGGTAGAGAAGCGACTTGCGCGGCTCGATCGCTTCGATCGCGGCGACGCCCGAGACGGGGGCGGTACAGTGCACGAGGTCGCCCACGACCACGTCCCCCTTCTTGCCGCGGCGGTGTGCTTCGAAGGTTTCGCCCGTTTCGGCCGTTACGAAATGATGTCGGCCGTGTCCGGCCGTCACGCGGCCGAAAACAGGAGCCTCAACGGGTTGACGGGGGTTGCGGGGATTTTTTGCCACGATGATGGTCTCCGATCGACGCGGCGGCGTATTTCCGACGGTCGAAGTTTGAGTAGACGACGGGTTGTTCGGGATCCTGTCCGGAATCCTTGAGATATTTGCGAAGCCGCGCGACGCGCATCGTTACGTGCGGACGCGAGTAGTGGAAAAGCGAGTAGAGGTGCGAGGGCCAGAGGGTGGAAGAGTAGTCGCGGTGCAGCTTGACGAGCGCCCGGATCATGGGGCCGGCGCCCACGTGGCGCGCGCCGTAGAGGTCGGCGTCGTACTGCAGGGCCCGCGCAAGGAGGTTCCGAAGCGGTGTGAAGGGGTAAAAGACAATCGGAAAAGTTGCGACCGCGACGGCGAGCACCCAGCCCGCGTTGGCCGCGCCGGTATGGAAGGTGACGTGACGGCTCACGCCGAACCCTTCGAAAAAGACGCCGTTCGTACTTCCCCAGCCCGCAAAAAGGGCGAGCGCGAGTCCCCAGAGGGCGAGGATCGTCGTGCGCAGAAGCGTGTGCCGATGCCGAATGTGGCCGACGTCGTGCGCGATGAGCGCGAGGATTTCCGTCGGCGTGAGGACCTGCATGGCGTGCGAGAAGATGACGACGCGTCGGCGCTTTCCCCAACCCGCAAGTACGACGTGGCTGTGCTTCCAGAGGCGGGGACGGTTCGTGACGAGGAGGTCCGTCATCGTGAGGCCTTCCGAGGCGAGAAAGTCGCGGACCATGGCGCGGAAGGATTCGTCTCGCACCAGGCGGATGCGCCGGTGCCGGAAGAGACCGTAGACAATCCCGAGTTGGCGCCGCCAGAAAAGATAGAGAAGCCAGACGACCCAGAGAAGGAGCCACCAGTAGTCCCCGGCGAAGTCGAAGACGGTGAGTGCGAGCGCGATAAGGGGGAGGGCCGCGAGATAGCCCGCCACGGTTTCGCGGATCCCCCGCAGAAGCGCCCGCTTGGCCGCCGCGCGCTTGACGCCGTAGCTTTTCTGCACGCGTTGCCGCATGTACCAGCCGAGCGGAAACTCGACGAGAAGCGCGAGAAGCAGCAGCACGGCGAGCGTTAGCCACTGTGCGGCCTGTCCGGGGCCGAGGAGCGCCGTGCTCGCCGCAGCGAGCACCGTGAGCCCCTGACCGTAGGTCATGAGCCAGGCAAAGAGGGCGCCCGCAAAGACTAGGAGGAGCTCCGCCTGAGCGACCTCCCCCGTGTAGTCGGCGGCGCGGCGCTGATCCGCTTCGCTCGTGCATCCGGTGAAATCCTCGGGAATCTCCCCTGCTTTGGCGTCGGCCTTGTGCGAGTGCAAGGCTGTCAGAAAGCACTCGGCGAGGACGAAGAACGCGAGGGTCGAATAGAAGAGGATCTCCAGCGTGTGCGCGGTGAGGGCCATGGGGGAAATCAAAGGTGAAGGAAACGAAAACGAACTATTATAGAAACCCCGCGGCAGTGCCGCCTCCCAACGAAAAGGAAAACGAATGACCGAACGCGATCCCCGCTACAGCGCGGACAATCTCATTTGGATCGATATGGAAATGACGGGCCTGCAACCCGAAGTGAATCGCGTGATCGAAGTGGCCGCCATCATCACGGACAAGAATCTCAACGTTCTGCACGAAGGTCCCGTGGTGGCGATTCATCAGACCGAAGAAGTGCTCGACGGCATGGACGAGTGGAACCGCACGACCCACGGCCGTTCGGGACTCGTCGACCGCGTACGCGCGAGCGAAGTCGATGAGGCAGAGGCGGCGAAAATGTTCGTCGAAACCTTCCGCCGTTTCGTCCCCGAAGGCGTGAGCCCGATGTGCGGCAACACGATCGGGCAGGACCGCCGATTCATGGCGCGTTGGATGCCTGAGATGGAACGCTACTTCCACTACCGTTCGATCGACGTCTCGACCTTGAAGGAACTCGCAAAGCGGTGGGCGCCGGAGTGGGAGAAGAAGTTCCCGAAGTCGACGCGTCACGAAGCGCTCTCCGACATTCAGGAGAGCATCGAGGAGCTTCGCTTCTACCGCGAACACATCATGAAGATCTGACCATGCGGATCCGAGAAGTCTCGCCCGCTGAGGGCGACGCTGTCCGCCGTCTCGTGACGGAGGCTTTTCTCACGGCCGAGCACGCCGACGGAACGGAAGGCGAGTTGGTCGGAAGACTTCGGGCCTCCCCGGACTTTCTTTCGGGGTATGAAATCGTGGCCGAAGATCGGGGAAAACTGATCGGGCACGCTATGTTGACGCGCGGGGTCGTTCCGACCGGGGAAGGGGATCTTTCCGTTCTCGTCCTCGCTCCCGTGAGCGTGGCGCTTTCGCACCGCAGAAAGGGCGTCGGTAAGGCGCTCGTGGAAACACTTCTCGTCAACGGACGGCGAGACGGTTGGGCCGGAGCCGTCGTTTTGGGCGACCCCGCCTACTACGGTAGCTTCGGGTTTGTCGAAGCCTCGAGGTTCGGGTGGACCTTTCCTTTTGACGTGCCGCCCGAATACGCACTCGCGCAGATCTGGCTGAAGGATCCGGCCCGCGCGGTCGGTCCCGTTCGCTTCTCTTCCGTCTTCACCGCCTGAAAACGCCAACGCCGCCTCTCCGAAAAGGGAAGCGGCGTTTTCTTTGCCCAAAAAAAAGCCGCCCGCAGCGGGATCGCGCGCGGGCGGCGGGGTGCGTGTGACTCTAGATGATTAGACCATCAAAAGAGCGCAGGCGATGACGGCGAGGAGCATCGGGATGGCGGTGCGCTTGACGACTTCAAGCGGGCTCACCATGGCGATGCCGGAGACGAGAATCGTCACGCCGGCGATCGGGGAGGCCGTACGGCCGGCGGCGCCGGCGAGGAAGGCAAGACCGCCGAGGCCTTCGATCGTCATGCCGAAGTCCTTCGCGTGCGGGGTCACCGTTTCGTTGAAGGCCAACGTGGCCGCGTCACCCGAACCGGTGATGATGCCCATGAGGAAGGGGCCGAACGAGCCGCCCCAGCGGGCGATTTCGTTGGATTCCTTCAGAGCGGCGACGAAGGCGTCGATCAAACCGGCAGCCTTCAAACCGGCGGCGAAGACGCCGGCGGCGATGATGATGCCCATCACGTCGGCGTAGCCCTTGCCGGTGCCGTTGAAGAATTCCTTCGTAAAGGTCTGCGGATTGGCGCGGGCGATGATCAGGGCGCAGATCGCACCGATCAACATGGCCTGGGCGACCCCCATCTTGATGGCGGGAACCCAAACGTTGCCGACGACCAGAATGGTGATCGGAACGAGCGGAACGAGAGCGAGGATCGGGCTCGGCTTGAAGTCTTCGTCCTGCTTCTGAAGCTTGGATTCGTCAACCTTGGCGTTCGCGTCGCCCTTGTGGTCGCCGAGGAGGAAGCAGACGATCAGGACGCCGAAGACCGAGAAGGCGCCGATCATGAAGGAGTACGGAGCGTGCGAGGCGATGAAGTCCATGACATCCATGTTCGCCATCTTGGCTACGTACGGGTTGTGGGACGTACCCGGCGAGAGGTAGGAGCCGATCGTGCCGGCCAGAACGGCGGCAGCGGCGGCGGCGGGCTTGATGCCGGCGCGCAGCATGACGGGGATCAGGGTCGAACCGACGGCGGCGGCGCAGCCGGCGGCCGACGGAATGGCGATGTTCACAAAGAAGGTGATCGCCGTACAGACCGGGATGAGGAAGATGCCGAGACCGCGGATCGGGCTCGCCATGTAGTGAACGAGCGAACGGTCAGCCTTGGTGTAGCTCGAAACGAAGGCAAAACCCATCGACGAGCAGATGGCCATCACGAGCGAGGCGTTCGTCATGGACTTGGCGAAGGCGTCGAGAGCGGCCATCGGCTGCAGGGCGACGACGGCGAGGAAGAGACCGGAGGCGATCAGGACCAGACGCGTTTCATAGCGCTTGATAAGCGCCCAGATCGCGACGATCACGACGGCGACGGCCACCCAGGAAAGCAAAGACATGGTTGTCTCCAGAGAGTTGAAGTTGGTCTAGTTGTTTGATGAGCAAGGAGCCGTATTCCTTGACACAGTCAAGTATGCGGATGAGGCGGCTCTTTTGTGAGAGGAATTTCCCTATTGAGTCGGGAAATTCAAAAAAGAAACCAATCCTACGGTGTCGGCCGACAAACTGCAAATCGGGAAGATCCCCAAGGGGAGAGAGAGTCTTGCAAAGAAAAAGACTTTCGCCTCGTTGGAGTGCGAAAGTCTTTAACTATCAAGATTTCGTTTTAGATAGAGGGGCATCTTCCTCCGGAGGAGGAAGCGACACTTCGGCGGGCGGTGCGTCGATTCTCTTCCCGGCGAGAAGGGGACGCTTGAGCCAGGCCTGCAGGAGGGCCATTCCGATGGAGAGGAGAACGGGACCGAGAATGAGGCCGAGGAAGCCGAAGGTCATGAGACCGCCCAAGACGCCGAGAAAGACGAGGGCGAGCGGCAACGGCGTTCCTCTCGCAATCAGAATGGGCTTGAGGAAGTTGTCGACGGAACTCACGGCGAGCGTTCCCCAAACGATGAGAAAGGCTGCGTAGCCGATCTCTCCCTGCGAGTAAAGCCACGCGGCGCAGGGAAGCCACACGAGAGGCGGTCCCACGGGAACGACGGAGAGGGCCGTCACGGCAAAGCCAAGCAGAATCGTGCCCGGCATGCCGACGATCCAGAAGCCGATTCCCGCGACGATCCCCTGTGCCATGGCGGTGCCGATGACGCCGAAGACGGCCGAGCGCGTTGTGTTGACGAGAATCGCGTTGAGTTCGCTGCCCATGTTCCCGCCGATGCGGCCGAGGAAGATCTTGACGTGGTCGCCGAAGCGCGCGCCGTCGCGGTAGAAGAAAAAGACGATGAATGTGACGAGCGCGAGCTGCAGGAGCGCGTTGCTCACGTTCACGGCCGTTCCGAGCACGGCGCTCACGACGGGTTCCAGGGTCTTCTGCAGCGTGTCCCCGAGGGTGTGGGGGTCCAGAACGGTGACGAGTTGCTCGTGGAGCCAGTCGCCTACCATCGGGATTTCGGAGATCCAGGTGGGGAACTGAAAACCCGAGGCGATCCAGGTGCGAAGAAGCTGTACGGCCTTCGGAATTTGCTGTGCGGCGGCGACGAGCAAAAAGGAGATCGGGATCAGAAAAACTACGATGATGCCCGTCACCATGAGGCTGGCTGCCAGGGTGGCACGCTCCCGGCACGCGGCGCGGATCTTAAGGAAGAAGGGCCAGGTGACGACGGCGAGGATGGCCGCGATGATGACCGCCGTGAGAAAGGGCGAGAGGATGAGATAACAGCCTACGCAGACGAGGGCCGTCAACAGCACGCGAAGCAAGAGGTCGATGCGTTCGCGAAAGCCGAGAATCTCGCGGAGCAGAGGGGCTTTCATAGGAAGGACCTAGCGAAGGTTGGGCGTCCGAAAAAAGAGGAAACGCTGGAAAGCGTTCCCCCTCAACTTACCATCAATTGAGAACGGGCGCTTCGTTGAGCGGCACGCAGCCGTTCAAAACGACCTTGCGCACGCTCGCCGCGACTGCCTGAATCGCCGCTTCACGCGTGTAACTCTTGCGCCAGACGAGAATGACCCGGCGCGAGGGAGCGGGCTGTTTGAAGGGGAGAATCTTGAGGCGCGACGTCGGCCCCGTGAGATAGGGAACGGCCGAAGCGGGCAGGACCGTGATGCCGAGTCCCTGCGCGACCATGTGGCAGATCGTCAGAAGGCTCGAGCCTTCGACCGTGTGCTGCACTTCGCTTCGGTCGCTCTTGGCGCGGCGGTTGAGGTCGGGGCAGATCCCGAGAATCTGGTCGCGGAAGCAGTGGCCCGAACCCAAAAGGAGCATAGTCTGATCCTTCAGTTCGTCGGCGTTGACGAAATTGCGGTTCACCCAGGGGTGGTGCGACGGGACGGCGACGACGAATTCTTCTTGATAGAGAGCCTGCGTCATCATGCCCGTGCCGTGAATGGTGTCGGCCATGATGGCGGCGTCGATCTGCCCCGAACGGAGTTTTTCGAGGAGTTCGTCCGTGAAGGATTCCTCGAGGTAGAGCGGCATCTGACTGCAGGAGTCGGAGAGTTCCGTCAGAAGGTTCGGAAGGAGATAGGGGGCGATCGTCAAAATGACGCCGAGACGAAGCGGGGCCGCCAGGGGGTCGTGCCCGTTCTGGGCGATGTCGATGATGCGGCGGGATTCGTCAAGAACGCGCTGCGCCTGCTCGACAATCTGCTGTCCGATCGGAGTGATCGAGATGTCGGAGGTGCGGCGCTCGAAAATCGTGACGCCGAGTTCTTCTTCGAGCTTTCGAATGGCAACGGAGAGCGAGGGCTGGCTCACAAAGCACGATTCGGCCGCCCGGCCGAAGTGGCGCATGCGGGCGACGGCGATGACGTATTTGAGTTCGGTGAGTGTCATACGGAAAAGTCCTTTGAGGAAATCGGATCAGATGCCGAGGTAGTCGGCTTTGGTTTTGAACCATCGGCGGGCGTGTTCGAGCGCAGCCTCGCGGTCTCTCTCAAGCCACACGGGCGCCCAACGGACGGCGTTGACGAGAAGGGCCTCGTCGCGCTCGAGGTCGGCGAAACGGAGCATGGGAACGCCCGACTGCCTCTCTCCGAGGAATTCGCCCGGTCCCCGCAGCTGCAGGTCGTGACGGGCGACTTCGAAGCCGTCGTTCGTGGCGCGGATGACGCTCAGGCGACGACGGCCCTCTTCGGATAGGTTCGGATCGAAAAGGAGGAGACAGAAGCTCTTGGCGGATCCTCGGCCGACCCGCCCGCGCAGCTGATGAAGTTGCGCGAGTCCGAAGCGCTCGGCGTGTTCGATAACCATGACGCTCGCGTTGGGAACGTCCACGCCCACTTCGATGACGGTGGTCGAAACCAAGATGTCGGTCTGCCCCGCAATGAAGGCGCGCATGGCGGCGTCCTTCTCTTCGGGCGTCATTTGACCGTGAAGAAGTCCGACGCTAGCGTCGGGGAGTCGGTCGCGCAGACGCTCGCACCGGTCGGCGGCGGCCGTGAGGTCGAGTTTGTCGCTTTCCTCGACGAGGGGGCAGACCCAGTAGATCTGGCGTTTTTCGGCGACGGCGCGCGCCAGAAAGCCGACGACGTCGTCTTCGCGCGCGAGCGAGAGCGTCCGGGTGTCGACGGGCGTGCGTCCCGGCGGCAGCTCGTCGATCACCGAGACGGAAAGGTCCGCGAGGTAGCTCATGGCGAGCGTGCGCGGAATCGGGGTGGCCGACATGAGAAGAAGATGGGGCTCGGTACCTTGCGCGCCGCGGCTCTTGAGCCTGAGTCGTTGCTCGACGCCGAAACGATGCTGCTCGTCGATGACGCAAAGGCCGAGTTTCTCAAAGGCGACGCCTTCCTGGATGAGGGCGTGCGTGCCTACGGCGATCCGTGCGGCGCCGCTTCGCAACGCCTCGAGGACGCCGCGTTTTTCGGAGGTCTTGAGGCGTCCTGTGAGTTCGAAGACGGAAATGCCGAGCGGTCTGAACCACTCGCGCAGTTTCTTGGCGTGCTGTTCGGCGAGAAGTTCCGTGGGCGCCATGAGGACGGCCTGATGTCCGCATTCGAGGGCGCGCAACAAAGAAAGAGCCGCGACGACCGTTTTGCCGCTTCCCACGTCCCCCTGTACGAGTCGGTGCATGGGGGCGTCCTGCTTGAGATTCTCTTCGATTTCGTTCCAGACGCGCTTTTGCGCGTTTGTGAGCGCGAAGGGGAGCGAGGCGAGGAAGGCGTCGACGAGGTTTTCGCCAGGTTTGTCGAGGCGCGGTGCGTGGAGATCCTTTCTGTGCAGGCGGGATTCGGCGAGCGTAATCTGCTGTGCGAGCAGTTCGTCGAATTTGAGGCGCTGCCAGGCGGGGGCCGTGCGGTCCTGGAGTGATGCGACGGGGGCGTCGGCCGGAGGATTGTGCAGGTAACCGAGTGCGGCGTTGAGTCTCGGCAGGCCGAGCGACTCGGTAACCTCCGCGGGCACGAGGTCTCGCACGTTGAGGTCAAGGATCGCACGGTGAATGCGCTTTCTGAGCCACGTTTGCTGAACGCCCTCGCCCGTCGGATAGACCGGAGTAAGGGTCTTCGGGAGATTGGCTGCGTCAAAGAGGGGTTTGCGCACCTTCGGGTGCACCATCTCGAGACGCGTGTCGTCGTAATAGCCGCGCCGCACCAGCCCGAAGACGCGCACGACTTCGCCGTGGCGGATGGTGGAGGTGATGTTGCGGTAGTACGTGAAGAACGAGAGCCCGAGCGTACCCGTGTCGTCGGCGATTTCGGCGACGTAGATCTGCCCGCGGCTCGTCGCCCGGAAGCCCGCCCTCAACACCGTACCCTGACACTGCGCGGGCACGCCCGTGTCGGCAACGAGTTCGCCGATCGGGGTGATGGCGGTTTCGTCTTCGTAACGCAGGGGCAGATGAAAGACGAAGTCCCAATCGGAGAGGAGTCCGAGCCGCTCGAGACGTTCGGCGAGCGGCGGAAGCTTTTTCTGTTCGATCGGGCCCGCCATGCGGGTGCGAAGCGTCGGGGAAGGGGCCATGGAGATTCGTCCGTACGTCAGAGGGCGGCGACGGCTTCCACTTCTACGAGACCGTGCTTGGGAAGGTCGGCGACGACCACGCAGGAGCGGGCCGGATAGGGAAGGCCGTCGAAGGCGGCGATCATCGCCTCGTTCACTGTGGGGAAGTAGTCGAGGTCGGTGATGAAGATCGTCACTTTGACGACGTTTTCGTACGACATGCCGGCGGCTTCGAGAAGAGCCGCGACGTTGCGGAAGGCTTGTTCGGACTGCGCCTTGACACCTTCGGGAAGCGTTCCCGAGGCGGGATCAAGGCCGAGCTGACCGGACAAGAAGAGGAGGTTCCCCGTACGCACGCCTTGGCTGTAGGGGCCGATGGCGGCGGGAGCGCGGTCAGTGGAGAGAATTTCGTTCATATCAAGTCTCGAATGCGTGAATGGTTCCCGCTGGGGCGCGGGAGGTTTTTCGATGAGAGAGGACAACACGATCCTTCCCTTCGTCGCGAGTCGCCGGGGTTCTTCCTAGTGGCGGGAGAAAACCGGGAATCGGCTCTCGGAACGATTGAAATTCTATCGAAAATTTTCTTTTGATAGTGAGGGAGGCTATCGAGGGAAGAGTCTTTCGCTTGGAAAACAAAGAACAGATTTTTCTATACGCGAATATACGTAAGTGAGTGAAATCGAAATTTAGATGGAAACTATCGGTACTGCAGTGTGGGTAGCTTGGGTCTTTATGGTGGGGTTGGGTGAAACAACCTAGTTGGGACGAACGGTTGTTCGGGGTGAGGTTTTTGAATCTGATATCCAAAGGGGGACAATAGAATACAGAGATAGGGCTTGCAAATAATGAAGGAAAAAAGCGGAGAAAAAGCAGAGATTTTTGGTCGGAAATACTAGGGAAACCACTAGTCGAATGAGGGGAAAATCGTGGGTAAACTGCGGGCTCCTCAAAAATTTGATCGAAAATTTCGCGTTCCGGACGCTGTCTTGAGTTTCTTTTTATGTACGCAATAATGCGTATAAATAAAAAGTAAAAACTGAAATTCCCGTGTAATCTGCACTCCGACAAGGGATTGTAAGGGAATTTTCTTATATCTGGACAAAAGTGCAAAGACTGTGAGGACTTCTGCGTTTTGTCAGGGAATCGTGAGATTTTCTTATGCGGTTTTCTCCGTTGCGGGGGATAATCGTGACGGCTAGTTTGACTGCGTGGTGTTTGGAGAACCTCCACTCAGTCGAATTATGAAATCCGGTGTCGACGCCGATGGGTGTCCGACGCCTTCTTCTTGGAGACCTTGGAATGAAAATTATCTACACCGACGTCCTCGTGATCGGTGGCGGTCTTGCCGGTTTGCGTATGGCGGTTGCCGCCAAGCGCCGCGGACACGACTCGATCGTTCTGTCGCTCGTTCCGCCGAAGCGCAGTCACTCGAAGGCCGCCCAGGGCGGTATGCAGGCTTCGCTCGGCAACGTGATCAAGGGCATGGGCGACAACGAAGACATCCACTTCGCCGACACGGTCCGCGGTTCCGACTGGGGCGCCGACCAGGAAGTGGTCCGCATGTTCGTGAACACCTCGCCCAAGGCCGTGCGTGAACTCGCCGCTTGGGGCTGCCCCTGGAGCCGCATCACCCCGGGTGACCGTCAGGTGATCATCAACGGCGAAAAGGTTACGATTACCGAACGCAAGGAAGCCGCCGGCCTCGTTGCCCAGCGCGACTTCGGCGGCACGAAGAAGTGGCGTACCTGCTACGTGTCCGACTGTACCGGCCACGCCATGCTCAATGCCGTGTCCGACCGCATCATCGCCGAACAGGTTCCCGTCGTCGAACGCGTTGAAGCCCTCTCGCTTATTCACGACGGAAAGCGTTGCTACGGCGCCATCGTCCGCGACCTGATCACGGGCGAACTCCTCGCCTACGTTTCGAAGGCCACGGCCATCGCCACGGGCGGTGCCGGCCGTATCTACCGCGTCACGACGAACGCCGTGATCTGCGACGGCACGGGCTACGACCTCGCGCTCGGCACGGGCGTTGCCACGCTGTCGAACATGGAAGCCATTCAGTTCCACCCGACCGGTATCTTCCCGGCCGGCATCCTGGTGACGGAAGGCTGCCGCGGTGACGGCGGTCTGCTGCGCGACGTCGACGGCCACCGCTTCATGCCGGACGTCGAACCGGAAAAGAAGGAACTCGCCTCCCGCGACGTGGTTTCGCGCCGCATGGAAGAACGCATTGCTCAGGGCAAGGGCGTCAAGAGCCGCTTCGGCGAACACATCTGGCTCGACATCACGCTGCTCGGCGAACACCACATCAAGCACAAGCTCCGTGAAGTCTACGAAATCTGCCATTACTTCCTCGGCGTTGACCCGACGAAGGAATGGGTGCCTGTGCGTCCGGCCCAGCACTACACGATGGGCGGCATCCGCACGAAGCCCACGGGCGAATCCGAAACCCTGAAGGGCCTCTTCGCCGCCGGCGAAGCCGCCTGCTGGGACATGCACGGCTTCAACCGCCTCGGCGGCAACTCCGTTGCCGAAACCGTGGTCGCTGGTATGATCGTCGGTGAATTCATTGCCGACTTCTGCGACCAGCCCGAAAACGGCATCGACATCCCGACCTCGATCATCTACGACGCTCTGCGCAAGCAGGAAGCCGAGCTCAAGCACTTCACCACGAACGGTGGTTCCGAAGACGCCGTGAAGCTGCGCACCCGCATGCAGGAAATCATGACGACGAAGATCGGCATTTTCCGCCGCGGTCCCGACATGGAAGAAGCCGTCAAGGAACTCGAAGACCTCTACAAGCGTTCCTTCAACGTGCCCGTCAAGGATATCGTCGGTCCGAACCCCGAACTCGTCTACGCCTACCGCACGCAGAAGATGCTCCGCGTGGCCCTCACGGTCGCCTGCGGCGCTCTCAATCGTAAGGAATCGCGCGGCGCTCACTACCGCGAAGACTACTCGCGTCGTGACGACGTCAACTGGCTCAATCGTACGATTGCCACTTGGAAGGAAGGCGACACGCTTCCGACGCTCTCCTACCAGAATCTCGACATCAGCAAGATGGAACTTCCCCCGGGCTTCCGCGGCTACGGCGTGAAGAACTACATCGAAAATCCGGAATCGGTCAAGCGTCAGGCGGAAGTCGACGCCATCCGCGCCAAGATGGAAGCCGAAGGCGCCGACCGCTTTGCGATCCAGAACGCCCTTATGCCGTACGAGCACCTGTTGCCCAAGCGTCTCAAGGGTAAGAACGAACGCATTGATGAACCCCTGAACGATTAATTTGGAGTGGATGATTAAATGAGCCAAGTGGAAAACAAGAAGCAGCACCGTCTGCTCAAGATCAGCATTCTGCGCTACAACCCGCAGGATCCTGAAAGCGTTCCGCACATGCAGACCTACGAGCTCGAAGAATCCGACTCGATGACGCTTTTCATCGCTCTGAATGAACTGCGTGATCATCAGGATCCGACGCTTCAGTTCGACTTCGTCTGCCGTGCCGGCATCTGCGGTTCCTGCGCCATGATGATCAACGGCAAGCCGGGTCTGGCCTGCCGTACCCTCACGCGCGACCTTCCGACGGAATTCACGCTCGCTCCGCTGCCCGCCTTTGAACTCATCGGCGACCTTTCGGTCAACACCGGCAAGTGGATGCGCAACATGTCCGAACGCATGGAAACGTGGGTTCACATGAAGGAAGAGGAAATCGACCTTCGCAAGAAGGAAGTTCCGATGGACCCGCAGCTCGCCGAAGACATTTACGTTCTCGACCGCTGCGTCGAATGCGGCTGTTGCATCGCCGGTTGCGGTACGGTTCGTCTGCGTCCGGACTTCGTGGGCGGCGTCGGCATCAACAAGATCGCCCGCTTCCGCCTTGACCCGCGCGACGACCGCAACGACGCCGACTACTACGAAGTGATCGGTGACGAATCGGGTGTCTTCGGATGCATGTCCCTTCTCGCCTGCCACGACTTCTGCCCGAAGGATCTGCCTCTCAAGACGCAGATCGCCTTCATCCGTCGCAAGATGGCTGAACAGGGTATGAAGGGCTACGACAAGGTTCTTCCGTCCCAAAAAAAGGCTATTCCCATCAAGCCGATTAAGCAGTAATATTTAGGGCGCACGGCGTATGATCCTTCGAAAGAAGTATCATACGCTGCGTTCAAACAAGGTCCGCTTCTTCTGCGACCAACCCCCGGAAACGGGATACAGGGGAAGCGGAGTTCACCCCGGACAGAGGGACGAACAGAACCATTCGGTCCCGCCGCTCTGTCCAAAATCCTATGAGGAGCTATAAAAATGTCTCGTATTGAAAGCGACTTCCTTGGCGAACTCGAGATTCCTGATGACGTCTACTATGGCGTGCAGACCATGCGCGGCAAGCAGAACTTCCACATCACGGAAATGCCCATGTCGCAGGAACCGTTCTTCGCCCAGGCCTTTGGCTATGTGAAGAAGGCCGCCGCGATGGCCAACAAGGAACTCGGCTGCATCCCGGCCGACGTCGCTGACGCTCTGATCTGGGCCTGCGATCAGCTCATCGCCGGCAAGTACAACGACCAGTTCGTGACCGACTGGCTCCAGGGTGGTGCCGGTACGTCGACCAACATGAACTGCAACGAAGTGATCTGCAACCTCGCTTGCGAACACCTCGGCCTCGCCAAGGGCGACAAGAAGGTCTCCCCGAACGACCACGCCAACTTCGGTCAGTCCACGAACGACACGTATCCGACCGCCTTCCACCTCTCGCTCCTCCTTCGTTCGAACGTCCTCCTGAAGGCCGTCGAAGAACTCCGCGACAGCTTCTTCCGCAAGGCTGAAGAAACCAAGGGTGTTCTGAAGATGGGCCGCACGCACCTCCAGGACGCCGTTCCGATGTCCTTCGGCCAGGAATTCCATGGCTGGGGCTCCACGATTGCCGACGAAATCGCCGTCATCAAGGAAGCTCAGGAACACCTGAAGATCGTCAACCTCGGCGCCACCGCCATCGGTACGACCGTTACGGCTCACCCGGATTACCCGGCTCTCGCCGTCAAGCACCTCGCCGAAATCACCGGCATTGACTTCAAGAACAGCGACGACCTCATCGCCGCCACGAGCGACTGCGGTGCCTACGTTGCTCTTTCGAGCGCCGTCAAGAGCCTCGCCGTCAAGCTGACGAAGGTCTGCAATGACCTGCGTCTCCTTGCTTCCGGTCCGCGTACGGGTCTCTCCGAACTCATCCTCCCGCAGCTCCAGCCGGGCTCCTCGATCATGCCGGGTAAGGTCAACCCCGTGATCCCCGAAGTGACGAACCAGGCTTCGTTCCTCGCCATCGGTCTCGACACGACGGTCATGCTCGCCGCCTCCGCCGGTCAGCTCGAACTGAACGTGATGGAACCGGTCATCACCTTCGCTCTCTACATGCAGATGAAGGTCATGACGAACGCCTGCAACCACCTGCGTGAAAAGTGCATCGACGGCATCGTCGTCAATGCCGAACACTGCAAGGACCTCGTCATGGGTTCGCTCGGCATCGTCACGCTCCTGAAGCCGCACTTCGGCTACAAGCCCTGCGCCAACATCGCCCGTGAAGGCTTCCTCACCGGCAAGTCCCTCCATCAGCTCGTCGTTGAAGAAAAGGGCATGCTCACGCAGGAACAGTGGGATCATACGTTCACGTATGAAAACCTCATCAACCCGAAGTTCGAAAAGTAATTTTCTGACTTCGTCGTCCGAGTCCCGGCAACGGGTTTTCGGATGAGCCCAAAAACAAAACCGTCCCGCTCGAGCGCGGGGCGGTTTTGTCGGACCCAACGGGTTTCGGTCAACCGTCATGAAAGCCCCCGTGCAAGAAGGGCGGCTTTCCTGACGGGCGACAAGACCCGTAACCACCCTCGGCGAGGGGCCGGATCGTCGTTACTAAGGACGGCCGGTATCTTCGTCGGATTACTCAATGCCTGGAGGCATCCATGGATATCATGCTTATTCTTCAGATTATCGTGCTGCTCGGCGCGATTTTCTTGGGCGTCCGCCTTGGCGGCATCGGCATCGGCTACGCCGGTGGCGCCGGTGTGCTCATTCTCGGGCTTTGCCTTGGTATGAAGCCGGGTAACATCCCCTGGGACGTTATCCTGATCATCGCCTCGGTGATCTCGGCCATTTCGGCGATGCAGCTCGCCGGTGGTCTTGACTACCTCGTTCAGATCGCCGAACGCATCCTTCGTGCCAATCCGAAGCACATCAACTACCTCGCCCCGATCGTGACCTATGTCCTCACGATCTTTGCGGGTACGGGCCACACGGCCTTCTCGATGATCCCGGTTATCGTCGAAGTCGCCAAGGAACAGAACATTCGTCCTTGCGTGCCGCTGTCGATCGCCGTGGTCGCTTCGCAGATCGCCATTACGGCTTCCCCGGTTTCCGCTGCCGTGATCTACATGGCCGGCGTGCTTGAAGAGTTCGGCTGGTCCTACCCGGCCCTGCTCGGCATCTGGCTCTCCACGACGTTCATCGCCTGCATGCTGACCGCCTTCGTCATGACGCTCATCTCCAAGATGGACCTCAGCAAGGATCCGGTCTATCAGGAACGCCTCGCCAAGGGCCTCATCAAGGCTTCGACCAGCGCTGCCCATACGGAACTCAAGCCGCACGCCAAGCGCTCCGTTCTCATCTTCCTCGTCGGCGTTATCTTCGTGGTGCTCTATGCCTCCGCCATTTCGCCGGCCGTTGGTCTGATTGAAAACGTCGTCGTCGGTCGTGACGCCGCCATCATGAGCCTCATGCTCATCGTCGGCATGCTCATCACGATGACCTGCAACATCGAAATCGGCAAGATCGCTGACTCGTCCGTCTTCAAGAGCGGTATGGTCGCCATCGTCTGCGTGCTCGGTGTGGCTTGGTTGGGCGACACGTTCGTGTCCGGTCACTCGAACGAAATTAAGGAACTCGCCGCCGGTACCGTGTCGGAAACCCCGGCTCTGCTCGCCGTCGTGTTCTTCCTCGCTTCGATGCTCCTCTACTCGCAGGCTGCCACCGCCAAGGCGATTACCCCGGCCATCGTTGCCGCTCTCGGTATCTCCGCCGCCAACCCCGGTGACTCCTACATGCTCGTGGCTTCGTTCGCTGCCGTTTCGGCTCTGTTCGTCCTCCCGACCTACCCGACCCTCCTCGGCGCCGTCCAGATGGACTACACGGGCACGACCCGCATCGGCAAGTTCGTGTTCAACCACGCCTTCTTCCTCCCCGGCCTGATCGCCATCGTCTTCGCGGTCGCGCTCGGCTTCCTCGCTTGCAGCATCTTCTAATCGCAATCGAGAATTGATCGAAGAATCAAGGGCTCCCGGTTCCGGCCGGGGGCCCTTTTTCGACGACGCGCGGAATCAAGTGAGTAGGGATCTCCAAAGAACGCATTCGATCGGAACTCTCCGAGCCGAGTGAACTTCCTGCGGTCGGATTCAACGAAGCAGGTTGTTCGAGAAACTTTTTATCGTTTGAGAAAGTTTTTCCTTGACAAAATTCTGGTTTCGTGTAATAATTCGACTTCTCTAACGCGGGAGTAGCTCAGTTGGTAGAGCGCAACCTTGCCAAGGTTGAGGTCGCGAGTTCGAGACTCGTCTCCCGCTCCAAGATTCCTAAGAGGAAGGGGAGAAGAATTTCTCCCCTTTTTTTCTACGGATAGGCGCCTACGAAAGCGTCCGAAAATTCAGACCTCGTTTCTGAAAAATTTCGACGGATTTGCTAAAATTCGTCGCTTTCTCAAGACCTCCGTGGGGGAGGTGTGAGAACTCTGATTTCCGGAAGTCGTCAACGGTTTTACGAGTGTGCGGTTGCCGACATTATTGCTATTTCACTCGATTTGTTACGTGGGGTTTGCCATGGCCGTTCAGCAGAACAAAAAATCCACCAGCAAGCGCGGTAATCACCGTGCTCATGACTTTCTGACCAACCCGCCCACCGCGATCGAAGCCACGACCGGTGAAGCGCATCGTCGTCATCACATCAGCCCGTCCGGTTTCTACCGCGGCAAGAAGGTGATCACGACGAAGATGGACGAATAATTCGTTCGTCGGTTGGAAGGTGGCTCTCGACAAGAAGCTTCCTCAAACCGCGGGGTTTCTCGGCGGCATCCGTACGGAATCCGAAGTGATCTGATGCGCGACCCCACGGCAGCTTTGCCCGCAGTCTTTCCCGGTGGATTCCGGGACCGACGAGAAAGCACGAAACGGTTTGAGTGTTGAGAACAACCTTGTAAAAAGTCGAAAGGGACTCCTCTACGGGGTCCCTTTTCTTTTGTGTGCAGGGCATTGGAAAAAGAAATTCTTTGTAATTGCCTTCTTGCGAGTCTCTCGGTGCTTCAGGCGACTCGTTAGCATGGGACGCATCGAAAAATTCAGAAGGAAGATCAACGCATGTATTCCCGCATCATCGGCACGGGCTCGGCCCTGCCAGAAAAGTCGCTTACCAACGATGAGTTCGCCCGCCTGCTTGCCAAGGACGGTATCGAAACGAGCGACGAATGGATCCGCTCGCGCACGGGCATCGTGACGCGCTACTTCGCCGACCCTGAAAGGGGAGAGTGCACGACGTCGCTCGCGGTCGAGGCCGCGAAGAACGCCCTTGAAGCGGCGGGCGTCTCGGGCGACGCGATTGATCTCATCATCGTCGCGACGACGACGCCCGACATGATTTTCCCGTCGACAGCCGCGCGCGTGCAGGCGGCGCTCGGCGCCCAGGGCTGTGCCGCCTTTGACGTGCAGGCCGTGTGCGCGGGCTTCATCTACGCCTTGAACGCCGCCGACGCCATGCTGCGCGCGGGTCCCTACCGCCGTGCGGTCGTGATCGGCGCCGAAACGATGTCGCGCGTCATCGACATGAAGGATCGTTCGACCTGCGTTCTCTTCGGGGACGGAGCGGGTGCCGTGGTGCTCGAATCGAGTTCGGACCCGGGGGTCCTGGCCGCTCGAATGTATGCGGACGGACGCTTTGACGAAAAGATTCTCGGGCTTACCGCGCGCGTCGACCGCGGTCAAATCGTCGGTCATCCCTACATCAACATGGACGGCCGTCAGGTCTTCAAGCTTGCCGTCGACGGCCTCGTCAACTCCGCCCGCGAGGTGGCCGATCTCGCCTGCGTGCGCAACGAGGACGTGGCGCTTTTCGTGCCGCATCAGGCGAACCTTCGCATCATGACGATGGTCGCCAAGAAACTCGGCATCGACGAAGCGAAGATGGTGCAGACGGTACACGAGCACGGGAACACCTCGGCCGCATCCGTACCGCTTGCACTCGACCGAGCGGTGCGCGAAGGCCGCGTCAAGTCGGGCGAACTCGTCCTCCTGCAGGCCGTGGGTGCGGGCATGGCCTGGGGCTCGGCGCTCGTTCGCTGGTAATTCCCGCCGTTTGACGTGAAAATGGTACGACTTTAAGCGAAACGGACGATATCGTCGGTTCCGCTTGTCGGTGTCACCTTGCTAAACTTCCCGCACTTCAACGTAGGTGCACATTCCCAGGATTTTCAAGATGCGCATTGCTTTCGTATTCCCCGGTCAGGGCAGTCAGTCCGTCGGGATGCTCGGCGGCTTCGCCGACAATGAAACGGTCCGCGGCGCCCTCGCACGCGCCGACGAAGCGCTCGGCTTCTCGATCGAACGCCTCATCGCCGAAGGCCCGGCCGAAGAACTCAACCTCACGGTCAACACGCAGCCCGCGGTGCTCGCTTCCTCGGTCGCGTTCTATGAAGCCTGGTTGGCGGCCGGCGGCCAGAAGCCCGAACTTCTTGCGGGCCATTCGCTCGGCGAATACTCGGCCCTTTGCGCCGCAGGAGTCTTCCCGCTCGAAGAGGCGGTGAAGCTCGTGCGCTTCCGCGCCGAAGCCATGCAGTCGGCCGTCCCCGTGGGCGTGGGCGGCATGGCGGCCGTGATCGGCCTCTCCGACGAAGACGTGGAAGCTGCTTGTGAAGCGGGCCGCGCCGCCGGCACGGTCGAAGCCGTCAACTTCAATTCGCCCGGCCAGGTCGTCATCGCCGGACACATCGAGGCCGTGCGCGCCGCCGTGGAAGACGCCAAGGCCCGGGGCGCCCGACGCGCGATCGAGCTCCCCGTTTCGGCTCCCTTCCACTCGAGCCTTCTCGAGCCCGCCGCAAAGCGTCTTGCCGAACGTCTCGAAGGCGTTTCGATGGCCGAACCCTCGATTCCCGTCATCGCCAACGTCGACGTGACGGAGCACAAGAATCCCGATGAAATCCGCGCGGCGCTCGCCCGTCAGGCGTGCTCGGCCGTGCAGTGGGTGAAGACGATCGAAGCCATGAAGGCCGCGGGCATCACCGACATCGTTGAATGCGGTCCGGGGCGCGTTCTCGTCGGCCTCATCCGCCGCATCGCGCCGGAAATCAAGACGCACAACATTTACGATCAGGCAACGCTCGAGAAAACGCTCGCCGCGCTGTCGAACTGATAGGAGTTCCAAGATGGAAAAAGCCGTTTTTGCCGCTGACGCCCTTGCGGGCCGCGTGGTTCTCGTGACGGGTGCGAGCCGCGGGATCGGAGCCGGCATCCTTGAAGCCTTCGTGAAAGCGGGCGCCACCGTGGTGGGGTCCGCCACGAGCGAAGCGGGTGCCGAGAAAATCACGGCGCGCATCGCCGAATTGGGCGGCACGGGCCGCGGCGTCGTGCTGAACGTCAACGACGCCGACGCCGGTCAGAAGAGCGTCGCCGACATCGTCGAGGCCTACGGCCGCATCGACGTCCTCGTCAACAACGCCGGCATCACGCGCGACACGCTCGCCATGCGCATGAAGGACGAACAATGGGACGATGTGATCGACACGGACCTCTCGGCAGCCTTCCGCTTCGCGCGCGCCTGCCTGCGTCCGATGATGAAGCAGCGCTCGGGCCGCATCATCTCGATCACCTCGGTCGTGGGCGCCATGGGCAACCCCGGTCAGGTGAACTATGCCGCCGCCAAGGCGGGCCTCATGGGCATGACCAAGGCCCTCGCGCGCGAAATCGGCTCGCGCGGGATTACGGTCAACTGCGTGGCCCCGGGCTTCATCGACACCGACATGACGCGCGTCCTTTCGGACGAACAGAAGGATCATCTGCAGGCGCAGATTCCTCTCGGCCGCCTCGGTTCGGTCGACGACATCGCGCAGAGCTGCCTCTTCCTCGCATCCGACGCGGGCGCCTACATCACGGGAGTCACGCTTCATGTGAACGGCGGAATGTACATGGGTTAATTCCACTCCCTCTGCGGAAGCCGTTCTGATAAAATCCAACATCACCCGACCCGCAGCAGCTTTTCTCGCGCGGGGGTGTTTGTTTCCCATCTCTTCGCTTCGGGCGGAGAGTCGCAATCAATTCCATACCCTTAGCGGAGTTACTGAAATGGACGATATTGAACTGAAGGTTAAGAAGATCGTTGCCGAACAGCTTGGCATC
This sequence comes from uncultured Sutterella sp., assembly GCA_900545275.1. GTDB lineage: Bacteria > Pseudomonadota > Gammaproteobacteria > Burkholderiales > Burkholderiaceae_F > Sutterella. Next base: position 122,417 of record UQYG01000005.1, read on the forward strand.
AAGGAAGAAGACATCAAGAACGAATCCTCCTTCATCGAAGACCTCGGCGCCGACAGCCTCACGACGGTTGAAATGTCGCTCGCCCTCGAAGACGCCTTCGGCATCGAAATCCCTGATACGGAACAGGAAAACCTCCGTACGGTTCAGCAGGCCATCGACTACGTCAAGTCGGCCGTCAACAAGTAAGGTTTTCGCCTGAATCGGATTCACCGGACTTTGTTCCGGTGCGACGTGGGACCCCGCCAAAAGGGTCCCATCTTCGTTTTAGGGCCCTCTGAAAATACCGTCTTTTCGCTAATCTTTTCGGTCGAAAAGACTTTTGAACATCTACGCATAAAGGTTTTAGGCATGGATCGTCGTGTTGTCGTTACCGGTCTCGGCGCGGTGACTCCCCTTGGCAATGATCTCGCCACGAGTTGGCAGGCCGCTCTGCGCGGCGAATGCGGCATCGATACGGTGACGCAGTTCGACGCCTCGATTCTCGGCTCTCAGATCGCCGGTGAAGTGAAGAACTTTGACGCCACGAAGTATCTCGGCGTCAAGGAAGTCCGTCGTTTCGACCGCTTCGTGCATTTCGGCGTGGCCGCCGGGATCATGGCGCTCGAAGACGCTGGCATTGAAGTGACGGAAGAACTCTCTCCCGAAATCGGCGTCGCCATCGGCGCCGGGATCGGCGGCATTCCCGTCATTACGGCGAACTATCAGGCGATGGTCGACCGCGGTCCCCGCCGCATTTCGCCCTTCATGATTCCGGGCTGCATCATCAACATGGTTTCGGGGCAGCTCGCGATCATGAAGAACCTCAAGGGTCCGAACATCGCGCACGTCACGGCGTGCTCGACGGGTCTGCACGCCATCGGTGAAGCGATGCACATGATCAAGCGCGGCGACGCGACGGTCATGGTCGCGGGCGGTTGCGAATCGACGATTCATCCGCTCGCCATGGGGGCCTTTGACGCCATGCACGCGCTTTCGCGCCGCAATGACGATCCGAAGACGGCTTCGCGTCCTTTCGACAAGGACCGGGACGGCTTCGTGATGGGCGAAGGCGCGGGCGTTCTCATCCTCGAAGAGCTCGAACACGCTCTCGCGCGCGGCGCCAAGATCTACGCCGAAGTCGTGGGCTACGGCCTTTCGGGCGACGCCTTCCACATCACGACGCCTTCGACCGACGGTCCGCGCCGCTGCATGGAAATGGCGATCCGTCACGCCGGCATCAAGCCCTCCGACATCGCCTACCTCAACGCGCACGGCACATCCACGGCGGTTGGCGACGTTAATGAAGTCAAGGCCATCAAGGAAGTCTTCGGCGAACACGCCAAAAAGCTCGTCGTCAACTCCACGAAATCGATGACCGGACACCTTCTCGGCGGTGCGGGCGGCGTCGAATCGGTCTTTACGGTCATGGCCGTCAAGAATCAGATCTCGCCTCCGACCATCAACGTGCAGAACCAGGATCCCGAGTGCGACATCGATTGCTGCGCAAACGAAGCCCGTGAAATGACGATCGAATACGCCATGAAGAATTCGTTCGGTTTCGGCGGCACGAATTCGACCGTGATCTACAAGCGCTGGCACGACTAATTCGCGTCATCTCAACGCAAGAAGAGCCCCCTTCGAGCCCAAGGCCCGTCGGGGGCTTTTTTTTCATGGGAAGACCTCTCCGAACGCAACGCGGCGCCCGAAGGCGCCGCGGAAAGAAGGAAGGCTTCAGACGTTACTTCGCGGCTTCGCTCCCTGCGATGCGGCCGAACACCATGATGTCGGTGTAGGCGTTCGAGCCGAGACGGTTCGAGCCGTGCGTGCAGCCCGTCACCTCACCCGCAGCCCAGAGGCCGGGGATGGGCTTGTCGTTTTTGTCGAGCACCTGAGCCTTGGGATTGATCTTGAGGCCGCCCATCGTGTGGTGCACGGACGGAACGCCGCGGTAGATCCAGTAGGGGCCTTCGGAGAGGTCGGAGAACTTTCCTCGGTATCCGAAGTCGAGGTCCTTGCCGGTCTTGGCGAATTCGTTGACGCGCGCAACGGTCGCCTTCAGGGCGTCGGCCGGGATGTCAAAAGCGGCCGCCACTTCGTCGAGCGTCTTGCCGGTCTTGAGAATGCCCGTCTTCGAGAAGACGCGCACTTCGTCCTGGTGGTGTTCGATCGCGTACGCTCGGTCTTCCACCGCCTGGTTGAAGAGCGCATAGCAGTATTGGCCCGTCTGCTCGAGAATGGCCTTACTCATCACGTCGCGGCGTTCGAGCTCTTCGACAAAGCGCTTTCCTTCCTGATTGATGAGGATGGCGCCTTCAAAGCGGGCGTCGTCGATGAGTTCGATCGCGCCCGAAATCGGGTCGCACATCGGATAGGTCTGGATCTGTTCCATATTGACGGAGGCGGCGCCCACCTTTTCGGCCATGAAGATGCCGTCGCCCTGCGCGCAGGGCAGGTTCGTCGTCTTGAAGCCCTCGCCGTAGAAGGGGTTGAGCTTGGCGCGCAAGGCCACGTTCGCGCTGAAGCCGCCCGTCGCGATGACGACGCCCTTCTTGGCGTTCACCTGATGGATCTTTCCGTCGATCTCGGCCTTGACGCCCGTGACGCGGCCGTCCTTGTCACGGATGAGCTCGGTGACGCGCGTTTCCGTGAAGATCGGAATCTTGCGCTCCGTCGTCGCCTTGACGAACTTGTTGATGAATTCCGCGCCCGTCGCGCCCTTCGGAATGAGGGAGCGCTTCACGGAGTGTCCCCCGAAGTGGAAGAGATTGTCTTCCTGGAATTCGACGCCGATCGTGTCGCGCAGCCACAAGGCCGTCGGCAGGGCGTTTTCGACGAGAACGCGCACGACGGCCGGGTCACCCAACATGTCGCCGCCCTTCATCGTGTCCTGAAAGTGCTGTTCGACGCTGTCCTTGATGCCGAGCTTTTGCTGCACCCAGTTGTTGGCGGCCGCGTATTCCGCGCCCGAGATGAGAGAGTTGCCGCCGAGCGTCGGCATCTTTTCGAGCATCACGACCTTGGCGCCCGAGTCGTGCGCCGAGACGGCGGCGGCGAAGCCCGCACCGCCCGCGCCGATCACGATCACGTCGTAGCCGTCCTTTTCGGGGATCTTCACTTCACGCTTCGTGACGATGAGCGGCGTCGCCGCAAGCGTCACGCCCGCTTTGTCGGCCGCGGCCTTGACGGCGGCCTTGAGCGCATCGGACGAGAGCGTGGCGCCCGAAATCGAGTCGACGGCGACGCTGTTGCCCGCAATGATCGCTTCGCGCAGGTCTTTGTAGACCTTCTGCGTGAGGACGGGATTTTCCTCTTCCTTGACGATGCGGATGTCGGCAATTTTGTTGTTGTCGAAAGTGACGGCCACCGTAATGTCGCCGTGCTTACCCGTGGCGGTGCCTTCAAAGGTCTGAGCGGCCGATGCGCCGCAAGAGAGTCCGGCCGAGGCAAGTCCGACCGCCAGGGCCGTCAAAAGGAACTTATGCATACGTCCTCCGATAAAGAGAAAACCATTCCATAAGAATCATTATGGTCGCCCGGCTTCGCGGGACACAACGGTGTTACTACTGCCGTCCCGCTTCCGGGGAGAAAGGGGGTGTTGTACGCGGAGGAAAACGCCGCGGCTGCGGGAAGCGGCATTCCGTCGTGGAAGAGCAAAACGGAAAGGAAGAACGAAAAAACGGGGCTTCCCCCGTAAGGGAGGAAGCCCCGCCATCACCAAAGGAGAGAATTTACCGTTTTAGGCCCAAGGCTTTTCCTTGGCAGCTTCGCGGCCGGCGATGCGGCCGAAGACGATGCATTCGGCGTTGTTCGTCGCGCCCTGGTAGATGTTGCCCCACATGGAGCCGAGTTCGCCCGCGGCGTAGAGGCGCGGAATCGGCTTGTCCTGCGGATCCATCACCTGACCCTTGACATTCTTCTTCGGACCGCCCTGAGTGTTGAGCATCGTCGGGTAGAGCGCCACGGCGTAGTAGGGACCGTCGCCCAAAGGTTCGGAAACGATCGGCGCTTCGCGGCCGGCAAAGGCGGTCTTGCCCTTCGGGTCGCGCTTCAAGATGCGGCCGAATTCCGTGTCCTTGCCGTTCTTGATGTCGGTGTTCCAGCGGTTCACCGTCGCTTCGAGCGTGTCGGCCGGAACCTTGATCTTTTCGGCGAGTTCGCGGATCGTGGCGGCCTGGATCAGAATGCCGCTCTTGATTTCTGCGGAGTTGTCTTTGCTCCACTTGTAGTTTTCACGGTTGAGGGCGTAGCCCGAGGTGGCGCCGCCGCAGATCGGACCGGCCTTGCGGGCCTTTTCGTCCATGATCAGCCAGCAGGGGATGCGCGGGTAGCGGTGCTTAATCGGGTCCATCTGGTTCACGGCGTAGAGGCAGGTGTGGTTGTCAAGCCCCTTTTCGTTCACGAAGCGCTTGCCGTCCTGGTCGACCCAGATGTGGGACGGGGCCAGAATGTTGAGCTGGATCGCGGTCTTGAGGCCGGGAACCTTCATGCCGACCGGGCAGGAGTAGGCGGTCATGTGCCAGAGGCGCGCGCCCATCGTCTGCGTCATGCGAAGGCCGTCGCCCGTGTTGCCCGGGGAGCCGAGCCCCTGGATTTCCGTGCCGAGCGCATAGGTGCGAAGGCTCTGCGCGTCGAATTCGTAGCCGCCCGTCGTGACGACGACGGCGCGGTTGGCGCGGATGTTGATGCGCTTGCCGGCGTGCTGCGCGACGACGCCCACGACTTCGCCGTTGCGGCGGATGAGTTCGAGCGCGGGCGTCTCGAGCATCACTTCGATCTTGCGGACTTCTTCGACCGCATAGCGGTACTGGTCAAAGAGCATGTCGCCGCCGCGCTTCTTGCCGCGGATGCGCCACTTGTCGACCGTGTCGGCGCCGGGAAGGGAGGCAAAGCCGGCATGACCGTAGATCATGAGCTTGGTGTCGGGCTTGAGGTCTTCGATGAAGGTCTTGGCGCCCTGGATTTCCTTGCAGAAGACGTCGAGGAGCGCTTCGTCCTTTTCGCTGTCGGCAAAGGCGTAGGTGGCGTTGAGGTAGGTGTAGGCGTCCTTGGCGTCCTTCGGGATCATGAAGCCGCCCGAGGAGACGGCCGTGTTGCCGCCGCCCTGCGCGAGCTTTTCGAGGATGAGGACCTTGGCGCCCGCGTCGTGGGCTTCAATGGCCGCACAGGCGCCGGCACCGCCGTAGCCGAGAACGACGACGTCGGCCGTCTTGTCCCACTTCAGGTCCTTTGTGTATTCCACGGCCTGGACGCCGGCGACGGGGAGCGTCAGAGCGGCGGCGAGACCGCCGCGAAGAATGTTTCGACGTTGCAGATTCATGATGTTCTCCTTTCGAAATCAGTCGGGAGGGTCGTCGTTACGGCACGACGATGTCGGGGAATTCGTGGCAGTTGTCGCACGAGAGCTTCGGGAGCTTGTGGCCCGAGTGGCAGGTGACGCACTGGGCTTCGCCGAGGTGCGTGTCGTGCGGGTTGATGTCGTCGGACTCGGTCTGCTTGGCGAGCGCGGCGTAGCTGCCTCCGTGGCACTTGAGACAGGTGCTCATGTCGACTTCGTTCGTCGGCTTCTGCCCGGGGTGGCAGTTCTGGCAGGTGACGCCGCGCGCGACGTGACGGTCGGCAAGCATGGGCTTGTCGGCGGCCGAGACGGAGCCCGCGAGGAGGGCGGCCGCGCAGAGAAGCGCATAGGTGGCGTTGCGGATCATTTTGGGGATCTCCTTGGATTGGGAACACCGTCATTCTTTCCCCGACCGTTGCCTAGGTAATCGGGATGAGGTCAAGGAAGTCGCAGATAGAGGACGAAAAAAGCCGCCGAAGCGGATTCGGCGGCTTGTGCGGAGGAGATCCTGCGGTTGGTTTGTCGGTTGTGCGTTTATTCCGTCACGTAGGTGGCGGTGAGTTTCGCTTTCGCGAGTGCTTGCGCGTGGAGCATGAAGCCCGCCGTCGGGCAGTTGCTTTCCTTCGTGAGCTCAAGCTTTTCGACGGGGAGCGCCCAGACGGTGAAGACGTAGCGGTGCATGCCGTCGCCCGCGGGCGGCGCCGCCCCGCCGTATTCCGCTTCGCCGTAGTCGTTGCGAAGCGTGATCGCGCCGAGCGCTTCGAGGTCCTCCGGAGAAGCGCCTTCGGGGAGCGAGCGCAGGGCGGCGGGGAGGTTCAAGACGCACCAGTGCCACCACCCCGAGCCCGTCGGGGCGTCCGGATCGCAGCAGGTCACGGCAAAGCTGCGGGTGCCTTCGGGCGGATCCCGCCAGGAGAGTTCGGGCGAACGGTTGCCGCCGGCGTAACTCTGGGCCGCGGGCATGCGGCTTCCTTCTTCAATCGATCGGCTCGTCAGTCTCATTTCGATTTCCTTTTGGTAAACGTTGACGAAGGGCGTCGGCTCGCACGTGCGCAACGCCTTTCCTTTGCCAGAAATTCTAGTGATCCCTTTTTGCCGACGTACGGAACGAAGCTTGGAAAGATCCGTACGGAGCGTTCGTGTATGGCGAAGACACCGCGTCCGCGTCGACGACGGTCACTACGAGCCGGACTGAAGTGTTCCGGGAAGGCTTCTTTCGACGGGAGTCTTCGCAGCGAGGCGAAGATGCGCAAGGAGTTTTTTCGCCGCGCCGGTCAGACGGCTTTCATCGGCGGGAACCACGATGCGAAGCGTCCGCTTCGCCCAGTCGTCTTCGAGTCGAATGCAGCCGAGCGTGGCGTCGCCGCCGAAAAAGGTTTCGTAGGTGGATTGGGTGGCAAAACCGATTCCGACGCGGGCGCGGACGTAGCGCGCCATGATGCCGATGCTCGGAACGCGGATTCTCGGCACGATCGGGCGCCCCAACTCCACGGCTTTGGCGAGCATGAAGGTCTGCATGCTCGCTTCGTTCGAGAGGGCGACGAAGGCCTCTTCGAGGGCCTCCTCAAAGCGGCAGCTTTGCCGTTTTACGAGCGGATGGTCGTGCGCCGCAAAGAGGACGAGCGAATCCTCTCGGTAAGGATAAAAACACAGGCCGCCGTGGAAATCGCTGAAAGCCGTGATGCCGATGTCCGCTTCGCCGAGGGCGATGACTTCCGCGACGCCGCGGCTCGTGAAAAGGCGCTGATCGATGCGAATGTCCGGATGGTCGAGGAGAAAGTCGCTCAGATCGTCGGGCAGAAACGCGACGGCGGCGTTGTAGTTGGCGGCGAGCCGCACGACCAGCCGTTCGTCGCCGCGAAAGGCCGTCATGGCGTCCGTCATGCGGGTGATTTGTTGAAACACCTTGCGGGCTTCCGCCGCCAGACGTTCGCCCGCGGAGGTAAGCGCGAGTCCCCGGGGGAGTCGCTTGACGAGGTCGCACCCGGCCTCTTCCTCGAGGTGCTTGAGCCGGACGCTCGCGGCCGAGGGCGTGATGCAGCACTGCGCCGCCGCCCGCGTGAGGTTGCCCGTGTCGGCAATCGCAAGAAAGACGCGAAGATCGGCGAAATTGATGTGCTTCATGGTCGTTTGCTCGTCAGGGACGGGCGGGTTGTTTTGTTCTTAGGCGCCCAAGAGGGGTTCAAAGGGAAGTATACGAGCGTTCGCGAATGGCGAACGTTCGGTTGAAGAAAGAAAAATTTTCACATTTCCTTGAATTCTGTAGACTTTTTCGTCGAAATGAAGCTCTGCCGATTGTTTTTTATGAGAAAAAAAACAACGGATGTCGCCGCGGTTTCGCGGACGAAGGAGCGACGAACGGTTCCGAAAACCGGAACGAACGACCCCGAAAGGAGATCCATGATGACGTTTCGTCAAAACGCAACGGCCGCGATTCTTGCGGCGCTTTTCGCTTCTCTGAGTGCTCAGGCGGCGGACAAGGACTACAACGCTCAGCTCGCGGGCGCGCACATGAAGAAGGGTTTCGACTGCGCCAGTTGCCACGTCAACGGCATGCAGGTGAGTGACTCGGAAACCGAGATCAACAAGCAGTGTGTGAGCTGTCACGGCGGTCTTGAGAAGCTTGCCGATTCGAAGAAGAAGCCCGATCCGCATGCGAGCCACATCGGCACGATTCAGTGTACGACCTGCCATGCCGGTCACGTGGAGTCGCAGTCGTACTGCCTGAGCTGCCACGACTTCCCGGCGATGAAGATCCCGTTCGGCAGCGCCAAACACGTTGAATGGAAGTGGAAGGACCTCGCGTCCTACAAGGACGTCGCGCCCGTCCGCTCGGAAGAGGCCGATCTCGTAGTCGTGGGCTCGGGCGCTGCGGGTTTCGTTGCGGCCATGGAGGCGCACGAAAAGGGCGTTCGCAACATCGTCATTCTCGAAAAGATGCCGATCCCTGGCGGCAACTCCCAGTTCGCGGCGGGCGGTATGAACGCGGCGGGCTCCGTCTATCAGCAGGCCAAGGGCATTAAGGATACGCCCGAAATGATGGCGGCCGACACGATGAAGGGCGGCAAAAACACGAGCGATCCGAAGCTCGTCGAAATCTTCGCGAAGAATTCCGCCGAATCGATTGCGTGGCTCAAGGAGCGCGGCGCGGAACTTGAAAACGTCGCCGCGGGCGGCGGCGCTTCGGCGCCCCGCATGCACGGCCCGAAGGGCGGCAAGGCGGTCGGACCGTATCTTTCGGCCTTCTTCCGCGACCAGGCCGAAAAGATGGAGGGCGTCGATCTGCGTCTCAACAGCCGGCTCGTTCGCCTCCTCACCGACAAGTCGGGTGCGGTGACGGGCGTTCTGGTCGAAGGCAAGCACAACGGTGTCTATGAAATCAAGGCAAAGGCCGTCGTACTAGCGACGGGCGGGCTCGGCGCGAACAAGGCGCTTGTCAAGCAGTATCTGCCGAATCTCGATCCGGCCACGAAGACCTCGAATCAACCCGGCACGACGGGCGACGGCATGTATCTCGGTGAACAAATCGGCGCGGCGCTCGTCGACATGAAGGAAATTCAGCTCAATCCGACGTTGCTTGTGGGCTCTCCCGTCATCATCTCCGAGACCGTCCGCGGCCAGGGAGCCGTCTTCGTGAACCGTGAAGGGAAGCGCTTCATTTCCGAAATGACGACGCGCGATGTCACGAGCGCGGCCGTCTCCGCGCAGACGGGCGGCACGGCCTTCGAAATTTTCGACGACGGGACGGTGAGCCGCGTCGCGCAGCTCAAGGCCTGCTTCGAACTTGGTCTCGTGAAGGAAGGCAATACGCTTGAAGAGCTCGGAAAGAACGCCGGCATCGATCCGAAGGCTCTGGCCGAGACGATCCGCGTCTACAACGGCTACGTCGAAAGCGGCAAGGATCCGGACTTCAACCGTCCGAAGCCTCCCTTCAAGATCGAAGGACCCAAGTTCTATGCGATCGAGATCACGCCCGCCATCCACTACGCCATGGGCGGTCTCAAATTCAACGAAAAGACCCAGGTGATCAACAAGGAAGGCAAACCCATCGAAGGTCTCTTCGCGGCGGGTGAAACGACGGGCGGTCTGCACGGCAAGAACCGTCTCGGCGGCAACTCCGTCTCCGAAACGATCACGTTCGGCCGCATCGCGGGCGACGAAGCCGCCAAGCGCGTGCTCGGTAAGTGAGCTTGATAAAGGGCGCCCCGGCCTCTCTGGCGGGGCGTCCCGAAGTGACGCTCCATGTGGGAAGGCCGCTTCTTCTGAAGGGAAGGAGCGGCTTTCACATACTTGAGGTGGGAGCCGGCAGTGTCCGCAAAACGAAGAACCGCCTCCCCGGACTGTCTGGAGAGGCGGTTCGAACCGCTCAAAGAAAGGAGAACCGATTAGCGGGCGTTCATCGCCTTGTCAATCGAGAACGGCCAGGCCTGATAGCCAGAGCAGTTCTTCAACTGAATTTCGACGGACGGCTCCTTGGCACCCCACTTGAATTCTTCAATGTAGGGGTTGGGCGAGGAGGTGAAGGCGCCCGAAGCCAGGTCGAAGTTGGCGCCGGCCGTGGCCGAGTAGACGAAGATCGAATTCTTGTCGGCCTGGTATTCGGTGAGCGACGTCACGGGGCTGTACCATTCGTGGCCGCGTTCCTTGCCGTATTCCCAAACCTGTTCGACCGTCATCTTCTTCTGGTCGATCTTGTAGACGACCGCACGGCTGTACTTCATTTCCGGAAGAGCCGGCTGTTCCATACCGCGGGCGTCGCCGTTGTCGAAGGCCGAGAGGTAGAGGATGTCGCCCTTGCTCATTTCGTCGATCTTGAAGGCCGTGTGCTGCGTCCACGTCCAGTCGAAGCCGCCTTCGCAGACGGAGCCTTCGCACTTGATGGGCTTGCCGTTCTTGTCGACCGGCGTCAGGACCTTTTCCGCCCAACCCTTCTTCCAACCTTCGGGGGAGCCGAGGATCCACTTCACCTTCTTGTCGCGGCCGATCTTGATCATCGCGGACTGATGGCGCGAGGAGATGATGATGGAGTCGTCTTCCGGGTCGTAGTCGACGGAGTTGACGTGCGCCCAGTTGCGGCCCGCGCCCGTGCCGACGATGTCGCCGAAGCGGTCGGACTGGTCGAGCGCCTTGATGTCGTCTTCCGTGAGGGTCTTGCCGGCCTGCGAAGCGTCGATGTTGAGGCAGACGGCGCCCTGGTCGAGGACCTTCAGAACGTTGTCGCGGTACGGGTCGAGAATGTCGGCGAGACGCCATTCGTCCACGACCACGCCTTCCTGGTCGATTTCGGCGATCACGTCGCGCACCGTGTGCACGTTCTTGCCGTCGGGACGCTTGTAGTTGGAGGAGGCGACGCGAAGGAAGAAGTGGCCGTTCTGCGCGTCGTCCATCGAGTGCGAGTAGTCGGAGAAGCGAAGCGGCAGGCGGCGGTTGAAGACTTCGCGGCCCATGATGTCGTACTTGACGTAGCGCTGGCCGTAGCCCCAGGTGAGCATGCCGTCGGCGTTCTGCTTGAAGCCCATCATCACGCCCGCGCTGTAGATCGAGTTGAGGTCGTAGATCGGGTTCGCAAGCATGTACCAGCGGACGTGACCGGCCGTGTCGAGAATCGTGTTCTGCGGCCAGAAGTTCCATTCGAGGGCGCCGCCCGCGGGGTTGTTCCAGACGACGCGCGTGCCGACGCCGGACTTTTCCGCGATGTTGTTGACGAAGTAGAGGCGGTCCTGGAATTCGGGATCGACCTTCTTCACTTCAACGCCGTACGGAATTTCCTTTTCCATCGTGATGCCGGCCACTTCAAAGTAGACGGGCGGGGCGTAGAGCTGGATCGTGTCGGTGAACTTTTCGGTCTTGCCGCGCAGTTCCCGGGTGTAGGAGACTTCGACCTTGTTGACGTAGTCGGGATAGAGACCGAAGACGGGAATGCCGCCGTGCGTCAGAACCTGGCGGTCGGAGACCTTGTACTTGATTTCACGGCCGTCGGGCTTCGGAAGCACGCGCACCGTGACGTCCTTGACCGTGTAGCCGCCGTCGCGGACGATGGCCGTGAGCGGCGCGATGCCGTACGGGTTCATCATCACTTCGCCGAGGTGACCCTGGACGTGATAGTCGATCTTCGGACCCGAGGGACCGCCGATGGCGAACGCGGCGACAGGAATCGCGGCCATGGCGCAGGCGAGAAGTTTGAGGCGGAAATTCATGAAGTTCTCCTTTCGAGACAAATGGCAAAAGGGAGGTGCCGAGAGGACGCCTCCGTTGCGGAGAATCATCGCCCGAAAGGAGGTCCGGTCACCATTCGCACATTCGGTAGCGAAGGAAGAGCTTTGCGAAATCCCGTTTCCTTTATTCCGGAAAGGATTGCGGGTAGTGTACCGAGCACGGGCCGCTTTGCGGAAAATAGCTTTCCATAAAGCGAAAATGATGGAAAAGGAGGCGTTTTTCGCCCGGGCGGGGCGAACGGGTGGCGTTCGCCGCAGCTCGAAAACGAGCGAAAAAAGGCCGCCGAAGGACGTTCGGCGGCCCAAAGGAGACCTAAAAGAGAGAACAAGCGGTTTTATTTGTTTTCGGCGGCCATGCGGCCTGCGGTGCGGCCGAAGACCATGCAGTCGGCCACGGCGTTGCCGCCCAAGCGGTTTTCTCCGTGGACGCCGCCCGTCACTTCGCCCGCGGCGTAGAGGCCGGGGATGACCTTACCTTCGCGGTCGATCACTTCGGCGCGGGTGTTGATCTTGATGCCGCCCATGGTGTGGTGGATGGTCGGCACCTTGCGCGCGACGTAGTAGGGACCTTCCGTGATGGGACGGTCATCCGTATGGTTGGCTCGGAAGCCGAAGCGGTCCGTTTCGACTTCGTGGCGCGCGACGCGGTTGTACTCCTCGATTGAAGCGCGAAGGCGATTGACGTCGACCTTCATGATTTTAGCGAGGTCTTCGAGAGTGTCCGCCTTCTGCACGCGGCCCTGCTCGAGCATGTCGTGCATCGTGCGGCCGCTCAGAAGGTCGATCTTGTTTTCGTCCGGATAGCGCAGGTGGTTCTGCACGAGCCAGAAGGTCTGGCCGGGCTGCGCGAAGACGGCCTTGCTCAGGACGTCGCGCGGAGCGCCCTCGTCGACGAATCGGTCGCCGTTCGTGTTGATGAAGAGGCGGTTGCGGCCCGACGTCTTGATGTCGAGCATGAGGCCCGTGCCGGGCGTTCCGTTCGGATGAACCTGGATGTCGGCGAGGCCGATCAAGTCAGCGTTCACCTTTTCGGCCATGAGAAGGCCGTCGCCCTGAGCGGCGACGCTGATGTTCGAGCACCCGATTTCCTTGTCGAGGTTCGCTTCCTTCCAGATGCCTGTGTTCACCTTCTGGCGGAATTCGACGTTGGCGCCGAAACCGCCCGTGGAGAGGATGACGCCGCGCGTGCCGAAGACCTTTGCGGTCTTGCCGCGGCTTTCCACGGCAACGCCCGTGACGCGGCCGTTTTCTTCGATGAGGCCCGTCGCCTTCGTTTCAAGGAGGACCTTCACGCGGTCGGGATACTTCGCGAGCGCCTCTTCGAGGACGGCGATGTAGGTGTGGCCGCCCGCGGGATCGGGATAGTGCGAGCGCTGGAAAAGCGCGCCCGTCGCGGCGCCCACCTTTGGGTTCACCTTGAGGCCTAGGCTTTCGAGCCAGGCGAGCGATTCGGTCGCATGATCGGCGAGGTACTGCACGAGCGACGGATCGTTCGTGTTGTGGCCGCCCTTCATCGTCTGCTCAAAGTGCTTCTGCGGGTTGTCGTCGATGCCGAGCGCCTTCTGGTAGCTCGTGCCCGACGCATTGAAGGCGCCGCCGCAGACGTTGGTGGAACCGCCGAGGTAGCCAAGCTTTTCGACGATCGTCACGCTCGCGCCCGCTTCGAGAGCGGAGACCGCCGCGGCAAGACCCGCTCCGCCGCCGCCCACCACCACGACGTCGCTCGTCACGGTGTCGGGCAGGACGGCCGCTTCATGGATGCGCTTGAAGAAGGATTCGTCGGCTCCGGCCTTCTTGAGTGCCTGGCGCGTGCCCTGGAGCACCGCAAAGCTCGTGATGCTTGCGCCCGAAACGCCGTCGACCCCCGCGGTTTGCTCTCGGACGATCCGATCTCCCAAGGTTTTGATCGCTTCGGCGCCGACGCCCGGGCTTTCGAGGGCGTCGTTCGAGGTGACCTTGACGATGCGTCCTCCTTCGAGCGTCACTTCGACCGTGAAGGGCGCGATGAGTCCCATCACCTTTTCCCGGTATACGCCGTCTTTGGGCGCGGCCCCGACCTGTGCGGCGAGCGCAAGGCCGAGGGAGAGCGCAAGAAGCTTCTTGACTTGCAACATGGTTTTCTCCTTTTGAGGGTTCGGCGGGGCGAAACGCCCGGCCGTTTCGGCCATGTTGTCCCGAAGGCCTGCCTAGGTAATCGGGATCAGGTCAAAAAGAGCGAAGATCCTCAGAGCTCCTTTCGAACGAAAAGGACGGTCAGCGGCGCCAGGTCGGCGACGTTGTGGACGTTGAGCTTGCGGTAGGCCGAGAGCCGGTGCGCGTGCACGGTGCGCTCGCTGATGCCGAGGCGCTCGGCAATCTGTCGGTTCAAAAGCCCCGAGGCGACGTAGCGCACGATTTCCTGCTCGCGCTCGGTGAGTTCGCGAAACTTTCTCTTCCACGCGGCCGAGTCGAGCGGCATTGCGCGTTGATCGCAGTCCTCCTGCACGATCGTCGCGACCGACGTCAGAAGGCGCGGGGCGTCGACAGGCTTGAGAAGAAAGTCTTTCGCGCCCTTTTTAAGGGTGTGTACGGCCATGTCGACGTCGCCGTGTCCCGTGAGAAAGAGAATGGGAAGGGGGTACTCGCGGCGGTTGAGCTCCTCCTGCATTTCCAGCCCCGAAATCTCCGGCATGCGCACGTCGAGGATGAGGCAACCCGGACGCGAGGGCGTGTCTTCGGCGAAAAAGTCCGAGGCCCTTTCGTAGCAGGCGACGTCCCATCCTTCGGCGGAAAGCATGATTTCGAGCGATGCGAGTTGATCGGGATCGTCGTCGACGATGCGCACGAGCGGTTTTTCAGTTTTTCGGGTCATGACGTTGGGATTCCTTGGGGGCGTTGTCGGAAGGCAGCGGGAGCGTGATGCACGCTTCGGTGACGTTGTCTTTTCTTTCGAGCGAGAAGTGTCCCATCGCCTTTTCCGTCAGGGTCTTGACGATGAGAAGCCCGAGGCCGAGGCCCTGTTCCTTGCTTGAAGAGAGCGGTGCGCCGTGTTCGGCGAGCGATTCGGCCGTAGTCTTGGCGTTGTCGGCGACGGTGATGAGCGCCTTTCCCTCTTTGAGTGAAAGAGACACGACGATCTTCGCGTCGGGCGTGTGCTTGGTCGCCTCCGCGGCGTTTTTGACGAGGTTCGTGACGCAGAGCTCCGCTTCGAGCGGATTCCACTCGAGAACGACGCTCGTCGCGGGAATGTCGCCCGTGATGCGGGCGTGCGCACTGACGGAGCCCTGTTGCGAAACGATGCGCCGCAGAATCGGGTTGACTTCGATGCGGGTGCTTTCGGGTTCGCGCCGCTTCACATACTGCCGCACGCGGTTCACGATTTCGGAAGCTCTTGCGCACTGAGACGAAATGAGGGCGAGCGAACGGCGCACGACCGCGGGAGCGTCGTCGTTCATTTCGGCGAATCGTTCAAGGGCGCGCGTGCTGTTGGCGATCGAATTGAGCGGACCGTTCAGTTCGTGCGTGATGAGGCTCGACATGGCGCCGATCACGCTCACGCGCTCGAGCGTTGCGAGGTGGCGGCTCATCTCGCTTTCCTTTTCCATGGCGAGGCGCAGTTCTTCGGTACGCTTCCTGACGAGGTGGTCGGCGCGGCGACTGTGAAGAACGAGTCCGACGACCGCCATCAGAAGAAGAGCGCAAAACGGCCAGTAGCGCTCGAGAAAGCTTCGCACCGAAGTGATGCGCAGGTATTCGAAGGGACCGCGACGGATCTGTCGGTAGAGGTCGTCGACGCTGTTGAAGTTCGACGTGACGCCCCAGCTCGCCCCCTCGGGAGTCTTCGGCATCGAAAGGAGCGCCGCCGTGATGTCGCGCGCCGTTTCCCAGCGGACCGTGTCGTTCGAGACGAAGGTCCAGTTGGGATAGAGCTCCGTCGAGTGTAGGCAGGGAAAGCCAGGCGTTTCCTTGAGGCCGATCGGGCGAAATCCGTCGACGAGTTCGGGTTCCGTTTTGCGCAGTTCTTCGACGGTGCAGGCGCGGGCCATGGCGACTTCGGCGTCGCCCCGGTTGACGGCGAGAAGAAGCTTCCGCACGGGCGAGCCCGCTTCGATGAAGGTCCAGTAGTCGTCCGGGTCGTAGCCGCGCGCGGCGATTTCGCCCATCGGCACGTAGACGCCCGTAAAGCCTTCTTCCCAGTTGGCGGCGGCGCGAAGCCCCTTGAGGTCGTCGAACGTGCGGTAGGGCGCTTCCTTTTTGACGAGAAAGACGGTTCCCACCGCCAGGTCGGGGCTCGCCGTCGTGGGCGTCACAAGCGTCGCGAGGTCGCGCAGACCCCGATAGTTCAGACGCCGATAAAAGCCCGAGGCCGCGAGGAAGAAGTCGATCGACTTCGTGCGGACCGCCGTTTCAAGGTCCTTGACGAGGTAGGGACGGATCGTGAATCGGTACTGCGGGAGCGTTGCGCTCAGATAGAGGAAGGTGTGTGCGAAGGCCTTTCGCTCGGAAGGAGAAAAGCTCGCCTCGATGTAGCCGATGCGGATTTCGGGAAGTTCGTCCGTCTTGATCGTCGGCGCTTCGGTTGCCTGCGCCCGCAGGAGCGCCGAAAAGAAGAAAAGGACGAGAAGTCCTCTCAGCAGTCGGAAAACGAAACGGGACGCGGACATGAAGAGGTTCGGAAAAATGTTCGGGGTGCGGCTCCGAAAGAAGTCGCCGAAGAAAAACTTAGCACGCCCCCGAAGGGGACGCAACGTCGCCTCCTTTGCAAAGCGCATTTCCCCGAAGAATCGGTCAGTCGGTCGAACCGTCTCTGCTCGTCGGGCGGAAAAAGAGGGCGAGCCGCTCTTCCGGCTCGGGCTGCGTCGTGAGCGACCCGACGACGAAAAGAACGCCCGAGACGAGGACTCCCACCGTCACGACGTGCGCGCCGAAGGGATGAAAGTTGGCAAACGACGCCCACAAATAGGCGGCAAGCCCGCCCGCCGCGGCGACGAGCGCCCCGCGGCCCGTCGCTCGGCGCCAGAAGAGGCTCGCGACGAGCGGAAAGAGGAAGGCCGTTTCGAGTCCGCCGAAGGCGATGAGGTTGATCCAGACGACGATGTCGGCGGGATGGAGCGCAAAGAGAAGCGCCGTGAGTCCGAGGACGAAAGTCACGACCCAGGAGAGGCGGAAAAGAAGCTTCGGACGGTCGGGGACGAGTCCTTCCTTTCGCAGAAGGTCCTGTACGAGCGCGGATGACGCGTTGAGCATGAGGGAGCTCACGGTCGAGAGCGTCGCCGCGAGCGGTCCGACGAGGGTGAGGCCCGCCCAGAAGGGCGACATGTGGTTCGCGATCAAATAGGGTATGACGCTGTCGGTCGTCTCGCCGATGAGTTCCACGGGAAGGTCGAGGACGCCGCGCGCGAGAACGCCGAGGAAGGTCATTCCGATCATGAGAAGGCCGCAGACGACGGTCCCGATCAGCATGGCGCGGTGGAGTTCGTCACTTTGCCGATAGGTGAGGCAGCGCATCGACGAGTGTGGCAGCGCGACCGTCCCGAAGCCGACGAGGAGCCACGCGGAGAGAAGCAGTCCCCAAGGTAGTGCTCCGCCCGCGTTCGGTGTGGTGAGCGAGGCATCGATCCGGGGGATCGTGAGAAGGAGCGCTTCGAGGTCGCCGCCGCCGAGATGGACGATCTCCCAGCCGAGAAGAAACATGCCGCCCACCATGAGGAGGGCGCAGATCGTGTCCGTGATGACGACGGCGCGGTAGCCGCCCAAGGTCGTGTAGAAGACCGTGACGAGCCCGAAGAGAACGAGTCCCGCCTCGTAGGGGAGACCCGCCGCCGCGGCAAAGAGCCGCGCGCCCCCGATGAGCTGTCCCGTCATCATGGTGACGAAGGCGACGAGGAGCGTGAGTGCGAGAAGTCGAGCGAGCCACGGATCGGCAAAACGCGCGCGGATGAGGTCAATCACGGTGACGGCGCCGATGCGGTGGCCGACGATCGCGAACTTCTTTCCGATCACGCCGAAAACGAGAAAGCCCGCGATGATCTGGGGCGCGGCGAAGACGACCCAGCCGAGTCCGAGCTGCCAGGCGACGCCCGGCCCCGAGACAAACGAGCTCACCGACCCGTAAGTCGCAATCATGCTCATGGCGAGGACGAATCCCTCGAGATTGCGGTCGGAGAGATAGAAGTCCTCAAGCGTCTTTTCCGCGGTCTTCCGGTTCTCGAGCCAGATCGACGTGAGCAGGAGAAGGAAGAGAAAGAGGACGATCGGAAGGAAAAGAAGGAGTTCCCTCATGCTTCGTCCCCCTTCGTGACTCCGCGTTCGGAAAAGTCAAGATTGCCCGAGCGAAAGACGAAGCGCACGAGCCACCAAACGACGGCGACGGAAAGGACGTATCCCCCGATCACGGCCGCCCAGAACCAGAGGGGAAGGCCTTCGAAAACCCGGTCGGAATCTTTGAGGAGTGCGAGAGCGATCCAGAAAAAGAGGACGATGAGGAGTGCGCCCGCAATGGTCGCGCGGGCCTCCCGGTCGGCGTTCTCCAGGGCTTCGTAATAGGCTTTGTCGTCGGTGTGCGTCATGGAGGGCGTAGGAAATGAAAACTCGAACGAGCGAAATGCCGGAAAAAGAGGGAGGCTATCGCACGCAATCGGCTAAAATAGCCTGCTCTTGTCGGACGGCAAGACCGCTTCGCGCGTCGAAAAAGCGGCGCGGGGAGCTTCACTATAGCGCGAAACCGCGACGGGCCCGTGCCCGAAGGGTCCCCATCGTGCGAAAGACGCCCTTCGGGCGGTCTTTTTCTCGGCGCGTCGAGCCCGTTTCTCCGCGCCCGCCGTCCCTTTCCATTGATTACAGACGATGCAGAATATCCGCAATTTTTCCATCATCGCCCACATCGACCACGGCAAATCCACGCTCGCCGACCGCCTGATTCAGCGCTGCGGCGGGCTCTCTGACCGTGAAATGAGCGCACAGGTCTTGGACAGCATGGACCTCGAGCGCGAACGCGGGATTACGATCAAGGCGCAGACCGCGGCGCTTCAGTACAAAGCCAAGGACGGTCAGACGTACGAACTCAACCTCATCGACACCCCGGGGCACGTGGACTTTTCCTATGAAGTGAGCCGCTCGCTCTCCGCCTGCGAAGGGGCTCTTCTCGTCGTCGACGCCACGCAGGGGGTCGAGGCGCAGACGGTCGCCAACTGCTACACGGCGATCGACCTCGGCGTCGAAGTGATTCCGGTACTGAACAAAATGGACTTGGGGAGCGCCAACCCCGAGGCCGCGGCCGAAGAAATCGAGGACGTGATCGGGATCGACGCGACCGACGCCATTCCGTGCTCCGCCAAGACCGGGATGGGGATCGACGACATCCTCGAGCGCGTCGTGCGCGACGTGCCGCCTCCGAAGGGAAGCCCCACGGAGCCCTTGCAGGCCCTCATCATCGACTCGTGGTTCGACAATTACGTGGGGGTCGTCATGCTCGTGCGCGTCGTCAACGGCACGTTGAAGCCAAAGGACAAGATCACCCTCATGGCGACGGGGGCGAACCACCTCTGCGAACAGGTGGGCGTCTTCACGCCGAAGTCGCGCACGCGCCCGCAGCTGACGGCCGGTGAAGTGGGCTTCGTCATCGCGGGCATCAAGGAACTCAAGGACGCCCGCGTGGGCGACACGATCACGCATGCCCAGCGTCCCGCCAAGGAACCCGTGCCGGGCTTCAAGGAAGTCAAGCCCCAGGTGTTCGCGGGCCTCTATCCGGTCGAATCGAATCAGTACGAAGCGCTTCGCGACGCGTTGACGAAGCTGCAGTTGAACGACGCGGCGCTCAAGTTCGAGCCCGAAGTCTCGCAGGCTCTCGGCTTTGGCTTCCGCGCGGGCTTTTTGGGACTCCTGCACATGGACATCGTGCAGGAGCGTCTCGAGCGCGAATACAACATGGACCTCATCACGACGGCGCCCTCCGTCGTCTACGAAGTCCTCATGACCAACGGTGAAGTCGTGCAGGTGGAAAATCCCTCGAAGCTTCCGCCCGTCGACAAGATCGAGGAAATCCGCGAGCCGATCGACACGGTGACGATTTTCGTCCCCGACGAGTACGTCGGCCCCGTGATGAAGCTCTGTCAGGAAAAACGCGGCATTCAGCGCAACATGGCCTATCACGGCCGCCAGGTGCACCTCACCTACGATCTGCCGCTCGCCGAAATCGTGCTCGACTTCTTTGACCGCATGAAGTCGCTCACCCGCGGTTATGCGTCGATGGACTATGAGTTCAAGGAATACCGCGCATCCGACGTGGTGCGCGTCGACATGCTCATCAACGGCGACAAGGTAGACGCCCTCTCGAGCATTCTGCACCGCTCGAACGCGATCGCGCGCGGGCGCGAAATCGTCACGCGCCTTCGCAGCCTCATTCCGCGCCAGATGTACGAAGTGTCGATTCAGGCCGCCATCGGCGCCAACATCATCGCCCGCGAGAACGTCAAGGCCCTGCGCAAAAACGTGCTTGCAAAGTGTTACGGCGGCGACATCACGCGAAAGCGTAAACTCTTGGAAAAGCAGAAGGCGGGCAAGAAGCGCATGAAGCAGGTGGGGTCGGTGGAGATTCCGCAGGAAGCCTTCCTTGCGATTCTGCAGGTTGAAGAAAAGTAAGGGAGACCCCAGGTGAATTTCGCACTGATTCTTCTCATCCTCACGGTGGTGACGGGGATTTTCTACGTCGCCGAGCGCATGAAGTTCCTGCCCGAGCGGCGCGCCAAGGCCGAGGAGGCCGTTCGCCGCTTTGAAGAGGACAACCGCGAGGCGCTCGAGCGCATGGAGCCGGGCGTCGTCGACGCGCGCAACGACCTGCGCGCGAAACTCCTGCGCCAGCCCTGGTGGCTCGAGTACACGGCGGGCCTCTTTCCGGTGATCGCGATCGTCTTCCTTTTGCGCAGCTTCCTCTTCGAGCCCTTCCGCATTCCGTCGGGCTCGATGTTGCCGACGCTGCACGTCGGGGACTTCATCCTCGTCAACAAGTACGAATACGGCCTGCGCCTGCCGGTCGCGAACACGAAGGTTCTTGAAATCGGCGCTCCGAAGCGCGGCGACGTGATCGTCTTCCGTTATCCCGTCGACACGTCGATCGACTACATCAAGCGCGTCGTGGGCGTGCCGGGCGACACGGTCGAATACCGCAACAAGGTGCTCTACGTGAACGGCGTCGAACAGAAGCTCTCGACGCCGCGCGACTTCATCGACGAAAACACGATGGTGACGCTCACGGAGTACGACGAGACGCTCGGCGACGTCAACCACCTTGTGGCCTTTGATCACCGCCGTCCCTCGTGGGTGCCCGAAGGCGCGATCAGCAAGAAGGAGCCCTCCTGCACCTACAATGAAACGGGCTTTGTCTGCAAGGTGCCCGACGGTCACTACTTCGCGATGGGGGACAACCGCGACAACAGCGAGGACAGCCGCTACTGGGGCTTCGTTCCGGACGAAAACCTGGTGGGACGCGCGGTTCTTATCTGGGCCAACTTCGGCGACATGTCGCGCGTAGGCGGTTTCCGCTAAAATCCTCCTCTTTCCCGAACGCGGAGCGGCATCGTTCCGCGTTCTCCTTTCCTTCCCGCTCCCTGGGTGCGGAGCGGGCGTTAGAAAGCCGCCTGACGGATCAAGCCGCTTTCTAACGGTCGATATTCGGAGACGACATGCTTTCACTCGACCAACTCGAAGAACGCATCGGCTATGCGTTCCGGAACAAAAAACTTCTCGATCGGGCGCGCACGCACCGATCGTTTTCGGCCGACCACAACGAACGCCTCGAATTCCTCGGGGACTCGGTGTTGAACTGCGTGATCGGCAACGCGCTCTTTTTGCGCGACCGTCACTTCACCGAGGGCGATCTGTCGCGCGTGCGCGCAAACCTCGTGTGCGAGAAGATGCTCAACACGATCGGACGCCGCGTGGGCGTTTCCGACTTCCTGCGCATGGGCGAGGGCGAAATGCGAAACGGGGGCGCGGAGCGCCCGTCGATCGTCGCCGACGCCATGGAGGCGATTTTCGGCGCGGTTTTTGCGGAAGCGGGCTTTGAAGCCGCGCAGGAAGTGATCCTGCGCCTCTACGACCCGATTCTGACGGGACTCACGCCCGAGCAGCTGAGCAAGGACCCGAAGACGCGTCTTCAGGAAATGCTGCAGGGCCTGCACCTGCCGCGCCCCGAATACGACATCGTCGAAGTGCGGGGACTCGCGCACGATCAGACCTTTGTGACGAGCTGCCGCATCGCCTCGATGCAGGTCGAAACGACGGGCACCGCCTCGTCGCGCCGCGGCGCCGAACAGGAAGCCGCCCGCAAGGCGCTCGACATCCTTTCCGAACGCGATCTTCGTCGCTATCGGAAATAACCGCCGGAGAATGCTATGACGACGGAACAGAACGACAATCTCGAGGCGATGCTCTCGAACCTCAACCTTTCCACGCCCGCCGTGCCCGAGGGCTTTCGCTGCGGCTACGTCGCGGTCGTCGGACGCCCCAACGTCGGAAAGTCGACCCTGATTAACGCGCTCATCGGCGAAAAGGTGTCGATCACGTCGCGAAAGCCGCAGACGACGCGAGACCGCGTTTTGGGCGTCGTGACGAAGGAGGACGCGCAGTACGTCTTCGTCGACACCCCGGGCTTTCAGACGAAGGAGGGCTCGCAGCTCATCCGCCGCATGAACCGCACGGTCCGCTCGACCTTGGCGGACGTCGACGCCGTGATCTTCGTGATCGAAGCCAACGGTTGGCGACCGGCGGACCTTGAAGTCCTCAAGCTTTTGCCGCGCGACGCGAAGAACGTGATTCTCGCCTTGAACAAGACGGACCTCTCGAAAAACCGCGACGCGCTTTTGCCCCTCATGGCCGCGTCGATGGAGAAGTTCCCGTTTGCGGCCATCGTGCCGGTTTCGGCAGAAAAGGGGCGGCAGCTTCCGGAACTCCTTGAGGAAGTGAAGAAATTCCTCCCCGAGAGCGTGCCCTACTTTGATCCCGACCTCTACACGGACCGGTCGCCGCGCTATATGGCGGCCGAAACGATCCGCGAAAAGGCCTTCCGACTCCTCGGGGACGAGCTTCCCTACGGCGTCGCCGTCACGATCGACAAGTGGTCGGAGACGGAAGAGGGTGCCGAAATCATCGCGGGCCTCATCGTCGAGCGCGAAAGCCACAAGGCGATCGTGATCGGTGAGAAGGGCGGCAAGCTTCGCGAAATTTCGCGCCTTGCGCGCGCCGACATCGCGACGATGCTCGGAAAACGCGTCTACCTTGAAGTGTGGGTGCGCGTGCGCCGCGGCTGGTCCGACGACGTGAAGGCCCTCAAGACCCTCGGCTATGACTGATCCGCGCCGTCGCGGGACGACGGGCTCGCAGCTCGAGCGTAGCTCGAGTCTAGAGAACGTGCTCTGGCGCAACCGGGCGGTGGCGGAGCGTCTCGCGGAATTCGAGGCAGCGGCTTCTGGAGTGAAACACGGGGCGGCGGCCCGCGTCAACCGGGAACCGGGCTTCATTCTTCACTCGCGTCCCTGGAGCGAGTCGAGCCTTCTTCTGGACGTGCTCACGCGCGACTACGGCCGCGTATTTCTCGTCGCCAAAGGGGCAAAGCGCCCCTCGGCGCAGTACCGGGGGCTCCTGCAGGCCTTCTGTCCGCTGCTTTTTACCTGGAGCGGGAAGAAGGAGGCGAAGAACCTCATCCGAGTCGACTGGCTCGGAAGTCTCGAGCCCGTCGACGGAGAGGGGCTCTTTTCGGGGTTTTACGTCAACGAACTCATTCTTCGCTTTACCGAACGGGAAGATCCGCACCAGGGGCTCTTTGACGCCTATGTGAAGGTGTTGGGGGCGCTCTCGGGCCCCGGACCGCTGCGGCAGCCCGCCCTTCGGATTTTCGAGACGGCGCTTCTTTCCATGCTCGGCTGGGCGATCGTGCGCGACCGCGCGAACGCGCCCCGCTACCGCTTTTCCGAGGGACGCCTCGAAGGGGTCGACGCTCCCGCGGGTGAGGGACTCTTTTCGAGAACCGCCGTCGAAGCGCTTCTTTCGGGAACCTTCGGTCCCGAAGTCGACATGCGCGAAGTGCGCCGCCTCATCCGCACGGTGATCGACTACCACATGGACGGGCGCGACGTGAACACGCGGCGCGTTCTCTCGGAATTGCGACAGTACTGACGCGACGGTCCCTCGCGGGCCGCACCAAGACAATCCCGCGCAGGTGTATCCTACGGGTTCAACCTCGCGGACCAACGAATTTACTCAAGGAACATGACGGAACAGGAAATCGTTCGAAGCCTCGGCCCCGTATGCATCGACCTCGAAGGGACGACGCTCACCGAACGGGAAGAACAACTCTTGAAGCATCCGCTCGTCGGGATGGTGATCCTTTTCACGCGCAACTACACCTCTCGCGATCAGCTCGCCGAACTGACGGCGGCGATTCATGAGCGCCGCCCGGGGATCGTCATCGCGGTCGACCATGAAGGCGGCCGCGTGCAACGCTTCCGCGAAGGATTCACGCAGATCCCTTCGATGCGCGAACTCGCAGTCGGTCCGAACGTTGCCGCGCGCTACCGCGCCGCGGGCGTGGTCCTCGCGCATGAACTGCGCACGGCCGGGGTCGACATGACCTTCGCGCCCGTGCTTGACGTCGACTACGGCCGTTCGGGCGTGATCGGCGACCGCAGTCTCGGCACGACCCCCGCGCTCGTGACGAACCATGCGCGAAGCCTCATCGACGGTCTCGCCGAAGCCGGCATGGCCGCCTGCGGCAAGCACTTCCCCGGCCACGGTTGGGCGGAGGCGGACAGCCACACGTCGCTGCCGCGCGACGACCGGCCCGCCGACAAGGTGCTGCGCGACGCCGAACCCTATCGGCTTCTCACGGGGTTGCCCGCCGTCATGACGGCGCACGTCGCCTATGATGCGTTCCAGGGAGAGATCGCCACCTTCTCGTCGGGGTTGCTCAAGGACGTTCTGCGCCAGAAGTTCGGGTTCACGGGACTCGTCTTCTCGGACGACCTCACGATGAAGGGCGCCGACGTGGGACCGATCGAAGAGCGCGCGGCCCGCGCGCTCGCGGCGGGTTGCGACGTGCTCCTCGCCTGCAACGCCCCCGCCGAAATGGACCGGCTCCTTGCGAACCTTGTCTGGGAGCGCAACGACGTCTTCCATTCGCGCTTCATGAAGATTCTTCCGGGCGAGGACCTCGTCACGCCCACGCGCTACGAGGACGCGCTCGGACTTCTCCCGACCGCCGCCGCGGCCTGAGAAACTTGGATTAAGGAGGGAGCATGATCATTCAATCCCTGCTCGACACGGATCTCTACAAGTTCACGATGCAGCAGTGCGTGCTGCATCAGTTTCCGGCGGCCGAAGTGGCCTACCGCTTCAAGTGCCGAACGCCCGGCATCGATCTGCGTCCCTTCCTTGAGGAACTTCAGGCGGAAATCGATTCGCTCTGCAACCTCTACTTCCGCGAGGAGGAGCTCGCCTATCTCGCCGGACTTCGGTTCATGAAGTCCGACTTCATCGAGTTTCTGAGCCTCTTTCATCTGAAGCGCAAGTACGTTACGGTTGAGGCAAGCGACGACTTTCCCTGCGGGATCGACATCCGCGTCGAGGGGCCGTGGCTCCATACGATCCTCTTTGAAATTCCGATCCTCGCGATCGTAAACGAAGTCTACTTCCGCAACCTCCATCCCGATCTTTCGGACGACGAGGGGTTGAAGCGCCTCAACGCCAAGATCGACCTCATCCTCGAGGAGCCCGACAACGGGGATCTGCGCATTTCCGACTACGGCACGCGCCGGCGTTTCTCGCGCGACTGGCAGGATCGCGTCGTGGGGATCCTGAAGGAGCGCCTCGGCGCGCATCTGGCGGGAACTTCGAACGTGGCGCTCGCCAAAAAGTACGGTCTCATTCCGCTCGGCACCATGGCGCACGAATACCTGCAGGCCTGTCAGGCTCTGGGACCGCGTCTTCGCGACAGCCAGGTCTACGGCTTTGAGATGTGGGCCAAGGAGTACCGAGGAGACCTCGGCATTGCGCTTTCCGACGTCTACGGGTCGGAACCCTTCTTCCGGGACTTCGACATGTTCTTCTGCAAGCTCTTTGACGGCGCGCGCCACGACTCGGGGGATCCCTTCCTCTGGGGCGAGCGCATGATCGAGCACTGGAGGAAGAACAAGTGCGACCCGCACAGCAAGACCCTCATCTTCTCGGACGGCCTCACCGTGCCGCGCGTGATCGATCTTTACCGGCGCTTTCACGGACGCGTGGGGCTGGGTTTCGGCATCGGCACCAATTTGATGAATGACAAAGGACCCACTCCCCTTAACGTTGTCATTAAAATGGTACGGGCGAACGGGCAGCCCGTGGCGAAAATTTCCGATGCGCCCGAGAAGGGCATGTGCGAGGACGAAAGCTATCTTCGCTACCTTCGTCAGGTCTTCGGAATTCCCGAACCGCTCGATGCTCCGAATCGTGCCAAATAATTCAAAATTGAGAAAAATGGCGGATTTTCGCTGATCTTTTCGTGAAAATCGTGTAGTTTCAAGCTTTTTGCGGCGGAATGACCATCGAGCCGAAGAGAGCGTTCCGCCTTTTTTCCAAACCCCTGACGCCGATCCGTTCATCCCTCGACTTTCGACGGGCGGCGTTCTTCTCTGGGAGTTTCATCGTGTCTCTTACGACTCTGCGTCGGGCGGCCCTGGGTTCGCTTCTTCTTCTGCCGGGTCTCGTCCTCGCTTCCGAAGGCATGAACGGTGCCGAGCTCAGTCTTCCCTGGGCCATTCCGTTTGCCGGCATTCTTCTCTCCATCGCGCTCTTTCCCCTTTTCCTTCCGAGCTTCTGGCACCATCATTTCGGAAAGGTCTCGCTCTTCTGGGCCGCGGCCTGCGCCATTCCGCTCGGGATCGCCTTCGGCGCCTCCGCCGCCTTTGACGAGGTGATCCACATTCTCCTCGCCGACTATCTGCCCTTCCTCATCTTCGTGGGCGCGCTCTTTACGGTGGCGGGCGGCATTCACGTGCGCGGGAGTTTCGTGGGCCGTCCGATCGTCAACACGGTCTTTCTGGGGCTCGGCGCCGTGCTCGCGAATCTCATGGGCACGACGGGCGCGGCGATGCTTCTGATCCGTCCGCTCATCTCCGCCAACGAAGGGCGCACGAGGAAGATCCACACCTTCATCTTCTTCATCTTCTTGGTCGCCAACGTCGGCGGAGCGCTCACGCCTCTGGGCGATCCGCCTCTCTTCTTGGGTTTCCTGCGCGGCGTCGAATTCTTCTGGACGGCCGAACATCTCTTTGCGCCGTGGATCTTCACGGTGGCGATCCTGCTTGCGATCTACTTCCTGATCGACTCGGTCATGTTCAAGAAGGACGTGGCGGCGGGCGAATTTCGTCCGTCCGATGAGAAGAAGGCCTTCGGCATCGACGGCAAGATCAACATCCTTTTCCTCGCCGTGATCGTTTCGGCCGTGCTCATGTCGGGCATCTGGAATCCGGGCGTGGAATTCACCTTCCTCGGCGTGCACTTCACGCTGCAGAACATCGCCCGCGACGTGATCTTCCTCGCCACCGCCGGCGCCTCCGTCGCGCTCACCGCCAAGAGCGTGCGCGAAGCCAACCAGTTCACCTGGGATCCGATTCTCGAAGTCGGCAAGCTCTTCTTCGGCATCTTCGTGTGCATGGTGCCGGTCCTCAAGATGCTCGCCGCGAGCGATCAGGGCGCCTTCGCGCCGCTCGTCGCGCTCGTTTCGAACGCCGACGGTTCGTTCAACAACACCTTCTACTTCTGGCTCACGGGCACGATGTCGGCCTTCCTCGACAACGCGCCGACCTATCTCGCCTACTTCAGCCTTGCGGGCGGCGATCCGGTGGAACTCATGACCACGCACTCGCACACCCTGATGGCGATTTCGCTCGGTTCGGTCTTCATGGGGGCCATGACCTACATCGGGAACGCGCCCAACTTCATGACGGTCGCGATCTGCAACGAACGCGGCGTCAAGATGCCGACCTTCTTCGGATACATGATCTGGTCGGTCGGGATCCTCGTCCCGGTCTTCCTCGCGATGGATCTGATCTTCGTCGCCTGATAATCCACCTCGACGCGCCCGAAAGTCCCGCCCGGGATTTTCGGGCCTTTTTCTCTCATGCGGCTTCTTCGCTACTCCATTCTTCCTCTTCTGATCCTGGGGCTCTGGTGGTTCGCGACCCGGAATGGTTCCATTCCGGCGATCCTTCTGCCTGCGCCCGCCGACGTGTGGCGCGCCGCCCTCGAACTCTTTGCGTCGGGGGAGGGCTTTCGACATGCGGGGACGTCGCTTCTGCGCGTATTCGCGGGCTACGGCATTTCGAGTCTCGCGGCCCTCATGCTCGCCGCGCTTCTCGCGCGCTCTCCCAAACTCGAAGCGGGCGCTCACGTCGTTTTGGAGTCGCTTCGCGTCGTACCGCCCCTGTCTCTCATTCCCCTTCTGATCCTCTGGCTCGGGATCGATGAGGCGCCGAAGCTTGCGATCGTGGTGCTCGCAAGCTTCTTTCCGATTTATCTCTCGACGATCGCCGCCCTGAAGTCGGCCGAAGTCCGCTACGGGGAACTCGCCGATTATCTCGCGCTCACGCCCTCGGAGCGCCTTCGGCACGTGCTTCTGCCGGGCGCCGCTCCGCAGATTCTGACGGGACTTCGCCTCGGATTCGGCTACGCCTGGCGCGCGCTCGTAGGGGCGGAGTTGATCGCGGCGAGTTCGGGACTCGGCTACCTCATTGAAGACGCCGGAGCGCTCATGCACACGGACGTGGTGATGGTGGGGATCCTCACGATCGCGCTTCTCGGCGTGGGACTCGACGCGCTCTACAAGCGTCTCATCGAAAAGCTTGTTCCCTGGGCGAAGACGGAGGAAAGAAAATGAGGGGAGTGAACGTTCACTTTCATTCTCTGACGCAGCGCTTCGAACGAAAGGACGGGAGCTCGGTCGTGACGCCGATTTCGGATCTCTCGCTCACGCTCGAAGCGGGCAGCGTCACGGCGCTTCTCGGGCGCTCGGGCTGCGGCAAGACGACGCTTCTTCGAATCACGGCGGGGCTTCTCGCGTCCACTTCGGGACGTGTGGAATTTGATCCGCCGGCGCCGCGCATCGGGATGGTCTTTCAGGAACCCAAGCTTCTTCCCTGGAAGACGGTCGCGGAAAACGTGGCGCTCGCCGTGCGGCATCTCCCGGAAAAGGAGCGCAACGACCGCGTTTTGGAAGTGCTCGAACGCGTAGGACTTTCCGCCTGGAAGGACGCGCTTCCTGGCTTCATCTCGGGCGGCATGGCGCAGCGCGCGGGGCTTGCCCGGGCGCTCGTCTCGGATCCGGCGCTCCTTCTCATGGACGAACCCTTCGGGGCGCTCGACGCCTTGACGCGTTTGACGCTGCAGGACGAATGCCTGCGGCTCTTTGCCAAGTCCGACATGACGGTCTTTCTCATCACGCACGACGCGCGCGAGGCCGTTCGTCTGGCCGACCGCATCCTCGTCCTTGACGAAGGGGCGATAACGCTCGACATGCCGCTTACGCTTTCGCAGCCGCGCGCGCCGGAAGATCCGGCTCTGGCCGCGGCGGAGAGGAGAGTGCTCGACGCAATCTTTCGAAGGGACGCGACCCGATGAGTGCAACGCGACCATCCAAAACCGCCCTCGAACTTCTCACCCTCTGGTTTGAGGAGGAGTTTGCCAAGGGGCGTTGCGACGCCTGGAAGCGCTTCTTTGACGAAGGCGTGACTGTGACGACGGCAAGAGGAGAGGTTCTTGCGACGCTTGCCGACTGGTGCGCGGCCTATGCCCGAAACGTCAACGACCGACCGCTTGTCGGAGTGACGGTGACGGCGTCTTTCGGAGAGGGGCCGGAGAAGGCGGCTCTCTTTTGGGAAGCGAAGGGCGAGACGGGACTTCCCGTTCAGGGAGCTTTTCTGGTCGAGTGCAAGGCGGGGCGCATCGAGAAACAGCTTTGTTTTGAAAGCGCACCTGAAAATGAGGCGCCGCTGGAAGACGACGGAGCGCTTCCCGACGGGAACTGGTGGTTCTGACCTTCAATTCTCTCGGAACAAAGAAAATCGGCCGAACTTCCTTGTGAAGCTCGGCCGTTTCGTCAGAGGCGCTCCGTATCGGTGAGCTGCCAACGGGGTTTGACGCCGAAGGCGCCTTTCCCGCGCAGGCTCTCGAGCGCTTCGGGCGTCATGCGCTCGAAGCGCGCAAGCCCGGCCGCCGCGATCATGGCGCCGTTGTCGGTGCAAAGCCGCATGGGCGGGAAGAAGATTTCTCCGCGGCGCTTCTTCACTTCCGAAATGAGACGTTCGCGAAGCTGACGGTTGGCGGAAACGCCCCCCGCCACGACGACGCGCTTCAATTTCGTCTCTTTCATGGCACGGATGAGCTTGGCGGCGAGCACGTCGGTGACGGCGTCGACAAAGCCTCGCGCAAGGTCGGCGCGGAAGACCTCGTCCTCGGGGTTCGGCGCGTTGCGAACCGCCGTGAGGACACTCGTTTTGAGGCCCGAAAAGCTCATGTCGAGGTTCGGACTGTGGATCATGGGGCGCGCGAGTTCGATCGCTCCGGAACGACCTTTGTCGGCCAAGGCCGAAACGGCGGGGCCGCCCGGGTAGGGAAGGCCCAAGAGCTGCGCGGTCTTGTCGAAGGCTTCGCCCGCGGCGTCGTCCAAGGTCTGGCCGAGCATTTCGTAGCGACCGAAGGATTCGACGCGCATGATCTGCGTGTGTCCGCCCGAAACGAGAAGGGCGAGGAAGGGGAATTCCGGCTTCGGGTCGGCCAGACGCGCGGCAAGGAGATGCCCTTCGAGGTGATGAATGCCGATCACCGGGATCTCCAGCGCCCAGGCGATCGCGTGCG
Organism: uncultured Sutterella sp.; assembly: GCA_900545275.1. Lineage (GTDB taxonomy): Bacteria > Pseudomonadota > Gammaproteobacteria > Burkholderiales > Burkholderiaceae_F > Sutterella. The sequence continues at coordinate 152,810 of UQYG01000005.1, forward strand.
CGACCGAAGCGCCGACGAGCAGGGCGCCCGCCAAACCGGGGCCTTCCGTCACGGCGATGCCGTCCAGGTCTTCGCGGCGCTTGCCCGCCTTGGCGAGGACTTCGTCGGCAAGCGCCACCGCGCGGCGGATGTGGTCGCGGCTCGCGAGTTCGGGCACCACGCCTCCGTAGGCGCGGTGCATGTCGATCTGAGTGTGGAGGGCGTCCGCAAGGAGCCCTTCCTTGTCCGAAATCAGGGCCACGCCCGTTTCGTCGCAGGAGGATTCGATACCGAGAATAAGCATAGTGTGGGCATTGTAGAGATTTTCCGCATGCGGGATGGGAAAAAATTGTGCTCAACGGTTTGCAGTGAACCTTCGGTTTGTGGCAAAATCCTTTACTTTCCTGTGACCGTTCTTGCCCCGGAACCAGAACGTCACCCTTGTCCATAGTCATTTCCGGGTCATCACACAACTGAGGTTTGAATGCCTACCATTCGCGTCAAAGAAAACGAACCGTTTGAAGTGGCCCTCCGTCGTTTCAAGCGCACCATTGAAAAGTCCGGCCTTCTCACGGAACTCCGCGCCCGCGAGTTCTATGAAAAGCCCACCGCCGAACGCAAGCGCAAGAAGGCTGCCGCCGTCAAGCGCCACTACAAGCGTCTTCGCAGCATGATGCTGCCGAAGAAGCTCTACTAATTCGGTTTTTCCCCGAATTCGTTCGCGAAGGGACTTCTCCCTTCGACACTCAAAACTTTTCCCTCACGAAGGATGGTGATGATTAAGGACAGAATCCGCGAAGATATGAAGGCGGCGATGCGTTCGCACGAAGCCGCGCGTCTGAGCACGATTCGTTTGCTCCTTGCCGCGATCAAGCAGCGTGAAGTGGATGAACGAATCGATGCCGACGATGCGGTCGTGATGCAGGTCATCTCGAAGATGGTCAAGCAGCGCCGCGACTCCGTTCAGCAATACCGTGCCGGCGGACGCGAAGACCTCGCGTCCAAGGAACAGGCCGAAATCGACGTGCTCGAAGCCTATCTCCCCGCTCAGATGAGCGAAGAGGAAATCGGCCGCATCATCGACGAAGCCGTCGCAGAATCGGGCGCGAGCGGCATGGCCGCGATGGGCAAAGTCATGGCCCTCGTGAAGCCCCGCGTGCTCGGTCAGGCCGACATGGGAACGGTGTCCCGTCTCGTCAAGGCGAAGCTCGCTTCCTGATTCCCTCGCGCTTAGAACGCACAGCCGTTTTTCTTCTTTGCACGAAGTAAAACAGCAACACGAAAATGGCCGGGCCCGCTTAAGCGACCCGGTCGTTTTTTTATCCTCATGCGGGCGTACTCAAGGCGTGGTACGCTCAGACTTCCATCCCTACCGATTTCCATTCCTCTGGCACGTATGATCCCCGAGCGTTTCATCTCGCAGCTCCTTGACCGCGCCGACATCGTCGACGTCGTGGGACGTTACGTGCCGCTCAAGAAGGCCGGAAAGAACTATCAGGCGTGCTGCCCCTTCCACAAGGAAAAGACGCCTTCCTTCTCGGTCAGTCCGACCAAGCAGTTCTTCAAGTGCTTCGGTTGCGGCGTCGCCGGCAACGCCATCGGCTTTCTCATGCGCTACGAGGGCCTCGAATTTCCCGAGGCCGTCGAAAAGCTCGCGGGCTTCTACAACATGGAGGTGCCGCGCGAGCGGCGCAGTCCCCGCGACATCGAGCGCGAAACCCGTCAGAAGAGCCTCACCGAATACATGGCCGACGCCGCCCGCTACTATGCGGGCGAGCTCAAAAAGAGCGAAAAGGCGATCAACTATCTGAAGGGTCGCGGGATCAGCGGCGAGACCGCCGCCAAATTTCATCTCGGCTACGCCCCCGAAGGCTGGCACGCGCTCCAAAAACTTTGGGGCGAGCGCTACGCCGCGCCCGAACTCGTCGAGTGCGGGCTTCTGATCGACAAGGGCGACCGCCGCTACGACGCCTACCGCGACCGACTGATGTTCCCGATCCGAAACGTGAAAGGTCACGTGATCGGGTTCGGTGCGCGCACCTTCAAGAAGGACGAGCAGCCCAAGTACATCAACAGCCCCGAGACGCCGATCTACCACAAGGGACGCGAACTCTACGGGCTCTTTGAAGGACGCGAATTCATCCACCGCAAGGGCCGCGCCATCGTGTGCGAAGGGTACATGGACGTGATCCAGCTCTCGCAGGCGGGGTTTGAAGAAAGCGTCGCGGCGCTCGGCACCTCGATCACGTCCGAGCACGTGCAAAAGCTCCTCAAGATTTCGGATCAGGTCTACTTCTCGTTTGATGGCGATGCGGCGGGCCGCAAGGCGGCGCGCCGCGCCCTCGAGGCGGCACTTCCCGTCATCACGGACGTGCAGAAGGCGGCCTTCATTCTGCTTCCGCCCGAGCACGATCCCGACAGCCTCATCAAGGCCGAGGGCCCCGAAGCCTTCGAGCGGGAAATCCGCCGGGCCTTGGGGCTCGTCGACTTCGCCAAGAGCCTGCTCCTTGACGGCAAGGATCTTCTCTATGCGGAGGACCGCGCCAAGGTCGTGGCCGAAGGCAAGGCCTTCGCGCTGCAAATGACGAAGGCGCCGATGCTGCGGCTCGCCCTCATCGAGGAAATCGCCGCGATCGCCCGCGTCTCGACCGACGAAATTCAGCGCCAGTATGGTCTCGTCACGCCTCCTCCCGCGGTGGCGATGCCTCCCGCGCCGCGCCCCCGCTACGACGGACGCTTCCGTCCCCAGGGGACGGGCTACGGATCGTTCGGCGGCTACGAACGCCCGGGCTACGGCTTTCCGCGCTGGCAGCGGCGCGAATACTACGCGCCCGAACCCCGCATCACGGTCGCGGACTTCCGCGAGCGCATCCTGCAGCTCCTTCTTGCGCACCCGGTCCTCATCAACGAATTTTCCGGCGTGATCGAAGAGGAGTTCCTCGGGAGCAACCAGCCCGTCGCGCAGCAGATCATCGAGGTCTGGCGCGCGGCCGCGGTGCTCGAGGACGAGGCGCCGGGGTCGAACCACGCGGCGACGCTTCTCTCGCTCCTTTCGGAAAGCGAGTGGGCCTCCGTCTACGAAGAACTGCTTGCGGGCGAGATGCTCCTCGAAACCCCGGAAGAGGGGGCGCGCCTTGAAATTCGGCGCAATTTCCTCACGCTCGAACTCGAACGCGTGAAGCTTCGCGTGCAGACGCTCGTCGTGCGCGACGAAAAGGACGAGGCGGAACTGCGCCGCATGGTCGACAGAAAGACCGAACTCGATCGGCTGATTTCTGAGACGCAGAAGGCGGAGTTTCAGTACCGGCTTCGCCGCGATACCGAAAAGGCCTACGAATACCTGCAAAAGCGCGACCGGAAGGAAGGGCACGGCGGCGGCATGGTGCTCGACAAGAATCCGAAGGTGCGCGCGCTCCAGGCCATGCTCTTCGGAATGAAGCCCGAGGACGAGGACGCCTCTGCGGAGGGCGCCGCGCCGAAGCCTGCGCAGGTCGCGCCCGCGAAGCCCTCCGCCGTGGTCGAAGCCCTTGAGGCCCTTCGTTCGCGCCGGGCCGCTCCCGCCGAAAACGGCGTCTCGGCGGACGAAAACTGGCTCGACGACAATGCGCCCCCTCCCGACGACGTTCCGGCCGACTATTTGTCGACGGCGGACGGCGAAGAGGAGGACGTTCCCTACACTTTTGACGACGACGCGCCTTCGGACGATTATTGAGGCTCGGGCAAAAGGCCGAGCCTCTTTGATGAGGGTCAGAGGCGATCTCCGTGTTTTTCCTGATTGTTTCACGCGGTATGCCCCGCTATGCGGATGCGTATGGCACAATTCTTAAGATAGGCTCCGAAGGCGCGTTTTGATCTCGGCCAGGGGTTTTCCTGATGGGAAGGCGAATACGGGGCTGCGTCCACCTTACAGAAATGAGGAAAGGCATGGCATCGAAGAAGTCCGAACAAGACTCCGTGCAGGCGGCTGCGACCGAAAACGACACGAAGGCGCCCAAAAAGCGTGTTCGTCGCACGAAGGCCGAGACGCAGGCGATCGAACAGACGGCCGGGCTGACCCTGTCGATTGAATCGGCGCCCGAGGAACCCGCCAAACCCGCTCGCCGCCGCAAGACGAAGAAGATGGCCGAAGCCGAGGCCGTTGCGCCCGAAGCCCCCGCTGAGGAAACGGCCGCGCCCGAAGAAGCGCCCGCCGAAGCCGAAGAAAAGGAGGCGAAGCCCGCGCGCAAGTCGCGCGCGAAGAAGGCCGCCAAGGCCGAGACCGCTTCGAAGAAGCGCGGCAAGAAGAGCGCGAAGAAGGCCAAGTCCGATGACGACGAGGGCGAGGACGACTTTGACGCCGCTTCCGACGACGCCTACATCGACGTGGTCGACGAAGACGACGGCGACGAAGAGTACGCCGAGGACATTCCCGACATTCCGGAACTCCCCGAAGACGAAACCGACGCCCGCAAGGGCGGCCGCAAGGCGAAAAACGGCAAGGACCGTAATGTCCGAGACGTTCTCGCCAAGGGCTACGGCTCGGAAGAGGAGTCGACCGAAGACCGCCGCTCGAAGCTCTTCAAGCTCATCCGCATGGGTAAGGAGCGCGGCTACGTCACCTACGCCGAAATCAACGACAACATTCCGACCGGCCTCATCGACGACGACGCGATCGAATCGATCGTGAGCATGATGGCGACCCTCAACATTCAGGTGTACGAACGTGCGCCCGACGAGGACGAGCTTCTCATGCAGGGCAACGCCGCCGTGGTGAGCGAGGACGACGTCGAGGAGGAGGCCGAAGCCGCCCTTTCGACGGTCGACAGCGAATTCGGCCGCACGACGGACCCCGTGCGCATCTACATGCGTGAAATGGGATCGGTCGAGCTTCTCTCGCGCGAAGGGGAAATCGAAATTTCGAAGCGCATCGAGGACGGTTTGAAGCACATGGTGCTCGCCATCGCGCGCTGCCCGGTGACGATCCGCACGGTGCTCGAACTCGCCAAGGGCATCCGCGAGGGAACGACCGCGATCGACGAAGTGATCGACGGCATCGTGCTCCCCGACGACGAAGCCAACGTGATCGGTCACAACGAAGACGAAACCGACATGGGCGCTTCCGCCATGACCTCGCAGCAGCTCGCCGAACTTCGCGAAAAGAGTCTCGAGGTCTTCTCGCGCGTGGAAGCGCACTTCGAGGCCCTCAAGGCGGAATTCCACGAAAACGGCCCCAAGAGCCCGAAGCTCGCCGAGTATCAGGACGCCATTCAGCAGGAACTCATGGGGCTTCGCTTTACGGCGAAGACGGCCGACCGCCTCTGCGAGACGCTGCGCACGACGGTCGACGGCATCCGCAACCGCGAAAAGGCGATCTACAACGAGCTCGTTCGCCGTCTCGGCCTTAATCGCGAGTGGTTCCTCAAAGAATTCGTCGATCATGCGACGGACCTCGCCTGGATGGACGAAGTCATCCGCCGCATGCCCGAGAAGACGGCGACGCTCGAGCGCATCCGTCCCACGATCGAAGAGGAACAGCGGGCCTTCGCTGCGCTGGAGCGCGAAGTCTACATGTCGGTGCCGGAGCTTCTCACGACCTACAAGCAGATGGCCACGGGCGAAGCCAAGGCCCGCGCCGCCAAACGTGAAATGACCGAGGCGAACCTGCGCCTCGTGATTTCGATCGCGAAGAAGTACACGAACCGCGGCCTGCAGTTCCTCGACCTCATTCAGGAAGGAAACGTCGGCCTCATGAAGGCGGTCGACAAGTTCGAATACCGCCGCGGCTACAAGTTCTCGACCTACGCGACTTGGTGGATCCGTCAGGCCATCACGCGTTCGATTGCGGACCAGGCGCGCACGATCCGCATTCCCGTGCACATGATCGAGACGATCAACCGCATGAACCGCATCACGCGTCAGGTGCTGCAGGAAACCGGGGTCGAGCCCGACAGCCGTCAGCTCGCCGAAATCATGCAGCTCCCCGAGGACAAGATCCTCAAGATCATGAAGATCGCCAAGGAGCCGATTTCGATGGAAACGCCGATCGGGGACGACGACGATTCGCATCTCGGCGACTTCCTCGAAGACACCATGACGGTGGCGCCTTCCGAAGCCGTGCAGAACACGAGTCTCTCGGACACGGTCCGTCAGGTGCTCGACAGTCTGTCGCCGCGCGAAGCGAAGGTCCTTCGCATGCGTTTCGGCATTGAAATGCCCTCGGATCATACGCTCGAAGAAGTGGGTAAGCAGTTCGACGTTACGCGCGAGCGTATTCGTCAGATCGAGACGAAGGCGCTTCGCAAACTGCGCCATCCCTCCCGCGCCGACAAGCTCAGAAGCTTTGTCGAGAGCACGCCGAAGGAAGAGTGACGAGACCTTCGGAAGGAGGGGACTCGGTCAGGCCGCAGAGGGCGCGCGCGAAGAGATTCGCCGCGCCCTTTGAGTTGAAAGGCCCGGGGATTCGTAGTATCCTATGCGCCTTTTCGTCTGCAACTTCCGACCTCGGCCGCCGCTTTGCAAAGCGGGGGTGGGGGGATTTTTGCATTCTGCAAAGACCGTTGCGGACCGCACGCACGACCTTCGGCGCGTCCCCCGTCGACCCGGCCCATCTCACGACACGCAGGGCGGCCGACGGATGCGGACCGGCCCCCCGAAGGCGCTTTTTTCGCGCGTGCCACGTTGCCATGCTGAAAAAACACCGTCAAACGGCCGAACCCGGCAACGCATTCGGCGCGTTTGAATCAAAAGGATTATTGATTGATGAAGACGAGTGACGACGCTTTTGATGCCGACATCGACCTCGACGAGGAGGAAACGCTCGAGGAAGAGGGGCTCGAAGGGGAAGAGTTGACGCAGTCCGACTGGGAGGACGATGAGGCCGACGAGGTTCGTGCGGACGCCTCCGACGAGGATCTCGGCGAAGAAGCCGAAAAGCCCCGCGCCCCCGTGGTACACCGCGCCCGCAAGAAGGACGCGGGCAACGGCTACGGTGCGCTCGTTCGTCTCGGCCGCAGCCGCGGCTGGGTGACGATCGAGGAAATCAACGACCACCTCCCCGAAGAAGCCCTTCGTACGGAAGAGCATCTGCAGGAAGTGACCGAAGGGCTCGTGCGCTTCGGGATCCAGGTCTTTGACGCGCCGCCCGATGCGGACGACCTCGTCGCCAACGGCAGTCTCAACGACGGGGACGACCTCGACGAAGACGAAGTCGAAATGATGCTCACGCCCGAAGAATCGGCGGGGCTCTCGAAGGACCCGCTGCGCGCCTACCTGCGCGGGGTGGGGAGCCACAAGCTTCTGACGCGTCAGGGTGAAATCGAAGTCGCCAAGTCGATCGAAATGTTCACGGGCAAACTCGTGACGTCGCTTCTGCAGTATCCGATGGCCGTGCGCGAGTTGCTCCACTACGCCGAAGTCCTCAAGGACAGCGAGACGAGCGTCGACACCGTGGTGGACGGCTTCACCGACACCTACGTCAACGAGAGCGAAGTCGACGCCGAGGCGGACGATTCGACGACCGACATCGGCGCCGCGGCCATGACGAGCGAGCAGCTCGAAGAAATGCGCAAGCGCGCGATTTCGATCTTCAAGCGCTGCGCGAAGGAACTCGCCAAGCTCGAGGAATACCACGCCGATCCCGAAGGCTTTGCGAAGTATGAAAAGAGCCGCGCCAAGATCGTTCAGCTCCTGAGCCCGATCCGCTTCTCGGTGAAGTGCGTCACGCACCTGACCGACACGATCGACGCTCACATGGCCAAGGTGAACGCCTCCTTGAAGCGCATCCGCACCGTGATGGTCGAGCAGTGTCGCGTTCCGCAGAAGGACGCCGTCGAGTACCTCACGAAGGACTGCACGGTCGACGGCTTCTTCGAGGCTCTCGTCGCCGAGGGGCATCCCTGGAGCGAGGCGCTCGAGCGCGCGCTTCCGGTCATTCGCGAAGACCAGGCGGTCCTGCGCGATCTCGCCGCCGCCGCGATGATGAACATCTGCGAGCAGCGCGAACTCTCGCGCGCGGTGCGTCTTGCGCAGACGAACCTGAGCCAGGCCAAGGCCAAGATGATCGAGGCGAACCTGCGTCTCGTGATTTCGATTGCCAAGGGCTACGTCAACCGCGGGCTCGCCATGACCGACCTTATTCAGGAAGGGAACATCGGTCTCATGAAGGCGGTCGACAAGTTCGAATACCGCCGCGGCTACAAGTTCTCGACCTACGCGACCTGGTGGGTGCGTCAGTCTGTTACGCGCGCCGTGGCCGATTTCGGCGCCACGATCCGCATCCCGGTGCACATGACCGAGTCCTACAACAAGATCCGCCGCTACAAGCAGCGCTTCCTGCAGGAAAACGGCCGCATGCCGACCGAGCACGAGATCTCCGAGGACAACGACATTCCTCTGCAGAAGGTGCAGCTTCTCACGCAGGCGATGCGTTCGGTCGAATCGATCGACGCGCCGATCGGCGACGATGAAGACGCGACGAAGCTCGACTTCGTGCGCGGCGACGAAACGGACGATCCGAGCCGCCGCTTCCAGGGCGTTTCCATGATTGAGTCGGTGAAGAAGTCGCTCGACGAACTCACCCCGCGCGAGAGTCAGGTGCTTCGTCTTCGCTACGGGATCGGCAGCAACGTCGACCATACGCTCGAGGAAGTGGGCCGCGCCTTGGGTCTCACGCGCGAGCGCGTGCGTCAGATCGAAACGCAGGCGATCCGCAAGCTTCGCACGCCCGACTTCCAGGCGCGCCTGAGCGACTACCTCAACTAAATCCCCGCGCGAGCGGCAAAGAGCCCTGTCGGAGTGATCCGGCGGGGCTTCTTATTTCAGGTCGTACTGGAAGCGGATTTCTTCGGACACGTGCAGGGGACCTTCGGCCACGCCGGCGGGACGCTTCACGCGCCCGCTTGCGGCGCGCACGGCGGCGAGCGCCGCACGGTCGAGCTTGGGGTCGCCCGAACTTTTGTGAAGGCGCACGGCGTAAAAGCGGCCCGCCTCATCGATCGAGAATCGGACTTCGCAGATGCCGATCAGACCGTTGCCGCCCGCTTCGAGACGTCGGGCGTGGATTTCATTGCTCACGTCCTGCAGATAGGCGAGGTAGCGGCGACGGCGCTCTTCAAAAGCCTTCGCTTCGTCGGCCGCCCGCGGGTCGAAGACGCGCGCTTCGAGAAGGACGCCGCCCTCGTCGCTTACGACGGCGCCGCTTCCTTCGAGCTCCATCGTCACGACGGTTCCGCCGCTCAGCGGGACGCGAGCGGGTTCGCCCCAACCGAAAAAGAGGGTGGCGTGCAGGAGAACCGACACGAAGAGACCGGTCTTGAGGGCGTCGTCGGCCGTCATTGGGAGGCCCTCGGCGCTTCCGTTGCGACGAGGAGCTTTTCGCCTCCCGTCTCACGCACGCGGTCGACGAGGAAGACGAGCGCTTCCACGGGCGCCTTCGGATGCGCAGCCAGAATGATCTGACCGGGATTCTCCCGGAAGGAACGCACGATCCGATGCAGTTCGAAGGGGACTTCTTCGCGGCTCACGACGATGCCGTCGAGCCGGAAGACGCCGTCCTCGGAAAGTTCCCACTTCACGACGCGTCCGGCCACGGGCTCGGAAGTCTTGGCGGGCGGAAGTTCGACGTCGAGTCCCCGCACCGTGAAGCTCGCCGCCATGACGAAAAAGATGAGGAGAAGAAAGACGACGTCGATCATCGGCGTCATGTCGACGTCGTGATTCGGCTTGCGGCGTCTGTGGATTCTCGCGGGCTTCTTCATGCGGCGTCTCCGTCGAGAATCAGATCGCCCGCGCGGTTGAGGCGCTCCGTCACGTCGTCAACGCGCGACTCGAAGTAGGAGAGCCCCAGAATCGTCGGGATGGCGATGGAAAGTCCCGCCGCCGTCGTGATGAGCGCCTGCCAGATGCCGTCGGCGAGCGCCGTCATCTCGACGCCCCCGGGAGCCGACGCTACGGCCGAAAAGGTGTCGATCATCCCGAAGACCGTGCCGAGAAGACCCAGAAGGGGGGAGAGACGCGCTATGACGGAGAGGATCGAAAGTCTCGCCTCGAGCCGCGCCACGACGGCGTTGCCCGCCGAAACGACGGCCGTCTCCCGACCCGTTTTGAGCGCTTCGGCGAAGCTTTCGTAGCCTTTCGCGGACGAAAAGGCTTTGATAGCCTCTTCGGGTGTTTCCCGGAATTTCGGGCAGGCGTTCGACTGAAAGACGAGAAAACGCTCGACGAGGACGGCCAACGAGAGCACCGACAAGAGGAGGAGAGGCCACATGAGCGGGCCGCCCGCACGGAAGAATTCGATCATGAGGAAGCCTCCTCGAAAGAGAGACGGGGAAGGGGCGCACGGCCGATGAGAACGAGTCCGCGCTCGGGGGAGGCCGCGGTCTTTTCGTCCGCGGGGGCGAGGCGCCAGTCTCCCGCCGCCCACTGGAGAATTGCGTCGCGGACGGTGTTGTCCTCCGCGATGACGCGCACGACGCCCTTCACGCGCAGTACCTCGGGCGGGAGATCGGAGAGTCCCGACTCAAGCGCTTCGAGCGCGAGAGGCCGCTCAAGCGGAATCGTACGAGAGACGAAGTCCTGGGCGCCCGCGTCGAGCCGGCGCTGCGGTCGAACCGAAAAGCCTCGGAAGGAAGAGAAGAGTTCGCCTCCCGAGAGGGTCGGGTGGTTTTCCGGCAGACCCGCGTCGCTTCGGGCGAGAAAAAGCCGGTCGATTTCGCCGAAGGGAATGGAGCCGAAACGGGCAGTGAATACCGCGGCGCCCGGGTTGAGGTGCGAAAGAGCGTGCGCGAGGCGCTCCGTTTCCGTTTTGCTCACGCGGTCCGCTTTAGTGAGGACGATGACGTCGGCCGCTTCGAATTGATCGCGTCGACAACCCGCTTCCGTCAGGTGCTCCGGATGCCGAGAGAGGTCGAGCGCGTCGGCGAGCGTGATGAGAAGGCCCGGCGTGATGGTTTCGTCGAGAAGTTGCAGTTGCGCCATCACGTAGGAGGGACTCGCGACGCCGGTCGTTTCGAGAATGAACTGTTCCGCGGGAGTCGACGCGAGAAGCCGAAGCAGTCCCGGGCGCAGACTGTCGGCGAGCGAGCAGCACACGCAGCCGTCGTCGAGCGATTCGACCTTCGTTTCGCCCGAGAGGACGAGACTGTCGAGATCCATTTCTCCGAATTCGTTCTGTAGCACGCCCGTGAAGCGTTCGCGGCCGTGCAGGAAATTGAGCCACGAGGCGATGAAGGTGGTTTTGCCCGAGCCGAGGAAGCCTGAGACGACGTGCACGATCGGGCGCCTCTCCTCTCTTCTCGAGGGAAGGTGGCGAAGCGGTACGTTGGAGAGGGGACGCCCCGAGAGTTTCGCCGCCGCGGAACCGACGGCGAAGGTTTCGCGCACGGAAAATTCCGTACGGCCAGAATCGGGCTCGGCCTCACCTCGGACAATGCGGAGGGCGGGCGTTTTCTCCGACGTCCAGACGAGTCCTGAGGGGCCGTTGAGCACGCTGCGCGCGCTCTCGACAAGAAGGGCGAAACCCGGCTGAAGCATTCGCAGCGGTCGGTCCTTTGCGTAGACTTCGCCCGTTTCCGTACGGATTTCTTCGAACGCGCGGGCTTCGAGCGAAAGCGCAAGGGACTCGAGGTCAGACGCGACCGTGAGCGTGAGCAGACCGAAGGCAAAGTCCGAGAGCGCGTCGGCGTTCATCGAAAGGTCCCGCACCAGGTTTTCGTAGTCGGAACGGGCCACGGCCCGACGGACGTCGGGGGAGAAGTCCGTGCGGAGCGCCTCCTCTTCGTCGGGAAAGAAAAAGAAGGTGAAGAATCCTTCGAGTCCCGTTTCGGTCGGACGTTCGCCCTCAAAGAGGACGCCGTAGACGCCTTGTGCGCCCGCCGTGCGGAAGGTCCAGGCGGGACCCTTAACGGCGCCCGGACGCACGCCTCGCCAGCCGAGCCGGCGCGCAAGCGGCCGGTCAAGGTGCACGCGCGCGACGAGGGACTGGAAGATCGTTGCGGTCTCGTCTCCTGCGAGCGGATTCAGGGGGCGCGGCAGGAGAGGGAAGAGCAGAGGAGAGGAAGACGTCCGGGGCATGCGCGCGATACTCCTGGTGGCAAACGGATTCGGGCCGGCTTCGGGATGTCGAAGCGGCATGCGGAAAAAGGGGCTTTCGCATGACGCCTCAGGGGAGGCGGTCGGCAACGCCCGGGCGCGGAGCGTCCGGGCGTTGAGGGTCAGGTTATGACGGGAAGGTCAGCGTATCGCCGTTGCCGAGATAATTCGTGGTCTTGGAGCGGAAGCGCGCCGTGCCTTTGACGACGGGGTAGCCCGCGTCGACGAACTTCTGGGCGGTGATGAGGCCCGTGCAGTGGTTGCATCCGACCTTCTGGAGATTCCACTTCTGCAGACCGATGACGAGGTCGTCGTACTTCGGATCCCAGTCGTCGAAGGGCGAAATGTGGAGCCCGCCGTAGAGACCGTAGAACTGATCCTTTTCGTAGGCGAGTTCCTTGTAGGCCGTGTCGGCGAAGAGAATGATCCCCTGGTGGCAGCAACCCGTGATGCTCACGAGTCCCACGTCCTTGACGTTGCAGTACATCGAGCATTCGCCAAAGACGCGGAAGATGATCGGGCATTCGAACTGGTAGAGCGCCACGCCGTCCTGCAACTTGTGAAGCCCCTTGTCAAGTTCCGTGATGGGCCCCTTGTGGCCGCAGACCTTGATGTAGTCCTTCCCTTCCGGATAGAAAGTGGACGGATGGTACATCGGGATGTTGGGAGCGTACTTCGTCACGACCGGGAACCCGAAGAAATGGTCCATGTGTTCGTGCGTGCTGATGAAGGCGGCGATTTCGCCGTTCTGCAGCATCTTGTCGATGCCTTCGCGCTTAAAGCACGTGTCCATCCACTGATAGTTCCAGCCGCAGTCAAAGAGATAGCGGGTTTTCTTGCCGTCCATCGCTTCGATTTCGACGAGGCAGGAGTAGCCGCCCGCGTTTTCGGGGTGAACGCACACTTCGCTTGCGGCCTTCCATGCGCCGTCCAGGTCGCCCTTTTCAAGGTAGGGACGGATGCGTTCGATCCCTTCCTTGTAGGTGCCTTTGCCCGCGCCCTTGCCGTTGCCGAACGGAGCCCAGTTGTAGGTGTACTGGTCGACGAGAAGCCCGCCCGCGGCGGTCACGTCTTCCATGAAGACGCCGTTGTCGAACCAGCTCGTTTCAGAAATGTTTACGATGCGAACCGACTTGCACACGCCGATGTCGGTCGTGCCGCGGGGCACCTCGGGCAATACGGCCTTGCGCATCGGTGAGTAGGAGTACACGCCCATGGCGCCGATCGTACCGATGCCCGTGCCGAGCGCTGCGCCCGAAAGCAGGAATTTGCGTCTGTCCATAATTTCCTCCGGTTGTTATTCGACGAGCGTGAAGTTGGCGCTGAGAATCGGCAGCAGCCACACGAGGAGCATGTAAAAGAGGATGCCCGCAATGATGCCGACGACGAGGCCGACGCCCATTTCACCGCGCCACGTGTCTTCTTCGTCTCGCTTGGCGAGCGCGGCTTCCGTTTCTTCGACGGTGCGCATCGTGAGTTTCCAGCCCGGCCATCCGTCCATAAACCACCAGTTGATGAGCCAGATATTGATGAGCCAAATCATCGGAATCATCGGGAACTGCTGCGGATGCGAGAAGCCCTTCTGCGTGCCGAGAACGAAGTGCGCATATTTGTAGTAGAGGCAGTAGACGAGGGCGGTGCCGAGGATGACGATCGTCGTGCGGATCAGGATGTTGACGGGCTTGGAGAAGCGGTGCGGCCAGTTTCCGCAGTAGAACTGCAGGAAGAGGGCCGGGACGAGGCAGAAGATCGCCGTTTCACCGACGTGCAGCCAACGCCAGTCGGGGGCCGCGTCGCGGCGGTGACCTCGGATCGCTTCGCCCCAGGTAAGTTCCTGCATGAACCAGAAGAAGAAGCAAAGCGAAACGGAAATCACGATGATCCCGAAGAAGAGCGCCGTGCGGCGCAGCCACGGGGTCTTGATCATGGCGAAGGGATAGCGCTCCCAAATGCCTTCCATGAACCACACCACCACCGTGCAGCACATGATCCAGGCGACGTGGAAGTTCGCGGACACGGTCTGGGCGAATTCTTCCCAGTAGGGCGGCGTGATGGCCGTGAAGTACTGCCAGGGGTAGTAGAGAATGCCCATGTGGTTGTGCATCGTCATGAGGTAAATGACGAGCGACAGGGCGAAGGTGCCCATCCAGATCGAAAGGCCCTTGTAGGGTTGTTCGAGTTGTTGCCAGGGCGCGCCTTCGAGCGCCACGACCCAGGCGGGACTGATCCACGAGGCGATGACGGCGAACATCATGCAGGCCTGCGCGGCGTATTCCGTCGCGTAGAACTCGGTGAGCCCCGGCAGCTTCACGAGCTGATCGGGGTTGAAGTAGGCGAAGGCCGTGTTGCCGAGGACGGATTCAAAGAACCCGTGAATGATGAGAATCAGGAAGGCGACGGAAAGGAAGGAGAGCACGACGCCCTTCTGCAGGGGATGAGCGTGCTCGAGCCAGTGGCGTTTGAAAGGCCAGAAGTCGAAGGTGTAGGCCATCCAGATGAGGATGATCAGCCACCAACGGCAATAGTTGTAGCCGACGTACGGGGTGTAGAAGCGCATGATGCCCCGGGGATCCTGGAAGATCCACCAGGTGACGCCGAAGATGGCGAGCGTGAAGACCAGATTCGCGAGCGCGGATACCGGCGCGCTCCATCTCAGAACCAACTGTCGTTGTTCCAGGAAGGGAAGTTGTTGGCCGGACATAAGGATCTCTCCTTTTCGGGTTGGATGACATCCGGTAGAAGGTCTGTTCGAAGGAAAGCGTCGAAGTCGACGAAACGGTCGTTACGTCGGCTTTTCGGCCTGAAGAGCGCGCTTGACGATTTTTTCGAGTTCTTCTGCGGACAACCGGTCGGGGTCGTAACCTAGGCGAGAAGCCTCCAGACGGAGGAGCGCCGGAGAGAAGTCGGGCGGCAGGGCGTCGGCATAGGACGAGGGTGACTCCCGAGGTGCGCGGGCTGTCGGTTCCAACCAGCGGCCGCGAAGAAAATCCCGTCTGTTGCAGCGCGTCGTCACACGACCTCCTTTCGGTTCCATTCCGACTTGTCTGTAAGCGTATCAACCGTAAAGTAACAAAATGAATGCGTGTTTACACCGAGTTTAAATGGACCGAAAAGCATGTGTTTCAATCTGCAAGATTGAGAACGCTGATTCAAATTGTCAGACAGGCTTTCCTGTGTCGGAACACGAGAAGGAAAGATTGTGAGAGTCGGGAAAGTCCTGATCAATGGCGATATCCGGTCGTTTTGCCTTTGAGGAACAGCGTCGTCGGAAAAGGGAGGCTTCGGGCTTGGCTCGCCGTCCTTCACGGTGTTCGCAAAGAGGATCCGTTTTCCGGAACAGGACGGAATTTTTCGGCTCTTTTTTCATCCTGGCGGCGACGGTGTTTTAGTGAAAAACGGGAAACTGCGTTGCGGAAAACGGAAGAGGGTTCTCGTTACTCTGGCTGGTTCGAACCGAGCGGAAGATGCTACTTTTCCAAAGAGCAAAGCGTTCTCCGCGAAGACGTCGGTTGGATCCCGTCTTCGTTTTTGCTAAGGGTTTCGGGTTGATCGAAGGCGGTCAACCCGTTTTTTTCGCGCCGCGGCACGTAAAAAAGGGTCAAAACGCGGGCGTCGGACGCTTTTCGGCGGCGAAGTTCTGTACAATGTTTCGTCTTTGGCGGGCCTGTAGCCAAGTTGGTTAAGGCACCGGACTCATAATCTGGCGATCCTGGGTTCAAGTCCCAGCGGGCCCACCACGCCTCCTTTCTCTTCGTCCTTCGGACACTCATTCCCGCAGATGCCGTCTTTTTCCGATTTTCATCTTGATCCGCGTCTTCTTTCGGCCATTGAACGCATGGGCTACCAAACGCCCACGCCGATTCAGGAAAAGGCCATCCCCGTCGTGCTCGCAGGGCGCGACGTGATGGGGGCGGCGCAGACGGGGACCGGGAAGACCGCGGGTTTCGGACTGCCGCTTCTCGCGCGCATTCTTCCGAAGGCCAACACTTCGATGTCTCCCGCGCGCCACCCGGTGCGCGCCCTCATTTTGACGCCGACGCGCGAACTTGCCGTTCAGGTTTCGGAAAACCTCGAGGCTTACGCCAAAGAGACGCCGCTTCGCGTGGGGGTTGTCTACGGAGGGGTGGACATCCGTCCGCAGGCCGACATGCTGCGCCGCGGGCTTGAAGTCCTTACGGCGACGCCGGGGCGCCTCTTGGACCACATCGAACAGAAGTCCGTGCAGCTCTCGCAGGTGGAGGTGATCGTCCTCGACGAAGCCGACCGCATGCTCGACATGGGCTTTCTCCCGGACATATCGCGCATCCTGAAGCTTCTTCCTTCGAACCGTCAGAGCCTCATGTTCTCGGCCACCTTCTCGCCCGAGATCAAAAAGCTCGCGACGAACTTTCTCAAGCCCGATCCCGTGCTCGTCGAAGTCGCCCGCGATAATCAGACGGCCGAGACCGTTATGCAGGAGGTCTACCGCGTGGGAAGCCGCGTGAAGGCGGACGCCCTCGTGCAGCTCCTCAAGACGAAGGGCCCGGGCGCCTCGGCCATGCAACAGGTGATCGTCTTCGTCAACAAGAAGGAGACCTGCCGTCGTCTTGCGCGCATGTTGAAGAACTACGGCGTGGAAGCAGACGCGATTCACGGCGACAAGACGCAGGACGAACGTCAGGCGGCTCTCTCCGCCTTCCGTGACGGCACGGTCCACGTGCTCGTCGCCACCGACGTCGCCGCCCGCGGGCTCGACATCAAGGAACTCCCCTTCGTCATCAACTTCGACGTCCCGGGCAATCCCGAAGACTACGTGCACCGCATCGGCCGCACGGGCCGCGCCGGCCTCAAGGGCCTCGCGATGATGATCACGACCGAGGACGACGTCAAGGCCGTGGAGGCGATCGAAAAGTTCACGAACCAGAAGTTCAAGGTCATCGACATGTCGCCGCAGCGTCCGCGCCGAAGCGACCGCTTCGAGCGCCGCCGCGGGGGCGACGATCGCATCGATACGCCCGAAGATGAAAAAGCCGCTCGCGAACTCGCTCGCTCCTACGTGCCGCCCGCACAGCGCTTTTACGATCCGATTTTCTCGCATCCCTACTTTCCGTCGCGCAAGAGCCGCAAGACGGACGACGTCCTTACGCCCTTCCGTCCGCAGGCGCGCCGCACGCGTCCCGTGGCGGTGCTTCTCGGGGGGGCGGGAAAATAAGCTGTTTTCCTTATGGCACGGAACTTCCTGCCGTGCTATCTTTCTCAGACATGCATTCCGAGTTGAAGCGTATGCTTCACGCCAACCTGCCCGACCCGGGCAAGGTGGTTTCGGTCCGACGATCGAATGTGGCCCGACGACAAGGTCGGGCAAAGATACGGGCGACGGCTCTCGCGGTGCATGCACGGCGGGAGTTTTTTGTTGCCGTCAAAAAGGAAAATCAGAAGTCAACGGTGGATTTGTTCCGGATTGCCGCACCGAGGAAAAGGTCCTGAAGACGGCTAAAGAGGAGAAGCAAAGATGGCAAATCGCCTCACGATCAAGGGTCAGGTTACGATTCCGAAGGACGTTCGGGAGTTTTTGGGCTTGCAGGCCGGCGCTTCGCGCGTGGAATTCACGATCGACGAGGATGGAAGCGTCCGCGTCGTAAAGGCGGCCGATGCGCCGCGTCCGATTCGCCGCGCGCCCGTGCAACGCCATCAAACCTCGCTCGCAAGCCGCCTTGCGGCCGAGGGTTGCTTTTCCGCTTGAGCCTGCGTTTTTGAAAACTTAACGCTGGCTTCAAGGGTGCTCCGTATAGTGGTTGAATCCACCCGGAGGAGGCCGCCATGTCTTTTTTTGCTCTGCTGCTCGTACTTACCGCTGCGTGCTGTCACGCGACGTGGAACTATCACTTGAAAAAAGCGAACTGCGGCAGAGCGATCTGGTGGCTCGTCTACCTGCTTACCTCCGTCATTACGATTCCGCTCCTTCTCCTGTGGGATCCGCAGGCGCTCACGCGCATCACGCCCACGGGGTGGTTCGTGATCCTCATTTCCGCTCCGATCCACGTCGTCTATGCGCTCGTTCTGCAGATCGGCTACAAGAAGTCCGACTATTCGATCGTCTATCCGACGGCACGCGGAGCGGGTCCCCTCATCACGGTGCTATCGGCGGTCGTCATCTTGGGCGACGCGCCGAGCCTTACGGGCTGGTGCGGGATCTTCGCCATTCTGGCGGGCGTCGTCCTCCTTACTCTCCGTACCGACAAGGGCGCGGACCTGTCGCGCGTACACACGGGGATCTTCTGGGGGCTTCTTACGGGCGTGTGCATCGCGGGCTATTCCTTCTGCGACGCCTGGGCCGTGCAGCGCGACACGGGGCTCACCCCCGCGAGCTTTTACTTTCCCTCGATCGTCGTGCGGGCGATCGTGATGACTCCCTTCATGCTCGCCATGAAGGACTGGCGCGAACAGGTGCGAAGCATTTGGCGAAATCCCGTGAGCCGCCGCGCCCTCTGGGTCGTGACGGTGGGGTCTCCGGGCGGCTACATCCTCGTTCTCTGCGCCATGACGATGGCGCCCCTCGCCTACGTTGCGCCGACCCGCGAAGTGGGAATGATGGTGGGCGTGATCGTGGGCGCGATTCTCCTCAAGGAACATCTGAGCTTGACGAAGCTCTCGGGGCTTGTCTCCATGGTGGCGGGCGTTCTCCTCATCGCCTTTGCACACTGAATTTCTCTTCCATGAACCGCCTTTTCGCCGCAAGTCTGCAAGAGGCGAAGGAACTTGGGCGTCTGTGCTAGATTAGGGACCTTTCCCATCGTACGTACCGAATCATCATGCCCAACGCTCACGCTCAAGAAGGCTATGAAATCATGGCGCCCGCGGGCGGCCTCGACTCCGTCGCCGCGGCGCTTGCGGGCGGCGCCGACTCCGTCTACTTCGGCGCAGGCGCCCTCAACATGCGCTCCCGCTCGGCTTCGAGCATCACGCTCGACGACCTCCCCGAAATCGTTTCGCGCTGCCGCGACGCCGGCGCCAAGGCTTATCTCGCGCTCAACAGTATCGTCTATCAGCAGGAACTCGATCTCATGGACCGCATGCTCGACCGGGCGGCCGAGACGGGCATTTCCGCCGTCATCGCGTCGGACTCGGCCGTGATCGAACGCGCCCGTTCGCTCGGATTGCCCGTGCATCTCTCGACGCAGCTGAGCATTTCGAACTTTCGGGCCCTTCGCTTTTACGCGCAGTTTGCGGACGTCGTCGTGCTCGCTCGCGAACTGACGCTCGACGACATCGCCGACATTGCCGAGGCCGTGAAGCGCGAGGACGTGCGGGGCCCGAGCGGCAAGCCCCTCCGAATCGAGTGCTTCTGCCACGGGGCGCTCTGCATGGCGGTGAGCGGGCGCTGCAACCTGAGCTATTTCCTGCGCGGCAAAAGCGGCAATCGAGGCGAATGCCAGCACGTCTGCCGCCGCAAGTACCGTCTGGAAGACGTGGAAAAGGGCGACGTGATCGACTTCGACGGCGCGCGTTTTCTCTCGCCCAAGGACCTGAAGACGATCGGCATCATGGACAAGATGGTCGCGGCCGGGATCAAGGTCTTCAAGATCGAAGGGCGCGCGCGCAGTCCCGAATACGTGCGCACGACGGTCGAGTGCTACCGCGAGGCGCTCGATGCCGTGCTTGACGGCCGCTGGGCCGAAGCCGACCGTGCCGACTGGGATCTGCGTCTCGGACGCGTCTTCAACCGCGGGTTCTGGGAAGGCTGGTACATGGGAGCGCAGTCGATCGAGCGGACGATGGCGGACGGCTCGCACGCGACGGACAAGAAGGTCTACGTGGGGCGCTGCATCAATTACTACCCGAAGGCCGGGGTCGCGTGCTTCCGAATCGAAACCCAGACGATCAACGAGGGCGACCGCTTCGTCGTGATCGGACCCACGTCGGGCGCCGTTCCCGGACGCGTGGAGGGGATGCTTCTCGAAGAAGTCCCGATCACTTCGGCGGGGAGGGGAGACGAACCCACGTTCGTCGTTTCGGAGCGCGTGCGTACGGGCGACCGCCTCTACAAGCTCGTTCCGACGAGCCGCTTCTGCGCCTGAGAAGCGGGAAAAGAAAAAGCCGCCCACAAAGAGTGACGGGCGGCGATATCGCTTGGGAAAGAACAGACTATAAAAAATAAAAGGTTGAAGTTTTTCCATTCGGGGCCAACTTCTTTGTTACGCTGATCGGCAGATCAGCGTGCTGGATGAACCCCAAGGGAGAAAATCATGAAGTTCTGTACGACAGAAGAATTCGGAACGCTTTCCCCAACCCTTTTGAGCGAATTGGCCGCGGGCGAAGAAGTGGTCGTCACGAAGAACGGACGTCCGGTCGCCCTCATGATCGGTGTGGAGGACGGGCGCCTTGAGGAGGCACTCCGTGCGGTTCGCCGGGCGAAGGCCGTGAGGTCCTTCCAAACTTTGCGGCAACAGGCGGCTCGGCAAGGCTTCTTCTCCCCGACGGAGATTGACGAGGAAATCAGCGCCGTCCGCTCGGCGCAGGCGTAAAGCCCAGCGGAGCCCGTCGGATGCCGACGGGATGATCTCTGTCTCAAAACGCAAACCGCCCGCCGGTGAGGGCGAGCGGTTTGCTGTCAAGAAGGAGAACCTTGTTAAAGATTACTTCTGAGCTTCGGCGCGGCGCTTCACGACCATCCCCGAGAAGAGGACGATGTAGATCAGAAGCGCGACGGTGAAGCCCAGGAGGCAGCACTGCGCCATCGACATGAACTTCATCGAGGGGATGAGATACCATCCGCCCG
>UQYG01000006.1 GCA_900545275.1 uncultured Sutterella sp.
TTGCCAGGCTCCACCATTCAGAACCCCCGATTCCTTACGGAGTCGGGGGTTTTGTCTTATGGAGGCCCGGACAAAATACTTTGCGCATCCTCGAAATTGCCCGCCATCGTCTACAATGCGAGATACTTCTCCTTAAGCGACTTTTTCCGTTGCGCCACGACGATCATTGCGCGGGAACGAGCCTCTTTTTTGCGTGAACGATGATTTTCAAACGATCTCTCATTTCCGAGCTTGCCAACAGTGCGGGCGGCGTCTTTACCGTGCTCTTCACCATCGTGATCGCCGTGGGGATGGTGCGTGTGTTGAGCCTTGCTTCCGGCGGCCGAATCGACAACGCTGCGGTGCTGCAGATGGTGGTCTACCAGGCCCTCATCAACTTGGCTCCGCTACTGGCCGTTTCGCTTTTCATTGCGGTCCTCATGACCATGATGCGTTGGTGGCAGGACAATGAAATGGTTGTTTGGTACTCTTCGGGCGGTCGTTCCCTTCTCTCCTGGGTGACGCCGGTACTTCGCTTTTCCGTACCTCTCATTCTTGCCGTCGGTCTCTTGAGCCTTGTGATTTCTCCCTGGGCGAGCTCGCAGGCCGACCAAACGCGCGCCACCTTTCAGCAGCGCGACGACGTCAACCGCATCGCCCCCGGACGCTTCATCGAAACGCTCGGCGGCCGCCGCGTCTTCTTCGTGGAATCGGCTGGAGAAAATACCAACGAAGTCGGCCGCATCTTCATGAGCGAAAGCGCTCCCGATAAGGAGTCGACAGTCGTCGCCAACAGCGGTGAAGTCCGAATCAACGAAGAGGGAGACCGCTATATCGTTCTCCACGAAGGTCGCCGTTATGAAACAGAGATCGGCTCGCCCACGACCCGCATCGTCGAATTCAAGGAGTACGGCATGCGCGTGGACGTGAAGATCGACCGTCCCCTTGCGGACCTTCGAACCCGTTCGCTGCCGACTCCCTTCCTATTTGCGAATCCTACCGCGGAAAATCTCGGGCAGGCGCTCTGGCGCATTTCCTGGCCTTTCGCCGCGTTCAACCTCGTGCTTTTGGCTCTGCCTCTTTCCTGTACGAGTCCCCGCGCCGGGCGAAGCCTCAATCTCATCATGGCCGCTCTCGTATTCATTCTCTATTTGAATGCCATTTCGATTTTCCAGACGTGGGTTGAACACGAAAAGATCGGTCTTTGGACGGGATTGGCCACGTTGCACGGTCTTGTCTTCGTGCTTGTTGTCGTGTGTTTCGTGCGTTGGGTTTACTTCATGAGCTGGCTTCCCGCCTGGGCGAGTCCCGGGGCATTGTGGCGGCGTCTTCGTTCGCGTAAGGAGGCCGCCCGATGAGAGTCATCACCAAGCAGTTCACCCGCGAAATTCTCGCGTCCACCTCTTTCGTGCTTTTGGCGCTCGTGGCGCTCTTCGCCTTCTTCGATCTGATCAATCAGTTGGACGACGTGGGCAAGAACTTCGGTCTTTCCGACGCCTTCGTCTTCACGGCGCTCTCGTTGCCGGCGCGCATCTATGAGGTGATGCCGATCGCCGTTCTCCTCGCCTCCGTATACACGATGTCGCGTTGGGCGTCTAATTCCGAATTCACCGTGTTGCGCGTGGCAGGGCTCTCTCCCGTGTCGCTTGCCGCGAGTCTTCTCGTTCCCGGGCTCCTCGTCGTGCTCTTTACCTACGGGATGGGTGAGCTCGTCTCGCCGCCGGCCACGCGTTACGCGCAGGAGCTCCGCGTCACGCTCGAAAAGGGCGGGGCCGTCTCCGCGCGCGGCTACACCTCGGGCGTGTGGATCCGCGACGCGACGACCGACGACGAAGGCCGAAAGGTCGACCGCTACCTCAACGTCAAATACATCAGCGCGCAGGACCGCAACGTTACCGGCGCATGGCGATTCTTTGAATTCAACGAGAACGGTCACCTCCTGCGGCTCATCCGCTCGGAAAGCGCCGAATACCGGGACGGCGGCTGGGTTCTTCACGACGCCGTCGCGGTTGTTTATCCGAAGGTCGACGTCACGAACAACGCCCCCATGACGGATCGCATCGAAGTGAGACCGGCCGAGGAATTCTTCGTGAAGTCCTCCATCGGGCCGGACATTTTGAGCGTCATGACAAGCAAGCCCGAAAACATGTCGATGCGGGATCTGGACCGCTACGTCGCCCATCTCGAGAAAAACAATCAGCAGACCGAGCAGTACGAGATCGCGTTTTGGACGAAGGTCTTCTACCCGCTCGCCACGCTCGTCATGCTCGCTCTCAGCATGCCGTTTGCCTACATGAACGCCCGCTCGGGGGGGATGGCGATCAAGATCTTCTTCGGCGTTATGATCGGGATCGTCTTTTACGCGCTCAACAACATCTTCTCCTATCTTGGCGCCGTCAACACTTGGTCGCCCGTTGCGGTGGCTATCACGCCGACGGCGGCCATGCTCTTTGCCGCCGCCGTCGCGATGTATCTCGTGGAGCGCCGCTGAGCGCGTCAGCGCGCAAGATGCTCCCTCAACGCCCGCCCGGTGTGCGTGTCCGTTTTCGCCACCTCGGCGGGCGTTCCTTTTGCGGTCACGCGCCCGCCCTCCGGACCGCCCTCGGGACCGAGGTCGATCATCCAGTCGGCCGCCGCCATCACGTCGAGGTTGTGCTCGACGACGATCACCGTATGGCCCGCCCGAACGAGGCGCTTCAATACGTTGAGGAGTTTTTCCACGTCCGCAATGTGCAGTCCAACGGTGGGTTCGTCAAGGATGTAGACCGTGTGCGGCGCCCGCGCGGCGTAGCGCGTACCTTCGCGGGCCTTGACGAGTTCATAGGCAAGCTTGATGCGCTGCGCTTCGCCTCCTGAAATCATGGAGGTCGGCTGACCGATCTTGAGGTAGCCAAGGCCGATGTCCGAGAGAAGCGAGAGCGGCTGCCGAATCTTCGTGACGGATGAGAAGAATTCCTTCGCTTCGTCCACCGACATAGCGAGCACTTCGCTGAAGTTCTTCCCTTTCCACGTCACTTCGAGCGTGTCCCGGTCAAAGCGCTTTCCTTCGCATACTTTGCACTGAATCCGCACGTCGGGGAGAAATTTCATTTCGAGCGTCTCAATGCCGCTGCCCGAACAATTCGGGCAGCGCCCCGGCGAAATCTGGAAGGAAAACTGAGAGGAAGTGTAGCCGCGCTCCTTGGCGGCGTTCGTTTCGGCAAAAAGGGCACGGATGTCCTTCGCAAAGTCCACGTAGGTCGCTGGGCAAGAGTAAAGCGATCCGCCAATGGGCGACTGCGTCACTTCGCATACGCGCTGAACGGCCTCGGCTCCTTCGATGCGCTCGCACCCGACGGTCGGTTCGCCGTGAAGGAGGGCAGAGAGCGATGAGAGTAGCATTTCGCGCGTGAGTGTGGATTTGCCCGATCCCGACACGCCCGTCACGACCGTGAGCGCGCCGAGCGGAATGTCGAGCCGTTCGATTTTCAGATTGCGAAGCGCCACGCCGCACACCGTCAGATGAGGATCCGCCGACGCATCGAAGCGATGTTCGGGGACGCCCGTCGAACGATGAGGCGACGAGAGGGCCCGGCCCGTCGGCGAGCGCGGGTTGGCGAGAAGGTCCTCGAGCGTACCTTCGGCAACGATTTCGCCGCCGAGCTTGCCCGCGCCCGGACCGATGTCGATCAGGTGGTCGGCCGCTCGGATCGTGTCTTCGTCGTGCTCCACGACGAGAAGCGTGTTGCCGAGACGGCACAGACGCTTCAGAGCGTCGATCAGCACGCGGTTGTCTCTCGGGTGCAGACCGATGGTGGGTTCGTCAAGCACATAGCAGACGCCGCGCAGGGTGCTGTTGATCTGCGTAGCAAGTCGGATTCGCTGTGCTTCGCCGCCCGAAAGCGTCGGCGCGGCACGGTCGAGTTCAAGGTAGCCGAGTCCCACTTCGTCGAGGAAGGCGAGTCGCGCCACGATTTCCTTCAGAGCCTCCTGCGCCACGGCCGCGTCGTGTTCGTCGAGCGAGAGATTTCGACAGAAAGCAAGCGCCTCCTTCACGGTCATCGCCGAGAAGTCGGCGATCGTAATGCCCTGCCAATGAACGGCGAGTGCGGCCTTGGAGAGACGCTTTCCTTCGCAAGCGGGACACACGACGCGGACGTCCCGGTCGCGGGCCGCGGGAGCGAGTTCGTTGGCGTAGGCGTTTTCCTTGTCGTCGTTGCGCTTGGCTTTTTCCACACTTTGACTCACGAAACCGTAGCCAAGACATTTCGGGCAGGCGCCGAGCTTGGTGTTGTAGGAAAAGAGTCTTGGATCCGCGTCGTGGAGGCGAACGAAACCGCGGCCCACCTTCTTTTCACCGAGACGGGCAAAGAGCAGTCGCGCGTAGTGATAGATCTCGGTCATCGTGGCGGCAGTCGAGCGCCAACCGCCGCGGCTCGTTCGCTGTTCGATCGAAACCGTGGGCGGAATGCCTCGGATCGAGTCGTAGTCCGGAATCGGAGGCGGCTGGATGCGGCTTCGAGCGTAGGCGCTCAGATTGTCGATGTAGCGTCGCTGTCCTTCGGCAAAGACGATGCGGAAGGCGAGCGTGCTCTTGCCGCTGCCACTCGGCCCCGAGAGCACAGTGAAGCGGTCACGCGGGATGACGGCCGTGATGTTTTTGAGATTGTTTTCTCGGGCGCCCCGCACTACGATTGCGTGCTTTTCCAGAGGATCCGCTTGGCCGACTTTCGGTTCGGGCAGATTGAAGAAGGCCTTGGGACCTTCGGGCGTGCGCGCGTCGCGCCAGGCGGCGAGCGCTTCGCCCGTGGCGGTCGCGCGGGTCGCCGCAAGCGCTTCGGGCGTCCCTTCATAGAGAAGTTCACCCCCTTCGGCACCGCCGTCGGGACCGAGTTCAATCACCCAGTCGGCCGAGGCGATGACGTCGAGGTTGTGTTCGATCGTGACGACCGTGTGTCCGTTTCGCACGAGGCGGTCGAAAAGGGCGACCAGGTGCCGCACGTCCTCAAAATGCAGACCGCTCGAAGGTTCGTCAAAGAGAAACACCTTCTGTACCGTTTTCGCGCGGCGTGAACGGGTCTTTTTCGGAGAGATTTCGTTCTGAATGAATTCGGCCAGCTTGAGGCGCTGGCCTTCGCCGGGCGAAAGCGTGGAGATGGGCTGTCCGAGCTCGAGGTATTCCAGTCCGAGCTCGACGAGCGGCGCGAGGGCCCGGCCGATGCGCGAATCCTCGCCGAAGAGGTCGATCGCTTCGCGCACGGTGGCGTGCAAAACGTCATCGATCGTATAGCGGCGAGCGCCGATCGTGATGCCGACGGCGAGAACGCGGGGCGTGAAGCGCTTCCCCGAGCAAATCGAGCAGGGGATCTGCACGTCGGAGAGAAACTGCATTTCGACGACTTCCACGCCGGTGCCCGCGCACGCGGGACAGCGGCCGCTGCCCGTATTGAAGGAAAAGTCTCCCGGCGTAAGGCCCGCCGCCTTCGCTTCCGGAGAGGCGGCAAAGAGCCTGCGGATTTCATCGTAGGCGCCGATGAAGCTCACCGGAGTGCTTCGGAGATTGCGCTGAATCGGAGACTGATCGATCAGGTGAATCTCTGCGGGCAAGTCTCCCCGGAGGGCGCCGAAACGGCCGGGTTCGCCGTCGTCCTGAGCGAGCGCGCGCCGCACGGCCCGATAAAAGATGTCGTTGATGAGGGTCGATTTGCCCGAACCCGAGACGCCCGCAACGGCTACGAATCGGTTGCGAGGGATCGTGACGGTGAGGTTCTTGAGGTTGTGTTCGGCGGCGTCTTCGATCGTCCAACCGCCGTCTTCTGGCGTCCAGAAAAGCTTGTCGGAGCGCTCGATGCGCCGTCTTCCCGTCAGATAGTCCGTCGTGAGAGTCGAATTTTCCGGGCGCAGCGCGGCACGCGTCTCCCCGTCGAACTCAATGGCGCCGCCCTCCTTGCCTGCGCCCGGCCCCAGATCCACCATACGGTTGGAGGCGAGCATCACCTGCGGATCGTGTTCGATCGCGATCACGGTGTTGCCCGCCTCGGTGACGCGGCGGATGATGCCGTTGATGCGGTTGAGATCCCTCGGATGTAGACCGATGCTCGGTTCGTCGAGCAAAAAGAGCGTGTTCGTCAGCGAGGTTCCGAGGGCCTGCGTGAGCGTAACGCGTTGCAGTTCCCCGCCCGAGAGCGTGCGGCTCAGCCGGTCGAGCGTGAGATATCCGAGCCCCGCCTCCATCAGATAGTCGAGCCGCGCCGAGATTTCATGAAGAACGAGCGTCTCCGCCGCGTCCCTTGGCTTTTGGAGGGCGGCAGGGAAGATTCGGTGAAGGGACGATATAGGCATCGTCATCACTTCATGAAAATTCCAGCCCGGGAGTTTCTCGGGATGGGGGAGGGCCTTCATCGAATGCGGGAGAAAACGCTCGAAGGACAGGTCGGGCGCTTCGACTCCATCGGGAAGCACGTAGCGCCAGGCGAAGTTTTCGTCGCGCAGACGCGCCCCGAGACAGATCGGACAGGTCGTGTAGGTGCGGTAAAAGGCGATCGTCCAACGGACGTAGAACTTGTACTTGTGCTCTTCGAGCCACGTGAAGAAGCGGTGTACGCCGCCCCAGCGGCGGTCGGTTTTCCACTCGTGAAAGTCTTCGTCTCCTTCGAACACCCAGCGCTTCGCTTCGTCGCTCAGGTCCTTCCAGGGACGATGAGGATCCACGCCCGCATGTGGGGCGCGTCGTACAAGAAGCGCCAGGAAGTCCCGATAGTGTCCCGTCGGCGTAAGCACCGCAACCGCTCCCTCGGCGATCGAGAGACGATCGTCCGGGAGGAGTCGCTTCCAGTCGTATTCGGACGAGCGGCCGTAGCCGTTGCAGTTGGGACAGGCGCCGACGGGAGAATTGAAGCTGAAGTGCGCCGGGCTCGTTTCTTCATAGTGACGGTCGCAGTCGCCGCAATAGAGATCCATTCCGTAGGCCGTGAAGCGAACGGGCTCTTCGTCACGGGGGAGAAGCCAGATTTCACACACGCCCCTTCCCTTGTCGAGCGCCGCTGTGAGCGCTTCGCTCACGCGTTCGGGCTCGACCGACGAGGCGCGGAAGCGGTCTGCGAGCACGACGAGGCGGTGCTCCGTTTTGTCTTCGACGACTTTGAGAATCTTCGTGTAGCCCTGCTGCGAGAGCATTGCCTCGGCCGTTTCGAGCGGCAACGTCGAGGGAACCGTGAGCGAAAAGGCGACGCCTACGCGCGAGTCGAGCCCTTCGGGGGCGGATTTTGCCAGACGCAGTTCAAGGTCGTTCCAGATCGCTTCCGGGTCGCGTCGGCGCACCGGACGTCCGCAACGTTCGCAAAAAAGTGACGCGTGGTTGGCAAAGAGTACCTTGAAGTGGTCATTGAGGCCCGTGAGCGTGCCTACGGTGGAGCGGGGCGTGCGCACCGTATTGGTGTGCTCGATGGCGATCGCCGGGAGAATGCCGGTGACCTTCTCCACCTTCGGAGCGGGCATGCGGTCGATGAACTGCCGGGCGTAGGGACTGAAGGTCTCTATGTAGCGGCGCTGCCCCTCGGCAAAGAGCGTGTCGATGACGAGCGAGCTCTTTCCCGAACCCGAGGGACCGGTAACCGTCGTGAACTGCCCTCGGATGAAGTCGAGGTCGAGATGTCGGAGATTGTTCTGTGAGGCCCCTCTGAGGGAGATGGCCAGTTGCTTTTCGTCGGACGTCATGTATGGGTTGTAAAACGGCCCCGCGCCCGGGCGGGACGATCAAACAAGCGTGTAATTGGCTTAGTCTAGCGGACATTCGCGACCCCGAACGGAGAGCTCATGAGCGGGCATGCAGAAAAATTTTCTGAAAAAGCAAAAAAAAAATCTCTAGACGCTTGCATTCTTCCAAAAGTTGTGGCAAAATTCACATTCTCTGATCCACGGGGGTATAGCTCAGCTGGGAGAGCGCTTGCATGGCATGCAAGAGGTCAGCGGTTCGATCCCGCTTACCTCCACCAAGGATAAGGTCCCTATCGTCTAGAGGCCTAGGACACAACCCTTTCACGGTTGGTACCGGGGTTCGAATCCCCGTAGGGACGCCATCCAATAAGACGCCGCGGAAAACAAACGAGAAAGGCGCAGAAAAAGAAGAACCCGCAACGGCTCTGGCTGTTGCGGGTTTTTTATTGTTCATCGCCGAAGATTCGGCGGCGTACGAGATCAATGATTGCGGCGCTTGTCGGCTTCGTCCTTTACTGCGCGGCGGACGCTATCGAAGGCGTCGTTGATCGCAAGCATTACATCCATGTTCGAGCGGTTCACGATCACGTCGTGCCCCGAAGCGAGGACGTCCACGCGGACGCTGTATTCGCCGATGGTCTGATGACCCTCCTGAGACACCGTCACCTTGCAGGGACCGAGGCGCTGATCGAAGCGGCGCAAGGCTTCTACGTTCTTCGTAACGGCCTGTTCAACGGCTTCGGAACGGTCTACGCCATGAAATACGATCTGAAGGGATTGGGGCATAAACACCTCTCTTTGTTCTTGTTGGACGACGATCGGCTCGCCGTCGAATGAGGCGGTCAAACACCGCTTCGATAGTGGGAGGGGGAAAGCGTTTTTTCACCCTCCGTAAGACAAATATATGCCCTCGCCCGTTTTTTTGCACGAAGCTTGTTGCAAGAAGAAACCCCGACGCCCTTTTGGAAACGCTTGGAAGGGAAATCTTGCCGCCGGAAAGACACCGGAAGGTCGGAAAGAGGCGGTCGGGGTGCGCTTTCGATACAATGTTAAGATTCCGGAACCCGCTTCCCGCGCTGGGGAGCGAAGACGCGCCGCCGGCGCGTCCCTTCTGAACTATTTGACGTCAATAGGAATTCACTTCAATGGATCGCAAACCCTGGAAAATGAACGGGCCGCACCGCGGCGGATTTGAGTCGGACCGACGAGAGGGCCGTTTCTCCGACCGTCGTGAAGATCGCTTTTCGGATCGCCGCGAAGACCGTTTCTCGGACCGTCGTGAAGACCGCTTCTCCGACCGTCGCGACGGCGGCCGTTTTTCTGATCGCCGCGACGGCGGCCGCTTTGCGGACCGCCGTGCCCAGGGAGGGCGCCGCTTCAACGATCGCCGCGACGCTTTCGGCGTTCGATCGGGTCCGCGCGCGCGTGCGCT
This sequence comes from uncultured Sutterella sp., assembly GCA_900545275.1. GTDB lineage: Bacteria > Pseudomonadota > Gammaproteobacteria > Burkholderiales > Burkholderiaceae_F > Sutterella. Next base: position 9,107 of record UQYG01000006.1, read on the forward strand.
CGAAAACCGTCGCTACGCCGAAAAGAGCGACTTTGAAAAGAACGCCGTCGTGCGTCTCGCCGCCGACGTGGCGCCCTACTTTGAAAACGCCGACGCCGTCAACGACGCTCTGCGCCATTTGATCGCCGCCGCAGGTCTCCTCAAGAAGGAGGAAAAGAAGGCCGAAGCCAAGCCTGTCGTGACGGAAGAAGAGGCCGAAGCGCTCTTTGCCGACGCGGACCGTGAGGACGACGTCGAAACGGCTTCCTACGGTGAAGCCGAAAGCAAGGAAGAAGATACGGTCGCTTAAGATTTCTCGGAGGTTCGCTCCGATAGAATGTTCTGCGTATACGAAGGGCGCGCAGAGCGCGCCCGACGCCAGTCAACACAGGTGAATCGCCGTGAAGTACATCCTCGCACTTGATCAAGGCACAACGAGCTCCCGTGCGCTCCTTTTCAACGAGCGCGCGCAGGTCGTGTGGCTCGAACAGGAAGAGTTCGGTCAGCACTATCCGGCTTTGGGTTGGGTCGAACACGACGCCCTCGAGATTTGGGAAACGACGCGCCGTTGCGTCGATCGGGCGCTTCGCCGCTCGGGCGTCCGACCGGAAGAAATCGCCGCGATCGGCCTCACCAATCAGCGCGAAACGACGATTCTCTGGGACCGAAAGACCGGCGAACCTCTCGCACCCGCCATCGTGTGGCAGGACCGCCGTACGTCGGACTTCTGCGAGGAGCTGCGTCGCCGCGGGGAAGAGGAGATGGTGGCGGGTAAGACCGGTCTGCGTCTCGATCCATACTTCTCCGCGACGAAAATCCGGTGGTTGCTCGACCGGATTCCGGGCGCTCGCGTCCGGGCCGAGCGGGGCGAAATCGCCTTCGGTACGGTCGACGCCTGGCTGATTTGGCAGCTCACGGGCGGTCGTCGTCATGCGACTGACCTCACGAACGCTTCGCGCACGCTTTTGTGCAATCTGCGCACGGGACAGTGGGACGACGAACTCCTGCAGCTCTTTGACGTCCCGAAGGCGATGCTTCCCGAAATCGTGCCGAGCTCGGCCGTGATCGCTGAAACTGATCCCGCTCTCTGGGGCCGGGCCATTCCGATCGCGGGCGTTGCGGGCGACCAGCAGGCGGCCTCTTTCGGGCAGGCCTGCTTTGCGCCGGGCACGGCGAAGAACACCTACGGGACGGGCGGCTTTCTTCTCATGAACGTGGGCACGATCCCGAGAATCAGCACGCAGCGTCTTTTGGGTACGGCCCTTTGGCGGCGCGGCTCTCTTCCGGCGGAATACGCCCTCGAAGGGAGCGTGTTCATCGCCGGGGCCGTCGTACAATGGTTGCGTGACGGACTGCAGTTTTTCTCGAGCGCTTCCGAGGTCGAGGAGCTTGCGCGTTCCGTGCCCGACAACGGCGGCGTCTACCTCGTGCCCGCCTTCGTGGGGCTCGGCGCTCCCTATTGGGACAGCGACGCCCGCGGACTGCTCATCGGTCTTACCCGCGCGACGAACCGCGCGCACGTGGCGCGCGCGGCGCTCGAAGGCATCGCCTTCCAGTGCGCCGAAGTGCTCGAAGCGATGCAGCGCGACGCGCACCTGCCGCTCGCGGAACTGCGCGTGGACGGCGGCGCTTCGCGCAACGATCTTCTCATGCAATTTCAGGCCGACATCTCGGGCGTGCCCGTCATTCGGCCGGCCAATACCGAAACCACCGCGCTCGGCGCCGCCTTCCTCGCGGGGCTCGCCTGCGGCGTGTGGAGGGATTTGGACGAACTTTCTTCGCTCTGGCGGGTCGATCGCGTGTTCGAGCCCTCCATGAGCGCGGACCAGAAAACCTCTTTGATGAACCAGTGGTCACGTGCCGTCGGCCGGGCCCGAAATTGGAACCAGTGAACATGTCTGAAGTGAAACCCCTTGTTCGGGAAGCGTTGCTCGAAGAGCTGCGTCAGGATCCTCTGTGGGATGTGGTGGTCATCGGCGGCGGCGCCACGGGCGTTGGCATCGCTGTGGACGCGGCCTCGCGCGGTCTGAAGACCGTTTTGCTCGAGGCGCAGGACTTTGCCGCGGGCACCTCGTCGCGTTCGACGAAACTCATTCACGGAGGCGTGCGCTACATGAAGAATCCCCGCGACTGGGGCTTGGTTCGTGAAGCGCTCAAGGAACGCCGTATCCTCATCAAGAACGCTCCGCACCTTGTTCATGCGAAGCCCTTCATTCTGCCGACCTACAAGAAGTGGGAACGTGAATATTTCACCGTGGGTCTCGGCATTTACTCGGCGATGACCTACGGCGGCTATGGCATTGGCCGCACGAGCAGCCTCTCGCGCGAAGAAACGCTCTCGCGCCTGCCGGGCGTGAAGGCCGAAGGCCTCATGGGCGGCGTGCAGTTCTACGACGGGCAGTTCGACGATGCCCGCCTGACGGTCGCGCTCATGCGCACGGCCTACAACCTCGGCGCCACGCCCCTCAACTACATGCCCGTCATCGGGATCGAGCGCAAGGGCGGTTGGATTCAGTCCGTCACGGCACGCGATAAGGAAACGGGCGAGGAATTCCGCATTCGCACGAAGATGGTCTTCAACGCCGCGGGCGCTTGGGTCGATCCGATCCGCCGCATGGTCGATCCCGATGCCTCGACGCTCGTTCGCGTTTCGCGCGGCTCGCATATTCTGCTCGACAAGAGCTTCATGCCCGGCGACACGGGCATGTTGATCCCGAAGACCCGCGACGGTCGCGTTCTCTTTGCGATTCCCTGGCACGAAATGCTCCTTGTCGGCACGACGGATGTCGAACAGCGTGAAGCGGACTTCGATCCGAAGGTGAGCGAAGAGGAAGTGAACTTCATGATCGAAACCGCGTCGGGCTACCTTGAAAAGCCCATCACGCGCGCAGACGTGAAGGCGACCTTCGCCGGTCTGCGTCCGCTCTTCAATCCTCAGGCGACGGGTTCGGCGGGTTCCACCGCCAAGGTCTCGCGTGAACACGCGGTGATTCCGGAATACGGCAACATGATCACCGTGACGGGCGGGAAGTGGACGGCCTACCGCAAGATGGCTGAACACGCCATGCTCGAAGCCACGCAACGCCACCTCATCCCGGCGCGTCTGTGCGTCACGAAGGATCTGCCGATCTTCGCCGATCAGGTCTGGGATCAGGCGGCGCTCGAAGTGGCTGCGGAAAAGAGCGAGGAGGCCGACGCCAAGGTGGTCGAATACGCCCGCTACAGCCGCGAATACGAAGGCGCCCGCACGGCCGAGGACGTTCTCTTCCGCCGTCTGCGCCTCGGGCAGATGAACGCCGAACGTACCGAAGCGCTCCTGCCGAAGGTTCGCGCGGTCTTTGAGGAAGCCTCCGAACCCGCCGAGCAAACCGAAGAAACGGTTGAGGCCGCGCTCGTCGAGACTGCCTCGGAAAATACGGAAGAAACGCAGGCCTGATGCGCCTCCCTTTTCGTATAATCATTGCCGCCCGGAACCCCTGACTCGGAGTTTCGGGCGGTTTTGTTTCGCTAGGACGGAAAATCTATGGAATACGGTTTTTGGGGCGCTCTGATGCTGATGGTGCTGATGGCGGACCCACTCGGCAACATTCCCATCACGATCGCCTGCATGAAGAATGTTCCCAATCACCGCCGCGTGCGGGTGATTTTTCGGGAGTGCGTGATCGCCATGGTGACGCTTCTCCTTGCCATGTTCTTCGGCCACGCCTTCATGACGGCGCTCGGCCTCTCGGACGCCGCGCTGACGATCGGTGGTTCTGTGATCGTCATGCTCATGGCCATCCGCATGGTCTTTCCTTCCAAAGAGGGGGTCTTCGGGGAAACGCCCGATGGCGAACCCTTCATCGTGCCGCTTGCGATTCCGGCCATCGCGGGGCCTTCCACCATCGCGACCATCATGATGATCGCCGCCACCGATCCGAGCCGTACGCTCGAGTGGGGGGCCATCGTCGTCATCACGGCCTTCGTCTCCTTTCTGGTGCTCGCCTCGGCCGATTGGCTGCAGCAAAAGCTCGGAGAAAAGGTGACCATGGCCGTCGAACGCCTCACGGGACTTCTCCTCGCGATGATGGCCACGCAGATGTTCCTCTCGGGCACCGCCAAGTACGTCGAAGGACTTCTCGGCTGACGGATGAGAACGGGGCGAAAAAAAAGATTCAGGATTTCTTTGACAGTCTCCCGATGAATCGAATAAAATCGCTCCCCTAGCTTTGTCGGGCGGATTGCTTACCCCATCGATTTTCCACTGGCACCGCCACGGCGATGAAGCTGGACGCAACGTATATGGCGGATCACCGCCTCCCGAGTGAGGAGGACGGAGAGATCTGCTTTCTTTTTGAATTCCTTTCGACCATCGGGGCGTTGTCAAGGCGGCGCCATCCGCTGCCGCGATGTTCGAAACACACTTTTTGTAGGTGAACGCAATGAAGACCTTCTCGGCCAAGCCGCTTGAGGTTAAGCGCGACTGGTTCGTGGTCGATGCCAGTGATAAGGTGCTCGGCCGTCTTGCCAGCGAAATCGCTCTGCGCCTGCGCGGCAAGCACAAGCCCGAATTCACGCCCCACGTCGACACGGGCGACTTTATCGTCGTCATCAACGCCGACAAGTTGAAGCTCTCCGCTGAAAAGGCGGGCAAGAAGACGTACTATCGCCACACGGGTTACCCCGGCGGTATCTACGAAACGACCTTCAAGGAAATGCAGGCGAAGCATCCGGGCCGCGCGCTCGAAATCGCCGTCAAGGGCATGCTCCCGAAGGGACCGCTCGGCTACGCCATGATCAAGAAGCTCAAGATCTACGCCGGTGCCGAACACCCGCATTCCGCTCAGCAACCCCAGGTCCTCGACCTCTAAGAAAAGGCTTGAAAGATGATCGGCATTTACAATTACGGCACGGGCCGTCGCAAGAGCTCGGTTGCCCGCGTCTTCATGAAGCGCGGCACGGGCAAGATCGTTATCAACGGTCGTCCCTTGGAACAGTACTTCAACCGTGAAACGGGCCGCATGGTCGTCATGCAGCCTCTCGAACTTACGGAAAACACCGAAACGTTCGACATCACCGTCAACGTCAGCGGTGGCGGTGAATCCGGCCAGGCCGGCGCCGTCCGTCACGGCATCACTCGTGCCCTCATCGACTACGATGAAGGCCTCAAGTCCGTCCTTTCGAACGCCGGCCTCGTGACGCGTGACGCCCGCGAAGTCGAACGTAAGAAGGTTGGTCTTCGCAAGGCCCGCCGCGCCAAGCAGTTCAGCAAGCGCTAACCGCTTTTCCCGGGCAAGGTCGAAAGACCTTCCCGTCGGCACGAAAAAGCCCGAGGATTTCGGTCCCCGGGCTTTTTTGCGTCCGTGCGAAAGAAAAAACGCCGCGCAGGGCGCGGCGTATCTCAGGATTCGCTCAGCGTTCCGGAAGCGGCGGGAGTGCTTGGGCAAGACGATCGAATTCGGCGAGCCACTCCTCCTTCCAGAGGGTCTTCTGCTCGTCGCTCACCCAGGCCGCGTCGATGCTGTTTTCGACCATGCCGCGCAGGGCCGGAAGGTCGAAGCCGAGCCAGTTGAACATCAAAAGCCAGCTTTCGGCCGCATTGACGTGGTGCATTGTCGGGTCGTCGCTGTTGGGGAAGACGCGCAGACCCGCTTCGACCATCTTGCGGATCGGTTGGCGGATCGCCCACTCTTCGTCCGTGAAGGTACGAAGATAGTAGGAATTGGTCGGGACGACCGTGAAGATGAGGCCGCGGCGGCGGGCTTCATTCATCAGGGCCGGATTGTCCGTAATCGTGTAGCCGTGATCGACGCGTTCGACTTCGAGAAGGTCCATCGCGGTCTCGACGTTGCGCCAATGTTCGCCGAATTCGCCCGCGTGGGCCGTGATGCGGAGTCCCGCCTTCTTGGCGAGGCGGTAGGCCTTCCAGAAGTTTTCGGGTTCGTGTCCGGTTTCACGGTAATCGATCCCGATCCCGAGGGTTTCGGGCATGGGGTGGCGGATCATTTCCTCAACCATGAAGACCGCTTCTTCCGGGGTGTCTTCGCGGTCGATGGAGGGAATGAGGCGGCCCACGGTGCCGCACTCGGCTTCGGCGCGCTTCAGACCGCGTATGATGGCCTTTTGCCCTTCGTCAAAAGAGTAGAAGTGTTTGAGGCCCGTCGAATTCCAGAAGTATTCGATGTAGCGCACGCCCAGGCGCGAGACGGCCACGGTATGTTCGTAGGCGATGCGCTCGAGAAATTCCGGACGGGAGAGAATGTGCGCTTCAAGCGCGCGGAAAATGCGCAGGACGCCCACAGGCTTGTCGCCGCGGGTGAAAAAGCCGTCGATTTCTTCCTGCGTGACTGGAGCGCCCGAGAGGCGCACGAGGTCCTCAAAGGTCGACTTCGTGATCGTGCCGAGCAGGTGGCAGTGCAGTTCAGCCTTGGGAAAACGCGAGAAAAATTCGCTCCAGACCTCGGGCAGGGGACGGGTGAAGGGAGAGTCGGGGACGAACCCCGGATTGGTCGCACGCATGGCGAAAACACCTCCGAAAAACAGGAACGGTCCCAAGCATAGCAAAGCAAAGGGAAGGGGGAAATAATTCCTGACCAAAATACTCGAAAACCTGCCGAGATCGGATTCGTTTTGGTGTAGGATAGAGTGCCCGCGATGCCCGACGCATCGCTTTCTCAATTGATCCGACAGGAGGGTTCGCTCCTGACGGAAGCGCTCCGTCCGGCAGCGGACGAACGCCAACGAAAAAACCGATGGAAAGGTTATGACGGAAGAAACGAAAAAAGTTGAAACGCAGGAAGAAGCGGTGCCTGAACTCGTGCCCGATCCCATCAACTTCACGGACGCGGCGGTCAACAAAGTGCGCGCCCTAATGGAAGAGGAGGGCAACCCCAACCTCAAGCTGCGCGTTTTCGTGCAGGGCGGCGGTTGCGCGGGCTTTCAGTACGGCTTCACGTTCGATGAGGAACAAAACGCCGACGACGCCGTGATGGAAAAGGGTGGCGTCACTCTTCTGATCGACGCGATGAGCTATCAGTATCTCGTCGGAGCGAAGATCGACTTCAAGGAAGGTCTCTCGGGCGAACAGTTCGTGATCGACAATCCCAACGCGGTGACGACCTGCGGCTGTGGTTCGTCCTTCAGCGTCTGACGCAAAACGGTCGTTGAAATGCCTTTCGGGGTGCCTTGCGGCACCCCGAAGTTGTTTCTGCAAAGCTGAATCAATGCGGATAGAGCGCGCCGAGAATGCGCTCGCCCCGGGCACCCGTGACGGCGGGAAGATTGCCAGGGAGTCGCTCGAGGAAGCGGTGGCCGAGCCAAGCGAAGGCCTGGCATTCGACGTCCATCGGATGAATGCCGAGCGCCTCGGTGGAATGCACGTTTCCGGGGAAGGCGTTGCGGAGTTCTTCCATGAGAAGGGGATTGAGTGCGCCTCCGCCGCAGACGAAGAGCGTTTCAACGCGCGGGGCCCAGCGACGGAGCGCATCCGTGACCGTGCGGGCCGTGAGAACCGTCAGCGTTCTCGCGACGTCTTCGGGGGCAAAGCGGCGTGTGCCGAGCCGTTCGGTGAGCCAACCGAGGTGAAAGGTTTCGCGGCCTGTCGACTTCGGAGGGGAGAGACGGAAGTAGGGGTCCGACAGAAGTTCGCCCAGGAGATCAGGCAAAAGGCGTCCTTTGCGGGCGAAGGCGCCGTCCCGATCGAAGGCTTCGCCCGTTTCCCGCAGGCACCAGGCGTCGAGAAGCATGTTTCCCGGGCCTGTGTCGAAACCTTCCGTTTTTTCCTTCGTGAGGATCGTGACGTTGGCGATGCCGCCCACGTTGACGACCGCACGGTCGTCGTCGCCTGCAAAAACCGCCCGATGAAAGGCGGGGACGAGCGGGGCGCCCTGGCCGCCCGCGGCAATGTCGCGGGCCCGAAAGTCGCACAGAACGTCGATGCCCGTGCGTTCGGCAAGGCGTGCCGGATGGTTGAGCTGCAGGGAAAAGCCCTTCTCCGGGCGGTGCCGCACGGTTTGTCCGTGCACGGCAAGGGCCGTGACGTCACGGGAGGAAAGTCCGAGCGTTTCAAGGAGTTCGAAAACCGTTTCGGCGTATTCGTCGGCGAGTCCGACGGACGCTTCGCCCGCGCGTTCGATTTCGTCCGCAAAGCGGGCGGTGGCGAGTCCGAAGAGCGTCTCGCGAAGCGCAACGGGGAAGGGGCGGTGGGCGCGTCCGAGACGCGTCATCCTCCCGTCGGGCAAAAAGCGCACGGCGAGCGCGTCGGTGCCGTCGAGACTCGTGCCCGACATGAGTCCGATGATGAGGCGGCTCATGAGGCCTGCTCCGCGGCTTCCTCTTCTTCCCGGGTCTGCGCTGCCTTTTGCTGTGCCTCCTCCCGGGCCTTGGTCTCAGCTTTGAGGATGGACGGAAGCGATTCGCCTTCCTCTTCGGCGAATTTATCGAATGCCTTGAGCCAGACGTCAGCCTGGGCGTGCATCTGTGCGAGCTGGTAGTTCGAGAGGTTTTCCGTATCGGGAAGGTCCGCCGTCTTGGGATTCACCTGCACGTCGTCAAACATGAGTTCGTAGTGCAGATGCGGACCGGTGACGAGCCCCGTGGCACCGACGTAGCCGATGACGTCGCCCTTCTTGACGCGGGCGCCCACGCGGATTCCGGGGGCCACCTTCGACATGTGGGCGTAAAGGGTCGTACGCCCGAGCCCGTGATCGATCTTGATGTAGTGTCCGTAGCCGCGGGCTTCGTAGCGGCGCAGCGTGACGACGCCGTTGGAAGCGGCGAAGATGCGCGTGCCGCTCGGCGCACGAAAGTCCGTTCCATTGTGTGAGCGAACGATTCCCGTGACGGGGTGGCGCCGCAGCGGCGCGTATTCAGAACTCACGTCCTGCACTTCGAGCGGAATGCGCAGAAAGGTCTGCCGCGAGGACTGGCCGTCGAGCGTGTAGAAGCTCTCCGACTCGTCGCCGCGGAATCGCACGGCCTCGTAAACATCGTCACCGTGCACGATCTGCACGGCCAGAAGCCGTCCGTCCCGCACGAAGGTCCCGTCGGCGAACTTTTTCTCAAAGAGAACGCGGATGCGGTCGCCCGGCTTCATGTCCCGTACGGGATTGACTTCGCCCTCCCAGACGGCTTCGAGTTGTTCACGCAGTCCCGAGGACAGGCCCAGCGCTCGGGTCGTCTGCAGAAAATTGCGTCCCGCCCGGGCCGAAGCGTAAGTTTCCTCGGTGTGGAAGGTGAAGGGATGAACGGTGATCGAGAGGGATTCACCGTAACGAGAAATTTCGATCGTACGTTCGTCGGCTTCGTGGGGCCCTTCCATGTAGAGGCGAAGATGGCTCAGACGTCCGTCGGGGAGGCGCCCTGCGGAGACGAACTGTCCCGGTTGGGGGTTGACGACGGGGCGCGCCTTGGGCGTGCGCCGAATCCAGGCGAAGGCCTCGTCGTCCTCGATGCCGAGACGGGCAAAAAGTGACGTGAGGGTGTCGCCGTTTCGCACGAAGAGTCCTTCGGTTGACACGTTCGGGTCCGAGCGCAGGCTGTCGATCCGGGCCGAGAGATCGGGGGCGGGCAGAATTTCCTCGACGGTGCGCGTCTCGAAGGTCGTCTCCCGAAAACTCGGCATCATGGCGACGGCTGAGAGGGTCACGGCGCAGAGGGCGCCTGCGAAGAGCGTGAGGGCGGCGCCGCGGTTGGTGCGGCGCGCAAACGATATGCCGCGGCGAGCGGCCTCGCCTCGCTGCCAAGTCAGGTAGGAGCGCCCGAGAAAACGGATCTGACGGGCGAAAAAGGAAGCTGCGCTCATGACGGACGGGGGGTTGGGGTGAAGAGGGCTATATTCTAAAGAATCTGCTTTTCTTCGGTGAGCTCCGACGCGCAACTCGTTGGTTTGCGAGGACGGCGGCGGGGATCGTGTTAAAGTTAACAGATTGAATCGGGCGGGCCCGAATGTTCGGGGACGCCCTCAACGAGTAAAAAGGACAAAGATGAGTGAAGGTATTGAGGTCGCGAAGAAGCTTCCCGTGACCGATGACATCCGCGAAGCCATGGCCACCATCCGCCGCGGCACCGACAGCTTCCTGATCGAGGAAGAGTTCGAGCAGAAACTCGCCCGCTCGAAGGCGACGGGAAAGCCCTTGCGCTGCAAGCTTGGGCTCGATCCCACGGCCCCCGACATCCACATCGGACACACGGTGGTGCTCAACAAGCTTCGTCAGCTTCAGGACCTCGGGCACCAGGTGATCTTCCTTGTGGGCGACTTCACGGCCGCCATCGGCGATCCGTCGGGCCGCAACGTCACGCGTCCGCCTCTTTCGCGCGAACAGATCACGGCGAACGCCGAAACCTATCTCGCACAGGCCGGGCACGTGCTCGACCTGGAAAAGACTGAAGTCCGCTACAACTCCGAATGGTCCAACGCGCTCGGTTCTGTGGGCCTCATTCAGCTCGCCTCGCGCTATACGCTTGCTCGTCTGCTTGAGCGCGAAGATTTCGCCAAGCGCTACGCCGAAGAACTTCCCATCGCCATGCACGAGCTTCTCTATCCCCTTATGCAGGGCTACGACTCGGTGGCGCTTGAAGCCGACCTCGAACTCGGCGGGTCCGATCAGCGCTTCAACCTTCTCGTCGGGCGCGAACTGCAGCGTCAGTACGGTCAGGAGCCGCAGTGCATCCTGACGATGCCGCTCTTGGTTGGTCTCGACGGTCAGGTGAAGATGAGCAAGAGCAAGCACAACTACATCGGGATCACGGACGAGCCCAACGATATGTTCGGCAAGGTCATGTCGATTTCCGACACGCTCATGTGGGACTGGTACGACCTCCTATCGCTTCGTCCCAACGACGAAATCGCGACGCTCAAGAAGGAATGCTCCGAAGGGCGCAATCCGCGCGACGCCAAGGTGATGCTTGCCAAGGAAATCGTCGCGCGTTTCCACAGTGCCGCGGCCGCCGACGGCGCCGAAGCCGAATTCGTCAACCGGTTCCGTCAGGGCGCGATGCCCTCCGATATTCCCGATGTGACCGTTTCCGCCGGCGAAGAGGGGGTTCAGATCGCTCGCATGTTGAAGGAAGCGGGGCTCGTTTCCTCCACGTCGGACGGCAACCGCATGATCGATCAGGGGGGCGTTCGTATTCAGGGCGAAAGCGTTTCGGACAAGAGCCTGCGTTTCAAGGCTGGTGAAGAGCTCATCGTTCAGGTGGGCAAACGCAAGTGGGCCAGGATTCATCTCGCCTGACGGGAGAGCGACATGATCGTGCTTTTGCAGCGCGTGTGCGAAGCGAGCGTGTCCGTTGAGGGCAAGGTGGTCGGCCAAACAGGGCCGGGGTATCTTGCGCTCGTTTGCGCCGAATCGGGCGACACGGATGAAAAGGCTGTGCGCGCGGCAGAGAAGACCGCCAAACTGCGCGTTTTTGAGGACGAGGAAGGCCGCATGAACCGCTCCGTCCTCGATGCGGGCGGCAGCGTTCTCGCCGTTTCTCAGTTCACGCTCGCCGCGGACACGCGCTCGGGCAATCGCCCGGGTTTCTCGCGAGCCGCGCCGCCCGAAGAGGGGGAACGCCTCGTCGGGCGCTACGTCGAGACGCTCCGCGCGCAGGGCCTTCCCGTGGAAACGGGCGTCTTCGGGGCGCACATGATGGTATCGCTCGTCAACGACGGGCCGGCCACGTTTTGGATTCAGATCTGACACAAGGGGGATTCGCATGAAAATCGCATCCGCGTCGTTTGCCGAGGGCGCTTTTATCGCTCCGGAATTCGCGTACGGTCGCATTGGGGAAAACGGTGCGACGGAACGCTCCGAAAACCGCAATCCGGAACTTCACTGGACGGACGTTCCCGAAGGAACGAAGAGCTTCGTCGTCCTTTGTCTGGACGATGACGTTCCGACTGACCGTCAGACGAAGATGGGCGACGGCCTTCTGAGCGTCACGCAGCCCCGCCGCCGTTTCGTGCACTGGGTACAGGCGAACATTCCGGCCGAAGTCGAAGCCATTCCCGAAGGATTTCTCACGGGCGATCAAAAGCGCAACGGTGCCTTCGGACGTCCGGGCGTCAACGATTACGTGGGCAACGCTTTGCCCGGTCCCGACGGCACGGGGCTCGGCTACGACGGTCCCTGTCCGCCCTTCTTCGACGCCCGTTGGCACTACTACCGCTTCTCGGTGTTGGCGCTTGACTGCGAACTCACGGATCTGCCCGAGGTGTTCCGTCTCGCCGACGTGGAGGAACGCATCGCAGGCCACGTTTTGGCGACGGCCGAAACCGTGTGCCGCTACACGTTGAATCCGGCGCTTGCGAACTGATCGCCGCGTCCGTCGGCCCGCTTTCCGAGGGACTCGGAAAACGGGCCTTTTCATAAGGAGGAGAGCCATGTTTGACCGAAACGACACGCTTAAGCGCTGCGACCCGGCGGTGTTCGCTTCCATCGAGCGGGAGGGCCGCCGTCAGGAAGATCACATTGAAATGATCGCGAGCGAAAACTACGCTTCGCCCGCCGTCATGGAGGCTCAGGGAAGCGTGCTCACGAACAAGTATGCCGAAGGCTATCCCGGGAAGCGCTATTACGGCGGTTGCGAATATGTCGACGAAGTGGAACGCCTTGCAATCGAACGCGCCAAGCGGCTCTTTTGCGAGCCCGTCGGCGTCGAGATGGCCGTGAACGTGCAGCCCCATTCGGGTGCACAGGCGAACACCGCCGTTTTCTTTGCGCTTCTCGAACCCGGCGACACGATCATGGGACTTTCGCTCGCCGAGGGCGGTCACCTCACGCACGGCATGACCCTCAACATTTCCGGAAAGTACTTCAAGGCCGTTCCCTACGGGCTCGATGAAAACGAAGCGATCGACTACGACGCACTCGAGCGGCTCGCCCTCGAGCATCGTCCAAAGCTCCTCATCGCGGGGGCCTCGGCCTATTCGCTTGCCATCGACTTCGCCCGCATGGCCCGCATTGCGCACGACGTGGGCGCACTCTTCATGGTCGACATGGCCCACTACGCCGGTCTCGTGGCGGCGGGCGTGTATCCGACGCCCTTCGGATACGCCGACGTCGTCACCACGACGACGCACAAAACCCTGCGCGGTCCCCGGGGCGGACTCATCTTCATGCGCCCCGAGCTCGAGAAGAAAATCAATTCGGCCGTCTTCCCGGGCACGCAGGGGGGCCCTCTCATGCACGTGATTGCGGCGAAGGCCGTGGCGCTCGGAGAAGCGTTGCGCCCAGAATTCAAGGCCTACCAGGAGTGCGTCGTTGAAAACGCGCGGGTGTTGGCCGAGACCCTCGCGGCGCGGGGGTTGCGCATCGTTTCGGGAGGCACGCAAAGCCATGTCATGCTCGTCGACCTGCGCTCCCTCGGGATTACGGGCAAAGAGGCCGAGTCGCTCCTTGACCGCGCGAACATCACGGTCAACAAGAATTCGATTCCGAACGATCCGGAAAAGCCCTTCGTCACCTCGGGCATTCGTCTCGGAACGCCCGCCATGACGACGCGCGGCTTCGGGGTTGATGAAGTGCGCGAGACGGCGAATCTGATCGTCGACCTTCTCGAAGCGCCTCGGGACGAAACCGTCCTCGAGCGCGTGCGGCTCGGCGTGAAGACGCTGACCGAACGTTTTCCGGTCTACCGCTGAGCGCTTCGGAACCGGGCCGTTCTCACACTCCCGGCTCCTACGTTACAATCAAATTCCTTTCCACCCGCATTCTTGGAGATTCTCCGCACCATGCGTTGCCCTTTCTGTCAGCACAAGGACACTCAAGTCATTGACTCCCGGTCTCCCGAGGAGGGCACCGTCATTCGGCGGCGCCGCCAGTGCGTCAAGTGCGGCAAACGCTTCACGACCTTCGAGCGGGCTGCGCTCGAGATGCCTTACATCGTCAAGAAGGGGGGCGCCCGCGTGGAATACAACCGCGACAAGCTCTATGCCTCTATGTCGCTCGCACTACGCAAGCGCCCCGTTTCGCCTCAGCGCGTGCAGGAGGCCGTCGACGGGATCGAGCGCACGCTCATTTTGTCGGGTGAGAGCGAGATCCGCTCGAGCCGCTTGGGCGAACTCGTACTCGAAGCCCTGCGTGGACTCGACACCATCGCCTACATCCGATTCGCCTCGGTGTATTTCAACGTCAACGAACCCGAAGGCTTCATTGAGATGATCGAGCGCGCCGTGGAACCTGCCAAACGAACCTTCGATGTGGAGGCTTTCAAGGCGCTCGCGCATAAGGATGCTCTCGAGGAAAAGGAAAAGCGCCGCCAGATGCGCATTCGCCGCGACGGATCGGAGAAGGTATGACAAACGAAACCGATGTGAAGTGGATGCGTCGGGCGCTTGAAGTCGCTTCGGGAGCCGAACGCCTTTCCCCTCCCAATCCGGCGGTCGGAGCCCTGATCGTTCGGGACGACCGTCTTCTTGCTCAGGGGTTCACGCAGCGCGCGGGCGGTCCGCACGCCGAGGTGATGGCGTTGCGCGACGCCTTTGAAAAGGGGGTGGACACCGAGGGGGCCACGCTTTATGTGACGCTCGAACCCTGCTCGCACTACGGACGCACGCCTCCATGCGCGCTCGCCGTGCGCGCGGCGCGCTTTGCGCGCGTCGTCATCGGATCGCGCGACCCGAATCCCCTCGTGTCGGGGCGGGGCATCCGCATGCTCGAAGAGGCGGGCATCCGCGTGGACGGTCCGATCCTCGAGGAAGAAGCCTTCTGGAAGAACCGCGGTTTCATGACGAGAATGCGCACGGGACTCCCCTGGGTTCGCCTTAAGACGGCGGCGACGCTCGACGGCCGCACTGCCTTTCCCGACGGCCGGTCTCAGTGGATTACCGGCCCTGCCGCGAGAGAAGACAACTTTCACGCCCGCGGCCGCGCGGGCGCCGTGGTGACGGGCGTCGGCACCGTGCTTGCGGATGACCCGCAAATGACGCCGCGCCTTCCCGATCAGGTCCGCATGCCGCTTCGCGTCGTGCTCGACGCGAAGCTTCGTACGCCGCCCGAAGCCAAGCTCTTTGGGGCGGGCGGCGACGTTTTGATCGTCACGCTCTCGAAGGACTCTGCGCGGCGCGCCGCGCTCGAAGCCGCGGGCGCCGAAGTGATCGAACTCCCCGGACACGGGGAGGCGGTCGATCTGAGGGCGCTTCTCGCGGAACTCGCCCGGCGGGAGGTGAACGAAGTGCACGTCGAGGCCGGCGCCAAACTCTCGGGCGCCTTTCTCGAAGCGGGCCTCGTGGACGAAATTCTGCTGTATCAGGCTCCCTGCCTCTTCGGCGAGGGCCTTCCCATCGCGACGCTTTCCCTCCCGGCCTCGCCGGGCGAGGCGCCGCGATGGATCATCGTTTCCACCGATCAGGTCGGCAACGACCTGCGTATTGTTTTGAAAAGAGGACAGTGATGTTTACCGGAATCATTCAAGCCGTCGGCAAAGTGCGCGAACCCGAAAAGCTCGGCAACGGCGTGCGCCTGACGATTCACGCGCCCGATCTCGGACTCGAAGACGTCAAAGTGGGCGATTCAATCGCCGTCAACGGCGCCTGCATGACCGTGATTGAAAAGACCGACACCGACTTCAAGGTGGACGTCTCGGCCGAAAGTCTCTCGAAGACGACGGGGCTCAACACCTTCGGCGAAGTGAATCTTGAGAAGGCCATGCGCCTTGGCGACCGCGTGGACGGCCATCTCGTGAGCGGCCACGTAGACGGCGTGGGTCTCGTCGAATCGATGGAGCCCGTTGCCGAATCTTGGCGTCTCGTCATCCGCGCTCCCCGCATGCTCTCTCCGTACCTCGCCTACAAGGGTTCGATCACCGTCAACGGCGTTTCGCTCACGATCAACAAGGTCGAGGACACGGCCATGGACACACTCGTGACGATCAATCTGATTCCGCACACGGTCCAGGTGACGACGCTCAAGAATCTGCGCCCGCAAAGCGAAGTCAATCTCGAGATCGACACGATCGCCCGCTATGTCGAACGCATGGTGAGCCTGCAAAACGACGAAGACTCCCTCTTCTGAAAGCAGTTTTCTGCCGACTAGGCTACAATTCGGAGTAGTGCGACGAACCCGCCCGACATCGGGCGGGTTCTCTCGCTGAAGCCCTCGGATGCGTTTCTTGCAAAAGACGCCTTCCGGGAGGTCCGGTTTTTCTCATCCGCGCCGATTTGCGCGGTTCACGGAGCTGTATATGAACGAAATTGAAATCCCGCCCGAAGGCGACGATCTGTACATTGCCATCGTGGTCGGCCGTTTCAATGAATATGCCGGTCGCGGTGAACTCGAAGCCTGCCTCGACGAATTGAAGAAGCTCGGTGTGCCCGAGGACAACATCACGGTCATGCGGGTGCCCGGCGCCTTGGAAATTCCGATGGCTCTTTCGATGATCGCCCGTTCGTCTCCCTATGTCGACGCCATGATTGCGCTCGGTGCCGTCATTCGCGGCGAAACCTATCACTTTGAAGTCGTTTCGAATGAGTCGGCCCGCGGCATCATGGATCTTCAGCTGAAGACGGGGATTCCCATCGCCAACGGCATTCTCACCTGCGAAACGGACGAACAGGCCGTCGAACGCTTGGAAATCAAGGGTCGCGATTGCGCCCGTTGCGCCGTCGAAATGGCCAATTACAGCCTGGCCTTTCAGGCTCTGCGCGAAGAGCAGGAAGGCGACGACGATGACGATGACGATGACGACGAGGAACGTTGAGCGATGACGGAACGTTCTCCCCGCATGAGCGCCGCGCATTCGAGCCGCCATCTCGCGCGCGTGTTCGCTCTGCTCGGTCTCTATCAGTGGCTTGCCGACCCCGAGCAGGACTACGCCGCCATTGAGGCGCACCTCGCCGGGCTCATTGAAGACGAAGGCGAGCAGATCGAAGGTTGCGACATTCGTCCGAGCGACTTCGCCTCGTGCGACCGCGCCTTCTTCCGTACGCTTCTCGCGGGTGTGCTCGACCGCATGTCGGAAATCGAGCCGCTCGTCGCGAAGACGGTCGACCGCGATCTCTCGCGTGTCTCGCTTGTCGAGCGCGCTGTGCTCTTCATCGGCGCTTTTGAACTCCTTGCCTGTCCGGAGACGCCTTGGCGCGTCATCCTGAACGAAAGCGTGGAGCTCGCCAAGGAATTCGGCAGCGGTTACCGCTTCACGAACGCCGTGCTCGAGAAGATCGCGCACGAAGTTCGTCCCGCGGAAACAGCCGAATAAGGCCCGTCGCCCTCACTCCTTCAACAAGGCCGCCCGGCACACGTGCCGCGACGGCCTTTTTCCCATTCAGGATCATGTCTCAAGGCGAATTCGATCTGATCGCTCGACACTTCACTTTTCCCGCTTCGATCGGCCGCTGGCCTTCGGAGGGCGTGGGCGATGACTGCGCCCTCATTCGACTGCCCGAGCGCACGCTCGCCGTGACGACCGACATGATGGCGGTGGGCACGCATTTTCTGCCCGACGTCTCACCCCGAACGATGGGAAGAAAGGCGCTTGCCGTCAATCTTTCCGACCTCGCGGCGGCCGGGGCCGAACCCTGTGCCTTCTTCCTTTCCATTTCGCTTCCCCGACGCGACGATGCGTGGCTTGCTGCCTTCAGAACGGGACTCCTCGAAATGGCCGAGCGATACGGCTGTGCACTCCTCGGCGGAGACACCGTCAAGGCGCCAGAAGGCGCGCCCGTGTCGCTTTCGATTACGGCCATAGGGGAAATGCCCGTGGGTGAGGGACTCACTCGCGCGGGGGCGTGCGTCGGCGACGAGCTTTGGCTTACCGGCACGACGGGGGACGCCTACGCGGCCCTCATGGTCCGCACGGGCGTTTGGCTCGACGCCGAAGGGGGATTGACGAAGCTTGCTGCCCGCATGGACGATCCGACTC
Source organism: uncultured Sutterella sp. (assembly GCA_900545275.1). GTDB lineage: Bacteria > Pseudomonadota > Gammaproteobacteria > Burkholderiales > Burkholderiaceae_F > Sutterella. The sequence goes on from UQYG01000006.1 coordinate 26,909, forward strand.
CGCGCGTCGCCGTAGGTTGCGGTTTGAGGCGTTTCGCGCACGCGGCCGTTGACGTTTCGGACGGTCTTTTGCAGGACCTCGGACACATTCTCGAGCGAAGCGGCGTGGGTGCCGTCGTGGAGTGGGACGCTTGTCCGAAGTCCGAGGCGCTTCGCGCTTTTTCGGAAGAAGAGTGCCGCCGCGCCGTTCTCGGCGGAGGCGATGACTACGAACTTCTCTTTTGCGCCTCTCCTGAGGACCGTGCTCGCGTCGAGGCGCTCGGCCGCGCCACGAAGGTGCCCCTTACGAGGATCGGCCGGATCGTCGAGAGCGGTCTTCGCGTCGTGGACCGGGCGGGAAAGGAAATCCCGGTCGGCGCTTTCGGGTTCGATCACTTTGCTGGCTGAGTCATGCTGAAAGAAAAATACGGAAAGAATTCTCCTTCGCGAACGCATCCCCTGACGCCGTCCTTCGCGTTCTCGCATCCGGCCCACATGTGGGCGACCTTCTTCGGCGTAGGGCTCCTTAGGCCCGCACCGGGTACCTGGGGAACGGTGGCGGGTGCGATCGTTTACGCACTCTATGCGCCGTGGCTCTCCTTTGCGGGAGAAGCCGCGGTAGCGGTCGCCGCGCTCGTTCTTGCGCTCTGGGCCTGCGGCCGCACGGCGCGAGACGCGGGGGTGGCCGACCACGGCTCGATCGTGATCGACGAAGTGGTGGCGATGTGGCTCGTTTTACCCTTTGTGCCGCCCGGCCCCCTCTGGTGGGCGGCGGCGATCGTGGTCTTTCGGATTTTCGATGTCTTCAAGTTCTGGCCGATTTCCTGGCTTGACCGCAATTTGAAGGGCGGCTTCGGTGTGATGATGGATGACGTGATGGCGGCCTTCTATACGGCGCTCGTGCTCATTCTCGCCGGCGCGCTTCTGTACTAAGGTCTTGCGAATCCGAACAATTTTCCCGTCCGCAGTGAAAGGCCGCATGCGGCCGAACCGATACAATGGGCGGACTCGGGGTCGATTCCGACTTACGTGAGGTCGGACGGTCTCGACGGTTTTTTCTCACGATTTTTCCCGGAGACAAACTTCATGCTGTGGTCCAAGGCCTTGTCGGTTCTTTCCGCCGAACTCGGACTGCGGGCGCTCAAGAAAAACGCCGCTGTGGTGACGGCGGAAAGCTGCACGGCCGGCGGCATCGCCAACGCCATTGCGGCGACGCCGGGTGCGAGCGCCTGGTTGAAGGGCGGTTGGGTAACCTATCAGACGTCGCAGAAAATCGAGTGGCTTGGCGTACCCGAAGAGCTGATCGCCGCGCAGGGCGTGGTGAGCGAAGGCGTTGCCGAGGCCATGGCGCGCGGGGCGCTCGCACGCACGCCCACGGCGAGTCACGCCGTCGCGACGACGGGGGTGGCGGGGCCTTCGGGCGGAACGGACGATGCACCCGTCGGAACCGTCTGCATTGCCTGGGCCGACCGTCGGGCCGGCCACATCGTGACGGTGTCGCGCCGCATCCGAGTTCCGGGCTCCCGGGAAGACGTGACCGAGGGTGCCGTGCAGGTGGCCCTGCAGGGACTTTCGGCGCTTCTTGACGGTGAAAATCCCGCGTCCATGTTCTGCGAATTCCGTTCGCGCTGATTCTCTATTTACCGTATGTCCAGTTCTCTAGATCTTCTCCTTCTTCTCGCCCTCATCCTGCTCAACGGCGTCTTCGCACTCTCGGAAATCGCGCTCGTGACGAGCCGCAAGGCGCGTCTGAGCGCCATGGAGGAAGACGGTGTTTCGGGAGCGTCCCGTGCGCGCGAACTCAATGAGGAACCCACGCGCGCGCTCTCTACGATTCAGGTCGGCATCACGTCGATCGGCATTCTCTCGGGCATCGTCGGGGAATCCGCGCTCGCCAAACCCGTGGCGGGCTGGCTTATGGATCTCGGCGTCGCCAAGGAAACGGCGGGCGTCGCCGGTATCGTGCTCGTCGTCGTACTCGTAACGTATTTCTCGATCGTCTTGGGCGAACTCGTTCCCAAGCGCCTCGGACAGCTCGCGCCCGAGCGGCTCGCCTGTCGTGTCGCCGGCCCCATTCACACGCTCTCGCGCGTGGCGGCTCCCTTCGTGCGTCTCCTGAGCGTCTCGACCGAAGCCATCCTGAAGCGTATCGGCGGAAACAATGCGGGCGACGCCGCCGTGACGGAAGAGGAAATCCATGCCCTCATCAACGAGGGCGAGGCTTCGGGCGTGATCGAAAAGGTCGAGCGCGAAATGGTCCGCAACGTCTTCCGTTTGGACGATCGCCAGGTGACGTCCCTCATGATTCCGCGTTCCGAGATCGAATGGATCGACCTCGAGGAAGACGAATCGCTCAACATGGAAAAAATCCGCACGAGCAAGCGCTCGCGCCTGCCGGTGTGTGAAGGAAGCCTCGATCAGGTGAAGGGCATATGCTCGACCCGCACGCTTTTGCAGCAGATGATGGAGAAGGGACATCCCGACTTCCGCGGCAATCTCGCACCTGTCGTCTACGTGCCCGAATCCCTCACCGGGATGGAGCTTCTCGAAAACTTCCGCAAGAACGACACCCAGATGGCGCTCGTCGTCGACGAATACGGCGACATTCAGGGGCTCGTGACGCCGCGCGACCTTCTCGAAGCGATCGCCGGGGAGTTCAAGCCCGAACAGCCCGGCGACGAGTGGGCCAAAGCCCGTGAAGACGGTTCCTTCCTCCTCGACGGGATCATTCCGATTCCGGAAATGAAGGATGCGCTCCTCTTGAAGCATGTCCCGCAGGAAGAGGAAAACCGTTACAGCACGCTCGCGGGGATGCTCATGCTTTTGCTCGGACGCCTGCCGCGCGAGGGCGACGTCGTCGAGTGGGACAACTGGCGTTTTGAAATCGTGGATATGGACGGCCGACGCATTGACAAGGTGATCGTCACGCCCGTGAAGAAGACGCAGACGGAGGCAACGAATGCATAAGGGAATTGCGGGGACGCTCGCCCTAACCGCGCTCGCCGCGGCAGGGTTTGTGGGGCTTGCCGCCTGGCAGGGTTCCGAGGTCGACGTTTTTCACGGAAAGACGTTTCCCTTGCCCGGAGACGTCTTCGAAGCGAAGGTTTCGACGCAGAAGCTTGATTTTCTGCACCGCGGCGTCCTCGTGGAGGTCCGGGCAAAGGGGGCGGGGACGGACATTCCCGCGGTGGCGACCTGGTCGGGCGAGGCTTCCCTGGGGCTTTCGCCCCGTCTTCGTCTCGTCCTCTCGGAAGAGGACAAGCGCGCGGCGGGACTCGAGGTGGACGACGAACTGACGGTGGGCTTCTCGCCCTTCGGGCGCGAGAAGGATCTAGAGCTGCGGATGCGAAACCTCAAGGCGACCGAAGCGGATCTTCTCTGCGAGACGGCGGACTACAACCTCTCGATCGACCTCGACCGCTCGGTCGCGCGTCTCAAGGGGGCGCCGCTTCGCTGCACCATGCCCGCTGCGAACTTCGTCTTTGAGGCGGGTCCCGTGACGCTCACCTACGACGGTTGGACGGACGACCCCTATGTGGGGCGACTTGCGACCGAGATCGAATCGCTTCGCTACGGCGACGAATGGCGCGTCGGTCGGGTGCGCACCCTCTCGAGCACGACCAAGGCTGAGACGCCCGAGCGCAAGGACGGCAAGACGGGAGGTGTTCTCGACACGGTGAACGTCACCTACGGACAGGCCTTCGAGTGGGAGATGGAAAACGTCTCCTCGGCCTATCTCCCCATCGAAACGAAGCGCTTCGCGCTCCGCACGCACGCCGACAAGATGCCCGCGCGCGTCTTTGACTACCTCATGGCGCTCGCCGTGCAGGGAGACTTCGGCGGCGCCGATCCTCTCGAAGCCGTGGCCGTGCTGCAGGACGCCTTCGTGCGGGGCGGCTTCACGGTGGACGTGGACGAAAGCCGCTGGGAGACGAATGTGGGCGGCGCCTCCTTTGCCGGACGTCTCGCCGCGGTGAAGACGGACGAAAACGCTCCGATGCAGCTCGGCGCCTTCTCGCTTCTGTGCGATGAAACGCTCCTCAGGACCGTCTTGGGCGCCGAGGCCGAAGCTCTCGCGGGCGAAGGCTATCTGAAGAAGACCGAGGACGGAAGGCTTTCCGCGCAGATCGTCATCGACGAAGAAAAGGTGTCGGTGAACGGCAAGAGAATCTTCTGACGAAGGGCCCGAACCTGAGGTTCGGGCATGCCGCCTTCAGAATGCACAAACGGCCCGCCGACCGAAAAGGTCGCGGGCCGTTCGCATGAGGAAACCGCGGAAAATCAGCGGGCCGCGTTGATCGCGTCGCGCGTGGCGATCGCCGCCTTGCGGGCGGCTTCGCGCCAGTCGTCTTCGGCGCTCGCGTAAAGGATGGCGCGGCCCGAATTGATGACCATGCCGTCCTTGCGGGCGGTCACGCCCGCGCGCACGGCGGCGTCGATGTCGCCGCCCTGGGCGCCGATGCCCGGCACGAGGAGCGGCAGATCGGGCGCGATGCGGCGCACGTTGGCGAGTTCGTTCGGATAGGTGGCGCCCACGACGAGGCCGAGTTGGCCCGAGACGTTCCATTCGGTCGCAGCGAGACGGGCGATGCGCTCGTAGATCTTTTCGCCGTTCACTTCGAGCATCTGAAAGTCGTCGCCTCCCTTGTTGGAGGTGCGGCACAGAACGAAGGCGCCGCGGTCCGCGTAGGAGAGGTAGGGCTGAATCGTGTCAAAGCCCATGAAGGGGGAGAGCGTCACGCAGTCGGCGTCGTAGCGCTCGAAGGCTTCGCGGGCGTAATGCTCGGCCGTGGAGCCGATGTCGCCGCGCTTGGCGTCGAGAATCACGGGGATGTCGGGATGGTGCTCGTGAATGTGGCGGATGACCGCTTCGAGCACTTCTTCGCCGCCGCGGCTCGAGGCGAAGTAGGCGATCTGCGGCTTGAAGGCGCACACGAGATCGTGCGTGGCGTCGACGATGCCCGTGCAGAACTTCAGCACGGCTTCGGGGTCGCCCTGCAGTTCCTTCGGGAAGCGCGAGGGATTCGGATCCAACCCCACGCAAAGGAGCGTGTTGTCGTCATGCCAGCGGCGGGAGAGCTTTTCCGTAAATTTCATGAGTTGAGAGGGCGTCGCTTCGCTCCTTCAGGGAGGAAGAACGACGTCGGAAGCAAAAGTGAAGAAAGGAAATCCTTCCCGTTGCGGATCGGGAAGGTGAGTCGAGTCCGTCCATCTTAGCAAATGCCTCTCCGGAGAGCTAGGGAGGCACAAGAAAAGGGCGAAGCCCCCGAAAGGACTTCGCCCTGATGGATGCGTCAGCGCTGTCGGCCGATTACATCATGCCGGGCATGCCGCTCATCCCGTCCATGCCGGCGGGCATGGGCTTTTCTTCCACGGGAAGGTCGGCCACCATGCAGTCCGTCGTCAGGATGAGCGAGGCGACGGAAGCGGCGTTCTGCAGAGCCGTGCGGGTGACCTTGGTCGGATCGAGCACGCCCATTTCGACCATGTCGCCGTACACGCCCGTCTGAGCGTTGTAGCCGTAGTTGCCTTCGCCGTTGGCGACGTTGTTGACCACGACGCTCGGTTCGTCGCCGGCGTTGGCGACGATCTGGCGCAGCGGCTCTTCCATGGCGCGCAGAACGATGCGGATGCCGGCGTTCTGTTCGTCGTTGTCGCCCGTGATGCCCTTGATGGCCTGCTTGGCGCGGATCAGAGCGACGCCGCCGCCCGGGACGATGCCTTCTTCCACCGCAGCGCGGGTGGCGTGGAGGGCGTCTTCAACGCGGGCCTTCTTTTCCTTCATTTCGACTTCCGTCGCGGCGCCCACCTTGATGAGGGCGACGCCGCCCGCGAGCTTGGCAACGCGTTCCTGAAGCTTTTCGCGGTCGTAGTCGGACGTGGCGGCTTCGATCTGCGTGCGGATGTTGCGGACGCGGTTTTCGATGGCTTCGGGGTTGCCGGCGCCGTCGATGATCGTCGTGTTTTCCTTGGAGATTTCGATCTTCTTGGCCGAGCCGAGCTGTTCGAGCGTGGCCTTGTCGAGCGAGAGGCCGACGGTCTGCGAGATCACCGTGCCGCCCGTGAGGATGGCGATGTCTTCGAGCATGGCCGTGCGGCGGTCGCCGAAGCCCGGAGCCTTGACGGCGGCGACCTTGAGGATGCCGCGGATCGAGTTCACGACGAGCGTGGCGAGCGCTTCACCGTCGATGTCTTCGGCGATGATGACGAGCGGACGCGAGGACTTGGCAACCTGTTCGAGCACGGGGAGAAGTTCGCGGATGTTGCTGATCTTCTTGTCGTGCAGGAGAACGTAGGGGTTGTCAAAGACGGCGGCCTGCTTTTCGGGCTGATTGATGAAGTAGGGCGAGAGGTAGCCGCGGTCGAACTGCATGCCTTCGACGACTTCGAGTTCGTTCTTGAGGCTCTTGCCGTCTTCGACCGTGATCACGCCTTCCTTGCCGACCTTGTCCATGGCTTCGGCGATGATGTCACCGATTTCGGTGTCGGAGTTGGCGGAAATGGCGCCGACCTGGGCGATTTCCTTGTTGGTGGTCGTCGGCTTCGAGATCGTCTTGAGTTCGGCGATGGCGGCGGCGACGGCCTTGTCGATGCCGCGCTTGAGATCCATCGGGTTCATGCCGGCGGCGACGAACTTCATGCCTTCGTCGACGATCGCCTGGGCGAGAACCGTGGCGGTGGTGGTGCCGTCACCGGCGTTGTCGGACGTCTTCGAGGCGACTTCGCGGACCATCGAGGCGCCCATGTTTTCGAACTTGTCCTTGAGTTCGATTTCCTTGGCGACGGAGACGCCGTCCTTCGTGACCGTGGGGCCGCCGAAGGCGCGTTCAAGAACGACGTTGCGGCCCTTCGGGCCGAGAGTCACCTTGACGGCGTTGGCGAGAACATTGATGCCGCGGACCATCTTGGAACGGGCGTCATCACCGAAAAGAACCTGCTTACCAGCCATTTTCTTTCAATCCTTTGCTTTCAATAAAAACGTATCGTGGCAATCGGGCGGATTATTCGAGAACGCCCATGATGTCTTCCTCGCGCATGACGAGGAATTCCTGGCCGTCGACCTTGACGGTCTGGCCGGAGTACTTGCCGAAGAGCACGCGATCGCCGACCTTGACGTCCATGGTCACGATGCGGCCGGCTTCATCACGCTTGCCGGGGCCAACGGCGACGACTTCGCCCTGATCGGGCTTTTCCCCGGCGGAGTCGGGGATCACGATGCCGAACGACGTGGTCGTTTCGGCTTCGAGGCGCTTGATGATGACGCGGTCGTGCAACGGACGAATCTGCATTTGAATTTCTCCAATCAAGAGGGACAAGCCGCGTGCGCAAAGCGTCTGCGACTTGTGACAAAGTGTTCGCGGCGAATCCCGAGAGCGGGGGTTGCCTTACTATGTACAGCCTATATGGGGCTGAGGCGGAAAATTTCAAGGGGGCCTCTTTAAAAAAAAATATCGGGCTCTTCCGCTGTCCGATTTTTTCGGGAGACGCACATGGAAATGAACCGTGCGATTCTGCGCTTCGCTCTGACCGGTCTCGTTGCCGCACTCCTCGCGGGCTCGGCGCCGTCGTGGAGCCAAACGCCCGCGCCCGAAGCGGGCGCGAAGGCGTACGCGCTGCCGGCCGAATTGCTCCGCGCCGCGAAGCGTTGGAAGGTCGATCTGAAGGACGTGACGATCGCGGTCCTGCCCGTCGACGACGTGCGCCGCACGGAGAAGGATTCCAACGTGACGCGCGTCCGCCCGGTTCTGCTGCACCGCGCCGACGTGTCCGTCGCCCCCGCCTCGAGCGCCAAGGTCGTCACGACCCTCGTGGCGCTCGAAACGCTCGGCAGTCACTACCGCTGGTACACGGGCTTTTACGCCGACGAGAAGGCGGAGCCCGACGCCAAGGGCGTTTTGCGCTCGCCCCTCTACATCAAGGGAGGGGGCGACCCGAACTTCGTCCTGGAGGCTTTCGACCTCGAACTCACGCGCCTTCGCGAAAAGGGCATCCGCCGCATCGAAGGGGACGTCGTGGTCGATCGGTCCTTCTTCGACGTTCCCGAAACGAACCGCAACGCCTTCGACGGACGGGGCTCGCGCCCCTACAACCTGCCGCCCGACGCCGCGCTCGTCAACTACCGCAACCTGAGCTTTGAGATGACGCCCGATCCGGAAAAGGGCGTGGCGCACATCGTGATGCTCCCGCGCCTCGCGGGCGTCACGGCGCCCAAGACGATCGCGCTTCGCAAAAAGGGCGGCTGCGGCGACTGGAAATCGGCGCTCGGCTACAAACTCGAGCGGCGTAAGGACGGGACCGTGCGCGTGCGCTTCACCGGGGCGCTTCCCGCCGCCTGCGGCGCGAAGAACTTCAACGTGATCGGATTCGAGGCGAACGAGTACCTCGAGCGGCTCTTCCGAGGCCTTTGGACGCAAAAGGGCGGCGCCTGGACGGGCCGCGTGAGGGAGGGCGCGGTTCCTGAAAACGCGCGGCGCCTTCTCACGCACGTTTCGCCCGACGCGGGCGAAGTCGTGCGGCTCGTCAACAAGTGGTCCAACAACCCGATGGCGCGGCACCTCTTTCTTACGCTCGGCTACGCCGCAGTGGAAAAGGAAGCGCTGGACCAAAAGATCGAAGTCGAGGAAGGAAAACATCACCGTGCCGTTCGGCTCGACGACGCCCGAGCGGTCATTTCGGCGTGGCTGCGGGACCGGGGCATCGACGCGCGGCACTTCTACATGGAAAACGGCTCGGGCCTCTCGCGCGAGACGCGCGTGACGGCGCGCCTCATGGCCGAGGTGCTGGCGGCGGGGGCGCAGGGACCCTACGCGCCCGAATTCATGGCGTCGCTACCCATCACGGGCGAAGACGGCACGATGGCGAGGCGCAAGGTGGCCGTTTCCTGGGGCCGGATGAAAACGGGCCTTCTGCGCGACGTGCGAAGCATCGCGGGCTACGTGCACGCTAAGAGCGGCAAGCGCTACGCCCTCTATGCGGGCGTGAACGGAAAGGAAAGTCTTCCGGGCGCGCAGGCGTTTCTCGACAACGTGATTCTCTGGGCGTACGAGCACTGAAGCTCTTGGCCTTGCGCACCAAACGAAACGGGCGGTCCCTGACGGGCCGCCCGTTGGCGTATCGGAGTGGGATTACTGCGCCGCCTTGCGGAGCGCCTCGACGACGGTGTCTCCCGTGAGCAGTTCGGGAAGGACCGTCACCTCTCCCGAGGGAGAGTAGACGAGGTAGAGCGGCACGCCCGTGCGGCCGTAGCGGGCGAGCACTTCCGAGATGCGTTCGTCGCGGTTCGTCCAGTCGCCTTCGAGCGTGACGAAGTTTCCTTCGTCGAGCGCCTTCGTTACGGCGTCCGTATTGAGGACCGCCACCTTGTTGGCCTGACAGGTGACGCACCAGGCGGCCGTAAAGTCGACGAAGACGGGGCGGCCCGAAGCGAGCGCCGTTTCAACCGCTTCGTCGCTCCACGGGGCCCAACGGCCCGAAGTTTCGCGTTGGGCGGCTTCGCTCACGACGCCCGATCCGATGACGAAGACGGAGGCGACGGCGATGAGCGCCGTTCCGGCCATCAGTACGGGACTCGCGGGCTTGCCCCACTGACGACGGCCGAAAAGCCAGAGCGAAATGCCGAGCGCCGCGACGCCCGCGACGGCGAGGAGCAGTCCCGCGGTCGAAACCTGACGGCTCAGCACCCAGGCGAGCCACACAAGGGCGAGCGCCATGGGAACGGCCATGACTTTGCGGAAGGTGTCCATCCAGGGACCGGGCTTGGGAAGCCAGGCGGCCCATCCCGGAATGAGGCAGAGCAAAAGCCAGGGGAGCGCCATGCCGAAGCCGAGCGCGAGGAAGACGGCGAGCGCCTCGAGCGCGGGCTGCGTCACGGCGAAGCCGAGCGCCGCGCCCATGAAGGGCGCCGTGCAGGGACTCGCCACGATGACGGCGAGCATGCCGGTGAGAAACGAGCTTCGCAGCCCCTTCTTCGGATTCTTCGCTATCGCGACGCCCCCGAGGGACGACCCCGCGGTGAACTCAAAGAGGCCGGCGAGGTTGAGCGTGATGGCGGCGAAAAGGAGCATCAAAAGCGCGATGACCCAGGGAGACTGCAGCTGAAAACCCCAGCCGAGCGCCATGCCCGCGGACCGCAGGGCAAGAAGCGTTCCCGAGAGCAGAAGCATCGTCGTGAGGACGCCGCCCGTGAAGACGAAGCCGTGCGCAAGGAGAGGTTCTCCCTTCTTGGCGCCCTCCACGAGCTGCAGGAGTTTGAGGCTCAGCACCGGGAAGACGCAGGGCATGAGGTTCAGAATCAGCCCGCCGAGCAGCGCGAAGGCGACGGCCGTCCAGGCGGTGAGCGAGGGACCCTGAGGAGAATCAAGGCCCGCTTGCGAAGCCGTGTTTCCGGCCGCGGCAGCGGTCGCCGGAAGGGGTTCGACGACGCCCTTCGTCACGGGAATCGACATTTCCACGGCCCAGCCGCCCTTTCCGGGGCCGCCGTCGGCAATGAGAAGGCCGTCGAGCGTCTCCCGGGGCGCGCCCGCAAAGACGTCGGCGGCGCGCAGGTGGAGTTCGCTCGAGCCGTCCTCATGGCGGCGCAAAACGGGTTCCACCTTGATGTCCATCGCGTCCGCGGCGAGCGGGAAGAAGGTGAGGGATTCGGCGATCTTGCCGGTCTGCGCGGGCACGTCGATGCGCAGGCGGTTCTCTTCGATCGTCGCCGTCACGTGTTCGTTCGCGACGACTTCGGGGATGAGCCGCTCGGCCGCCTGGATGCGGGCCGCGTTGGGACCGGGATCGGGACGGACGGCGACGGGCAGGCGGATCGAAGCGCTCGCCTCGCCCGGAACGCAGACGTCCTTGCAGGCAAGGAAGGAAACGTTCACGGTGACGGTCTGGCGCGAACCGAAGGCGGTGCGGCGCGGCACGTCGAGCAGGAAGGGAAAGATCGTCTCCCCACCGTAGCCGTAGGTGACGAGTCCGGAGGTCAGAAAGCGTTCGGGGAGCGGAAAGGAGGGCGTATGCGCTTGGAACCCGTTGGGCGTCACGAAGCTGAACGAGGTCGGCAGCCCCGCTTCGCCCGGCATGCGCCAATAGGTGTGCCAACCCGGTTCATGATGAAATACGATGGCGAGCGTGTTTTTCGCCTGCGGCGTGAGGGCCTTGTTCTGGGCGATCAGCTCGACGCGGACGTTGGGGGCCTCCTTGGGGGCGGCCGCCCGGTCGATGGCGTTGAGCCAGCCCGAGTCCGCCGCCGAGGCGCCGGCGGCGAGAAGAGCTCCCGCCGCCGTCAGAAGGATTTTCCAAGAAGCCATGCGATCACTTGATTTCACGGAACGTGGCGCGGGCGGCTTCGATCGTGCGCTCGATCACTTCGTCGGTGTGCTGGATCGAAACGAAGCCGGCTTCGAAGGTCGAGGGCGCGAAGTAGACACCGCGCTCGAGCATGCCGTGGAAGAACTGATTGAAGTGGTTCTGATCGGCCTTCATCACGTCGGCGAAGCCCGTCGGAATGTTTTCAAGGAAGTAGATCCCGAACATGCCGCCCACGCTGTCGCCGCAGAAGGGAACGCCCGCTTCGCGCGCGGCTTCGGTGAGGCCGGTGATGAGCTTCTGCGCCTGGCCGCCGAGCTTTTCATAGAAGCCCGGTTCCTGGATGAGCTTGAGGGTCGCAAGGCCGCAGGCGACCGCGACGGGGTTCCCCGAAAGGGTGCCCGCCTGGTAGACGGGACCGCAGGGAGCGATCTTTTCCATGATGTCGCGGCGTCCGCCGAAGGCCGCCACGGGCATGCCGCCGCCGATCACCTTGCCGAGCATCGTGATGTCGGGGGTGACGCCGAAGAGCGACTGCGCGCCGTGAAGCGCCACGCGGAAGCCCGTCATCACTTCGTCGACGATGAGAAGCGCGCCGTGCTTCGTGCAGAGCTCGCGCATGGTCGAGATGAATTCCTGCGTGCCGCGCACGAGGTTCATGTTCCCCGCGAAGGCTTCAACGATGACGCAGGCGATGTCGTCGCCCCACTTGGCGAAGGCTTCGCGCAGCTGTTCGGGGTTGTTGTATTCGAGAACGATCGTGTGTTCCGTAATCCCGGCGGGCACGCCCGCGGACGAGGGATTGCCGAAGGTGAGAAGGCCCGAGCCCGCCTTGACGAGGAGGGAGTCGGAGTGGCCGTGGTAGCAGCCTTCAAACTTCACGATCTTGTTGCGGCCCGTGTAGCCGCGGGCGAGACGGATGGCGGACATGCCCGCTTCCGTGCCCGAGCTCACGAGGCGGACCTCTTCCATCGAGGGAACGAGCTTGCGGATTTCTTCGGCGATGACGACTTCGCCTTCGGTGGCGGCGCCGAACGAAATGCCGCGGTCGACGGCTTCATGGAGCGCCGCCGTGACGCGGTCGTCGTTGTGGCCGAGGATCATCGGACCCCAGGAGAGGACGTAGTCGATGTACTGCTTGTCGTCGATGTCCCACATGTAGGGGCCCTTGGCGTGGCGGATGAAGCGGGGGGCGCCGCCCACGGAACGGAATGCGCGGACGGGGGAATTCACGCCGCCGGGAATGACTTCGCGGGCACGGTCAAAAAGTGCTTCATTGCGATCCATCGTAGAGTCTCCAAATTCGGAAGGTCGGAAGTCGCGGATGGGGACTTCCTGGGACAAAAACATAAGAATGAACGAGATTGTAGCCGTCCGACGCTGAAGATCCCATTAAAAGGCGTTGCGAACGGTATAAGAAAGGCGCCCGGCCGGAGGGCGGGGCGCCTTGCGAAGGGTTTTCGAATCGTCCTCAGAAGGCAAGGCCGACCGAAAGGGCGAAGTCGACGGGCATCGCGCGGATGGCGTAGTCGTCGTGGCGGTCCTCCGCGACGCCGGTGAAGCGCGCAAAGGAGGTCGTCATCGAAGCGTCGATGAAGAGATGGTCCGTCACGGCGTAGGTGGCGCCCATCGAGAGAACCGGGTGGATGCTGTCGTCATCGTCGCCGCGGGAATTCTCGGCGCGCGAATAGCCGATGCCGCCGCCCGCATAGAAGCGGAAGCTGTCGAAGGCGTCGATGTTGTACTGAATCTGCAGCGCGAGCATTTCGACGTCGAGATCGTATTCGCCCGGACCCGCCGCACGCGTGACCGCGTGGGTCGACTTGCGGTAGGAGAGGTCCGTCGCCCAGCTGCGGCCCGAGTAGTGGCGCCAGCCCACGTGCCAGGACGTGTCGCTGTCGACGCGCGAGGGCGAGTGTTCCTCGCCGTTGTCGGTGCGGGTGAAGCCGTAGCCGCCGTAGACGAAGTCGGTGTTCTTCGCCCAGGGGCTCGTCGCGGGAAGCGGCATCTTGCGGCTCTGGACGTCGTCGAACGTGAACGAGCTGTAAAAGAAGAAGACGTTCGTGAACGGAATGAAGGTGCCGTAGAAGCTGAACCAGTCGTTGCCGATCTTGGCGACGGGCAACGGCAGCGGCGCCGGCAGATAGTAGTAGTCGCCGCGGACCGTGATCCCGGCGAGGTAACCCGCGCCGTAGTGCCAGCCCGTGTTGAAAATCGGATAGCGGGCCACCCAGGAGTAGCCGACCATCGGTTCGATTCGGTAGTTGGAGTCGACGAAGTTCACGAGGAAGAACATGCGTTCGTTGCCGTGTTCGTCAATCACCTGACGGGCAAGCCCCATGCCGAAGGGATAGCCGTTTTCCTGATCCTTGTTGTCCCAGTCCCAGCGCGGGTGATTGGTGTAGGTGGGGAGCACGAGGAGCGTCTTGCCCTCTTCCATGATGTACTCGGAGCCGCGCTTCGTGTCTTCCCAGAAGCCGCCCCAAGATCCGTCGCGCTCGGCGGACGAACGGGCGAGGCCGGCGGGCGTCGTGTCGACGACGGCCGAGAAAACGTCCGAAAGAGTGCCGGCCGAAGCCGAGCCGAGAAGGGCGGCGCAGCCGAGAGCGGCCAGTGCGGAACGCACGGTGGCGTGTTGCATGATGGTCTCCGAAAGAGAAATTCTGTGTTGTGTACGGGAAACGGGACATTCTCCCACAACCGCGCGCCGTCGTTCGTGACAAGATCGCAGAAAAATTGCAAATTTCCCCCGACCCGCCGAAAAATCCTGTAGAGTTCCCTCCTTGCGTGAAAGGCGAGCGGACGATCGTCGGCGGGCAACCGCGGGAGGAAAGTCCGGACTCCGCAGGGCGCCGTAGCAGGTAACACCTGTCCGCCGTGAGGCGCGGATTAGAGCAACAGAGACGAGCCGACTTCGGGTCGGGTGAAACGGGCAATCTCTACGGGGAGCAACATCAAATAGGCGGCCAACGGATCGGCCCGATCCGGCCGCGGGTAGATGGCTTGAGGCGTTGCGCGAGCAACGTCCTAGATGAATGATCGTCACCCGGGACTTTCCCGGGAACATAATCCGGCTTACAGCTCGGCTTTTGCGCCTGGATTTTCTTCCGAAACGCACCGTTCATCCGAAAGGACGGTGCGTTTTGCTTTGTCGGCGTCCCGAAAATCGCTACACTCTCTTTTCATCGTTACGCGCCGCGAAGGCGCGCTCACCCATTACGAACTGAGAGGACTCCATGGGCATTTTGGACAACATCATGAAGCCCCGCGCCGTCGCCGTGATCGGCGCCTCCACGCGCGCGCACACCATCGGATCGGACCTGATGAAGCGTCTGACCGAGTACGGCTTCCGGGGAGAAATCTATCCGGTCAATCCGAAGGGCGGCGTCATCGAAGGGCGCACGGTGTACCGTTCGGTCGGCGAAATTCCGGGCGACGTGGATCTCGCGATCGTCGTCGTCAACCGCAACTTTGTTCTCTCCACCGTCGACGAATGCCACGCCAAGGGCATCCGGGGGCTGTGCATCATCACGGCGGGCTTCAAGGAAACCGGAGCCGAAGGGGCGGCCCTCGAAAAGGAACTTCTCGAACGCATCCGCCGCTACGGCATGCGCGCGGTGGGGCCCAACTGCCTCGGCGTCGTCAATACGCACCCCGACGTGCGGCTCGACGGGTGCTTTGCCGAAAGCCTTCCCGAGCGCGGCGGCATCGGCTTTGTCTCTCAGTCGGGCGCGCTCGGCGGCGGCATCCTCAACATCCTCAAGGACCTCAACCTCGGCTTTTCGCAGTTCATCTCGATCGGCAACCAGGCGGACGTCAACGCCGAGACGGCGCTGGAATACTGGGAGGACGAAGAGGACGTCAAGCAGATTCTCCTCTACATGGAGTCGATTCAGAATCCGGCGAACTTCCGCCTCCTTGCTAGCCGCATCTCGAAGAAAAAGCCCGTTCTCGCCCTGAAGGCCGGGCGTTCGGCCGCGGGCGCGAGCGCCGCTTCCTCCCACACGGGTTCGCTCGCCGGCGCCGACAAGGCGGCCGACGCGCTCCTTCGCCAGTCGGGCGTCATCCGCGAATTCTCGCTTCAGAAGCTTTTCGCCACGGCCAAGGTTTTCGCCACGAGCCCGATTCCGAAGGGCGACCGCGTGGCGATCATCACGAATTCCGGGGGGCCGGGCATCATGGCGACCGACGCCGTGTGCGAGTACGGCATGAAGATGGCGCAGCTCTCCGACGAAACGAAGACGAAGCTGCGTTCGTTCCTTCCCGCCGCCGCCTCCGTGAAGAACCCCGTCGACATGATCGCCTCGGCGCCGATCGAACACTACAAGCAGACGCTTGAAACCGTGATCGCCGACGAAGGCGTCGACATGGTGATGGTGATCTATCTTCCCTTCCTCGGCCTCAAGGACACGGACGTGGCCGACGCTCTCATGGAAATCAAGGCGCGTCACCCCGAAAAGCCCGTCGTGGGCGTCTTCATGACGAAGAACGACTTCTTCTCGAACCTCTCGGAAAAGAAGGTCAACATGCCCTTCTTCATGTACGCCGAGGAGGCGGCCGACGGCCTCATGCGCCTCAATCAGCAGCGCCTTTGGGAGAGCCGTCCCGAAGGGGTCGTGCCGAGCTTCGAAGTCGACCGCGCGCGCGTCGACGCGATCTTCGCCGCGGCGCGCTCCGAAGGGCGCCTTGAGCTCACGACCCGCGAGAGCATCGACGTTCTCGAAGCCTACGGAATCCGCGTGTGCGGCGCGGCCTTCGCGAAGACGGAGGACGAAGCCGTGGCGGCGGCCGACCGCATCGGTTATCCCGTCGTCATGAAGATGACGTCGAAGACGACTTCGCACAAGACCGACGTGGGCGGCGTGCGCGTCAACATCACCGACGCCGAAATGCTGCGCCGCGAATACCGCGACCTCGTCGCCCGACTCGAGGAAAAGGGACTCCTCGAAGGGCTCGAAGGCATGCTGATCCAGGAAATGGTGAAGGGTTCGCGCGAGATGGTCTGCGGCGTCGCCACCGATCCGCAGTACGGTCCGCTTCTCATGTTCGGTCTCGGCGGCGTCTTCGTCGAGGTGCTCAAGGACGTGAACTTCCGCGTCGCGCCGCTTACGGATCAGGACGCTTCGGACATGGTCCGTTCGATTCGTTCGTTCGCGCTTCTCGAGGGCGCCCGCGGGACGACGCCCGCGCAGATCGACCGCATTGAAGAGACGCTTCTGCGCCTCTCGCAGCTAGTGGCCGACTACCCCGAAGTGGTCGAACTCGACATCAATCCGCTGATCGTCTCGGACCGCACGGGCGAGCCCGTGGCCGTGGACGGGCGCATCCGCCTCGACCGCTGAGGCAAAGGGGCGCCGAAGGGGAGTCGCCGGAGGGATCCGCGGCTCCCTCTTTCCTTACGAGCCCCGTAACGAGCTGCAAAAAATGCCGTCTTTTTCTTGACCCCGAAGACCGCTCTGAGTAAAGTGCTCAGGATCTGGTGGGAAAAAGTGGGATGAGCGGCCTCTCATCGAGTCGGAAGACGTTCCGATTCTCCCGCCGAACGTTACGGGGACCATCGAAAGTGTTTCAAGGGACTTCGCTTCTGAAACTTGACGTCAAGGGACGGCTCAGCATGCCATCGCGGCATCGCGAGACCCTGGCCGAAAACGAAGAGGCGGGGCTCGTCTTTACCCGTCACCCCGACGGGTGTCTTCTTCTCTATCCCGAATCCGTCTGGTCGCGCAAACGCGACGAACTCGCGCGCCTGCCTTTTTCCGCGCGGGCTCTGCAGCGTCTCGTGCTCGGCAGCGCCGAAAGCGTGGCCTTCGACAAGGCGGGGCGACTGCTCGTTCCGACGTCTCTGCGCGAATTGGCAGGACTCGATCGCGACGTCGTTCTTTTGGGACTCGGCGAACACTTCGAACTCTGGGACCGCGCGCGTTGGCAGAAAGCCGAAGAAGACGCCGCGACCGCGGGCGCTTGCGCGGCCGATTTTGTTTTTTGATCCGCCGCCTTTTCGGAGAACCCCGTGACCTTCGTTCATCTGTCCGTATTGGGAGAAGAATCCCCGGAAGCCCTCGTAGGAAATCCTTCGGGGCTTTACGTCGACGGCACTTTCGGCCGCGGCGGACATGCGCGCCGCATCCTCTCCAAGCTCTCCGACGACGGACGGCTGATCGCGTTTGACCGCGATCCCGAGGCCGTTCGGGCGGCGGCGGAAATCACGGATCCGCGCTTCACGATCGTGCACGCGCCCTTCTCGACGATGCGGGAAGCCCTCGCCGAGCGCGGCGTCACGGCGGTCGACGGCATTTTCCTTGACATCGGCGTCTCTTCGCCGCAGATCGACGACGCCGAACGGGGCTTCAGCTTCCGCTTCGACGGGCCCCTTGACATGCGCATGGACACGACGACGGGCCCCACGGCCGCGGAGTGGCTCGAAACCCGCTCGGAAGAAGACATCGCCCGGGTTCTCAAGGTGTACGGCGAAGAGCGCTTCGCCCGCGCCATCGCTCGCCGCATCGTCGAGCGCCGCGCCACGGCTCCGGTGCGCACCACAAAAGAACTTGCCGATCTCGTCGCGTCCGTCGTGCCGCGAAACCGCAAGGACGCGAATCAGCATCCCGCCACGCGGACCTTCCAGGCCGTGCGGATCGCCGTGAACGGGGAATTGGACGAACTGCGCGCGGCGCTCTGCGCCGCGGGCGCCCTCCTCAAACCCGAGGGGCGTCTCGCCGTCATTACGTTCCATTCGCTCGAAGACCGCATCGTGAAGCATTTCTTCGACGAAGCGTCGCACCCCGAGAAAAAACTCGATCCGAGGCTGCCGATCCGCGCCGAAGATCTTCCGCAGCCCACCTTCGTCGACATTCGCCGCATTCGCCCGAGCGAAGAGGAATGCAGCGCGAATCCCCGCGCACGCTCCGCCATCCTGCGCGTCGGCACGCGTACGGCCCAACCCTGGTCGGAGACGACGCCGTGAACGGGAAGGAGCGCGAAAAAGTGCTGTTCATCCTCTCGATCGTGACGGGGATTGCGCTCCTTGCGGGGAGCGTGATGCTCGTCAACGAACGCTATCGGATGCGTCAGCTCTTTGTCGAACACGAGCGCGCCATCGACGTGGAGCGCCGCCTCAAGGATGATCAGGCGGAGCTGCTCATGCGCGTGCGCCGCGCGTCGTTGCCGAGCCGCATCTCCGACTCGGCCTCCGCCTTTGGGCTTGTGCCTGTCGACGGCGCGCACACCGTGATTCTCGAGGGTGCCGAAACGAAGACCGACGTGCCCGTTGAAGCCAAGCGAGAAGAGGCGAAGCGATGAAAGTTTTTTCATGCATCCGCCGCTTTTTCCTCACGCTCCTCTCGCGGGACCGGGAGCGCAGGGAGGCGCGTCCGCGCGACGAGAGCAGTCCGCTCATCGTCGTTCGCATTCCGCCCCTTCGCACCTATGTGGCGTTTTTCCTCATCGTAGCGGGCTTTTTGGGTCTCGCAGTGCGCGCCTTTTATCTGCAGGTCCTCAACACGGACTTTCTGCAGCGTCAGGGGGAATACCGCTACGCCCGCACGATTTCGCTTGCGAGCACGCGAGGCGAAATTCTCGACCGCAACGGCGTCGTGCTCGCGTCGAGCCTGCCGGTGCGCAACATCTGGGCCGATCCCGCCTTCACGCTCAAAGCTGACAAGAAGGATCTGCAGACGCTCGCCAAAACGCTCGGCATGACGTATTCGTCCCTGCGCCGCAAGCTCGAGCATCCGTCCTCTCCGCACTTCGTCTATCTCGCGCGCCGCGAAAGCGTCTCGACTGCGGAAACCGTGCGCAAGCTCGGTATTCCCGGCATCGGCATCACGCCGGAAGTTCGCCGCTTTTACCCCGACGGTCCCGTGTTGGCACACATCGTGGGCTTCACCGATTCGGAAAACCACGGTCAGGAAGGTGTGGAGCTCGCCATGGACCGCACGTTGCGCGGCGAGGAAGGGGTGCGCCGCGTCATTCGCGACCGCTTCGGCCGCGTGGTCGACGACGTCTGGGCGGTCGAAGCCCGTCCGGGGCAGAACGTGCAGCTCTCGATCGACTCTCGCATTCAGTTTATCGCCTACGACGCCCTCAACGCCGCCGTCAAGAACGCCGAGGCGAAGGCGGGGGCGGTCATCGTCGCGGACGTCCGTACGGGCGAGATTCTCGCGCTCGTCAACTCGCCCGCCTACGATCCGAACGACAAGGCGGGGATTAAGTTCGATCTTGTTCGCAACCGCTCAATCACCGACCAGTTCGAACCGGGTTCCACCATGAAACCCTTTGCGATCGCCAGGGCGCTCGACATGGGCATCGTCACGCCGATGACGACGATTCAGACGGCGCCGGGGAAACTTACGATCGGCGACCGCACGATCGGGGACATTCACGATTACGGCCTTCTCACCGTGGCGGAGATCGTGGCGAGAAGCTCCAACATAGGCACCGTCAAGATCGCTCTCGAAATCGCGCCGCAGGTCCTCGGAGATCTGTATTCGAAGCTCGGCTTCGGCCGTCCCGTGTCGATCGGTTTCCCCGGCGCTACAGCGGGACGACTTCGCCCCGCCAAGACCTGGCGCCCGATCGAGCAGGCAACGATTTCCTACGGACACGGCGTGACGGTTTCGCTTTTGCAGCTTGTGCGCGCCTACACGGCGATCGCGCGCGACGGCGACGTGATCGACCTCACGCTCTACAAGCGCCCCGAGGGGGAGGTCGTCAAGGGTGAGCCCGTTTTCAAGCCCGAGACGGCGCGAAGCATCCGGGCCATGATGATGAATACGGTGCGCCGCGGCGGGACGGCTTCCATCGTAAAGGTCGCGGGCTATACGGTGGCCGGGAAGACCGGCACCGCGAACAAAGTGAAGAACGGCCGCTATGTCGACGACACCGTGGCGAGTTTCGTCGGGATCATTCCCGCTACGCGTCCGCGCTTTGTGATCGCCGTCATGATCGACGAGGCCAAGCGCGGGATGCACTACGGCGGCAAGGCCGCGGGTCCCGTTTTCAACGAGGTGGCCGCGGGCGCGCTGCGCACGATGATGGTGAGCCCCGACTTTGACGTGGCCGCGCAAGACGCTCTCAAGGAGAAAAAGCGCGGCGGACGGGGCTGAACGTTGGAGGAACGCGCTCCGAAGGGGCGCCTCCTCCGCATTGAATTCATGGAAGGAGAGTGTGTGCTCTTCCCGGCAAAACGGCCGGAAGGGGGCGCACCGACAGTTATGACGAACGAAGAAGTGGTGGCGTGGTTGCGCCGCCTTGTGCATGAAGGCTCTCACCTGCGGGTGGACAGCCGTCTCGTCGAACCGGGCGACGTCTTTGTGGCGCTCCCGGGGCGCACGAGCGACGGACGCCATTTCATCCGCGTCGCCGAGGCGCGGGGCGCCGCCGGTGCGATTTACGAGGCTCCCGAGAACGAAGCGAATCCGGAACACCACCCGATGCCGACCCTGCCGGTGCCGAAACTCTCGGAGCGGGCGGGTGAAATCGCCGCGCTCTTTTACGGAAAGCCCGCCGAGTCGATGTTCGGCATCGCCGTGACGGGGACGAACGGAAAAACCACGACGAGTCATTGGTGCGCTCAGCTTCTGAGCGCCCTGGGTCGCCCCTGCGCCGCCGTCGGGACGATCGGCACCTTTCTCGCGGGCGAACGCTTTCCCTCGCCGGGACTGACCACCCCCGACGCGGTAAGTCTCGAAGGTCTGCTCTTTGACCTGAAGGCGCACGGCGCCGAAGCGTTCGCTGTCGAAGCAAGCTCAATCGGGCTCGTCCAGGGGCGTCTTTCGGGCGCGGCGATCCGCATCGGCGTCTTCACGAACCTCACGCGCGACCATCTCGACTATCACGGCTCCATGCAGGCCTACGAGGAGGCCAAGCGCCTTCTCTTTGCGCGTCCCGAACTCGAGGACGCCGTCCTCAATGCGGACGATCCCGCGGCCGAGGCCATGGCCGCAACCGCCCGCGCGCACGGCGTGCGGGTGTGGGCGACGGGGCTTCAAGGCAAACCCGCCTGGGGTCATGAGCGCTACGTAGGTGCCGAGGACGTACGAGCCGTCGCGCACGGCATGCGCTTTACGCTTTGCTCAGACGACGGACGCTTCGACGTGGAAATTCCTCTTGCGGGGGACTTCAACGTGGCGAATCTGCTCGGCGTCGTCGCCGTACTGCGTGCGGCGGGCTATGCCACGGCGGACGTCCTTGCGCATCTTTCGTCGCTGCGCGCCCCCGAAGGTCGCATGCAGATGTTGCGGGCCGAAGGCGCTCCGCTTGCCGTCGTCGATTATGCCCATACGCCCGACGCTCTCGTGAAGGCGCTTTCGAATCTGCGCCCCATCGCCAAGGTGCGCGGCGGGCGTCTCTGGGTGGTGTTCGGTTGCGGAGGCGACCGCGACGCGGGCAAACGTCCCATGATGGCGGCCGCCGCCGAAGCCGAGGCAGACCGCGTCGTCGTCACGAGCGACAATCCCCGCACCGAGTCGCCTGAAGCGATTCTGCGCGACATCACCGCGGGCTTTCGAGGTGCTCCCGCCCTTGTGCAGGCGGACCGGCGCAAGGCGATTCACGAGGCGATCCTCGAGGCCGCGCCCGAAGATGTCGTGCTCGTCGCAGGCAAGGGCCACGAGGACTATCAGGAAATCAACGGCGTGCGCCATCCCTTCTCCGACGCGGAAATCGTCCGGGAGGTGTTCGTGGAGCTCCGCACGCGCCAACTTCGGGGAGAACGGCCATGAATTGGGAGTGTCGCAAAAAAACCGAAGCCGCGCTCAACGCTGCGGGAGGGGATTGGCACAATCTTCTTGCATGCGCGCCGCTTGTGACGGATTCCCGCCGGGTTGGTCCGGGGAGTATTTTCGTCGCTCTGCGTGGAGAGCGCTTTGACGGGCACGACTTTTTGTCGGCCGTGCACGAGGCCGGCGCGGCCGCCGCTCTGGTTGAACGCGAAGCGCCCGTCGACATGCCTCAGCTCGTCGTTCCCGACACGCGTTGGGCCTACATGCTTTTGGCGGCCGAGCGCCGCCGCCGTTTCGAAGGACCCGTTTTGTCGGTCGTCGGCAGCAACGGAAAGACGACCACCACCCAGATGCTCGCCGCCATTCTGAAGGAAGCTTTCGCAGACGCCTTCTGGGCGACGAAGGGAAACTTCAACAACGAGCTCGGCGTCTCGCACACCCTTCTTTCAATGAAGGCAGGCGATCGCATGGGGCTGGTCGAAGCCGGGATGAATCACCCCGGAGAAATGGCGCAGCTCGCCGACATGGTGCGCCCCGACGTGGTGCTCGTCACCAACGCGCAACGAGAACACCAGGAATTTCTCTCGACCGTCGAGGCGACGGCCTATGAAAACGGCTTCATGATTGCGGGCGCCGCCAGGGGGGCTCGGGCCGCTCTTCCCGCCGACGACGCCTGCGTCGGCATTTGGGAGGCGATGTGCGTCGCCGCGGGGAAGGAGGCCTGGCTCTATACGACCCGCCCCGGCGGACGAGGCGTCGTGAGGGGACGTTTCTCGTCGGGCGTTCTCACGCTCGAAACGCCCGAGGGAACTTGTGAGGCGAAGCTTCGGATTCAGGGCGAGCACAATGTGCACAACGCGACGGGCGCGGCCTGCGCCGCGATCGCGGCGGGCGTGCCGCTCGAGGCCGTGCGCCGGGGACTTGAGGCCTTCGAAGCGCTCCCCGGGCGGGGCGCACGGACGACTTTCGGCGCCTTCACGCTGATCGACGACGCGTACAATGCAAATCCCGACAGCGTGCGCGCTTCGATGCGCATGACGGCCGAGGCTCCTGGGCCGAGAATCTTCGTCCTCGGCGCAATGGGGGAAATCGGTCCGCAAAGCGCCCGCTTTCATCGGGAAATGGGCGAATGGGCCCGCAGTTGCGGTCTTGACGAACTCTGGACCGTGGGCGAAGAGCCCCGTCTTGCGGCCGAAGCCTTCGGTGCGGGCGCTCGGACCTTCTCGGACTGCGCGGATTTGCTCGCCAAACTTCAGAAGATTCTCCCCGTTGCCGGGACGTTGGCCGTCAAGGCCAGCCATTCGGCGGGCCTCGAGCGCGTTGTGCGCGCGATCGAAGCTTTGAAGCGGGAAACGTCGGGTCAATAAGAACAATACGGCTCAATCATGCTTTTGGAACTTTTTCGTCACTGGTCGGAATCCGTTTCGGGGTTCTCCGTTTTCAATTACCTGACGCTTCGCGCGTTGCTCGCCGCGCTCACGGCGCTCTTCATCGGCTTTGCCGCGGGGCCGGCCGTGATCCGCAAGCTGCGGGCCATGCACTTCGGACAGGCCGTTCGCACGGACGGACCGAAGTCGCACCTCGTCAAGGACGGCACGCCCACGATGGGCGGCGCCCTCATGCTCGCGGGGATCGGCGTCTCCACGCTTCTTTGGGCGGATCTTTCGAACCGCTTTGTCTGGGTCACGCTCTTCGTGACGATGGGCTACGGGCTCGTCGGCTGGATCGACGACTATCGCAAGGTCGTGCACCACAACCCCAAGGGCATGAGCGCGCGAGAGAAGTTCGGCTGGCAGTCGCTCATCGCCCTCGTGGCGGGCGTGTACCTCGTCTTCGCGCTCGCCGTGACGCCGGGCGCCACGATGGCCGAAGCCTGGCAGACGTGGCTCGCCGCTGGGATGCCGCTTGAAGTCTCCGAGAACCTTCATCTTCTCATCCCGTTCTTCAAGGACATTGCGCTTCCCTTCGGGCTCTTCGGTTTTTTGATCTTCACCTTCATCGTGATCGTGGGCTCGAGCAACGCCGTGAATCTGACGGACGGTCTCGACGGTCTGGCGATTCTTCCGTCCGTCCTCGTCGGATCGGCGCTCGGGATCTTCGCCTACGTCGTGGGGCGCCCCGACTTCTCCGCCTACCTGCTCTTTCCCTACATTCCGGGCGCGGGCGAACTCGTCGTCATCTGCGGGGCGCTCGCCGGGGCGGGACTCGCCTTCCTCTGGTTCAACGCGCATCCGGCGCAGGTCTTCATGGGCGACGTCGGAGCGCTCGCCCTCGGAGGCTGTCTCGGAACGGTCGCCGTCATTACACGCCAGGAAATCGTCCTTGCCATCATGGGCGGGATTTTCGTCGTGGAAACGCTTTCGGTCATGATTCAGACGGTGTACTTCCGTCTTTCGCACGGCAAGCGCGTCTTCCTGATGGCGCCCATTCACCATCATTTCGAACTGAAGGGATGGAAGGAAACGCAGGTGGTGACGCGTTTTTGGATCATCACCTTCATTTTGGTTCTCATCGGACTTTCCACTCTGAAGATCCGATAAGGAGAGCATCGTGTCGCAACTCACCGATTTCTGGACGGGCCGCAGGGCCGTAGTTTTGGGAATGGGCGCTTCCGGCGTCGCCGCCGCGCGCCATCTCGCGCGCGAGGGGGCGTCTCTCACCGTGGCCGACACGCGCGAGGCGCCCTCCGCGCTTGCGGTCCTTCGCGCCGAGTTGCCCGAAGCCCGCTTCGTGACGGGAGGTTTTGCTCCAGAACTCGGAGACGACTGCGACGTACTCGTCCTCTCTCCGGGACTCTCGCCCGACTTCGGCGCAGCCGCGTCCGTCGTGGCGCGCGCCCGCGCCCGTGGCATTCCCGTGGTCGGGGAAATCGAACTCTTCGCCATGCTTCTCACGGCGCTCGGCGAGCGCCGGGGCTACCGTCCCAAGGTGGTCGGCATCACCGGGACGAACGGAAAGACGACCACCACGGTCCTTACGACCGAAATGCTCAAGGCTTCAGGGCTGAGCGCCGTCGCGGCGGGAAACATCGGCCTCAACGCCCTTTCGGCGCTCGAACGCTCGGCCGACGAAGAAAATCTTCCGGACGTTTGGGTGCTTGAACTGTCGAGCTTTCAGCTCGAGACGACGGCCTCACTTTCGCTTGACGTCGCAACGCTTCTCAACGTCACAGAAGACCACATCGACTGGCACGGCTCGATGGCGCGGTATCGCGCGGCCAAGGAGCGCATTTTCCGCTCGGCGCGCGTGCGTGTGCTTGCGCGCGGAGACGACTCGGTACCACGTCTTGTGCGTGCGTGCGACCTGACGTTCGGCGAAGATCTACCCGAGCGCGACGGCGATTACGGTCTGCTCGGCAACGAGCTCGTGCGCCGGGAGGAGGGGCGCCTCGTGCCGCTTCTCTCGGAATCGGATCTTCTTCTTCGCGGCCGCCACAACTCGCTCAATGTTCTCGCGGCGCTTGCTCTGGTGCGGGCCGCGGGCGGCAGCGAGCGCTCGGCGCTCGACTGGGTTCGCGGCTACAAGGGCGAGGCGCACCGTGTGGAATTCGTCTTTTCCTCGCAAGGCGTCGACGTCGTCGACGACTCCAAGGGAACGAACGTGGGCGCCGTCGTCGCGGCTGTGGAGGGCCTCGGCAAGCAGGGAAAGCGCCTCTATCTCCTCATGGGGGGAGACGGCAAGGGACAGGATTTCGCACCCCTTCGCGACCCACTTCGCTCGCACGCGGCGTTTGTCGCGCTCATCGGAAAGGATCGCGAAAAGATCCGCGGAGTCCTTGCGGGTGCGGTGCCCGCGCAAGACTTCGACACACTCGAAGAGGCCGTCGATGCGCTCTGGGAGCGCGCCGTGAAGACGGGGGGCGTCGTGCTTCTTTCTCCCGCCTGCGCTTCCTGGGACATGTTCCGTGACTATGCCGAGCGCAGCGAGCGCTTCATCGCCGCCGCGCGCCGTGCGGCCGGAGGTGTTTGATGGCGCGCACGACCCCCTCCGCTTCTCGCGAAAAGATGGAGCGCGCCCGACTGACGCTTCTGCACGAGCCCGTCGGCATCAACACCGGACTCCTTACGGTCATTCTGGCGCTCCTTGCCATCGGGTGCGTGGCCATTTATTCGGCGACGATTGCTCAGGGGGACAATCCGCGTTCGGAGTTCTCCGCCTACCACTTCATCGTGCGCCACGTCATTTTCGTGCTCGCGGGCGGGTTCGCCGCCTGGGTGGTCTACCGCATTCCGCTCGGATTCTGGGAGCGCGTGGCGCCCTGGCTCCTGCTCATCGCGGTCTTTCTCCTCGCGGCCGTTCTCGTGCCGGGCGTCGGTCGGCGCATCAATGGGGCGACGCGGTGGATTCCCGTGGGCCCCGTGCAGATTCAAGTATGTGAAATCGTAAAGCTCGCGGTGCTCCTTGGCACGGCCTCCTTTACGGTGCGGCGGCAAGACTTCATGCATTCGACGACGAAGGGATTCCTGCCGATGGCGCTCTACATGGCGCTCGTGGCGGTGCTCGTGATGCAGCAGCCCGATCTCGGGTCGCTTGTCGTCATCGTGGCGATCTTCCTGGGGACGCTCTTCATCGGGGGCTTGTCGCTCTACATCTTCGCGGCGGTTCTCGCCGTCGTGATCCTGGTGGTGGGATGGATCGTCTGGGACACGCCCTGGCGCATGAGCCGCGTGCTCGCCTTCATGGAGCCGTGGTCCGAAGAGCACGTGCTCAACACGGCCTATCAGCTCTCGCACTCGCTCATCGCTTTCGGGCGCGGAGAGCTCTTCGGGGTGGGGCTCGGCGGGTCCGTGGAAAAACTTGCTTACCTCCCCGAACCCCACACTGACTTTATTATGGCGGTATGGGCCGAGGAAACCGGTTTCGCCGGGGTTCTCGTCGTCCTTTTTCTTTTTTACTGGCTGATTCGCCACGCCTTTGAAATCGGGCGTCAGGCCATCAAGCTGGAACGGTATTTTGCGGGACTGCTTGCGCACGGAATCGGCATTTGGTTCGGCGTGCAGGTCTTCATCAACATCGGCGTCG
Organism: uncultured Sutterella sp.; assembly: GCA_900545275.1. Taxonomy (GTDB): domain Bacteria; phylum Pseudomonadota; class Gammaproteobacteria; order Burkholderiales; family Burkholderiaceae_F; genus Sutterella. The sequence goes on from UQYG01000006.1 coordinate 53,922, forward strand.
CCTCGGGGGCGCTTCCGACGAAGGGGCTCACTTTGCCCTTCGTGAGCTACGGGGGTTCGGCCGTCGTCACGAGTCTTCTGGCGATGGGGCTTTTGATGCGGGTCGATTTTGAAAACAAAATTCACATGCGTGGAGGTCAGGTGTGAGTACGCAACGACATCTCGTCATCGCTGCGGCGGGGACGGGCGGACATGTGATGCCGGGGCTCGCCGTGGCGGCTGTCATGAGGGCGCGCGGTTGGCGCGTCTCCTGGATCGGCACGACGACGGGGATGGAAGCGTCCCTTGTGGAAAAGCACGGCATCGATTTTTACGCTCTGAATTTTCAGGGTGTGCGCGGGCGCGGCCTCGTCGGGGCCGTCAAGGGCGGCGTCAAGCTGCTTTCGAGCGGACTCGAAGCGAGAAGGCGCCTTGGCGAGCTCAAGCCCGACGCGGTTTTCTCGACGGGGGGCTACGTGGCCGTTCCCGTGGGCTATGCGGCCCGCACGCTCGGCATTCCCCTCGTCCTCATGAACTGCGACGCGGACCTGCTGCTCTCCACGCAGACCCTGATGCCCGTGTGCCGCTTCCTCGCCTGCGGGTTTGCAGGCGGTGCTAGGAGCTTCGCGAAAGAAAAGGGCCGCACGACGGGGAATCCCGTGCGTGCGGACATTCTCGCGATCGATCCGCCCGACGAGCGTCTCGCGGGCCGCGAGGGTCGTCTGCGGCTTTTCGTCTTCGGCGGCAGTCTCGGCGCGAAGATTCTCAACGACGCCGTCCCCGAAGCACTCGCGAAAATTCCCGAGGACGTGCGCCCCGAAGTCGTGCATCAAACGGGACGCGATCGCGACGAAGCCGTGCGGGCGCGCTACGAGGCGCTCGGCGTGAAGGCGACTGTGCTTCCCTTCATCGACGACATGGCTTCGCGCTACCGCGAGAGCGATCTCGTTCTTTGCCGTGCGGGCGCGACGAGCGTGAGCGAACTCTGTGCGGCCGGGGCTGCGAGCGTCCTCGTGCCCTTCGTCGCCCAAACGACGGCGCATCAGCTCGGCAACGCGCGCTTCATGGCCGAGCGCGGCGCCGCGCGCATGCTCAAAAATGAAGAGTGCACTCCCGAAGCGCTCGCCGCGCTTCTCGAAGGCCTCACGCGGGACGACATCCTCGCCATGGCCAAGAATGCCCGTGCGCTCGCCCGTCCGATGGCGGCCGAAGGCGTGGCGGATTTGATTGAAGACGCCCTTGCGGGGTGACGATAAGGAGATTTGAGTGAAGTTTTTGGTCAAACACCTGCATTTCGTCGGCATCGGCGGCAGCGGCATGAGCGGCATCGCCGAGGTGCTCCTCAACCTCGGCTACGTCGTGAGCGGATCCGATCTTGCGCAAAGCCCCGTGACGGAACGCCTGCAGAAACTCGGCGCCCGCATTGCCTACGGTCACGACAAACGGAACATCAAGGGAGCAGACGCCGTCGTCATCTCGTCGGCCGTTAAGGCCGACAATCCCGAAGTCGCCGCCGCGCGCGAATTTGGCATTCCCGTCGTACCGCGTGCCGTGATGCTCGCCGAACTGATGAGGCTTCGCCGCGGCATCGCGATTGCGGGCGCCCACGGCAAAACGACGACCACGTCGCTTGTCGCGTCGCTCCTGGCGGCGGGCGGACTCGATCCCACCTTTGTGATTGGAGGCCGCCTCAACAGCGCGGGCGCGAACGCGCGGCTCGGAACGGGAGAGTTTCTCGTCGCCGAAGCCGACGAGTCGGACGCGTCCTTTTTGAATCTCACGCCCGTGATTTCGGTCGTGACGAACATCGACGAAGACCATATGGACACCTACGGACATGATTTTGAAAATCTCAAGTCCGCCTTCGTCGACTTCCTCGAGCGCCTGCCCTTCTACGGGGTCGCGGTGCTGTGCCTTGACGACGAAAACGTCAGGAGCATCCGAGACCGCGTCACGAAGCCCGTGATCGGCTACGGCCTCACGGCCGAGGCGCAGGTCCGTGCGATCGACGTGCGCGCCGTCGGAACGCGCATGCACTTTACGATCCTTCGTCCGGACCATCCGCCGCTTCCCGTGGAATTGAATCTTCCGGGCATGCACAACGTGCGCAACGCCCTGGCTGCCGTTGCGGTTGCCACGATCGCGGGCGTGCGCGACGAAGCGATCATCAAGGGGCTCGCCGAATTCAAGGGCGTGGGCCGGCGTTTCGCGCAGTGGGGCGAAGTGCCTGTACACGCCGAAGACGGCTCGATCGTCGGAAGCTATTCGCTCATCGACGACTACGGTCACCACCCGCATGAAATGGCGGCGACCCTTGCCGCGGTCCGCGGCGCGTGGCCGGATCGCCGCGTGGTGGTCGCCTTCCAACCGCACCGCTACACACGCACGCGCGACTGTCTCGAACTCTTCGCGGATGTACTCTCGGGCGTGGACGAAGTCGTGCTCGCCGAAGTGTATCCCGCGGGTGAGGCGCCGATCGAAGGCGCCGACAGCGCGCATCTCGCCGATGCGGTTGCCGAGCGAACCGGGCGCCGTCCGACCGTCGCGACGCTCGAGGACCTTCCCGCTGCGATCGCCCGCACGGCGCGTGCGGGCGACGTCGTCGTCACGATGGGTGCGGGCTCGATCGGCCGGATTCCCGCCAAACTGACGGGCCGCAACGAATAACGAAACAGAGAAAGGGGTTTCTCATGCAGAATTTGGGAAAGGTGGTCGTTCTTCTCGGCGGCCACTCTTCGGAACGCGAGGTCTCGCTCATGTCGGGCGAGGGGGTTCTCAAGGCGCTACGTGAAAAGGGCGTCGACGCGCACGCCTTTGATCCGGCGCGCGATCCGCTCGAAGCGCTCCTGGAGGGCGGGTATGAGCGCGCCTTCATCGCGCTTCACGGCGGGATGGGGGAAAACGGCACGATTCAGGGCCTCCTCAATTACCTGCGCCTTCCCTATACGGGGCCGGGTGTCGCCGCTTCGGCCGCCTCCTTCGACAAGGAAGTGACGAAGACGCTGTGGCGGGCCGAGGGCCTTCCCGTACCCGAAGGACGCGTGATGACGGGCGACGAGGACGACGAGATCCTCGAAACGGTCATCCGTGAGCTCGGTGCGACGGGACTCGTCGTGAAGCCTGGGCGCGACGGGAGTTCCATCGGCGTCTCGAAGCTCGACCGTCCCACAACGGCGTCGCTTCGCGAAGCCCTGAAGCTTGCGAAGTCGCTTTGCGACGAAATCCTCGTCGAAGAGTACATCCGCGGGCGCGAATTCACGGTGGCGGTCCTTGACGGCCGTGCGCTGCCCGTCATTGAAATCCGTGCGCCCGAGGGGAGCTACGACTTCCAGAACAAGTACTACACGGACGTCGTTTCCTACGACTGTCCGGCGAATCTCTCCGAAGAGGAGAGCGCCGCGCTGCGCGAATACTGCGAAAAGGCCTTCCGTGCGGTGGGCGCCCGCGGCTGGAGCCGCATCGACGCGCTTCGTCGCGCCGACGGGCGCTTTGCGCTTCTCGAAATCAACACGGCGCCGGGGATGACCCCGCATTCGCTCGTGCCGATGGCGGCTCGGGCCGAGGGGATGGACTACGGAGCGCTGTGCGTGAAGCTCCTCGAAGGGGCACGCATTGACGAATGATGTGGAGTGAGGAGGACCGCTCCGTCGTGCGGCGCTTCGGCAAGCCCGTTGCGGCGGCCTGTCTCGTTGCGGCGTTGTTGGGCATCGCCTACCTCTGGCACGTCCGATCGAATCCCACGCTTTCCTTTCGCTCTCTGAGCGTAAAGAACGCCGACGGCATTCAGGTGACGACGCGCCAGGTGGGGGCGGTCGTCGAAAAGGCGTTGTCCGGGAACTTCTTCACAGCGGACCTCAAGCGTGTGAAGGAGGCTGTGGAGACGCTTCCCTGGGTCGCTTCAGCGACCGTGCGCCGCGTCTTTCCCGACCGTCTCATTGTGGAGGTGGAGCGGCGCAAGGCGCTTGCGCTCTACGAGGACGGACGGATCGTGAGCGATAAGGGCGTTCTCTTCGCGGCCAATCCCGAAGAGGCGAAGGAGCGCAGTCTTCCCGTCTTCTACGGGCCCGAACAGCAGATCTCCCTCATGACGGAGGCCTTCGTGCGGCTCTCCGACGTGCTCGCGCCCCTTTCTGTGCGGATCACCGACTTCCAGATTTCCGACCGCGCAAGTTGGTCCCTCGTCTTTTCGAGCGGGGAAATTCCGCCCACTCAGGTCGAGCTCGGCCGCGACGACGAGGGACTTGATTCGGTTGCCAGGCGGCTCGGTGATTTCGTGAAGGTCTACGATCAGGTGTGCACGAAGCTCGGCGGTCCGCCCGCTTCAGTGGATCTGCGCTACGCGAAGGCGTTTGCGGCGGCGAGCCCCGACGAAAACCTCATTCGGGCCTGGCGAGAAAAAGGGCAGGACGGCCAAGAGCAGGTTCCGAAGCCGATTTCGCCCGGAGCGTGACGATACAATACCCATTTTTCCCCACACGCGATTTTCAAACGTTCCCATGGCCAATACGAGTACGGACATTCTGGCTGCCATTGACGCTGGCTCAAGCAAGGTGCTTTGCGTGATCGCCCGGCCTTCCGACGCCTTGGAGGGATGCTTCAAGGTGCTCGGCTTCGGGCGCGTTCCGTCGCAGGGGATCAAAAACGGCATCATCTACGATGTGGAAAAGGCCGTCTTTTCCATCCGCACGGCCCTGCAGGAAGCGCAGAACACGGCGGGCGTCTCGGTGAGAACCGTTTGGCCCGCGATCGGCGGTTCCGTCGTCACGAGCGCCAATGCGCGGGGCGTGGCGGTGCTGCGCGGCCGTGAGGTTCGTCAGGAAGACGTCGACGAGGCCGTGCGAAACGCTTACGAACACTGCCGCAAGCTCGCGGGCGAACGAAATCTTCTGAAGACGAGACTGCAGGGCTACCGAGTGGGCGAGGTCGAGGACAGTCAAAATCCCGTGGGCTTGATGGGCGAAAGCATTGAAGCGCACATGCACGCGGTTTTTTCCGACGCCATGAGTTCGCAGACGCTTCGCGCCACTATTCAGCGTGCGGGGGTCGAGGTCGGCGACTATTCGCCGCAGCCCTGGGCGAGTGCTCGAGCCGTCATCCGACCCGACGACGCCGCGTGCGGCGCGGCCGTGATCGATATGGGCGCCGACACGACGAGCTTTGCGGTTTACACGGAAGGGGCTCTGCGCTATACGGACGTGATTCCCTGGGGAGCTCAGTTCTTCACGAAGGACCTCGCGAGCGTGCTCGACATCACGATCGAACAGGCCGAGGAAATCAAGCTGTTGCGCGGGACCTGCCTGCCCGAACGGGTAAACGACTGGGAAAGCGTCGTTCCGACGCCTGAGAACGGAAGACGGCAGCGGGCGTATTCCCGCCGCCTCATGGCGACGGTCCTCAAGGCGCGCGCCGACGAATTTCTGCGCCACTACCGCAAGCTCCTCGAGGAGCGCGGTGATCTCGGGCGCGTGCGCACGGTCGTGCTCACCGGGGGCGGTGCGAATCTCGCGGGATTGACGGAACGGGCGCTTGACATCTTCCCCGGGAAAACCGTCCGCGTGGGTCTGCCCAACAACATCGACGGCGCTCCGCAACTCATCAATCAGCCCGACGCGAGCGTCGTCATGGGACTTATCGGCGAAGCGTCCGACAAGGTGGCGGGAAAGGGCGAACGCCAGCTTTTGAACCTGTCCGCACCGGGATTCCTTCAGAATTTGAAGAACGTTCTGATCGGGGACTATTGAGGCGTCGTTTCCAAAGAAAACGGCGTGCAAGAAACGCCGTTCTCGGTGATAATTACAAGATTCGACATTTTGAGGTTTGCCATGCCTTTTGAAATTCTGCAGGAATACGATCCGCTCAACACGGTCATCAAGGTCATCGGTGTGGGCGGTGGCGGCGGGAACGCCGTCGAACACATGATCGACCACGGCGCCAAGGGGATCGAATTCATCGCGGCCAACACGGACCATCAGGCGTTGCAGCGCTCGAAGGCGCACGTCAACATTCAGCTCGGCAGCACCGGGCTCGGCGCCGGCGCCCGTCCGGAAATCGGGGCCGCGGCGGCGGAGGAAAAGCGCGAGCAAATCGAAGCCGCTATCCGCGGCGCTCATCTGCTTTTCATCACGGCCGGTATGGGCGGCGGCACGGGGACCGGCGCCGCGCCCGTCATTGCCGAAATCGCCAAGGAGCTCGGCATTCTGACGGTGGCCGTCGTCACCAAGCCCTTCAGCTTCGAAGGCTCCCGCCGCATGCGCGCGGCCGAGGCCGGCATCGAGAAGCTCAAGGACAAGGTCGACTCGATGATCGTGATCCTCAATGAGAAGCTCGAAAGCGAATGCCCGCCCAACGCCACGATGAAGGAATGCTTTGAGACGAGCAATGAAGTGCTCTACAAGGCCTGCGTGGGCATCGCCGAAATCATCCACACGCCTGGCACGATCAATGTCGACTTCGAAGACATCAAGACCGTCATGAGCGAACGCGGCACGGCCATCATCGGCCTTGCGACGGCGTCGGGCGAAAATCGCGCCCGTGTGGCCGCCGAAAAGGCGATCGCCTGTCCGCTTCTCGAAGGCGCCAACCTGCAGGGCGCGCGCGGTCTTCTCGTCTACTTCACGGGTGACGAATCCCTCACTCTGGCGGAAATCCGCGAGGCTATGGACATTCTCAACACCTTCTCCACTTCGCAGGCGACCGTCATCTTCGGTTCCGCTCTGAGCGAGGAAATGGGCGACGAAGTGCGCGTCACGGTCGTGGCGACGGGTCTCGACCGCGTCGCGGAAGCGCCGCAGACGAGCGGCAAGGTCTGGAACGTGCCCAACGTCGGCGTCGACTTTGCTCAGCCCGTGGCCACGCCCGTCTCCATGACGGTTCCTCCGGTGGCGGTGCCGACGATGACGCCCGCAGCGGAACCCCAGACCGAAGCGTCCGCAGCGGAGATTCCGACGCCGCAGCCTGCGGCCGAGCCCGCCGCACCGGACCTCTCGGTGGGCAAGTTCACGGTGCCGAGTTATCTGCGCTCCAAGTGATCCTTCAAGCGGCCGGCCCGTTCCGGCCGTTTGTTTTTCATCTCTTCCGACTCCGCAGAAACGAGTTTCCGTCATGTATTTCAAGCAGCGCACTTTTCGCGAACCCGCCGAAACGGTCGGGATCGGTCTGCACAGCGGCCGCAAGGTCCGACTGACGCTTCGTCCGGCCGAACCCGGAACGGGCATCATTTTCAGACGCGTGGATCAGACGCCCGTCGTCGAAATCCCTTCGAATCCCCTGAGCGTGAACGACACGCGCATGGCAACGACTCTCAACGTCGGCCGCGTTCAGGTGGCGACGGTCGAACATCTGATGAGTGCGTTGAACGGCTACGGAATCGACAACGCCTACGTGGACGTGGACGCGCCGGAAATCCCCATCATGGACGGCTCGGGGGCGAGCTTTTCCTTCCTGATGCAGCAGGCGGGCATCGTCGAGCAGGACGCTCCGAAGCGCTTCGTTCGCCTCAAAAAGACCGTCCGGGTCGAAGAGGGCGACAAATGGGCTTCACTTTCTCCGCACAACGGCTTCAAGCTTACGTTTGAAATCGACTTCGGGCACCCCGCGATCGATGCGACGGCGCAGCGCGCCGAAGTGGATTTCGCGCACGACACCTATGAGAAGGCCGTCGCCCGCGCGCGAACTTTCGGTTTCGTGCAGGACGTCGAAATGCTGCGCCGCATGGGGCTCGCTCAGGGGGGAAGCTTCATGAACGCCATCGTGATGGACGAATTCCGCGTGCTCAATCCCGAGGGGCTGCGTACAGGAGACGAATTCGTCAAGCACAAAATCCTCGACGCGATGGGAGACCTTTACGTGCTCGGCTCCCCGCTTCTGGCACACTACCGCGCCCACAAGTCCGGACACGGCCTCAACAATCAGCTCCTTCGCGCGCTTCTCGCCGACGAGGAGGCGTGGGAATTCGTGACCTTCGAGCACGCCGAAGACTGCCCGGTCGACTTCTGGCTTCAGCGTCCCTCGGGCGTCTGATCCGCAAGAACCGCCTCATAGAGCCGGTCCGTTTCCGTCACCGTCTGCGAGGCATAGAGTTCCCGAGCGACGTCGGCGGGTGCTTCGCCCTCGGCAAGGCGGACCTGCGCCTGGAGGAGGGCGCCGAAGCGTTCCTGAAGCTTGACGAGCAGATTTTCGAGCTCCGCTTCGCGGGTGCGCAGAATGTGAATCTTCGCGAGCATGCGTGCTCGGATCGGTGCAAAGTCCGGATTTTTCGCCGCGTCTTCGGCCGAAGGACAAAGAAAGCGCAGGTGTTCGAGGGAGCTCTGTTCGCTCCGCAGTCGGCGGACGTTTGCAATCTGTTCGCTTCGCCGTTGCGTTTCGCGTTCGATCTGCGCCCGAAGCGCTTCGTCGTAGCCCGTCTTCGGGGTGAGGATTTCTTCGAGTTTGCGCAGCGTCGCCTTGAGGGCGGGATCGTCCACGCGGTCGGCGCAGCGCGCGACGCTGAATGCGCCCTCGAGCGTTTCGCGGCGCTCCACGAGCGGAGCGGGCGGCAGATTGGGAAGAGAAAAGGGGACGGGGACGAGATGAATGTCGATGACGTCGACTTCGATTCCCTTTTGGTCGAGCGCCTTTTTCATGCGCGTGGTGAGTTGCCGCAGGCGGTTTTCCTGACCGGCGTCGCGCACCGTCAAAATGAGCTTTCGCCCCTGCAGACGACAGTGTTTCGGGTCGCTGAAGTCGATGGCGATGCGCCAGGCCTTCAGAAGCGGACCAATCACGGCCGCCGCCTCGCGCGAGCGCGCATATTCCTGAAAAAAGGCGAAGCGGCGGTGGTTGTTGCTGTCTCCCGACAAAAGCCGCGAGAGCGACATCGTTTCCTTGTATCGGTACTGGGGTTTGGCCATGACAGTCGCTCGACGAGGTGAGAAAAGGCTATTCTAACCGTTTGAACCGCACCACTAGATTCCGCCCGCAACGGGGCGACGAAACTTCACATGAAACGTCTTTTGCTGATCATCGCACTGGTTCTTTTGGGCGTGCTCTTCCTTGTCGAGCAAAGTGAGCGCTGGACGTATTCGCTCTGGCGCGCCCTTGACCGCGTCCCCGAGGCCGAGGCGCTTGAACGCGCCGGGGCGCCCGAACCCATCGCGCACGCCGCGGGGGTCGTGGAGGGACACGTCTATACGAACAGCCGCGAGGCGCTCGAGCGGGCGCTTCGCGACGGCTACCGCTTCGTGGAGCTTGATTTGCGAAAGACGATCGGCGGCGATTATTTCGCGGCGCACCGCTATCGCAAATTCTATGAAATGACGGGCGGCGCGCTCCTCACCTTCCTGCCTCCCACGAGAAAGCGCGTGGAGGAAAGCCTTCTTCACGGATCGCTTCATCCCCTGTTCCTCGAAGACGCCTGCCGGATTCTGCGCGAAAAGGACGCGTGGCTCGTCACCGACAAGGCGCGCGACTTCGGAGCGCTTCTCAAGGCCTGTCCCATGCCCGATCGGATGATCGTCGAAGTCTCAAGCCTCAATCAGTACTTCGCGGCGCTCGATGCGGGCATCCGCTATCCGGCCCTCAACACTCACCGCATCGCCGAGGCGCAGAAGGAGGGCGTCAAGATTCTCGTCGTCACGCCAGAAACCTACGCCAAGGCCGAGGAGCGCGACGCCTTTCTCCTGGCGGGCGGCAGTCTTCTCGTCGCCTCGAGCGAGCGTTGCTCGGAATTCAAAACGCTCTTCGGGCGCCCGGGCACCTGGGTCTACACGGACCGATGCTCGCCCAAGCGCGTGGAGAAATGAACACGGTTTTTTGCAAAATGCCGCAACCCTAGGAGTGCGGCAACGTGCGATAATCCGAAAACGCACGACCTGGCGGCTCAATTCGCGAAGGGGAGGACGGAATCTGCAGAGCGTCTTCCCTTCTTTTTGTTTCTTGACCGCCGGGGATGTTTTGGGGCCGTCTCGTTTTGCGCGGCTCGAACCATGACCAGGTTGAAGAACAATGTTTGACGAAATTCTTACCAAAATTTTCGGCAGTCGCAACGATCGCCTCATCAAACAATACCGTCGCAAGGTGGAGGAGATCAACAAGCTCGAACCTGCGATGAAGGCGCTGTCGGACGACGAACTCCGGGCCAAGACGCAGGAATTCCGCGACCGCATCGCCAAGGGCGCCACCACGGACGATCTGCTTGTGGAAGCCTTTGCTGTCGTGCGTGAGGCCGCGCAGCGCGTCCTCGGGATGCGTCACTTCGACGTGCAGCTCATCGGCGGCATGGTGCTCAACGACGGTAAGATCGCCGAAATGCGCACGGGCGAAGGGAAGACCCTAACGGCGACGCTCGCCGTATACCTCAACGCCCTGCCGGGCAAGGGCTGTCACGTCGTGACGGTAAACGACTATCTGGCGAGCCGCGACGCGGACTGGATGGGCCGCCTTTACAACTGGCTGGGTCTTTCCGTCGGTAAGATCCTCTCGCAGCAGAACACCGAAGATAAGCGCGCCGCCTACGCCGCGGACATCACTTACGGTACGAACAACGAATTCGGTTTCGACTACCTTCGCGACAACATGGAGTACGACGTCGCGAACCGCCGTCAGCGCGGTCTCTACTACGCGATCGTTGACGAAGTCGACTCGATTCTCATCGACGAAGCCCGTACTCCGCTCATCATTTCGGGTCCGGCCGAAGACCGTACGGAAATCTACGTTCAGATGAACGAAATTCCGCCGCTTCTTACGCGTCAGACCGAAGAAAAGGGCGAGGGCGACTACTGGGTGGACGAAAAGGCCCATCAGGTCTACATCTCCGAAGCGGGCCACGAAAAGCTCGAGAAGATTCTCGCCGAGCGCGGACTCATCGGCGAGGGCGAGTCGCTCTATTCGCCCAAGAACATCATCCTGATGCATCACCTGAATGCCGCTCTGCGCGCGCATTCGCTCTTCAACCGCGATCAGCATTACGTGGTGCAGAACGGCGAAGTCGTGATCGTCGACGAATTCACGGGGCGTCTCATGCCGGGCCGCCGCTGGAGCGAAGGTCTTCACCAGGCCGTCGAGGCCAAGGAAGGCGTGCGCATCCAGCAGGAAAATCAGACGATGGCGTCGATCACCTTCCAGAACTACTTCCGCATGTATGAGAAGCTCTCAGGCATGACGGGCACGGCCGACACGGAAGCCTACGAATTCCAGGACATCTACGGTCTGGAAACCGTTGTGATTCCGACGCACCGCAAGATGATCCGCATCGACGAGCAGGACAAGGTCTACCGAACGACGGCCGAAAAATACCGCGCCATCATTGAGGACGTGAAGGCCTGCCACGCCAAGAGGCAACCGGTTCTTCTCGGCACGACCTCGATTGAAAATTCCGAGCTTCTCTCGAAGATGCTCGAAAAGGAAGGCATTCCGCACAACGTGCTCAACGCCAAGCAGCACGAACGCGAAGCTCAGATCGTGCTCGAAGCCGGTCGTCCGGGCATGGTTACGATCGCCACGAACATGGCCGGCCGAGGTACCGACATCGTGCTCGGCGGCGGCATCAACAAGCATTTGGACGACATCCGCTTCGACGAGTCGCTCACGCCCGAAGAACGCGAGCAGAAGGAGGCCGAACTCAAGAAGGCCTGGCAGGTTGAACACGACGCCGTCATCGCGGCGGGCGGCCTGCGCATCATCGGCTCGGAACGTCATGAATCCCGCCGTATCGACAATCAGCTGCGCGGTCGTGCCGGCCGTCAGGGCGACCCGGGGTCGTCGTGCTTTTACCTTTCGATGGAAGACCAGCTCCTGCGCATTTTCGGGGGCGACCGCATGCGCGCCATCGCCGACCGCCTCAAGCTTGAAGACGGCGTCGCCATTGAGTCGAAGATGCTCACGCGCATGATCGAATCGGCTCAGCGCAAGGTGGAAGGCCGCAACTACGACATCCGCAAGCAGCTTCTCGAATTCGACGACGTACAGAACGATCAGCGCCGTGAAATCTACGGCCTGCGCAACGACATTCTCGAGAGCACGGACTGCTCCGAACTCGTCAAGAACCTGCGCGAAGGCTACTTCACGGACCTCTTCCGCGCCTACGTTCCGCCCGAAACGGTCGAAGAACAGTGGGACCTCGACGCGCTCACCTCGAAGGTCGAGGGCGTCCTCGGCACCCGGGTCGACTTCAAGCAGATGCTCGAAGCTTCCGACACGGCGGGCGACGAAGAGCTCCTCGAAGCGCTTCTCAAGAAGGCCGAGGAACTGTACGCCGCCAAGGAAAACCTCGTCGGCAAGGAAGGCTTCACGTCCTTTGCCCGTTCCGTCCTCCTGCAGGTGATCGACCAGCTCTGGCGCCAGCACATCGCCGCCCTCGACGCTCTGCGTCAGGGGATCTATCTGCGCGGTTACGCTCAGAAGCAGCCCAAGCAGGAGTACAAGCGCGAAGCCTTCGCGATGTTCGAGGAACTCCTCGACCGCATCCGCGAAACACTCATCAACGTTGTCTATCACGTGGAAATCCGCTTGCCCGAGGAAGCACAGGAAGCCACGGAAGCCGGCATGCAGAGCGCCCAGCAGCGCGTCGACGACGCGCAGGCTTCGCAGGCGCCAGCGGGGGCGAGCGCGCTCGATGAAATGGCGCGCGAAGAAGCCGAAGACCGTGCGCGCTTCGCGCACGTCGGACGAAACGATCCCTGCCCTTGCGGCTCGGGGAAGCGCTTTAAGGACTGTCACGGCAAACTTCACTGATCGGAAGTGAACCGCAGGGCGAGACCGTCGTACTTTTCGGCGTCTCGCCTTTTTTTCTTCTCCGCCGAAAGAACAAACGATGTCTCAACCGCTTTTTCTCTCCACGAAACGCCATCTCGTGCGGCTCTTCGACGCGAATTATTTCGTTGCGGCGCGCATGCGCCTTACCGAGGGCGTGCGCGTCCTGACGGGCTCAGATCGCCCGCGCGTCGCCGCTCTTGTGACGGGCGAGGGAGCGCCGCTTCCCGGAACGACGGGGTTCGCTGGCGCCTGGCGCGCCCTGCAGGGCGTTGCGGCAGAGCGGCTCGGACTCCCCGTCGAGGCGGTGCTCTATGCGCCTCTCGGGCGGGCACGCTATACGCGACCGGCAGGCCCGCTCCTTGAGGATCTCTCGCAACCCCTCATCGAGCGTCCGATCCGTTGGAGCGAGGAACGTACGCTTCACGATGCCCAAGGCCCCTTCCGCATCGAAGTGGAGCGGATCGGCGGCGAAACGCCGGAGCGCTCGGCCGTCTGGGGTGCGGTATTTTCGGAACCTTTCGATCGGGAGACGCTCGAGCTCGTCTGTGCGGAACTCGAAGGCGCTACGCTCGCGCGTCGCCGTGCGACGGAAGGAGGCGTAACGGGGGACTTTCTTTGGGTTGCAGCGCCCCGTCCTGCGCTCAAGAGGCGCACGATCGACGGTCGGCGGGAAGCGCTTTCGGAGGTGGCGGCGGAACTTTTGGCGAAGAACGCTGCCTCGGAGGAGAGCATATTCCTCTCGATCCGCGGCGCCGAAACGGTCGCCGAAGCCGAGCGCATCGCCGCCTTTCTTGCGACCCACGGCGCACGCTTCAGGTTGGACGACTTCTGGCGGGCTCTCGTTACGGCGGAACTGCCTGGATTCGAGTGGAACCGCATCGCCATTGCGTCGGATGACGGGGTTATACTGAAAAACGGTGTGTGGCACGACGACGCGGTCGTTCGCCCCGCTTCTTCCCTCACCATTCATCTGTGCCGCGGTCACTGCGGTTGGCGCGGGACGATCACTCTCAATATTCGGGAATAACTATGTCTGAAGAAAAAATCATTGAAGTCGCCTGCGGCGTGCTGATCCGGGAAGATGGCGCCGTGCTCATCGGCTCACGCCCCGAAGGGAAGCCCTATGCCGGATACTGGGAATTTCCGGGCGGCAAGCTCGAGGCCGGAGAAACGGTGGGGGATGCGCTCAAGCGTGAGTTCCGCGAAGAACTCGACATGACCGTCAACTCTTCCTTTCCGTGGTTCGTGACGGAACACCGCTACGAGCACGGGCACGTGCGGTTGCATTTCTATCGCTCGCGCGATTTCCGAGGTGCGCCCGTGTGCCGCGAGGGTCAGAAGACCGTGTGGATGCACCCGGGCGAACGTCCCCCGGGACTTATGCTCCCGAAGGACGGCGCCATCATGAACCGCGTGGGTCTTCCCGACGTGTGGGAAGATCGCGTCGACACGCTCACCTATTCGACGCAGGCCTTCCGCGCGACGGTCGAGCGCGACCGCCGTCACCGTTTCACGGGAGCCCGTCTTGAAACGATGGACGACCTCTACAAGGCCGTGGCGCTCGACCTGGACTTTGGAATCGTGGCGGCGGAGCGCTTCGACGAATTTCTCGTCAAGGGCGAAGCTCTTCTGCCTCTCTACGCCGAAGGGGCGCGTGCGGCGGATCTCGATCTCTGGCAGGCACGCGGAGCGCACGGCGTGAAGCCTTGATTTTGATTGCGGACGAATGAAAAGCGGGACGTTTTCCTTGTCGGAGGACGTCCCGCTTTGCATTTGTCATGAAATTGTCATTTTGTTGTAACGGCCGTGTCATGTGGGGTCCCCATACTTCGCCATGCGAACGGCGGAAGGTTCCGCCGTTGGCGAGTTGAGTTGAATTGATAGGAAAGCAAAATGAAAAAGACCCTTCTCATGACCCTTGCGGCTCTCGGCACGATGACGGCGACCGCTTATGCCGGTACGGTGACCGTGAACGGCTCCACGACGGTTCTTCCCGCCATGCAGCAGGTTACGGAAAGCTTTATGGCCGCTCATCCCGACGTGACGGTCACGATTTCGGGTTCGGGTTCCGGCAACGGCATCAAGGCGCTTCGCGACAAGATGACGGACATCGCCATGTCGAGCCGTGACCTCAAGAGCAAGGAAGTCAAGGACTTCGAAAGCCACGGCATGAAGACCAACCGCTACACGGTGGCTCATGACGCCATCATCCCGGTTGTCCACAACAACAACGCCGTCAAGGGTCTCACGATGGCTCAGTTGCGCGACGTCTTCGCCGGCAAGATCAAGAACTGGAAGGAAATCGGCGGTGCCGACCGTCCGATCGTCGTGGTCGGTCGCGATTCTTCCTCGGGTACGTTTGAAAGCTGGCAGGAACTCGTGATGGGCAAGACCCGCGTCTCGCCCCGTGCTCAGCTCCAGTCCTCCTCGGGCGGCGTCGTTCAGGCGGTCGCTTCGAATGAAAACGCCATCGGCTACATCGGCATCGGCTACATGGACAAGCAGACCAAGGCCCTCGAAGTCGACGGCAAGGTCGCCAGCATGGCTTCCGCCAAGGACCGCACCTGGCCGATCGCCCGCGACCTCTACCTCTTCACCGTGACGGAATCGGCCGACGCCAAGAAGCTTCTTGACTACGCCCTTTCGGCCGAAGGTCAGAAGTTTGTTGAAAAGTCCGGTTTCGTGCCTGTGAACTGAGAGGCTGAAGATGGCGATGCCCGCTAAGCTCCGGGCGGACCTTTACTTCGAGCGCAGTCTCAAACTTGTCGCAGGGGTAAGCGTCGTATCGCTTACGGCGATCGTCGTCTTCCTCTGCGCGCAGGCGTTTCCGGCGTTCGAAGAAATGTCCCTGACGGACTTTTTCTTTTCCACGGAGTGGTATCCGACGGACGACGAGCCGAGCTTCGGCATCGGCGCTCTGATCGTGGGGTCGCTCGCGTGCGCTCTGCTGACGACCCTCATCGCCGTGCCTCTCGGCGTGCTGACGGCGGCCTGCATGCACTGCGGCATGCACGAAAAAATCCGCCGCTTCGTGAAACCCTTGATCGAACTGATGGCGGCGCTTCCTTCGGTCGTGATCGGCTTCATCGGCATGGTGGTGCTCGCGCCCTGGCTGCAGCAGACTTTCAACATCGCGTCGGGGCTCAATCTTCTGAACGCCTCTCTGATGCTCGCTTTCATGTGTGTTCCGACGATCGCGTCGATTTCCGAAGACGCCCTGAAAAACGTCCCCAACGCTTTGCGCGAAGCGAGCCTCGCGCTCGGAGCCACGCGCTGGGAAACGCTCGTGAAGGTGGAACTTCGCTACGCCATGGGCGGCATCGGCACGGCCATCATGCTCGGCATTTCGCGCGTGATCGGCGAAACGATGGTGGTCCTCATGGTGGCAGGCGGCGCCGGGATCATTCCCGAGAGCATCTTCGACCCGGTTCGTCCGATGACCTCGAGCATTGCCGCTGAAATGGCGGAGGCCGCGGTCGGCAGCGAACACTACCACGCTCTCTACGCGACGGGTCTGGTTCTCTTCGTCGTCACGTTGATCTTCAACCTGGCCGCCTGGTACGCGGCGCGTGTGGGAGGCCTGAAGAAATGAGTCGCAAACAAAACAGCGGGCGCTTCTTCACGCAGAAGTGCGGTTTCGGTTTCATGCGGGTGGCGGCGATCATCAACATCGGCGCGCTCCTTGCCATCCTGGGACTGATTTTCGTTGAATCCCTGCCGGCGCTCAGTTGGGAATTCCTGACGGAACCCCCTCGCAACATGATGAGCGAAGGCGGGATCTGGCCCTGCCTCGTCGGAACCTTCTTTCTTTCGGCGGGTGCCCTCGTGATCGCCCTGCCGCTCGGCGTCGCGAGCGCCGTCTATCTGCACGAATACGGCGGCTCGTCGGCCTGGGTGACGCTGACGCGTCTCTCTATCGCAAACCTCGCTGGCGTTCCCTCGATCGTCTTCGGGCTCTTCGGCCTCACTTTCTTCGTCGTGTTTTGCGGCCTGGACGTGAGCCTTCTCTCGGGGATCCTGACGCTTTCAGTGCTCTCGCTTCCGGTCATCATCAACACGACCGAAGCCGCGCTCTCGCAGGTTCCTCAGGACTGGCGCGAAGCGAGTCTCGCGCTCGGCGCCTCGCGCCGTGAGACGATCATGAAGGTAGTTCTTCCCAATGCGCTTCCCGGGATTCTGACGGGCGCCATTCTCGCGCTCTCCCGCGTGGCCGGGGAAACGGCCGCCATCATGTACACGGGCAGCGTCTACTTCACGCCCAAGACCGGCGTGAGCCTTTTTGAACCCGTCATGGCGCTTCCGTATCACGTCTACGTGATGGCTACTTCGGGGACCAACATCGAGGCCACGCGCCCGTTGCAGTACGGCACCGCGCTCGTGCTCGTGGCGCTCGTGCTCGTGATGAGTCTCGCCGCCATTTTGTTGCGCGAACGTCGTCGTTCGCAATTCTGACGAGTAACAGTTATGACCGAATCCACGATCGCGGGCATGCCGCCCGCGAAAATCGAAATCCGCAATCTCAACATCTATTACGGTGACTTCCGGGCCGTCAAGGACATCACGCTCAACATCCCGGAAGGGTGCGTGACGGCCTTCATCGGGCCCTCGGGCTGCGGCAAGTCGACGCTTCTGCGCAGCCTCAACCGCATGTATGATCTCTACGAAGGACAGCGTGCGGAGGGGTTCTGCCGCATGGGTGACACGGACATTCTGGGTAAGGAGACGGACGTCACCGAACTGCGCTCGCGCATCGGGATGGTCTTTCAGCGTCCGACCCCTTTCCCGATGTCGATCTTCGACAACATCGCCTACGGCGTGCGCCTTCGTGAAAACCTCTCGAAGTCGGAACTCGAAGAGCGCGTCGTATGGGCCCTGCAGAAGGCCGCTCTTTGGGACGACGTCAAGGACAAGCTCGATCAGCCCGGCACGAGTCTCTCGGGCGGTCAGCAGCAGCGTCTGTGCATTGCGCGCGGCATCGCCGTGAAGCCCGAAGTGCTGCTTCTTGACGAACCCTGCTCGGCCCTCGACCCGATTTCGACCGCCCGCATCGAAGAGCTCATCGACGAGCTCAAGGAGGACTACACGGTCGTGATCGTGACGCACAGCATGCAGCAGGCGGCCCGTGTTTCGGACTACACCGCCTTCATGTACCTCGGCGAACTCATCGAGTTCGGACCGACCAAGGAAATCTTTACGCGTCCGAAGAAAAAGGCGACGGAAGATTACATTACGGGCCGCTTCGGTTAAGGAGTTGAAGAGAAATGAGCGGACATATTCTCAAGAGTTTTGACCGTGACCTCGATGAGGTGACGAAGCTCGTCTACACGATGGGGACGACGGTTTCCTCGCAGCTCGAGAAGGCCGGCAAGGCCCTCATCAAGCTTGACGTCGCTCTCGCCGAGCAGGTGCGCGACGGCGACGCCATCGTCAACGGACAGCACGTGGAAGTCGACGCCAAGGTCGAAAATCAGATCGCCATCCGTCAGCCTCAGGCCGTCGACCTTCGCCGTCTTCTCGGGTGCTCGCGCATCAGCATCGACCTCGAACGCATGGGCGACGAAGTGCGCAACATCGCACGTTCGATCCTGCGCCTTGCAGATCAACCCGCCGAGAGCGTCCTCACCAATCGTTCGGCGCTCGTGATGGCTGTGGCGACCCTGCGCCACATGATTGACGACGTCATGCAGGCTTTTCTCGCGGACGACACCGATGCGGCTCGCGAAGTGATGCTCCGTGATAGGATGGTCGACGACGTCTTCCGCACGACGCTTCGCAGTCTGGTGACGCACATGGTCGAAGATCCGGGCGCCACGACGAGCGCGATGGAGCTCATCTGGATCGCCAAGGCACTCGAGCGCGTGGGCGACCATACGAAGAACGTGGCGGAAACGGTCATCTTCATTCGCGAGGGTGCCGACGTGCGCCATGATTTGATTGCCTGATTCCCATGACTTTTCTCCTCATCGTTGAAGACGAACTGCCGATTCGGGAACTTGTTTCCTTCGTGTGCGAACGAGAGGGATTCGAAGTGGTCGGCGCAGCGGACGTGGGCGAAGCCTGCGCCGCGCTCAAAGCCCGCCGGCCCGATCTGATTCTTCTCGACAGGATGCTTCCCGACCGTTCGGGGCAGTCCTGGCTCGAAGATCTGAAGAAGAATCCCGAGACGGCCGGTCTTCCGGTCATCATGCTGACCGCCCGCGGTGAGGAGCGCGACCGCGTCGAGGCGCTCGACGCGGGAGCGGACGACTACATTGTGAAGCCATTTTTCCCGCGCGAACTCGTCGCCCGGATTCGGGCGGTGCTTCGCCGCCAGGGCCAGGAAAAGGCTCGTGTGGAGCGATGCGAAGAAAACGTCGTTCGCTGCGGTCCCCTCGTCATGAACGAAGCCCGCTTTGAGGCGAGCGTCGACGGGGTGCCCGTAAAGCTCTCGGGAAAAGAATTCCGACTGCTCCATCTCTTCGCCTCACACCCCGGACGTGTCTTTTCGCGCGCTCAGCTTCTCGAGGCCGTTTGGGAGAGCGTATATGTGGACGAACGCACGGTCGACGTGCATATGCTTCGGCTGAGAAAAGCGCTTGCCGGCACGGCGGCCGAAGACCTCATTGAGACTGTTCGCGGCGTGGGCTATCGTTGTCGGGGGCTTTGATGGCTGCCAGTGAAAACGGACGTTTCGAGCACCAGTTTCGCATTCTGCTCGTCGTGGTGGCGTTGGACCTTGTCGTATCCCTTCTTCTCTGGGGAATTCTCGGCGGGCGTCAGGCGCTCGGTTTTTTCGCCGTCACGACGGCTCTTCTCTTCCTCTACACGCTCTTTTTCTGTGAGCGCATGCTCGAAGAGGGCTTTCGCTCGGAGTCTCGCATCGTGGCGCGCGACATGCGCTACCGTCAGACGCTCGGACTCCTTCCCGAGGGCGTCGTGATTCTCGGCAACAACGCCGTGATCGAATGGATGAACGCCGCGGCCGAGCGCCACTTCGGCATGAACGCAACCGTGCTCGGAAAGCCCTTTCAGGAAGCGGTGCCCGACGAAAGACTGCGCAATTTCCTCAACGCGCGACGTTTTGACGAGCCCATGCTCTGTCAGTTTCCCGGACGCGATGAAATTTTTGAAATCTCCGTGGTCGCCCCCGATCTGCAGCACACCCTCATCGTGTCGCACGACGTGACGGCCAAACGGCGCGTCGAAGACATGCGGCGCGACTTCGTCGCGAACGTATCGCATGAGCTGAGGACGCCGCTCACCGTCATCGGTGGGTTCTTCGACCTCGACGAAGTGCTCGAGCCGCACCATGTCGCGCTCATTCGGGACCAGGTGCAGCGCATGCGCCACATCGTCGACGACCTCCTCATGCTTTCGGGACTCGAAAACCGTGACGAAACGCAGACGGACGAATCCGAAGTCGTCGCGATGCACCGCATCGCCGAGGACGTCGTGAAGGAAGGCGAGGCACTTTCGCTCGGACGGCACACCTTCGTGAAGGAGATCGAGGACGTGTCGCTTCTCGGCCACCCCGACGAACTGCGCAGCGCCGCGATGAATCTCGTTTCCAACGCCGTGCGATACACCCCGGACGGCGGCACGATCACGGTGCGTTGGGGACGAAGCGGCATGGGCGCGGTATTTTCCGTCACCGACACGGGGATCGGGATCGAAGCCAAGCACATTCCGAGACTCACGGAGCGCTTCTACCGCGCCGACAAAGGACGCTCCCGCCAGACGGGCGGCACGGGGCTCGGCCTTGCGATCGTTAAGCACGTTCTGCGCCGCAACGGCGGGACGCTCAAGATCGAGTCGACGCCCGGCGTCGGGTCCGTCTTCGCCATGCATTTCCCGGAAGAACGGACCTTTTCGTCCCTGCGCTGATCACTTGCGGGACCGCTCCCTCTTGGCGGCGACCTCCCGCGTGTGTTCGGCCGCGGCTTCGTATTCTTCGGGTGAGAGGTTCATGGCGGAACCCGGTTCTCCGCGAATCACGTATTCGTCGCTCGCCCAGGATCCGAGATCCGCGGTGCGGCAGACTTCCGAGCAAAACGGACGGTAGGGATTGGCGGGAGAATACTCGGTTTCCTTCCCGCAGACGGGGCATTTCACTTTCATCGTTTTTCTCAAAAAGACGGACCGCACTTTCGGGCGCGGTCCGTCTCTGTTTTCAGGTTGCAACGTCCTCAGCGCGTGCAGAGCCCGAGCGTGAAGGGGACGTTCTCTTTGAACGGGTGAAGCTTGTGGTTTTCGTCGGGGCTCGAGAAGCGGATCCACAGCATATATTTGTTGGCGCTCACTTCGGGAATCACCTCCGCGTCGCGAGGGAGTTCGATGCGCGCAAGGAGGTAGCGACGACCGTTCACGGGATACTGCATGGAACCCGACTTCGCTTCGAGCGTCTGCACGACGCAGTTGGCGCGGATTTCGTCGATCACCATCTGAATGGCATTGCGGATCGGATCGAACGAGGCGACCCAACCCTGCAGTTCTTCGTGGCGCGCGGCAAAGGGCATGGAGAGCCAGTGATGCAGGACGGGTAGGTCGAATTCGCAGGTGCCGCCCGCAAGCGACTGGCGCGTGCGGATGAGCTGCAGCCATTCGTTTTCGCGGAT
Source organism: uncultured Sutterella sp. (assembly GCA_900545275.1). GTDB lineage: Bacteria > Pseudomonadota > Gammaproteobacteria > Burkholderiales > Burkholderiaceae_F > Sutterella. The sequence goes on from UQYG01000006.1 coordinate 75,223, forward strand.
GCTCTGTCCGGATTTACCGACGATGCGCGTGATGTCGTGAATGAGGTCGGTGAGGTGCTGATGCCGCGGCGTCCCGCTTTCCGTCTGCTGACGGCGGCGTTCGAGCCCCTGAACGAGTTCGTTGCGCAGGTCCGAACGGGCGGTGGCGTCGGTCAGGTCAAAGAGCGCGCCGATCGCGCAGTGGTGCGCCACGGGCGAATCCTGGGCGGCAAGCCAGTCGAAGCGGTGAAAGAGCGCCTCCAGACGCAAATAGGTCCGAATCTTTTCGTTGCAGGGGAATTCGTAGCTGATGACGTCGGAGTCCGACATGAAACGCTCCTTCTGCGCCCGGCGCTGGCAATAAGGTCAAGGGATGAGGAGAATACGATAACAAGAGAAGCAGACGATCGAAAGAGCTTCTCATTTGCCGCCATAGATTTTGTGTAACAGTTTGATGCGGTCCGCAAGCGCTTCGGGCGTGGAGCCGTTGTAGACGATGTCGTCCGCGGCGTCGAGCCGGGCTCGGCGGGGGAGCTGGCTGCGCAGAATCGACCGAACCGTTTCGGGGGCGAGGCCGCTGCGGCGACCCACGCGCTCGACAGCCGCGTCTTCCGCAAGGTCGATGACGAGAACGCGCGAGACGAATCCGCGCCAGGTATTGTTTTCCAGAAGGAGAGGACAGTCAAAGACCGCGTAGGGCGTATCAGGAGAGAGCGTGGCGAAGGCTCTGCGCACGTCTCGGCCGATGAGGGGGTGGAGGACGGCTTCGAGCTCGAGACGGGCAGCGGAGTTCGAGAAGACGAGTTCGCGCATGCGGGCGCGGTTCATGGCGCGGTGTTCGTCGAGGAAGTCCTCGCCGAAGCGCCGGGCCACGGCGAGTGATCCTTCAGCCCCGGGGGCCGTCAGGGCGCGCGAGATCGCGTCGGCGTCCACGATCGGGACGCCGAGCGAGCGAAAGACGGCCGCTGCCGTCGACTTGCCCGAGCCGATCCCGCCCGTGAGGCCGATCACCGGTACGGGGGAAAGGGCGTCGTTTGCGGTCGTCTTCATGGCAAATCCCCAAAAAGAAAAAGGTTCCCGTGTCCAACTGTACACGAGAACCTTCTTTGAATTCGCTGGTCGGGGTGAGAGGATTCGAACCTCCGACTCCTACGTCCCGAACGTAGTACTCTACCAGGCTGAGCTACACCCCGATCTTTTTGTTTTGCGCAGAACCGTCAACGGTCCCTGCAAACTGTGTAGAAGAGCAATTGTAGCAGAGAATCTCGGAAAATGCTAGGACTTAATTGTAACAAAGCAACTTTTCCGCGTTCGAGCTCTTGCTCCGCACGCTGTTTGCATCGCGCGATAGCTTGGGATTCTATCACAATTGAACTGATTTTGTCAAAGTCCCCGTTGCCGCTGCGGATGGCCGCGTCGATGAGGGCGCGATTTTCCTCACTCGTGTGGAGTCGGGCGTAGAGAAGCGGAAGCGTTACCTTGCCTTCGCGAAGGTCGGCGCCGAGGTTCTTGCCGATGTCGTTCGAGACGCCCGTGTAGTCGAGCATGTCGTCGACGATCTGGAAGGCGTTGCCGAGCGCGAGCGCGTATTCGCGCACGGCCGCCTCGTCTTTTTCGGAACAATCCGCAATCGCTGCCGCCATTTTTGCGCCCGCTTCAAAGAGGCAGGCGGTCTTGCGCTCGATCACTTCAAAGTAGCGCTTTTCGTCGACCGTCGGGTCGTGCGCGTTCACCATCTGCTTGACTTCGCCCTCGGCAAGCGTGTTGGCGGCGTCGGCAAGCGCCCGCATGACGCGCAGGTTCCCCGCACGGATCATCATCTGGAAGGAGCGCGTATAGAGGAAGTCCCCGACGAGGACCGCGACGCCGTTGCCCCAGAGAGCGTTGGCCGTGGGTTTGCCGCGGCGCACGGCGCTCTCGTCGACGACGTCGTCGTGCATCAGGGTCGCCGTGTGGAGGAGTTCGATCGTGGCGCCGAGATAGCGGTGGAGTTCCCCTTCATAGCCGAGCGCGCGGCAGATGAGCATAAGGAGGGCGGGGCGCATGCGTTTGCCGCCCGCGCTGACAATGTGCTCGCCGATCTCGCGCATGCGGGGTACGTCGGAGTCGAGTTCCTTTCGAATGATGGCGTCGACCGCCGCCATGTCTTCGGCAATCGGGGCGAAGAGCGCGCGAACGAGCGCCTTGGGGTCGGAAGAACGGATGTCCTGCATGAGCTTTTCCGTAGGGTTGAATGGGTGCGGGTTCAAGTATAGAGGCCGCGGACCTTTTTCGGGCGCGGGAAAGACCGTCGTTTGCGGCGGGAAACTGCGGAAAAATCCGACTTTTCGCTTGACTGCGTCTCTGCAGTATGAAAAAATACAGCCCTTTCCACGCACTCCTCCGTGCGGCCGGCTTTCGTCTTTCGGACGAGCGTCCGTACGGTGATTACAAAAAGGTTCCGCAAACGGCGGGACGGGCGAGGTTATTCAACATGTACGCTATTATCAAGACTGGCGGTAAGCAGTACCGCGTTTGCGTCGGCGACAAGCTCAAGGTCGAATCCTTGGAAGCTGAAGTCGGCTCCCAGATCACCCTTACGGAAGTGCTCGCCGTTGCCGGCGAAGACGGCCTTAAGGTCGGCGCTCCCGTGCTCGAAGGCGCCTCCGTTACGGCTACGGTGCTCTCGCACGGCCGCGGCGAAAAGGTCCGCATCTTCAAGTTCCGTCGCCGCAAGCACTCCATGAAGAGCGGCGGCCACCGTCAGAACTACACCGAGCTCAAGATCGAAGCGATCGCGGCTTAATTCGTTACTTTTCATAGAGAGAATTTAAAATGGCACATAAGAAAGGTGGCGGTTCCACCCGCAACGGTCGTGACTCTCAGGCCAAGCGTCTTGGCGTCAAGGTTTTCGGTGACGCGGCGATCAGCGCCGGCGGCATCATCGTTCGTCAGCGCGGCACGAAGTTCCACGCCGGCGACAACGTCGGCATGGGCAAGGATCACACGCTCTACGCCCTCGTTGACGGCGTCGTCAAGTTCGAAGTCAAGGGCCGTCTCAACCGTCACTATGTGAAGGTTGAAGCCTGATTCGGCTTGTAATCGAATCCGACGAGAAAGAGCTCAGGCGGGTGACCGACTGGGCTCTTTTGGTATGTTCTCCTCTTTTTTCTCGAGGTATCCGTCGTGAAGTTTGTGGACGAAGCCCGCATTGAAGTGCAGGGCGGCAAAGGCGGGAACGGCGCCGCAAGTTTCCGCCGTGAAAAATTCATCCCCAAGGGCGGTCCCGACGGCGGTGACGGCGGAAGAGGCGGCTCGGTCTGGGCCGTGGCCGACCGAAACATCAACACGCTAGTCGACTACCGCTACACGCGCAAGTTCTTCGCCCCGAACGGCGAAAACGGGCGCGGCGCCGACTGCTATGGCGCGGGCGGCAAGGACATTGAACTGCGCATGCCCGTGGGCACGATCGTGCGCGACACCGATACGGGCGAAACCGTCGCCGATCTCAACCATCACGGCGCGCGGCAGCTTCTTGCCGCGGGCGGCAAGGGCGGCCTCGGGAACCTTCACTTCAAAAGTTCCGTCAACCGTGCGCCCAAGCAGTGCACGCCGGGCGAACCCGGTCAGTACCGCTCGCTCGAGCTCGAACTCAAGGTGCTCGCCGACGTGGGGCTGCTCGGTCTTCCGAACGCAGGAAAATCGACCTTCATCACGGCCGTCTCGAACGCCCGTCCGAAGATCGCGGACTATCCCTTTACGACCCTGCACCCGCATCTCGGCGTCGTGCGTGTGGGGCCGGAGCAGAGCTTCGTGCTCGCCGACGTGCCGGGGCTGATCGAAGGCGCCGCGGAAGGGGCCGGGCTCGGTCATCTCTTCCTTCGCCATCTTTCGCGCACGAAGGTCCTTTTGCACGTGATCGACGCGGCTCCGCTCGACGAGGGCGCCGATCCGATCGCCCAGGCCAAGGCGTTGGCACTCGAACTCGAAAAGTACGATCCGGCGCTTGCCGCCAAGCCCCGTTGGCTCGTCATCAACAAGATCGATCTCGTCGACGAGGCCGACCGCGAGGCGCTTGTGGCGAAGTACCGCGAGGCGCTCGCCGACGAAAGCACGCCCGTCTACGTCATTTCGGCCGCTACCCGCGAAGGTTGTGACGAACTCGTCAAGGCGCTCGCGCAGGCGATCGACGAGGCCCGCCGCGAGGAGGTCGCCTTCCTCGATGACGAACGCTTCGATCCGACGGCAGACTGAGGATCGGCAAATCTTTGCCGCAACGGCTCGTTTCCTTTCGGGGAAGCGGGCCGTTTCGTTTTTCGGCGGCTTGGATACGTTCGGGACTCGAAAATGCTAGAGTGAGGGAACCCGCATGCAAAACCGAGGGAGAGAACATGACCGCACTCTTAGCATCCGCCCACCGCGTCGTGGTGAAAGTCGGCAGCGCGCTCGTCACGAACGACGGGCGGGGACTCGACGATTCGGCGCTCGCCCGTTGGGCCGGCCAAATCGCCGCTCTCCAGAAAATGGGCAAGGAAGTCATTCTGGTAAGTTCGGGAGCCGTGGCAGAAGGAGTGCTTCGGCTCGGTTGGGAAAAGCGCCCTGGACGACTCTACGAACTGCAGGCGGCCGCAGCCGTGGGACAGATGGGGCTCGTGCAGGCCTACGAACGGCACTTCCGTGAGCACGGAATCGGCACCGCGCAGGTGCTTCTCACCCACGCCAATCTCACGGACCGCGAGCAGTACCTCAACGCCCGAATGACCCTCATCGAACTCCTTCGTCTCGGCGTCGTTCCGGTCATCAATGAAAACGACACGATCGCAACGAGTGAAATCAAGGTGGGCGACAACGACACGCTCGGCGCCCTCGTCACGAACCTCGTCGAAGCGGACGTTCTCGTGATCCTCACGGACCAACGCGGCCTCTACACGGAGGATCCCCGCAAGAATCCCGACGCCGAGTTCGTCTCTGAGGCGACGGCGGGCGACCCCGCGCTCGAGCGGATGGCGGGCGGCGCCGCCTCGACTCTTTCGAAGGGGGGCATGATCACGAAGATTCTCGCCGCCAAGCGCGCGGCCCGCTCGGGTGCGGGTACGATCATCGCGTCGGGACGCGAGGAAAACGTGCTCGTGCGCCTCGCCGAAGGCGAAGCGATCGGAACGCAGCTTGTCGCCGCGTCGAGCGTTCTCCATGCTCGGCAGCAGTGGCTCGCCGATCATCTGCGCGTTTCTGGGAAGGCTGTCGTCGACAAGGGCGCGGCCCGGGCGCTTCGCGAGCACCGTTCGCTTCTGCCCGTCGGCGTGAAGGCGATCGAGGGCGACTTCGTGCGAGGCGAAGTCGTCGCCTGCGTGACGGAGTCGGGCGAAGAGATCGCCCGCGGACTCGTCAATTACTCTTCCGACGACGCGCGCCGCATCATCGGTTGCCACACGGAGGAGATTCCCGCGCGGCTCGGACTCATCGACCGCCCCGAACTCATCCACGCCAACAACATGGTGCTCGTACAAACGCGCAAACCGGCCGGTTGATACAATACGTACTCTCTTTTTTCTTAGAAAGCCCGCTTCGGCGGGCCCTTCCTTTTTCTCAGCAACACATTCATCATGCGTGCGCGTTCCTTTTTCCTTTCCACGTTGAAAGAAGCTCCCGCCGACGCCGACATCGTGAGCCAGCAGTTCATGATCCGGGCCGGCATGATCAAAAAACTTGCCGCCGGCGTCTACACCTACATGCCGCTCGGTCTCCGTACGATCCGCAAGATTGAAAAGATCATTCGCGAAGAAATGGACCGCGCGGGCGCCGTGGAGCTCCTCATGCCGATCGTGCAGCCGGCTGAACTCTGGCAGGAATCGGGCCGTTGGGAAAAGTACGGTCCGGAACTTCTTCGCATCAAAGACCGTCACGGCCGCGACTTCGTGATTCAGCCGACTTCCGAAGAAGTCGTCACCGACATTGCGCGCCAGGAAATCAAGAGCTGGCGTCAGCTTCCCGTGAACTTCTATCACATTCAGACGAAGTTCCGCGACGAACGCCGTCCCCGCTTCGGCGTCATGCGCGGCCGCGAATTCACGATGAAGGACGCTTACTCCTTCGACCGTGATGAAGCCGGCGCTTCGCGCTCCTACGACATCATGTTCGATGCGTACCAGAAGATCTTTCGCCGTCTTGGCCTCATGTTCCGCGCCGTGCGCGCCGACACGGGGGCGATCGGCGGTTCGCGCTCGCATGAATTCCAGGTGATCGCCGACACGGGCGAAGACCTCATCGCGTACGCGCCCGAAAGCGACTACGCCGCCAACATTGAACTAGCCGAAGCTTTCTCCGTCCTCTCGGGGCGTGAAGAAGCCGGGGAAACGATGGAAAAGCGTGCAACACCGGGAAAGGAAAAGTGCGAACTCGTCGCCGAATACCTCGGCATCGATCTTCTTCGCTGCGTCAAGAGCGTCGTGCTCGCAGCCGACCGCACGGACGAAAATGGCGATCCTCTGCCCGCGAAGATCGTGCTTGTGCTCCTGCGCGCCGACCATGAACTCAACGAAGTGAAGGCGGGCCACCTTCCTGAACTCAAAGAAGGGTTCCGCTTTGCCACCGACGAAGAAATCGTCGCGACTTTCGGGTCGAAGCCGGGCTACCTCGGTCCTGTCGGCGTCTCCGAAGACGTGGCGGTGTACGCCGACCGCACGGTTGCGGACATGAGCGATTTCTGTTGCGGTGCGAACGAGGAGGGCTTCCACCTCACGGGCGTCAACTTCGGGCGTGATCTCCCCGAGCCGCAGGTCGCCGACCTTCGGAACGTCGTCGAAGGCGACCGTTCGCCCGACGGCAAGGGCACGCTCAAGCTGCAGCGCGGCATTGAGGTCGGTCACGTCTTCTACCTCGGCACCAAGTACTCCGAAGCGCTCAACGCCACGTACCTCGACGAAAACGGCAAGCCGCAGGTTCTGCAGATGGGCTGTTACGGCATCGGCGTGACCCGCCTCGCGGGCGCCGCGATCGAACAGAATCACGACGAAAAGGGCATCATCTGGCCCGCTTCGATTGCTCCCTTCGAAGTCGTCCTCTGCCCGATGAACTACGCCAAGAGCGAAGCCGTCCGTGAAGCGGCCGACAAGCTCTACGAAGACCTGAAGGCCCGCGGCGTCGACGTGATTCTCGACGACCGCGACATGCGCCCGGGCGTCATGTTCGCCGACTGGGAACTCATCGGCGTGCCTCACCGCGTCGTCATCGGCGACCGCGGCCTCAAGGAAGGCGCCGTCGAATACGCCGACCGCCGCAATCTCGCGGAAAAGGTCATGGTGAAGACGGACGAAGCCGTCGACTTCCTCCTCGAAAAGCTCGGCCGCTGATGTTCCGGCACAGCCTGATATGAAAAAGCTCGGCATTGCTGCCGAGCTTTTTTTGGGCCGGTGCGGGCCTCTCACTTCTGACGGTCGTCGACCGGGTCGAAGGAGAGCTCCACTTCCCGCGGCATTTCATGTCGACCGTCGGGTTTTGGGAAGGGGTTGCAGCGGCGGATCGCCCGGTCCACGGCCTGATCGTAGGCGCTCCAACCCGAGGCGCGCTCAAGGATGGGTGAGCCGATCTGTTCGCCTGTCGGAAGGAGCTTCACGCGGTACTGGGCGACGAACTGACCGCGCTTTGTGTTCGGTTTCACCTCGATCGAAATGTGAGGCCGGATGCAGGCGATGACCCGAGACTGCCACTGCGCGGCGGCCGCACCCGTGAGCGACTGCCGGACGTTGCGCGGGTCGCCCCGCGTAGTGCCCGAGCGGTTGCTGTTGGGGTCGACTTTGGCGGAAAGCCGCGCCAATTCCTGATTGCGGATTTCCCTCGCGATGCGGCGTCGTTCGGCTGCTTCGGCCTTCTTGCGGGCCTCCTCGGCTTTTCGGGCTTCTTCAGCCTTTCGAGCCTCCTCGGCCTTTCTGGCCTCTTCGGCCTTACGGGCTTCTTCAGCCTTCTTCGCTTCTTCGGCAAGGCGGGCTTCCTCAGCCTTTCGGGCCTCTTCAGCGAGACGCGCTTCATCGGCCTTGCGCTTTTCTTCGGCGAGACGCTCCTGCGCGAGGCGTTCCTCACGCAGTCGAGCTTCTTCGGCTTCCAATCGGCGGCGTTCCATTTCAATGCGTTCCGCTTCGGCTTCGCGTGCAATGCGTTCGGCCTCGGCACGCTCACGCGCGAGCCGTTCCTCTTCGGCGCGGGCCGCTTCCTCGGCCTTTCTGGCCTCTTCGGCAAGACGGGCCTCTTCCTGGGCGCGTGCCTCCTCGGCCTTTCTCGCCTCTTCGGCGAGCCGTGCTTCTTCGAGGCGCTTGGCTTCTTCCGCACGTCGGGCTTCTTCGGCCAATCGTTCGGCTTCAGCTTTGCGCTCCTCTTCGAGACGCGCAAGGGTTTCCTCAAGGCGCGCGGCTTCCTCGGGCGGCGTCTCTTCCGGAGGCGTCTCCTCGGGTTGCGGTTCTTCGGGCGGCGTTTCTTCCGGGATCGGCTCGGGAGTCGGCGCGGGCGGCTCCGTGCGCTCGGCTACGCCCGTCGGGTCGTTGCCGCCCGAAACGTCTTCGGGGGCCCAGAGTTCCGCGTAGACGAACTCGGCCCGGGTCTGCCACTGAAAGACCGTGAAGAGTCCCAGAAAAAGGACGCCGTGGACGGCTCCCGACAGCAGAATCGCCGGAAGCCAACCCTTTTGCCGTCCCCGTTTGTGAAGGTGCGGGTGCTCTTGCATGCCGTACCTCTCTTCAGCGTCCTTCGGCGGAGCGCTCGATGCGAAGCGACAGGCCTACGCGCTGTACGTCCGCCGCCTGCAGGGTCTTCATGACGTCGACGACTTCTTCGTAGCGCACCGTTTTGTCGGCGGCGATCACGACGGGAATTTCCGGATGATCGGCCTGCAGTGCCTTGACGCCGTCCACGAGCCCGGGCATGTCGACGGGCGTGAGCGTTTTGCCGCTGCGAAGCGACAGACGGGCGTCGGGATAGACGATCACTTCGATCACTTGTTCGGGCGCCTTGCTTGCCTTGTTGACCGACGGCAGATTGATGAGGCTCGGATTTACGAAGGGCGCCGCCACCATCAGAATGACGACGAGCACGAGCATGACGTCGATGTAGGGCACCACGTTGATTTCCGCCATTAGGCCGCGGCGCCGGTTGTTGGAGCGAAGAGCCATGATCAGCCTCGGGTCTGACGTTCAAGAATGTTGAGGAATTCTTCGTGGAAGCTTTCCATTCTGTTGACGAGGCGGTTGACGCGGTTGTTGTAGTAGTTGTAGGCGGCGACCGCGGGAATGGCGGCGAAAAGGCCGATGGCCGTGGCGATCAGAGCCTCGGCGATGCCCGGGGCGACGACGGCGAGGCTCACGTTCTCGAGACTCGAGAGTCCCGTAAAGGCGTTCATGATGCCCCAGACCGTGCCGAAGAGCCCGATGTAGGGCGACGTGGAGCCGATCGAGGCGAGAAGCGGCAGACCGGCTTCAAGCCCGTCGAGTTCTCGTGTGAAGACGGCGCGCATGGCGCGGGAAACGCCGTTGACGGCGTTCGGACCGGCTTTGTGCTGCTTCATGAATTCCTGCATGCCCGCGGCGAAGATTTGTTCCTGCATGCCGGCCTTGTTGCCCTTGCCGCGCACGTCGTCGAGGAGATGCGTGAGTTCCGTGCCGCTCCAGAAGCGGTTCTCAAAGCTGTCCGTCGCATCCTGGGCTCGGCGGATCATGAAGTATTTCTGGAAGATCACCGTCCAGCTCACTAACGAGAGTGTGATCAGAATGGCGAGCACGCACTTGACGACGAGGCTCGCGTTGGCGATGAGGGTAATCAGAGAGAGATCGGCGCTAACGGGATTCATGATGCAGACAAAATCAGTTCGAATCGTTGGACAGCAGGTCGGAGACGCGGTTGTAAATGGCGTCGGGGATGGCGGCCGGACGCATTGTGGCGGCGCTCACGCACGCCACGCGCACACGGCCCGTCGTGATGCGTTCGTCACCGCGGAAAATGTTCTGTTCGAATTCCAGGGAGGCGTGCCGAAGCTGACGCACGGTGGTTACGACCGTGAGGTCGTCTCCGAGGACGGCGGCCCGATGATAACGAAGATCGACCGCCACGACCACGAAGAGTACGCCGTCGGGACGCTGTCTTTCGTCCTGCTGCGAAACCCGGAGTCGTGCGAGAAGTTCCGAACGGGCGCGTTCCATGTACTTCAAATAGTTGGCATGATAAACGATGCCGCCCGCATCGGTATCTTCCCAGTAGATGCGGACCGGCAGTCGGGCGGTGAAGGTGGATTCCATAGGGCGTTTGCGCGAAGAAAATTCAAAAAAAGCGATTCTAGTATAGAGAGGTCGTTTCGCCTCGGGCGCGGGATGATACTATTCGCAATCCGACGGCAATACTTCGAAAACCTTTTTTCCGCATGCTCTCGTTTCTTCTGGGCGCCGCTCTTGTCGGCGCGATTTGTTTTTGGATTCGTTCTCTCTCGGGCGTTGCGCACGACGCGCGCTTCTTTCGGGTGCCGGGCGCCGCGGCGGGTGCCGCGTGGCTCGCTCTTCTCGCGCTTCCCGCCCTGGCGGACGCGATTCCCTCGAACGGGGCGACGCTTCTCGACGCGGTTCTGGGCGTCTTCACGGCAGGCGTCCGGGAAGCCGGAAATTCTCTGCCGCTCGCCGTGACGGACCGCTCGGGCGCTGCGCTCGCCGCGACGGTCGACACGGTGCCCGCGGGGCACACGCCGACGCTCTACGCCGTGCGAACGACGCTCGTGGCGATGATCGTGGGCGGCGTCTCGATCGCCGCTGCGTGGCTTCTTGCAGCCTCGCTCTCGGCGAAAAAGCGCGGCAAGGGACTCGTCGACGGGATGGCTCATCTCTCCAATCGGGACGGCACCTTCCCCTGGCGCGGACCGATGCTCGTCGTGAGCGCCGCTTGGCTCTTTTTGTCCTGGGTGCTGCTTCTCTGGCCCGACTGGCATGTCTTCGGAACAGACGCTTCGGGACAGGACGTGCTCGGCGTTCTTCTCAAAGGACTTTTGCCGGGCTTCGGCGCCGCGTCGCTTCTCGGTCTTTCGGGCTTCGTCTTTTTCCGCGCGAAGCCCTTTGCCGAGCGTTGGCCGCGGGGCGCCGCGGTCTTTGCGCCCGTCGGCGTCGCCTTCGGGGCGGCAAGCGTCGTCACGGCCTCCGGCGCGTCTCTTTTCGGTAAGCCGCAGCTTCTCCTTGCGGGAGATGCGGTGACGCTCACCTTCGCTTTGCTTTTCTGGGGATCGGCCGCGCTCGCCGCCCTGCGCGTGGCGAGGGCGGTGCGCTGAGCGGAACTATCAGAAGAGCATGTCCGAGAGCACGGGCTCGTTCGCGGTCGCGGGCGTGAGGCCGAAATGTTGCCACGCCAAGGCGGTCGCCATGCGGCCGCGGGGCGTGCGCTGCAGAAAGCCCTGCTGAATGAGATAGGGTTCGACCACGTCTTCGAGCGTTTCGCGATCTTCGCCGACGGCGGCCGCAAGATTGTCGATTCCGACGGGGCCGCCCGAGAATTTTTCTAGAATGGTGCGCAGGAACTTCGTGTCGATGAAGTCGAGTCCCACGGGGTCGACATCAAGCATCGTCAGAGCGGCCTGTGCCACCTCCCGCGTCACGCGTCCGTCGTGTCGCACCTGCGCGTAGTCGCGCACTCGCCGCAGAAGGCGGTTCGCGACTCGAGGCGTGCCGCGGCTGCGCCGCGCGATTTCCGCGGCGCCTTCGTCGTCGATCGGCATGTTGAGAAGTTTCGCCGAACGCTTCACGATGAGCGAAAGCTCCTCGGGCGTGTAGAACTGCAGCTGATTGACGATCCCGAAACGGGCGCGCAGAGGATTCGTGAGCGCCCCCGCGCGCGTCGTCGCGCCGATGAGCGTGAAGGGCGGAAGGTCGAGCTTGATCGAGCGGGCCGCGGGGCCTTCCCCGATCATGATGTCGATTTGGTAGTCCTCGAGCGCGGGATAGAGAATTTCCTCAACGACGGGCGAGAGACGGTGAATTTCGTCGATGAAAAGCACGTCGTTGGGTTCGAGGTTCGTGAGGATGGCCGCGAGGTCTCCGGCACGTTCCAAGACAGGCCCCGAGGTCTGGCGCAGATGCACGCCCATTTCGTTGGCGACGATGTGCGCGAGCGTGGTCTTTCCGAGACCGGGAGGGCCGAAGAGAAGAAGATGGTCAAGGGGCTCTCCGCGCTGAAGCGCCGCTCGGATGAAGATGTCGAGCTGTTCGCGCACGACTTTTTGACCGACGTATTCGGAGAGATGTGTCGGGCGCAGGGCGCGGTCGACGTTTTCTTCGTTGGGGCTCTGCGCCGCGGGATCGATGACGCGTTCGTCCATGAGGGGCTCTCCTTATCGGGCAAGCGTTTTAAGGGCCTGACGGATGCCGTCCGAGACGGACGTCCCTTCAGGAAGGCGCTTCGCGGCGGCTTGGGCGTCGCGCTCGGAGTAGCCGAGCGCGACGAGCGCGCTCACCACGTCGGCGAGGCTGTTGTCGGGGGCGGCGCCCGCGCCCGTCATCGAACCGTGGAGTTTCCCCTTGAGTTCGAGCAGAATGCGCTCGGCCGTCTTCTTGCCGACGCCAGGAATCCGGGTGAGCAGACCCGCTTCGCCCCGCTCGACAGCGTTGGCAAGCGCATCGGGCGTCATCCCCGAAAGGAGCGCGAGCGCGATGCGGGGACCGATCCCCGAGACCTTGAGAAGAGCGCGGAAGGTTTCGCGCTCGGAGACGGTGAGAAAGCCGTAGAGGAGCATGGCGTCTTCGCGCACGACGAAGTGCGTGTGCAGCGTCACGTCGTTCCCCTCGGGCGGGAGATTGCAGAAGGTCGACATCGGAACGTCGACCTCATAGCCGAGGCCCGCCGCCTCGACGAGAATTCGGGGCGGCGTCTTTTCCAACAGTTTGCCGTGAATGCGTCCGATCACTTGGAATCCTTTTTCGTTCGGGTTTGCGCAAAGTTCGTCCAGGACGCCCGGGCGCCCCGCACGAACCGTCCGCGACGCGCCGTTGCAAACGAGCGCGAAGAACCTCCCGAGCGCTCGAGCGCGCGAAGGGGAAGCCGCTGAATGAGACAAAGCGCCGCGGCGGCTGCATCGGCTTCGTCGGGACGAAAGTCCCGATCGACGGAGAGCCGCGTGCGGATCATCTTGACGATCATGAGCTTGTCGGCGCGGCCCGTGCCCGTGACGGCCTCCTTGATTTCGGAGGGCGTGAATTCGTCAAGGGAGAGCTTCGAGAGTCCGCAGGCGACGATCGCCGCTCCGCGGGCCTGACCGAGCAGAAGGGTGCTTTGCGGATTGACGTTCACAAACACTCGTTCGATCGCGACGATCTCGGGCGCGTGACGGGCGATCACGTCGGAGAGTCCCGTCGTGATGGCGCAGAGGCGCTCGACGATCGGAGCGTCCTTCGGGGGATCGATGACGCCCGAAGCGACGAGCACCGGGTCCCGCGCGGGCCGGACTTCAAGAATCGCCCAGCCCGTGTGGTTGAGTCCCGGGTCGATGCCGAGGACGCGAAGGGGAGACTGCGTCGTCAACGTCCGAATCCGCCCATGCCGCCGAATCCGCCCATGCCTCCCATGCCTCCGAGGCCGCCGAATTTGCTGAGGCCTCCGAGCGAGCGGAGCATCTTGCCGAATCCGCCCTTTTTCATGCGCTTCATGACGTCGGACATCTGTTCGTACTGCTTCAAAAGGCGGTTCACTTCCTGTACGGGGACGCCTGCACCGCGCGCGATTCGTTGTTTACGGCTCGCCTTGATGATTTCGGGACGGCGGCGCTCCTGCGGCGTCATCGAATCGATGATGCCGATGGTACGTCGAATCTGACGGTGGGCGTCTTCGTCGTTCACTTTCGAGGCGGCCTGTTGGAACTGCGCCGGGAGTTTTTCGAGCATGGAGGAGAAGCTCCCCATGCCGCTTACCTGCACGAGCTGCGCCTTCATGTCGTTGAGGTCGAAGCGGTCGCCCTTCGTGAGCTTTTCCGCGAACTTCTGCGCCTGGGCCGTGTCGATCGATCGCTGCACGTCCTTGACGAGGCCGACGATGTCGCCCATGCCGAGGATGCGCGAGGCCATGGCTTCGGGGTCGAACGCGTCGAAGCCCGTGAGTTTTTCGCCGCTGCCGACGAACTTGATGGGCTTGCCGGTGACGTGGCGAACCGAGAGCGCCGCGCCGCCGCGGCTGTCGCCGTCGATCTTCGTAAGGATGATGCCCGTGAGGGGAAGACGTTCGTTGAAGGCCTTGGCCGTATTGACCGCGTCCTGACCGAGCATCGCGTCGACGACGAAGAGCGTTTCGGCGGGCTTGAGAAACTCGTTGAGTTCGGCCACCTCCTGCATCATTGCCTCGTCCACGGCGAGTCGGCCCGCCGTGTCGACGATGAGGACGTCAAAGAAGTGGCGCTTGGCGTAGTCGACGGCCCGTTCGGCGATGGCGAGGGGTTTGTCGGTCACTTCGCTCGGGAACCATTCGGCGCCGGCCTGCGCGGTGACGCTCTTCAACTGATCGATGGCGGCGGGACGGTACACGTCGGCGCTCACCGTGAGGACCTTCTTTTTCTTTTCTTCGATGAGGTACTTGGCGAGCTTGCCCGCGCTCGTCGTCTTGCCCGCGCCCTGCAGACCAGCCAGCAGAATGACGGCGGGCGGCTGCACGTTGAAGCGCAGACCGCGCTCTTCGGGCGTGAGGTCGCCCCCGATGACGGCGGTGAGTTCGCGCTGCACGACCCCCACGAGGGCCTGGCCCGGATTGAGGTTTCCTACGACCTCTTCCCCCATGGCCTTCTCTTTGATGCGGGAGAGAATTTCCCGCACGACGGGCAACGCGACGTCGGCTTCAAGGAGCGCAAGGCGGACCTCGCGCAGCATTTCTTTGGTGTTCGCCTCAGTCAGACGCGCTTGACCGCGCATGGTTTTGACGACTTTGGAGAGACGCTGGGTCAGTGAATCGAGCATTCTTTGGAATTCCTCGGCGACAAAGGCGCCGGCGTATGGCCGTTGGAGAGAGAACGGCCGAGTTCAGCATTTGATAAGTCGGGAGAGAATAGAATAAACAGTGACGTACGGTGTCTCCCGAGGCGCTCCGTACGGAGGGAGCGCACGAACCCGTTATTTTAAGGGGTTGCGCGCCGCTTTTGCGTATTCCGTTCGCGTACAAAAAAACAAACGTAAAACACAATGACCACGCTTTCTTTGTGCACCATCCTTGCCGCGCTGTTGTATCTTCTCTCCGGCATCGCCATCGTCTCGTACATGAAGGGACGCGACGGCAAGGCGCCCTCGTGGCTGCGCTGGCCGATCATTGCCGCGCTGGTTCTGCACGGCGTTGCGATCGAGGCTGAAGTCTTCCAGGGGGACATCATTCATTTCGGCTTCGGTTTCGCCGTTTCCGCCATGTTCTTCTTCGCCGCGCTGATTCTCTTTGTGGAATCGATCATCCACCGCCTGCACGGGCAGCTCGGCATCATCCTGATCGCCGCGGCGATTGGGGCGGTCTTCCCGCTCGCTTTCCCGGGGCGACCCGTCGCCGGGGACGAATGGTCCTTTATGTTCCGCGTGCACATTCTTCTTGCGCTCGCCGCTTATTCGCTCATGACGATCGCAACGGTTCACGCCGTGCTGATGAGCCTGCAGAACCGCGAGTTGAAGCGTCCTCAGGGGAAGGAGAACGCCTTCCTCGCTTCAATGCCCGGGCTCGTCGTGATGGAGCGCATTTTCTTTCGCATCGTCGCCTGCGGGTTTGTCTGCCTCACGCTCGTCCTCGTGACCGGAAGCTTTGCTACCAACGAGGTGTTCGGCGTCTTCGTGAATCTCGACCACAAGTTTCTCCTCACGCTCATCGCCTGGGTGCTCTTCGGGATTCTGCTCGCTGGCCGCGCTTTCCGCGGGTGGCGCGCCAAGACTGCGCTCAACTGGTTCTGGGTGGGTTTCGGCGCGCTTGTCGTCGCTTATCTCGCCTACAGCTTCGTGTTGGAGCTCGCTGCCTGAGGCTGTACCATGGGACGCGTACTCTTTTGGGTGATCCTGATCGCGGCCATTGCGATCGCCTGGGCCCTTTCCCGCAGACGAAACGCCCTCTCCAACAAGGAGCGTGAGGAGCTCGCGCGTCTGCGTGGCGAATTGCGCGCCCGCAAGGAGGACCGCCGCTCGGGAGAGGCGATGCGGCGCTGTCCCGTTTGCGGGACGTACTTCCCGGAAAAAACGGGTGTCTGGCGCAGGGATGCTTGCTACTGCAGCGAAGAGTGCCGGCGCCGCGGAGAGGATTCGTGAGAGTCACCGAGCGCTTTTCACCCCACAGCAACGAAAGACCCGAAGGCACGGCGATCGACCTCGTCGTGCTTCATTTCATTTCGCTTCCGGCGGGCGTCTTTGCGGGCGACGCGGTGGAACGGCTTTTTGCGGGGACGCTCGATACGAATCTCCCGGCCTTTGCGAACCTCAAGGGACTGCGCGTTTCGTCGCATTTTTTCATTCGCCGCACGGGCGAAGTGCTCTCCTTCGTGCCGGTGGAGCGCCGCGCCTGGCACGCGGGCGTTTCGGTCTTTCACGGACGTCCCGACTGCAACGACCGGTCCGTGGGAATCGAACTCGAGGGGACGGGGGAAGTTCCCTTCGAAGACGCGCAATACGAAGCGCTTGCGGCTCTGCTCGAAGAGCTCTCGGATCGTTTTCCGATCCGGTGGGTAACGGGGCACGAGCACGTGGCGCCCGGCCGCAAGGCAGACCCGGGTCCTTTCTTCGACTGGAGGCGGCTTGCGAGGGCGCTGCCCGGACTTTGCTTCGATGTTCGCCCCCAGATCTCTGCGAAATGAGGTTTTGTACCCCGCACAAAGGGAAGAAGCCTTGATATATTGAGGGAATTGTTTGTTCCTACGGGAGTCATCGGCCCGCAAACCAATGTTCGCCTCTTTAGTGCAGTTTCTCATTCTTACCGCCGCCTCCATTCTCGGGTGTCTTCTCGTTCTTCGCGCTTGGAGTTACGCCTGCGCCATGACAATTCAGGATCCGATCGTCTATCCGATCCGGCGTCTTACGAACTGGCTCGTCGATCCCCTCGGCAAGTTCGTCGAACCGAAGGGAGCGTGGGACTGGCCGAGCCTCCTCGGTGCGCTCCTCGCCGCCTTTTTGAGCGTGATCGTTCGCACGGCCTTTCATCCGGCGGGTTTTGCAATGGTGAGCACCTGGATTGCTCCCTTCGCGACGGTGCTTCGCTGGGGGCTCGAAATGCTCACCTGGGGTATTTTCGGTTGGGTGATCCTCTCCTGGGTCGCGGCGCGTCACCCCTTCAACTATTCGCTCTCGATTCTGCTAGAACCCTTCATGCGACCGGTGCGCCGTGTTCTGCCGACCTTCCGCGGGATGGACTTTTCGCCGCTTGTCGTGCTGCTTGCGGCCAACGCACTGCTGCTCTTCATTCTGCCGATTTCGGACGGTCGGATTCTCTTCTGATCCCGACGTCGCCCACATGAAAAAGCCGCCCCAGGGCGGCTTTTTCGTGTGGGACCTGCGAAGCTTGCTCAGAAAGGCGCTTCGTCCCAATGAGAGGCGTAGATGCGGCGAACCTCGTCCAAGGTCGTACGCCAGTTCTGTGCGCCGCGCACCGCCACCTTGAGGCTTCCGAGGATCGTGCCGATGCGCGCCCCTTCGACCGGGGAGAGTCCCCGTTCGCGAGCAAAAAGGAGGCCGCCCCGATACGCGTCGCCCGCTCCCACGGGATCGACGGCCCGGGCGGGGATCGCTGCGACCTCAATTTTTTCTCCACCCGCAAGCCAGACGGTCGAACCCTTTTCACCGTGCGTGTGATAAATGGTTTTGCCCGCAAGCGAGAGCACTTCGGGCGTGAGGCTCGCGACTTTTTCGAGGTATTCGGCCTCAAAGTCCGAAAAGGCGCAGGCGTCGGCCCCGTCGGCGAACGCCCGGAGTTCCTCGGGCGTAAAAAGCGGTCCCGCCTGTCCGGGATCGAAAAGATAGGGAACGCCCCGTTCGCGAAAGAGGTGCGCATGAAGCTTCATCGGACGCGCTCCGCCGGGGCCGAGAATCGCGTAGTCGATCGTGCGGTCTTCGGGCCAGGAAAGGCGGTCGGACGCGTCCATGGCGCCCGGGTGAAAGCTCGCGAGCTGACAGCCGCCTTCGTCCGTCACGATGAAGGCCTGCGAAGTGAAGCAGTCCGTGAGACACGGCATGCCGTCCGTGGCGATGCCGAGCGCTCGAAAGTGCTCGAGATAGTCGCCTCCGTCGCGCCCAAGGGCACTCCAGACGAAAGGATCGCCTCCGAGCTGATGAAGGGCGTAGGCAATGTTGGCTGCGCAGCCTCCGAAGTCCCGATGCATTTCGGGCGCAAAAAACGTGAGGTTGACGTGCCGCAGGTCTCCCTTTTCGAGTTTGTCGGCAAAACGCCCGTTGTGCGTGAGGATCGTGTCGTAGGCGACGGATCCGGTGATCATCGTGCTCACGGCGGCTCCTCAGATGGGGGTCACCGCCGTAACGCGAACGCCGCGCACGGGGAGTTCCTCGTCGACTTCGAGTTCGGCCTCGACTCGAACAGTCTCGCCCGCTCGCAGCACGTTGTTCTCGACAAAACCGTAATCCGCGGGCTCGAAGAGCCGTTGCGCGAGCGTTTCGTCCGCGGCGTTGAGAAGACGCACTTCGAGAAGCGGAAGAATCTGCGGTCGGTTGGACGCGTTCGTGATTTCGATGCGCACGTTCCGGGGCGAATCAGTTTGGGCGAGTTCTCCCCGAATTTCAAAGGCCCTCACGTCGCTCCAGGCAAAGCCCGGGCAGGGAAGCGTGCGGCAGACGTTTTCGTAGACGCCTCGGAGCGGGGGAAACTGCCGAAGAATCGGATCGTGAAAGTAGAGAACCCCCGCCGTGAGGGCTCCCGCAAGGCCGACGAGTCCCAGGAGGGTAAAAAGGACGCCGCCCCTGCGGGGTTTTTCCGCTGAAACGGCAACGGGTACGGAGGCTGCAGGCCCAGGCGTTTCACGGGCGTGAAAGTCGGAGAGATCCTCGGCGATCTTCGCCATCTGCGCCTCTTTCTTCTCTTCAGGCGCGCGGCGCGCCGCCACGACGCGGGCGAGCGCTTCGTTGTCGACCTCCACGGTTTCCGCGCGTGCGAGGGCGAAGGTGTGGCGGCATTCGCCGCAGCGAAGCGTTTCGGCGGTTTCGTCGGGACACTTCCAGAGGGCCCCGCAGGCGGGGCAGCGAACGATTCGGGTCATAGGCTCTTCTCAAAAGAAAAAGCGCCCCGTCCACCGTTGGAGGGGGCGGGACGCTTTTCGTATTGTAGGCGATCGGATTATTCGCGGCGGCCGGCGATGGCGACCCAACCGTCCTCCTCCTTCCAGACGGAGAGCTTCACGGCGGGATCGGTCCGACGGTAGATCTCGATCACTTCTTCGGCCTGACGCGCGAGGACGCCCGAGAGAACGAGGGCGCCGCCCTTCTTGACGCGGCCGAGAAGGGCCGGCGCCAAAAGCTTCAGAGGGTTCGAGAGAATGTTGGCTACGACGACGTCGTACTGGCCTTCAGGCATGTCTGCGGGGAGTCGGAAGTCGGCTTCGGCGTCATTGTGAATGGCATTTTCGCGGGCGGCTTCCACGGCCTGCGGATCAATGTCGGTCCCCGTCACGGATTGCGCGCCGAGACGTTTGGCGGCGATGGCGAGAATGCCCGTGCCGCAGCCGTAGTCGAGGAGTTTGTCGGTCGGACGGATGTTTTCGTCAATCCATCCGAGGCAAAGGTGCGTGGTCGGGTGCGAGCCCGTTCCGAAGGCGACGCCCGGATCGAGGCGGATGTTTACCGCGTTTTCATTGGGGAGTTCATGCCAGGTCGGAACGATCCAGAGGCGGTCCGAGACGCGGACGGGCTGGAACTGCGCCTGCGTGATGCGGACCCAGTCGGCGTTTTCCACTTCCTTCGTGCCGAGCACTTCGGGGGGATTGCAACCGAGCGCCTTCACGGCGAGGGCGAGCGACGTTTCCAGGTCGAAGGTTTCGTCGACTAGGAGCGACACCACCGAGCGCGGCCAGGCGCAGGTTTCGGGTTCGAGTCCGGGTTCGCCGTATAGAGGCTGTTCGTCGGGACGGTCGGCGTCGGCGTCTTCGATCGTGGCCGAAAGGGCGCCCGCGTCCATCAGAAGGTCGGAGAGCGCTTCCGCACAGCGTTCGTCGGCAAGAAGTTTGATTTCACGCATGGTTTTAAAAAATCGAAAAGGGGCCCGCAGGCCCCGAGAAAAAGGAGGTTACTTGGCGTCCTTCGGACGATGGCGCAACTTCTCTTCAAGGTAGTGAATGCTCGTGCCGCCCTGGAAGAAACCTTCGTCGGCGAGGAGTTCGCGGTGAAGCTTCGCGTTCGTCTTGATCCCTTCGACGGCAAGTTCGGAGAGCGCCACGCGCATGCGCATGATCGCCTGTTCGCGAGTATCGCCGTGCGCAATGATCTTGCCGATCATGCTGTCGTAATAGGGAGGCACATCATACCCCGCATAGACGTGCGTGTCGATGCGGATGCCCGGGCCGCCGGGGAGATGCCACTGCTGCACTCGGCCGGGGCTCGGCACGAAGGTGAAGGGATCTTCGGCGTTGATGCGGCACTCGATCGCGTGGCCGTGCATCACGATGTCGCTCTGACGAACGGAAAGGCGTTCGCCCGCGGCGATGCGGATCTGTTCGCGAACGATGTCGACGCCCGTCACCATTTCGGTTACGGGATGCTCGACCTGCACGCGCGTGTTCATTTCGATGAAGTAGAACTCGCCGTTTTCATAGAGAAATTCGAACGTGCCCGCGCCGCGGTAGCCGATGCGCTTGCAGGCTTCGACGCAGCGCTTGCCGAGGCGATCGATGAGTTTGCGCGGAATGCCGAAAGCGGGCGCCTCTTCGATCACCTTCTGGTTGCGGCGCTGCATGGAGCAATCGCGCTCGCCGAGGTAGACGGCGTTCTGGAAGCTGTCGGAGAGAACCTGAATTTCGATGTGGCGCGGATTTTCGAGGAACTTTTCCATGTAGACGGTCGGGTTCCCGAAGGCGACGCGCGCCTCTTCCTTCGTCATGTTGACGGAGGTGAGGAGGGCCGCTTCCGTGCGCACGACGCGCATGCCGCGTCCGCCGCCGCCGCCCGCTGCCTTGATGATGACCGGATAGCCGATCTTGCGGGCGATCTCGAGGATTTCCTGCGGATCGTCGGGGAGTGCTCCGTCGGAGCCCGGGACGCAGGGAACGCCCGCTTCGCGCATGGCCTTCTTGGCGCTCACCTTGTCGCCCATGAGGCGGATGCTTTCGGCGCGCGGACCGATGAAGGTGAAGCCCGAACGTTCGACGCGCTCGGCAAAGTCGGCGTTTTCCGAGAGGAAGCCGTAACCGGGGTGGATCGCTTCCGCGTCGGTCACTTCCGCGGCGGAAATGATGGCGGGAATGTTGAGGTAGGAAAGCGGCGACTGCGCCGGTCCGATGCAGACGCTTTCGTCGGCGAGACGCACGTACTTGGCGTTTACGTCGGCCGTCGAGTGCACGGCCACCGTTTTGATGCCCATTTCGCGGCAAGCGCGCTGAATGCGCAATGCGATTTCGCCGCGGTTGGCGATGAGAATTTTTCCGAACATGGTGCGATCAGCCGATGATGAGGAGGTTCTGGCCGTATTCGACGGGCTGACCGTTTTCCACGCAGATTTCCTTGACGACGCCGTCGGTTTCGGCTTCGACTTCGTTGAGAAGCTTCATGGCTTCAATGATGCAGACGGTCTGACCCTTCTTGACGGTGTCGCCCACTTCGACAAAGGGCTTGGCGCCCGGAGACGGAGCGCGGTAGAAGGTGCCGACCATCGGGCTCGTGAGCGGCGTCCCTTCGACCTTGGGCTCGGCGGGCTCGGCCGCGGCGGGCTGAGCGGCCGGAGCGGGCGCGGCGGGGGCCGCGACGGCGACGGGCGCCGGGGCGGTCGTCTGGACGACCTGAACGGGCGTCTGCGGATGATTGATCACGCGAATGCGGTCCGGGCCTTCGCAAATTTCAAATTCGGCAACGCCGCTTTCCGCTACGAGGTCCAACAGGGACTTAATTTTGCGCAGATCCATCTCTACTAACCTTTTCTGTGATTCTGATGTGCGGGCGGGGCGAGCCCCGTTGCGCACGATGTGACTAATGCGTGTCGGTTCCGAGGGTCCCGAGGGAGGACGGCTTCGGAGAACTCGTATTTCCGCCAATTTTCGTGATTTTTCGTCCGAAAGTAAATGAAAAAGCACGAAAAGCCCCGAACGGGGCGATCCGGAAAGGAGGTGGCAATATCTTACCCTCGCCCCGAAGTGCAAGGTATGCCCTAATCAGGCTAATCCAATCGCTCGGAATCGGCCCGATGGACGAGGAGGACAGAAAGGAGCGCCGACGAGATCTCCCCCATCGATTCGAGCGGGTGCTGCCAGGGGTCGGGGCGCGTGCGGTGCGCTTTGAGGCGCGGACGCGTCCACACGGCGACGAGCACGGGTTCGTCCGAAAGGTACACGGCGAAGCGGGCGTTTTCACCCGACTGAGGGGCGAGTTCCTCAAAGCGGACGTCTGCGTTCAGAAGGGCGATGAGCGGCGCCTTCTCGTCGTCCGTGTCGAGGACGACTTCGGCGACGGCGTCGCGGGAGGCGGCGCCGTCGAGAACCCGTCCGACGAGTTTGGGTTCGACGTTGCCGAGCGACTCTTCAAAGAAGGTCATCACGGCGAGCGCCGCATTTCGCTTTCGCCGCAGGGAGCGGCGGTGTGCGTCGGGATCGAACGTCGAGTACCAGCGCCGCAGTTCCGTGGCGACCCGGTCGTCGGAAGGGCGTTCTCCGCATTCGAGCGTGACGCTCTCGAGGGCGTCGCGCCACCGGACGCCGTCGCGGGCGATGAGGCGGGCGGCAAGGACCGCGGCGCGGTCGGAGGGACCGTAGGACATGCTTTTCTAAAGGAAATGAAAAACGCCCTCATTCTACAGGGGAGCGGAACAAAAGGGGGGTGTCCGGGGCGTCGGAAAACGGATGAGGCCAAATGGAGGGCGGACGGCAACAGAAAGTTTCGATCGGCAGAGCTTCTTTTCCGCAGAGCGTCCGGCGGTTCGATATGATTCGATGTGTTTTTCGACACTTCGGGGCCAAGCATGCACATTCACATTCTCGGTATCTGCGGCACCTTCATGGGCGGCGTCGCGCAGCTTGCGGCGCAGGCCGGACACACCGTGACGGGGTGCGACCGCGGCGTCTATCCGCCGATGAGCGACGCACTGCGCGCGTCGGGGATCGCTCTCACCGAAGGGTACGGCGCCGAGCAGCTCTCGGTCGAACCCGACCTCTGGGTGGTGGGGAACGCCGTTTCGCGCGGCAATCCGCTTCTGGAGGCCATTCTGAACCGGGGGCTTCCCTATACCTCGGGACCGCAGTGGATGTGCGAGCACATTCTTGCCGGGCGCCACGTGCTCGCCGTTGCGGGTACGCACGGCAAAACGACGACCACGTCGCTTCTCGCCTGGATTCTGCGCGGCGCCGGAATCGACGCGGGCTACCTCATCGGCGGCGTTCCCGCCTGGGGCGCGGGAAGTGCCCTCCTGGGCGACCCGAAGGCTCCCTTCGTGATCGAGGCCGACGAGTACGACACGTGTTTTTTCGACAAGCGCAGCAAGTTCGTGCACTACCGTCCCCGCACGGCGATCCTCAACAACCTTGAATACGATCACGCGGACATCTTCGAGAATCTTGCGGCGATCGAAAAGCAGTTTCATCACCTCGTGCGCACGATGCCGAGCGAAGGCACGGTCGTGACGCACGCTGGCTCCGAAGCACTCGAGCGCGTCCTCGCCATGGGCGTGTGGTCGAAGGTCGAGCGCTTTGACGACGACGCGGAATGGAGTGTGACCGAGGACGGCGTCGTGCGGCTCGCGGGCGAGGTGCAGGGAGAGCTGCGCCTTCCCATGTCGGGGCGCTACAACCGCCTCAATGCACTCGCCGCCGTTGCGGCTGCGCGGACGGCGGGCGTCAGTCCCGAGGCTTCATTGCGGCTTCTCGCAGATTTTCCGGGCGTCAAGCGCCGTCAGGAAGTGCGCGGCGTCGTGCGCGGCATCACGGTGATCGACGACTTCGCACACCATCCGACCGCCATCGCGGAGACGATCCGGGCCGTTCGCGAAAAGGCGCCCGGACGCATTCTCGCGGTCCTCGAGCCGCGCAGCAACACGATGAAGCTCGGCACGATGAAGGACCGTCTCGCCACGAGCCTCCGGGACGCCGACAAAGTCTTCTGTTATCGGGGTCCGGGCGTTTCGTGGGATCCCGCCGCAGCGCTCAAGCCGCTGGGTGAAAAGGCGATGGCGACCGCCGACTTCGAGGCGCTCGTTGCGGCAGTCCTCGCCGAGGCGCGTTCGGGCGACACGATTCTCTGCATGAGCAACGGCGCCTTCGGTGGCATTCACAATCGGCTGCTCGAAGGTCTCGGGGAACGTTCATGAAGCGGACGATTCTCTTTTTGCACGGTTTTTGCTCTTCTCCGCTCTCGGGGAAGGCCGTCGCCACGAAGCGGTATTTCGGACGGCTCGGTTGGTGCGTCTACGCGCCCGACCTGACGTGGGGGCCCAAAGAGGCGGATCGTCTTCTTGAAGATTTCGTTTCGCATATCCGGGGGGAGTGGGCCGTCTTCGGTTCGAGTCTCGGCGGCTTTTACGCAGCCCGCCTCGCGCACCGGCACGGCGTTCCCGCCGTACTCCTCAATCCCTGCACGAACCCGTGGGCGACGGTGCCGTCGCTTATGGGCGAGCATGAAATCTACGGATGGCCCGGGCGTCGCATCGTCGTCACGGAGCGCTTTGCCGAGGATTTCCGCGAACTCGCCCGTGAGACGCCCCTGACGCTTTCTGCCTCGCGACGCCTTCTCGTTCTCTCGGACCGCGACGAAGTGCTCGACCGAAACGATGCGCTCAGACTCTACGGCGAGGAAAACCTCGTGACGAGCGAAGACGACTGGCATCAGCTCCATCACTACGAACATCACCTGCCCGCGATCGAGCGGTTTTTGGAAGAGGCCTTCGGCGCCGCGCGGCAATAAACGACGTAACGACATCATGTATCTGTATTTTGAAGAGGACGGCGCCTTCAAGGCGGGCACCGTCGTGAGCGAAACGGGCAATGCCTACCAGGTGACCGTGACGACGGGCCGACGCACGAAGATCAAGGCGGCGAAGGTCTTTTTCACGTTTGAGTCTCCGGCGCCTGCGGAACTGCTCGAAGCGGCCGAGAAGACGTCGGCCGAACTCGATCCGGGATTTCTCTGGGAGGTGGCGCCCGAGGGCGATTTTTCCTTTGAAGACATCGCCAAGGAATACTGGGGCGCCGCGCCCACGCCCGTGGAGCGCGCCGCGGTTCTGCTCGCTCTGCACGGCAACCCCGTTTACTTTCACCGCAAGGGGCGCGGCATGTACCGCCGCGCTCCCGACGAGATTCTTCGTCAGGCGCTCGAAGCGCTCGAACGCAAGAAGCGCCGAGAGGAACAGCGCCGCGCCTGGGTGGCCGAAATGGACGAAGGAAGGCTTCCCGAGGCCCTCGCCCGCGACGTCATGGGACTTCTGATGTCGCCCGACAAAAATGGCATCGAATGGAAGGCCCTCTCCGACGCGGCCGCCAACGCGCGGATGTCGCCCTTGCGCCTCATGCTCAAGCTCGGCGGCGTCAAGAGCCCCTGGGCCTGGCACGTCGAGAGCTTCTACCGTGAGAACTTCCCGCGAGGCCGCGGTTTCCCGGCGGATCTGCCGCTTCCCGGCGCACTGAACCTTGAGGATCTCCCCGAAGCCAAGGTGCGGGCCTTCTCGATCGACGACTCGAGCACGACCGAAATCGACGACGCTTTGTCGGTGACGCACGGCGAAAACGGCAAGACCGTGGTCGGCGTGCACATCGCCGTGCCCGCCCTCGGGATCGTGCGCGACGACGCGCTCGACAAGGTGGCCCGCGCCCGCATGAGCACAGTCTACGCACCTGGCCTCAAAACGACGATGTTGCCCGAGCCCTGGATTGAGGGCTTTTCACTCGACGAAGGCCGCAGCGTTCCGTGTCTTTCGCTCTACATCACGGTGCACGACGACACCTTCGGCGTCGAGAAGACCGAAACGCGGCTTGAGCGCATCACGGTCGAGAGGAACGTCCGGCACGATCGGATCGACGAGCTCGTCACGGAAGAGGCGATTGAAAACCGCACGCTCGACATCGAGTACGCCGAAGAAATTTCCTGGCTCTGGCACTTCGCCCGCCGTCTCCTGCGCGAGCGCGAGGAAGTGCGCGGCCGTCCCGAACTCACCAACCGCGTCGACTGGTTCTTTGTTCTCGATGGTGAGGGCGAGGAGGCTTCGATTCACGTGCGCGGCCGCCGCCGAGGAGCGCCTCTGGATCTCCTCGTTGCGGAACTGATGATTTACGCGAATCAGACCTGGGGGCTTTGGCTCGAAGAGCATGCCGCCGCGGGGATCTACCGTTCGCAGCGAATGGGGCGCGTGCGCATGAGCACGACGCCGGGGCAGCACGACGGACTCGGCGTGGTGCGCTATGCCTGGTGCACGTCTCCTTTGCGCCGCTACGTGGACCTCGTCAATCAGCGGCAGATTCTTCAGGTGCTGCGCGGCGAAACCCCTGCCTATGCGTCGAACGACGCGGATCTCTTCACGATCGTGTCGCAGTTCGAAACGATCTACGGCACCTACGCCGACTTTCAGACGAAGATGGAGCGTTACTGGTCGCTTCGCTGGATCCTGCAGGAGGGCCTGCGCGAAATCGAAGCGATCGTCGTCAAGGGCGATCTCGTGCGCATCGACCGTCTTCCCTTCATGCAGCGCGTGCCGGGGCTTCCCGAAGATCTTCCCAAGGGCCGCAAGGTGCTTCTGCAGATCCTCGGGTGCGACCTCGTGGATCTCGTGATGGATTCGAAACTTCTTCGCATTCTTGACGAAGAGGACGAGTCGGCCGTAGAGGAGGATGAGGAAGAGGAAGTCTTGCCCGACGAAAACGCTCCGACCGAGGCGGAAGCTGCCGATACTTCGGAAAGCGCCTGATCCGCAAAGGTGAAAAAAAAGGAGGCGCCGCGAGGATACTTGCCGCGCCTCTTTTGCCACTTTCTGCAGGAACTTGCCCGCATTAACCGTCACACCTTCGCGAATGCCGGTATCGCTTCCGGCTGTTTTGCATCCGATGCCGAAGCGGTGATCAGGCTTTCGAGCGATTCTTCGGCGCGGGAAGCTGTGCGAGTACGATGGCCACCGCCATCAGAGCGCAACCGAAGAGTTCGCGCGTCGATAGGACTTCGTTGAGGAGCACCCATCCCGCGAGCACTGATACCACGCTCTCGAGACTCAGAATGAGGCTCGCCACGGTCGGATTCATGCCGCGCTGTCCCACCACTTGCAGGGTGTAGGCGATGCCGTTGCTCATGATCCCCGCCCAGAGGATCGGCAGAAGTGCGCCGTGGATGCCCTCCCAGGTGGGCGTTTCAAAGACGAGCGCCATGACGAGCGCGATGAGACCGCCGCACCAGAACTGTCCCCAGGCGAGCGTCACGCCGTCGATCTTGGTGACGAAGTGGGCGATGACGAGAATGTGAATGGAGAAGGCCAGTGCACAGGTGAGGACGTAAAGGTCGCCGAGTTCGACCGTGAGGGATCCCGTCATGCAGAGCTCCCACAAACCAGCGACCGCAAAGAGAACGCCCACGACGATGTAGCGGTGAACGATGTGCCCGACGAAGAGACCGAGGAGCGGCACGATGACGATGTAGAGCGACGTGATGAAGCCTGCCTTTCCCACCTCGGTGTCGTGCACGAGTCCGAACTGCTGAAAGCTTTCTCCTGCGAATAGGCAGAGTCCGCAGAAGAAGGCGCCGAGGAGGAAGGTTTTCCCCAGGGATGCGGGTGCGCTCTCGCGCTTTCTGCGGTAGAGAACGAAGGGCGTCAGAAAGAGGGCGCCCAGCAGTGTGCGGCAGGCTGTGAAGGTGAAGGGGCCGACGTGATCCATCCCCACGGCCTGGGCGACGAAGGAGCAGCCCCAGATGAGGGCGGTGAGGAAAAGAAGAAGAGATTGTCGGAGCGTAAACGCGTTCATGGGCTTTGCAAAAGTCGCTGCAGGAAAATCCGAAAATTGTAGCGCAGGCGTCTTCGGTCGATTCCCGGGAAAAGGAAGAGGTTTCCCGCTCGGCGTGTGCAAAAGTCAAGCAAAGCTGCGCGTTTCCCCGTACAATCCGCACGTGTTCCCGCCGCGAAACTCCTTTTCGCGGGATGTTCGGCAAAGAAGGAGGCAGACGTGCAAAACCGTGAAGATCAGGAAGTCCGGGAAGGATTTCGTTCCGCGGCCGACGCGGCGCGCGACTCCGACGAGGCGAGCCGTGCGCTCGCACGCATCCAGCAGGTGCTCGATGAGGATCGGGAACATCCGAGTGAAGAAGGGGAAAAGCATTCCGACTCGGATAAAGGAGGCGGATATCGTCTGAGTCTCACGGCGGCCATGGAACTGCGTCGCATTCTCGAGCCGCTCCACCCCGCAGACATTGCCTGGATCCTCGAAGCCCTTCCCGTCGATGACCGTCTCGTGGTGTGGGAACTCGTCAAGAGCGAGTCCGACGGCGACATTCTCGTCGAAGTGAACGACGGCGTGCGTGAAACGCTGATCGAGGCGATGGACCGAGACGAACTCGTCGACGCCGTCGAAACCCTCGATACGGACGAAATCGCGGACCTCGTCGACGATCTGCCGCCAGACGTGATGGCGGAAGTTCAGGAAGGCTTGAGCCACGAAGAGCGCGCTCAGTTGCGCGCGGCCATGTCCTATCCGGAAGATTCCGTCGGTTCGCGCATGGACTTCGAACTCGTCTCCATCCGCGAGGAAGCGACGGTGGAAGTGGTGTTGCAGTACTTTCGCCGTCTCGCCGAAATTCCGGACCATCTCGACCAGGTGTTCGTGGTCGACCGTGCGGGGCACTTCAAGGGGTCGCTCTCGCTCACGCAGATTCTGACGAGCGATCCAAGCCGCCATGTGCGCGAGCTCATGCGAAAGGACATCCTCACGCTCAATCCTCTCGACGACGCAAGCGACGCGGCGCAGGCATTCGAACGCTACGACCTCGTGAGCGCTCCCGTGGTGGACGAGGCCGGTCGCCTCGTCGGCCGTCTGACCGTCGACGAAATGGTCGACGTCATCCGTGAGGAAAGTGAGGAGGACGCCTTCGCCGCCGTGGGTCTGGACGACGAACAGGACATTTTCGCAAGCGTCTGGGAAACGGCCAAGAGCCGTTGGGTGTGGCTCGGGATCAATCTCTGCACGGCTTTTTTTGCGTCCCGCGTCATTTCGGCTTTCGACGGCACGATCGAGCGCGTCGTGGCGCTCGCCGCCCTCATGCCGATCGTGGCGGGAATGGCCGGGAACTCGGGCAATCAGACGTTGACGCTTCTCGTTCGCTCGCTCGCCATGGGGCAGGTGACGGACGCCAACAAGAGCGATCTGCTCAAAAAAGAAGTGGCGGTGGCCGTCATCAACGGTCTCGTCTGGGGGGTGATCGCGGCGCTTTGCGCCTGGGCCCTCTATTGGGACACGCCCGAAGGGCTGATGCTCGGCGTCGTGATGTTCCTTGCGATGTTGCTCAACATCATCGTGGGCGCCGTCGTGGGGCTTGCCGTGCCGTTGCTTCTGCGCTATTTCGGACGCGACCCGGCCATGGGCGGGTCGGTCCTATTGACTTTCACGACGGACTCGGGTGGTTTTCTCATCTTCCTGGGGTTGGCTACCTTCTTCTTCCGCAACGTTCCCGCCGTCTGATGGGGCGCGAGACGCTCAGAGGTCGCCGAAGAGGCGCTTGAGGTCGTCCAATCCCGCGTGTTTTTCCTTCGCGCCCGTGCGGCGGCTTTCCTCTTCCGTAATTTCGTGCGACGTGTAGTTTTCCTCGATCTCGTCGCGCCAGAAGCTGGCCGGATGAGCGCTCGTCAGAAAGCGTTCCGCCGTCTCGCGGCCCACGTTTTCATAGCGCACGAGTCGGCGGGTGTCAAATTCGATGTCCAACACCCGGGCGCGGGCGTCATACCCGGCCGAACGAATGCCGCCCCGGAAAATGTTTCGACGTTCCATCAGAATCCCTCCTTGTCGATGCGCATACCTATTCCCATTCTAGGCCGCCCGAGGAGCGTTGTGGCCGCGGAAACCGCATCGGAGGGCGGGACTTCTCCCACAAAAGCCGAAATTTTTGTTACTCTCCGACTGTGGGGGCGCCGAAAAGAACCGTGCGCTCTTTTTTCTTTTGTCCGTTTGGAATTGCCGTCCCGCGATTTTTTGCGGGCGTGAAGAGGGGTTTTGTTTCGTGTCGTCGGGTCGAGCTTACCAACTGTTGAGCGAATGGGCGTTGCCGCTTGCCGCGGTCGCGGCCGCCATGGGCGTGCTCGCCTTCGGCGCCGAAAACGCCCGTCGCGTGCCGCCCGACGTGTTTCCCTCCGTTCCCGTGCAGACGGTGCCCTATCCCGCGGTCGAGCAGGAGACCGCAGCGCCGGATGGTCCTGACGTCGTGGCTGCGGATCACCCCGATGCGCTTCGGCTCGATCGGGCCGAAGCCGGCGTCGCGCGCTACATCGAGCGAAGCTACCGCGTACCCTCGGACCGGGCCCGGCTCGTTACGCAATGGGCGGTGGAAATCGGCAAGGTCAAGGACCTCGATCCCCTTCTCATTCTGGCGGTAGTCGCCGTCGAGTCGAGTTTCAATCCGCAGGCCCGAAGCGGCGCGGGCGCCGAAGGCCTCATGCAGGTGATGACGAAAGTGCACCTTGACAAATTCCGCGCTTTCGGCGGTGCGGGCGCGGCGCTCGAGGCCTACCCGAACATGGTGGTGGGAAGCGAGATTCTGCGTGGTCTCATCGAGCGGACGGGAAGCGTCTCCAAGGCCCTCAAGTGGTATTCGGGTGCGGCCAATCACGCAAGCGACTACGGTTACGGCAAGAAGGTGCTCCTCGAACGAAGCCGCCTCGTAGAGGCGGCGAGCGGTCATCCCGACAAGGCGGTTGCGCTTCTCAAGAACAAGCGTCAGGGGGCGACCTACGCCTCGTCCGTCAAGGAGCAAAAGCTCTCTTACGAGGTCTGGACGAACATGCGCGAAGAACGCGGACTTCGTGTCGTGACGCCCTCGGAGCGCCGCATTGAAGAGCCTTCCGTTTGATCAGAGGCCGAAGTCGCCGTAGAGGGTATTGATCCATGCGGCGGCGGCAAGCCCTGCGGTTTCAGTACGCAGAACACGGGGACCCAAAAGGGTCGGGCTCCAGCCCGCTTCTTCGGCCGCCTTCAATTCTTCCGGTGAAAAGCCGCCTTCGGGCCCCACGGCGAAGAGAACGCTGCGGGGCGTTTTTGTGTGCGTTCCGCGCTTTGCCCCCGGCGCGAGAATGAGTTTCAGATCCCCTTCGAGCGCAAAGGCTTCCTTGAGCGAAAGGGCCGCGACTTCGGGAAGACGGTTTCGGCCGCATTGTTCGCAGGCGGCGCGCACGGTCTCGCGACATTTTTCAAGCCTTTTTTCCAACCGTTCGCCGGAGAGTTTCGTCACGCTGCGCTGCGCGGGAACGAGAACGATGCGCGCGACGCCGAGCTCGGTCGCCTTTTCGACGATCCAATCCATTTTCTCGGGCGTCACCTGCGCCTGAACGAGCGTCATCATCACAGGGGACTCTCGGTCGTCGGGCGCTTGCCCTTCGATCGTTACGAAGGCGCGCTTCCCGTCAAAGGATACGCGGCCCGTCCAGACGCGGCCCGATCCGTTGAAAAGCACCACGCTTTCGCCTGCGGCAAGCCGCAGGGCGCGCCCCGCGTGATGAGCCGTCTTGGGCGGAAGTTCGATGGTGCCGCAGAAGTAGGCGTCGGGACGGTCAACGAAAAAGCGGGGGAGAGCCATGGCGGGGAAAGAAAAAGGAAGCAGGGACAGACAGTCTAGCAGGACGGGGCAGAAAACCACGTCTTGGAGAGCGTTCCTTCTGTGGGAAAAGAGGCTGTTTCGGTTAAAATGATCTTCTGTCCGGAAACGGCGTCCGCCGTTTTCTCTTACTACCTTCCTTTTCGTATTCAAACGATATGTCCTCTACCGTTACCCCGCAGACGATGGCCAACGCCATCCGTGCGCTTTCGATGGATGCCGTGCAGAAGGCCAAGTCCGGTCACCCCGGGATGCCCATGGGCATGGCCGACATCGCCACGGCGCTTTGGAGCCGCCATCTCCGCTACAATCCCGTCGACCCGAAGTGGGTCGGCCGCGACCGCTTCATTTTGTCGAACGGCCACGGCTCGATGCTGCAGTATTCGCTGCTGCACCTGACGGGTTACGACCTCACGATGGAGGATCTGAAGTCGTTTCGTCAGCTCCACAGCAAGACGCCGGGACATCCCGAAGTGGACGTGACGCCGGGCGTGGAAACGACGACGGGCCCGCTCGGGCAGGGGATCGCCAACGGCGTCGGGATGGCGCTTGCCGAAAAGATGCTCGCTGCCGAATTCAATCGCGAAGGCTTCCCCGTCATCGACAACCGCACCTACGTCTTTTTGGGCGACGGTTGCATGATGGAAGGCATCAGCCACGAAGTCTGCTCGCTCGCGGGCGTCTGGCAGTTGAATAAGCTCATCGCGCTATACGACGACAACGGAATTTCGATCGACGGCAACGTCAAGGGCTGGTTCGGCGACGACACGCGCGGCCGCTTTGAAGCGTACGGCTGGAACGTGATCGGTCCGGTGGACGGTCACGACATCGAAGCCGTCTCCGCCGCCATTGATGAGGCCAAGAAGTCGGAAACGAAGCCGACTCTCATCATCTGCCGCACGACGATCGGCAAGGGTTCGCCCAACCGTGCCGGCACGGCCAAGGTGCACGGCGAAGCGCTCGGCGACGAGGAAATCGCCCTGACGCGCGAAGCGATCGGTTGGCCTTATCCGCCCTTCGAAGTGCCTGAGGAGGTTTATGCCGCCTGGGACCATCGCGAAGAAGGGGCCCGCATCGAAGGTGAGTGGAAGAAGCTCTACGAAGGCTACCGCGCCGCGTATCCGGAACTTGCCGACGAACTCGAACGACGTCTTGCCGGCGACCTTCCCGAAAACTGGAGCGACACGGTGATGGAGGCGCTTTGCGCCGCGCAGGAAGCGCAGGAAACCATCGCCACCCGCAAGGCGAGTCAGAAGGCTCTCAATGCGCTCGCGCCCGCTCTGCCGGAACTCTTCGGCGGCTCGGCCGACCTGACGGGGTCGAACCTGACGAACTGGAAGGGCGTCGAAACGCTGACGGCCGATCACATGACGGGCCGTCACGCGAGTTATGGCGTGCGTGAATTCGGCATGTCCGCCATCCTCAACGGCATTGCTCTCTACGGCGGCTTCATTCCCTACGCCGCCACCTTCCTCACTTTCTCGGACTACTCGCGCAACGCCCTGCGCATGTCCGCGCTGATGAAGCAGCGCGTTATCAACGTCTTCACGCACGATTCGATCGGTCTCGGTGAAGACGGTCCGACGCACCAGTCGGTCGAACACGTTCCTTCGCTTCGTCTCATTCCCGGTATGGATGTCTGGCGTCCCTGCGACACGATCGAATCGATCGTCGCCTGGGCGAGCGCCATTGAACGCAAGGACGGTCCCTCCTCTCTCATCTTCACGCGTCAGAACGTTCCCTTTATCGATCGCGATGAAGTCGACGCCGATGCGATCGCCAAGGGAGGCTACGTCGCGCTCGAGTCGCCTGCGGGTGCCGACGCGATCGACGTCATTCTCCTCGCCACGGGTTCCGAAGTGGGCCTTGCCGTCGAAGCGCGTAAAGCTCTCGCGGCTCAGAACATTCAGGCCCGCGTCGTGAGCATGCCCTGCACGAGCCGCTTCGACGCCTGCGATGAAGAGTACCGCAAGAGCGTGCTGCCTTCGGGCGTTCCCGTTCTCGCGATCGAAGCTGCGCGCACCGACCTCTGGTGGAAGTACGTCGGCTGCAAGGGCGACGTACTCGGCATCGACCGCTTCGGCGAAAGCGCTCCCGCGGGCGTTCTCTGGTCGTACTTCGGCTTTACGGTCGACAATGTCGTCGCCCGCGTTGAAAAACTCCTTCACTGAGATCCATTTTTGCGCCGCGCCGGTTTACGGCGCGGCCTCCAACTTTCAAAGGAAATCCTCCGATGACCATTCGTGTTGCCATTACCGGTTTCGGCCGCATCGGCCGCAACGTTCTTCGCGCCCACTATGAAAACGGCAAGAAGCACGACATCGAAATCGTCGCCATCAACGCCACGGGCGACCTGGAAACGAACGCTCACCTCCTTCGCTACGACTCCTGCCACGGCCGCTTCAACGGCGACGTCCGCACGGAAGGGAAGGACTGGCTCATCGTCAACGGCGACCGCATCCGCGCCTTCTCGACGCGCGATCCGCGCGAACTCCCCTGGGGCGAGCTCGGCATCGACGTCGTGATGGAATGCACGGGCGCCTTCAATTCGAAGGAAAAGAGCCAGGTGCACCTCGATCAGGGCGCCAAGAAGGTTCTTCTTTCGGCTCCCGGCAAGACCGCCGACGCGACCGTCGTCTACGGCGTCAACCACAACGTTCTCAAGGCCACCGACCAGGTCGTCTCGAACGCCTCCTGCACGACGAACTGCCTCGCGCCCGTCGTCAAGCCCCTTCATGAAAAGCTCGGCATCGAACGCGGTCTCATGACGACCATTCACGCCTACACGAACGACCAGGTGCTTACCGACGTCTATCACAAGGACATGCGCCGCGCCCGTGCTGCCACGCAGTCGATGATTCCGACAAAGACGGGCGCCGCGGCCGCGGTGGGCAAGGTTCTTCCCGAACTCAACGGTCTCTTGGACGGATTCGCCGTTCGTGTTCCCACGATCAACGTGAGCTTCGTTGACCTCACCTTCATCCCGAAGCGCGAAACCACCGTTGAAGAAGTGAACGCCATCATGAAGGCCGCCGCCGAATCCGACGAACTTTGCGGCGTTCTCGGCTACAACGAACTTCCGCTCGTTTCCTGCGACTTCAACCACGATCCGCACAGCTCGACGTTCGATGCCACGCTCACGAAGGTTTCGGGCGGCCGCCTTGTGAAGGTCACGGCCTGGTACGACAACGAATGGGGTTTTTCGCAGCGCATGCTTGACACGGCTTGCGCCATGATGGCCGCTAAGTAATTTTCCCTTGCGGAAAGGGAATCCAGGAACCGACGGTATCGTCGGTTCCTTCCATTTTGGATGACGTAGAGGAATTTTCGATGAAAGTGAAGACTCTTGAAGCGCTGGCGAAGTCCGGCGCCCTCCGTGGCCGTCGCGTTCTGATCCGCAGCGACCTCAATGCGCCGCACGATGCGGAAGGCCGCATCACGAACGAAGCCCGTCTTGTGGCGAGCGTTCCCGCCATCCGCATGGCGCTCGATGCGGGAGCGGCCGTCATGGTGACGAG
Source organism: uncultured Sutterella sp. (assembly GCA_900545275.1). GTDB lineage: Bacteria > Pseudomonadota > Gammaproteobacteria > Burkholderiales > Burkholderiaceae_F > Sutterella. The sequence continues at coordinate 110,606 of UQYG01000006.1, forward strand.
CCACCGCGGCCGTCCGACGGAAGGCACGCTCAATCCCGAAGACTCGCTCGCGGGCATCGCACGCCGCATGGGCGAACTTCTCGGCTGTGAGATGCCGCTCGTCGCCGATTGGGTCGACGGCGTCCAGATCGAACCGGGTCAGGTCGTGATGCTGGAAAACTGCCGCTGCAACGTCGGCGAAAAGAAGTGCGACGAATCGCTCTCGAAGAAGTACGCCGCGCTCTGCGACGTCTTCGTCAACGACGCTTTCGGCACGGCGCATCGCGCCCAGGCTTCGACCGTGGGTGTCGCCCGCTACGCTGAAGTGGCCTGCGCCGGTCCCCTGATGGCCGCGGAAATCGATGCGCTCACGAAGGCCGTGGAAGAGGCCGCGCATCCGCTCGTCGCGATCGTCGGCGGCTCCAAGGTCTCGACGAAACTCACGATTCTCTCGAACCTCGCCGAAAAGGTCGATCAGCTCATCGTCGGGGGCGGCATCCTCAACACCTTCCTCCTTGCCGCCGGCAAGTCCGTCGGCAAGTCGCTCTGCGAACCCGACCTCGTCGACGAATGCCGCCGCGTGCTCGACATTCTCGCCAAGAAGGGCGCGAGCCTGCCGATGCCCGTCGACGTGGTGGTCGCCAAGGCCTTCGCCGAAGACGCCGAACACCGCGTCGCCGATGTCGACGACGTCCGTGAAGACGAGATGATTCTCGACGTCGGTCCCAAGACCGCGGCGATGTTGGGCGACCTTCTGCGCAATGCCGGCACGATCGTCTGGAACGGCCCGGTCGGCGTCTTCGAAATGGCACCCTATGCCGAAGGCACGAAGGCCCTTGCCGACGCAATCGCCGAAGCGACCGAACGCGGCGCCTTCTCGATTGCCGGCGGCGGCGACACGGTTGCGGCCGTTTCGAAGTTCGGCGTGGCCGACCGCGTGAGCTACATTTCGACGGGCGGCGGCGCCTTCCTGGAGTTCCTCGAGGGCAAGAAGCTCCCCGCCGTCGCGATTCTCGAAGAACGCGCCTGACGCTTCAGATACACACGAAAACGAGGTTGCTCTCCAAGGGGAGAGCAACCTTTTCTTGCATTGCTTCACCGAAAAAAAAAGAGAGAACACAATGAAGGAAAAGCTTCTTGAACGCTTTTTGCGTTACGTCGCCGTGACCTCGCAGAGCAACGCCAAGGCGGGCGTCGTGCCGAGCACCGAAGGCCAGCGCCGTCTTGCCGAACTCCTCGCGGAGGAACTGCGGGAACTCGGACTCGAAAAAATTGAAATCTCCGAAAAAAGCGTCCTCACGGCGCATTTGCCATCGAACCTGCCCACGGGCCGCAAAGCGGCGACCGTGGGTTGGGTCGCCCACCTCGACACGGTCGACGTGGCGCTCTCGCCTGACATCCATCCGCAGGTGATCCGCAATTATCAGGGCGGCGACATCTGTCTCAATGCGGAAAAGGACATTTGGCTTCGCACGGCGGATCATCCCGAAGTGAACGATTACATTGGCGACGATCTCGTCGTGACCGACGGCACGAGCGTGCTCGGCGCCGACAACAAGTCGGCCATCGCCAATATCATGACGAGCCTTGAGACGGTCATCCGCGAAAACCGTCCTCACGGCGACCTCTATGTCGCGTTCGTGCCCGACGAAGAAATCGGTCTTCTCGGCGCGAAGGCCATGGACTTCACAAAGTTCCCCGTGGACTACGCCTATACGATCGACTGCTGTGCGGTGGGCGAAGTCGTCTATGAAACCTTCAACGCGGGCGGCGCCACGCTTTCGATCCGCGGCGTAACGGCGCATCCGATGAGTTCCAAGGGCGTCCTCGTCAATCCGGCGCTCGTTGCGACGGACTTCATCAACATGCTCGACCGCGGCAGCACGCCCGAGTGCACTGAAGGGACGGAAGGTTTCGTATGGGTGAACGGTATTCAGGCCACGCCCGCCGCCGCCACCGTGTCAGTGAAGATCCGCGACCACAACAAGGAGGGCTACGAAGCGAAGAAACGCTTGATCGCTAGTGCCGTTGAATACTTGAAGGTCCGTCACCCGAAGGCGAAGATCGAACTCAAGATGTCGGACGTGTACGGCAACATCGCCGACGCGATCAGCGACGAAAACCGCGGTTGCATCGATCTTTTGTACCGGGCGCTTGAGGAGACCGGCGTCAAGGCCAAGACCATCGCGATGCGCGGCGGCACGGACGGCTCCTTCATCTCCACCAAGGGGATTCCCACGCCCAACTACTTCACGGGCGGTCTCAACTTCCACAGCCACTGCGAGTTCCTCCCGCTCGGCGCCATGGAAAAGAGTACGAAGGTCACTCTGAAGCTGATCGATCTCATCGCGGCCGCCTGATCCGCGAAGGACGGACGGCATAAAGATTCCGTCCGTCCTCATTCGATTCTTTTCGGGCATGGGACGGCATGCCCGAAACGCATTGGCGAAAGACGGTCTCGTTTTGGCAAAATACATCCGAACCGTCTTTTGCTTTTTCATTGAATCGGACGGAGCCGAAGCAGAAAACGTTGAACGGCCCCGCCGGTTTGCTTCCATTCATGTCGTCCGCTTTGCTCGACCTCTTCGTCGACTCCTTCTGGCAGATTCTCCTGCCGGGGTTGACCGTCACCGTTCCGCTCACGATCCTCGCCTTTTCGGGCGCTCTGGTGATCGCGGTGATTGTGGCGCTCGTGCAGTTCGCGCGGGTGCCGGTCTTGAAGGATCTCGCGCGCCTCTACATCTGGGTGACGCGCGGTACGCCGCTTCTCGTTCAGCTCTTCGTCGTCTTCTACGGTCTTCCCCACGCGGGCTTTCTGATCGATCCCTTCGTGGCCGCGGTCGTCGTCTTCGCCGTGAACGAAGGGGCCTACTGCGCCGAAACGATCCGCGCCGCGCTCGAATCCGTCCCGACGGGACAGCTCGAGGCGGGGCTTTGCTCGGGGCTTTCCTATCTGCAGGTGATGCGCCACATCGTCCTGCCGCAGGCCTTCCGTACGGCTTTCCCTACGCTCGGAAACTCCCTCATCGCCATGGTGAAGGACACGTCGCTTGCCGCCAATATCACGGTGACGGAAATGTTCATGACGACGCAGCGCATCGTGGCCCGAACGTACGAGCCGCTCCTCCTCTACGTCGAGGTGGGCCTCATTTATCTTCTCTTCTGCACGGTACTCACCAAGGTGCAGAGTTACGGCGAGAAACGCCTGCGTACATACGAAAAGCGTTGAGGGTAACATGCTTCACCTGGAGAATCTCCACAAGTCCTTCGGTTCGACCGAGGTGCTCCACGGCGTGAGTCTCGACGCCCGAAAGGGCGAGGTCGTCGCCGTGATCGGGCCGAGTGGCTCGGGAAAGACGACGCTTCTGCGCTGTCTGAACGGACTCGAGATGTCTGACGCGGGCCGCCTCACGATTGCGGGGACGAGCTACGATCTTGCGCATCTCGCAAGGCGAGAAGTGCTGGCGCTTCGCAAGCGAACGGCCTTCGTCTTTCAGAATTTCAATCTCTTTCTCAACCATACGGTTCTTGAGAACGTGACGTTGGGGCCGGTCGTTGGGCACGGGATGAAACTCGAAGCGGCGCGCGAGCGCGCCCGGGCGTTGCTTGCACGCGTCGGTCTCGAAGGGCGCGACGACGACTATCCGAACGAACTCTCAGGCGGTCAGCAGCAGCGCGTCGCCATTGCGCGGGCGCTTGCGACCGATCCCGCGGTGATCTACTTTGACGAGCCCACGTCGGCTCTCGACGCCGAGTGGACGGACGACATGCACGAACTCCTGCGCGGCGTCGCAGGTCAGGGGACGACGATGGTGGTCGTCACGCATGCACTGGACTTTGCCCGAAGCGTCTCGGATCGGGTGGTCTTCATGGAGGCGGGCCGCGTGGTGGAGACGGGCGAGACGGAAACTTTCTTCACTTCGCCCAAAACGGCGAGAACCCGGGCCTTTTTGGACTCGGAAAAGACGCAGGACGGAAACAACGATAAGGAAGGAAAATGACGAAACGAAAAATCGAATTGTGGATGGCCGCGGGGCTTTGCGCCCTGACGCTAGGAGGGTGCTCCGACAATGGAGCCGACGACAAGGGGGCGGGTGCGGATCGGCTTGCCGACATCCGCGCGCGCGGCAAGATCGTGATCGCCATGGAGGGCACCTGGGCGCCCTGGACCTATCATGATGAAAAGGGGGTTTTGACGGGTTACGACGTGGAAGTGGGCCGCAAGATTGCCGAGAAAATCGGCGTGAAGGCCGAATTCGTCGAGGGCAAGTGGGACGGGCTTTTGGCTGGTCTTGACGCCGGACGGTACGACCTCATGATCAACGGCGTCGACGTGACGCCCGAGCGCGCCAAGGTGTACGACTTCTCCGACCCCTACGCGTACAACCGCATGGTCGTGATCGTGGACGGCAACCGAACCGACATCGACTCCATGGCGGATCTGAAGGGAAAGAGCACTGCCAACACGATTTCGAGCACCTACGCAGAGGAAGCCGAAAAGCACGGCGCCAAGGTGACCGGAGTGGACGACCTCAATCAGACGTTTGAACTGCTCCTGAGCGGACGCATCGATGCGACCCTCAACTCCGAAGTGACCTTCTACGACTATCTGCGCGCGCATCCCGACGCCCGCATCAAGATTGCGGCCGTTTCGGAAAACGTGACGGAAGTGGCCATTCCCCTCCGAAAAGGCGAAGCCACCGCGTCGCTTCGCGCCGTCGTGAACGAGACGATCAAGGAAATGCGCGAATCGGGAGAACTCGCCTCGCTCTCAAAGCGCTTCTTCGGAACCGACATTTCGACCCCCGCCGCCAAGCCTTGAGACGCAAAACAGGCAAAAAAAATGAAGAGCCGCAAGGAAAACCCTGCGGTTCTTTCGGTATTTGGTGGAGGCGGCGGGAGTTGAACCCGCGTCCGGAAACCTTTTTCTGTTGGTTCTACATGCTTAGCCGAATGATTTGGATCTTGTCCGCAACCCTGCCGATCGGCGGGCCGATTGCGGACCAGTCGCCTAGATTTCGGGCCCGCATCGGCGACGCCTGCGGAACCTAGACTCTGTCAGATGATGCTGCCGTCAGTTGCCTGACCCGGCCCAGAGACCAGCCGGCGCAGCACCTCGCCAATTAGGCGGCGAGGGCGAAACGCTTGTTGTTGGCGTTTATTGGTTTGCAGCGGATTTACGAGGTGACTGCACCTCGACATGCCCCATACAGCGTCCGCGTCCCCGTCGAAACCAAGGCGCCCCCGTATGTGGATTTGGAAGTATAGGGAAGATGCGCGCAAAAAGCAAACCGCATCGAGCGCGACAGTGCTTCAAAATGTGGCGCCGTGAATGATCGCCCAGGTCGAAAGATCTTCCGGCGTTTCGGCGATGAAGTTCGCTCCCCAACTTTCGACGGCCGTGTGGATGTAGCCCCAGGCGCAGGCGGCGCAGGGAATCGAGGCGGCTTTGGCCGCTTCGACGTCGCGCGGGTCGTCGCCCGCGTAAAACGTCCCGTGCGGGTCGGCCTGCAGAATCTCCATGGCGGTCAGAAGCATCGAGGGGGAGGGCTTCATGGTGCAGCCCTCGTGGTCGCTGCCGATCATGATGTCGAGATACTTCATGAGGCCGAGTCGTTCGCAAAGGGGGTGCGCAAGGGGTTCCACCTTGTTCGTGACGACGCCGAGCCGCCAACCGCTCTCTCGGAGCGTGCGGAGCATTTCTTCGACGCCCGTATAGAGTTTCGACCCCGTGAAGCCCGATTCGCCGTAGTGGCGCAGGAAACGCTCCCTGCGGTCCGCAAAGGTTGGGTCGTCGCGATCGATTCCATAGGCGGCGCGAAGAAGCCCCGGGGCGCCTTTGCTCGCGTAGATGCGGATCGCTTCGTAGGGAACGGGAGAGAGACCTTCGTCGCGGCGCGTCTCGTTGATGGCCGCCACGAGGTCGGGGGCCGAATCCACGAGCGTTCCGTCCAGATCAAAGAGAAAAGTGGGGGCTTTGTCGGACATGATGGAAGAGTTGATTCGCAAACGCCGGAAGGGAGCCGGCGAACGTAGGCTAGTGTAGTGGAAAACGGGACGCTCGGCGCAAGGATACGAAAAGGCCCCCGACGAATCGGGGGCCCTCGATCAGATCTCAGCGATCGGGATTATTCCGCAGGACGGGTGCCCGAGACTTCGACCACCGCGCGGCGGTTCGGAGCCAGACACTGGACGAGCTGACGGAAGTTCTTGATTTCACCGTTTCGGGTCGGATCCGGGCAGTTGACGACCGGGTCGGCTTCGCCGCGGCCTTCGGCCTGGATCAGGGAGGCGTCGACACCCTTCGAAACGAGGTAAGCCTTCACGGATTCGGCACGACGCTGCGAGAGTTCGAGGTTGAACTTGTCGGAACCGATGCGGTCGGCATAACCCGTCGTAAGGATGACTTCAACGTCCACGCCGGCGATCTTCGAAACGAGTTCGTCAAGGGCGGCTTCACCTTCAGCCTTGAGGTCGGCTTTGTTGTAGGCAAAGAGCGTATCGGCCGAGAGCGTCACCTTTTCCGGAGCCTTTTCGACGACCGGAGCGGGTTCAACGCAGGCTTCGCCGAGAATGTCGGCGTCGCAGTTGCAGCCGTCACCGCTCGCCTGAGCGAGGGCGGGGGTCCAGAAACCGGTACGGTAGCAGAGACCGTAGCCGGACTTGACGATCTTGCCGTCGGAGGAATGGACGTAGGGGCTCACCTGTTCGGCCGACATGGCGGCGCCGGAAACGGCAAGCATAAGCGCAGCAACGATGCCGCTAAGTTTGACGGAGGTCTTCATAAACACACATCCTTTATTGTTAAATGCAAAAGCCTTATCGATTGTGGTACGGACTACAAATCACCGGCAGTGCTGGATACGTCGGGGGACTCCGTAAAAACTCTTGGAGATTCTCCAACGGAAAGAATGGGAATTCTTCATTGGAGAGTATAGAGGATCCGCCCGACGAAGTCAGCGCACCCCAATCGTTTGAAGGAAAATTCTCAGGGAAAATGCCGATAAAAGCTTCTCTTTGTGAAGCATTAAAGGCGCGCCGCCCAACGCTTTGCGGCTTCCCGCACGGCTTCGGAGGCGTCGGCGCCGTCGTAACGAATCGTTGCCTTTTTCTCTACTAGGAGGCGCCCCGCCACCCACACGTGGGTAACGTGTTCTCGCCCCGAAGCATAGAGAAGCTGCGCGGCGGGATCGAGCACCGGAAGACTTTCTACGCTCGAAAGGTCGACGGCGACGAGGTCGGCGGCCTTGCCCGCTTCGAGCGAGCCGATTTCATGGTCGAGATGCAGGGCGCGTGCACCGCCGAGGGTGGCCGCCTCAAGCATGTCGGCGACCGTCGCGCTCGTCGTGTCGCCCGCGACCGCCTTGGCGAGCATTCCCGCGATGCGCGTGTCGCCGAGCAGGTCGAGCTTGTCGTTCGAAGCGGCGCCGTCCGTTCCGATCCCGACGTTTACCCCCGCTTTGAGGAGCTTCACCACGGGCGCGAAGCCCGAGGCGAGCTTCAGGTTCGAGGCCGGACAGTGGCACATCGAGCAGTTCCGTTCGGCAAGAAGCGCGATTTCCTCGTCGTTGAAGTGCACGCCGTGCACGGCGATGAGACGGTCGTTCACGAGTCCGAGGCGGTCAAGCCGCGCGAGCGGGCGTACGCCGTGGTCGCGTACGGAGTCCGACACCTCGACGGCCGTTTCGTGCACGTGCATGTGTACGGGGAGGCGGTAGCGCTCGGAAATTTCCGCGCAGCGGCGAAGAGAGTCGTCCGACACCGTGTAGGGAGCGTGCGGGGCCACCGTCGCCGTGACGAGGGGGTCGCCCTCGTCGCGCACGGCCCGAATCGTGTCCTCCATTTTTTCGAAGTATTCGTCGTCGCTTTTGGCGTAGGCCGAGGGAAAGCCGATGATGAAGGCCGACACGGCGGCGCGCAGTCCCGCGCGGCGAAGGCCGCGGGCCGCAGAGAGCGGGAAGAAGTAGTGGTCCGACGTCGTAGTGATGCCGCCCGAGAGCATTTCCAGACCGGCGAGCCACGAACCTTCCTCGACGAATTCGGGGCTCATGAGCTTGCCTTCGGCCGGCCAGATCTTGGTCGTGAGCCAGTCCATGAGCGGCAGGTCTGCGCCGAGGCCTCGCACGAGATTCATCGCCGCGTGGCTGTGCAGATTCACGAAGCCCGGCAAAAGAATGTGCCCGGGCAGGGAGACGAAGCGGGCTTCGGGGTGGCGCGCACGAGCCTCTTCTCTCGGCAAAAGGGCTTCGATGCGGTCTCCCCGCATGACGAGGCTGTAGCCGGCGTGGAGAACATTTTTCGGCACGATCGGCAAAATCCAATCGGGTTCGAGAACGGTGTAGAGAGTGTCCATGATGCAAAAGAGAAAGAAATCGTTGCGGCATTCTAACAAGGCAACGAAGCGCCATCCTGATACAATAGACGATCTCTCGTTTTTCGGCGCCGCGCCCTCCGACGTGCTCGGACGACGGGCCGCCGCGTGCGCCCGCCCAGGCGCCTTCCGGACGAGTCGTCCGAAGAACAACGAACAGACCGTTTGCCGCGGGACGCTCCGACTGTACGGAGGAGTCCGTTCCGGCCGAGAGGGCAAAAAACGGCTTTCTTCAATACATTCACTGAGGCTTTCCGAATGGATGAGATCACTGACAACGATGACGGGTTGACGCCGGAAGCGACCGAGGAGTCGCCTTCGCCCGCCAACGCCATCGCTCGGGAACTGCTCCCCGTTTCGCTTGAGACGGAGATGAAGCGCTCCTACCTCGATTACGCCATGAGCGTGATTGTGGGTCGCGCGCTGCCCGATGTCCGCGACGGTTTGAAACCCGTGCATCGCCGCGTTCTCTACGCGATGCACGAGATCAAGAATACGCACAACAATCCGCACAAGAAGGCGGCCCGCGTCGTGGGGGAAGTGCTCGGTAAGTACCATCCGCACGGCGACTTGGCGGCCTACATGACGATCGTGCGTCTCGCGCAGAATTTCTCGATGCGCTACCCGCTCGTGGACGGTCAGGGGAACTTCGGCTCGATTGACGGCGACAATCCCGCCGCCATGCGTTACACCGAAGTCCGCCTCGAAAAGATCGCCTCGACGACGTTGGCCGACATCAATGAGGAAACGGTCGACTTCACGCCGAACTTCGACAATTCCGAAATGGAGCCCGTGGTGCTCCCGACTCGGCTGCCGCAGCTCCTTGTGAACGGCTCTTCGGGCATTGCCGTGGGGATGGCAACGAATATTCCGCCGCACAACGTGCGCGAGACGATCGAAGCCTGCCTCTTCTGCCTGGAACACCCCGACTGCTCGGTGGACGATCTCATTCCGCTCATGCCCGCGCCCGACTTTCCGACGGGCGGGATCATCTTCGGGCTTTCTGAAGTGCATCAGGGCTACCGCACGGGGCGCGGCCGCGTCGTCATCCGCGCCCGCACGCACCTTGAGGAATGGGGAGCCCGCAAGGACCGCACCCGCATCGTCGTCGACGAGATTCCCTACATGATCAACAAGCGTGCGCTTTACGAGCGCATGCACGAACTCGTGCGCGAAAAGAAGCTCGAGGGCATCTCCGAGATGCGCGACGAGTCGACCGAACAGATCCGCATCTGCATCGACCTCAAGCAGGGCGCCATGCCCGAGGTGGTTCTCAACAACCTCTACAAGCTCACGGCCATGCAGTCGTCCTTCGGGATGAACATGGTGGCTCTCGTAGACGGGCAGCCGATGCTTCTCAATCTGAAGGAACTCATCGAACACTTCATCGCGCACCGTCGCGAAGTGGTGACGCGCCGCACGGTCTTCCGCCTCAGGAAGGCCCGAGAAGCCGGCCACATTCTCGAAGGGCAGGCCGTGGCGTTGGCAAACCTCGACGAATTCATCCGCATCATCCGCGCTTCGAAGACGCCCGAAGAGGCGACGACGTCGCTCTACGAACGCGCCTGGCCCGCGGAATTCGCCCGCGAACTCGTCGCCCGGGCGGGAACGCTGGCCGCGCGGCGCTATCCCGACGGCATGGAATTCGGCCGCGGTCTGCGCGACGACGGCACCTATCTCCTCACGAAGGTGCAGATCGAAAACATCCTCGCGATGAATCTGCGTCGCCTGACGGGGCTCGAACAGGAGCGCGTGCGCAACGACTACCACGCGACGATGGACAACATCATCGACCTTCTCGACATCCTGGCTCGCCCCGAACGCGTCAACGCGATCATCGGCGACGAGCTGAAGGAAATCAGCGAGGAGTACGGCGACGAACGCCGCTCGACGATCGACGTCCTCGGCGATCCGAACTTCAACGAGCGCGATCTGATTCCGAACCGCCGCATGGTCGTCACGCTTTCGCGCGACGGTTTCGTCAAGAGCCAGGAAGTGGCCGACTACAACGCGCAGCGCCGCGGCGGCAAGGGTCGCAAGGTGCAGGAAATGACGCACGACGACGCGGTGGAGGAACTCTTCATTGCGAATTCGCACGACATCATTCTGTGCTTCACGACGGGCGCGAAGGTCTACGCCCTCGACGTCTTCCGTTTGCCCGAAGGAAAGTCGAGCGCGCGCGGCCGTCCGATCGTCAATCTTCTTCCGCTTGAGGAAGGGGAGAAAATCAGCTTCATGCTCCCGATTCAGGAGTTCACCGACGACCTGCATGTCTTCATGGCGACGAACCAGGGTACGGTCAAGAAAGTGCTCCTCTCGAACTTCCGCGGTAGCCGTCTGAAGACGGGCCTGATCGCGACGGTCCTCAACGAGGGCGAATACCTCGTGTCGGTCGCGCTCGCGAAGGAAGAGAGCACCGTCATGCTCGTCAACGACACGGGTATGTGCATCCGCTTTGCCGATTCCGACGTCCGTTCCATGGGGCGCGTTTCGCACGGTGTGGGCGGCATGCGCCTCCCCGAAGGCTCGGAAATCGTGGCGATGATCGTCTCGAACGACGAGAGCCGCAACGTCCTCATCGTGACGGAAAACGGCTACGGCAAGCGCGTGCCGATTTCAGACTTCCGTCTGCAACGGCGAAACGGCATGGGGCTGCGCGGTATCAAGCCTTCCGAACGAAACGGGCGCATCGTCTCGGCGATTGCCGTGGAGGACTCTGACGACATCATGATCCTCTCGACGGTTGGCAAGGTCATCCGCACGCGCGCTTCCGAAGTGCCCGTATACAGCCGCTTTGCCAAGGGCGTGCGTCTCCTGCGCGTCGAGGACGGTGAAAAGCTCGTCTCGCTGCGACGGGTCGAACGCACGGCCGACGAAGCCGACGAGGACGATTACGAGCGGCTCGATCTGGACGCGGCCGAACTCGAGGCCGTCCGTCACGAAGAGGCCGAGGATCCGACGCCGGAAGACCCCGTCGAAGACGATGTTCCGGAGGACGCCGCCGAAGAGGCTGTTGCCGAGGACGCGTCCAGGGACTGACGAACTTCTCGGAAGTCTTGGTGGAAACGGACACGTTCGACGTGTCCGTTTCTGCTGAGGAAAAGGAAGAAATGCCGCAGATTTGGAATTTTTCCGCGGGCCCCGGAATGCTTCCCCGTCCTGTGCTCGAAGCCGTGCAGAGGGAGTTTCTCGACTACCGCGGACTTGGCGCCTCGATCGTGGAGATGTCGCACCGCACGCACGCCGTCGAAGCGATCGTCGAATCCCTGACCGACGGTCTCCGCGGGCTCCTTGCGATTCCCGAGGATTTTGAGATCTTCTTTACGCAGGGCGGAGGCCGTACGCAGTTCGCGATGGTGCCCGCAAACCTCCTTCGGGGTAAAACGGGCGCTTATCTCGTCACGGGGCTCTGGAGTGCGGCGGCGCTCGAAGAAGCGCGCCGCATCGGCCGCGCTGAAGCGGTCGTTCGCACGGAGGGCGACGTTCCTGACGCCACGGAGTGCGACTGGCCTGATGCCGCCGCCTATGTCTATTACTGCGACAATGAAACGGTGCACGGCGTCGAATTTTCTGCGCCTCCTATGGCGCCCGAGGGCGTCCCGCTTGTCGCCGACATGTCGAGCAACTTCCTCACCCGCCCGATCGACTGGTCGCGCCACGGCGTCGTCTGGGCGGCGGCGCAGAAGAATTTCGCGCCCGCGGGCCTCACCGTCGTCATTGCGAGGCGTGATCTTTTGGGGGGGCTCCTTGCACACATGCCCTCGATGTTCGACTGGGCGCTCTACGCCCGCGAAAAGAGCATGCCCAACACTCCGCCCGTCTTTCAGCTCTACATCGCCGATCTCGTGGCGAAGTGGGTGCGCTCTGAGGGCGGCGTTGAAGAGATGCACCGCCGTGCGCTCGAACGCTCTTCGCTTCTTTACGAAGCGCTCGACGCTCGTCCCGATCTCTACGTCACGAACGTGGCCCGACGGGCCCGCAGCCGCGTGAACGTGCCCTTTGCGCTCAGGAATCCAGACGATCTCGCCGACTTCATTGCGGCGGGCGAACGCGAGGGCTTCCGACAGTTCACGGGCCACGCGAGCGTGGGCGGACTCCGCGTGTCGCTCTACAACGCCATGCCGCTCGAAGGCCCGCGGCGCTTTGCCGAATTTTTGCGCGCCCGGCGTCCGTGAGGACATCCCGTGCGGCAACGAAACGAATCCCTTCAACAAAGGAGACAAGCATGGAACAATCCGTCCGCGTCATTACGATCGACGGTCCCGCCGCAAGCGGCAAGGGTACCGTGGCCGAACGCATCGCGCACGAACTCGGATTTCACTATCTCGACAGCGGGGCGCTTTATCGCCTCGCCACCTACCGCGCTCTGAAGCTCGGGACGCCGTTGGACGACGCCGAGGCGCTCGAACGCGTGGCGAGTGCGATGGCGCCCGTTTTTGAAAAGGGGCGCATTCTCCTCGACGGCGAAGACGTGACGCTGCGCATCCGCACCGAGGAGGTGAGCCGCGCAACAAGCCGCGTCGCCGCGGTTCCGGGGGTGCGCAAGGCGCTTTTCGACCTGCAGCGCCGTGCCGCGAAGGCCCCCGGACTCGTCGCCGACGGACGCGACATGGGGACGGTCGTCTTCCCCGAGGCCGACCTCAAGATTTTCCTGACGGCTTCGGCGCGCGTACGCGCCGAGCGACGCGCTCTGCAGCTCGAGGCTCGGGGCGAAGTTGCCGACCGCGAAGCGCTCACGCGTGACCTTGAAGAGCGTGACCGACGGGACCGCGAACGCACTGAAGCGCCGCTCAAGCCCGCAGCCGACGCGAAGCTTCTCGACACTTCGGCGCTCGGTATCGAGGAGGTCGTCAAAAAACTCCTCGATTGGTGGAATGAAGCACGATAAAGTGCAGTACAATCACAAACTTCCGTGCATCGTGACTTGTCACGGACGCGGAAGTTTTCTTTTTTCTTTGTCTAACTCCGCCCAAGGGATTGTCCCGCGGGTGTGTATACCAACAACTCATGTCCATCAACGAAACCAATAAGCCCGCCGAATCCTTCGCCGAGCTGCTCGAAGAAAGTTTTGCCCGTCACGAAATGCGTCAGGGCGAAGTCGTCACCGCCGAAGTGATCCGCGTGGATTACAACTTCGTCGTCGTCAACGCCGGCCTCAAGAGCGAAGCCTACGTGCCCATCGAAGAATTCAAGGATGACCGCGGTGAAGTGACCGTCCAGCCGGGCGACTTCGTTTCCGTCGCCATTGAATCCGTCGAAAACGGCTACGGCGACACCATCCTCAGCCGCGACAAGGCCAAGCGCCTCGCCGCCTGGATGAACCTCGAACAGGCTCTCGAAAGCGGTGAACTCGTCACCGGTACGGTTACGGGCAAGGTTAAGGGCGGTCTCACCGTCATGACCAACGGCATTCGTGCCTTCCTCCCGGGTTCGCTCGTCGATACGCGCCCCGTCAAGGACACGACCCCGTACGAAGGCAAGACCTTCGAATTTAAGGTCATCAAGCTCGACCGCAAGCGCAACAACGTCGTCGTTTCGCGCCGTGCCGTCGTCGAAGCCAACATGGGCGAAGAACGCGCCAAGCTGCTCGAAACGCTCAAGGAAGGCGCCATCGTCAAGGGCATCGTCAAGAACATCACTGACTACGGTGCCTTCGTCGACCTCGGCGGCATCGACGGTCTTCTCCACATCACCGACCTCGCCTGGCGCCGCGTTCGTCACCCGAGCGAAGTCGTCACGGTCGGTCAGGAACTTGAAGCCAAGGTTCTCAAGTTCGACCAGGAAAAGAACCGCGTTTCGCTCGGTCTCAAGCAGCTCGGCGAAGATCCGTGGATCGGCATCTCCCGCCGCTATCCGCAGGGTACCCGCCTCTTCGGCAAGGTCACGAACATCACCGACTACGGTGCTTTCGTGGAAATCGAAGCCGGCATCGAAGGCCTCGTGCACGTCTCCGAAATGGATTGGACGAACAAGAACGTCGATCCGCGCAAGGTTGTGACGCTCGGCGAAGAAGTCGAAGTCATGGTCCTCGACATCGACGAAGAACGTCGCCGCATCTCGCTCGGCATGAAGCAGTGCAAGGCCAATCCGTGGGAAGAATTCGCCCAGACCCACAAGAAGGGCGACAAGGTCTCCGGCCTCATCAAGTCGATCACCGACTTCGGCGTCTTCATCGGCCTGCCCGGCGGCATCGACGGTCTCGTTCACCTTTCGGACCTCTCCTGGAACGAATCCGGTGAAGAAGCCGTTCGCAAGTACAAGAAGGGCGACGAACTCGAAGCCGTCGTTCTCGCCATCGACACCGACCGTGAACGCATTTCGCTCGGCATCAAGCAGATGGGCGGCGATCCGTTCAGCAACTTCACGAGCACCCACGAAAAGGGTTCGCTGGTGAAGGGTACGGTCAAGTCCGTCGAAGCCAAGGGCGCCGTGATCGACCTCGGCGATGACGTCGAAGGTTACCTGCGCGCTTCCGAAATTGCCGCCGAACGCGTGGAAGACGCGACGACGCGTCTCTCCGTGGGCGACGAAGTCGAAGCGCTCATCACGAACATCGACCGCAAGGCCCGCAGCATCCAGCTCTCCATCAAGGCCAAGGATGCCGCCGAAGCCCGTGACGCGCTCGATCGCCTGAACGCCGATGCCGCTGCCGCCACCGGCACGACGAACCTCGGCGCTCTCCTCAAGGCCAAGCTCGAACAGAAGTAATTCCGTTAGCTCGGTAGGAGGCGTGCCATGGCTGATACCATGACCAAGTCCGAACTGAGCGACGAGCTTTGTGAGCGCCTGCGCGCCGAATCCGGCGAGACGAAGTACCCTCTGCGTCTTTGTCTCGCCGCCACTCGAATCATCACCGACCGACTCGTCGAAGTCCTTGGACAAGGCAATCCGGTCGAGATCCGAGGATTCGGGCGTTTTGCGCATCGCTACCGTCGTGCGCGTCACACGCGCAACCCCATCGTCGGAGATTTCATCGATCTCGACGAACGCGTGACGGTTTGTTTCCGACCCGGAAAGAAACTGCGCGAACGGGTGGATGACGGTAAGGAGTGAGGCCCGAGCTCACGAGACTCCGCCGCTGAATTTCTTCGGAAGTTCGGCGGCTTTTTCATGTCCGTCGCCACCGTTTCTTTGCGGGGGAGGACGGTCGGGCTACGCAGGGAGATCGGTGCGGAAGGCTTCCACGGTCTCCTTGCCGGATGTCTTCAGATCGGCGCGGGCTCGACCTTCCGAGGCCTGCGTTTCGTGCGGCGCGGATCGTGCCGACCGAAGGTATGAAAAAAGGGGCGGTTCCGTCGGGAACCGCCCCTTTTGCCCGCATGGGGATGCGTAGAAGAAAGTCAGGCGTCTGAGCGCTCGTAGACGAAGCGGCCGCCCACCATCGTGGCGTCGACCTTCGCCGTGCGAAGCGTCACTTCCGGATTCGTGAAGATGTCCTCGGAGAGGACGACGAGGTCGGCGTAGTAGCCCGGGAAGAGACGTCCCTTGACGTTTTCTTCGAAGCTAGCGTAGGCGCTCTCGAGCGTGTAGCAGTCGACGGCGTCGTAGATGTCGATCTTTTCGCCAGGCAGCCACCCGCCCTCGGGTTCGCCGCGCAGGTTCCTGCGTGTCACGGCGCAGTAGAGGTTGTCGAGCGGCGCCATGTCTTCGATCGGGGAGTCGGTGCCGAAGCTCGTGTGAATGCCCTTCTTCACCATCGTACCGAAGGCGTAGCTCGTGGCGGTGAGTTCGGGGCCCACGCGGTCTTCGCAGATCTGCATGTCGTAGTGCAGGAAGATCGGCTGCACGAGGGCGAGGATGTCACTTCTGCGGAAGCGTTCGATCTGTTCGGCGTCCGTGATCTGGCAGTGAACGATCCCGAGGCGAAGCGGGTTCGTACCGTCGGGACAGTAGTTTTCATAGCAGTTGAGGACGTTTTCCACGGCGCCGTCGCCGATGGCGTGGATCGCGACGCTGCAGCCGAATTCGACGGCGGTCGACACGAAGGCCTCGATCTGTTCGGGCGTGAGGGTGGCGATCCCCTTGGTCGTCGGATCATCCGCATAGGGACGGCGCAGAAGGGCCGTGCGCGCGCCGAGACTGCCGTCCACGAAAAGCTTCAGGGGGCCGAAGCGATGGAAGGGCGTGCCGCGGTTCGTCGTGTAGCCGCGTTCGAGGAAGGCGCGGTAGTCTTCCGGATTGGGAAAATTCACCTGATGGTAGACGCGCAGCGTCGGATTCATCTGGGTGCGGTTGTAGGCTTCGAGCACCGTCTCCCAGGAGCCGCCCCGCAGGTCGTTCGTCTGCACCGAGGTCACGCCCGTCTCGGCCGCGTGCGCCATGGCGATGCGAAGGAGTTTTTCCGTGTCGTCGACGTCGTGCTTGCCGAGAATGGCGCGGACCTGCGGACGGGCGTTTTCGCGGATGATCCCGTTGGGTTCTCCGTCGGGGTCGCGGTCGATGGCGCCGCCCTCGGGGGCGACCGTGTCGCGCGTGACGCCCGCAAGGCGCAGGGCCGCCGTGTTGGCCGTCAGAACGTGTCCGCAGGCGCGCTCAAAGACGAGCGGATAGTCCGTCGTGATGTCGTCAAGGTCGTGACGCGTGAGCATGCGGTGCTCGTCGGTGAAGTAGTCGTGATTCCAACCCATTCCGTGGAGCACGGATCCGGGCGTCGGACGGTGCTTCTCGATGTATTCGAGCGTGAGGCGCTTGACGTCGGCGATGCTGCGTGCGGTGTGCAGGCGTACGTCGGCGAGTGCGATCCCGGTGTTGAAGAGGTGTTGGTGCGAGTCGTTGAAGCCGGGTACTACGGTGCGGCCTCTGGCGTCCCAACGCTCGGCATCGGCGGGCGCTGCGGCCGAGACTTCCTCAAGCGTGCCGACTGCCTTTACGAGGCCTTCGTCGATCAGAATTGCATCGGCGAAGCGGTCGCGTTCGAGATAGATGTGCGCGTTGTAAATCAAAGTGGCCATGACGATTCTCCGATTACGATTGGTTGCTGAGGGCGTCGTGCTGCTTCTTGAAAAAAAGCTCGTAGAGCGCGAGACCGAAGAGAGGCACCAGGAGCCCAAGGGCGGCGGTGACGGGGTCCTTGGTGACCGTGTTGACGATGAGGCCGATCATGATGCAGCAGACGACGATCACAAGGAAGGGGTAGAGCCACACGCGGTAGGGGCGTTCAAGCGTCGGATACTTGCGGCGCAGCACGATCACCGAGAAGAAGGTCATGCCGTGGAAGATCATGCCGACGACGGCGACGAGGCTCGTGAGCTCGGAGAGGGTGCGCGAGCTCACCAGGATGATCGCCATAATGGCCGAGGCGAGCTGAGCGTTGATCGGGGTCTTCGAAACCGGATGGAGCTTGGCGAAGCTCTTGAAGAGCGCGCCGTCGCGGGCCATGGCGTAGTACATGCGCGGGAAGACCATGATGCAGCCGTTGAGCGAATTGAAGATCGCGAGAATCATGGCGGTGC
The DNA here is from genome assembly GCA_900545275.1 of uncultured Sutterella sp. Taxonomy (GTDB): domain Bacteria; phylum Pseudomonadota; class Gammaproteobacteria; order Burkholderiales; family Burkholderiaceae_F; genus Sutterella. The sequence continues at coordinate 128,408 of UQYG01000006.1, forward strand.
CGACGATGATCATGCCGGCCGAACCGAAGAGCTCGTTGGCGGCGTGCGTGCCGAGGTAGAAGTCGCCCCCGTTGACGAGATTGACGATCGTGTCGTAGGGCAGAACGCGGTAGACGGCGTAGTTGAAGAGGACGTAGAGGAGGGCGACGCCCGTGATCGAGCCGATCAGAGCGAGCGGAATGTTGCGCTTCGGGTTCTTGATTTCCTCAGCGATGTTGTTGAGGTTCGTCCATCCTTCATAGGCCCAGAGGGTGGCGATCACGGCGAAGCCCACCATGCTGCAGAGTTCGGGAATGCCGGGAAGTTCTCCCGGGAAATAGGTGAGGTCGGGCGATTCGTTCCCCATGAAGAGGCCGCAGACGAGGATGAGCAGAATCGGCAACATCTTGAGGATCATGAAGATGTTCTGCACGAGACTGCCGAAACGGATCCCGCAGACGTTCACGCCCGTAAGGAGCAGGATGGCCGAGATGGCGATGATTTTCTGCGTAAGCTCGCCGAGCGGCACAAAGCTCGAGATCGCCGCGGCGAAGGCGACGGCGAGGGCCGCGATCGAGCCCGAGGAGGAAAGGCAGAAGTTCGCGAAGCCGCACATGAAGGCGACGCGTTCGCCGTAGGCTTCGCGCAGGTATACGTAGTAGCCGCCGGCCTTGGGCATCATGGCTCCGAGTTCGGCAAAGCAGATCCCCGACATGAGGGTGACGAGGCCGCCGATGAGCCAGACGAGAAGGGCGAGGCCGAGGCTCATGCCGCTGCGCTGCAGCACGATGGCGCCGATGTAGAAGATGCCCGAGCCGATCATGATGCCGGCCAGGACAGAAATGCCGCCGAAGAGCCCGACGTCGCGTCGAAGCTCGGTCTTTTCAGACGAAAGCGCGGCAAGGTTGTTGCTGTTGGTTGTCACGGAAAGTCTCCAAGGGATTGCGCACGCTCTCTTCGGGGCGTGAACGCGAGGGTTTATAAAAGAGACAAAAAAGCCGCATCTATCGACGCGGCTCCATGACAGTGCAGAAACAGCGGCCGATAGCTCCTCCGCACGGTATTGCGTGCGGGAGTCCTGCGGATGTTCTCCGCAGAACCAGCTTCAAAAACCCGTCGGTCTTTGCGCTTCGGCGGTTTGACCTTTTGCCGTCGTCGTCGGGCACCCCCTCGGACGGTTACTCTTTCGCACCGCGCCTCTATCCGAACTTGTTTGTCGTAGTGTTACTTTCGCAAATTCCCTTCGCCCTGTCCACCCGAGAGGCCGAGAATGTTCGGAGAAAACGGAGTTTTTCATCGGAGTGCAAAGCCTTTGGGAGGTTTATCTTAGGGCATAGTTGAGAGAAAACTCCCTGCGCAGGCCGCGTTGCGCCTGATGCAAAGGGACTTCCGCCCGCGAAGAGGCATCCCTATCTTGTAAAATGACGCATTTTCTCAGTAGCGGATTTTGGTCATGGATCTCGAACTTTGGCATCTCATTTTGTTGCCCGTTCTATTTGCGGCCGGCTGGATCAGCCGGGGCGTCGAAAAACGCCAGAACGAAGCGGAAGTTACGCAGACCCCGGAGGCCTATTCGCAGGGCGTGACGCTCCTTTTGGCCGGCAAGGAAGACAAGGCGATCGACTGCTTCATCGAAGCGGTGCGGCTTGAACCCGAACGAACGGATCTGCACTTCATTCTCGGGCGCCTCTTTCGCGGCCGCGGAGAGTTCGCCCGTGCGATCCGCGTACACGAGTCGCTCATGAACAACGCCGACCTCCCGACGGAGGATCGGGTCGAAGCCATTCGAGCCCTGGCGGAAGACTTCATGACGGCGGGGCTCTTCGATCGGGCGGAAGAAACCTACCGCATGCTCGCAGACATTCCCGACACGCATCTCGACGCTTTGCGGGCGCTTCTTCGCATCTACATCATCGAGCACGAATGGACGGCGGCGATCGATACGGCGCGCGCTCTGGAAAAGGAAGCCGAGGAGGACCGTTCACAGGAAATCTCCCACTACTATTTGGAGCTCGCCGACACGGCTCTGCGCCAAAAGCGCCTCGACTTTGCGGACGAATGCGTCGACGAAGCCCTGCGCACCGTGGCGCATTCGCCCCGCGCCTGGGTGACGCGAGGCGTCATTGCGCTCTCGGCGGGCGATGCGGCGAAGGCCGAGGCCGCCTGGCGTCGGCTCCTCGAATTCGCGCCCGAGTATGTGCCGCTCGTCGCGGGAAAGCTCGCCGACGCGATGGTGGCGCAGGGAAAGAAGGAGGAGGCGCTCGACTTTCTCGTTCGCTGCGGAAACGACCCGGCCGCGACCGACGCGGTCGACGAAATTCTCACCCGCATCGGCAAGCTCGCGGGCGACGAGAAGGCCCGCGTCTTCGCCGAGGAGATCCTTAAGGCGCATCCGACGCTTGCCACCTACGGCGCCTACCTCAAAGGCGCGACGGGCGCCTCGCCCAACGAAGAGATGACGAAAATGCTCTCGGGGATGATGCAGCGCTACGCCAAGCGTTTTTCACGTTACCAGTGCAAGAAGTGCGGCTTTCTCGCCTCGAGCTTTGCGTGGGGGTGTCTCGGTTGCGGCGCCTGGGACAGTTTCCCTCCGCGCAAGATCGACGAGGCCTGAGATTTGTTACAACTCACGAACCTTGCTTTTTCGTGAATCGCCCTCACTCTCTTAGAATGAAGGAATGTCTTTTCCCGCGCCCGAGCCGGCAGCGCGCGGAAATCAAAAGAACGAAAGAGCCGGCATTTTCGAATCGAACAGTACCACCACCATGTTGAAGCGTTTCGGCTTTCTCTTTTTGGCTAACCTCGCCGTCTTTCTGATGCTCTCGATCGTGCTCACGGTCGTGCAGATGGTCTTCGGCGTCAATTTCGGCACCATGACGGGCAGGAGTCTCAACATCGGGACTCTCTTTGTCTTTTCCATGGTCGTCGGTTTTACGGGCTCGATCATTTCGCTCCTCATGAGCAAGACCATGGCGAAGATGAGCATGGGCCTCACGATGATCGACACCAGCAATCCGAATCCGGGACTGGAAGCCTGGCTCGTCGACGTCATTCGCCGTCAGTGCGCCAAGGCGGATCTTCCGATGCCCGAAGTCGGCATTTATCAGGGCGAACCCAACGCCTTCGCGACGGGCGCCTCGCAGTCGAGCTCCCTTGTGGCGGTTTCGACGGGTCTCCTGGAACTCATGAACCGCGAGGAGGTCGAGGCCGTCATTGCGCACGAGCTCTCGCACGTCAAGAACGGCGACATGGTCACGCAGACCCTTCTGCAGGGCGTCATGAACACCTTCGTCGTCTTTGCCTCGCGCCTCATCGGCTGGGTGGTCGACCGCGTCGTGCTGCGCAACGAAGAGGACCGTGCCGGGATCGGCTACTACGTGACGAGCATGGTGCTCGACATCGTCTTCGGCATGCTCGCCGGGATCGTGGTCGCCTACTTCTCGCGCTATCGCGAATACCACGCCGACGCCGGCGCCGCCCGCATCATGGGCAACGAACGCCCGATGATCAGTGCCCTGCAGCGCCTGGGCGGGATCGAACCCAACGAACTTCCGGGCGCCGTCAAGGGCTTCGGGATTTCGGGCGGCATCGGTTCGCTTTTTGCGACGCACCCCTCGATTGAGGAACGCATTGCCGCGCTCGAATCGCACCGCTATTAATCATTGACTGCAGTTTCATAAAGAGGGCTCGCTTCGCTCGACGAGGCGGGCCTTTTTGTTAGCCGGCAGTTGTCGTCTCCGTTTGCCCTTCGCCTCGAAAGCGGAAGACGCCGTGTGCCGGAGACCGTCGCGGACGAGAGGAATAGGAAGGCTTCGACACCACGGAGGATTTCTCTGCGTTCGGGGAGATCGGAACACGACGATGCACGGGCGACACCGAGTTCGGACGACAAAAATCGCTATGAAGTCGCCATCTTCACCTCATAGGGTGAAAGTCAGATTCCTTCATGAGAAAAGCCGAGGCGGCGGACCGCTTCGGCTTTTTCGGGATCATTCCGTCGTCAGGCGCGCGCCTCGCGAATGACGCGCTCTACCTCTTCGGGCGAATGGTGTTCGTCGCGCGAGCGCTGACGCCCCACCCAGAGGGCCATGGCGAGAAGCGAAAGCCCCGTGAGGATGAGGCCCACGGCCGTGGCGCCCCAGAAGCCGAAAGCGCCGTACGGCCCGCCCGCCCATTCGGCGCCGAAGGCGAGCTGATAGCCGATCCCGATCCCCACGCCCCAGAGCATGATGCCGTAGATGAACATCGGAGCGCGCGTGACGCGGTAGCCGCGAAGCGCGAAGCTCGAGACGGCCTGCATGGCGTCGAAGACGTGGTAGGTGCAGCCGAAGGCGACGAGAGCCGCCGCGGTGGCCGCCACGCCGGCGTCGCTCGTGTAGAGGGCGATGATGTTTCCCTTGAAGAGGTAGAGAAGCGTCGCCAACACCGCCGCGATGACGATGGAGATCTTGAGCGTGCGGCGCAGAATGAATTCAGCCACCGCTGGCCAGCGCGCGCCGAGCGACTGCGAAATGAGGACCGACGAGGCGATGCCGAGTGAGAGCGGCACCATGTAAAGCATCGACGTGAGGTTCGCCACGATCTGGTGGGCCGAGACGGTTTCTTCGCCGAGACGCGAGATGAAGATCGCCATGAGCGTGAAGCTCGAGACTTCAAAGAAGGTGGAGAGCCCCATGGGCACGCCCACATGAAGGTGGTTCTTCAGCAACTCCCAGCGGGGACCGGCGATTTTCTCCACGTGCATCGGACGGTAGAACTTGCCGAACTTCCAGATTACAAGGAAGGCAAAGAGCGAGAGCCAGGAGAGAACGAAGAAGGAGACGCCCGCGCCGCCCCCGCCCATTGCGGGAAAGCCGAGCCATCCGTACATAAAGACCGCGTTCAACGGCGCTTTGAGGGCAAGCATGCCGAGCGACACCCACATCGTGATGCGGGGACGCGAAACGGCGGCGTTGAGAGCGATGAAGCAACGCCCGAGCAGACTCGCCGGAAGGGCGAAGGCCGTCCAGCGGATGAACTGTGCCGCCATGTCGGCCACTTCGCCTTTGGCGCCTCCGAGTTCGATCCAGAAATCGGTGTTGAGCAACAGCGGAACGCCGATTGCCATGAGGACGAGCGAGAGCCAGAAGCTCTGATTGAGTTCCTCTCCGATGGCGCGGAATTTGCGCGCGCCGAAGTGGTGACCTGCGATCGGACTCAGGCCCATGAGGACGCCGACGAGCCCCATAAGGACCGAAATCGTCGTGGCGATGCCGAGCGCGATGGCGGCGAGATGCTCTTTCCCGAGATGACCGGCCATGATGGTGTCGATCGTTCCGCTCCCCACGATCGCGATGTTTGCGATCCAGATGGGGCCGGCCAGTTTGGCGAGGGCTTTGAGGGAGGTGTCGGGAGGAAGAAGTTTCGTCATAGGAACAGGCGAAAAGGTTATTCGGAGCGCACGACGACGAAGCGTTCGGTCGTGTTGGCGCGGGACGCGGATTCGCCGATGACATCGGACGGCTCTGTCAGGCGGTCGCGCAGGCGAAGCACTCGGTAGCGGCAGACCTGGTCCTCACGGGCCGTAAAGGTCAGAGCCGAACCGTAGGAGAAGATCGCGCGGATGCCCGGAGGAACGTCCGCAAGCGAAACGCAGTCGTTCGGGGCGATGCCGGCAGAACGGATCGTCGCGTCGACGGAGGCGACGACGGGCAGATAGCTTCGGTTGCGGTCGATCACGTCGTGAAAGAGTCCCATCGTGATGACGAGTGACGTCGTGAGGCCGAAGGCCGCAAGCCAGGGACCGCGCCAGACGACGATCGGCCGGTGCGTGAGGCGCCAGACGACGAAGACGATCCAAAGCGTCGTCATCAGAAGGGCGAACCAGAAGCCGAAGCCGATCGTCGGCTGTGCGGCGGGGGCGAGGCGCGCAATCGAAACGGCCATCTTCGGTGCAAAGTTCGTCGTCCAAGCGAGCCAATAGGTCCAGAGCGTCAGGGCCGTGAGCGTGAAGATCGAGACGGAGAACCAGTCGAGCACGTTCGCCTTGGCGCTTCGGAGCGTGAAGAGACCGAAGGAGGCAAGCACGGCCAGGGGCGGCAGAAAGACGATGAAGACCGTGTCGGCCGTCTGCGAAGAGGAGAAAAGCACGGCGAAGATCGAAACCGCGATTGCGACGATCGGAATCGAGAGGTGCGTGCGCGTCAGCGCATGGCGCCACTTCCAGAGAGCGGCGAGAACGAGCGGCCACAAGGGGCAGAGGAACCAGACGAAGTTGCGCAGGAACCAACTGAAGGTTTCCGGTCCTGCGATGCCGAAGAGCGACGCCTGCGTGTCGGCCCAGCCCCGGAACCAGGCGCCCGCTTCGTCGGGGGCGAGACCGTAGGCGAGCGCGGGCCAGAGCGAAACCGTGAGGACGGCCGAGCCGATCAGGCTCGCGCAGCGCAGGTCCGCGTTTCCGGGAAAGTCCTTCACGACCGCGTGCACGGTAAGCGCCGCGGCAAAGAGCCAGACGCCGCCGAAAAGAGTCGACGAGAGCACGGCCGCGCCGGCTGCGGCACCCGCGATGGCAAAGCCGATCACCGGGCGCTTGAGGGCCTTGGTGAGGCCGTAGAACATGACGCAGGAGAGCGCGAGGAGCACCGTAGCGGGCGTGGGTTCGTGAAAGCCCCGCACGAGACCGAAAGTGGCGATGAAGAGAAGTACCGCGCAGTCGGCCGTCACGCGTCCGTAGTCTTTGGGATTTGCTTCGTCGCCGAAGGGAAAGCGAAGGGGCTGCGCCTCAGGTCGGCGCGCGATGTGCCAGGTCCCGTACCAGAGGGTCGAGAGAGCGAGCGCAAACCAGAAAAGACTCGCGCAGCGAAGGGCCGTGAGTTCGCCCAAAAGCGGTCCGAAGACCGAGAGAAAGAAGGCCGAAACCCAGGCGGTCAAGGGCCCGTTGTGCCAGTCGGGCACGCCCGTAATGGTCGGAAGCAAAAAGTCCGACGCGCGCCCGCCGCGGAGCATTTCCATCGCGACGCCGAAGTTTTCGGCGTCCCGCAGCGTCCAAAAGTCGAGCACCCCGAAGACGTTGCCGATGAAGACGGCGAGAAGTCCGAGAAGGGCGTAGCGGGGAAGTGCGCGGGCCGCTTCGCGGGACATCTTGACGGGGGTGATTTTCTCCAGATGCAAGAGACGCTCCTTGTCCGCGGAGGGCGGGGTGAAAAATACGGGAAACAAAGACACAAAGAGGGGAGTTCTCCCGTAAGAGAAACTCCCCTGCTATTGTGTCGCAGACGCCCTTCGAAGGGAAGGGCGCGGCAATTACTTGGCGGCCTTGGCAGCCTGAGCGGCGGCGTTCATGGCCTGCTGCTTGGCGGCGAACTTGGCGCGGAACTTTTCGACGCGGCCGGCTTCAACGATGCGGGTCTGGGCGCCCGTATAGAACGGGTGGCTTTCCGACGACGTATCGAGCTTGAACATCGGGTAGGTCTTGCCGTCGATTTCAACCGTTTCCTTCGTCTGAACGGCGGAACGGATGATGAACGTCTTGTTGATGGAGAGGTCCACGAAGGCGACTTCGCGATATTCGGGGTGAATGTTCTGCTTCATTTTGCTAAATACCTTGTTTTCGTTTGTCGGTCGCCCTGGTCGCCTTACGAGTCCGCCCGGATTCGCCGGGTCTTACGACAGGCATGCCTACCCACGTGCCAACTGGAAAGGCGGAATTATGGCACAAGGCGAACTTCGGTGCAAACGGATTCGTATTTTTTCTTTTTCTTCGTCTCGGGGCTTAAGAGCGGCACAAGAGTCGCCTGTTACAATCGCGCACATTCTCTTTTTTTCATCTTTTCGAAAGAAATCACCATGTCCAAATTCGAACGTTGCGTCATCGCCACGCGCGAAAGCCCGCTTGCCATGTGGCAGGCGCTTCACATTCAGTCGGTTTTGCGCAAGACCTATCCCGAAGCCGAAGTCGACCTGCTCGGCATGACGACGCGCGGCGACCAGATCCTCGACCGCACGCTTTCGAAGGTGGGCGGCAAGGGGCTCTTCGTGAAGGAACTCGAGGTGGCCATGCGCGAAGGCCGCGCCGACCTCGCCGTGCATTCGCTCAAGGACGTTCCGATGGAGCTTCCCGAAGACTTCGAGCTCGTGGCCGTGACGGAACGCGAGGATCCGCGCGACGCGTTCGTGTCGCCCACGTACGCGAGCCTCGACGAAATGCCCGCGGGCGCGGTGGTCGGTACGGCGAGCCTGCGTCGCGAACTGATGGTGCGCATCAACTACCCCCACCTCGACGTGCGCCCGATCCGCGGAAATGTGGGCACGCGTCTGCGCAAGCTCGACGCGGGCGAATACGACGCGCTCGTCATGGCGTCGGCCGGTCTCAAGCGACTCGAACTCTCCGAACGCATCCGCTCGATCATTCCCGCCGAAAAGAGCCTTCCGTCTCCGGGGCAGGGTGCGCTCGGCGTGGAAATCCGCAAGGGCGACAAGGTGCTCGAAGAGGCGCTCGCCTTCCTGAACGATCCGCACACCCGTGCCTGCTGCACGGCTGAACGCGCGGTTTCGCGCGCCCTCGGCGGCTCTTGCCAGGTGCCGCTTGCGGCCTACGCCGTGGTGGAAGGGGAGGAAATGTGGCTGCGCGCCCTCGTGGGCAACCACCACACGGGCGAGTGCGTTCGCGCCGAAGTCCGCGGCCCTTGGACTGATCCGATGGCCCTCGCCGAAGCCGTCCTAGAAGACCTCCGTCGTCAAGGCGCCGAGAAGATTCTGGCGGACGTTCTCGGTCGCCAGGATTAAAATAGCGGGATTATGAAAAAACGTCCCGTCATTCTCATGCGGCCGGGCGAAGCGAACAATCGCCTGGCCCAGAAGCTCGAACGCGAAGGTCATCGCGTCTGGCGCTGGCCAGCGTTCCGCATCGAACTCCCTGAAAACGCCGAAATGGTCGAGGCGCAGCTCTCCGACCTCACCGGCGTCGACATGGTGATTCTGCCGAGTCCGTCGGCAGTCGCTGCGGTCGCCCACTGGGTGCGCTCCTGGCCCGAACACGTGACGCTCGCCACCGTGGGCGAGGGCACCGCCCGCGTGATCCGCGCGGCCTGGGGCGAACATGTCAAGCTTCTCTACCCCAAGGGCGACGCGGCCCATTCCGGCAGCGAGGCGCTTTGGGCACTCGTCGAAAAGACGGGCGCGCCCGCGCGCGTACTCTTTCTGCGCGGACAGACCGGACGCGAGTGGCTGCCCGAGCATTTCGCCGCCATGGGCAGCGACGTCATCAAGCTCTGCGCCTACGTGCGCGTACCGATCGAACTCACGGAAGAGCAGATCAAGGACGTCACGCAGAGCATCTTCGGTCCGAGTCCGATCGTTTACATTACGAGCACCGACGCCGTCGACGCTTTGATGCGGGCGATCCGTGTGGTGCCGGGGGGCCGGGATTGGCTCGTCAACGGCGTCGCCGTCACGATTCACCCGCGCGTCACGGCGCGGCTTCGGGAGGCGGGCTTCACGAAGATCGAAATCGCCGGCGTCGACGACGAGAACGTCGCGGCCGTCGTGCGCGCGCGGGACGCTTCCTGAAGGACTTTTCAGAGGCGGTCCTCCTGCAACCCGCTAGAATGAGGCGTGTCAACGTCTCATTCGGGCGGGTTTTTCTTATGCAAAGAATCATTTACTGTCAAACGGCGCCTCAGACGGGCGCCTTCGCCGCGAACCTTGCGCGACTGGCGCGCCTAGCCTCGCCCTTTGAGGCGAAGGACGCGGTCTATACGGCGCCCGCCGGTGCACTCGAAGGCGGCACCGGGCACGGTGCTCTGGCGTGGGAAGACGTGAAGACGCGCCGCGACGACGCCCTTCGCGCCTTTGCCGAAGAGACAAGGAGGGACGGTCGGCGCTGGGTAATTCCGATTGTGAGGGCAGATGCCTTTGACCTGGTGGAAATCTCCGGTGGCGACGTACGTCCTTTCACCGCGCCTGCCGAGTGGCCGATTCTGCGCACGACCGAAGTTTCCCCTTGGTCTCCCGACGTTGCGCCCGCGCAGGGAACGGTTCTGGAAGGAAGCATTGCCGGCGCGGAAGACCGGATCGTCTTTGCGGGGGGAGGTCGCTTCGTCGAGAAGGGCCGCGTCCTTGCCGAACTCAGTCCCTGGGAAGAAGGAGTGATTCTCGCCGAGCGTTCGGACGAAGGCTGGCATGCGTCTGCGAGGCCCGTGCAACCGGCACTTCCGCCCGTGCGCGACGCTCGGTACCTCGCGCTTCTCACGGCCGTTCGGTCGTATGCGGAAAAATCCCGCGTTTCGGGGGTCATACTCGGACTGTCGGGAGGGGTCGACAGCGCGCTCGTTCTTTCGCTCGCCGTCGACGCGCTCGGCGCGGACCGCGTTCGCACCGTGATGCTCCCCACGGACTTCACTTCGAAGGAAAGTCTCGACGACGCACGCATGCTCGCAGAAACCCTCGGCGTGCGACACGAAGTGCTCCCGATCCGGTCGCTTTTCGATGACGTTCGCGAAGCCTTGGCTTCGGAGCTCGCTGGACGCCCCTGGGACGCGACGGAGGAGAACATTCAGGCACGGCTTCGCGGACTGCTCCTCATGGCCTACGCCAACAAGAACGGCGCCCTTCTTCTCTGTACGAGCAACAAGGCCGAGGCGGCCATGGGCTACGGCACGCTCTACGGCGATCTGACGGGAGGCTTTGCGCCTTTGATCGATCTCTGGAAGCGCGAGGTCTATGAACTGTGCCGCGCCCGAAACGCTTGGCGGTCCGACATCCCCGAGCGGATCCTCACGCGCGCGCCCTCGGCGGAGCTGCGTCCGGGACAGAAGGATTCGGATTCCATTCCCGAGTACGACCTCATCGAAAAGACGCTCACGCATTACCTCGAAAAGAAGACTCTCCGAGGGCTCGAGGGCGTGGATGCCGAAACGGCCCGGGATATCGTCGGACGGTTTATCTTCAACAACTTCAAACGAGCCCAGGGGATTCCGGGCCCGATTCTCGGTCTTTCACCTTCGCTGTCCCTTGCCGCCGATTGGGGCCTTACGCGCGGACGCTGAGTTCGAAACGGCGAACCCCCGCGCGGGGCGGGGGTTCGGGCGGCTGTTTAGCGCTTCATGAGATCGAAGAACTCGCTGTTGGTCTTCGTCTGCTTCATCTTGTCGAGGAGGAACTCCATCGCTTCGAGTTCGTCCATGTCGTAGAGGAACTTGCGCAGGATCCAGACCTTCTGCAAAACGTCGGGCTTGAGGAGGAGTTCCTCGCGGCGCGTGCCCGAGCGGTTGATGTTGATGGCCGGATAGACGCGCTTTTCCGCAAGACGGCGTTCAAGGTGGATTTCGTTGTTGCCCGTCCCCTTGAATTCTTCGTAGATCACGTCGTCCATGCGGGAGCCCGTGTCGACGAGTGCCGTGCCGATGATGGTGAGCGAACCTCCTTCCTCGAGCTTGCGCGCGGCGCCGAAGATGCGCTTCGGGCGCTGCAGGGCGTTGGCGTCGACACCGCCCGTAAGGACCTTCCCCGAAGAGGGAATCACCGTGTTGTAGGCGCGGGCGAGGCGCGTGATCGAGTCGAGCAGAATGACGACGTCCTTTTTGGATTCGGTGAGGCGCTTGGCCTTTTCAATCACCATTTCCGCCACCTGCACGTGACGCGCGGCGGGTTCGTCGAAGGTCGAGGCGACGACTTCGCCCCGGACGGAGCGCTGCATTTCCGTCACTTCCTCCGGACGTTCGTCGATGAGAAGGACGAAGAGCGTGATGTCCGGGTAGTTCGTCGTGATGGCGTGCGCGATGTGCTGCATGAGCACGGTCTTTCCGCTCTTCGGAGGCGCCACGAGAAGTGCGCGCTGGCCCTTGCCGATCGGGGCGATGATGTCGATGATTCGCCCCGTGATGTTTTCGTCCCCGCGCATGTCGCGCTCGAGCGTGAGGGGCTCGTTGGGGAAGATCGGCGTAAGGTTCTCAAAGAGCATGCGGTGCTTCGTGCTCTCGGGCGGCAGACCGTTGACGGTGTCGACGCGCACGAGCGCGAAGTAACGTTCGCCGTCCTTGGGCGTGCGGACTTCGCCTTCGATCGAGTCGCCCGTGTGGAGATTGAAGCGTCGGATCTGCGAGGGCGAGATGTAGATGTCGTCCGTGCTCGCGAGGTAGGAGGTGTCGGGACTGCGCAGGAACCCGAAGCCGTCGGGCAACACTTCGAGGGTGCCGTCGCCGAAGATCTGTTCGCCCTGACGGGCCTTCTTCTTGAGGATGGCGAACATCAACTCTTGCTTGCGCATGCGGTGGGCGTTGTCTACGTCGAGCGCGAGCGCCATGTCGAGGAGTTGTGAGACGTGCAGTTTTTTGAGGTCGGAAAGGTGCATGATGGTGCGGCCCGGGGAAAGGGCCATCGGAGGGAGGCGGTCGCCGCCCGAACGGGCGGCAAGCGACGTCGTTTTATCAGAGGTTTTCTTCGATCCAGGCGTCGAGCGTGGCCTGATCGCAAAGACCGGTGCGGCGGGCCACGACCACCCCCTTCTTGAAGCAAAGGATCGTCGGGATGCCGAGAATGTTGTGTTCGGAGGCAAGTTCGTTGGTTTCGTCCACGTTGTACTTGGCGATCACGGCGCGCCCGTCGAACTTGTCGGCGGCCGCTTCGAGACGCGGGGCGAGCATGCGGCAGGGACCGCACCAGGGCGCCCAGAAGTCGACGAAGACGGGGAGTTCGGACGCGGCGACCTGTTCGGGGAAGGTGCTGTCGGTGATGTGGATGATTTCGCTCATGATGGTGTCCTGAGTAAAGTTCCTTCGCCTCGGTCCGGGCAGGACTCTGGTTCGGGTCGTGCCGAAGAATCGGGGAAAGGGAAGAAAATACGGGATGGTTTCGGATGTCGTCGGGAGGAACGCCCGGACCGGCGGCCCGGTCGGGAAGTGCGCGGCAGAGTGGCGCGAGGAAGACGGATTCGTCCTCCCGGAAGGTTCGCTAATACTAGCATTCCCGCGTCCCCGATGGGGAGGTGGGACCTTTGAAGAAGTGCAAAAAAATTTCTCTGCTCCTCGGACGGAAAAATCTTTTTCTCCGCTTTCCCCTTTTTTCATTCCTTTCGTATAAAATTGTCGCCTTGGCGGGTCCCCTCGCATGCCGCCTCCGGCAATCTGGTCAGGTCAGGAATGAAGCAGCCACACCGGAGTAGCGACAGTGCCGAGGAAAAGGCTCGCCATTTTCTTTTCTGCATTCCCGTCCTCCTGTCCTCCCGGTTATTCCTCTCACTTTCGCACGCCCCGCGCTCTTTTCCTCCTTTCTCTCCGATCCCGCGGATCCGTTAGACTTGAGCATTCGGACCAATCCCGACGCTCGACCCTGACCATGCTGAACCTTTCCCTCTACTCCCTTTTTGTGATTACCTCCGTCATGACCGTGGCGACGCCGGGACCGGGCGTTCTGATGACGCTTATGAAGTCGATCGGCTTCGGGTTTCGGGGAGCGATCTGGACGATCTGCGGTACGGCGACGGGGGCGCTCATCATGTCGGCCATTTCGGCGACGGGCGTGGGATTGGTTTTGCGCGCATCGCCCGACGCGTACGCGCTCCTGCGAGTGGTGGGAGCGGCCTACATGATCTGGCTCGGCATCAAGAACTGGCGCGTGCGCACGGTGAGTCTCGAGAGCGCCCTGCGCGGCTCGAAGCGTCGGGCGCTTTCCCAGGGCGCGGCCGTCGACGGGGAGATCCGTCGCTTTCCCTTCTTCATGGAGGGCATCACGCTGCAGATGACGAACCCGATGCTCATCATGTTCTTCGTGTCGCTCTTTCCGCAGTTCATTGATCCGAAGCTCCCCTATGGTGCGCAGTACGGCATTCTGGCCTTGACCTACGGCATCCTCATCCTTGCGATCCATTCGGGCTACAGCTTCGTGACGTCACGCTTCCGCGGTTTTCTCTCGAGCGAGCGCGTGTCCCGCCTCATCTACCGCATCGGCGGGTCGATCTTCATCGGGCTCGCGCTCAAGGTGCTCTGGGACGTCTACGTCGCGCTCGCGGCCGCGTGAGCCCTCGGGTTTTCCGAGGGGCTTCGCGCGCAAACGCAATCCCGCCCGTGTAATATCTAACGACCGCAATGCAAGGGAAACGTCATGGCCTTTGAGATACGCAACGCCCGTCCCGAAGACTGCGAAGTCATTCGGGACATGATTTTCGAGCTAGCCCGTTACGAACGGCTGGAGTCCGCCTGCAAGGCGAGCCGCGGAAAGATTGAACGGGAGCTCTTTGGTCCAAACCCCGTCATCCGGTGCGTGCTCGGTTGGGAAATCGACGAAGCGACCGGTCGGGAGGAGCCCGTGGCGTTTGCGCTCTATTTCTTCAATTTCTCGACATTCCTCACGAAGCGCGGCCTCTATCTCGAGGATCTTTTCGTTCGGCCGCAGGCCCGCCGCCGCGGCTACGGGCGCAAGATCATGCATCACCTGGCGAAGACGGCGCTCGAACTCGACTGCGGCCGCTTCGAGTGGACGGTGCTCGATTGGAATCAGCCCGCCATCGACTTTTATGAAAAACTCGGCGCCCGTCTGCAGGAAGACTGGCGCATCTGCCGACTCGAGGGTGAGGCCCTTCGTGCGGCCGGACTGACAAACGCATGAGTACGTATCAGGTTTTGGCGCGCAAGTGGCGCCCGCACAATTTTCAAACGATCGTCGGTCAGGATCACGTCGTGACGGCTCTGACGCGGGCGCTTGCCGAAAAACGCCTGCACCACGCCTATCTCTTCACGGGAACACGCGGCGTCGGGAAGACCACGATCTCGCGCATCTTTGCCAAGGCGCTCAACTGTCAGGGCGCCGACGGCAAGGGGGATGTCACGCCCGAACCCTGCGGCGTGTGTCCGGCCTGCCGCGCGATCGACGAGGGGCGCTTCAGCGACTACATCGAGATGGACGCGGCGAGCAACCGCTCGGTTGAAGACATGACGGCGCTTCTCGAGCGCGCCATGTACGCGCCGACCGAGGGCCGCTACAAGGTCTACATGATCGACGAAGTGCACATGCTCTCGACGACGGCCTTCAACGCGATGCTCAAGACTCTCGAGGAGCCGCCCGAATACGTGAAGTTCATTCTCGCAACGACGGATCCGCAGAAGGTGCCGATCACGGTGCTCTCGCGCTGCCTGCAGTTCAATCTGCGAAACATGACGCCGAGCGGCATCGTTTCGCACATGTCGCACATTCTCGACACCGAAGGCGTCACTTATGAAACGGGCGCGCTGCGGCTCCTCGCGCAGGGCGCGCGCGGCTCCATGCGCGACGGCCTTTCACTTTTGGACCAGGCGATCGCATACTGCGCGCAGGGTGTTACCGAGCGCGAAGTGCGCGACATGCTCGGCATGAGCGGGACGGAACTTCTCTCTCAACTCTTTGACCGGCTCCTTGCGGGCGACGCCCGCGGACTAATGGGCGTTGCCGACGAAATGCTCGCGCAGAGCCTGAGCTTCGCGCAGGTCCTTCGCGACCTTGCGGGGGTCGTGCACCGCGCGGCGCTTGTGCAGCGGGTGTCCGAAGCCGTGAGTGAGGACGATCCCGAGTGCGGACTGGTGCGCCGCCTGGCGAAGGACTGTGCGCCCGAGGAAATCCAACTTCTCTACCAGATTCTGATTCACGGGAGAAACGATCTTTCGCTTGCGCCCGACGAGTACGCGGGTTTCACGATGACGCTTCTGCGCATGCTCGCCTTCAAGCCCGCAGGCCTCAAGGCGGCGCACGTTCCCGAACGAAGGGCGCAGGAGGCTGCGTCCGCACCCGGGGCGGTTCGGGCGCCCGAGCCCGCTCCCGCAACGCCCGCGAAACCCGCGGCGCCTCCGAAACCCGCACCGGTTCCCAAGCCCGCCCCCACGCCTTCGGGCGTGCAGGCCGTGGGCGCTTCGTCGGGACTCCCGCCCATTGAGCGTGCGCCGATGCCCGAGGAGTTGCCGCCCTGGGGGGAGCCTGACGCCGGTTGAGCCGCTCCCCGAGGTCCCGAGACCGCCGGTCGTGACGGGACCGCTCAACTGGCGCAAAGTCATCGAGGGAGCCGAGCTGGAGGGCCCGATCCTCATGGTCGCGACGATGGGTGAACCGCTCGAACTTACGGGCGAGAGCCTGCGCCTTCGCATTCCGGTGGCGGCCTTCGCCACCGAGGCGAACCGCACTGCACTAGCCGACTCGCTTTCCACCTATTTCGGGACTGCCTTTCGAGTCACCTTCGAGGTGGGCAGGGTCGAGACCGTCACTGTCGCCGAATCGATTCGGCAGGAGCGGGAAGAGGCGAGAAGGATGCTCGTCGAAGCCTTCCGCAACGACCCCGTTGTCAAGGAGGTGATTCGACTCACCGGTGCCGAAATCGATGAATCCTCCATCCGCTCGCTTGCCCCCGAAGGGGAGCCGCGGAAATAACCGAGTTCCCGGGCGGCAATGCTACAATGCCTGCCTTCGGGGCCCGCATCGGGTCCGGGAAATCTCGTCCCTCGGGACGGTAAACGAAGTCATACAAGAAGGAGCACACTATGCGCGGAATGGGCGGTATGGGCGGCATGATGGCCCAGGCTCAGCGGATGCAGGCCAAACTGCAGAAGGTTCAGGAAGAAATCAAGAAAATGGAGATCCCCGGCGAGGCCGGCAACGGCGCCGTCAAGGTGACCGTCAACGGGCAGCACCGCGTTCTGAACGTGACGATCGCGCCCGAAGCGATGGATCCGGAAGATCCCGAAATGCTCGAAGACCTCGTCACGCTTGCCATCAACAACGCTTTCGAGACGCTCGACCGCATCACGGAAGAACGCATGCGCGCGGCCGTTCCGCTGCCTGCTGGCATGAAGTTCCCCTTCTGACACGAAGTTTCCTTCGAAAGGAGTCTTCCGCGGGCGGGGACTCCTTTTTTCTTGCGTTACGTCCGCTTTTTCAGGTTTCGCCATGACGATCCGTTTGTCGCCGCTCCTGGGCGAGCTCATCGCCGAACTCGAGCGCATTCCGGGGCTCGGTCCCCGGTCCGCGCAGCGCGCGGCCATGCACCTTCTGCGCGAAGGGCGCGTTCCGGCCCTGCGGGCGTTGCTCGAAAAGGTGGACGCGAACCTGCACCGCTGTCCGCTCTGCAATACCTTTACCGAAAAGGAAATCTGCGACGTCTGCGCCGACGAAACGAGGAGTCCCGTGCACCTCTGCGTCGTCGAGAGCGTGGGGGACCAGATGGCGCTCGACGCGTCGCTTTCCTGGGGCGGACAGTACTACGTTCTCGACGGCCGGCTCAATCCAATCGAAGGGCGCGGTCCCGAGGCCATTGGCATGGGCGGACTCTTTGAACGTCTACGAAAGGCCGAGGCGGACGGAAAAGCGTTTCAAGAAGTTGTCGTCGCGACCTCCTATACGCCCGAAGGGGATGCGACGGCCTATTATCTGATCGAGGCGCTCGGGCGCCGATGGCCCTCGCTTCACGTCACGCGTCTTGCGCGGGGACTCCCGTCGGGGCTCGAGATCGAATACACGGACCTCAATACGCTCGCCAACGCCGTTTACGGGCGCCGCCGCGTGCTGCGGCCCGAGAAGACGCCGGGCGAATCCTGAGTCCGACTCCGTCAACCCATTTTTTCGGCGGTTTTGACCGTCGCCGATTATGCAGAACACCGTTTTGAACGCGCTTCGCGAAGCGCAGGCGGCGCTCGACGCCCTTCTCAAAAACGACGAAGCGCAGACCGCCATCGCTCGGGCGGGCGATCTGATGGCCGACGCCGTCGCCTCGGGGCACCGCATCTTCAGCTGCGGCAACGGCGGAAGCCTTTGCGACGCCATGCACTTCGCCGAGGAAATGACGGGTCGCTACCGCAAAGACCGCCCCGCCTATCCGGCGACGGCGATCGCCGACGCTTCGCACCTTGCGTGCGTCGCCAACGACTACGGCTACGAATACGTTTTTTCGCGCTACGTCGAGGCGCACGGTCGCCCGGGCGACGTCCTGCTGGCGATCACCACCTCGGGCACGAGCCGCAACGTGGTGCGCGCGGCCGAGGCGGCCAAGGCGCGCGGCATGAGGGTGGTGGCGCTCACGGGCAAGCGGGGGGTGCCGCTCACGGACGGGCTCGCCGACGTCGCGGTGGTGACGCCGGGCGGCCGCTGGGCCGACCGCGTGCAGGAACTCCACATCAAGTGCATCCACATCTGGATCGAATGGATCGAACGGCGGCTCGCGCCCGAAAACTACGCCGAAGGCGATTGACGCCGCTTCGTCTTTTCCGGTTTTGAGGGCCCGGCGGCTTACGGAGAGGCGTTCTTCGCAGCTCCGAAGAAAAGCTGATAAAATGTCCGGGCTTTCGGGCGGCGTCGAAGCCGTCCCTCTTTCGAGCGGGTGCCGGCGTCGGCGCCCGTTTCCTCTATCTGATGCGGGCGAACGGTCGGAGGACGATCGTTCTTTTTTCTTTGCCTCCGTCCCGCCGGGGGCGCATTGACCAAGGAACACAGTCAAGGAAATGCTCTCCAGTCGAATTCCGATTACGGCCGCCGGTGCCGAAAAGCTCAAGGCCGAACTCGAGTACCTCAAGAAGACGGCGCGTCCCGCCGTCGTGCAGGCCATTGCCGAAGCGCGCGAAAAGGGCGACCTTTCGGAAAACGCCGAATACGATGCCGCCCGCGAAGAGCAGAGTCACATCGAAGGTCGCATCGCCGAACTCGAAGGAAAGATTCCCGCGCTGCAGATCATCGATCCGAAGACGATCGACGCGGGCGACCGCATCGTCTTCGGCGCGACCGTGGATCTTTACGACGAAGAGGACGACACGAGCGTCACCTATCAGATCGTGGGTGACGACGAAGCCGACATCAAGGCCAACAAGATTTCGGTTTCCAGCCCGATCGCGCGTGCGCTTATCGGCAAGTTCGAGGGCGATACGGTGCAGTTCATGGCTCCGAAGGGCCTCGTCGCCTTCGAAATCGAAGGCGTTCGCTACGAATGATGCAAAAAGGCCCCGACGGGGTCGGGGCCTTTTGACGAAGGGCGGGGGATCAGGACTTGGATCCCGCGGCCTTCTTGGTGACGCGCTTCGTCTTCGGACGGGCGCGGCGAACGGGAGCGTAGGCCTTTTTGGCTGCGGGCTTCTTTGTCCCCGACTTCTTCGGGGCGGCCTTTTCCGCCGCAACGCGGCGGCCGGCCGTTTCCGCACGACCGCGGAAGAGTTCGGCGAGACGACGGTCTTCCTCGGATTCTTCCTGTTCCTTTTCTTCGGAAGGACGCCAGAGAACGAGGAGCTTTCCGATCATCTGAACGCGCGCGGCGCCGAGCTTTTGCGCGACTTCGAGAAAAATGGCCTCGCGTTCTTCCCGATCGTCCGTCGGGACGCGCACCTTGATGAGTTCGTGCGCGGTGAGTTCCCGGTCGATTTCCTTGAGGACGGCGTCGGTGAGACCGTTGGCGCCGAGAAGGACGACCGGATCGAGATGATGGGCCGCGGCCCGCAGGGCGAGACGGCGGTCGCGTTCAAGAACGATTTCTTCCATAATTTTTCTGATTCAACGTTGGAGTCGAAAAAATCTTCGACTCAAGGATAAAGAGTTTACAAATGCCGGTGGCAACGAAAAAACTGCGCTCCAACCGCGCCTGGATCGAGCGGCACATCAACGATCCCTTCGTCAAGCGCAGCAAGGCCGAGGGGTACCGAGCGCGCTCCGTCTACAAACTCACGGAACTCGACGACCGCGAACATCTTCTGCGTCGCGGCATGACCGTGGTCGATCTCGGCGCGGCGCCGGGGAGTTGGACGCAAATCGTTCGCGAGCGTCTCGTCGGCCGCGACGGCAAGGTGGACGGCCGCATCATCGCCATGGACATTCTGCCGATGGATCCGATCGACGGCGTCACCTTCCTGCAGGGCGACTTCCGCGAGCAGGAGGTTGCCGACAAGCTCGCCGAGATTCTCGGCGGAGACAAGGTCGACGTGGTTTTGAGCGACATGGCGCCGAACCTCTCGGGAATCGCCGCGGCGGACGCGGCGCGCTCGCTCCTTTTGAACGAGCTTGCCCTCGAGTTCTGCCTCGAACACCTCAAGCCCAACGGCGTCTTCGTTACGAAGGCCTTCCAGGGTTCGGGCTATTCGCAGTATGTCGAGGCGCTCAAGAAACATTTTCGCCGCGTCTACACGCGCAAGCCTGCGGCTTCGCGCGACACGTCGGCGGAGGTGTATTTGGTCGCCCGCGAAAGAAAAGCGTGATTGTGCCACCATTCCGACATATTTGCACACGAAGAAAGACGCTTTCTTGCACGTCGCCCGTGAAAAAGCGCTCTCCTTTCGAGGGGGCGCGGCGGTGAAACGCTAAAATGTCGGAACCTCGAAATTTCGCCTCGGGGGAGGCGAAGGTCACATAGAACTCGCAGGGATGTGCGCCGCAGAACGACCGATGCGGCCTCCCTGCGTCGGAGTCAATTTTGGATAAGAAAAGCATCAGCCGTCTTCTCGCACTCATTCTCGCCGTAGCGGTGCTCTTCACGGTTTTCGAACAGTTCGACGGCACGCTCTCGACGGCGCAGAGCAGTGTGAGCTACACGCAATTCATGGCCGACGCCAAGGCGGGTAAGATCGCCCGCGTGGACGTCCAGGGCAACCGCATCACCGTGACGCCGCAAAGCGGCGCGGAATACACCCTGACGAGTCCGGGCGACATCTGGATGGTCGAGGATCTGCGTGAAGCGGGCGTTCAGGTGTTCGCCCGTCCCGAGGAACAGCCCGGCTTCCTCACGTCGATCTTCATTTCCTGGTTCCCGATGCTCCTTCTCATCGGCGTGTGGATCTACATGATGCGCCGCATGCAGGACGGCGGCGGCAGCGGCGGCGCCTTCGGCTTCGGCAAGTCTAAGGCCCGCATGCTCGACGGTTCGCAGAACACGGTCCGCTTCAAGCACGTCGCGGGCTGCGACGAAGCCAAGGCGGAAGTGCAGGAAGTGGTCGACTTCCTGCGCGATCCGAGCAAATACCAACGTCTCGGCGGGCGCATTCCGCGGGGCATTCTGCTCGTGGGCAGCCCGGGTACGGGCAAGACGCTGCTCGCCAAGGCCATCGCCGGCGAGGCAGGCGTGCCCTTCTTCACGATTTCCGGTTCGGACTTCGTCGAAATGTTCGTGGGCGTCGGCGCCGCCCGCGTGCGCGACATGTTCGAGAGCGCCAAGAAGAACGCTCCCTGCATCATCTTCATCGACGAAATCGACGCGGTGGGCCGTCAGCGCGGCGCCGGGCTCGGTGGCGGCAACGACGAACGCGAACAGACCCTCAATCAGATGCTCGTCGAAATGGACGGGTTCGAGACGGGTTCGAACGTCATCGTGATCGCCGCGACGAACCGTCCCGACGTGCTCGACCCGGCGCTTTTGCGCCCGGGGCGCTTTGACCGCCAGGTGGTCGTGCCGCTTCCCGACATCCGTGGGCGCGAACAGATTCTGAATGTTCACATGAAGAAGGTCCCCGTGGGCCGAGACATCGACGTTTCGGTGCTCGCCCGCGGCACGCCGGGCTTCTCGGGGGCGGACCTCGCCAACCTCGTGAACGAAGCTTCGCTCTTCGCCGCTCGCCGCAACGCGCGCACGGTGGAGATGCAGGACTTTGAAAACGCCAAGGACAAGATCATGATGGGGGCCGAGCGCCGCGGCGTCGTCATGAACGAGCACGAACGCCGCAACACGGCCTATCACGAATCCGGTCACGCGGTGGTGGCGCGCCTTCTGCCGAAGGCCGATCCCGTACACAAGGTCACGATCATTCCGCGCGGCCGCGCTCTCGGCGTCACCATGCAGCTGCCTACGGAAGACCGTTATTCCTACGACCGCGAGACGCTCCTTACCATGATCTCGATCATGTTCGGCGGACGCATCGCCGAAGAGGTCTTCATGAATCAGGCGACGACGGGCGCTTCGAACGACTTCGAGCGCGCCACGCACCTCGCGCGCGATATGGTGACCCGCTACGGCATGAGCGACAAGATGGGGCCGATGGTATACGCGGAAAACGAGGGCGAAGTCTTCCTCGGCCGTTCGGTGACCCGCACGACGCACGTCTCGGAAGCGACGATGCAGCAGGTCGACGCCGAAATCCGTCGCATTCTCGACGAGCGCTACGAAGTCGCGCGCAAGCTCATCGTGGAAAACAGCGACAAGATGCACGCGATGGCGGAGGCCCTCCTCAAGTGGGAGACGATTGATTCGGATCAGATCGACGACATCATGGCGGGGCGCGAAGTCCGTCCGCCGAAGGCGTACGACGAATCGAAGTCGGGGGGAGCGAAGGCCGAGAGCGCCGCTCGGGCGGAAGTGTCCGAGGCCCGTCCCTCCGAAAAGGACGAAGAGCGCGCGACGTCTTCGGACGCCGCCGAGAACGAAGAAAAACGGGACTGAGAAGCGTCGTCCCGTTGCGAAGGCGGACCCCCCGCAGACCGATAAGGACATTGGGGCGTCCGCCTTTTTTCTTGAGACCGCAGAACTTTGCACAAGGAGGATTGCCTCATGGCAAAAGCGAAGGTTTGGCGTTGTGCAGAACGCCTTTTTGATATTGAAAAACGACCCCTCATCATGGGTATTCTGAACGTCACCCCCGACTCCTTTTCGGACGGGGGCGAACACAACACGCCCGAGGCGGCGCTCCTGCACGCCCGCCGCATGCGCGACGAAGGTGCCGACATCATTGACGTGGGGGGTGAATCGACTCGACCGGGTTTCGATGAATTCGGCGTTTCCCTTGAAGAGGAGCGCCGCCGCGTTCTTCCCGTCGTACGGGCCCTTGCGGATGAAGGTTTTTGCGTGAGCGTGGATACGAGCAAGCCCGAAATTATGACGGAGGCGGCCGCACTCGGCGCCGCCGTCCTCAACGACATCCGCGGATTTGAGCGGCCGGGCGCCCTCGAGGCTGCGGCCCGAACGAACTGCGGCCTCGTCGTGATGCACCGCAAGGCCGAGCCCCGCTATGACGATCTGGTGCGGGAAGTGACGGCCTACCTTGAAGAGCGCACGGCGCGGCTTCTCGCGCTCGGTGTCACGCCCGATCGTGTCTGTTGGGATCCGGGCTTCGGCTTTGGGAAAACGCCCGACGGGAACTTCATGCTCCTTCGGGAGACGGCAAGTTTCGCCGAGCGGGGGTATCCTTTTATGACGGCGCTTTCCCGAAAGTCGTCGATCGGCCTCGCTGCGCATCAGGAAAAGCCGACGGACCGCGTCGCGGGAAGCGTTGCGGGAGCGCTCTTCGGTGCCTCGCACGGCAGTGCGGTTCTTCGTGTGCACGACGTGCGGGAAACGGCCGATGCGCTCGCCGTATGGCGTGCGGCCCGACGGGGCGCCCTCTGAAATCGAATCATTGCGAAGCAAAAAGGCAGACTATGAGCAGACGCTACTTCGGCACGGACGGCGTGCGAGGCAAGGTGGGCAAGAGCCCGATCACTCCGGATTTCGTGTTGCGGCTCGGCCAGGCGGCCGGACGCACGATCCGTCGCCGTTCGGGCACTTCGCGTCCGACGGTTCTGATCGGAAAGGACACACGCATTTCGGGCTACATGCTGGAGGCTGCGCTTGAAGCGGGTTTTTCGAGCGCGGGCGTCGACGTGCTGCTTTGCGGTCCGATTCCGACGCCCGCCGTCGCCTATCTTACGCGCGCCCTTCGTCTTGACGCGGGCGTGGTGATTTCGGCGAGCCACAATCCATATGACGACAACGGAATCAAATTCTTCAGCGGCGCGGGCACGAAACTTCCCGACGAGATGGAGCTCGAGATGGAGGTGGAAATGGACCGGGGTTTCGCCTGCGTCACATCGGCCGAACTCGGCAAGGCCCGGCGCCTTGACGACGCCTCGGGGCGCTACATCGAATTCTGCAAGGCGAGCATCTCGGGGAACGCGGACCTCAAGGGACTCAAGATCCTTGTCGATTGCGCCAACGGGGCGGCCTACCACATCGCGCCTTCGGTCTTTCACGAGCTCGGCGCCGAAGTGACGGCGGTCGGCAACACCCCTGACGGCTTCAACATCAACGCGGGCGTCGGCGCCACGCATACCGAACACCTTCCCGAGCTCGTCCGCGAGCACGGCTGCGACGTGGCGGTGAGTCTCGACGGCGACGCGGACCGCCTCATCATGGCCGACGCCGATCACGTCTACAACGGTGACGAACTGCTCTGGGCCATGGTGACGGACCGTCTTCTCGACGGCGCCGTCACGGGCGTGGCGGGTACCCTCATGACGAATTTCGCGCTCGAACAAAAGCTCGCCGAGCGACAGATTCCTTTCGGGCGCGCCAAGGTGGGCGACCGCTATGTGCTCGAAATGATGAAGCGCGAAGGTTGGCTTCTCGGCGGCGAAACGTCGGGTCACATCATCGCGCTCGACAAGCAGACGACGGGCGACGGCCTCGTGAGCGCCCTGCAGGTGCTCGCCGCCATGCGCCGTCAGGAGAAGACGCTCGCCGAGGTCACGTCGGAACTCACGCTTTTGCCGCAGGTTCTCGTCAACCGTCCGATCGAACCGGGTTTTGACTGGCGCTCGTCCGAAGCCTTCGGCGCCGCCGTGCGCGAAGCCGAAAAGACGCTGGAAGGGCGCGGACGTCTGCTCGTGCGTCCTTCGGGGACCGAACCGCTGCTTCGCATCATGGTGGAGACGGCCGATCCGGCCGAGGCGCGGCGCCTCGCCGAGGAGCTCGCTGCGGCGTTGCCGTAAGGGCGCAACGGTCGACGACGAAAAGAGGGAGGGCGCGAGGCTCTCCCTTTTTCGCGCTCACGGGGCCATCAAAGGGGTAATGCTGTCTTTGTTTTGTCACAAAACTATGCGAAACTGAGAGAAAGGACTCTTCGTCCGGACTCCCACTCTTTCCTCAGTAGGCATAAAAAATGGAAAACAACGATACGGTCGCCGCCGTCGAACCTGCGGCTCCCACTCCCAACAGCGCCGAAGCGGCGAAGCCCGCCAAGTCGGACCGCACGCGCGGCGCCAAGGAGCGCAAGGAGTCCGCCGTTGAAACGCCGATCGACCTCAATGACCCGAAGTACTATCTCAACCGGGAAATCAACTGGATCGACTTCAACGAGAAGGTGCTCGCCGAAGCCGAAGACCCCCGCGTGCCGCTTCTCGAGCGCGTGAAGTTCCTCTCGATTTTCTGGAACAACCTCGACGAATTCTTCATGGTGCGCGTCGCCAACGTCTTCCGTCAGGAACAGACGGGGGCCGCCGCCACGGGCGCGGACATGATTCCGCCGCGCCGTCAGCTCACGATCATCCGTCAGAAGGTGTCGACCCTCGTCGACCGGGCCGAAGACCTCTGGCTCAAGACCCTGCAGCCCTCCCTGCGTGAAAAGGGCGTCGTCATCACGAAGTTTGCGACGCTCGGCGGCAAGAAGCGCCAGAAACTCGAAGCCTGGTTTGATCAGAACATCTACCCGGTCCTCACGCCTCAAGTCGTCGACTCGGGTCACCCCTTCCCGTGGATCTCCAACACGAGCCTCAACTTCCTCATCGAACTCGTTTCGGAGACGGATGAGGAGGACGTCCGCTACGCGCGTCTGAAGTGCCCGAACAATATTCAGCGCTTCCTCTTTCTCTCGAAGGATCTCGACGACGCCGCGCCCGACCTCTCCTTCCAGTCCTCCTACAAGAACGTGCAGGTGATCCTCACGGAGGACCTGATCGGCGAGTGCCTCGGACGGCTCTTCCCGGGCTTCCGCGTGACCTCCTACGGGCTCTTCCGGATCACGCGCAATACCGACGCGGAAATTGAAGAGGACGAGGCCGACGACCTTCTCGAAGCCGTGCGCGACTACGTTGAGCAACGCCGCTTCGGTGCGCCCGTGCGCTTGGAACTCGAGCGCGGCATGCCGGTCCGTCTGCAGAACTTCCTGCTCGATCACATCGACATGAAGCCCGGCCAGATTTACAAGGTGAGCGGTCCGCTCGCCTTCTCGGAATTCATGGATCTGTGCTTCATCGACCGTCCGAGCCTGCAGTACGTGCCCGACCGCATGACTTCGCCTGAGGTCTTCGATCCGGAAAACGACCTCTTTGCGACGTTGCGCGAGCGCGACGTGCTGCTTTTCCATCCCTATGAAAAATTCACGGGGGTGCTTTCCTTCATTGACCGCGCCGCGCGCGATCCGAAGGTGGTGGCGATCAAGCAGACGCTGTACCGCTGCGGCAGCAACTCGCCCATCATCAAGAGCCTCATCGAGGCGCGACGCCGCGGCAAGCAGGTGACGGCCGTCGTGGAACTGAAGGCCCGCTTTGACGAAGAGCGCAACATCAACTGGGCCGAAGCGCTTGAGCGCTCGGGCGTGAATGTCGTCTACGGGTTCGTCGGACTCAAGGTTCACGCAAAGCTCTGCCTCGTCGTGCGCCGAGAAGCCACGGGCATCCGCCGCTACGTGCACATCGGCACGGGCAACTACAACGCGCTCTCCGCCACGATCTACACCGACCTCGGGCTCTTCACGTCCAACGAAGAGATCTGTGCGGACGTCACGGACCTCTTCAACGTGATGACGGGTTGCGGCATCATCAAGCGCTACCGCCAGCTCGGCGTTTCGCCCCTGTCGCTTCGCACGCGTCTCGTCGAGATGATCCGCCGCGAAGTCGAGGCCCACCGCGAGACGGGCGACGGACACATCGTCATCAAGTGCAATCAGCTCGCCGACGACGAAATGATCCGCGAACTCTACCGCGCGTCGCAGGCCGGCGTGAAAATCGAATGCATCGTGCGAGGCGTCTGCTGCCTGCGCCCGGGCGTTCCCGGCGTTTCCGAGAACATCACCGTCCGTTCGATCGTCGGACGCTATCTCGAGCACGCCCGCGTCTACTGGTTCAAGCACGGCGGCGAGGAGTGCATGTGGATCGGTTCGGCCGATATGATGAAGCGCAATCTCAACGGCCGCATCGAAGTGATCACGCCCGTGCATGATCCGCGTCTGCGCGAACGCATCACGAAGATGATTCTCGACGCGCAGCTCGCCGATACGCGCGGCGCCTGGTCGCTCGACGCCGACGGCAAGTACACGCGCGTTCGTCCCAAGAAGGGTGAGGCGGTCTTTGACAGCCAGAACGCCGAGTTCCAGCGCAAGGGGGTGAAGAAGTGAGTGAAGCGGAGATGCTCGCGCCGCGTGAGCGGCGCGTGGGACTCATCGACCTCGGGAGCAACTCTTGCCGTTTGACGGTGGCCGCAGTCACCGAAGACGGTCACGCTTCGGTGCTCAACCGCGTCAAGACGATGGTCCGCCTGGGTGAAGGTTCCTTCAAATCCGGCATTCTGCAGACTGAGGCGATGAGCCGCACGGTGAAGGCACTCAAGTCTTTCGTGGAAATCTGCGCTTCATACGGCGTCACCGAAATTCGCGCCGTCGGCACGGCGGCCCTTCGAAACGCCAAGAACCGGGACGAATTTCTCGAACTCGCCCGCAAAGAGGCGGGCGTCGAGGTTGCCGTCATCTCGGGCGTGGAAGAGGCGAGCCTCATTCGGCTCGGCGTCTTCTCGGGGCTTCTGCGCGTTTCCGATCCCGTCTGTCTCGTCGACATCGGGGGCGGGAGCACGGAGATTTCCGTTTCGACGCGCCGACACGTCGAAATGATGGAGAGCACCGACATGGGGTGCGTGCTCCTTACGGACGCCGTGCCCGGTGACGAAGCTGGGCGCGTCACGAAGAAGGGTCTTCGCGAAATGCGCGACCTCGTGCGTAGCCGCACTCGCTACGCCACGACGCTTGCCGTCAAGGCGAAATTCAAGCGCGTCTTTGCGAGTAGCGGCACGGCGCAGGCGCTTGTCAATCTCGCCGCCATGGCTCGCTTTGCCGAACCCGGCGCCGTCATTGAAACTTCCGACGGGCGCGAGGCGAAGCTCAGCGCACTCGTGGGCGTCGTCACCAAACTCGCTGCGATGACCGTCGAGGAACGCTCGGCTCTGCCGGGCATGTCGCCTGCGCGGGCGCAGGTCGTTCTCGCGGGCGGCGTCATTCTCGTGACGGTGCTCGAGGCGCTCGGCGTCGACACCGTGACGGCGACTGTGAAGAATCTTCAGGACGGGCAGCTCGTCGACTATCTCGAGCGCAGCGGTCTCGGCGCGGTCTCGAACGAAAACACGCGCCGCAGGAAGAGCGTACGGCGTCTCGTCAAGCGATTTCATTGCGAAAAGGGGCACGCCAAGCAGGTGCGCCGACTCGTGCGGGGGATGCTGCTGAGTCTTGACGCGGCGGGGGTCGTCTCGGTCGGCCCCGAAGACACCGAGCTCGTCGAGCATGCCGCGAGAATGCACGACATCGGCATCGACATCTCCTACAAGGATCATCACCGCATGGGGGCGTGGCTCGTGCGCAACGTGGGGCTCGTCGGCTTCACTGAAGACGAGTGCCTTCGCATGGCGCGTTTCGTTTTCTGGCACAACAGTCCTTCCGCGGCCCTGCCCGAAGAACTTTCGCCCGAACACGAACCCGCACTCACGGACCGTTGGGCAGCCCTCTCGCTTGCTCTATCGGAAAAACTCGACCGCACGCACCGCTCGCTCGTTCACGAGGCCTTCTGGAAGGCCGACAAGGATCACGTCACGCTTCTCGTGCGGGCCGATCCCGACGCCACCATCGAGCGCACCGCTGTGGAAAAACTCATCGCCAAGGCCAATAAGCGCATGGGATTGGGAGAACTCGCGCTCCGGTGGGAGACGATCGGCCGCGGGCAGTGAGTCCTAAGGCAATGGGGCGGGTCGAACGGTTCCCTCGCAGGGAAACCCGCCCCTCTGCTACACTTCAAAGACGTGCCGCCCCGGGTCGGGGAGGCTGGAACCAACCAAAAGAGGAAAAATCATGGCTAAAACCGCCGCCAAGACCAATGCGACCGCCGCGCCGGCACAGGCGCCCGTCGCCGTGGAAGATCACGGTCCCTTCGTTCATCAGCTTCACTTGTACCTCGTGGGCGGACAGAACTTCACGCTCAACGAAGTCACGTCCTCGACCAAGATGCCCGCCAACGTCGTGGCCTTCATCAACGCCTGGCGTGAAAAGAAGGATGTTTGGCACAGCCCCAACAACGACCCGCGTTTTGGCGTTCGCGTGAAGGACGTGACGCTCTATGAATACCGCGTCGGCCGTCCGGCTCCCGCCAAGACCGAAGCCGCGCCCGCCGCGGAACCGGCCAAGGAAGAACAGAAGTAATTCGTTTCGTGTTGGGAGGTTCGCTCCTCCGGGGCGGACTCCCGTTGCATTCGGGGGGCTCTCTCCGAAAGTCTTTTGGAGCGGTGCGGCACCCGCAGGGGCGATCGGCACCGAAAACGTATGAAGCAGATTGTCGCCGTCATCAAGCCCTTCAAACTCGATGAAGTGCGTGAAGCCCTCGCCGATGTGGGCGTGAGCGGGCTTACCGTGACCGAAGTGAAGGGGTTCGGGCGTCAGAAGGGCCACACGGAGCTCTATCGGGGCGCCGAATACGTGGTGGACTTTCTTCCGAAGCTCAAGATCGAAACGGTCGTCTCGGAAGACATCGTCGAGCAGGCGATCGAAGCGATCCGTCAGGCCGCCCATACGGGGAAGATCGGCGACGGAAAGATTTTCGTCTTCGACGTGGAACAGGTCATCCGCATCCGCACGGGCGAAACGGGCGAAGCCGCCGTCTGAGGACGCGCAAAGCCGAAGAAGAAAAGCCTCGGGTCCCTGGGAATCCGAGGCTTTTTTTAGAACTCATCGGCGCGGTGCCTGCGCGAGGAGGACGAGGACGGCACCGCCGCCTCCGTCATTGGGCGGCGCCTCCACGAAACACATCACTTCGCGGCGCTGTTTGAGCCAGCGGCGCACGAGTTCCTTCAAAATGCTCTGTCCGCCGACCGAACCGTAGCCCTTGCCGTGCACGATGCGCACGCAACGGTGATTTCGGGCCTGATTTTCCGAAAGAAAGGCGGCGACCGTGTCGCGTGCCTCGTCCACCGTCAGGCCGTGCAGGTCGACGTGCGCCTCGACCGTAAACTTTCCGCGGTAGAGTTTGCGAGGTAGATCGGGGGAGACGCCTTCGCGGTGGAAAAAACGTCCGTCGTCGCTCTCGAGAAAGAGGAGCGGATCGGCGTCGTCCGACATGGTGGCACGCAGCACTTCGGCGCGCTCGACGTCCTTGGCCATCGGGATTCGAACGGGCTTCTTGATGTTGTGGCTGACGCGGTTGACGTCGGGCTTCTCAAGCGGCGTCACGCCGAGATCCTTCATGGCGTGGCGAAAGAAGTTCTCCTCGCGTTCGCGCTCGCGCGCCTTTTCCTTTTCTTGCGCGCGGCGTTTGGCCTGTTCGGCAAAAGCCTTCTTCACGGCCTTGAGGTCGGAGAGTTGTTGAAAGGAAGACATGAGAGATAGGTCCGAAAGAAAGAACGTCGCCGCGGAGGCGGCGACGGGATAAATCGGAAATCAGTGCGCTTCCTGTTCGAGGAAGCGCTGCGCGTCGAGCGCAGCCATGCAACCCGAGGCGGCCGAGGTGACGGCCTGGCGATAGACGGGATCCTGCACATCGCCTGCGGCGAAGACGCCGGGCACCGACGTGGCCGTGGCGGCGGCGTTGCCCGTGCCCGCCGTGCGGACGTAGCCGTTGACGAGTTCGAGTTGGCCCGAAAAGAGATCCGTGTTGGGCTTGTGGCCGATCGCGACGAAGAGACCGTCGACGGCGATTTCCGCGGCTTCTTCTCCCTTCGTGGAACGAAGGCGAAGACCCGTGACGCCCTTGTCGTCGCCCAGCACTTCCTCAATCTCACGGTCGAGCGCCAGACTGATGCGTCCTGCCTTCACCTCTTCCATCAGCTTGTCGACGAGAATGGGTTCGGCTCGGAAGGTGTCGCGGCGATGAACGAGCGTGACGTGCGAAGCGATGTTTGCGAGGTAGAGCGCCTCCTCGACGGCGGCGTTGCCGCCGCCCACCACGGCGACGGGCTTTTGACGGTAGAAGAAGCCGTCGCAGGTGGCGCAGGCCGAGACGCCGCGCCCGCGGTACTTCTGTTCGCTTTCGAGCCCGAGATACATGGCCGAGGCGCCGGTGGCGACGATGAGGACGTCGGCTTCGTAGGTGACACCCATTTCGCCCGAGAGTTCAAAAGGACGCTTTGAGAGGTCGACCTTGACGATGTTGTCGTACTCGACGCGCGTCTTGAAGCGTTCGGCCTGCTTTTGCAGGCGGGCCATCAAGTCGGGCCCCTGAATGCCCTCGTCGGCGGAAGGCCAGTTGTCGACTTCGGAGGTGGTCATAAGCTGACCGCCCGCCTCCATGCCGGTGACGACGAGCGGGCGCAGATTGGCGCGGGCGGCGTAAATGGCCGCGGTCCAACCGGCGGGACCGGAGCCGAGAATGACGACGGGGTGGTGCAGACGTTCGGTTGACATGCCTTCTCTCCGGGCGAACGGGACGTCCGCCGATAAAAAGATTTAACGAAAAGTGAGAACATTATAGACGCGCCCGCGCGTGGATCCTTCCAGGAAAATGTTCCGAGACGTAGCACGCCGATGGGCGAAGACCGAGAGACGGACGATACCGTCTACAATGATCCTTTCCCTCCAGTTGATCTACCGAAGGACATGGCAAAAGCAAAAAAGACGAATCCGTCGACGACGCGCAGATCCGCTGCGCAGGCCCTGTGGCGCTGGCTGCGCACGGCGGGCACTTACCTGCGCGTTTTCGTGCGGGGCATCGTCTATCTTCTCTGGTCCAAGAGTTGGATCGTCTTTACCCCCTTGGGCATACTCCTTGCGGTCTTCCTCTTTTCCTATTCTCCTTCGGACCCCGCCTTCACGTTCTCGACCGACGCGCCGGCGTCGAACTGGGGCGGTGTCGTGGGCGCCTGGGTTTCGGACTGCCTTCTCTCCGCCTTCGGTTTTTCCGCCTGGTGGTTCGTGCTCGCATCCTTCATGAGCGCGGTTTTCGCGTTTCGCTCTCAATGGCGACAGAACCGCGGAGAACGGGATCCCGAGCGCCTGCGCCCGCCAAAGCTTTCGTCGGCCTTCGGATTCGTCGTACTCCTCGTGGGGTCATCTTCACTGGAAGCTCTGCGTCTGCGGCGCTTTGAAACGAGTCTGCCGGGGAATCCCGGCGGCGTTCTGGGGGACTGGCTTGCCTTCGCGGTCGAGCACTACATCGGCGTGGGACTGGCGACAGTCGTCTTTTTCGTGCTGATCGGCATGGGACTTTCGCTTCTCATGGACTTCGAGTGGATGAGCGTGTGCGAGCGCGTCGGACGTCTTTTGGACTTCCTCATTTTCGAGCCGGTCGGCAAACTTCGCAACCGCAGAAAGGAAGCGAAGCCCGAGGCGTCGCCCGCCGAGGCGGAGCCGCTTCCCCGGGCCGAGCCTCTGGATGAAGAAACGGCGCACGTGCCGATTTTTGCGGGTCTTCACAACGTTTCGCCCGAGGCGGGCGCGGACGCCGTCGCGCAGGTCGAAGCACAGGAGCGCGTTCCCGAAGCGACGTGTCCGAAGACTGCGCCCGCGCCGAAGCGCACCCCCCTCAAGAAGGTACCCGTCTTTTCTCCGCCTCTTTCGCTCCTGGACGACCCCGATCGCGATCAGCCCGGCATGGACGAGTCGTCTCTGGAAATGACGAGTCGCCTCATTGTCTCGAAACTCAAGACCTACAAGATCGAGGCGCAGGTCTGCGGTGTGCAGACGGGGCCCGTCATTACGCAGTACTGGCTCGAGCCGGGCCCGGGCGTGAAGGGTTCGCAGATCGAAGGTGTCCGAGACGACCTGCGTCGCGTGCTCGGGGTTCAGTCGGTCCGCGTTGTTCCGAGTATTCCTGGAACGAGTTACATCGCGCTCGAAGTGCCCAACGCCATCCGCCAAATGGTGCGGCTCAAAGAAATTCTCGATTCCGACGCCTACCGAAAGAGCGCTTCGCCCCTTACGCTTGCCATGGGCAAGGACATCGCCGGGAAGCCCTTCACGATGGATCTTGCCAAGACGCCGCATCTGCTCGTTGCGGGTACGACGGGTTCGGGAAAGTCGGTCGGCATCAACGCCATGATTCTCTCGATGCTCTATCGCACGGAGCCCAAGGATCTGCGGCTCGTGCTCATCGACCCGAAGATGCTCGAATTCAGCGTGTACGAAGGCATTCCCCATCTTCTCTGCCCGGTCGTCGTCGACATGAACAAGGCTACGACGGCGCTCAAGTGGCTCTGCAAGGAAATGGATCGGCGCTATCAGCTCATGAGCCGTCTGGGCGTGCGTCACTTTACGTCCTACAACGAAAAGGTGCGCGCCGCGATCGATGCGGGCGAACCCATTCGGGATCCGACCGCTGCGCCGGGGGACCCGGCCGCGCCCACGCTCGAGCCCTGGCCCTACATTGTTTGCGTCATCGACGAGCTCGCCGACCTCATTCTGACTTTCCGCAAGGAGGTGGAAGGAGAGATCACGCGTCTCACGCAGAAGGCTCGCGCCGCGGGCATGCACCTCATTTTGGCGACGCAGCGCCCCTCGATGGACGTCGTGACGGGCCTCATCAAGGCGAACGTCCCGACCCGCATCGCCTTCCAGGTGGCCTCCTCCTACGACAGCCGCGTGATTCTCGGCGACACCGGGGCGGAGCAACTCCTCGGAAACGGCGACATGCTCCTTCACCGGCCGGGCATGTCGATGCCCTGCCGCATTCAGGGGTGCTTCGTCGCGGACGACGAAGTCGCCCGAGTCGTAACCGAGTGGAAGAAGTACGGCGATCCCGTCTATATCTCCGAAGTGACGGAGTCGGTCGAACCCGACGCAGGAGAGGCGGGGATGCGCCGCTCGGGCGAGTCGGACCCCCTCTATGACCGTGCGGTGGAAATCGTGCTCACCGACAATCGTCCGTCCATTTCCTACGTGCAGCGGCAGTTGGGAATCGGCTACAACCGTGCGGCGAATCTTCTCGAAGCGATGGAGGCGGCAGGGCTTGTGAGCCCGCCCGGGCACGCCGGCAAACGAACAGTGATCGCTCCGAACCGCTGAAAGGAACAGTTATGACTACGATTCGAAACCTCTTGACGGGCTCTGCGCTCGGATTCGCCGCTTTTTCGGTCTTGGCTGCGCCGAGCGCCGCCGAGCGGCTCGACGCCTTTCTCACGAAGACGCTGGAAGGGACGGGAAGCTTCGAGCAACGCGTCGTGACGAAGGAGGGGGAAGAGGCGGCGCCTGCCGCCCGAGGGAGCTTTCAGTTCAAACGCCCGGGGAAATTTCTCTGGCGCTACGAGGAGCCTTATCGTCAGCTCATCGTGAGCAACGGCGAGACGCTCTGGTTTTACGACGAAGACCTCGCACAGGTGACGAAGAACACTCTGTCGGGTGCGCTTCCGACGAGTCCCGCTTCGATTCTTTTCGGAACCGGACGGCTTGATTCCACCGAATGGACGCTTTCGGAGTCGTCCTCCGCGGCGGGATTGGACTGGGTGACGGCCAAACCCCGTGAAGCGGGCGTGTTCGAGCGCGTCGAGATCGGCTTTCGCGGCGACGGTGAGACGCCCGTGCGGATGCGTCTTGTGGACGGATTCGGGCAGGTGACGACGCTGGACTTTCTCTCTTTCGAGGGCAAGAGCGTTCCCGCATCGGTTTTCAATTGGACGCCTCCCGACGGGGTCGACGTCCTCGACATGGGCGCACCGTAAATCTTCGGAAAAACTTTGGCGCTTTCCGGCGTGATAGCGGCTACAATGCTTTCCATTGACGGCGCATGTAATGCGCCTTGCGAAGCCATTGATTCCGTCGCCGACTCCGTTGTCCCGCCCGTTTGAATCCCGAGGGCGAAGAGAGGCGCCGCGCGCTCTGAAGGAAAGGGAGCGCCCCGGGCGCACCAGTCGCGACGTTGAAAAAAGGGAGCCCGAGACCGCCCGCGCATTTGTTCGCGAGGCGGATTTTTCCGTGTTCCTTCGCAAGGCGTGCCTGCGCCCCTGGATGGATTGAAGGGTGTGGCGCTTCAGGCGCCACAGCCCGCGGAAAGAAGGAAGCATCATGGGTGACGAGCAGGAGAAGCGAACGAAACGTCGGCGAGGTCGTCGGCGTCAGCATCGTGCCAAAGAGCTTCCGAACATTTTCTTCTGCGGCGATCCGCACGGAGAGTTTTCTCACATCAACGAGGCGGCCCGCCTCTACAGGCCCGACGCCATGGTGATTCTCGGCGACTCGCAGCCGAGCGCTCCGCTGGAGGAACTTTTGGGCGAAGCGATGTCGCTTACCGACATCTGGTGGATTCCCGGCAATCACGACACCGATACGGACGAATATTTCGACTATCTCTGGCGCGGCCCCTTGGCGTCGCACAATCTGCACGGACGCGTCACGACGGTGGCGGGACTGCGGATTGCTGGGTTGGGAGGTGTTTTTCGCGGACAGATCTGGATGCCCGACGAAGAGCCCAACTACTACAGTCCGGCGCACTTTATCCGGCGCTCGCCCAAGGTGAACATCTGGCGCGGAGGTCTTCCAAGACGGCACCGTTCGACGATTTTTCCGTCCGTCTACAACTACCTCATGCATCAGAAGGCGGACATTCTGATCACGCATGAAGCGCCTTCGTGCCACGCCAAGGGATTCGAGGCGCTTGACCGTTTGGCTCACAATCTCGGCGTGAAGTGGTTCTTTCACGGACATCAGCACGAGGACCGGGTCTACGGCATGCAGGGCGGCTGTCTCACGCGGGCCGTTGGCTTTCGCGGGATCGTCAATCTGCAGGGCGAAGTGATCGTCCCTGCGCAGATGGATCCGAGAGAAACGGTGGCGTTGCAGGAGGCCTTCGATTGGGCGGCCCGCACGCAGGCGCCCGAGGGATTTGAACCGGGTAAGAACACGCGCGCGCCCATCATTTGGGCGCCTACGCACCGCGGTCCGGATGCGCCGCTCGATGAAGGTATTTTCACGTCCGGTGTGACGCCCGATCCGAAGATCGATGTGCTCTCCGAAGAGGTGGCGATGAAGACGCCCATTGCTCGCTTCAAGCCGGAGGGCTATGTCGTTCGTTCGGGACGCCGTCTGCGGGGGCGCCGCCCGAAGAAGGGCGACGCCAAGTAAAAATTCAAAGGAAGAAAACGTCCACGGGACGGCCGGCCGGAATCGAGCCGGCCGTTTCTTCTATCAGAGCGCAGGCATTGCATTGCGTAAGCGTGGTGAGAAGAGCGGAACTCTGTGTGGCGTAAGGAGTGAAGAAGAGTTCCTCGCCGCGGCGCTCGAGCGTTCCCCGCACGAATTCGGTGCGGCCGGGACGACTTCTTACGTTCGTCGCGGCGGTGGCCCGCAAAAGCGGCGCTTCGGTGCGGCGGGCGCCGAGAAGGCCGTCGAGGACGGGACGCACGAAGAGACGCGCGGAGAGAAGCGCGGCGACGGGATTCCCGGGGAGTCCCAAGAAGAGAACCCGACGGTCTTCGGATTCGATTGTGCCGAAAGTGAGGGGTTTACCCGGCCGCATGGCGACGTGCAGGTGGGTGACGGAACCGAGTCGAGCGAGAACGCTGGCGGTGAAATCCTTGTCTCCGGCGCCGACGCCTCCGGACGTGAGAAGGATGTCGTGCGTTCGAGCGGTTTCGCGAAGCACTGCTTCCATGCGTTCCGGATCGTCGGGGAGAACGCCGAGGTTCGTCACGTCCGCTCCCCAGGCCCGAAGCTGCGCCGTGAGGCTGTGGCCGTTTGCGTTGTAGAGTTCTCCTTCGCCGAGCGGTTGGCCGGGTTCGCGCACTTCGTCGCCGGTGGCGAAGACGGCGGCGCGAACGAGCCGCTCGACGGGAAGTTCGGCATAGCCGAGCGAGGCGGCTAATCCCACGTGCGCCGGACCGATGCGTTCGCCCCGGCGAAGCGCGGCGTCTCCCGCACGAAGTTCCTCGCCCTTGCGGCGCACATTGGCGCCGGGCTTGACGGCATCGCACGCAAAGCGGATGCGCCCGGGCGTCTCCTCGACCTTTTCGAAGGGAATGACCGTGTCGAGTTCTTCAGGAACGAGGCCGCCCGTCATGACGTGAAGGGCCGCCCCCGGGGGAATCTCGTGCGTGCAGGGGTGACCGGCGAGCGATTCGCCAGCTACGCGAAGTTCGAGCATGCCTTCTCCCGCGAGCTCTTCCCCTCGGAACGCGTAGCCGTCCATGGCGCTGTTGGTGTAGGCGGGGACATCGATGGGAGAAAGAAGGTCTTGTGCGAGCGTTCGGCCGAGCGACTCGTCAAGCGGGACGGATTCCGACGGGGGGCGGTCGGAAGAAAGGAGTGTTAGGATGCGGGCGAGCGCCTCGGGAAGACTCGCCGATTCGACGCGGAGCGTGTCGGACATGAAAAGGGTTCCTTCGAAGAAGAAAGGGATCCGAACATTCTAACTTTGCGTAGAATCGGATGCTGACACAAAACGTTGGGGGTGCTCGTGAAGAATCAAGTGACGCTCCTCATCTATGCGGGCGGCCGCGCCACGAGGATGGGAGGAATCAACAAAGCCCTGGTTCACTTTTTGGGACGTCCCATGGTCGAATGGGTACGCGAGAGACTCTCGGCGGGGGTCTCGCAGGTGCTCCTGAGCGCCAATCGGGATCGGGAGACCTTCGAGGAGATGGGATTCGTCGTGTGCGAAGACACCGTGGCCGAATATCCCGGTCCGCTCGCGGGATTGCTCGCTGTGCGGGAAAGGGGGCTTCTCAAGACCCCCTGGGTCCTTACCGCACCGTGCGACGCACCGATGGTTCCGGAGACACTCCTCAAAACGTTGTGGACGGCCGCTGAAGAGGACGGGTTCGCTCACCGCTCCTACACGGTCGTGGCGGAGGGATATCCGCAAAACGCCTTCGCACTCATCCGCTCGGAAGCGCTTTTGGAGATTCGTCCCTTCCTTCTGTCGGGGGAACGCAAGCTCGGAGCTTGGCTGAAAGAAGTGGGGGAAAAGAAAGTTTTTGTGAAAGATTATCGTGGAAACTTTAAGAACCTCAATGCTTTTGAAGAGATTTCGGCTGCGGAGGCAGAAGAAATCTCTAAAATTTTTTCAAAAGCCCCTTGACAAAATCGAGCTGTTTAGGCATAATTTCAATCCTTCGCTGCTTCGATAGCGACAGTTCTTTAACAATTCGAATTCAACGAACCGATAAGTGTGAGCATCGGCGGTTGTT